>NZ_BPEW01000014.1 GCF_019654975.1 Shewanella sp. c952
GCGTGAAGTCATCTTTCATACTTCGCCGAAGACGCTAGGTCGTTGGCTTGAGGAGGCGTATTCTACACTCTCCAGTGGCGGCGTCAAGCGCTTATTTTAAGAAGTTTTTCAAGCGATGATTTCTTAATCACTCTCGTGAAAAGAAGCACTACCCGAAGCCCTTAAAGCGTTTGTCACCTGAATCAAATCCCCGAAGGTTTTTAACTCTCTAACACCGCTGCAAGTCCCGTACTACCTAAGCATTCGTTTAGTTAGTTGGCCTGCTGTGCCGTGTCAGTGGATGCGCATTATAGGCAAATCCTGACAGAGCGCAAGCGCTTTTATCAATTAAAACAACCTTTTTTAAAAGTCACAGCTAAGACACACCATACACACCACTTACCCCCAGATTTATCCACAAATAGATATTTTATTGTCGCTAAAGCCTTTAAAAAGATGTTATGTATCGACTCTAAAGGATAATCAGTTTAGTTCATTACCCAAAACTTGCGCGAATCATAACAATGCCTCTTCTTTACAAAAGACTCAAAGCGGACAAAGGAGTAAATTATCAATTCAAAGTACATGCATAAGTCACGACGGCGCGCTATTAGGAGATAGAGCATGAATGACTTTCCATAAGTTGCTTTCTAACGCTCTAAACCTACGAACTACACTCACGACTTAATATAATAAAACTGTACATAAGATCGGGGGGGTAAAAGGCAACAGTAAAATCTAACCACTGCGCTTCTATTCACCGACTAAATCTAGAGGTATAAATGGGATTATCTATTTCGCTGCCTTTTAGACTCAAAAATTCAAAAAATATAGTGCCTTTTAAGAAACGCATACATGGATCTATTTGCCCCTTAAGCATCTAATAGCAACACTGAAAATTGATAATGAACGTAATCGTATTAAAACTGTATGAGAGCTATACTAAAAAATGTTCTATTACATTAACAATGTCGTTCTGAACTTCTATCAAAAAGCCGCGAATTATCGCGGCTTTTGCTATCTCAATGAGCGAAACTCACCCATTTACTTATTACTTAACCACCAAAGCCCACATCTTTAATGTCGACCTGCTTAACGCTACCGTATTGCTTAGCAATTGGTGCAATTTTGGCGGCATTACCGATAATCACGAACTGTAAGTTTTCTTTCGGAAAGTAACTGTCGATTAAACGCTTTGACTCTTGCAATGTTAAGCCATCAACCTTTGCTTGAAACTCATTGATAAACGCATCATCAAAGCCATAAAGGTACATATCAGACATCAAGCCCGCTAGCTGGCCACTCGTTTCATACTTAGGTGGAAACTGGCCTTTAACGTATGCTTTAGCTGAATCAAGAGTCTTTTGATCTAAGCCTTGCTCCCACAGACGATCATAGGTTTTAAGCGCTAGGTCGATAGTCTCTTTAGTTGTCGCAGTCTTAGTAAAGGTGCTAATTCTAAACGTACCAGCTGCAGAATAAGCACTGAAGCCTGAACGAGCACCGTAAGTTAATCCCGCATTAACCCTTAACTCGTCATTGAGCCATGAAGTAAAACGCCCACCCAAGATGGTGTTGATCACTGTTAAACCAACAAAATCAGGGTTGTC
Organism: Shewanella sp. c952; assembly: GCF_019654975.1. GTDB lineage: Bacteria > Pseudomonadota > Gammaproteobacteria > Enterobacterales > Shewanellaceae > Shewanella. Next base: position 1,590 of record NZ_BPEW01000014.1, read on the forward strand.
GCGACTAATCCCCATACCGCCGACTAAAAAGGTGGTTTCAACTGCATCACCTTTATCAACTAACAACACCTTGTTAGCATCAAGCTTCGGTAAACCTTGTTTAAGATTTAATGGAGTAATGGTTTCACTGTCTTTCCAGTTGGCAAACAACTGCTGTAACTGTGCCTTCATCTTCGCAGCATCGAAATCACCGACAACACTGATAGCTGTGTTCGATGGCTGATAGTAACTCTTATGAAAAGCTCGGAGCTGCGATACATTCAATTCTGCCAATGACTTGCTATTACCCGATGTCGCATTGCCATATGGATGGTCAGCAAAAATGAGTTTGTCATAGTAGCGGCTAATCACAGCTCTTGGACTCTCTTTCGATTGCCCTAAACCCGCTATCTCTCGTTGACGTAACTTGTCGAACTCAGCAGCATCAAAGTCTGGCGATAGCAACACACTTTGGATCAGTGGCAACATGATGTCAGCATCTTTCGCCATAAAGTTAGCACTTAAATAGCTACCCTCTTTACCTGCTCCGCTTGAAAGGCTAGCGCCGAGAAAGTCTACCTCTTGCTCTATCTCTAGCTTAGTCTTACCTGCTGCGCCCAGCATTAAACTCGCAGCGGTGACTTGCGCCACCCCCGAAGTGGTATCGTTTACCGCTCCAGCTCTGACTGTAGCATTGACCGTAATGAGTGGCACTTCAGTTTGTGGCATCAGATAAATAGTCAGGCCGTTATCAAGTGTTAATTGCTGATACGCAGGCACACTAAAGCTGCCCGTATCGACGGTAGTGCTTTGCATGTCAGTGGCAGCACAACCCGTAAGTGTTATCGCGCTTGCCATCGCCATTGCGCTAACAAGTTGCTTTGTTCTCACGAGCAAAGGCGCAGAAACTGACAATCTAGTTACTCTGTTGATTAATGTTTTCATTCGTCAGCCTCCTCAGTAGCAGCCAATACAGCAACAGTTCGATTTGAACGTTTTAGATAAGTTTGCGCCACGCGTTGAATATCCGCAGGCGTTACTTTGTTGTATTCTTGAGGAGCATTAAACAACTTATCGTAACTACCAAAGAACAGTTCATAGGTTCCTACTGTATTGGCCTTACCATTAATTGTTTCCATCGCTTGATAGAAGCCCATCAATTTGATGTTTTTAACCTTCTCCAACTCTTGCTCAGTGACACCTTCGCGACCGATACGGTTAATCTCAGCGATCATACCTTTCTCAAGTTCGACTGCAGTAATACCTGGATTAGCCACACCCATAACGTAAAATAGGTTTGGGTCGAATGACATTGGCATATAGGTTTCTACTTCAATTGCCACCTGCTTATCGACTAACCCTTGATACATGCGTGAGCTGTTACCTGTAGTTAAAATAGACGACAACAGATCAAGCGCATAATAGTCAGCATTTGAAGTTGCTGGCACATGGTAACCCAACATGACATTAGGTGTGCTCACCGATGCTTTTTGAACATAGACTCTACGCTCACCTTTCTGCAACGGCTCAACGGTTTTCACTTCTCTAGGAGGGGCTTGCGCTGGAATAGGTGCTAAATATTGGTTTGCCAGACGCTTCACTTCAGCAAGCTTTACATCGCCCGCAATCACGACAACCGCATTATTAGGCGCGTAATAAGTTTTATGGTACTGGACCAGATCATCTAACGTCCAAGCAGCAATATCTGACTCGTGGCCAATCACTGACCAGCTGTAAGGATGCGCTCTAAATGCTGCGCCTTTTAGCTCTTCTTGTAGGTTGCGCCAGTTAGAGTTTTCAAGACCTGTGAGACGCTCTGAAGCCACCACACCACGCTCACTTTCAACCATTTCAGGATTAATATCGAGATTCTCAATACGATCTGCTTCTAAATCAAAAATGGTTTCAATCGCATTGGCCGGAAACCAATCTGTATAAACAGTTAAATTTTCAGTGGTGTAAGCATTGTTTGCACCACCAGCCGCTTCCATGGTGCGGTCAAACATTTTAGGGCCATATTTTTTAGCGCCATTAAACATCATATGCTCAAAAAAGTGCGATATACCAGTGATGCCTGGCACCTCATTACGTGAGCCTACTTTCCAGAATAGGTACATATTAGCGTTAGGGATCGAGCTGTCTTCTAACACCATTATTTTCATGCCGTTATCCAGAGTAAAACTCTGAATATCTTTGGCTTCCGTTGCCTGCACGGCGGATGCTGTAAATAGCATACCCACTGACAGTAACAATGCCTTTGTATAGCGCTTCATTATTCGCTCCTTGTTTGAGCACTTATGTCATCGTCATTACAAAAAATATCACTGCAAATAGCAGTTTTTATTATCTAAATGACCTAATTCAGCTGATATAAAAAAGCAATTCGTGTTGAAAATCAAATTTGCTTCTCTTTTATTTGTAACGTTCGGTAAACATATCGATACTTTTGTGAATAAAAACAGGGAGAGCTACTGTTTTTCTAACTCTGCAGTTCAAATCACCAAGCTGTCAATAAGACTAAAAAATATTCTATAAATATCAACAGCAGCAATGTTTTATGCTAGTTTGAATCAAGGAATTCTTAAGCTACTGCCTGACTATGCCAACTGAAAATGATTTTAATGCGCTTGATAATTTGACCTGCAGTACTGAAGTGCACCTGCAGATCCTGACCCCAACACAAGCGATTCGCTTGCGCAGTAAACTCATTGGAGTGGATTCAGGCCGTTCCATTATTCTCGCTCACGGCAACGATAAAGCTTGGGCTGCTGCCACTCCATTTATTAGAGAGCGGCAAAGCGTAATCATGCGAGTGGTTAACAGCGATGAGCAAGATGCCAATATTCTTGCCTTTAGAAGTAGTATTCAAAAAGTCATTACTGTGGTTGGCCGTTGGCTTATCATTGATTACCCTAAGGCTTTACAAACAGTAGCGCTAAGGCAGCATTCTCGGATCCCTATCAACGTAACAGCAAGCTTAATCTGTACGACAAACAATGCGGTGGTTTCTCATGGCGATCTACGTGATATATCGATAAAGGGTGGTGCTTTTGTCGGTGAGCAGATAGAAGGCTTTGAGCTTGATAGCCAATATAAACTGCAAGTTAGTCTTGATGAACAAAATGACACTGTCGACACCTTAGTCACCTTGAAAAACCAACAAGAAGCTGAAGGGCAAGCAGACCAGGTCCAATATGGCTTGATCTTAGAGGCAAATCATGAGGAAGCTGAAGTGATGGTGCAAAAAGTTATTTTGCACCATCTACTGCAAAACCCAAAAAACTAGTCACTATTGTTACTGACCCATTAATACTTGCTCTATCTTGAAAAGAATTTTGGGCGATTTAAGTTCAGTTTCTTCAGTAACTAATAGGGCAAAGTTATCAGCAACAATCTCTTCGGGGTGAATAATATAGTTGGTATTACGTCCCACTTGGTTAAAGAAACCTTTAAGATCAGGCACTGCAATGATTTCTGCTTGCTGCGGGTCGTAATCTGCTTTACTCGCCTGTTCCCCCCAGCCAACAATGACAAACTTAAAGGTTAAATAATCAAAAAACTCCCCGCCTTTTTTGACATCATATTGCTCAACGTCTGAGTATAGGATTGGTACAACCCACACTAGCTCACCTTTATATTTAACTTGTATCGCAAAGTCATTTACCGGCGCATCGGGATTAGTAATCTTTTGCTTAGTCAGGTGGGCTGGAAATTCTATATCCCCAATAAATTGATAGCCTATGGCTTGATATAGCGCTTGCTTTATCTCAGGGTTAAAACGCGAATATACATGCAGTAGCTCATGAGCTATTAGCCTAGGTAACCCCTGTTTTTTCGCCAACTGCCGCGCTTGCAGGATAATTGCTTGGCCTCGGGTATAAGCCGCTCCGCCCTCCTCCAACCCAGTGGTTTTAATGAATTGAATCGGATCGGGTAAACTCACTTTTAGCTCTGCTAACTTAGCACTAATACTGTTAAATGCATCGCTAATGACCCGTTGTTCTTCCGGTGTCCAATCTAAAGTTTGCTGCGCGACAAAACCAAGGTAATCAGCCTTTGACTGAGCCGTGTCTTGTTTCATTCTGGCATCAATATCAAACTGACTCACCCGTTGAACAAAGTCATCATTCAATGTCAGTAAATGAGTTGCTTCGGTTTTACTCAAAAACTCTATGTTGTACGTAGGTTTTGCCTGCACCATGTGACTAAATAGCAACACAGCGACAAAACAACTGAAGAGAGATACTCTATTTAACATATTTAAATTCCAATAGATTGATAGCCGCTCTGCTTCAAAATACATTTATCAAAGTCGGCAGAACGGCAATAGGTTTAAATCCGTTTGGTAAAAAACACCACGTCGGTGTCGATAATCTCTAATGCCCAATTATACTCGGCTGCAATCCACTTAAATGTCTCTACTGAGTAAAAGCAGATATGTGTTAAGTCTCTCTTATAGTGCCATTGAGTAAACGCAGCTTTGTCTATAACTCGTTTAGTCATCACCACTAATGTAGCCCCAGACTTGAGCAAATTATCCAACTTCTGTAATAACATCAAAGCATCGGCAACATGCTCAATCACTTCGGTTGTAGTGACAAAATCATACTGCTGCTGCAGCAACGCCATGTTGTTACAATAATAAGGATCATAATTGCTGATCTGGATACCAGATTCAGCAGCGATTACGCTAATAGTTGGCCCTGGACCACAGCCAAAGTCTAGTCCTTGAGCTTGGCTCGCGAGTCGTGAAAATAGCGGTACTAATGCCCGCGAAAGAAATTGCCTGTACCCCATGTCAGCCGCACTGTTCTGATGAAAATTATAAATAGCCTTTTCATCAGCCACACTCAAATGAAACTTTGGCGGAACAAAAACTAACTGACATGTCTGACAACGCCGGTAATACCGAGCTTTGTCTCTATCAAACAGCTCCGAATTAGTACATCCACACAAAGGGCACTGATCCACGCAGTTCTCCCATTAGCCTCAGAGACATTAGTTATAAAGGTTTTGGTATTTTCCGCTCTAGTTTAGCCGCCTCTTTGGCTTCCCTTAAGTATTTATCTTCTCTAGATTCTCGCTCATTGAACTGCAACTGAGCTTTTTCACGCTGTTCGGTTTGCCAATCTCTCTGTTTCTCTTTGGCGAGCATCTCTTTTTCATGCTCAGCACTTTGACTGGCTGCATCCCGCGCTTTTTTCAACTGCTCTTGCTCGATTGTCAAAGAACGCGCCTTTGCTTCTTCGGCCTTATCAGCCAGCATCGCAGGGTCGCTTTTGTCACTAGCCTGTAAGTCAGCGCTTAACCCAAGAGCTAGTGGTAGGAGAATAGTCATTAATACTTTAGATAAAGTCACTCATCGTTCCTTAAATAGCAATCAAACAGCTAGCTAATACTACCTTATACCAATTGCATTAAATATCGGCTTATTTAGTCATGCTTCCGCCGAGCTTCTACAGCAAAGGGCCAAAAAAGCAGAGGGTGTTAGTTTTGTTTTGATAACCAAAAATGCACGAACTCTTCAGCGGGCAGAGGTTTAGAGAAATAATAACCTTGATGTAGGTGAACGCCTCTAGCGAGTAGCGCTAAAGATTGCTCCTGCTTCTCAACGCCTTCAGCAATCACTTCCATCTCTAAAGTCTTAGCCATCTGTATATAGGCATCTAACACCGGTGTGTTATCAGGCGATAAGATCAAGGTATCAACAAACAGCTTATCAATCTTTAGAATATCGATATTCAGCTCTTGCAGATATGAAGCTCCACCATAACCTGTTCCCGCATCATCCAGCTCAATCATCACCCCAAGCGCTTTCAACCGCTCAAGATGTTCATTCGCCACTTCTAAATTTCTTAGAGGCAAGCGCTCCGTAATTTCCACTGCTATCTGCTGGGTAGGAAAACCAGAAGCCGCTAACTGCTCTACATGACGACAAAAATGTTCTTGCTCAACTTGCTCTGGAACCAGGTTTAAACTGCACCTGAATTCGTTGTCACCTGCAAATATCAGCTTTAAATCTTCAGGGATCTGCTCGAGCATCTGTATGGTTAGCGGATTAATTAATGCAGTACGTTCGAGCTCATCAATAAAGCGAGCAGGAGAGATCACCTCTCCATTTGGCCTTATCCAACGAACGAGTGCTTCGGCTCCAACTATATGTCCTGTCGACGCATCCATAATAGGCTGGTAGAAGGCAACGAGCTCGCGCTGACGTATCGCTTGCTTTAGCCGTTGCTTGAGCGAACGCTCAGATCTTTGCAGTAATTTAAATAAATAGGCACATAAAAATGCCACCAACAATGATACCGGCAAGCTGAATATCATGCCGTTTTTCATCATAGCTAAGATACGATTGCGGTTTATCTGAGAGGCGACATAAAAAGGGTAGCGATTACTTTCGACTCGAATTGTCGTGATTAAGTCGGGTAACGGTTGCCCCATCGAGTAAACCAAACTGTCATTATTGAGCTTAATCTCGACATGTCGACATTTTATACAGTCAGGATCAAAAAAAGCGTAACCATCATCAAGCGTGATACGAATAGCGCTAGTATTCCTCTCGCCTATATAGCCAAGAAACAGGCTGCGGCTGTCCTGCTCTCTCCAGTTATAATTGAGTACCGCAAGCGGAAACTGGCGATTAACTTCATCAAGTAAAATTAGGTTTTCGAAGTTACGATCTTTTTTCGCGACAACAATCTCACCAACCACAGAGCAATAAGTATATCTCTTAGCCTTATTGCTCCTAACAAAAAATAGCCCACCATTAAAATGATGCAGTAAAAACTGCTCTAACTCTGCACGACCTTTATCATCACACAGCTCATAGTGTAGCTGCTCAAGTTTATACATATTACGCATCGCGTAGTTAAGCTTATGTTCAACGTAATTGACCATCTGTTCAGCATCTGAATCCACTTCTAGAGTCACTCGCCAATAGGCAACAGCATATGACAGCAGCATCATTAGTGAAAAAGTAACAATGAAAACACCACCAATAGGCAGAAAAAGCTTGCTTCGGAATTGGCCCACTTATCACCTCAAGGTTGTTGAATCTATTTCAGATTACCGTAATCACCTGACGACATACCACATTAATTTAACAAAAGTTACATCACAAGCTCTACATGTGGGTCCGCTCACTAAAAGTTGATTAAGCAACGCCTTTGCCCGAGACACCGAAAGTACCTATTCCTCACTTTGATATAATGGCAGAGAAAGGCCGCGGTATAGATGAGTAATAAAAATACATCACCAAGCATCAATTCGCTTAACTTAAGCAACACCGACTCCAATCAAGCAATTAAACAAGCAAGTAAAAAACATAAATTTGCTTATGCGTAGCATTTTTATGATCAAAAACAGATTTTATACAAAAAATTGTTACAACAAGTTTGTACAAAGCGTCAAATAAAGGTATTTTTGACGCTTCTAGAACAAAGTATCTAAAACTCTAGATTTATTCACTTTTAATCAGTACCGACCATTAGAATAATGTTATGAAGGAAAGGGAAAAATGAATATGCAAAAGTGGTCAGAGTTATACTCTCACCTAACATCTTCCACCCCTTCTCTTTCCGAGCAACTTATTCAACTAGATAGTGCAGAGTCACCCTCCGCCTTAGCTATCGTAAAAGGATATCATTTTCTCGCTGCCAACCAGGCAACCTTAAGTTACTTCGAGAGTGTTGAACAAAATTTTGTCCATGCTACGCCCTATGATTTCTCTCCTAGAATACAATCATCAGGTAGAAATAGTGTCGAGTACGGCCAACAAAAGCTCCGCGAGGCCGCTAAAGGCAATATAGTCGCTTTTAACTGGCTACACATTAGCCAGCAAGGCACCGAGCTGCCGACCAAAGTAACCCTTTACCCTGTAAAGCTTAGAGATGAAGATGTCATTTTGATTCAATTTACCCCTATGGATAGACGGGGTAAACGTCGCACTCGCTCAAGCAATGGTTTTGAAGGGCTGCCGAAAGAGCTCATGTCGATAACTCTAGAAGATAGTGCAGAAGCTGTATATATCACTAATGAAGACAATCGAATCTTGGCAGTAAACAAAGCCATGTGTCGTATTTGCGGTTATAGCGCTGAACATATGCTCGCTAAAACCCCTTATGAGCTCGGCCTTGAAGCTATGCTCAACGACACTATCAACACTAACCCATTGAAAGAAAAAGGTAACTGGCAAGGCGAAGTCTGGAAGTATCGTTCAGATGGCTCAAAGTTCCCCGCTTGGCAGAGTTGTCGCCGGATCTATGCCGACAATACAGTGTATTTCGTCAATTTATTCAGTGATATTAGCGAGAAAAAACGACTCGAAGCTAAGCTCACCCAGCAAGCTATGTACGACAAGCTAACCGGTTTACCGAATCGATTTCATCTTATCAAAATTCTTAATAAGGCGATTGAAGATATTAAACAGCACAGCAGCATGATTGGTGCTTTAATGTTTTTAGATCTCAATGGTTTTAAAAATATTAATGATAGTTTCGGTCATGCAACAGGCGATAAGGTTTTGCAATTAGTTGCGGCAAGACTAGAAACTTGCTGCCTTGAAGACGCTGAGATTGCTCGGCTCGGTGGCGATGAATTTACCTTAGTACTGCCAAAATGTAAAAATAAACAAGAGATAGAAACCTTCTCCGATCTCGTTCTTTCTTTGTTTGATGCGCCATTTGAAATCGATGGGCAAAAATTTTACCTTAGTACCAGTATTGGCATATCACTATTCCCACAGCAGAGTCTCGAAGCAAATCAATTACTGAGCATGGCTGACACTGCTATGTATTCCGCCAAGAAGAGCCCTAACCACATTCGCTTTTACAACGCCGCAATCAGAGAAGCTGCTGAGAAAAAACTTCATATACTTAACGATCTGAGGCACGCTCAAAGCTTGGGGCAATTTAGTTTGGTTTATCAGCAAATTGTTGATCTTGAATCCAACGAAACGATTGCCGTTGAAGCACTATTGCGTTGGCAACGTAGTAACGGCGATATACTAGAGGCCAATGAGTTCATTCCTTTACTGGAAGAGACGGGCTCAATGGTCAATGTGGGTCTGTGGGCTCTCGAGCAAGCCTGTACCCAGATGGCTCTGTGGCATACTCAGTACAATAATACACTTAAAATCACGGTTAACATCTCAACTTCACAACTGGCACACCCAGATTTTGTATCAATGCTAACCAAGGTACTACAACAGACTCAGTTGCCATCAGATAAACTGATTATCGAAATTGAAGAGTCAGCACTGATCCGCAAACCAGCGCTGATGTCAGCAGTATTAAGTGAACTTAAACAGCTTAATATCGGCATCGCCATCGATGACTTTGGCGCTGGATTATCTTCATTAAGTCGATTAGGCAGTTTGCCAATTGATTGCTTAAAAATTGACTCCAGCTTTGCACAACGATTACATGAGCCTCAAGGAAAAGAGCTATGCAAAGCCATGGTGCAATTAGCCCAGACTTTGAATATCTGTTATATCGCAGAAGGTATCGAAACCAAAGAGCAAAAAGAGTTGTTAGCTAAAATGGGGAAAGGATATGGCCAAGGCTACCATTTTGGCTGGCCTGCAACGGCTGAGGTGTTTGCGACAGAGTCATTATATCTGCTCAAAAAAGCCTAACTTAAACAATAACAATAAGATAAAACACATTGAAAGATGGCTGCATCAATCACCTGAATAAATTCAGTGTCGCCCCCTGCAAAAGCCGTGAATGAGGCAGCCACTTACGTTAGCTAAAATAGCTTACATGACTATTAAACCCTATATTTCACTGGATTAGCGTGACCTAAATTGGGTTTTACTGAGTATTAGATGACCTGATTCACAAATTCTACTTCTATTTATTATCTCTATATCGTGCTCTCACATCTGCTGGCATCGACGCCAACCTTTGCTCAACTAACGCCGCTAAAGCATCGGTTAATGGCGTTACGTCTTTTAGCGGTTCTATCGCCTTCAACATCATCGCACTCGCCTCTAAAGTTGATAAACTATCACTGCGACTCGCTTTGCGGATGGTGTAATTAGAAGCTGACTCTAGATCAAGGTGTAGAGCAGGAAAATCCGCTAACCACGGGTTTAACTGCAACAACTTGTAAGCTTTTCTCCAGGTACCATCTAATAGCAAAAGAATCACCTCTTCATCCAGTGAGCAGCTATTCGCCAATTCACTGCCTTCTGATGGATAAACTAAATAGACCCGCTTTTCAGATTCAGTTAAATATTGTCTTAATGCAGAAAAATCTGCCGCAGTTTCACCCACAAAGACCTGCGTTTCAGGGATCACAAGCTCCATTAAACGTACGCTATTTTTGGCATGACCAACTTCACTAGGATCTTGTAACACGATCAACTCAGTTTTTACCTGCATTCTTCTAATGCTGGCACACAGGCATGCTTTTAATGGGTAATAGCATGTAGGACAATCTGGACGAGACAAAAGTGTAAGCCTTCTTCATTCCGCTAACTTGGTAGTGCTTAGTTTATACCAATTAGCTATGTTCTATCATTAAGCTTCACGCAAAAAAAACCTGCATAGATGGTTGCTCTATACAGGTCAAAGGGTGTTTCATCGTTAGCCGTAAAACAGCGCTAACTGTAATTTCATCAGTCGCTTAATAAGCATGTTGCTCTTGATGCCAATGGTCAAAACGGGACATGGCCATCATAGAGAGCAAGATGATCGCTAAACCGCCCATGACCAAAGCCACGGCATAAGGTGCTGGAATACTGGTTTGTTGTACTAGCCCTGTCAGTAGTGATGCACCACTCATTTGAATAAAACCTAACATCGCTGTAGCAGTGCCCGCTCTCTCACCAAAGGCGGATAGCGCCATACTCGTTGCCGGCCCCAATAACAGTGCAAAGCCAATACAGAGCAACATCATTGGCAACATAAAGCTAAATGCCGCAGCTAACCCCGTTTGAGGACCGAATATTTGTACTAACACTTCGGTTGCTGCTGCAACTAGCATGAAGGCCAATGCAAGTATAACCGTCGGACGATTACCTAGCTTTTTAATCACTATTGGAGCTGCAAAACAAGCAACGATATTAACCGCAGCGTTAAGGCCGAATAAGCCACTAAAGGTCAACTCTGACACGCCAAGTCGATCTATTAACCAAACTGGAGCATATGAGACGTAGCTTAAAATCGCCGCCATACCCGCCATACAAGCAAAGGCATAGAATAAAAAGTGTGTTTCAACAATCACGGGTTTATAACGAGCCCAGCGATATAGTGGGCCTGAACTGACGGTATTTTTAGGGCGTGTTTCAGGTAGACGATAGCCGACAAAAACGAGGATAAGAATTGCGTACAGCGTCATAAAGACAAAGGTCGAGCGCCAACCAAATTGCAAGGCCAGCAAACCACCAAGCGTCGGTGCTAACGCTGGAATCACACATATCATACCGTTAAGGTAACTGTAGTAACGAGCTCCTTCTTTCGGTGAAAAGCAATCACGTACTGCACTAAAGACCACAATAGAGGTCGAGCAAGCAGCCAAACCTTGTAACACCCGAGCAAACTGCAGCCATTCAAACTCAACAGCTACCGCAGCCAGCATACTACTTGCTGCATAAAGAATAATACCGCCTAACGCGACAGGTCTTCTGCCATATCTATCGGCTAAGGGACCAATCAATAACTGTCCAGTGCCCATAGCAAATAGGAACAACACCAAAGTCGACTGGATTTGGCTAGCAGAAACCGAAAACTCTGCAGCCATAGCAGGCATAGAGGGAAGGTAAATATCGATAGCCAAAGGGCTAAGAACCACCATCGACATTAAAATAGGTAATAAATTACGACGCATCATCTTTCTCAAATATTGGAAACGTGACTATATTAATCAAACCATGGTATGAACAGAAATGATATTATTTCCATAATGAATTTCCATTGAGGAATATCTAATGAAATTAGAGAATTTAGCTCGTATCGACTTAAACCTATTGGTGATACTGCAAATACTGCTTGAAGAGAAGAGTGTTACCCGAGCGGCCAACCGTTTACATCTCAGCCAGTCTGCATTGAGCAAAAGCCTCAATAGACTGCGTGAAACCTTAGGCGACCCTCTTTTTCTGCGCACAGCTCATGGTTTAAAGCCTACCGCTCACGCCGTTCAATTAGGAAAAATGTTGCCACAAAGTCTACAAAGCTTATATCAACTGACTCTACCACCCAGCTTTGAACCCGCTAGCAGTACCAGACAATTCTCATTCGCCATGGTTGAAAGTGCATATGAGACACTTATTCCCTATTTTATTGGCCCACTTCTGACTAAAGCGCCAAATCTTAAGTTAGATAGCTATGTTTGGACTGAGAATTCAACGCTAGCGATTCAGCAAGGTCAGATAGATTTCGGCATCTCTGGACGTGACCTTCATCCACAGTCAGCCTTTCAAGTAGACAGGCTACCAGACGGAATAGCGCATCAAACACTCTTTACCGATGAGCAAGTTTGTCTAGTTCGAAAAGGCCATCCGCTGCTAAATGCGATAGCTGCAGGCCATTGGGATCGAGAGATCTATCTAGAGATGGCACACGTGCAAGTACGCTGTGAAGGAAATGATTGGTGGGCACTAGATTATCACTTAGCCGACTTAGGGCATCATCGTCGTATCAGCACCACAGTACCTGATTTTTACGGTGCGGCGAGTATTTGCGCCCATAGCGATCTCATATTCACTCTACCGGCAAGCTTTGCTAAACATGCCCAAAAGCTATACCCGCTGGCAGAACTACCTCTGCCCTTTGATTTCATGCCACTTGCTTATGTGTTGCTATGGCACCAGAGAAATGATGATGACCCAGGACACCAATGGGTTAAGAACATAATTTGCCAGAGTGTTTCAGCAGCTTTTAGCTCGCCAGAGCTAAAAGAATTTGTAGAAGTTAGGGGGAGTTGATCTTTCACGGTTGTTTTTGCCGCCGTTTATTGGTTATTTTAACAACGCGTTGGCTGTGCGGTTTAGTCATTCCCCCAAATAATACCAATTCCATTAAGGATATACTCAGTTCGAGCTTTCTCAGTCTTTTCAATTCAAGGCGCATTGGTAAAGAAATGGTTATTCCCTTTTAAGCCAATGCAAAGAAGAAGTGGAAAGACAGAGAGCCTCACAATGCGCGGCCTTAGGGTTATAAACAAAGCTCGAAAGATCAACAGCCCCTAATCAAGATTAACCTTTATTAACGTGATATCTGCTTAGTTTGTCGGCAATATGAAAGTCGTTAGTTTATTCATTCAGCCAGTATTCATCTTTGTGGTGTAAGCTAACAACTAAGAAATTATGGAGAAGATATGATTTACAACCAGTTTCAAAGCAGTTCAATGCAAAATCGATTTTCTGGCTCTCGCGGCTGGTTAGCATTCGTCATCGGTTTAGCCTTTATGACTCTAGCCTTAGTTGCGCTGCCTTTCCTGTTACTTTTTGGCGCTATCACTTTTATAACGCTAAGCCTTTTTGGTCGCGTTTATTTAAAACGTCAGCTAGCACGTTTCCAGAAACAACAAGCAGGACAAACATACCAAAGAGATAACGAACAGCAAACTGATGCTTTCAGCAATACAGATTTTAAAGATACTGCCTTTAAAGATAGTACGACTCAACCAGCAAGAGCCGGACGCACTTTCGAGCACAATCCTAACGAATAAGCTTCATTGCAGATGCGCTGCGGGGTCTTGATAGCAAGGCCTCAAAACGCTGCCAATGCATCGCTTTACTGTCAGATTCAAATTCAACCCAATCTGCTACAGTATCTTCACCAACACTGTAATTTATAATGTAAGAACGATTGCAGTCAAAAAAGCGCATACGCTGCTCAGCTCGCGAATGAGTATAAAGCGCATCATCAACCAATAAACGTATCGCTTCTTGCTGATCAATTTTTTTATCAGTCAGTAGCTTGCTAACATGGTTTTCAAAGTATCCCAGCCGCTTAATACACGCAAAAACTTTATGAAATAATGCCATATCCGCATCAAGCCCTGCTAAAGGCATTAATACATCACGTTCAAAATCAACGATTTCGTCGGCAGTCATCAGTATCCGGAGCGCGTAATTAGCACTGCCTTCAGCTAAGAATGAAATGGGGCTAAATAGCGGGTAAACAGAATACTCTAACCAACCTTTTCCTTTTACTAGCAGCTGCTCTTGCAAAGCATTAAACACATGATGTCCAGGGTAGCCTTCGTGAGTGGCAAGCTCTAGGTAACGATCGATCGTCAACGGTTGATCTTGATTAAGTTGGATAAGGCTATGGTAGTCGCCTTTAAACCAGTTATAGGCAGTCCAGACTTTGCCATTAACATACTCAATGTCACAGCTCTCGTTTTCAGGTAGTGTGAACTGCAACTTAGTTAACTCACGCGCCTTGTCAACCGCAGCATTGAATACAACTCCAGCCTTATCTTTAGGTACAATGTAACTATCTTTAAATAAAGTAAAACGGCTCTGTAGGCTACCAAGGCCTGGCAATAATTGCTCAAGTTCAAGGTGTATGGCCTTTAATTCATCCAGCTGGAATTCAGCCACTGAGGAGTCATATAACCTTGCAGCCTCTTCATCAAAGCTAAGCTCCTTACCCTCTAATAAGTCTAAATAAGCACCAATAGACGACCATTGCTTTTCTAAAAAGTTATAGCGTGCTTGTAACTCTGCATTAAACTTTTTGGCGCCCAACACATTAAGTAACTGACTACCTTCTTCAAACTGCGATCTAAGTGCTGTCATCGGCTGCCAGTAAGCTTCTTCCTTCCAAGCGCTTGGGCCAAAATAGGCGTCTATATAAAGGTCATCATGTTGCCCTACAGCCAGCACCAATCGAACATAGCGCTCTGCAAAATGATTCAGCTCAGTATTTAGACTTTTCAAGGATAATTGAGAGGTCGGAATTGACTTCACTTCATTTGCTGCAGAGTAGGACATATAGCGCTCCAATATTTTATTTGAAGCTAAGGTACACATATTGCATAATGTATACAAGGTAAATTAACAAACAATAAACTGAATATTGTATTTTATAATTTACAGCTGGATTACCTGTTAATGATATAATTGCAGAACATAAAAACAAATAAAATTTCTTTGCCAAGCTTTATGCTTTTCATAGAAGGTGTTGTAGAAAAGTAATCCCGTTTAGATTGATCGATATGCCACTATAAAATTGGATACGTGAATAGAATTAGCCTCACGAATCGCGATCACTCTGGCAGATTGCATCTAGTCATGAATCAATTTAAAGCCAGCATTTTTTATTACTTAACTCAGTAATTCAGCAGCTTTTACTAATGCCTCTTTCTCTTGTGGCGAACTCGTCATCTGCATTACAGATAACACCTGCTGTTCTAGCGACGCCCACAGAGGCTCAATAACTGCCAACTCTTCTTCATTCGCATGCTCTTTAGCAAGCTTCAGTAAAGAGGCAGAAGCAACCACATCGATGCGACCAAGCACCCCATCAGCTAATGCAATACTTAACTCTATCATAGCTGGCACACTATGGCCGTACTTTATAACTTCACGTAAATAGGTTTCAGCTTGAGTATAATCCTCTATAAGACCTGTATCGTCATGCAGCATAGTCTGAGCTCTAGAAAGCATAGCATCTACCTGCCCTTGTTCAGCGGCTTCCGCTAGCCAGTATTCACTTTTTATCGCATCTACTTCGCAGCCTTCGCCACGAGATAACATCAGCGCGAGATGGAACTGTGCGTGTGGAAAACCTGCTTTTGCTGCACGGCTGATATATTTATAAGCACACTGCAAATCTGATTTTTGATAGTAGAGCACCCCTAAGTTAGCCATAGCCTCAGATTGCTCAAGCTTTGCTGCTTGACTTAAATACTGCTCTGCAAGTTCAATATCAGCGGTGAAATGCTGACTACCAACTAGATAGAAGTAACCGAGTAGCGCCATCGCATTGGCAACGCCTGCAGTCGCCGCTTTGGCGATAGCTTGTTCGCCTGCAATAACATCAAATTCGCCGCTGTACCCATGGATCAGCGCCACGCCGTGTTCAAAGAGCGCATTAATATCATGCTCAGCAGCTTGAGAGAACCAGTAACTCGCTTGCTTGAAAGATGCGGTAGAACGCTCTTTTACGCTATCCTCACTCCGCTCTTGTAATGCGAGCTCTTGCTCTCTTTGCATCAATGCCCTCGCCTTGAGTGACATCCCCACCAAATACTGTGACTCGGCATCTCGCTCCATCACTGCGCGGTAACAGAGATCTCTACCCGCTAAGGCGTCAAACTCTTCAAAATAATATTCAGGACAGGCATTGCCAGTGACTTGCTTAAACAAGGTATCCACGAGGTGCAGCAGGTTCTTAATCGCTCGTTGACTAAGCTGCTGTAATTGCTCTGGCGTTAGGTGATATTTTTCGGGATGAGCACCACGGTTACCATCTGTGCGTAATTTATGCAGTGCTCGAGTGGTTTTTACATCAATTAATCGACGTTGATTAAGTAGCTCAATGCGGTCATAGAGGTTGGGACTATCAAAATGAATTGCACGCTTCTCGGCCAGTAAACTGGTTAGTTTATGGCTAAAACTTCTTACATGCAGTAACGCCTGAGTAGGCACATCGGTAACAAAACTTTTGGCTTTACGGTAGTCTTGCCCCAGCTCTGCCGAAAACTGATTAACGAATTCTATATCGTTTAACAAGATACGCTCCTACGCCGCTGACTGCGTCACACAGTAATATGTTGAAACTCTATTACGAGCATTTTACTCAATACTCGTAATAAAGCTGATCGGCAATATCCGTGATTACTACTCTAGATTGCCCTGCACATCAGAGTCGTCACGTGCAACCATGTACAAACGGAACAGTGCAACGTTCACAAATAGGCCGAAGAATGCCACAACCACTTCGCCAATAAGCTGTAACGGCACGCCGCCTAGCTGTGTTGCAAGTGCCAATACGCCACCAGCAAGAGAGATAGGGACATAGATTAATAATACCGTGATGGTTTTCAGCGTGATTGGTCCACTAAAGGTGAAACTACGCTTAATAGCTTCCAAGGGGGTTAACCGCTCTACAACCACCATAAAATTAACGAATGCGAGTCGAGCAAATAGATAAATACTTAATACTAAACCGATAATGCCAAGCATTGGGTTAATCGCTAGTAATACAATAAATGGTCCCACAACCGCTAAGCCAGATAACACTCCGGCCAACAAAAGGGTGGGTACAAAGTTCAGACTGGTTTTTAAGATCATAGCATTACTCGGACTGTGTCCCTGCGAGCGGATCTCTAAAAACAGTGTCAGAGCAGCGATAAGAAAAGAAAAAACCAACAACAACACCATCATGGCGACCATGTGACTAGTGCCAAACTGTGGGTTTTCAAGATCGGCAGCGTTAATTTCTAGGCTCAACCATAACTGTATACCCACCTGGATAAACAATACAGGAACCAGCAGCATTGCTAATTGGCTAATATTATTACGAAAAAAATTAAAAGCTTGAGTCAAGATGGCTGATAATGACATAGGGTATTCCAAACATTGAAATTGAATAACACGAATTAAGGCTAAGGATACCCAAATTTGGTAATTAATGCACAGTTCAAATCACGTATTTACTATTTCTAAAAAGTAAAAAAACTGCAAACGAACTGTTAAAACCGTTAAACTAATAAAAAATGCAACAGATAAACCTTAAAAGGATGACCCTCATGAAATTATTGACCGCGACTTTTCTCGCTATGCTTAGCCTTGTATCGACTCAGGCTACCGCTCACGGGTTAGACTCGCTAACAGAAGTCACCAACGCTATATCTAAACCATCAGAATCAAGTGATTTAGTAGGCAGTGTCATGTCACAGTTGGGTTTAAGCCAGGGCCAAGCAGAAGGTGGTTTAGGTAGCTTGCTATCATTAGCACAGTCTTCTTTGGGTAGCAGCGACTTTAGCACTATTTCAGATTCTATCCCTGGTATTGACGGCTTACTAGGTGCAGTGCCAAAGCTAGACAACGATTCGGGTATGTCTGGCTTACTTTCCAAAGCTGGCGGATTCGGTGAATCATTACAGGGCGGAGCAATGGTTTATGATGCCTTCGAAAAGCTAGGGATCTCTAAAGATCTTGCCGCACCTATGGTTGATATCGTTAAAGGCTACCTCGATGCGAATGGTACTTCTGGTACTTCAGATCTTTTGATGAAGGGTCTTGGCGCCATTTTATAAGCTTCATTGGTATCTTGGCTTATCATTGATAAGCTATCAATATAAGCCAAGATGGAACTCTCTCTTTATTTGCCGCTCTAAGTTATATTCACCGTAATTACATTGAGTAAATAACCATTCAGTTCTACTCAAACTTGCCATTCAGAATGTATAGATGAGACAACAGTGTCCCTACTTACGCAAACGGACGCTACTGACAACAGTAGAATGTAGTGGTTATTATCTATTGAGGAGTTTACATGCTTGCCAAGCTAAAACAGTTTTTTGA
Organism: Shewanella sp. c952; assembly: GCF_019654975.1. Lineage (GTDB taxonomy): Bacteria > Pseudomonadota > Gammaproteobacteria > Enterobacterales > Shewanellaceae > Shewanella. Next base: position 20,059 of record NZ_BPEW01000014.1, read on the forward strand.
ATCCCCTAATCAGACATTATCTGCCGAGGAGCAAGCTCATCATCTCAACCTAGCAGCTGCAAGTTTACTACTAGAAGTTGTTATGGCCGATGAAACTATGTCAGATGAAGAAGCCAAGATACTGCCCGAGCTACTTACCACCAGCTTAGGCTTGTCCGTTAATGATGTCGGCGCATTGATACAAGACGCGACCGTATCACAAAGTAATTCAATCTCACTGTACGAATTTACTCAAGCGATTAATGACAACTTTGATATTGAACAAAAACAGCAACTAATTCTCGCAATGTGGCGCCTTGCCTATGCTGATGGTCATCTGTGCCAATATGAAGACCAGATGATCCGTCGCACTTCAGAATTACTTTACTTAAGACATAGCGAGCTTATTCAGATGCGTAATCTTGCCATTGAAACACAACAGAAGTCTTAAGTTATTCCGTGACCCATTGTTTACGGCTGAGGTGTGTTTTCTGTAGCCATAACATTGGAAATAACACCAGCATTAAGAGTATGGCGTAAGCCATATTCCAACCTAATGCAAAACCAATCACTGCACATAACATACAACTAAGCGCGACCAAAGGCAGATAGCGCTTGCTCAGCAGTTTTACCGCAGCGAACATAGCTGCTAAGTAGATAATAACAAACACTCCATTGCTCCAAGCAATCAGATCCTCTAGCTGCTGACCTGTTGCATAGGTCAGAATTATCACCAATGCCATTGAAACCAGTACCGCGATTGATGCACGAGCAGGAGAATTGTGCTGATTTAGCTTGTTAAAGTACTTAGGCAACACACCGTCACGACTAAAGCTCCAGATAAGCCTAGATACACTGGCGGTATACACATTAACGGTCGCCAAACCACTGACAATCCCTAGAATGCCGATGACCTGTGCACCATAACCGCCCAGCAAGCTATCGAACACTCCAACCATTGCCACAGGCGTTTCGCTGGGGACGATAAGCAATAGCAAAGTACAAGCTAAATAGACAATACCCACCAGCACGGTGCCAATAAACATCGCCGGGATCATATCTCGCTTAGGGTTACGAAAATCGCCCGCCAGATGGGTCATTGCTTCAATACCAAGAAAGCTCCAAAAAGCGATACCGACAGCAGCCATCACTAAACTCACGTTAGGGCTATCTTGATGGGTAAAAGATTCAAGCTCAGACAAGCTCATTCCGACACCACCAAAAAGTGCCACGACTACCGAAACAATCGCTAGCGTTAAAGCAAACTGCAGTTTGGCAGAGACTTGAATGCCTCTTAGGTTTAATAGTAGCAATGCTCCAAGCAGTAACAATTCTGTAGCCACTTGTGCCCACCCCTCTATCGGCACCAGAGCATTCACAAATTGGAAGGTCATTAAAATTGCAGCTGGCGCTCCAATAGGCACCACCAGCAAAAACATTAGCCCTATGGTTCGTCCAGCAGTTCGACCAAATGCCTTTTCAACAAAATACGCAGGACCCGCAGCATGGGGCAGTACACTGGCTAAGCGGCCAAACACTAAGGTCACAGGAATAATTGCCAGAGTGAGCACCAACCAAGCAATTAATGCGCCCTGTCCCGCAGTGACTATGGTCATTTGCGGTAAGATAAATACTCCGGTACCCAACAAAGTGGTGGCCATCAAGCCAGCACCTTGCCAACGTCCTATTGTTGCTGATATTTGGTTCATCTCATATACTCACTGACTTCAATGGCACCATTATAGTTCTAGACTTAACTGCAATCTGCGCTTGCGCGCAACCAAGTTCACCGAAGATACCGTCATTTTGTCGGCATTCTATTTACTTACCGCCATTATGTGGAACTACACTATGGATAAGTTTGATAACGCTATTATAACGGCCTTAAGAACCGATGCTCGTCGTAGTATCTCTGATATTGCGACGGAGGTTAACTTATCACGCTCGGCAGTCACAGAGCGAATTAAGAAGATGGAAAAGAACGGCACCATTCGGGGTTACCAAGTGCTATTAAGCGCTTCGCAAACAGAAGGGGTAACGGCCTATTTTGAAATCCGTCATCAATGTCCGAACTGTGCAGACATCGTTAAAGTGTTCCGTACCATTCCAGAGATCATTACCTGCAGAGGCATCACCGGTGATATGGATCTTTTAGTTTATGTCAATGCACCGTCAATGAAGCGATTACATCAAATTCGAGAATTTATCGATGCTCACCCAGATATAACTAAAACAAAAACTCATGTGGTGATGAGCGAGTGGATTGATAATCAAGGCTAAAGGTAAAAGCTGGGCTAGGATTTAGTGAAGTTGATATAAAACCAAAGCCGATCATATTCCTTTGCCCTAAAGCAAGTTAAACTAGCATTATCATTGGGATGGTAATTATCTATGCAAACTGAACATACAGCTGAATTGAACTTGTTATGGGGAACATTGATCTTAGAGGAGCTTGCTCGTCTAGGCGTTAAACATGTGTGTATGGCACCGGGATCGCGCTCCACTCCGTTAACTCTTGCTGCCGCCAAGCAGACAAGCCTTCAGCAACACCTACATTTCGATGAACGTGGTCTAGGTTTTATGGCGCTAGGATTGGCTAAAGCGAGTGCTGCTCCAGTGGCGATAATTACCACCTCAGGTACCGCGGTTGCCAACCTATACCCGGCAGTAATTGAAGCCTGGTTAACCCATGTGCCACTTATCGTGCTCTCCGGCGACCGTCCACCAGAGCTGATTGACTGCGGCGCCAATCAAGCCATAAACCAGCCAGCAATATTTACCCAATATGCTAAAGCGCTCAATCTACCGACACCGGATCTCAATATCAGTCCGGCAGCGCTATTAAGCAGCATCGATGATGCAGTGAGCAATCAAACCCAACCAGTACATATAAACTGTATGTACCGTGAACCGCTTTACCCTGCTGAACCACAAGCCGACTTTAGCCGGTACTTAAAACCTATCGCCCAATGGCAGCAAGATCGTACGCCCTATATTCAGTATGCTGCAAATACCGCATCGCAGCTCCCAACCGCTGATGCACTCGCGCGATTTGTCCATGGCAAAGGGGTGATTGTGGCGGCAACGCTACCTCCTGAGCACAACCCAGAGCAGCTTATCGCACTTTCTATTAAGCTCGGTTGGCCAATTGTGACCGACGCACAGTCGCAACTTAGACAAAGTAGTGCTGCCATTGGCAATGTCGATCAACTGCTATTGCATCCAAAGTCTCAAGCGATATTAGCGCAAGCGGAAAAGGTACTGGTGTTTGGCGGTCGTATTTTATCAAAGCGGCTCATCAGCTATTTAAACGAAAAACAGTGGAAGGATTACTGGCAAGTCTTGCCCCAACAACAAAGACTCGATCCTAGCCATAAAGCTAAACAACAGTGGATAGCCAAAGCAGATACCTTTAGCCAGTTGCCATGGCCGCGCTCATCCGAGGCGCAGTGGGCACTCGCACTCACACAGCACAATGCTGCACTAGAGACACTATTCCAACAACAGATAGACCATGCTGATTTTGGTGAAGCGCAAGCCATTAGAGCGATAGCCCAGCGTCAAACCTCTTCGCAGCAATTGTTCATTGGAAATAGTTTGCCGGTACGATTATTTGATATGTACGCCCCTATCACTGCTGACTACGCCAATGTGTTTACCAATCGCGGCGCATCGGGTATTGATGGCCTGTTAGCGACGGCATGCGGAGTTGCAATTGCAGATAAAAAACCAACGACATTGATTATTGGTGATATCTCTCAGCTACATGATCTCAACTCACTGGCGATTGCCCGAACAGTAACCAGCCCCTTTGTGATTGTTATCCTCAATAACGATGGCGGCAATATATTTAACCTGTTGCCAGTACCTAACGAGCAGCTAAGAACCGACTACTACCGCTTATCCCATGGCCTTGAATTTGGTTTCGGTGCCGCCATGTTTGGTTTAGCCTACAACCAAACCGACAACCTCGATGACTTTATTGAATCTTATGAGTATGCGATGACTTATGCAGGCCCATCAGTCATTGAGGTTAGCGTGTCGCAGAATCAAGCGAGCGATCAAATTGCTGCCATTGCCACTTGGGTAAAACAGAGTTAATGCTAAGTTATCGCTGCCAAGGTCAACCTAACAACCCTGCCATAGTGCTACTGCATGGTTTCTTAGGCGATAAACAAGATTGGTTAGCTGTCACTGAAGTACTCGCTGAGCAATATTACTGTATTAGCATTGATCTGCCCGGCCATGGCGACACTCTCGATCAACCGCTGCCAACTCCTGGATTTGAAACTTGCTGCGCACTCATTGAGCAAACCGTCTCTAAATTAGGTATAGAGCAGTATCACCTCATTGGTTATTCGCTCGGCGGCCGTATTGCACTGCATCTGGCTCGCCGCTATCCGGGGTGTGTACTAAGCCTTATCCTAGAGTCTTGCCATCCAGGTCTACAATCCGAGCAAGATAAAACACAGCGAAAAATCAATGATGCGCTATGGGCAGACAAACTCGCCCACCTTGATATCACGGCATTTTTAACCCAGTGGTACCAACAAGCCGTTTTTGCCGACCTTAGCAGCACTGAACAGCAAACGATGATTAAACGCCGTAGCGGTAATCAAGGCGCAAAACTGAGCAACTGTTATCAAGCCACTTCACTGGCACAGCAAGCTGACTTATGGGATACACCGGCAGTGATCAGTGCACCCTGTTTTTTTATTGCAGGTTCCGATGATAACAAGTTTCTGTCACTCGCCACGCGCTGGCAGCAACAATACCCACTCAAGCTTTATCCTGTGAATGCCAGTGGCCATAATGTTCATAGCGCAGCGCCTGACACCTTTAGTCAGTTAGTTTTGCGGCTACTGAAACCCCTTGCCGTTAACCCAATATTACCTAATAGGCCTCTAAATGATCCTGAGTAAACTTAGCCTTTATCAATTCAGTATTGAACTCGATCGATTACTGCCAGTGGGTAAACAACGGATAGATAACCGTAGCGGCTTAGTTCTGGCTGCAACTGCCGATGCAGATACTAGCGAACGCACTGAATATGTTGAGATCTCGCCCCTTTCTGGTCACGATGTCGATGGCAATCCACTCACAGGTTTTAGCCAGCACTCCTTAGCCCAAACCGTTACAGAACTAACTAACAACTTACCCGCACTGCTACAACAGCCTGTCGATACACTGCTAGATTTAGCAGACAATACTGAGCAGCATGCTATCGCCTTTGGTTTAAGCTTGATGCACGCCAAACTGATGGGTTCACTTGACGGCCATAGCCTAGAGAGCCGCACAATACCGCTTATCTATCGCAACCAAGATGAACCTCTGAGCGCTGTTGCCGAGCGAGTAAAAGCACTTGCCAGCAATGTTCATGCAGTAAAAGTCAAAGTGGCGCAGACATCGCTAGAAGATGAAATTCAGCTTATTCATCAGATTTTAGCGATTCGCTCTGATCTCAAACTTAGGCTAGATGCCAATCGCGGCTTTGAGTTACAACAAGCAATCGAATTTATCGCCTGCATTCCACTAAATGCAATTGAGTACATTGAAGAGCCGTGCCGACAGCCAGGCGATAATCCACATTTTTATAAAGCCATTGAAGCACCTTGGGCGCTAGATGAATCGCTCAATGACCCCGATTACCAATTTGAGATGCAAGCGGGACTTTGCGCCATCATCATCAAACCTATGCTGTTAGGTAGCTTAAATAAACTACAAGCATTGCAGCATGTTGCTAATGAACACGCAGTGCGGACAATTCTAAGTTCAAGTTTGGAAGCCAGCTTAGGCATTGATGCTCTGAGTCGCCTGGCTAGCATAGTTACACCGGATGAAATCCCTGGTATAGACACCTTAGCTGCCTTTAGCCAAGACTTACTGCAAAGCTCAGGTAAAGCTAAATGCCTAGAGCTGAGCGACCTACAACTGTTATTAAAGCTGTAGCCCGAGATGTCACAACATGATGCAGACAATACAATGATCTCGCCGATCCATCAGCGCGCAGCCATAGCACCTAATACCGCTGCTTACCGTATCGGAGAGCTAAAAGTCAGTTATCAAACGCTCAGTCAACAAGTGCTGGCTATCGGCGAACAGTTGTTACAAGCCGGCGTACAACGAGGTGCTAGAATTGCCTGTATCGGCCATAACCAACCAGAATTACTCACGCTATATTGGGCCTGCGTTGATCGCGGTATGTTGTTCTGTCCTATCTCACCACGCTTTGCACCCAAGCAGCTAATAGAGCTGATTCAAACTCATCAATATGGTTACTGCTGGTTAGCCGACAGTTCAAATAGCAGTCCCAACCCAGCGCTTAGTATTGATATTACTCAGCAATTAAACCTCGATTTTACTCAGCACAGCAGAGCTTCAGCACTAGCACTAAACATTGACCCAAGCCAAGGCGTAAACGCCATTCTCACTTCAGGCAGTACAGGATTACCTAAAGCAGCAGTACATAGCTTGGCGAATCATATCGCCAGTGCTAATGGCTCAAAATCGCTTATAGATATCGCAGCAAAGGATAGCTGGTTATTGTCGCTTCCACTGTTTCATATTGGCGGGCTAGCGATTGCCAATCGCTGTGCTCTCGCCGGCGCCAGCGTGGTATTCGAAGACAAGTCAATGAGTCTGGCAACGCAGTTAAGCCGTGACAAAATAAGTCATCTATCACTGGTCAGCGCCCAATTGCAAACACTGCTTGATAGCGACAACTGTGAGCTGAGCCAAGTCAAAGCCATGCTACTGGGCGGCGGCGTGATCTCTGCCGATCTTCTGCAGCAGCTCGAAACGCTTAACATTGCTGCCTATACCAGCTATGGCATGACAGAGATGAGTTCACAAATCACCACAGGTAAAGCACGTGCCGATAGCTCTAGCGGCACAGTGTTACCCAAGCGAGAACTCAAAATCGTTGATGGTGAAATATGGGTAAAAGGCGAGTGTTTGTTTCTTGGCTATTTAACGCAAGACAGCTTTCAACGACCGACAGATAGCGAGGGTTGGTTCTACACCAAAGACTTGGGACATTGGGATGAAAACGCCAACCTACGCATTGATGGCAGAGCCGACAACATGTTTATCAGTGGCGGCGAGAATATCCAACCAGAAGAGATTGAGGCAGCGCTAAAGCTGCACCCGCAGATAGATGACGCCATCGTCTTTGCAATCGCCGATGACAAATTTGGCAGCCTACCCGCTGCGACTATTAAAATCGCCAACAATTCAGTAAGTCAGCCAGCAGAACCTGAGTTAACCGCATTTCTTGCCGACAAAATTGCCCGTTTTAAAAGACCAAGACAATATTACCCATGGCCTGATATCACCACAGTGGGAATTAAAGTTGTGCGCAAACAGGTTATAGCAGCGGTGATTAAAGCTAAATACTCTCAATTAGGGAAGTAATTGCAGGCACGGTAATTCCAACTGCTTGCCGCCGTGCTGGTGCTCAAAAACACGACCCATTTTGAATCGGTATCCACTATTTAGCGGCAAAATATAAAGATACGACAGAGATGCAGTTGTGGCCTAAACACATGCAACCAACTGACAGAATCAACTCTCCCCCGTTGGAAATTTTGCTGTTTAAATTTCGCTGGGGCGCTGAGGGGTTACCTCATATGAAATCAACAGCGGGGACAAGCCCTTTCTCCCTTGGCTCTGCTCTGTATTACAAGAATAGGCGTATCGCCACAACGATAATCAAGCGCAGCTTATGGCATAAATGTTCCAGACATAAAGCCAAAAAATATCCATCCATGGTTTTTTGGCATAAATGTTCCAGACATAAAGCCATAAGCTACCCACCCATGGGCTTATAGCATAAATGTTCCAGACATAAAGCCATAAGCTACCCATCCATGGGCTTATGGCATAAATGTTCCAGACATAAAAAAACCTGCTGTTAAGCAGGTTTTCTTTAAAGCACCAATAAAAAGCCTTAGCCTTCCATTCGTCCTTTTAACTTGTTCATTGCATTCTTCTCTAGTTGGCGGATACGCTCTGCCGATACTTGATAAGTTGCTGCTAGCTCTTGTAGCGTGGTTTTATCTTCATTTAACCAACGAGCCTGAAGAATGTGCTGACTACGCTCATCAAGAGTCTTGATAGCTGACAGTAAACGCGTTTGGTTGCTTTGTTCCCAGTTGTCATTTTCAACTTGAGAAGCTAAATCAGATGAATGATCTTCAAGGTAATGCATAGGCGCATAATCTTTTTCATCATCGTTATCGCTAGCTAAATCAAACGCTGGATCTTGAGCTGCCATGCGTGATTCCATTTCGGTCACGTCGGCTTTAGAAACACCCAAGCTTTCTGCAACCATACCGACTTCATTATCACTAAACCAGCCAAGACGCTTCTTAGTTTTACGAAGGTTAAAGAACAACTTACGTTGTGCTTTTGTGGTTGCCACTTTCACTATGCGCCAGTTTTTAAGCACATATTCATGAATTTCAGCTTTAATCCAATGTACGGCAAATGACACCAAACGCACGCCCACATCAGGGTCAAAACGCTTAACGGCTTTCATCAAGCCAATATTACCTTCTTGAATCAAATCGGCTTGCGGTAGACCGTATCCTGAGTAGCCTTTAGCGACATGCACTACAAAACGCAGGTGCGACATAATCAGCTCTTTCGCAGCACTTAGGTCACCAGTTTCCTGTAGACGCTTCGCTAGCTCATGCTCTTTCTCCGCATCCAGCATAGAGATGCTGTGCGCTGAGTGAATATAAGACTCGAGGCTTCCACTACTTTGAGGAACCATTAGTGCCATTGTTTGCGTTTGATCAGTCATTCACGCTCCTACCTATTACCAATACTACGGTCTATCTAAACCTAAAAATCACACCTCAAATGAGATGGACTGTGAACTATCGACTAATTGACAAAATATGTCAACCATCGGCGTTATCTAATATGTAAAGTTGGATTTTTACACTTACATAATGACAAGACAAATGAAGGATAGTTCATCTTGCTCATTGTGCTACATATACCGCTAAGAAGGCTCTATAGCTCGTAGATGTTGCCTTACAGAAAGGTAAGAGCCAAGCCATCCTAGAAAGGATGCCAATAGCACTAACTGGCCTAATTCGGTTAGCGTCAATGACTCCATATGTAACTGACTACCATACAAACCGAGTAACTCTGCCAATGCAAAATCGAGATACCATACTAATAAATTAATGATCACCCAGGCTAATACTCCACCAATAACACCGAACCAAATTCCGGTATAGAGGAATGGACGCTGGATAAAGGCTTCTGTCGCCCCAACTAGTTTCATCACCTCAATTTCAGTGCGGCGATTCATAATCGCCAAACGAATGGTATTACCAATCACCAATACCACGGCTAATACAAGCAGCGCAGCAATAGCCAATACAGTGCGTTCAAGCAGTTTGACCACAGCTTGCAGTCGTTCAAGCCATTCAATGTCTAAACGGCCAAAGCTAACTTCAGCTTCTTGTTCTAGCTTGCTCAGTAATTCCCTTGCTCCTTCAGGGCTAGAATACTTAAGGCTAGGTGTCACCATCACCACCGCAGGTAGTGGGTTGGCATCTAAATAGGATAACGCTTCACCAAAGCCTGAAAGTCGTTGAAACTCCTCTAAAGCTTGATCGCGGTTGATATAATTTACTTCAGCCACTTCAGGGTAAACTTTTAAGCGAGTGATTAAGCTTTGAATACTCTTCTCACTGCGGCCTTCATCAACAAATAGCGAGATTTCTGCTGCGCTGTTCCATGACTGGGTAATGGTTTCAGCATTTTTGACTAACACTTGTAGCGCTGCAGGCAAACTAAGGCTAACGCCAAGTACCGCCATGGTCATGGCTGATGAAACAGGGTTACGCCATAGCTCGCCAAGACTTGCCATGGCATGCTGAATGTGACGAATAAAGAACATCACTATTTGGCCAGAGAAGGGTAACTTGCTACGGGTTAACTGAGGTTGCTTAGTCATCATAGTCCTCAGTAAGCACTTAAATTATCAGTTTCACTTAGCTCTTGAGCACCAAGCACTCGCCCTTGCTTAAGCGTTAAAGTCCGGTATTTCATCCGAGCGATAAGTCCTAAATCATGGGTAGCAATTAGTACCGTAGTGCCGGAGTCATTAAAGGTTTCAAATAAACGTAATATGTCCATCGACAACTTAGGATCTAAGTTACCCGTAGGCTCATCGGCTAATAATAATGGCGGCTTATTCACAATCGCGCGGGCAATACCAACACGCTGCTGCTCACCACCAGATAACATAATGGGCTTATGGCGTTCTTTGCCAAAAAGACCAACCATATCCAGTGCACCGGCAACTCGCTTACGGATCTCACCATGAGAAAAGCCTTCAATAATTAAGGGCAAAGCCACATTATCAAAGACCGTCTTTTCCATTAACAGGTGATGATTCTGAAAAATCATACCGATGTCACGGCGCAGATAGGGAACTTGAGCACGACAGATCTTGGCAATGTCATGGCCATTAATAGCCACTTTACCGCCATTGGCGCGCTCTATCACAGTGATCAATTTGAGCAAGGTACTCTTACCGGCACCAGAGTGACCAGTAAGAAACGCCATTTCACCACGTTTTAAATGAAAGCTCACATCCGAAAGGGCTTTTTGCCCTCCAGGATATACTTTGCTGACTTGCTCAAATCGAATCATTAGTTGTATTTCTTAGTCGTCGATATAGCTATCTATAAGTTAACGCTATTTTGTGTCGCTGTCGTCTTTTGATTGACTAAATAACGCTTCAATAAAGTCTTTAGCATCAAATGTGCGAAGATCGTCAATCTGCTCACCCACACCAATATGGCGAATTGGGATACCGAACTTGTCTGCAATAGCAAAGATAACGCCGCCTTTGGCTGTACCGTCTAACTTGCTAATGGTAATGCCCGTAACACCAACCGCTTCTTGGAAAAGCTGCGCTTGGCTAATAGCATTCTGACCAGTACTCGCATCTAAGGTCAGCATCACTTCGTGAGGCGCTGATTCATCCTGCTTTTTCATCACTCGAACGACTTTCTTTAGCTCGTCCATCAAATGTGCTTTGTTTTGCAAACGACCTGCTGTATCAGCAATGAGTACATCCGCTTTACGCGCTCTTGCAGCCTGCAAAGCATCGAACAACACTGAAGCACTATCGGCGCCTGTATGCTGGGCAATCACAGGGATATCGTTGCGCTGACCCCATACTTGCAACTGCTCAACTGCAGCAGCTCGGAAAGTATCACCCGCGGCAAGCATCACTGACTTGCCCTGCGCTTGATACTGCTTCGCGAGTTTACCGATGGTGGTTGTCTTACCCACACCGTTTACACCTACCATCAAAATAACAAATGGGCCGTCAGCATTTTCTGGGATCAGTGGCACAGAGACCGGATCGAGTGTCTTTTGCATCTCATCGCGCATCAAATCATATAGCGCTTCGCCATCTTTAAGTTGTTTACGGCTGGCTTGCTCAGTTAAGTTTTTAATTAAGCGAGTGGTGGTTTCGACACCAACGTCAGCAATCAACAGCTGCTCTTCTAACTCTTCAAAAAGATCATCATCAATCTTCTTGCCACTGAATATTCCCGCAAAGCCACTACCAATACTTTCACTTGTGCGCTTTAAGCCACGTTTAAGTCGAGCGAATAACCCCTCTTTAACAGGTTTTGCTTGTGGCTCTGGTTGCTGTTCTGCAACGTCTTGCTCAGCCTGCTCTTGAGTAACTCTTTCTGCTTCTAGCTGTTCTGCAGCAATACGCTCGGCTTCTGCCTCTGCAGCTTGTTCACTGGCAATTCTAGCAGCTTCCGCTTGCTCGGCAGCAATACGCTCAGCTTCTGCCTTTGCAGCTTGTTCACTGGCAACTCTGGCAGCTTCCGCTTGCTCGGCAGCAATACGCTCAGCTTCTGCCTTTGCAGCTTGCTCGCTGGCAATTCTGGTAGCTTCCGCTTGCTCGGCAGCAATACGCTCAGCTTCTGCCGCTGCAGCTTGCTCACTGGCAATTCTGGCAGCTTCCACTTGCTCGGCAGCAATACGCTCAGCTTCCACCTTTGCAGCTTGCTCGCTGGCAATTCTGACAGCCTCCGCTTGCTCGGCAGCAATATGCTCAGCTTCCACCTTTGCAGCTTGTTCAGTGGCAATTCTGGTAGCTTCCGCTTGCTCGCTGGCAATTCTTGCAGCTTCCGCTTGCTCGGCAGCAATATGCTCAGATTCTGCCTCTGCAGCTTGTTCACTGGCAATTCTGGCAGCTTCCGCTTGCTCGGCAGCAATACGCTCAGCTTCCGCCTTTGCAGCTTGCTCGCTGGCAATTCTGACAGCTTCGGCCTGCTCATCGGCAACGCGTTCAACTTCAACTTGTGCTGCATCAACCAGCTCTGTTTCTGCCTCAGTTGAAACATTCAACTCTGCTTCTACATCTTGCGGTTGTTCTTTAGATTTATCTTTGCGGAACCAGGAAAAAAAACCTTTCTTTGCCATGTGTATTACCGATGCTCAAATAACTGTACATAAATGCGTTAGGGTGGAGGACGTTATATCAAAAATAGACCAAGATTACGCTGATTAAAACAGCAAAAGTATAACCGCTGCGCGACTAAGCGACGGCTTGTTACCTTTTAGCTGTGCTTTGATATAAAATAACGACCTTAAATCAGACGCTATAGTCTACCACTTTCTGCCACAAGGCAAAATCACGAGGACACCATGGTCAAAAAAAGACCCTCAAGCGGCCAAGTTAGGATCATCTCAGGCCAGTGGCGATCGCGAAAGTTACCAATCCATGATCTGGAAGGTTTAAGACCGACAACCGATCGTGTACGTGAAACACTGTTCAATTGGATAGCAAATGACGTTCGCGGTGCTCGAGTATTGGATTGTTTCGGTGGCAGTGGTGCATTAAGTTTAGAGTCTTTGTCACGCTACGCTGCTTATGCCAGAGTGTTTGAACTGCAACCTCAAGCTGCCAAGCAACTAGTCGAAAACCTCGCCACGCTAAAGTGTAGCGATGCAGACGTGATTAAGGGAGACAGCCTTAAGCTGCTAACTACCTCTCCAGACAAAGGCTTTGACATCGTATTTGTTGACCCACCTTTTAGAAAGTCACTCACAGAGAAAAGTATCCAGCTGCTAGATCAACAACAGTGGTTACTGCCTGATGCACTGATTTATGTTGAAACAGAATCTGAACTAGCACTACTTGAGGTGCCAGCTAGCTGGACATTGCTAAAAGAGAAATCAGCAGGGCAAGTGATCTACCGCTTATATCAGTACTGTCCACTTGAGCAAAATCCTGCCGAGGATAACCTATAATGAAATGGGTATTAACAGCCGGTAAGTTGGCGACCGCTTTTGCTTGGTTGATGATGTTCTATAACCTAGTTACACCATTTGCAGGCAATATCGCAGCTATTTTAAATATCCTGTTAGCTGTCACAGTGTTTATGCACTGCTTCCAAACCATTATATTTCACACCCTGTTCAATCAACTACTGCCGTTAAAGAAAGTGGATTACCTACAAGTGTTTATGTTTGGCGTATTTAGCCTACTGCAATATCGTCAACAGGTATTGGATAAGCAAAAAGCTAAAACAGATAGTCCTCAATAAAAACGGTGAACCCGCTAATATAGGCTTCGCCAACAGCTAATACCAATCAGTATAAGAAGTTGATCTACTCAGAGCGTTTTTGGCACGCTAATTCAAGGCAGGCTAATTCAAAGTGAGTAATGACATAATGGTTGTTCCCTTATTAGTTTATTCAACGCAGAAGTAGCAAGCCAAAAACACTCCTACAGGCGAGTTTTAGCGGCTATGATGCTGCGTTAATGAACTTGAACGTAGAATAACTATGCTCTTCATTCATTGCCTTACCTCAAAGCCGCTAAACTCTCGCTGAGCGATCAAATCTTTATACTGATTGGTATAACCAAAGAACACAAAACTAGTTATACCTTCTTTGGTTTGCTGTTTTAACTCTCATTTGCCCTTCCTGACTTGGCTCTTTCGGTTTTTAATTTCAGCTGTAACCGCCTTTCAACTTTGGCCTTAACCTGCTTTCCGTCTCTGCGCGACTCCCTAAACGTCAGCCACAAAAAAGCCCCGTGTTCACAATGAACACGGGGCTTTAAGTTAGCTACGAGCGTCTCATCCCGCTCACAGCTAGAAGACGCTGCTGATTACTTACCTTTTGGGTAAACGTGAGCAACACCTTTATGACAGTCGACACAAGTCTTACGCTTGTCTTCGTCTTTCTTGAAGTTGTTAGCGTGCATTCTCTTCGCCATCTTCTTCATAGTTTCAGGCTGGTTCTCGTAGATACGAGTGTGACAGTGCTGACAGTTCGCTGAATCGTTAGCTTTAAAGTACTTAAGTGCTAGGTCAGCTTGCTCTTTACGGTTTTCATCCAACCACTCTTGAGTGTTGAAACCGTCAATAGTTAAGTAACCGTAAAGGTCTTTAGATACGATGATCTTCTTAACTAGGTATTTAACTGGGTTGTGCGGTAAGTGACAGTCTTGACACTGAACAGTGACACCAGCGCGACCTCCGCCGTGAGCAGAAGCAAGTACTTCATCTTTCAATGAATGGTTGCTATGACAGCTCATACAGAACTCATCTGTACTTGTTGCATGTAAAGTTTGTTGTGTAGCAAAGTAACCTACTACACCGACTACGATACCGACGACTAATAATGCCAGAATCGAAATTTTTGCGCTGGGTTTAAAAAGTGCTCGCCAGTTCATCACACATCTCCAAAGTTTAATTTTTATATCGATGTAAGTTTTACTTCATCGCTATTTATGCGGTTATTATAAACCAATTATTACTCATTGATCTGGAACTAAAAGCGTAAAATGAGACATGGCTCCAACTCTATTATCAGAATCAAAATTCACTCAATATATATGCGCTTTTACTAAAGCTAGCTTAAAGCCATGCCTACCGCAAGGGTTAAGGGTTATCAGCTTGATAATAAGGTAGTTAAAGTCACTTTTTGAAATTTTTTAATATCTAAAATAGAACTAAGTCTTAATTAGATATAGAAATAAATATTAATCATTTGAAACTAAATGCTTAAAAGCTAGGTCTATCTGATTACAACACTCTTATTTGCACAGGCTACGCATGTACAAACGGTTTGCACATTTAGCATTACTCATCTCACTGGTAGGGCAATTTCTGCTTTCGCCAGCGATGGCGATGCCTAAATTTTTGCATGCTAGCTCTCATGCTCAGCAAGACATTCAGCAACCGTTATCCATGACACCAGTTCAGCCAGTACTTTTAAGTTCCGCTCTACAGGCAAATCAAGATTCAACCCATTGCGGTAATAGCAGCCCGAGCATTAATACCAGTATGGTCGATTGTGATGCACTGTGTGAAATGTTGGGCGCAGGGGATTGCGTATCACAATGTGTCTCTACAGCCGCCATTATCGAACAAATGCAATTTAGCATTACGTCCCCAGCCGTTGTACAAAGCTTACAAACGGTATTTTGGTCTCCGCAAACGGCAGATCAATCACTCGTTAATCCCCCACCAATAGCACTCCACGCTTAATCTCAAATACTCGCGTTTAGCAAAAAATCTATTTTAGTATTTATTCCATAGGTCTCTATGGGTATTGAGTTTGTTTGGAGTTTATTATGAAAAATTTTATCAGCGTTATTGCACTCTCACTCGCTAGCTTCACCAGCATGGCTGCTTCGGTCTCATTTCCAGAATCGCTTGAAGTCATTGGCGTGAACGGCTTAAATAATGTAGACAGTCGCTATCTGCAATTAGATAACGGTCAGAACTTAATTGAGCTACAGTATCGAGATCTGTTTGAATCCAACGCAGACGACACTAGTTGGGTGCGTTCTGAGCCTTTATACCTGTATATAGACTTAGAAACGACGGCGAACTATAAAGCAATCACCCCTAAGATCCTTTCAGAAGAGGATGCTTATGAGTTTATCAACTCACCTTTTATCAAACTGACGGATGAAGGCGGCAGCGAAAAACAAGTGGCACTAATGACCCACAGCCAATTGATGACTAAGCTATTACTATCAAAGTAAAAGCTAGTCTGTAGGGTTATCACACATTGATGAAGCCATTTTGTGAACTTTATCAATGTGTAACTTCAATGCTATGTTAAACTAAAAAAGTTCATCACTTGGGATTATTATGCTTAGCATACTTCGCCGTCATACATTATTAGCCTTTACGCTGCTCGCATTGTTGAGCCAGCTATTGCTAACTAATGGCTCTTTGATGGTACCGAATGCAATGGCAGACGAAATGCCAATGATGACCCTGCAAGATGGGGCTGAATGCCACCAAATGCAAATGGATAGCGATACTCATTGCTGTGATTCTGACGAGACTATGCAAATGCTTCCCGGCAACTCTAAGAATTGCTGCAACGGCAAAGGATCATGCCAGAGCGATTGTAACCACTGCTTGGTTATTTCAGTAACAGGTACTCTGTTTAGTGTATTGTCATGGCCTGGCAACAACACCTCCGATATTGCAACGGCCACTCCAATGCCTCATTTCCACTCTATTTCATTGCCACAAGATTTAAGACCTCCAATAGCGTAACTCGAGACTCGCCGTCTCTAAACCTAACAACGTTATTTATTCTTATTAAGCAATTATTTATGCCGTTAATTGTTCTGTGCGCTAGCACTAACAGCATTCGGCCATCTCTTTGATGGAGTTGAGTTATGAAAACCTTTATTAGTATGGTATTAACTACCTTTTTATTTTTATCCTGGGCACCTGCGGTATCGGCTCATGCGCATGAACATGGCGCTGAACAGAGCCAAAGTTACGCTTGCCCAATGCATCCTGAAGTAATGGGTTCCCAAGGCGATTCGTGCCCTAAATGTGGTATGGATTTACAAGCGCAGAAAGCTGCTGGACATCAATGTGATTCGTGCCCAAATAAAGGCAAGCAAGCTCATCATAAGATGACTGCAGACACTCACGCGTGCCCAATGAACCCAGCCATTACCGGCAAAGCGGGTGATAGCTGCCCAAAATGCGGAATGGAACTGCAAGCGATGGAAACTAAGGGAAAGAGCTGTGATTCATGCCCCCACAAAGGTAAAAGTGAGCATCATAAGATGAGCGCCGATACTCATGCGTGTCCGATGAATCCAGCGATTACAGGGAAAGAGGGCGATAGCTGCCCTAAGTGCGGTATGGACTTAATGCCTATTGCTACGAGCGATAAAGCAAATAAAAATAGTCACATGCATCACTAAATAAGGGTGGAGATAAGGCATTATGAGTTTATTCAACGTAACAAAGTTTCGCAGCAATGCAGTCTGCGCCCTGAGCCTATTGCTTGTTACTGTGCCTATTGCAGGCTACAGCCAAGAGCATAAACAGCATCAATCAGCAGCAACCACTAACAATCAGCAACAGGATGCGCACTACTCTTGTCCCATGCATCCTGAAGAAACCAGTCACGAACCAGGTCGTTGCTCTATTTGTAAGATGTTTCTAGTCAAAGATGAACAATCAGACACTCCTTCATCAGAGAATGAGGCAAAACTAGTCGCAAATAAAGACTACTACTGTCCGATGCACCCTGAAGTGACCAGTCACGAACCGGGTCGTTGCCCTAAATGCAATATGTTCCTCGTCAAAGAAGAGGAGGAAGGAAATCAGATAGATGAGCATGCCGGTCACAACCATTCATCGGCTGAGCAAGCAGAGCCACAAAGTAAAGCTGACAAATTGTTGAGTCAGCCAAAACCAACATTAATACCAGCAGCTCAAAGCAATGGCGACGGCAATGTAAAATATGTCTGCCCAATGCATCCACATGTGGTTTCTGACGTGCCAGGCACTTGTCCTATTTGTGGTATGAACTTAGAAAAAGTGAGCATTGGTGGTGTCGGTGAAGAGGTGGTCGTTGGTGTATCCGGTGGTATGCAACAAGCCCTAGGTATGCGCAGTGAACAAGTCACCAAAGGAACCCTGTGGAAGCTAGTTAAGACCATAGGCACAGTTGAATATAATGAAAATGCCATCGGACATGCCCACACCCGTGTTAATGGTTGGCTTGAAACCTTAATGGTGCATACCGTTGGCCAGCGAGTCAAAAAAGGACAACTACTCTATGAGCTGTATTCGCCTGAGCTAGTAAACGCTCAAGATGATTACATGCAGGCTATAGATTATCTCAAGCAGGATAAAAATCGTGGCGCAGGTTTACTGCGTAAGGCCCGTTTACGTCTTGAACTTCTGGGCGTTAGCGCCAGTACCATCAACCAGTTAGAACGTACCGGTGAAACCATCTACCGCGTGCCCTATTATGCTGACCAAGATGGTTTTGTCAGCCAATTATCCGTTCGTCACGGCATGTATGTCCAGCCTGGAGACACTCTATTCGAGATAGTCGATTTGAGCAGCGTATGGGTGATTGCAGATGTATTTGAAAACGAACAAAGCTGGCTTGAACAAGGTCGTCCAGTAGAGATCACCTCCGCCGCTCAGGGTCTGTTCGATTTAGAGTCGACAATTGATTATATCTACCCAGAACTCGACCCCGTCTCACGTGCCATGCGAGTGAGAGTAAAGTTAGATAATCCTGGGAAACTACTCAAACCCGGTACCTTAGTGGATGTGAAGCTGTTTGGCGGCCCCCAACGAGAAGTACTGTCGATCCCAACCGAGGCGCTGATTCTTACTGGTAGAGAAAACAGAGTCGTCGTGCAGCGTGCAGATAACAAGTTTGCCTCAGTTGCAGTCAAGGTGGGCATGATAGCTCAAGGAAAAGCAGAAATAACCGAAGGTCTGAAAGCCGGTGATAAGGTTATTGTATCGGGTCAATTTTTACTGGATTCAGAAGCCAGTATCCAAGGTAGTTTACAACGCTTAAGTGGTAGCAATAGCAGCGAAGATGCCGCTAGCGATCCACACGCAAACCACTAACCGGAGGCGATAATGTTAGAAAAAATTATTAGCGCTTCGATTAGACAGCGCGTAATGGTGTTAGTACTCACTGCGATTATCGCGCTAATTGGCTATCAAGCCATGCGCATGACACCACTAGATGCATTGCCAGACTTGTCTGACGTGCAGGTGATTGTAAAAACCTCTTACCCAGGACAAGCACCACAACTGGTAGAGGATCAGATCACCTACCCATTATCGACCGCAATGCTCGCGGTACCCGGCGCAAAAACGGTACGTGGTTTCTCGATGTTTGGAGACTCTTATGTGTACATCATTTTTGAAGATGGTACCGATATCTATTGGGCACGTTCTAGAGTCTTAGAGTACCTATCGCAAACTCAAGGGCAACTGCCTGCCAGCGTCACCCCGACACTTGGGCCTGATGCTTCCGGTGTTGGTTGGGTATTTCAGTACGCGTTAGTTGACCGTAAGGGTCAGCATGATCTAGCACAACTGCGATCACTGCAAGATTGGTTCTTAAAACTTGAGCTACAAAGTGTCGAGGGCGTATCTGAAATTGCCACTATTGGCGGCATGGAACAGTCTTATCAAATCATTGTCGATCCGCATAAATTAGCCCTCTATCAAATCGATTTGATGACGGTTAAAAATGCCTTAGATAACTCCAATAGTTCCACTGGCGGCTCTGTTATTGAGATGGCAGAAGCTGAGTATATGATCACTTCTGCCGGTTATCGTCAAACCTTGGCAGATTTTGAAGAGATCCCTCTCGGCATAGTGTCTGAATCAGGGATCTCGGTGCTAATGAAAGACGTGGCGCAACTGCGAACGGGCCCAGCGGCACGCCGCGGTATCGCCGAACTAGACGGTGAAGGTGAAGTTGTCGGCGGTATTGTGGTTATGCGCTACGGTGAAAATGCACTTGCCACCATCAATAACGTTAAAGATAAGCTGAAAGAGATTGAAAACGGTCTGCCTGATGGGGTGGAGTTAGTCATCACTTACGATCGCTCAGAGCTTATCCTTAACTCAGTCGATAATCTCAAACATAAAGTACTGGAAGAGATGCTGGTCGTTGGCATTATCTGCTTAATCTTTTTGCTGCATGCACGATCAACGTTGGTGGCTATTATCTCACTGCCAATCTCTATCTTAATCAGCTTTATCGTTATGAACATTATTGGTGTTAACGCCAATATTATGAGCTTAGGAGGGATAGCGATTGCGATTGGCGCTGTGGTTGATGCCGCCATTGTAATGGTAGAAAACACCCACAAACACTTAGAGCATTATCGCGAAAAACATAACGGTGCAGCCCCTACAGGCGACGCCCATTGGGAGTTGGTGCGGAAAGCATCCGTCGAAGTAGGCCCTGCACTGTTTTTCAGTCTGTTAATCATCACACTCAGCTTTGTGCCCGTGTTTGCCTTGGAAGCGCAAGAGGGACGTTTATTCCACCCTCTGGCATTTACCAAAACTTTCGCCATGGCCGCCAGCGCGATATTAGCGATCACATTGATCCCAGTCTTAATGGGTTACTTTGTGCGTGGCAAGATCCCCGATGAGAGAAAAAACCCGATCAGTCGGGTGTTAATCGCCATCTACGAGCCACTGCTACGCTTGGTGCTGCGCTTTCCTAAAGTCACTATACTACTGGCACTAATCACCCTTGGCAGTGCCGTTTACCCAATGACAAAAATGGGTAGCGAATTTATGCCAGAGCTTGAAGAGGGCGACCTGCTGTATATGCCGACGACTTTACCCAGTGTGAGTGCTGGAAAGGCTGCGGAGATCTTACAGCAAACTGACCGACTCATTAAAACGGTACCAGAAGTTAAGCGGGTATTTGGTAAGGTCGGCCGCGCGATGACAGCAACCGATCCCGCACCACTGACGATGCTTGAAACCACTATCATGCTTAACCCACGCGATACTTGGCGTGAAGGCATGACCCTTGAAGGTATTATTGGCGAACTGCAAAAAACGGTTAAAGTCCCCGGTATGACTAATGCGTGGGTGCAACCGATCAAAACCCGTATCGATATGCTCTCAACAGGAGTAAGAACACCAGTTGGTATCAAGATATCTGGCGCGGATATTGATGAACTACAACGGATTGGCACCGAGATTGAAGCAGTTGTCAGCAAACTTCCAGGAACAGCCTCGGCATTTGCCCAACGTACCAGTGGCGGGCGTTACATTGATATTGAGCCAAATCTAAAGAATGCGGCTCGTTACGGCATGACACTTAAAGATATCCAAGACGTGGTGCAAATGGCGATTGGGGGGATGCAGGTTGGCCAGTCTATTCAAGGACAAGAGCGCTACCCTATAAACATCCGCTACCCACGTGAGTTACGCGATAGTCTAGAAAAACTAAAAGAGTTGCCAGTACTGACAAAAACGGGCAAGTACTTACCCTTAGGCAATCTAGCCAGCATTAGCGTGAGTGACGGTGCACCTATGCTAGCCAGCGAGAATGGCCGCTTGATCAGTTGGGTGTTTGTAGACTTAGAAAATACTTCTATTGGTGAGTACATCGCCACGGCAAGGGCTGCGCTAGACAAAGAGATCCAGTTGCCAGCTCGCTATAGCTACAGCTTTGCTGGTCAATATGAGTATATGCAACGAGTCGAAGCTAAAATGCAGCTAGTGGTTCCGCTGATGCTAGCAGTTATTTTCATGCTGTTGATGATGACCTTTAGCTCATTTATTCAAGCATCTGTCATCATGCTTAGCTTGCCCTTTTCCCTTGTGGGTAGCGCCTGGTTACTATACTTCTTAGACTTTAACTTTTCGGTGGCTGTATCTGTCGGTATGATCGCTCTCGCGGGTGTGGCAGCAGAGTTTGGCGTGGTGATGCAGGTTTACCTGAACAACAGCATCAAAGATCGTAAACAAGCTGGTAATTACAATAATCGTAACGACTTAAGCGAAGCATTGATCCATGGCGCCGTGATGCGTATTCGCCCCAAAGCGATGACCGTTGCTACGATTTTCTTTGGCCTGTTACCGATAATGTGGGGCAGCGGCACTGGTAATGAAGTGATGCAGAAAATTGCCGCTCCGATGGTCGGCGGTATGGTCACAGCACCAATATTGTCGTTGTTTGTGATCCCCGCAATCTACTTGCTGATCTATGGTAGGAAACTAGACAAAGGAAATATCGAAAAATAGCTTTCTGGGTATAGCTATAGAAGCACAGCTAATCGCTGTGCTTTTTTTTAAATAGAATAAATGCCTAGCCATTCATTGTTAGTTCTATAATTGAAAAAACGGCACCCGCTGGATCATTCACAACAGCAAAGCGACCTACATTGGCGATATCTGTTGGCGGCACGCACACTGAGCCACCAAGCTCTGTCACTTTTGCCGCTGTAGCATCGCAATCATCAACAGTAAAATAACTCATCCAGTGAGCCGGTATGTCCCCCCACTCTGCAGTCATTTTCATCATGCCACCAATGTCTTGAGTACCGACCTGCCATTCTGTGTACTCAATATTGTCCATGTCAGCTTTACGACAGCCCCAACCCAATATATGACTGTAAAAAGGCTTAGCCTCCTCTGTTTTTCTGCAAGCAAGTTCAACCCAGCATAAAGTCCCTGCCTCAGCAGCTCGCCTTGCTCCAATGTGGTTTTTAGCCTGCCACAACGCAAACTTGGCTCCCTCTAGATCTTTAATGACTGCCATTCTGCCGGCCTCACCAACATCGTGTGGGCCAAGTACAATTGTGCCGCCAGCCCCTGTGACATCAACTAAACTGTTTTCTAGGTTTTCTACGGCAAAGTAGATGAGCCAATGACTTTTATCACCTGCAGTCATCATCTCGTTAGGCAACTGGTACATCGCACCTAAATCATCACCTTCCAGGTTAAACATACTGTATGTGCCTTGCGGGATCGGCATATCTACAATATCCCAACTAAACAAAGCATGATAAAAATGCTTACTGACAGCAACATCTACAGACGCTAATTCCACCCAGCAGGGCTGCCCTTGGAAATATTGATCGATTTTCATAGCCAACCCTAATCCCCGACTGCGGGGTAATTAACGAATGAACTGAGTTAAGACCTTAATTCAATCCCTGTCCAACCTTTCTCTTATAAAATACCGCTTTAATAGTAAAGCTTGCCCTTCCAACGCATCAATTGACACACTTGCAAATCGAAAATACTGAAACTACAACTTATGTAGTACCAGCCACTATCGACTATAATATTGTTCATCTATCATCAGGGAAGAGATCAGTGTCAGCATTAACACGCAGTTTTCGCTATATTTTTGTTCCTGTAATGATGACCTTTATCTGTATTGCAGCAGCTCAACACTTTAAGGATGTGTGGCAAGTTTGGCTGCCCAACATTATTGAACTGCCCTACTACCTCTTGCCGGTAGCAGCTATTCTTGCACTGCAATTTAATTTTACTAGACTCAGTCTCTTAGCCATATTACTGCTTGCTTATTACGGCTATGAGCAAGGCGTATTCATTGATTACTTGGCAGATAATATTCGTAACCAGATTTTTCTATCGGGTTCACTAATTATCGGATTTTTCTCCATCAGTAGAGATAGAGCGCTGTTTTCGTTCCACACGGTTAAAACTGTTGCAGGGATTGGCTTGTGTTTTGCCATCGGCTCTACATGGCAAATATTCACGTTGAAAATCGGCTCACCGACAGTTTTAGATATCCCCCCTGCCATCAATTTACTTACACCTTTGTATATCCCCGTCGGGATATCTAGCATTATTGTCTGTATATATGCAGTCTGGAGGGCAAGCCTTATCGATTCAGTGCTGGTAGTGACTCTGTTTAGTTGGCTGTTTCTTTACTATGTACCTAATGGACTACCTCTGCCATTACTACTCTCTCTAGTCGCTACTGCTTATATCTGCGTGGTGATAGCTGAGTCTTACCATTTAGCCTATCGTGATGACTTAACCGGACTATCTTCTCGACGAGCACTTAATACCATGTCTCTTTCACTCAATAGCCATTACAGTGTGGCGATGGTGGACATTGATCATTTCAAGAATTTTAACGATACCTATGGTCACGATGTTGGCGATCAAGTGTTGCAACTAATCGCCAGTAAACTGACTAAAGTAAAAGGAAGTGGCAAAGTATATCGCTACGGAGGAGAGGAATTTACCATTGTATTTCCGAATAAAGATGTCGAAATCATCCTGCCCCACCTCGATGAGCTCAGGTGCAAAATTCGAGATTACGACATTGTACTCAGAAATGAACTTCGTAAAAGCAGTAATAAATCTGATCGAAAAGCCAAAGAAGAAAACCACAGTACAACGGTTAATGTCACCATCTCTATCGGCGTTGCTGAACACCATGGACAACTAACATTTGCTCAAACGCTGAAGTTAGCGGATAAAGCGTTATATATAGCTAAGAAGAACGGCCGAAACCGTGTTTTCGCTTGATCTGTTTAATGCCCAGCTAGCAGCAGAAGCGGCTAGCTGGCGGGGTAAATCAAATTGAGTAGAAATAGTAAATCTGTGATTTCATTCTAATTACGATGCCACGAATAATATCCAAAAAAGCTAAAAACTCTATGGGTTTGGTACCAGAGATCCAGGCGAGTCCAACCGAACCAACCGGAATATCATAACTATCAGCTTCTATCAGTTTAAGCCTGACAAAGTGATGCTTATTATTGAGGTTCTGGCCAGTCGTCTGCCTAACATTGTCATCCAGTGCTAACAAACGCCCCTGAGACTCTCCTGTTGCCTCAATAATCCCTTCAACTTCTGCGCTAAAAACTTTACCCGGATAAACTGCCGAGGCAAATTCAGCCATTTGGCCAACTTTTACATTACGAATCGCTTGATGATTAACCCGCATCAATACGTATTTTTCTTGAGTGTACATCTGCATGCGAGGGGCAACTCCAACATACTGTCCTTCGCGCATAATGAAATTTGTCACGTAACCATCTGTGGGAGCGAATATCTTAGTGTTATCAAGATTCCATTGAGCCTGTGCTACATTTTCGTGCTCGCTATTTAAATCCGATTGACGACTTTTAACTGCAAGGCGCGACTTCTTGATATTGAGCAGTGCTGTGCTCTCTGCCATCTGTGCTTTTTCTATCTGTGTTGAATAGGTACTCACTTGTGCCTGAGCAAGATCGACCGCGGTTTGCTGTTCATCGAGTAAACTCTTGGTGATGGTGTCGGGAACAACACGATTTTGCTCTATATAACGGGCGAGTGTTTTCTGCTTCCAAGCGAGATCCTTACTGGCTGAGTTAAGTTGGTTTTTACTGATACTGACATCAGCAATTGAAACATCATGTTGCTTGAGTGCCAGTTTTACATCTTCATCAGCCAAAGACAGGCTAACGTTTGCGGCTTCTTTTGCGACCAGCGCTTTATTCAAAGCTATCTGGTAAGGCTCTGCATCTAAATCATAAATGAGCTGCCCTGCTTCTACCTGTTGATTTGGCTTGATATAAATATTTTCAACTTTGCCTCGTATCTGACTATTAGCTGGACGCAGTTGAATATGAGGTGATTGCACCAGTGAACCACCAGAGAGATCCATCGGCGTGTAGTTTAGGAGCCCGACCCAAACAAACATCAGCCAACCCGTGCCACCTAAATAAGCAAAACTCTTACTGTAAATATTCCAAGGCATACCGACTAAACGAAGTAGGTAAATAAACAATGCCCATACCGCTAATCCTTCCAGCATTTATAGATCCTCTTTCATCGCGTTTTGCTCGGTTACTGTTTCTTTCTCGCGCCAGATATCTCTGACTCGGCGCAGAGCTTTTTCGCTATCGACAAAAGCGACAATGACCGCTAACACCCATACCCAGTGCCAAACAAAGCCTATCCAGGTAAGCGCGGTGATAAGTCCTATCTGTTGGTGTTGTTTCTTATGAGCCTGATTGATAGGTAACTCATGGATTTTCCAAAAACCAAAAGCAGCCGCAGCAACAGTCATTACCATCACAACAGCAGCAACGCCATGCAGGGCGCTATCAACACTAGTATCGACAAATGGCATACTGAACAAACTCATAAGGAGATCTCGAAATAATATATCGGCTGAGTAGTTTGCCGTTTCTGTATTAGAGAGCAACACTAATGACGTATAGATATCATTTATCCACCATTTATGATTCAATCGGCACAAATAGTTCTTTAGATACCTCACAATGCTACTCAATACGGCCTTTATTCGTTTCTGCTATCTTTTACCTGTGCTTAAAGGCGTTGAGGCGCACTATGGCATAACTCCTGCGATGCTAAAGCTACCGCAACTTCTGCAACAAGATGCCATGATGTTAGTGCCATTTACCGAGGTGGCAAAGTGGTTAGAGCAGATTGAACAACTGACTGGCGATGCTGGTTTTATGTTGAAAATCCAGCAATATCTGACATTATCCAGCCTTGAAGTTCCGGGGAATTGGTTCTTGAGCGCACCCGATTTAGCCATAACATTTAGGCGCATTAACCATGGGATCACAAGCTTTCAATCTGGTGCCAGTTATTACGCTCAGCAATCGGGGAAAATATTGAAGTGGTGTTACAGCAATGCTTTTGTCAAAGATAGAGCTAAATCTCATGATTCATTGCGGGTGGCTATTACCCTGCTCAACGCTATCAAGCACTACACAGGAAACAATCACAGCCTTTTGAAAGTTCGATTAAGTGGCTCTCCAAGCAAGCAATTGGAGACCGAAGCATTATTTGGTTGCCCGGTTTCTTGGAATGCGCCACAAACAGAACTGTGGTTGAATATCGATGATCTTCTAGCATCGAATAGCGATTTTACTTATGTGCCTGAACCAATAAAAACCGCTATTCCTATGTCACAGCTTGAAAACTATCTCAATATGCCTCAACCGACTGACACGCCGAAAGTGCTTTACGAGATGGTCAACTACTCTCGCTGTTACGGCTTTCCTAATGTCGATACGGTAGCGGATCTGTTTGATATTTCGCGCCAGCAGTTGCAAAGACGTTTGCAAAAACTGGGTTTTAGCTTCACCTATTTATCGGGTTATATCCTGTGTAATCAAGCGATCAAATATATGCTTGAAGGGAAAGATCCTGCAGAAATTGCATCATTACTGGGCTACGCAAATGCCCACAGTTTTAGCCGCTCTTTTGCTCGCTTTCGCCAGCAAACACCAACACAGTATTTAAAAAACCTAAAAAACAAAAAGCCTCTTTAAGAGGCTTTTGATTTCAATCGGGGTTAAATACATATTTAACCGTAGACGGGTAAGATCCCTGCCATTGCGAGCAAATGACAAGCTCCGGTAACAATACCAAACACAATAACCACCGCAATCAATGGCGTGCCACCTGGTACCCTAAAACCTTCGCTATCAGCAAAGATTTTACGCGATTTATAAGCCATCATAGCAGGTACGATAGCCGCCCAAATGGTAGCCGCTAATGCAGCAAAACCGATCGCGATGAGGAAGCCATTAGGGAATAAAATACCTAAAATAGTCGGTGGAATAAATGTCACCGCCGCCGTTTTTAAGCGACCTTGACGAGATTCATCAAAACCAAACAGATCTGCAAGGTAATCAAATAAACCTAAGGTCACTCCTAAGAAAGATGAAGCCACAGCCAAGTTAGCGAATAGGGTTAACATGGTGTTTAACCAGCTATTCGCTATAACCTCAGACAATGCTCCTACCAATACGCCCATATTACCGCCTTGAGCAATGATATCGACAAATTGGCTACGAGGAATATTGCCCATGGTAGCAACTAACCAGCAGCTATAAATAACTAAGGCAATAAAGGTACCGATGAACAAGGCCTTGATAATGGTCTTTGGCTGGTTACCGTAATACTTCACCAAGCTAGGTACATTACCGTGGTAGCCAAAACTGGCTAAACCAAATGGCAGTGCCGCCAATAGGTATGGCGCATAACTGGTATCACCGTCAGGCACAAACAGCTTAGTGGTATCAACATCTATCAATAGATTACCGACAGCCAAGAAGAAGGTAATGATCATACCACCAAGCATAATGGTGGTGATTCTATCTACGGCTTTGGTGCTGATGATAACGATGGTAGCCAATACCGCAGCAAACACTAGCCCAGCAACACTTTGCGGTAAGCTAATACCGATACCTTCTAGGCTATGATTGACTATCGAGCTGCCGCCACTTATGTAGGCGTAGGTCAATATATACAATACGAAGGCAATCGATAATCCATTGACGATGCGCCAAAATTGGCCAAGCGTGGTTTTAGTGAGGGTGTCAAAACTAGAGCCTGGTTCAAAATGAAGATTAGTCTCTAACAACATCAAGCCAGACACCAACATACAAAACCATATGCCTACCAACATTAACATTGAGTAGCCAAACCACATGCCTGCGCCCACAACTGGTAAGGAGAACATTCCCGCGCCAACGGTCGTGCCCGCAATAATCATTGCGCCGCCTAATAGTGATTTTCCTTCAGCCTTGTTTTTGGCCGCATTCATATGATTTGCCATTTAATCTTTTTGCTCCGCATTGACGCTATCAACAATCGTCTGCCTAACTGATGAACGCAGTAGCAAGTTAGCTCTATCTTTTATTCGCTTAATATCGCTACAGCCTTCGCTATCCGTTAGATGACCTAACTCTTTTAATTTAACGCTTAGCGTAGCGTATAGCTTCTTGTCGTAGAACTCTGGCGCAGTAATACCGTGAAGTGCTCCCAACCTTTGTGCAAGGCGATGGCTATCACGCTCTAACTCTGAGCGTTCCATGTTAGGTTTCACTGCTAACAAGTTAAATAAGATAGCGTAGCGTTGCATCGTTTCGTCGATAGTGCCTGACAACAATAACAGCTGATTGATTTTGTCATCGGCAACTTCAAAATGACCATTTTCAACCACGAGTCCTTGCGCAACAAAGATATCTAAGATGCTATTCGCGTAGATCTTAGGGTCTTCAATACCCATAAATAACTCAGCTTGAAGCAGCGGATAAAAGTCATTAATCACACAAACAACATCATCACGGGTGCAACGTTCTTTACGCAATAAACAAGCAGCGATCAGTGAAGGAACCACCAACAGATGAATGATGTTATTACGATAATAAGTCATAGTGATCGCAATGCTGTCATCAATGGAGATAATGTCGCCAAGCGCATCACTTTCAATCTGAATCTTCTTCAGTTCGAGACCTTGCGAAACCAAATCTTTACCACTGCCATCAGGGACTGAGGTGTATTCGGTATAAGGCAACTCTTTTAACAATGTAAGATAAAGATCTAACTGCTTTTCAAGCTGACTACGCTCAAGCGCATTTTGCTCTGACGCTAACAACACTAAGCTGGTTAACGTTACCGAACTTACCGCTGCGGCATCGTTAATATTAGTCATTACTTGGCTGGCTAACGTATTCACCGCTGGCGTTAACCAAGTTGGCTTTTGCTCAGGATCTTGCGCAATATCTTCGCGCCAATTAGGCACTTCATCATTTAAGAAGTTATGCAGTGTTATAGGCTTACCAAAGTTCACATAGCCTTGTCCAAAGTTACCTAACTTACGGATGGCGCCAAATACCTGCCAGACAGATTCTTTCTTTTTCTTTTTACCGCTTAGCTCTTTATGATAAGTCGCTACTTCCATCACATGATCGTAACCCAAGTAAACAGGGACCAAGGTTACAGGTCGTTCGACACCGCGGAGAACACTATTAAGCGTCATCGCAATCATGCCTGTTTTTGGCGCCAATAAACGACCTGTACGTGAGCGTCCACCTTCAGTGAAGTACTCAACCGAGTAACCTTTAGTGAAGAGCTGATCTAAATATTCACGGAATACTGCAGTGTAAAGTTTATTACCACGGAAACTACGACGAATAAAGAATGCGCCGCCACGACGGAACATCGGCCCTGCAGGCCAGAAGTTAAGATTAATACCTGCAGCAATATGCGGCGGCACCATACCTTGGTAATAAAGAATGTAAGACAGCAACAAGTAGTCCATATGGCTACGATGACACGGTACATAAACTATTTCGTGACCATCATGGTGTAGCTGACGGATCTGCTCCGCACCTTTGATGTTTATGCCTTTATAAAGCTTATTCCACAGCCAAGTTAGAAAACGCTCTGCTATACGTACCAAACTGTCTGAGTAATCGGCAGCAACTTCATCAAGATATTCCATTGCTTTGGCACGAGCTTCAGCTTCTGAAATTTTCTTGCTAGCAGCTTCCTCTTTAATTGCTTTAGTTATCGAATCAGATTTAAGTAAAGCGTGGAAAAGTGCTTGTCGCTTAGGCAGTTGAGGACCAGTCATCACTTTACGCTGACGCTGAAAGTGCACACGAGCAACACGCGCTAATTTTTGAGCAATACGCTTATCGGTTCCGTGTTCATCCGCCATGTAGCGCAATGAAACCGCGTTAGAAAACTGGACGAAGTTATGACGACCAAGAAATAAGATCATCAAACATTTACGTAGCCATGTTGGATTCTGACGTTCCAAAACAGCTGCGCGCATGGTGTCATCTTCTTTACCTGGGGTGCGTCCCCAGTAGAGACTTACAGGCACCAGCTGAATATCGAGCTCAGCATTTTGCTTATGCACACTCAGCAAACGCTTAAAGCAGTGTAGATACTGCTCTGCACTTTCTCGTTCACCGAATAACGGTTTGCTGCCTTCAAGACAGACAACCCGAGGCGCACTCACGCCATTAACCTCTAGGTCATCATAAGGACTAGGCAGACCTAGCGTACCGGTCATTTCACTTAAAGCAGCAATATCACTCACTGATTCTGTTTTCATGACATAAACGAGCGGTTTGCTTGGATCGAGATTGAGATCATCAAAAGGATCGTGAGGTACCACAATAGTGTGTACCAACTTTTTCTGGATCCAGCGTAAAGATTTAAACCAAAGAGAGTCTTTTTTCGACATGATTCGCTTGCAGTGTTAGTCGCTTCTAATAACCTCGTAGAATACCAGAATTTCCAACGGTTTGCGCAATTGCTTTACAATCCGCAGTGGAAGCTACTGTGTATTTATAGAACAATGACTTAGTCACAATTTAGTGCATTAGCTCTATATCTAGCTTTTCATCTAGCCAGTCTGCCGTTGCACAGCCCCACATTTAAAGTGACACCATATAAATGTAAATTTAACTTATGCTTACATTAATTTGGTTAATACTTGCACTGAATCAATTACTGTATATACTGACAGTTACTGTATAGAAAAACAGGTTCAAGTATGAGACCACTTACACCGCGCCAAGCAGAAATTTTAGAGCTGATTAAACGAAACATTTCTGACACAGGTATGCCACCTACCCGTGCTGAAATAGCGAGACGTTTAGGCTTTAAGTCTGCCAATGCCGCTGAAGAGCATTTAAAAGCACTGGCTAAAAAGGGGTGTATTGAGATCATACCGGGAACCTCTAGAGGTATTCGACTCACTCAAGAGGAGCCAGAAGAGGCCGAACTCGGTTTGCCTTTAATTGGTCAAGTTGCAGCAGGTGAGCCAATCCTTGCCCAGGAGCACGTTGAACAACACTATAAAGTCGACCCAGCCATGTTCCGTCCCTCTGCTGATTTTCTGCTACGAGTCCGTGGTGACAGCATGAAGGATATTGGCATACTCGAGGGTGATCTATTAGCTGTGCATAAAAGCCAGCAAGCACGTAACGGCCAAGTAGTCGTTGCTCGAGTAGAAGATGACGTAACCGTTAAGCGCTTTGAAAAGAAAGGTAATAAGGTCTTTTTACATGCTGAAAATGAAGAATATTCACCAATAGAAGTAGATCTAGCGAACCAGAGCTTAAGTATTGAAGGGCTAGCAGTTGGCGTGATCCGCAATGGAGATTGGCAATGAACAAATTATTAGGTGTTAGCCCTCGTCATCCCGGTCTTTGGCAAGATATTCCAGCCTCGACCATGACGAAAAAGACAGTTGTAGATATAGAAACTATGGTATCTCACACTCAAGGGCGTAATGAGCTAACAAAGATTAGCGCTCAGTTGGCTCAATTGAGTCAACAGGGGCGCTGGATCGTATTGATTAGCCCACCTAATATTGGTTATAAACAAATGCTAGCCGCGGCTGGTGTGCGCATGGACAGAATTTTATTGGTGCATGCTAAAGATGAAGTCGAAACTCTTTGGGCAATGGAAAAAGCGCTAACAAGCGGCACATCGAGTGCAGTAATTACCTGGGCAAATAGCCTAGATGCACGTGATAATAGACGCTTACAGTTAGTCGCCAAAAGTGCACAAGCGTTAGGTATAGTGATTGAAAATGCGAATGCTCACTTACCTGATAGCGCAATAAATACACAGGATGACAAGTGTAATCAAGGCTCTTTATTTAGTTCAATGCATTAAGCAGTTCTTTCTATTACAGTTCTAAGCTCTCTCCATGAGAGCTTTTTTATTTCCCTAATGAGTGAAATTAGTCAAAAAGTGATCTTGATCAATATTTCAACACCAAGTAGTGTAGGAACTGATAACAACGATATTTTGTTATATCCGAGCGATTTAGTCGTCGGTCTTTATGTATGGACTGTAGATCCTTTAAGAGTATATGAAGACTGAGATCGGCCTGATATATTTCAGCCGTAGGTGCCAAAGTGGTTACACTAACCAGTAAACAATACTGGAAATAAATAAAGTCTTATCGATAGTCGACACAAAACGACACGATAGACAAACCACTCGTGTACTTTGAAGTCATCGTTGCTTTTTTGGGAACTGAAGAGTTTACATAGAGCAGAGACTTACTGTGTGACTCTTCTTTGTCTTGTTGACAGAGGAGAAGTCTAGTGAAGCAATTGTTGTATTGTGTGTTGGCGCTAATATTTACGCCTGCACTTTTTGCATCAGAAATGCCACTTAATATGACAGAGGGCGTGACGGCGATCAGTGAACAGGTTTATAGCCTACACATGATCATCCTTTACATCTGTTGTGCTATTGGCTTGGTTGTTTTTGGCGTGATGATTTATGCCATGATCAACCACCGCAAATCAAAAGGCGCAGTCGCCGCCAACTTTCATGAAAGTACTAAAGTCGAAATATTGTGGACTGTAGTGCCTTTTATTATTCTTATCATCATGGCTATTCCTGCAACCAAAACATTGATTGCTATGGAAGATCCAAGTAATGCTGATTTAACCATTAAGATCACTGGTTCGCAATGGAAGTGGCATTACAGTTACTTTGACCAAGACGTTGAATTTTATAGTTTGATGTCCACACCTCGAGCACAAATAGAGGGCACCGAGACTAAAGGTGAACACTACCTTCTTGAGGTAGATAAACCCCTTGTACTCCCTATCAATCGCAAAGTACGCTTCTTAATGACATCCGAAGACGTTATTCACTCATGGTGGGTACCTGCTTTTGCTGTTAAAAAAGATGCTAACCCCGGCTTCATCAATGAAGCTTGGACTCGAATCGATAAACCCGGTGTATACCGTGGTCAATGTGCCGAGCTATGTGGTAAAGACCATGGCTTTATGCCGATTGTTGTGGAAGCTGTCTCTGAAGAGGATTTTGACAAGTGGTTGATTGCGCAGCAACAGCAAGCGAGTAATGCTGCAGCCGAGGCAGAAGCGGCGCTGTCAAAAACCTTAGGAATGGACGAGCTGATGGCTCAAGGCGAGCAGATTTATCTGGCTCGATGTGCGGCTTGCCACCAACCCAATGGTGCTGGCCTACCCGGTGTCTTCCCATCCCTCATTGGCAGCCCGGTTATCAAAGGCGCGGTATCAGGTCATATCGATATCGTACTTCATGGTAAACCGGGTACTGCAATGCAAGCCTTTGCAAAACAACTTACCGCGACAGAGATTGCAGCAGTAGTCACCTATGAACGTAATGCTTGGGGCAATAATTCGGGCGATACAGTACAGGCCGCAGATGTCAGTTCGGCTAACTCAGTTCCAGCAGCCTCTGAAGATACCCCCGCGGTTCCCGTTACGTTGCCAGCAACGCTTCCTGATACAGAGCTAGCGGCATCGACCGCAAATGAAACTGTTAAGGACGTCAAAGCGGCCGTGTTAGACGATTTGAGCATGGATGAACTCATGGCCATGGGCGAAAAAGTTTACATGATCAAGTGCGTAGCTTGTCATCAGGCAGCAGGCACAGGCTTACCCGGCGCATTCCCGTCTTTAATTGCTAGTCCAATCATTACCGGCCCTGTAACAGATCATCTTGATATTGTTATTAATGGAAAACCAGGTACGGCAATGCAGGCATTCAGTTCACAACTGACGCCACAGGAGCTTGCAGCTGTTGTGACCTATGAGCGTAATGCTTGGGGTAATAACTCGGGTGATGCTGTTCAAGCGTCTGATGTTGATGGCCACGGAAAGTAAGGGATTAAAATGAGCACTATTACTCAAGATTCGCCAGCCGCTCAGGACGATCACCATGATGACCATCATGGGGCGCCAAAAGGCATTATGCGCTGGATATTAACCACTAACCACAAAGATATCGGCACGCTCTACCTATGGTTCAGTTTTATTATGTTCCTTACCGGTGGCGCGATGGCGATGGTTATTCGAGCTGAGTTATTTCAGCCGGGATTACAACTGGTAGAGCCTAATTTTTTCAATCAGATGACCACAGTTCACGGCTTAGTTATGGTCTTTGGGGCGGTGATGCCGGCCTTTACGGGCTTAGCTAACTGGCTTATCCCAATGATGATCGGCGCGCCTGATATGGCACTACCGCGCATGAACAACTGGAGTTTTTGGATCCTACCGTTTGCGTTTGCCATTCTGTTAAGTTCTTTGTTTATGGAAGGTGGCGGGCCTAACTTTGGTTGGACTTTCTATGCTCCATTATCAACGACTTATAGCCCTGACAGCACTGCTCTATTCGTGTTTTCAGTACATATCATGGGCATGAGCTCGATTATGGGCGCAATTAACGTTGTGGTGACCATCGTCAATATGCGTGCTCCAGGCATGACATGGATGAAGCTACCGCTGTTTGTATGGACCTGGTTGATCACCGCATTCCTGCTAATAGCGGTGATGCCGGTATTAGCCGGAACTGTCACCATGGTATTAACCGATAAGTACTTCGCCACCAGCTTCTTCGACGCTGCAGGAGGTGGTGATCCAGTCATGTTCCAGCATATATTCTGGTTCTTTGGTCACCCTGAAGTTTACATTATGATTTTACCGTCCTTCGGTATTATCTCCGCCATTGTTCCCGCCTTCAGTCGTAAGCCTTTGTTTGGTTATGCCTCTATGGTGTACGCCACAGCCAGTATTGCGGTGTTGTCGTTCTTAGTTTGGGCGCATCATATGTTTACCACGGGGATGCCGGTGTTCGCCGAACTCTTCTTCATGTATTGCACCATGCTTATCGCAGTACCGACTGGCGTTAAGGTATTTAACTGGGTCGCGACTATGTGGCGTGGGTCGATTAGTTTTGAAACACCAATGCTATTTGCAGTGGCATTTATTATCCTGTTTACCATCGGCGGTTTTTCAGGGCTAATGCTGGCGATTACCCCCGCTGATTTTCAATACCACGATACCTACTTTGTGGTGGCGCATTTCCACTATGTATTGGTAACCGGCGCGATATTTTCCATTATGGCTGCAGCGTACTACTGGCTGCCAAAATGGACTGGCAACATGTATAGCGAGAGTTTGGGTCGCTGGCACTTCTGGTGCTCGGTTATCTCGGTAAACGTACTGTTTTTCCCAATGCACTTCTTGGGACTTGCAGGTATGCCTCGTCGAATACCTGATTACGCTATTCAGTTTGCAGATGTAAATCAGATCGTGTCGATTGGTGGCTTTGCCTTTGGATTGTCGCAGCTAATCTTTTTAGCTGTAGTGATCAAATGTATTCGTGGCGGCGAAAAAGCCCCAGCCAAACCATGGGATGGCGCAGAAGGATTGGAATGGACAATACCAAGCCCAGCGCCTTACCACTCGTTTACAACACCACCTGAGGTGAAGTAAAAATGAGCCAGCCACAGAGCAAATCAAACCGAAAGTTAATTACCATGCTGCTATTAGGCGCTGTGGGAATGTTTGGCTTCGGCTTTGCTCTCGTGCCGCTGTATGACGTGCTATGCGACACGCTGGGTATTAACGGCAAGACCCAAAGTACCGCCAGTGTTTATAAGCCCGTTACGGTAGATAAAAATAGAACAGTCACCATTGAGTTTGTTTCCCAAGTACAAAGCGACATGCCTTGGGAGTTCAAGCCTCAAATGAACAGTATGCAAGTTCACCCTGGAGAACTTATTCGCACTCACTTTGTTGCTAAGAATTTGTCGGCGAAACATATTGTCGGCCAAGCAATACCGTCGGTGTCGCCAGGGCAAGGGGCTGCCTATTTTAATAAAACAGAGTGCTTCTGTTTTAATCAGCAAGTATTAGCGGCGACAGCTACTGCCGATCTACCACTTATCTTTTACGTGGACCCTGAATTACCGGACTCCATCTCTACCTTGACCCTCTCTTATACCCTCTACAATATTACCGATAAAAGTTATGCCGGTAGCGTAGAGCAAGGAGCTGCAAGATGACATTTATTCAGCAACAAAATCACTATTTGCCCTTAAAAAGTCGTAGGCAAAATAAACAGTTAATTTCTACCCTAGCCAACTCTACTACTCTTTACTCTATGGTTGAGAAAGGAGATAAAAATGACGACTAAACACGAACCCTATTATGTACCAGCACAAAGTGCCTGGCCGATTATCGGTGCAATCGGGCTGTTTCTTATCGCTTTCGGCGCCGGTAGCTTCGTATCTGAACTAAATAGTGAAGGCGGTATCGGCGGCTATATCTTATTAGCTGGAATTGCCGTAATTATTTTTATGATCTTCGGTTGGTTTAGAACTGTTATTGCAGAATCAATGGCAGGTCTCTATTCAAAACAGATGGATCGTTCATTTAGACAAGGGATGAGCTGGTTTATCTTCTCTGAGGTGATGTTTTTTGCCGCGTTTTTCGGTGCGCTATTTTACGCCAGAATGATTGCGATTCCATGGCTTGGCGGCGCATCCAACAATGCCATGACCCACGAAGTACTGTGGCCAACATTTGAAGCGGTTTGGCCACTTGTCACCACGCCTGATGGCACTACGACCGAAGCGATGGGCTGGACAGGTTTACCGCTATACAACACCCTTATTCTGCTGACATCATCTGTGACACTGCACTTTGCCCATGTAGGGCTTGAAAAAAACAAGCGTCAGGCACTAACCGCCTGGTTAGCATTGACCATTGTGTTGGGTATCGGTTTTTTATTCTTGCAAGCTGAAGAGTATATCCATGCCTATCAAGAGATGGGGCTAACACTCGAATCTGGCGTTTACGGCAATACCTTCTTTCTACTAACCGGTTTTCACGGTATGCACGTGACGTTAGGCACCGTATTTCTGATTGTGTTGTTTTTCAGGGTACTGAAAGGCCATTTCAGCCCCGAACATCACTTTGCGTTCCAAGCGGGTAGTTGGTATTGGCACTTTGTTGATGTAGTTTGGTTGTGCCTATTTATATTTGTTTATGTGCTTTAACAGCAATTAATAGCACACGGGTGGTTGACTAATAAGGTCTGGGGTTTGGCGCAATAACCCCGGTCGCTAAGGCCACTAGCAGTAACATAATGACCAGCACAGAGAAGAGTACCCGTCGGCCTAGATATTGGCTCATGGGTACACTCTTTTCACCTTTAACCATCACAAATAGGGCTCTCGCTAAATTAACCAATATGAACAGCAGTAGTAGTACTAAAACCAGTTTAAAAACAAATAGCATATTCATTAAATCTCCAAAAATTGGGGCTTTAGGCATTTGGTTGTTTATCGTACTTTCTACTTTGATGGTGTTTACAATTTTGGTCAAGCTTGGTTTTTGGCAGCTTGAACGGGCAGAGCAGAAACAGCAATGGCAAGCAGCGCTAAGTCAACGACAAAACGCTAGCGTACTGACTTATGAGCAACTCCTCGCTCACCTTGGCAATGACAACCTAACTGGCTACAAACTGAGTACTCACGTCACGCCCATTCTGCAGCAAGTATTTCTTTTAGATAACCAAACCGTTAACGGTAGAGTTGGCTATTTAGCCTATCAAGCATTTGAGGTCGCGCCAGATAAACCATGGTTATTAGTCGAATTAGGCTTTGAGGCGGGAAGTATTGATCGCTCAATGCTGCCTAACGTTGCAGCGCTAACAAGTCCTTTAGCGTTAAGCGGGCGTGTCTACCAAAAACAGATGAATCCGATGAGTTCAGAGCTCATGGCCGAAACAGGCTCACCTATACGGATCCAAAATTTAAACATAGAGCAGCTTGCGCTGTTAATTGATAAGCCACTGCTGCCAGTCGTGCTGCAACCCAATAATATTCCAGGTGATAGTCGTATTCATCCATGGCAACCGATTCCATTATCAGCACAAAAACATCAAGGATATGCAGTGCAGTGGTTCAGTATGGCCGGAGTATTTGCAGTTATCATGCTCTTTTTGTTTTTTCGTAAATTAAAACAACAAGATAATCATAAAAATTAAAAACTGACATGGCTATTGCTAAGGCAGAATAGACCATGTAGGTTAGAAAATATGCATCCTAGCCGTTCCGGGATGTACTGATATTAAGCTGTTCACGATTACCGTCGTTTTGCTTATTACCTTAGCTGTATTGGTAATGCATGCTGACAAGACCTCATAAAGGTACTGCAGCAATAAGGTAACGTGGTACCCAAATAATACAGAGGAGATGGAATGAACTCCCCCAAAAAGAACGGCAAGAAAACACTACTATTACTACTTTTGGCTTTTGCGGTACCCGTTATTGCTGCCAAACTGATTTTAAGTTTTGGACTGTATAATGGTGGAGCAACCAACAAGGGCGAGCTGCTTGAAGTCGGTATGAACTACCAAAGCTTAGATATGACAAACCCTCAACCTAGAGAGTGGCAATTGTTGTATCAACTGCCCCCGATTTGCGACACAACCTGTTTAGATAGACTCTATATTTTACAGCAAAGCCATATTGCAATGGGTCGAAATCAAGACCGCGTGCATACCATCATTATGCTTGATGAAAACAGTGACAGCTCAGCACTATCCTCATTCGATTTTATGACTGCAACGCCAACACCTGCGCTCACTCAACTACTCAAAGATCAACAGTTTGTCGTCGTTGATCCCCTAGGTAGCATGGTCATGAGTTACCCAATCACCACCAGTCATCAGGCTCAAATAATGCAGGGTAAGGCAATTGTGGCTGACTTAAGAAAGATGCTTAAGCTTTCGAGGATCGGCTAATGGATATAAAGCCGCTACTTAAGATCACTTTAGTTTTTACTCTGCCTGTAATTATGCATCAGTTGGCTTATACCTGCTTCTTTATGACAGATAACCAAAACATGGAGGTACTTAATGGATATTAAACCTCTACTAAAAGTCACTTTAGTTTTTACTTTGTGCGTCATCATGATGGGAGCTTACACCCGTCTTTCAGATGCCGGTCTTGGCTGCCCAGATTGGCCTGGTTGCTATGGCATGGTTAAAGTCCCAAGTGCGAGCCATGAACTCACAGCAGCAAAAGATGCCTTTCCAGAGTACACTGTAGAATCAGAAAAAGCCTGGCTTGAAATGATCCATCGCTATATTGCCGGCACATTAGGGTTGATGGTGCTAGTCATTTTGATCATGAGCTTACGTAAAGCAGATGCTCCCAAAAAACTACCGATGTTTATTGCTGCATTAATCGTTTTTCAAGCGGCACTGGGGATGTGGACAGTCACCATGAAACTGATGCCAATTGTGGTGATGTCACATCTTATCGGTGGCTTTGCACTATTCTCATTGCTCTTACTGCTCTACCTTCGCTGTAAGCCTTTACGAATACCGGGGGGGGACGCTCCCGCCAGAAAGCTATCAGCTTTCGCCTTAATGTGTATTGGCGTGCTGTTATTACAGATCATCTTAGGTGGCTGGACCTCTTCTAACTACGCAGCTCTGGCTTGTACTTCATTACCTATTTGCGAGGGTAATTGGGTAGATAATCTCGACTTCAGTGCTGCTTTTTCACCATTCCAAGGCGATCATCCCAGCTATGAGTTTGGCGTATTAGATTACTCAGCTCGAATGACGATTCATGTTGCCCATCGTATTGGCGCGATTATCACCGCGATAATGCTGCTTTGGTTAGCTTTCAATCTTATCACCAAAGCGCATTCAAAAATTATTCGTAATGCCGCTTGGTTATTAGCTGGGTTAGTGGTGTTGCAGGTCATTCTTGGTATTAGCAATGTAGTGTTACACCTACCTTTAGGAGTAGCGGTATCTCATAACGCGGGGGCAGCACTTCTGCTGCTGACATTGGTATTTATCAATTACGCCTTATGGCGAAAAGCATAGCAACACTCTGCGATGAACAAATAATAAGTAAGCGGATTTCAACCCATTTAAGTGTGTCCAGTGAGGACAATGAGGTGCAAGCCATGGAAAAACAAATAACCATAACCAGAGGCGCAGCAACACCACTAATCCAGTGGCGTGCCTATTACGAAATGACCAAGCCCAAAGTCGTCGCCTTAATGCTATTAACTGTGCTGGTAGGAATGTGCCTCGCCGTGCCAGGAACGGTGCCACTGCAGCCTCTCATCGCGGGTATGGCAGGCATTGGTATGATGGCTGGCGCTGCAGCGGCATTTAACCACCTTATCGATCGCCGCATTGACGGCTTGATGGCAAGAACCTATAACCGCCCATTGCCCAAAGGCAAAGTCTCAATTGCCAAAGCGCTGATTTTCTCATTTGGCATTGGGATATTAGGCTTTGTTATTCTTTATGCTCTGGTCAATCCATTAACTGCATGGCTCACTTTTGCTAGCCTCATTGGTTATGCTGTGGTTTACACCGCCTACTTAAAGCGTGCAACGCCACAAAATATTGTGGTTGGCGGGCTTGCAGGAGCGATGCCGCCACTACTGGGTTGGACTTCAGTAACCGGCGAGTTTCACGGCAATGCGCTACTGTTGGTGATAATCATTTTTGCTTGGACCCCACCGCATTTTTGGGCGCTAGCTATTCACCGCAAAGCCGAGTACGCCAAAGTAGATATTCCCATGTTACCAGTTACCCATGGTGTTGAATTTACTAAAACCTGTATTTTCCTCTACACCATCTTACTTGCCATCGCTTGCTTGCTGCCTGTCCTAGTAGGTATGTGCGGCCCAGTGTATTTGGTCAGCTCTACCCTATTAAGCGCAGGTTTTATCTATAAAGCATGGCAGCTTAAGTTTCACGAAACACCAGGTCTCGCGATGAACGTATTTAAGTTCTCAATCTATCACCTGATGCTGCTGTTTATTGCACTCTTGGTTGACCATTACTTGTGGGTCTAATACCAACGCCAGCTTAAGGAGAGGAAATTAAAATGAAATTGTCATGGATATTAACGGCGATAGTTATCGCCTCAGCTGGCGCTTGGGCGGCAGTCCAATTTAGTCAGCCAAAAGAACTGCTGTTACAGACAAGTTTTGAGTTTCCTACTCCCCAAGCCATTGCTCCATTTTCTTTAACAGATCAGCATGGTAAAGCGTTTACTAATGATGACTTATCAGGAAAGTGGAGCCTGTTTTTTATCGGCTATACCTCCTGCCCAGATGTTTGCCCTACCACTATGGGAAAACTCACTGCAGCCTATCCGTCACTATCAGAACATGCTGACTTACAAGTAATCTTCCTATCGGTTGATCCACAGCGAGATTCAACCGATACCTTACTTAATTACGCTAACTTCTTTAACCCTGAGTTTGTTGCCGTCACCGCTGAGCATAAACAGCTATACCCAATAACTCGTAGCCTCGGCTTTGTGTATGCCATGGTGGGTGATGGAGAAGATTATCAGGTCGATCACAGTGCTTCGTTTGCGCTAGTTTCCCCCCAAGGTGAGAAAGTGGCCATTATCAAGCCTAAATCGGATACGCCAGGTAAGCTGCCGCAAATCAAGAACAGTGCGCTTATTCACGATGTGAATGCCCTGATTGAGAAGTACGGCACAGGATAATTCATTTAAAATGACCTCTCCGGATATATAACTGCTCACTGACCTTGAAGGGTATTGCCAGCTTGCCTGAAACTTAACTAACTGAATAAATTTTTAATAACAGCTACTTAAAATAATCCGCTATTTCGAAAATACTCAATAAAGCGCTATAGTGCACTGCAACCCCTATATGATGCGAATTGAATAAATTGAGTATCGATGTTTGAACTTGCAGAA
The DNA here is from genome assembly GCF_019654975.1 of Shewanella sp. c952. Classification (GTDB taxonomy): domain Bacteria; phylum Pseudomonadota; class Gammaproteobacteria; order Enterobacterales; family Shewanellaceae; genus Shewanella. Next base: position 62,221 of record NZ_BPEW01000014.1, read on the forward strand.
GAATTAGAACAAGTAAAAATAGGCATAACAGCTGCCACTAAAATCGCTAAAGCTCACTTTGTAGAAGCTGATTTTTACCTGGCGATTGATAGCCTGTCAGAGAGTGCCATCTCAAAAGCCCGTCTCGATCTACTGCTTGTCAGTGGGGCCTCCCCAGCGAAAAAACTGTCCATTAAACAAGTCTGTGATGAACACGATTGCACCGCAGCATTTTTTGACAACATTTCAAATGAGCATGAGCCAATATGGAATGTTAAGACTAATCTGAAAGCAAAACTTTACTCTCAAGAAATGCCTAATAATTTAGATATTGCAGATGTGCGGCTGCTAACAGATGCATCTGAGGTACTGCTAGCATTTAACTGTCATAAAACTCTGTTTAGTTACCTGCAACGCAGCGCTATCGAAACTGTTGTGGGCTGTATCTATCTCGCTCATGGCAATATAACTGTTGATGACTACACCCAGGTGAATCGAAAAATAGCTAACATGTTAGCGCCATCAGCGAGCTTTATTTCCAGTATTTTATTTGATGGTGTCGGCGAATGTACCGCTATTGTGGCGATTAAGAAGATTCAATAATGAGGTTATTAGAGCACTTTTTTCAGAATCTAACTTACAACAACTCACCATTCCTGACCAAGAGCGCTTTAACTAAATAAAAGTACACCCTTGGTTAATTGTCACCGCTAGCTTCTCCCACGAGTAAGTTGTTATACCAATAAGTATAAAGATTTTATCGCTCAGCGAGAATTTAGCCGCTTTGAGGTAAGCTCATTAAATGCTCCTCGGTAACTGCTCCTGCGTTACTCTCGATAATCGCTTCTGCATTATTCTAGCTTCGAGCATCCTTGCTCTCATCCCTCCGATACCAGACCTCTAAGGAGGGAGGGAGGGAGTGCCTTAAGCATGTCAGGAACAAGCTTGCTCATGTTGTTTGCAATGAATCAAGTGCATAGTTGTTCCATGTTCAAGTTCATTAACGCAGCATCAGAGTCGCTAAAACACGCCTATAAGAAGAAGTGCTTTGGCTTGCTACTTCTGCGTTTCATAAGGGAATAATCATTGTGCCATTATCCGCATTGAATTAGTTCGCAAAAAACACTCTGAGTAGATCAACGTCTTATACTGATTGGTATTACTCTGCTATCCACTCACCATTATCTTTGGCTCTTACCCAAGGCTGCGAAAACCAGTAGTAACCGCCTTGATGTTTACTTGGTGCCGTACAGTTATAGCGCGAACGCCCCGCAGGCAAGTCGAGCTCTGCACGAATAGTAAATTCATCAGCACTGATCCAATTAGGCTTTTTAGCACCCTGCCCTTGGATAAAACACATCAGCTGTGACGCATTGATGTCAGACATATCCAGCTTCACTTTAATCTCCGGTCGCCACTGACCAAACTGCAACTGTGGGTCACTATTAGTCTGCTCAATCACTGGCATATTAAGGCTATGCAACTTGACCTTCAAACTATCTAGATCGGCGTAAGCCCCCGCAACCGGAAACCTTGGTAACGCCGTTAAAGGTGAGTGTGGTCCAGCTGCCCCCGATTGCTGACCAAAAGCCACGAAACCATGCTTAGTCAACATATCTTCGATCTGTTGATTGTATTCGCCATAGGGGTAGGCCAACATTTTATGGTTTTGGCCAGTCGCTTGAGCAATCTCCGATTCGGTGCGCAAAATATTATTCTCGATGCGAGTTAACCACTGCTGTTCACTCTCACCTTTTTCCATACGGATCAGGTGTTCATGTCCCCAAGTATGGTTGGCAATTTCAGCGCCCTCTTCAGAGAGCGTGATCAATTGCTGCCAGCTCATCATCTCACCATACTTCTTTTGTATTGGCTCCACTGAGACAAAAAGCGTGTAGGGGAATTTGTATTGCTTTAAGATAGGATGCGCTGTATTTGCGATACTGCGATATCCATCATCAAAGGTAATTGCAATCGTTTTGGCTGGTAGATGCTGCTTAGCCTTTATCGATGCTACAACTGTAGACAGTGGTACAACATTGAAGTTGTTTTCAGCCAAGTACTGCATCTGCTCTTTAAATTGGGCTGGCGTTACACTAGTGATAGCCGGAGTGGTATCAGATACGTGGTGATATTGCAGAATCACCGCCGCTTGCACAGAAAAACCCGTCAGCGCCAATAGCGCGAGTAACACGTTTTTAACCATAAATATTAGACCTCTAAAATGATTGCCATACTGTTAAACCAACAAAAGAACCGACAGCTTCTCGCATTGGCATTGCCAATGATCCTGTCGAATATTACTGTTCCGCTGCTTGGCCTTGTCGACACAGCCGTTGTTGGCCACCTCAGTAATGCCTATTATTTAGGCGGCGTGGCTGTTGGGTCAACGATTATAACCTTAATTATATGGTTACTTGGCTTTTTACGCATGGCAACCACTGGATTAGTTGCCCAAGCCTACGGCGCAAATGACACCCAACAGCAATATCGCTTACTTGTTCAAGCAGGAAGTCTAGCACTGATATTTGGGCTTGCCGCTGTATTGTTACAACTGCCAATCGTTAATCTAGCCATGGCAATGTCCGATGCCAGTGTTGAGGTCGAACGCTATTGCCGTGAGTATTTCCAAGTACGGATCTGGTCAACCCCATTCGCACTATTAAACCTAGTCATGCTTGGCTGGTTACTCGGTAGGCAACAACCAAAAGCCGCGATGTGGCAGTTAATTGTAGCTAATCTAGTCAATATTATTTTAGATGTTGTGTTTGTTATCGGTCTAGATTGGGGCGTTCGTGGCGCGGCACTAGCATCTGTATTTGCAGATATGGCAGGCTTTGCGGTTGCGCTAACACTGGTGAGACGCCAGCTCAATCGTTTAGGCGATTTTCAACTACTGACGATTTGTAAGCAACTGACACTGCAAAGTTACCGCAAGATTATTAGCCTCAATACCGATATTTTTGTCCGCAGTTTGTGCTTACAGCTCTCCTTTGCATTTATGACATTTTACGGTGCTAGCCTAGGTGACAATACGGTGGCGGCCAATGCCGTACTATTAAACCTACTGCTACTTATCTCTTATGCTCTCGATGGTATTGCTTACTATGCCGAAGCCGAAGTTGGTAGAGCTTATGGCCGTAAAGACAGTCGCTTGATGAGAGAATCCGTCGCATTAGCTTGGGCATGGTCGGCAATTGCTGCCGTTGCCTTTACGCTGTTTTTTGCTGTCGCAGGCAGTAGCATCATTAGCGCGCTTACCAGTATTTCACAGGTGCAACAGGTCGCCAATGACTATCTTGTCTGGGTGATATTCCTGCCACTGTTGGCCTTTGGCTCCTACCTTTTTGATGGTGTATATATCGGTGCGGCGCAAGGTAAAATCATGCGCAACAGCATGATTATCGCCACCTTTGGGGTGTTCTTTCCCACTTGGTATGCACTGCAAACGTTGGGGAATCATGCCCTATGGGCTGCGATGAGTGCATTTATGGTGGCTCGGAGCCTAACATTGTCTGCACATTACTGGTTTAAACTAAAAAAAGTGCTCGACTAATACCAAATCAGCATAAAAAACGCGACCAATGGTCGCGTTTTCGATTCAATCATAACGTTACTGATTGTTATTACTGGTAAGAGTGATCACCATGCTGGTGCTCTGTAACGTCTTTAACACCAGTCAGTTCACCAGGGAACATATCAAGCAGCTGCTTTTCAATGCCATCTTTTAGGGTCACATCAACCATAGAACAACCATTACAACCACCACCAAACTGCAGCACCGCAATGCCATCTTCAGTAATTTCGACTAGCACGATGTTACCACCGTGACTTGCTAGCTGTGGATTGATCTCTGACTGAATAACATACTCAATACGCTCAACCAATGGTGCATCACCAGAGACTTTGCGCATCTTAGCATTAGGCGCTTTAAGCGTTAGCTGAGAACCTAACTGGTCTGTAACAAAATCGATAGTGGCTTCTTCAAGAAAAGGAGCGCTCTTCTCGTCAACCATGGCATTAAAGCCATTAAACTCTAGTTCTGTGTCATCTGCTTCAACAGCATCTGGTGGACAGTAAGAAACACCACACTCAGCCTGCGCTGTGCCAGGGCTGATAACAAAGACTCGAATGTGAGTTCCTTCAGGCTGATCTGATAACAGATTAACAAAATGCGCCTGAGCTGTTTCGGAAATGGTAATCATGAAAACATAGCTCCGTCAGGGATAAACCTGAGTGTTTTAGTAAGAATTAGCCCTATAATACTCTTACTGCGCCACGCTTTGTAGCCCTTAATGCTCACACTAAGCGAATTAACGCAGTTCTGATCACATTTTTTTATCTCTACTGGCTGTGGTTTTGTCGCTGCTGAGCTGGTAATTTAAGCGTAATATTATAAATATAATGAACATTTCGATGCTGAAAACTGCTGTTACCTTTATATTCGTCTTTTTGATGTTGCACTCTGTTTCAGCAGAGGCAAAAAAGACCCGACTGACTGATAATCCCCTTTATGGAGTGACCACCACCAGTCCAGAAGAGTTTCTTGGCTACCCACTTGGGCAGCATCTACTGCGTCATGATCAAGTCAACTACTACCTTAAAGAGATAGCAAAACAGAACCCGAGAGTATCGCTAGAGAATACCGGCAGCAGCCACGAGGGGCGGCTGCAGCTGACAGCGGTAATCACCTCAGCTAATAATCAGCAAAAATTAGCTGAGATCCTTAAGCAACGTCAGCAGGTCAAGTACCTCGGTGAACAGTCTGGCCCAATTGTTATTTGGCTAGCCTATTCAATACATGGTGATGAAGCCAGCGGTGCCCATGCCGCATTAAAACTAAGCCACATGCTGGCAACCAGTGAAGAAAAATGGGTGACGAACCTACTTGAAAATGCTGTAGTACTCATAACTCCAAGCCAGAATCCTGATGGCATGGATAGGTTTTCAACTTGGGCCAATGGTTATGCGGGCAAAGTCGCTGTTAGCGATCCAAACCACAAAGAACATAAGCAAGGCTGGCCAAGCGGCAGAAGTAACCATTATCTAGCAGACTTAAATCGAGACTGGTTGTTTCTCAGGCACCCGGAGTCTCAAGGAAGAGTAGCACTCTTTCACCGTTGGCAACCGCATTACGTAGGTGATTTTCACGAGATGGGTCACAACCAAACTTACTTTTTCCAACCCGGTGTACCTGAGCGCACTCACCCGCTAACACCAGCCGCCAATCAAAAGTTGACCATTAAACTAGCGGCATATCACCAAGCTGCATTAGATGATAAAAAACAGAGCTATTTTAGCCAGCAGTTATTTGATGATTTTTTTTATGGCAAAGGCTCAACCTATCCCGATATTAATGGCGCAATAGGCGTATTGTTTGAACAGGCCAGTGCCCGTGGGCAACAACAGGACTCGACTAACGGTGTAGTGCGGTTCACTGATGCCATTGACAATCAATATGCAACCTCTATTTCTAGCTTGAAAGGCGCACTAGCACTCAAGGCTGAATTGCAGCAATACCAAGCTGATTTCTTCAGTGGTAAACACCAGAAACCGAAGAAAAAGAAACCGCGTCAATCTGGACGTTTAATCTCTACAACCGATGACAATCAGCGTATTAAGCAGCTAACAGCACTGTTATCACAGCACAAAATTGAATATTACTATCTGACCAATCCACTCACTCAAGGCGGTGGTTCATTTGAAGTAGACAGTAGTATTTTCGTGCCAGACCACCAAGCTCAAAGTTCATTATTAGCAGCACTATTTGATAATAGAACTGAATTTAACGATCCGACTTTTTATGACGTCTCAACTTGGAATTTACAACACGCTTTAAACTTAACCGTACGACAAAATGTAAAACTTGAACTCAGCGTATTAAGCCAGACTGCACCGCAGTTTAAGCAGCCTAAATGGTCACCCAAAGCCGTTGCCTTGTTAATTGATTGGCGCCAACACCAAGCCGCACCCGCATTACAGCAATTGCTTAATCAAGGTGTTATGGTTAAATTTGCTGGCAAGCCGTTTGCGATAAAAAGTAATAATCGTCAACTAGACTTCCCTGCAGGTACATTACAGATACCTTTAAAACAAGATGGTCACTCTGCCAGTGATTTGAATAAAATACTGCTTAAGCTCAGCCAAGAGATGCAACTGGAAATTAGCGCGACAAACTCAAGCAGTTCAGTCAGTGGCATCGACTTAGGCAGCCCAGACTTTAAAGTTGTCCGCCCAATCAAGCCGCTGATTATTAGCGGTAAAGGGACTTCTATACCCGAAGTTGGTCAGATTTGGTATTACTTGGACACACAACTTAACGTGCCGACAACCTTAGTCGATATTAACAGTCTCAGTGCTGTCAAGCTCAGCGATTACAGCCATATTATTCTGGCTGGCGGCAGTTACAGTAGTTTAGATGAAAAATTCGCTCGTAAGTTAGCTCCGTTTACCGCTGATGGCGGCACGGTGATCGCACAAAAAGGCGCGCTTACTTGGCTCAATAAAGCCAACTTTCTCAAGACCAGCCTCAGGAGCGAGCGCTTTTATAAGCAGCTCTTTAACGGTGCAGGCCTTACTTTTGATAAAAAATCCTCCTTCAGTGCCAGACAAGAGATTGGTGGCGCAATTGTGGAATTAAAACTGGATAAAAGCCACCCAATGAACTTTGGCATTACCGGCAATCGTTTAGCGATAATGAAAAACAAAGCACTCGGTTTTGCACAAGCAACTAACGACTTTAGCGTCGCAGCAAGCTACTCCTCACAGCCACTATTAAGCGGCTATATGGCACAAGAGTATCAGAGCAGTTTTGCTAGTTCACCGGCGATTGTTGTTGAGTCCAGAGGTAAAGGGGCGGTCGTAGCATTGACTGATAACCTCTTGTTTAGGAATATCTGGCTCGGTTCAGAAAAACTTTACGCCAATGCACTCTACTTTATTCCAGCGCTTCATTAGCCGTTGCCACTCTTTTAATTGAGCCCTGGCGCCTCCGCTCTTGCGAGGCACCAGACTTGCGCATCGATATACTGCTTAGATAACAGCTTAGCGATTTCTGAAACTGTGGTGCCAGTGGTGACCACATCATCAACGATGGCGACTCGCTGCTGACTAATATCAGCCGTTAAGCTAAAGGCATCAAGCAGGTTTTTCCGGCGCAAAGTGCCAGATAAGCCAGCCTGAGGTAAAGTGTTCGCTTGTCTAATAATCACATCATCAAGCAGCGGCAGCTGTAACTTATTCGACAGTGTTTTTGCAATTAACCAAGCTTGGTTAAAACCTCGCTTCCTTAGTCGCTTAGGGTGCAATGGCACTGCGATAAAGGCTTGTGGCATTTTTATAAAGCCTTGCTCAACTAAAAAACGTAACCGACGAATAAGCGCATCAACCATCACCTCAATGACCGCGAACTGCGCCTGATATTTTATCTGCCCCACCCAAGGTCCGAGACCATCATGATAGCGACAAGCCGCGATCACCTTTAGATTACAGCTGTGCTGACATCTTCCGCAGTATTCGGCCAGCAAAAGCATCTCCTTACCGCAACCTAAACAAACAGGTACATGATAAATAGAGGCGTTTAAACAAACAGTACAAATACCCGTTTGATTCGATAAAATCTGTTGATGGCACATTAGGCAGCGATTGGGTAACATAGCCGCGAGCCATCGCAGCAAGGCTGGTTGAGTAATAATGAAATTCCTTTTTCATACTTTTAAATCAAAATGACAGGACCGAAACGTGAGTCAAACTAAGTTACATGTTAAATCTGTCGGTCGAGGTATCGATGTTGTGATGCTACATGGCTGGGGCGTCAATAGCGCTGTATTTAACGCTTTGCCTGACATGTTACCTGAGTATAGGTTTCACTTTGTCGATCTGCCCGGTTTTGGTGATAGCCCAAGCGTTAACGGTGAAATAGGCGACTGGCTTGCGGCTATCATTGAAAACGTACCGCAACCCGCTATTTGGATCGGTTGGTCATTAGGAGGTTTAATTGCCTCATTAGCGGCAATTAAGTACCCACAACATGTCAGCAGCTTATGTACGATTGCTTCATCGCCCTGTTTTATGGCGCGTGAAGAGGAGTCTTGGCCGGGGATCTCGCCAAGTGTATTGGAGCAGTTTGCTAGCCAGTTACAGCAAGATCTCAATAAGACCATTGAGCGTTTTCTTGCCATCCAAGCTATGGGCAGCCAAACCGCCAAAGGCGATATTAAACAACTACGAGAATGGGTATTAGCCAAGCCTCAGGCGCAATTTACGGCACTACAGCAAGGCTTAGCGATGTTGGCTGACATTGATTTAAGAGAGCAAACTTCGAATATAAAGCAACCTTGGCTGAGGATATGGGGCAAGCTTGATGGGCTGGTTCCCCGCAGGGTGATAAAGCTGATGCCGGTGATGGAGAATACGCAAGACGCTATACTGGCAAAAGCTTCTCATGCGCCTTTTATCAGCCACACAGAAGAATTTGTTACCTGCTTGCAAGAGTGGCTTAAAAGCACAACAAATCAAAACACTTAATAGCAAAACAGCTTTATTATTAAGTCGATATTGGTTAACATTTAACCATGACTTAAAATGGAATTGTCTATGCTGGTTGTTACCAATTATCCTAACGTGCCGATCTCTACCTCTAATGTAGCGACTGACTCTGCGCGCACGGATAACCAACAGCGTCCACCGGTATTGCCGCCACCACAAGCCAGTAAAGGTCATGAAGAGCGCGCCTTTAACCCGCAAAATGAACGTACCGCTGAGCAAGCTCAAGCGCAGGCCAACCTACGTGGTTCAGTGCAGGAAAAACAGCAAGGTGGGTCACAACAGGAGCAATCTCAGCAGGAGCAACAAAAGCGTCCACCAGCACTGGATTTAAAACAGCTATTGAGTTACCGCTCACCGTTAAAGCGCAGTGACATCAAGCTGCCAAATCAGCCCGCAGAGAAACAAGCATCGGCAGAAAGTAAACATTTACCGAATGAAACGTTACAGTTCTACCGCGCCTTTGGTGCACATATAGAGGCATTTTATCAAACTCGGACTCAGCCAAAATCTGAGCCCGATATGCTTACCACTGTATAAAGTTACTGCTTCTTGTCGCTATATAATCCGTGCTGGTAAGCCATACTTCCCCATAGTGCCCACCCCAAAGCAGTTTCTTTCATCTCATCGGGCTGAGTTTTAGGATGAAGCTTTTCTGCATCCACATCGTAAACAAAGCCTGCTGCAGGCTTCTCTGGGCGCAAAATCACCACATCGTCACCACGAAGATAAGCCATGTTTTTGTTGTACTGCATTAACGCACGTCCAGGCCAGTCATCTGGAGTTTTGGTCAAGTCGCGACCCAACATCGGATAGTTGTCACTCACGCCCATTAAAGAGAGTACAGTCGGCCCTAAATCTATTTGGCTGGTCACACGAGTATCCAGTTTTGGTTCTATCCCTTCGCCTAAAATCAAACCCGGAATACGGAATCTTGAAATAGGCACCAGTTCAGCACCACCGACGCGGCTATCATGGTCTGCCACCACCACAAAAATAGTATCTTTCCAGTAGTCAGACTGTTTGGCTTTTTTGAAGAATTCACCCACGGCATAATCGGCATATTTGACGGCATTATTCACCGTTTGCTTAGGTTGCTCATACAATTCAATACGGCCATCAGGAAACTCAAATGGATCGTGATTACTTGAACTAAAGACCAAGCTGAAGAAAGGCTGTCCTTCATTATGCATGCGCTCAAACTCATCATTTGCCCGATTCATTAAGTCTTCATCAGAAGCGCCCCAAGAACCGACAAAATTTGGATTCGTGTAATCTGACTCATCAACAATATCAGTAAAACCATTACCTAAGAAAAAGCTACGCATATTATCGAAGTGGCTTTCACCGCCATAAATAAACTGATTGCGGTAGCCATGCTCTTTTAATAGCGACGCTAAGGTAAAGAAACCTGTTTGGCTGCGACCTAGCTTTACCACTGAACGCGCTGGAGTCGGAGTAAACCCTGTCACTACGGCCTCAATTCCACGTACAGAGCGAGTACCAGTGGCGTACATACGTTCAAACGCCCACGCCTCTTTCGAGAGCTCATCAATATTAGGCGTTAATGGTAAACCACCTAAACTGCCAACAAATCGGGCACCAAGGCTTTCTTGTAAAATAATCACCAAGTTCTTTGGTTTACCTTGATAGCTGGCAGTGTTCTTAGAAATACTCGGGTACTCATCAGACAAGAAGTCAGTTAATGGCCTGCCGCTTTCACGACGAATAATATTAACCACGTCCTCTTTAGGCAGTTTGCCGTATATCTTGGCAGCATCGGCTTCATTGCCCATTTGCTTAATAGCAAACACTAAAGAGTAAGCTGAGTTAGTCACTAATGAGTTGACTAGCGGATCGCTCGAAAAGGCGACCAGAGAAGGGTTAAGTGGACGATGTCCCAGGCTTGAACGCGCACCTAACAGCGCGATAACTATCACTAACACGCCTAATACTGGACGCCAATACCAACGAGGATAGGTTTGCTTTTGGCTTATTAGGTAACCACTTAGCTTCCAACCACCAAAAATCACAGCACCACTAATAAGTGCAGATAAAATCAATTCAAACTTTCTACCCGCCCACAGCATTGAAAACACTTCTTTAGGGTAAATTAAGTATTCGACATATAACCTGTTCGGTCTAACACCATATTCAGCAATAAATGAAGGTGTTGATATCTCAAGGAAGACTAAAGTGAGGAGGCCAAGCGTCAGCCAAACACGTAATATTTTGTTCCAGATTTGACCAATCAAGTGCTCGCCAGAAAAAATAGCGGTACCGAGCGCTGCGGCGCCCCAAAGCCAACACATAGTCGCAAAATCGACACGTAAGCCCTGTAGCAATAAATGTGACCAACCAGCAGCGACATCAACACGATCAAACTGCCAAATCGCCAACCCTAATCGACTGAGCATAATGATCACTAACGAGATAGCGGCAAAGATTATAATGGGGCGAAACGGCCCTAAAGTATGTGAACGAGTCAAAATAGTAATCCTAATTTATTCTGTGAACGCTTTCTATGAAGCGTTTTCCAATTAGTTCAGACCTCCATGTCGACAATAAGTTTCAAATTTAAAGCGGGCTATAACATATCCTTTACTAGGTTATATTCAAGCTATTTAAACGTTATCGCTTAGTTACAGTCATTTTAACTAACATAGCGCACATTTTTGCCTTCATTAACTATTTCAATCAGTATAAAAATTTGCTCGCTCAGCGAGCGTTTAATGGTTGTGAGGTGAGTGAAGAGCATAGTAAAACTAGGAGACCTGATATAGATTGAGCACAAAAAAGCCTCAACAGATATCACACCTGTTGAGGCTTATAGCCGATAATTTTTGGGTTACTTTTTCATTTTGGCAAACGCATCAGCAAAAGCATTACCCATAGCTGCATTTGCAGGCTGTTTTGGCTTAGCTTTACTGTGTGACTGAGACGGTGATTTGGCCCCCTGATGCTTAGTTGCATTATTTGAAGGACGCGGTGCTGTTTTCGGTGCCTCGCCTGCTTTATCAGTCAAGCGCATGCTAAGGCCAATACGACGCCTTTCAGCATCCACTTCCATCACTTTAACTTTGACAATATCACCAGCTTTAACCACTTTATGCGGATCATCGATAAACTTCTCAGTCATCGAAGAGATATGCACTAATCCATCTTGGTGTACGCCTACATCAACAAAGGCACCAAAATTAGTCACATTAGTGACCACACCTTCTAAGATCATGTCAGGCTTAAGGTCGCCTATCTGCTCAACACCCTCTTTAAAGGTCGCCGTTTTAAATTCACCACGAGGATCGCGCCCAGGCTTATCAAGCTCCGCCAAAATATCTGTCACCGTTGGCAGGCCAAAATCACTGGTGATAAAGTCTTTAGCGTCGATGCTGGTTAATAGTTCGCTATTACCGACTAAGCTGGCTACTGATTGTTGCTTTGCACTAGCGATAGTCTCAACCAGAGAATAGGCCTCAGGGTGAACAGATGATGCATCTAATGGGTTTTCCGCATCGCTGATCCGCAAGAATCCAGCTGCTTGCTCATAGGCTTTTGGCCCTAAACGCGCAACTTTAAGTAATGACTTACGGTTGGCAAATCGTCCCTGTTCATCACGGTGAGTCACAATATTTCGTGCCAAGGTTTTATTAAGCCCAGCCACTTGCGCCAGCAGTGCAGCCGATGCCATATTCACGTCAACACCCACACCATTCACACAATCTTCAACCACTGCCTCAAGCGCGGTAGAAAGCATGCTTTGGCTAACATCATGTTGATATTGGCCCACACCAATCGCTTTCGGTTCAATTTTTACTAATTCGGCTAACGGATCTTGTAAACGGCGTGCAATCGATACCGCACCGCGAATAGACACATCAATATCTGGGAACTCTTCAGAGGCAAGTTCAGAAGCCGAATACACAGATGCGCCCGCTTCGCTGACCATCACTTTGGTCAAGCTAGGCAGCTCCGCTTTTACCATGGTGATCAATTCAGCGGCTAACTTGTCTGTTTCACGCGACGCAGTGCCATTACCAACCGCAATAAGTTCAACTTTGTGCATTTTAGCCAAATTAGCCAAGGTTCTAACTGACTTATCCCATTGCTTTTGCGGAGCATGAGGGAAGATCGTAGTATGTGCCACCAGCTTGCCAGTGTTATTTACAATTGCCACTTTAACGCCGCTTCGTAGGCCAGGATCTAAGCCCAATGTCGCTTTAGCACCCGCAGGAGCAGCCATTAGTAGGTCGCCTAAGTTACGCGCAAATACATTAATCGCTTCGCTTTCGGCATCATCTCGCATACGGCCAAAGAACTCTGTTTCCATTTGTAGCGCGATTTTGACTCGCCAAGTGGCGCTCACTACCGTCTTTAACCATTGATCAACGGCACTGTTGTTCAGTTCCAGCTTGAAGTGCTCAGCAATAATCACCTCACAGTAGCTAGCTTGCTTCGCTTCTTTGGCAGGATCAGCATTGATACTTAAGCTCAACATACCTTCATTACGACCGCGCAGCATTGCGAGGGCGCGATGCGATGGCACCTTAGTTAGCTTTTCTGAATGCTCAAAGTAATCTCTAAATTTGGCACCCTCTTTCTCTTTACCTTTAGCCATGCGGCTTTCAAGCACAGCATTTTGCTTAACGTGAGTACGGATCTTTTGCAGTAACTCGGCATCTTCGGCAAAGCGCTCCATTAAAATAAAACGCGCACCATCTAATACTGATTTGCTATCGGTAAAGCCCGCTGCAGCATTGATAAATTCAGCTGCCTTTGCTTCACAATCAGCATTGCGATTAGCAAGCAATAAATCAGCCAATGGCTCAATACCCGCTTCAATAGCGATCAAACCTTTAGTACGACGCTTAGGCTTGTAAGGCAGGTAGAGATCTTCTAAGCGGGTTTTACTATCAGCAGCATTTATTGCAGCTTTCAGCTCAGGGGTTAATTTACTCTGGGCTTCGATGCTCGATAAAATCACGTTACGACGCTCATTAAGATCACGTAAGTAGCTAAGGCGACTGTTCAATGTACGCAGTTGCACATCATCAAGTCCACCCGTTGCTTCTTTACGGTAGCGAGCAATAAACGGGACTGTTGCACCGTCATCCAGTAATGAAATCGTATCGTTAACTTGCTGAAGACGCACGTTTAATTCTTCAGCAATAAGCTGTGCAATGTTTTGCATATAATGAAGTGATGCCAAATAGATAATATTGCGCTCAAGATACCACAGCTAGGCAGCAATTTTAATGTCGTCGCGCGCGCTTTTAACCCTGAAAAATGGAATTTGCTAATTTAATTGATTAAAAATAGTCCGTCAGCAACAGCACACTGTCATTGATACAGAAGAAAAAGTAGCAATAAACACTGCATCAATGGTTAAACTTGACCATTACTCTTGCTGCTTAGTTTCTATTAGTACCCTTGCTTTAACTCCCTTATACTGCTGATAAAACCAACAAAAAATCAAACTAATGACCGATAACCTACCCGATTACTTTTCGATTAACGCTTGGCAGATTGATTGCCAGCGAAATCTTGCGTGGCTAGGCGATAAAAAAGTATTGGTAGAACCCGAGAGTGTATCTATATTGCAGCAGGCAACGATTACTGGAGTTACTTGGAGATCAGCGGTTCAACAGGTGGCAGCACCGTTATTTTAGAGTTTGATACCGAGGGGGGTCGTTAGTAAAAACAGTATAAATTTTAGTAAAAAGCCCGAATATCGATATTCGGGCTTTCATAAAACCGCAATAACTAGATGATAACCAGTTCAAGCTAAGATGGCTCAAACCCTTGGTAGGAAATACGGTTGATATACCAAACTTGCTCACCTGCTGGAGTATGTATCACAGCTTCGTCATCGACCTCTTTTTTCAAAAGGCCCCGCGCCATGGGGGAGTCGATTGAGATGTAGTCATTACGGCCAAAAATCTCATCGTAACCAACGATTTTAAAGCTGCGCTTTTCACCATCATCATTCTCGATTTCAACCCAAGCGCCAAAAAATACCTTGCCCTCTTGCGCTGGTGAGTAATCAACAACCTGTACATTTTCGATAGTTTTGCGCAAATAGCGTACTCTACGGTCTATTTCACGTAGTTTCTTTTTATTAAATGTGTAGTCAGCATTTTCGCTTCTATCTCCTAAACTCGCAGCCCAGCTGACAATTTTAGTGATTTCAGGTCGGTGCTCACGCCATAAGTAATTAAGCTCTTTTTGCAATTTGTCGAAACCTTCACGGGTGACGATATTCGTTCTCATACGGACTACTTTTTAGAAGGAAATGATAATCTGTGGCCAAAAATCATAGCATATTTTAGTGCTATCACTGAATTTTCGCGCTAGGGGAAAATATGCTTTTTAACTAACAGTGCGGCAAATAACAGTTTGTTCAATTTAGTTACAATTTACAAACAGCGTTAGAATGATGATTATTGCACTATTTTTCAATAACCTAATCATAAAACAAACTTTCATTCATGACCTTAAAGCTAGCTTTTACTCATTAGCGGCTAGTCATCAACATGTTAAAGCGGCTATATTAAGCTAATTCATATTCAATATCAGCCAGTTGCCTAATACCTACTTGGCTTCCTAGCAAAAAGGATCCTACGCATGGGACAAGAAACCTCAAAAATTCTCGTGGTCGACGATGATATGAGGCTACGCGCCTTATTGGAGCGTTACTTGATGGAGCAAGGTTATCAAGTCCGCAGTGCAGCCAATGCGGAACAGATGGATCGCTTATTGGAGCGTGAAAACTTCCACCTGTTAGTATTAGACTTAATGCTACCTGGTGAAGATGGCCTTTCAATATGTCGCCGACTACGCCAAGTCGGTAACCCAATCCCGATTGTCATGCTGACGGCTAAAGGTGATGAAGTCGATAGGATTATCGGTCTTGAACTCGGTGCCGATGATTACCTGCCAAAACCGTTTAACCCGCGAGAGCTACTGGCGCGAATTAAAGCGGTAATGCGTCGTCAAACTCCAGAAGTTCCAGGAGCACCGACACAGCAGGAGGAGGAGATCACCTTTGGTGAATTCTCGCTTAATCTCGCTACTCGCGAAATGCATCATGGCGAAGAAGCGATTGCGCTCACAAGCGGTGAGTTTGCAGTATTAAAAGTACTTGTTAGCCACCCACGCGAACCTTTATCACGCGATAAGTTAATGAACCTTGCCCGTGGTCGCGACTACTCCGCACTGGAACGTTCTATCGATGTGCAGGTTTCACGCTTGCGCCGCTTGATTGAAGTCGATGCCGCTAACCCGCGTTATATTCAAACGGTTTGGGGCCTAGGTTATGTGTTTGTGCCTGATGGCGCTTCACGAAAGTAATATATGAAAAAGAGATGGTGGCACCGCGTAACGCCCCGCAGTTCTTTCAGTCAAACAGTGATGTTAATTGGCTGTCTGCTGCTGACCAATCAACTGGTGTCTTATCTCTCGGTGGCGGTTTATTTTATTAAGCCCAGCTACCAGCAAATCAACCAACTTATTGCTCGTCAAGTAAAACTACTTTTTGTCGACGGCGTAGATGTTGGCCGTGAACACCTAACTATGGTGGATGCGCTCAATGCCAAAGTACGTGACGATGCGATGCAGTTTTATAATCAAAAAGATGCACGCCAAGCTGGTATCGAACGGGCAACTTATTATGGTTTCCTGTCGTCACAGATGTCTGAATATCTGGGCGGTGAAGCTGAAGTGCGCATTGCACAAGGAGAAGAGTTTGAAATTTGGATCCGCCCACCACAAGCCCCCTCAATATGGATTAAAGTGCCACTCGCTGGATTAAACGAGAAAAACCTCTCGCCATTGACCCTCTATTTAATGGTGATTGGCGCACTTAGTGTTGCTGGCGGTTGGTGGTTTGCGCGTCAGCAAAACCGGCCTCTAAGGCGCTTACAAAAAGCAGCGACAGCGGTATCTCGCGGTGACTATCCTGATCCCCTGCCCTTGAGTGGCTCGACTGAAATTGTTGAAGTGACCAATACTTTCAACCAGATGTCTCACGGCATGAAACAGTTAGAGCAAGATAGAGCCTTGTTGATGGCGGGGATTTCCCACGACTTAAGAACCCCTTTGACTCGCATTCGATTAGCATCTGAGATGATGGTCGAAGAAGATCAATATCTTAAAGATGGCATAGTGCATGACATTGAGGATATGGACGCCATTATTAATCAATTCATCTCTTACATCCGCCAAGATCAAGAGGGAACCCGTGAACCTGAGCAGATCAATGAGCTGATTAATGATGTGATCCAAGCAGAGTCAAACCGTGAAGGCATTATTGAATCGGATCTCAGTGATTGCCCAGCCGTTCCCATGCAGGGAATCGCCATTAAACGGATCTTGAGCAATTTGGTTGAAAATGCCTACCGCTATGGTAATGGCTGGGTAAGAATAAGCTCACAATATAATGGTAAAGTGCTTGGCTTTAGTGTTGAGGATAACGGCCCAGGTATTGAGGAGTCACAAATCCCTAAACTGTTCGAACCTTTCACTCAGGGTGACACTGCCCGCGGCAGTGTTGGCTCTGGGTTAGGCTTAGCGATTATTAAGCGGATTGTTGATCGCCACCAAGGCAAAGTCATTCTCACCAACCGCAGTGAAGGCGGACTACATGCCCAAGTTTGGTTACCACTAGAATAACAATATCAATACTGAACGATAGTTATTTTTCAAGTTGCCACTTCAGAACAATGTTTTTCTAATTCGCTGTTTCTCTGTAATTTTTTTGTAATCTAAGTGACATATTCTAACGCCATCTTTTTAGATGTCGGTCAACGGAATGAAAATTTCAACTCTGTCACTCTCTGCATCCGCAGTATTATTATTCATTGCAGCATCACTCGCAGGGGTGGTGTTTTGGAGTAGTGAAGAGCGACAATTTATTGAGCAACAAACCTTAGAATTACAGCAGATCCAAAGAACATTTCTGGTAGAGATAAGACGCGAGCTTGATAGCTACCTGTCCAGTGGTGATGCTAGTAAACTTGAACAAGCAAAGCTCAATCTAGCTGAAATTCAAGCCGACATAGCTCAACAAGAAAGTGTCGAAGTCCTCCCCTTACAAGCTGCGATTAGCAGTTTTGTGCTCGCACTCGATAATGATTACCGCGCAGCAGGTAAGCTCGCGGGTAACCCACGGCAACTGCTTGCCCATGCTGAATCAGAGATGCTCGATTATAATCGACGCCTAGCCGATTATGCTTTTCAAGGCTTGCAGCAACAGCCAGATCTTGCCAATAAATATCTAGCGCTAACCCGAGAGCTTCCTCCATTAGTTTATGGTTTATCTCAAGTCACTGATGGTTACTTAATCGGCAAAGAACAACGTCTAAAATCAATGTTAGACAGTCTGATTACAGAGCTCAATGTTTGGCATGATACGCTCGATACCCTGCCGCTTATTGGCATCTATGAAACAGTGGAGGTCGATGAATTTGCTCTCGGCGATGATGAGGGCGAAGAGATAGAGATCGGTGACAACGCTCGTAGCGAGCTATTGAGCCTGAGTAACCGCTATAACAAAGAGGTCAATAACACTCACTCACTGCTCATTGATAACCAGCGCACTCAACAAGCAATGACCCAAGATATCGCTAATATAGAGCAACTTTTACTCGCATTAGGTCTAGAGCAACAGCAACATAATCAGCAGTTAAAGCAAGAACTCAGCATGGCAATTTATATCATGGTGTCAGTACTGATTGTGTTCGCAATTGGTTACTTAGTGCTGCAACAGCGCCGAGTGATAAAACCGTTAAAGCATCTTAACCGTGCCTTTCACAAATTAAGTGAATCAAACAGTCGCGAGCGACTTGCGATACAGCGCCGCTGTGAAACAGGCCAGATTGCAGGCCACTTTAATCAACTTCTACATCGATTTGAAAAAGAGGATGAGAGCCAAAGAGAGCAAATAACTCAGGTTTCTCAATCTCTAAGTTTGCTGGTTGAACGTATTTCGCATATTTCAGCCAGTACAGGACAAACTCAAAAGATTGTACTCACAGCCCAAGATCAAACCGAACACATCCGTGAATTAGCACAAGATGTGAGTCAAACATCTGAGCAAGTGGAACACAGTGCACAACAAACAATGCAGCAGATGCAGCTTAGCCAGCAAGAAGCACAGGCGGTACTGGATGCGACAGAAGAATCGCAAACTGCGGTATCTCATTGTCATCAGTCACTTTCGAGCTTAACGACCTCCGTCTCTGATGTATCACGGATCATTGATGTCATTAGCAACATCGCCGAACAAACCAACTTACTTGCACTCAATGCCGCTATCGAAGCGGCGAGAGCTGGCGAACAAGGGCGTGGTTTTGCAGTAGTTGCAGATGAAGTCCGTAATCTTTCACAACGAACGCAAATATCGCTAAAAGAGATCATGCAGATCCTCAATCAACTCACTCAAGCCAATACCGATCTAGATACCCGAGTGCAAGGTATTGAAGAAACTACATTACTGCAAAAACAACGTGCTCAGAGCCTTTGGCAAGTAGCACAAAGTGTGCAATCTCAAGCAAGTGAAATGGCAAGCACAGCCAAGCAGGGAGCAAATAGCACCCTAGAGCAGGTGAGTTACCTCGATGATTTTATTACAGCGATGAATAGTCTTAAAAATCACGCCCAAGCCGCGTCACAACAAAGTGAAGAGATAGCAAAAGAGGTTGAACTCAGCGTTGAAAATATAGAGGTCAGCCTAGGGATTAAAGCAAGCGTTTAATAAAAGGTACATTTCTTGGTAACCTTTCTGTTAAAACCAGCTAAAATGAAATTACTTTCAAGAGCGTATTGCTGGATTTAACTATTATAGGGACATCATGAGAAACCTCCTTTTAAGCGCAGTTATTGCGACAAGTTTTTTATCAGGCCAGGTTAGTGCTGAAGAAGCTAACTCTCCTTTCGCCATATCTATCATCTCAGGTATGGAAGCCTATGAAGACTCGCCAGATAGTTCACTGTCTAAAGGTGTCGGCTTGTCATTAATATGGGATGACCTGCGTTACGACAAGACCTATAAACTAGACAAAAATTACTTCAGAGTGCGTGGCACCTATTACTACGAAAGTGATTCAGAGAAGTACGATGAAGATAGATATCGTGACTCAATGGATTTAAAGCTTCATTACCAACGTCCATTCATGAACATCAATAATAATGCTGACCATACCTTAAGCTTTGTTGGTCGTTATGAAGGCCACTATAACAGCCAGCAACTGGAGGAGTTTGAACAACTTGCCGTTTTAGGTTTAGGCCTCAATAATCGTTATGGTAGCGATAACTTCTACGACTTAGGTTTGACTCTGGGACTCGCTTATAGCGAAGAGGAAAAAGATGATGACTGGCCGCGAGAGTCTCAAGGCATCACTGAAGATGAGTTAAATCGTAAAGGTTATGGCTACTATTTTGCTTGGAGTAACCGCTATACCTTTAGCCATACAGGCGTGCAACTAACCTTAGATTACAGCCGTTATGACGGGCTTTGGGGTTATGATAATGACAAATCATACACTTTCAATAAATTAAGCATCGGAGCAATTGTTCCTTTGAGCAACAATAACAACTTGTTGCATTTCATGACGCAATATATCGATAGAGAGTCAGAGCAAGATCTGATTGGCTTTGATGATGTACTTTATCGAGTAGCTGTTGAGTATGTGCATTACTTTTAGCGCTTACTTGTAAGTTCACAAAATAATAAAAAAGGAGCTTACCAGCTCCTTTTTTATTGCTTCAATATATAAAACTTAAATTGTCGCGAGAACAGCTTCTGCAGTACTCACTTCAAATGATTTTGGTGCTTCAACATTAAGTGTAGTCACTACACCATTATCTATCACCATCGCATAGCGCTGTGAACGGATACCACCAAAACCCGCCGTATCCATCTCTAGCCCAAGCGCCTTGGTAAAACTAGCATCACCATCGGCTAGCATCATCAGTTCTGATGCATTTTGTGCTACGCCCCAAGCCTTCATCACAAATGCATCGTTAACAGATACACAGGCAATAATATCAACGCCCTTAGCCTTAAATTGGTCAGCCATCACCACAAAACCGGGTAAATGTGCTTCTGAGCAAGTCGGTGTAAAAGCACCTGGCACGGCAAAAAGTACCACTTTTTTATTGGCAAAAAGCTCCGCTACGTTATGGTTTAACATGCCATCAGCAGTCAGTTCTGACAGAGTTCCCGCTGGTATAGCTTGTCCTTGTTCAATCATCATCCTCTCCTTTCAATTTTATGTTGTGACTATGGCTACATGCTAGTGCAATTTCCAACAAACAAATACAGATAGAAAATAGGGTTATCGGTTTAATGCCACTAGGGTCTGTTTACCTTTCGAACTTAGTTTTTGTTGGATTCTTTACCGTAAGGAATAATTATTTTAGTACAAGGCTTTAGCGATGACGCTTAGCTCGCTAAGCGAAAAGCTAATAAGGCATTTTAGTCATAAAAGAATAAAAGCATTGAAACGAACCCGAAGGGCCGTGCTTCTTGGCTATTTTTACTGCGTTGCAGCCTATTTGTGAAGAATAACTAAACCGCATAGTTCTTACCTTGCCAAAATAGCCAATAATCTGCGGCAAAAACAACCATGGAAGATCAACAGCCCCTCATTACATCCATTAAAAAAAGCTCACCAATAACGATGAGCTTTAATAACTCTTACAGCTCTAGATAACTAGTTGCCTACACCACCACTGTTAACGCTACCGCTATCAGCAGTCACTGCTGGCCACTGTTTGAAAGTTGCTAAATGCTGCGCAACTGCTTCTTGCGCTGGCCCAAAGGCCCACATTTTTTGCCCCATCCACTTAAGGTACATACCTGACTCTTCTGCTGCTCGTTCATAAGGATCTTGGCGTAAATTAAATAGTAGTGGCGCATTTAGCTCCTCTTTTGCCCCGCTCCAGCCATTATTCTGCACCACAAAATGCGCTTTCCAATTACCCACCCGCACAGCCTGCAGCTTAGTACGCTCATAGTAGAAGATCTCTTTACGATTAGAAGGCTTATCTTTAGTCAGCATGTCTAATTGGTTATAGCCGTCTAAATGAGCTTTAAAACCTTTATATCCTTTTAGCATTTTTTGTTTAAGATCTTGAGGACCACCAGCAGCCGCTACTAAGGTTGGCAACAAGTCCATGCCATCGAACATGCCGTTGTTAACTTTTCCTGCTGGAATATTGTTTGGCCATTGGATCAAGAAAGGTGCACGAACACCACCTTCCCAAGTAGTGCCTTTCTCACCATGAAATGGCGTCATGCCACCATCCGGCCAGGTCATGATTTCAGGGCCATTATCGGCAGTGAAAATAATAATCGTGTTGTCTGCAATGCCTAACTCTTCAATTTTAGCCAGCATCTCACCGACATGGTCATCGAGATCTTTCATCACCACTTCTTGCAAACCCCAACCATTAGTGCCGAGCATTTTTTCATATTTAGGCGACAAGTGAGTCCACACATGACCACGGGATGGGCAATACCAAGTAAAGAAAGGTTTATCCGCTTTAACTGCTCTTTCGATAAAGTTAATTGCATGCTTGTTAACTTCATCATCTAAAGTGCGCATTCTCTCAATTGGCAGCGGACCATCATCTTTAATTGTCTGTCCCCCTTTACCATCTGATTTTGCATAGATAACATTTCTTGGAGCAAACTTCTGAAATGCTTTGTCTTTTGGCCAATCAGGATCTTCAGTGTATTCCATCGCATTGAGATGATATAACCAGCCCCAATACTCATCGAAACCATGTTGAGTCGGTAAAAACTCATCCCTATCACCTAAGTGATTTTTACCAAACTGACCAGTCATATAACCCATTGTTTTTAAAACTTCTGGCAGTGTCGGTGTATCTTTATTTAGCCCTACTGGGCCACCAGGTAGACCTACAGTGTGCATGCCCGTTCTGACAGGAAACTGCCCCGTCATAAAGGCTGAACGCCCAGCGGTACAAGATGGTTGCGCATAGTAATCTGTTAGCAGCATACCTTTTTCGGCAATGCTATCGATGTTCGGTGTATGACTACTCATTACCCCATTGTGATAAGCACTAAGATTAGAGATCCCTATATCATCGGTAAAAATGACGAAAATGTTTGGTTTATCTTTGGCTGCACTCGCGCTGCATGACAGTGCTGCGAGCATTACCAGAATTATTGTTTTGCATACTAATCTCATTGTATTCCCTCACTTTGTGCTTGTTTAAGCATAAAAATACCTGCCACACCAAAGCCAACCTCTAGCAAGAGATAAACAAATAATAACCAGTGAGACATTCCATCAATCATTAAACTGAGTAACCGCCCAGCGCCTAGACCGAACATAAAAACAATTAGGCTGTATAAGGCTGCTTGGCGATACTTTTGCTTATAAGCACCCAACAACCAAAATGCAGCATTGGCAAAGTAGAGCCCCATAATGGCGCGAAAAATATGGCTAAAGTTGACCCCATCGGCTTCAATTCCAAACAGGAAGTGCAGCGAAAGCGTCGGAAAGAGTCCATATGACAGTGCAATAGGTGTTAAACCTATGACCGCTAAGAGGAGAAATTTACTTGGTAACGTCATCCACAATCCCTGTTAAATTCGATTTAAATAAAGGTTAGTAGAGGGTATTGAAGATTCAAGTTTTTGAGGTGAAAAAGTTGAAATTTACAATAGCTTATCTATTTAGCATTTAGCAACTTAATGGCTAAGTAGGCAGCAGCTAAACACTAGAAGATAGCTTGTTATAAGCTTTACAGCTGGGATTGTAACTGACGGTAGGATTGATGTTCTATATCGTCATTGGTTAGGCCGAATCTCGATGCTAACTCCAGCAACTGCAGCCGATACTCCTCCAACAAAGTGTTATCGTCGGTCATGATCGCGAACTCAGCAAAATATCCCAAGCCTTGAAGATAATCGACAGTAATATGAAATTTGCCGACAAAGTAGATACTACGGATCTTCTGCATCGATAATGCAACTTCATAGCCCATCGTTTTAAGCATACTCTTAGCGCTAACGGCATCAGTAATATTGGTGGCTTCGCAGCGATCAGACCCAGGGCCTTTAACAATCCAGAGCTTAATGCCAGATGGCTCCATCTCGCGTATACAGACACTCTTTCCTTGTGCAAGCAGTGCGCCTTTATTATCAAAATAGCAGTCAGATTCAAGGTTATCTTGCAGCATGATCTCATGGCCGGTTGCGTTCAGTATCGCTAAAAAGTGAGTTTTATCATGCAAACGAAACTTAAACTCGACTTCATATCGGCCTTTAAAATGTTCATGACTCATTACTGGTTATCTCGACTATCTGAGCGCTAATGAAAAACAACTTTATAATAATTGATTTAAGAACAAGTTATACCTATCAATATAAAAACTGTGCCCTAGTGCTCTATTGCTTTACCTTCACGTCCTTCGGCAACAAACTCAGTTATGATTTCAGCCAATAAACTTATCCCTTCAACCATGCTCTCGCTCCAAGGCAGTGCAAAAGTTATCCTAAAAAAATTATCGTAACGCTCATCGAGGGTAAACATGCTCCCAGGAGCGATAGAGAGTTTATTGGCGATCACTTTATGCCACAGTGCTTGGCTACTTAAATGAGTCGGAAGTTGAAACCAAATACATGGACCACCAGCTGGTTGACTTATGTAAAACTGCTCACTGTTAATTGAAGCTAGTTTGGGCCTAAGTATTGCCATTGCGGCGCTGTAGTTTTGCTTTGTTACGCTACGTAACTGGGATAGGTGTTTTTGGTAGCACCCAGAAAGCATCATCTCTTGCAGCATATACTGCAATACAATACTCGGCTCCTCTGCCATTGTTTGCTTAGCAAACTGACACTCATCGAAACTGTTCACACATAGTAGATAGCCCAAGCTGATAGCGGGTGAAATTGTATCGTAGAAGTCTGCAATACAGATCACCCGGCAAGAAGATTGCTTATTAACTAAACTGGCGATAGTCATTGGACGTTCATCACCAAAATACAATTCGCCGCGATCGTACTCTATAAGCGTCACGCCTCTTTGTTCAGCCCATTCGATAAGCAACTGTTTTTCTTCGCTACTGAGAACTCTGCCAGTCGGGTCGGAAAAATTAGGATTAACTACATATGTAGCAAAGGCTTGTGAATCAAATGCATCACTCAATAACGCTAGTTCATCCCGATAACTAGCCTGCATTGGGATCTCCACCACCTCAGCGTTAAGTTGTTTCAGCATCGTTTGGAAATAGAACGACATAGGAGACTCTATCGCTATGGGTTGATTGAGTGCCTGTGCTGCAGTCAGCGCCAGCAATAATCCCTCTTGCCGACCATTAGTAATCAACACCTGATCAAAGTGAAACTGCTGGTTATAGCCTGCTAGATGCTGACATATAGCTTGCCTAAACTCAGCCACACCTTCGATAGGATCTTGCATCCACAATTTATAAGGCCGTTTAGCCAAAGCTTTTTTGTGCAATCGATTAAGCAATAACTCTGGATCAATCACGGTACTAGGCGCGGTGCACGACAGTGGCAAAATATCATCATCATTAAAGGAGTATTGTACTGCCTTATCGAGAGATAACCCCGCTAGCACTCTTCTAATCTGACGGCCATAATTAGGTTGGGGAGCCTTAGCGCTGGAATTTACAAAATAGCCACGCTTAGGTTTTGCCACTATCCAGCCCAATCGTTCAAGCTCGTGATAGGCTTGCACCACAGTAGACACGCCAAGTTGCTTCTGCTTAGCTAAAGCGCGAACCGATATCAGCTTACCAGTCAGTTGCCCCTGCTCAATAGCAGTAACGACTTCATCTATAATTTTGTTATATTTAAACGCTGCCATTCGATACCGACGATCTGTACTGGTTTTTATATGTTTAAACTGTATCTGTTTTGTATTTCTATATCTATGTAAAGTAAAAGCCAATACAGAAATGAGAAGGAAAGTAATATGAAAGTCATCACTGAAACTAGCCGTTTAATCATTAGAGAATTTAACCTCGATGATGCCCAGGCTGTTTATGACTTTAATGCTCCAGAAGAAGTTTGCCGCTACACTGGCGATGCTGGTATGTGTACTAGCATCGAAGACGCTAGCAACATTATCGAGAATATTTGGCTTAAAGAGTACGCTAAATATGGCTTTGCACGCTGGGCTGTGGTGTTAAAAGAGACAGGCAAAGTTATTGGCTTTTGCGGTTTTAAAAATGAAACCCGTATTGATGCCATCGACATCGGCTATCGTTTCCACCCAGATTATTGGGGCAAAGGCTTTGCCACTGAGTCAAATCAAGCCTGTATTGATTATGCCAAAGCCAATATGGATTTTGATTTGGTTTATGGAGAGGTCATGCCAGAAAATACAGGCTCTAGCCACGTACTTAAAAAAATGGGCTTTAAATTTGTAAGGCAGTACCAAGAGGATGGCTACACCTTGGACAGCTATGCCATTCAACTCAAAAGCTGACAACCTCTCTTTATCAGTAGCAACCCGACAGTCTAAATTCACATCGACTGTTGGTTTATCTCAGCGCTTATTCACGCTCTATCAAGCGAGCTAAGACTCATTATCTGGCTAATAGCTATTAACGTGCTTTAGCCGCTGCGATGAGTTTTCTTATTCTTGCTTTCATAATAGCGACTTCGAGTCTGTTGCTTATTTTCGCGCCCACAAATAAAGCCACGGCAAGCACAGCCCAGGAAACCACACTTCTGAACGGTATAAAACCATATGACTCAAGTGCATAGCTGGAAATAACAACGGAGGATATTCCCGAGAAAAATGCAATTGTTAATGCCATCCACTTTGTTTCGGATTTGCCTGGGTAATATAAGAGTTTCAGTGCTGAGGCTCACACTTAACTGCGTGAACTCAGCTCTTAGCTAATAGGTATAATTCAAATCACACTCCTTTGTTTTATGAATTTAGCACAATGACGATGAGCCTAGCTTAGTTTACCGCTTGCGATTTAGTGTCCAGTATTGCAAAAATCTGCTGGCGCTGCTGAGGTGAAAATGCGTAATAACTAAAGCGAGTATTATCATAAATAGTATCTTTTATAATAACTTGATAAGGCGGAAACCTTGAGATTTTGTAACCTTGGTATTCTTGCCACGCAAACTCGGTGACTTTCTGCCCATCTCGATAAACAAATTTATCCTCGCTTAGGCAAAGCTGCTTCGAACCATTTTTATACTTAAGCAATAAATAACAAATGGGCCCGATTAAAATCACCGCATAGAAGAGCGCTCCAAATGAATCTGAATCAGTCCAAAGCGGTTTATCAGTGAATAGGTACAGATAAAGCACAATGCCAACCAAGTACCCTATGCCATTGAAAACAGCTTCGTAAATCCTAGAAAATACATCTTGAAAACGCGATTGCGAAAATTCCATTTAGTTACAACCTTTCAAGTTCCATAGTGATTGCTCGGCCTAATATAATTAGTACCGACAGATAAACTTACCAACATACTCTAATGACAATGACGGCAGGCGGGTAAATCCACACTGACAATTATTTATATACACACTTAATAAACATATTTCAATGATTAGCGGTCACTCCCCCCCCTAGCAACACTTACTTTAATCCCAATGAGTTGATGAACAAACAACTAACAAATAAGCTTTTTTACAAAGAAAATGCCGTTACACACTTGTTTCCGTTAACTGCAATAAGTCCCACTTAGTGCCATAAAGATCTTTAAATACCACTACAGTACCGTACTCTTCAACCCGGGGTTCTTCGGTAAACTCGATGCCATTGGCTTGCATCAGGTGGTAATCACGCCAAAAATCGTTGGTATGCAGGAATAGGAATACGCGGCCACCCGTTTGATTTCCTACCGCCAGCGCTTGTTCTTCGTTACTTGCTTGCGCCAATAATAGCTTGGTGCCGCTAGCGTTAGGCGGTGAGATCAGCACCCAACGTTTACCATCGCCCAGATCAGTATCTTCAATTAACTCAAACTGCAGTTTCTGGGTGTAAAACGCGATAGCGTCATCGTAGTTTTTAACCACCAAAGCAATGCTGCCAATGGTTTGTTCAATTGGTTTATTCATAGGTTACGGCTCCAACAATTAAATAATAAAAAGACTGATTGACGCCAAGAATAACCAAGTAATGCGCGGCTGTAATCTAAAGAGGTGGAATTAAGGATGGCTCAAACAGAGTGTTGAGCCATTGTCTTGTTTGCACGGTCAGGTCAAAGGTGCTTTGGCCTGACATATGTAGCTAAGAACTTTTACTCAGCCAAGGCCAACAGCTGCTGCTTAACCGCGTCTGATGCAAACGAGTGCTCTACACTGATTTTATAGATTTCGAAGTACTCTTCGCGGCTAAGGTTAAACTCTTGCATCACCTTGCGCACTTCATCAGTCATCGTGGTGTTAGAAACCGTGCGATTGTCAGTGTTAATCGTGATCAACACACCATCTTTATAAAACTCGCTAAACGGGTGCTCACTTAAGCTATCAACCGCTTTCGTTTGCACATTACTGGTAGGGCAGCTTTCAAGCGCTACTGAGTTGCTCTTAGTTAGATCGTACGCTTGTTGATGCGTTTTAATATCAATGCCATGGCCAATACGTTCAGCGCCAAGCATTGCAATTGCATCATGCACATTTTGACCAACACCTTGCTCACCAGCGTGAATAGTGACTCGGTAGCCCTTTTCAACCGCATACTTAGCATGGGGAATAAAACCTTCGCAAAAACCAGCGAGCTCGCTACCCGCTAAATCAAACGCCACCACGCCATGATTAATAAAGCTGGCACCGGCGTCGATAACTTCATTGACTCTGTCTTTAGGCATATTACGAATAATTGATAGGATGAAATTACCTTTAATGTCGCATTGAGCCTCCGCTCTTTTCATCCCTTTAACCGCACTCGCTATTACTTGCTCCAGTGTTAATCCACTTTGCAGGTGCAATAACGGGGCAAAGCGCACTTCAAGATACTTAACATTTTCATTAGCAGCATCTTCAAAGACTTCAAAAGCGATGCGCTCTATACCTTCTGCGGTTTGCATTACCGACAACGGCAGTTCAAATCGAGTTAAGTACTCATCAAGGTTTAAACAAGGTTCTGGCGCAACCATCAGTGACTGAATTTCAGAAAGTTCAGTGCTTGGAAGCGTAATATTTTGCTGCTGGGCAATATCAATCACGCTTTGTGGACGGACGCTACCATCTAAATGGCAGTGAAGATCGATTTTGGGCAAGTTTAAATAATTCATAGGTCTCTACCTTTATAAATAAGACATCAAAGTCACAGACCTCATAATCAAGAATTTAAGGCTCTTGGTAGAAACTCCCAAACCATATCATTGGGATTATACGAAGTGATTAGCGGCTGCGAATTTAACATTTTTAGCAGTAAAACTACAAGTAAGTGAAGATTCACCACAATTAAAATACAGACGCTACATTAAGATTAACCGTCTGTTATCGATGGAGTTTATTTAAAAAAGTTCACTTTACTCTTTGCAACTATTTATTACTTCTAAATACATGTAATTGATTTATTTACACTGTTTTTGCCTTAGGATGAATTTCTGAAATTCATTTAAGTCCATCGCTAAACTATAAATCAGATCGATAATAACGCCATATTTACTCACTTATTATCAAGCCAATGCCACGTTGAAGGCTAAAAGTTCCACTGTCATTACTTTCTATGGCACGGCAGCCGTGCGCCAGTTCGAAATGATGGGCAATCCTTTTTTCTCCCACTATTTAAAGCACTTTTAGACCGACCTAAACCGTTACCCTTTCAGCACAGCAATAACAAACTAAATAGCCATATGTGCCGAGCTAATAATAAAACTTCAGCAAAAATCTACGAGAAGCGAGATGAAAAGACCAATAAAAGGTTAATTTCGATCAGCTTTGAATCCTGCTTATAACGTGTCTACTGTCATTTGTTGAAAGTAGAAAGCACTCGCAATAATAAATCTAAAAAAAAACATTCTATTAAAACTATAAATAACAATAACTTGATACAGACAATATATCGATTATAACAATTTTATTTATTCAATATGTTATCAATCCTGCCTCTCATTACTATAGCTGCATCACTTAAACCACCCACAAATTAGTTTAGAGGCTCCACCCATGAAACAAGCTTTAAGAACATTATCTATAGCGCTATTAGCGTTAGCGTCTACCTCGGCAATGGCAGATACCATTATCGATAATAACGCACATGACATTAATGCATTCAACAGTGAGATGAGCAAAATTGAGATCATCAACGTAAGCGGTGAGCTCTATGTATCTATGGAATCTTACTATCTCGATGATGTATTAGAAGTCGCAGAATCTATCACCGCAGATGTTCAGCTTAAGAAAGTTTCAGATGTAGAAGCCGCTAATTTGGGCCTAATTCCTTCAACTACTTATTTTGTTCATAGCAAAAACAGTATTGAAGAACTCAGTGAGAAAGCTTCTATAAAACTGCTAAATGATAACCCTCATTTCTTCAGCGCAACACTGCTTCAGGGCGACAAATTTCTGCAGGGCGAAAATGAGTTTATAGCAAAAATAACAGAGTACTCAGTGCCTAAATAGCGCTCGGTAACAGCAGCAATAATCCAATTAACTGAGTTAAACCCAACTTACAAAAAGGCAGTAAAAATGAAAGTTCTAGGCGTAGCGTTAGCATTGAGTGTATTTCTAGTCGGTTGCCAGTCACCCACTGAATACTTGCAGTCATATCAACCTGAAGCAACCAAATCTGCAGAAAACAGATTCAAATTTGAAAATGACTGTAGCGATGTCACTACAACATTAATCAGCAGCAAGAAAATTAATATGGACAGCTTTGCAAGAACTTACGAGCGCCCACAATACCAAATTGGCGTTAAGGGCTGCCAAGTAAAACAGGTTTATACCATTAACTGCGACAAAGGCTATGGCTGCACAGTCATCGCAGCAGCAAACTAATTAGTTAATAATCAACAGAGAAATTAGATATGAAAAACGTACAAAACACCACTTTTGGCAAAGATTCGATATGGTTTGCAATCATAGGCATTATTGTAGCGCTCACCGGTATTATCGCTATTGCGATGCCAGTTGCAGCAGGAGTTACCATCGCGAGTGTTATTGGTGGTTGCTTTATCGGAGTTGGCCTTATTCAGCTATACCACGCTGTAGGTATCCCACAATGGAGTGAAAAACTTTGGTATGTAGTCAGTGCGTTACTCTATACCATTGGCGGTATATTGATCTTAGTGGAACCATTTGTTGGCGTACTAACCATTACAGCCTTGATGATTACCATCATGATGCTCAACGGTATCAGTCGTATGATATTTGCTTTCAGCAATCGTAATACTCTGAGCAGCTGGGGCTGGGTCGCAGTTGGTGGCTTGATATCAACAGCAATTGCAACTTACTTTTTTAGCTTAATGAATGATGCAGATTTCTCTTTATCTATCTTGGGTATTTTTGTTGGAGTGTCATTTATATTCGAAGGCATTAGCTTTATTTTTATCGGTTCAGAAGTAAAAATAGCCGCTAGCGAGTAATCAACACGCAACAGATAAAACAAAGCCCAGATAGTGATAGCTGGGCTTTGTTCATTCTATAGCTTTAGCGGGAAGTTCTAACCCTATATAAAAATTCAAGAAGTCATCGCCGCCTTAACATACACATCGAAACGGTTTTTTTTCTGAGCAAGTACCATACTCGGTTTTGCTCCATCAAGATCTTCGGCGTAATCAGGACGTTTTACCACTACACGTTTTGTCGCTAATGCTCGTGCAGGTTTAAGCAGGCCATCGGCATCAAGGTCGGCCCCAACTAGGGTTTGAAATACCCGCATCTCTTTCTTAACTAATGCCGATTTCTCTCTATGAGGATACATGGGGTCAAGATAGACCACATCAATCTCAGTTCCAGAAGCTGCAGCGGCATCAGCTAGCGCATCAATACTTGAGCCATGAAATAGACTCATACGCTGCTGCATCCAGTCGCCAATTTCGCTATCTTCATAAGCGCGCCGCAGTCCATCTTCTAACAGTGCCGCCACCACGGGATGACGTTCAACCATAATCACTTTACAGCCTAGGCTTGCAAGCACAAATGCATCACGACCAAGGCCTGCAGTGCCATCAACAACCGTTGGCGTGACGCCTTGTTTCAGTCCAACAGCTTTTGCAATTGACTGCCCACGACCACCACCAAATTTGCGTCGATGAGCCACAGCTCCTGAAACAAAATCAACGCTGATACCATCTAATTTAGGCTCATCGCGCTTATATAGGCTTAACGTATTGTGTTCAAAGCGCAATTCAAACTGTGACTCTTTATCCCACACCAACCCCCAGCGCTCACTAATATCAGCGAGTGACGGGTATTGTGGATTAAAAAAAATGGGTATTTGCAAAAGTAATTCCAGACTTTTAGTGAACTCACTTCATTATGCCAAATGCCAGCGAGAGTGAATACCTATACCTGATGCCATATACAACTTATAATAGCTAGATTACGCAGTTTATTGCTGTCCATTCTAGTTTGGAATTCTCATGTTAAGTTACCGTCACGGCTATCACGCTGGCAATTATGCCGATGTTCTCAAGCACGCTATTTTGCTGCAAGTGCTGAAATTGATGCATAAAAAAGACAAGCCGATGGCTTATATTGATAGCCATGCTGGTGCTGGCGGCTATGCACTTACCGATGAGTTTTCTAAAAAGACCGGTGAGTATTTAGATGGTGTCGCCAGATTATGGGATCGCAATGACCTACCTGAGTCTTTAGTTCAATACATCGCTGACGTAACCCATTTTAACCAAGGCAAGCAAGAGTTAGAGTTCTACCCTGGTTCGCCTGCGTTTGTAGATATGAATATGCGCCAAAAAGACCGCATGGTATTACACGAGTTACATGGTACTGACTTTTTAACATTGGATGAGCAGTTCACTGGTGACAGACACGTAAAAGTGATTAAGGGCGATGGCCTTAAAGGTATGATTGCTGCAGTGCCACCGCTTGAGCGTCGCGGTGTGATTTTAGTTGATCCTAGCTATGAAATTAAAACCGACTACCAAGATGTAGCTAAAGCGATTATCAAGGCACACAAACGCTTCTCTACTGGCGTATTTATGCTTTGGTATCCTGTGGTCGACCGCGCGCAAACAGAAGGTATGCTTAAGCTGCTTGCTGAAAGCGGCATTAAAAATCAGTTACGTATTGAACAGTCGATTAAGCCTGATAGCGATGAATTTGGTATGACTGCAGCGGGATTGTGGATAATCAACCCACCATGGCAGTTAGATACCATCGCTAAAGAGATGCTCGACTATCTTGAGCGACGAATTGGACAAAACGGTGGTAAAACAGTGGTAAAGCAGGAAGTGCCCGAGTAATTTATCTCCACTCACAGATTAAATAAAACAGCCCATCTAAGTCATTAGGGGCTGTTTTCATTTAGTCACCATATCAGTCAGTATGCGAATTTACTGCCACATACTGTGCCGGCTCCATGCATTCATCGTTATCATTAGCCTCTCGAACAAAAATCCCGATAATGGCAGTAAGAATGCTGGTCTCTACAATATGGCTTTCGCCGCTTGAATAGCCTCTTTCATCTTGTTTCGTTTTATCATGGGCTGTGGTGACAAAGTCACAACCTGCATTCATTGCCGTCCGTGACGAGCAAGCGACTGAACCGAGCACTAGCAGCGTTAGCAATATCGCTGAAATCCTTTTCATATTTTTCCTTTATAAAATGACTAAAAAAATGCACCCGCTGCACCAGGGAATACAACAGGACTGACATTACCATTGGCGCTGACACTGGCAACACCAAATAAGTAGTTATCGATGACCATGTTATCTAGGGTAAATTCAGTTTCATTGCCAACATAGCGACTGTGGGTCCATTCTGACTCAGTGGTTAATCGCCAATACACCCGATAGCCTACAACATCTTTTTGCGAAGCATGAGTCCAATTCAACGTGGTACTCGGGGATACCTGACCTTTGATGCTAACCTCTGTTGGCGGCGCAGGCGCCCAAGCCATTGAAGCTAAACTAATGGCGTTAAGTGCAGTAAGTTTGGCATTAAAGTTGAAGTCGACACCTTCGATAACATCGCCATAAGCGATACCATTTTCAACACGAATATCTTGGTGCTGGCGGTTATAGTTTTCGTTGGTTTCCATTATCCGTACAGCCGGTAAACTGGCCTTGTTAAAAGGCAAATGATGACCACCACGACCGAAGCGATCTAGACGATATACCAGCATGACATCAAGATTAGTCATGTATTGATCGGCCAGTGTTTTGATTTTACGGGCAAGGTTACGTGACGCCGAATCATTTTCTCCGCCACTGAAATAGCGCTCTTTGGCCTCATCTTTAGTTTCTGCAATACGTACACCTTCAGAGAAAACCCGCACCGAGTGATTATCAATAACGCCGTTAATACCTTCAATATTGCCAATCATGTCATTGTTCAATACTGCCTGTACCTGCCAGCCTTTATCTTGTGCGTACTGCGCTAACGTGGCGCCGCCATATAAGCCTTGCTCCTCTCCTGAAAGTGCCGCATAAACAATCGTGCCGTTAAATTGATATTGCGATAACACCCGCGCAGCTTCAATTGCCCCCGCAACGCCAGAAGCATTGTCGTTGGCTCCGGGAGAGATTGAGGTCGAATTCATCACATCGGTTACCCGCGAGTCGATATCGCCACTCATCATCACCACTCGCTTAGGATCTGAACTGCCGCGCTGAATAGCGATAACATTGATCACTTCGGTTGGATTAGGAATTCGCTTGCCCGTAACGGTATCACCGAGAGTGATCACCTCTAAGCAACCACCACAAGCTTTAGATATCTGCTCAAATTCAGCTTTTATCCAACGTCTTGCTGCGCCAATGCCTTGGGTGTCTGACTTTGTATCAGATAGCGTATGCCGAGTACCGAAACTAACCAGTTTTTCAACATCGCTATGTAAACGCGCAGCGCTTGGTGCCGTGGCAATATCGTACAGTCGCATATCCTCTTCAGAAGGGGCGACATGTGATTCAGCGGCCATACTGACCGTGGTCACAACTGTCAATGCAACAGTCGTTAAAGGCAATAAGGTGCGACGAAAACAAGCAGCTAGATCTATATTCATTACAGAGGTCTTTTGTTGTTATTTTGCGCACCACTTTAGCAAATCAGCGTCACGAATAGCCAATGGTAATGCGTTCAATTGTTAGCAGGTATGTCGATGGATAAACGCTAGCGGCATCAACCACAGCATCAGGCTGTTTTACTCCGTTATGCTGCGCTTCTCCAGCAACTATCGAAGATCCAGCTAGTATTATACCCGTACTACCTGAAGATGCTCGTTTCAGAGGCATTGTGCCAGTTCAATTCTAGGCGCATTGACGTAGAAATGGTTATTCCCTTTTAAGTGAGTGCAACAACGAAGTGAGCTGGCACAAAGCCTTCTGCGATGGGCTTTAATGGACTTTACTCTGTGTTATTGATTTTACTAAGGGAACGACCATTAATCGCAATCAATGCCTTGATTAAAGCCCATTAAATTCCCACTGAATCCTGCATCTTCAAGTAGAACGGGTATAACTGTCCGTAAGTAAGAGATCTAATTCTTTAAAAAACCAACGCATTACTGGGCCAATCTCTTTATCGCGGCGATTCACCACACCGATCTCAACGAGCAAGGGGTCGGGAATATACTCTGTTGATAACTCAGCCAACTCATTAGAGTACCATTCTGTTTTTGCCACATGTTCAGGCACGAGTGCCCAACCTACGCCCTGTAATACCAAAGCGACAATGTAGTAGTAGCTATCGATATACCAATAGCTTGCCGAAAGAGGCTGACTTTGTGATTGGCCTGTACGGTCACAAATCGCCAATTGCCGATACTGCATTAACTGCTCTAACGTTGGTGTGTTGATCTGTGCGAGTGCATGCTTTGGCGATACCACCAAGCTATGTTTGAATTGTCCGATGGACATGAATTCAAGTGCATCCGGTAACAATGCAGTGTGGAACATAATGCCAATGTCCGCTCGCCCTTCATCAACCCATAACGCAATATCCTCTTGAGAGCCATTGATAATGGTGAGCTTTAACAACGGGAATTGGGTAGATACCCGCAGGAAAAAATTCTCGAAAGCGTTAACCGGCACAGCTTCGTCCATCGCCACAGTAAGAGCAACTTCTTCACCTAATGTGGCGGTCATCGCACGAGCATGCAGTCGTTGGCATTGTGCTAATACGGCTTGCGCTTCAATAAACATCTCTTCACCAAGCGCTGTCAGTATGGGCAACTTGGCACTGCGATCAAACAGCTCAAAACCAAGATCGGCTTCTAGATTACTGATTGCCGTGCTGACGCGAGACTGTGCTTTACCCATGCGTCGCCCAGCCGCTGAAAAAGAGCCTAATTTTACCGAGTACACAAATGCGTTTAGTTCATCCAATGTCCAGTTCACCACAAACTCCTATATCAAAAACAGATAGAAACTAACTTTGTTCAATCTCAATAGCAGAGTAACCTGCCCACATTCCTACTTCAAC
Organism: Shewanella sp. c952; assembly: GCF_019654975.1. Lineage (GTDB taxonomy): Bacteria > Pseudomonadota > Gammaproteobacteria > Enterobacterales > Shewanellaceae > Shewanella. The sequence continues at coordinate 98,326 of NZ_BPEW01000014.1, forward strand.
ACTGTAAAAGTAATGTCAGCATTCACACCAACATCAGCGCAAGACCAATCCATTAAGAAAACGTTCTGGCGTTATACCTTGCCCGCCATTGCTGCAATGTTGGTCAATGGCTTATATCTGATTGTTGACGGAATTTTTATTGGCCATTACATAGGTTTTGAAGGCCTTGCAGCCATTAATATGGCTTGGCCAGTTCTCTATTTTGTCGTGGGATTTGGCATTATGGTCGGCATGGGCAGCGGTAGTCTATTGTCGATACAACGTGGTAAAGGTGATTTGAGCACAGCGCCAACCATACTCACCACCAGTATGATTGTCATGCTGCTATTATCGGCAGCCTCTACCTTCATCATCTTGTTTTACAGCAGCCAACTATTACAAGCTCAAGGCGCCATAGGTGCCACCTTGCAGATGGGGCAAGACTATATCGCTGTGTATGCTTGGGCCACCATTGCCACGGTTTTATCTGCAGCGCTGCCCTTTTTAATTCGCAACGATGAAAACCCTAATTTGGCGACAATATTGATGGCCTTAGGCGCTGTTATCAACATCGTATTAGACTACCTTTTCATTGGCGTTTGGGATATGGGATTATCTGGCGCCGCGGTTGCAACCATAACGGCTCAAATCACTATCTGCCTGATAGGCTTAGGTTACTTTTTATCGGGTTACAGCAACATAAAGTGGCCTACAAAGTTTACCCTATTCAACCTAAGCTTTAGTCGACAAATACTATTACTTGGCTCATCCAGCCTGTTTATGTACCTATACACTAGCTTTGTATTTGCACTACATAATCGTCTATTTATGGACTACGGTTCGTCTATCACTGTCGGTGCTTTTGCTATTGTGGGTTATTTGATGGTGCTGTATTACTTTGTCGCCGAAGGGGTTGCTGAAGGACTACAACCACCTGTGAGTTACTATTACGGCGCAGAGCAACATGAGAATATCAGCAAGATGCTCAAGCTATCAGTTAAAGTCACCTTTATTGCTGGCATTAGCTGGACCTTGTTACTGAACCTTTTTCCAGAACTAATGGTTGGCCTATTTAACAGTGAAGATCCGGTATTAATATCGACCGCAGTAGATGGGATCCGTATGCACCTATTTGCGATGCCGCTAGATGGCTTTATTGCGTTAGCCTCAGTGTATTTCATGGCCACAAACCAAGGTAAAAAGGCGTTGATAGTGGCCTGTAGCAATATGTTAATTCAGCTACCATTTCTGTACGTTTTACCCAAAATCATCGGGGTAGATGGGGTATGGTTAGCCATGCCGCTATCAAATATAACCCTATGTTTGGTCGTTATGCCTATGGTTTACTTTGACATCAAGCAGCGCCAAACCAAGGGCAATTCGACACTGGGTATGCAGCATGTTGCCATCGCATAATGCCAGGCAATATAAGGAGGATTTTTAGGTTTTTCGGTAGCGCTGCAACAAAATATTTACCCGCTCGACATAAGCCTTAGTTTCAGCAAAGGGTGGCACCCCTTGATACTGCTCGACTCTAGATGCCCCTGCATTATAAGCGGCACAAGCCAACGTGATGTCACCATCAAAACGCTCTAAAAGCTGAGCTAAATAACGGCTGCCAGCCTGAATATTCTCACTCGGTTTAAAGGCGTCGCTTACTCCAAGTTCTTTAGCGGTTGCTGGCATTAACTGCATTAAACCTTGAGCGCCAGTCTTAGAGATGGCAGATGCTTTAAAGGAAGATTCAGCATGAATAACAGCTCGAATTAGCGCGGTCTCAAGCTGATAAGTGCGTGCGGCAAGACGAATGTCATTTTTATACTGCTGGGTATAGAGCGGTATCGATTGCCAGTTGATATTAGAGTTAGGTTTGCAGGCGTAACAGTCATATATACGTACTTGGTAATGACCCGTCTCTGGTGGCCTGTCGGAAAAAACCACCACTCCAGCTGCATTTTGATAATGGTAAACCTTACTTGGGGCAGTTATTGCGGGTTTAGAGCTACTGCTTTTTGCGGTACTACCCAATACACTTTTGTTAGATGGTTTCGCCACAAAATGTGGCTTACTGCTTTGTGCCCAGCTATAAAGACTAAAAAGACTTAGGCCACATAGCAGCAAAACTTTAATCATAACCCTATCGACCTATCTAGCTTTAGCAGGTCAACAATGGCAAATAGCTGCTTCATCTCTTTGTTTATTTGGCTAAACTCATACTCAAAGGTCGCCCCTTTAAATATCGATGCCATCTCAAAACGATTATCTTTGCTCTGCAACATAATCAGTAGACGGTCTTGATAAAAGGCACATTGGATCTTGTTATCAAAGCTTGCCGATAATGCCTGTAAACGCTCCATAAAAGTCACGGTCAGTAGGAACCTCGCTTCTATTTGGTCGGTAGAGAACACATCAAACTGTTTCTCAAAAATAGGATCTTCAAGCTTGACGCGCTCAAGTCCCTTAAAGCTTCCTGATAAGAAATTGATCAGCCCACCACGATTCTTAACCACGACTGTATGACCATCAAACGGCTTGTGGCTGCTAAGCTCAACCATCACCCCTCTAAATACAGTCTGAGTTTCAGTGCGTTTATCACGTTGCACCTGTTTAGTAAGGTGCAACTCATTAAGCGCTATCTCAACGCCTTTATAGGTGCCCTGTACATAATCGTCAAAGTTAGCATTATCATAATAAGGCAGGATTTTAGATGCCTTTAATTTACTCAAACTCATTTTGTGCTCGCGACTAAAGATAAAGTCACTGCCAAAATATTTGAATATTTGCGGATAAATTCGCTGTTTGACGTCCTGTTTATAGTGTTTGATTGGACGATATAGCCACCATATAAAAGGCAGTAGCAAAACCACTAACACTATATAAAACAACTCAGGCGCTGAACCAAGATTAAGCATGGGTTTAAACATCAAGGCTAACAACAGCAGCGCCGCATAGATAGCAGCGCTTAGGTACAATCTACCACGGCACGCTTTAAGGCTGGCCACTCGTGCGCTTTCAAACTTGCTGGTTAGCGGTTCAATATGTTGTTGGTAGTGTGCTTTAAGTGCTTCAAGCTCATCGCTCGGCGCCTGCAACCTGTCACCACTACGCAAAGCTTTGATCTGTGCGCCAAAAATAAAACTAAAGATATTCATAAAGTAACTATGTTAAATCGTATTTATTGGTTAATACGCTTAAGCAATGGCTAAAGCGTTTGTTTGCTCTGCGTTACTTTAAATAGTCAGCCGCATCTACTGGCGCTTTCGCTGCTTCATCGGCCTCATAGAAAGGCATCACTTTTACATTAGCAATTGACGCAATGATTGAACCTGGAAAAATTTCAACGGCAGTATTGAGCTCTGAAACGGCGCTATTATAAAAACGACGTGCGGCAGAAAGCTGTGCCTCAACCTCATTATAGGTTTGCATCGCTTGTAGCATGGTATTGTCTGAACGAAGTTCAGGGTAATTTTCAACGCTCACCATGAGTTGCGACATTTTCTGATTAAGCTGTTCAGAAACTTGCAGATGCTTTTTAACGGCATCAGGATCTGTGTCGCTATAACCCGCTATCGCTTGTGTTCTAAGCTCGGTGATATCAGTCAGTAATGACTTTTCATGGTCCATGAACTTTTGCGCTATCTTCAAGATATTCGGCACTAAGTTCGAACGCTTTTTTAGCTGCACATCGATGCCAGATAATGCTTCTCGGCCCGCATTGCGTTTTTTAATTAAGCTGACATACCAGAGGTAAGCAATGATCACTGCTAACCCTAAGCCCAATAAAATACCTTCCATTACTACATATCCTTATCGTTGTTATTCGTGCCTTTCTATCGAGGCATCTTCACCAATACGCTGAGAAACTTGCTATTTATCGCGTGACTATTGGCTTTAATAGCCACACTGTTACTTATTTAGCCGCCAAAATCCAGCCTAATAGGCTAACTAAGTTGCATTTTTTGTTGGTGTTTTTTAACTCACAATTCACGTTGTTGGTCTAATTAAGCCGATAAAATCACATTTCACTGCTTAATAGTGCCGGCTAAGTATCATTCATTGATTAGGTTTGCCAAATAACATTAACCGGCCAAATTACCAACAGCAATAAAAATTAATCAGATTTAAATCAGCAACTAATGACAAAACAAAACTAGTGCATTTTTGTACAGCCTTGCAATCAGGTTGCTATTCATTGCCAATGTTTAAAGTAGTTAGTGATGTATTGGACTATTAAGGCCTAAAAACCGGCACTAAGGGTTGAAAAGCTGGCTTAACCGACTTCCTCGAAAACTTAATGCACCAGTTGCAAACTCGCTTACTTTTCATTCAGCAGGGATACAGTTACGAGCCGCTATAGTAATCACATCCCAAGCGACATTGTTAGACAATCAATCCCTTTTGGACTCATTTAATATGAGTCCTTTTTTTTGTCTGAATTTTCTTAAAAGTAATTCCTAAGCACTTGTTTCAACATTAATAACTGTTCATCTAATCTGGCTTTGCCATTCAGCGTTGATACAGCTAACTAGCGCTATATTAGAGTCATCCCCAACGGACAGTTATTTTGTAAGCTTTACCGAACATTGTTAACCAATCAATCCCTTTTGGACTCATTCAACATGAGTCCTTTTTTTTGTCTGAATTTTCTTAAAAATAATTCCTAAGCATTTGTTTAAAAACCAATAACTGTTCATCCAATCTGGCTTTACCATTCAGCGTTGATACAGCTTGTAGGCGCTATATTAGAGTCATCCCCAACGGACAGATATTTTGTAAGTTTTACCGAACATTGTTAACCAATCAATCCCTTTTTGGACTCATCAATATGAGTCCTTTTTTTTTGACTTTTTTATTAGTTTCACCTCCATATATTTCACTGCTGAATGAGTAATACCTCGCACCAATAAGCTTTACAGCCCTTTTAAGGTTCAATTAATTTTTGTTATCCATCATGCAAGGTCGATTTACATATCGAAGCATAGATATAGCGGTTCGACTACAAAATAGATGTTTCAGAGCAACCTAAGCTGACTCAATAACAAACATAAAAATAATTAGACAATTGAAGGAAGATCACATGAGCACCGATAAAGGCGAGAGCTTGCCTCTACCTAACGACCCACCCTCTAGTCCCGAGCAGAAACAGAGTGGTTGGTTTGTAAACTTCCTCAATGTTGTTGAACGTCTAGGCAACTTGCTGCCTCATCCTATAACGCTATTTGCAATGTTTTGCGCCGCGGTAGTAGTGATTAGTGGAATTGCAGGTTACTTTGAACTAACAGTTATTGACCCGCGCCCTGAAGGAGCCTCTGGCCGCAGCGCCGACGGTCTCATTCACGTTGTAAGCCTGATGAATGCCGAAGGCTTACGTATGATGGTATCGAACTTGGTCACCAACTTTACAGGCTTTACCCCGCTCGGTACCGTGCTTGTAGCACTGTTAGGTGTCGGTATTGCTGAACGTTCTGGTTTGCTTTCTGCAGCTATGCGTTTATTGGTTATGGGTACATCAAAGCGCCTTGTGACCCTCACCATAGTATTTGCAGGTATTGTGTCTAACACCGCTGCAGAGCTTGGATATGTCGTGCTCATCCCAATGGCTGCGATGATCTTCCACTCACTAGGTCGTCATCCATTGGCAGGCTTAGCTGCAGCCTTTGCAGGGGTATCTGGAGGCTATAGTGCCAACCTATTATTAGGAACTGTTGACCCACTACTGTCGGGAATAACTGAAGCTGCCGCGCAGATGATTGATCCAGACTACCTTGTTGGCCCAGAGGTGAACTGGTACTTCATGTTTGTTTCTACCTTCCTTATTACCTTTTTGGGCGCGCTAGTGACCGAGAAAATTGTTGAACCTAAGCTGGGTAAGTATGACCCGAGTGAAGCAGCAACAGATCTCAGCGAACAAAAAATGGATGGCGTAACAGACCTAGAAAAAAGAGGCCTTAAGGTTGCAGGCATTACAGTTCTCGCCATGTCATGCTTGCTGGCGCTGACCGTAGTACCTGAAGGAGCGCCGCTGCGTAACCCAGATACAGGCCAAGTTGCAGGCTCACCATTCCTGAAAGGGATCGTGGCCTTTATCTTTATCTGCTTCGCTATTCCTGGTTTGGTTTACGGTAAAGTTGTGGGCAGCATGAAGCGTGATGTCGATGTCATTAATGCTATGTCTCACAGCATGAGCAGCATGGGCATGTACATCGTATTGGTATTTTTTGCCTCGCAGTTTGTTGCCTTCTTTAAGTGGACAAACTTGGGTGCAGTGCTTGCTGTATCGGGCGCGGATGCACTGAACGCTATTGGACTCACCGGACCATTAGTCTTTGTGCTGTTTATTATGATGTGTGGCTTTATTAACTTAATGCTCGGCAGCGCCTCAGCTCAGTGGGCAGTTACCGCCCCTATCTTTGTGCCTATGCTTATGCTTGTTGGTTATGCCCCGGAAACTATCCAGGCAGCCTATAGAATTGGTGACTCAGTCACTAACCTCATTACCCCGATGATGAGTTACTTCGGCCTCATTTTAGCGGTAGCATCGCAATATAAGAAGAACCTCGGCATCGGCACCTTAGTCGCCACTATGCTGCCATACTCCATCGTGTTCTTTATTGGCTGGACCTGCTTCTTCTTCATCTGGGTATTCGGCTTTGGCTTACCTGTAGGGCCTGGTGCAGAGACCTATTACACGCCTTAAGGACGAGACGCTAATCAATAGTAAATGCTGATGATTAGACCGTATCTTCTATTATGAGATACGGTCTTTTTTATGGGAGCTAGATTAGGGAACGATTCTCGAATATTAGCGGCGCTAGGCACCAGTAGTTGAGGTTTTGAGCTCTATTAGAGCATATTAGTTTTTGACTATTTGGAACCCCACTTTTGGACAGGAACGCCTTAGCACAAAGAGTTTAAAGGTCAGTATAAGGGTTCAGAAAATATATGGTAATTCAGCTGTATTGAGCTTTTGCAAGTCGCCGTGAATATATCCCTATAGGCTCTTCTAAATCATCCATGATTTAGCAGCTTGCACTGCCCAAATCAGATGAATAACGAGTAAGCCCACTTTAGTCGCTAACTTATTATTGGACAAAACCTTGTTAGAGTTAAAGCGCTTGGGTTGTTGAGTTTCTTTAGGGAAAGTATGGCAAACGGATATGCGGTAACGCCTCGTTAAGAGGCAAATAATTGTTGGCTAAAATAGGTGAACGGAGTGAACAAAAAGCCAACTGTTTTTTGTCCTTGTTTAATTTATTGTTAGCTTTCTATTCAAATACACTCTGAATCAGCTGATATTATTGCGCCGTGGATATTGTGATCACCTTCTAATACAACTTTTCCTTGTTCAACGAAAGTGACTAACATTTTGCCATTTTCTAAGCGATAAATAGAAGGCTTAGCTATATTACCAAAGTCATGTTGAACAACTAACTCTTCATTACCTAACCCACCATTAGTATTTATACATTTACGCCATAAGGACAAACCTTTTCCTTCCTGAATAGGGTAAACATAATAAATATCAATATTACCATCAAGCCTTAAAATAGCTTTGGCATCATGAACAGTATCATCCGTTTGGGTAATAGGAGTATATTCACTCCATGTTTGACCATAGTTATTCGAGACTCTAAAGTGTGATTTGGTGATATAAATAGGCTTTCCGTTGGGTTTTTCTTTACTTGAACGGAACGATTTTTGAAAGAGATAAAGTAGCTTTCCATCAGAGAAAGATGAAAGGTGAGGCATAGAGCCAGCATTTCCGATATATCTCGGTGTTTCAAATTTAACACCATCTTTACTGATTGAAAAATACAATTTACAACATTTTTTATCGGTATAAACAAGAGCAACATTGTTATTCTTCATTACAGACCATCGAGCATTACTTGATGATGATAAAGGTACTTCTAATGATATTTTTTCTTGTTCTACGAGAGCAGAATCTTTAAATTTTGCTCTATAAGCAATAGCTTCAGATTTAAATCCATTTGATTCAATAAAATATAGCCAATCAACTCCATCTATTATTACGTGACTTATAGAAGATCGAATCAATGTGTTTTTATTGGGTAAAACAACTTT
>NZ_BPEW01000015.1 GCF_019654975.1 Shewanella sp. c952
GCGTGAAGTCATCTTTCATACTTCGCCGAAGACGCTAGGTCGTTGGCTTGAGGAGGCGTATTCTACACTCTCCAGTGGCGGCGTCAAGCGCTTATTTTAAGAAGTTTTTCAAGCGATGATTTCTTAATCACTCTCGTGAAAAGAAGCATTACCCGAAGCCCTTAAAGCGTTTGTCACCTGAGGTTAATTTCCGAAGAAGTTAATCTCTCTAACACCGCTGCAAGTCCCGTGCTACCTAAGCTTTCGTTTAGTTAGTTGGCCTGCTGTGCCGTGTCAGTGGATGCGCATTATAGGCAAATCCTGACAGAGCACAAGGGGCTAAATGAGAAAAAATGAAATAATACGTCTAAGCGGACATTTCTCAAACGATACGCACAAAAAAGGGGCTAAAAGCCCCTTTTTGTCTGTTTAAACCGTTCTATTAGTTACCAAAGAAGCGCGACTCTTGTTTTGCTTCAATCTCACCATCATCAGTTTCAACTTCAAAATTGATATGCGTCATGGCTCTAGAAAGCTCAACGGGGTCTACCGCAATACTGATTGGAAGCGTTAATACCTCACCGCCACTGAGCGTTACCTGTTGTGGGCCAATCCATTTGTAATTCGATAAGCCTTCTACACTCAAGTTATATATATGGGTATCTTCGGTCTTATTGAGGACCTTTAAGGTAAAGGTATTCTCAATCAGCCCAGCATCCGTTTCTCTGAATAGAAGATTACGGTCACGGATAACATCAATACGAATAGGCGCAATTGTGGCTGTAGCATATACAAAGACCAAAACCATCACCGCTAAAATGACGCCATAGCCAACAAGCTTAGGACGGAGAACTTTCTCTTTTATACCTTCAAGCTTATTTTCAGTAGTGTAACTAATCAGCCCTTTGTCATACCCCATCCTGCTCATGGTAGTATCGCAAGCATCAATACAAGCTCCACAGTTAATACACTCATACTGCAGGCCATTGCGGATATCGATGCCAGTCGGACATACTTGCACACATAAATCACAATCAATGCAGTCACCTAAACCCAACTCTTTTGGATCTGCTTTGCGAGATCTAGGACCTCGGGTTTCGCCGCGCTGAGTATCGTAACCCACTATATAAGTATTCTTATCAAACATGGCAGACTGGAAGCGTGCATATGGGCACATATGCAAACACATAATCTCTCGCATCCAACCCGCGTTCCCATAAGTGGCAAACGTAAAGAAGATAACCCAGAAATAGACTGAACCGCTGGCATTAAGCGTGAATACCTCTATATATACTTCCCTTGTAGGAACGAAGTAAGAGACAAACGTCATTGCAGTAAGTAGTGAAATTAGTAGCCAAGCACCATGTTTTGCCGTTTTTCGCTTAAGTTTGTCGAAGCTCCATGGCATTTGATCCTGCTTCATGCGTTTATTACGTGAGCCTTCGAGCTTTTCTTCAAACCACATAAAGATAAAGGTCCACACGGTTTGCGGGCAAGTATAACCACACCAAACTCGACCTAAGTAGGTGGTCACGAAAAACAGACCAAAAGCGGCAATCATTAATAGGGCAGCCAAGAGAGTGAAATCTTGCGGCCAAATAGTGAGTCCGAATACATGGAATTTTTGTTCGGCAAGATTAAACCAGACCGCTTGACGATCCCCCCAAGGGATCCATGGAAGCAGCAAAAAGAACAGCATTGCTATCCAACCTAAACGACGACGCAAGGTTGTCCATAAGCCTTCAACCGCTCTCACATAAATTCGGTTACGCGGATTAAACCTGTCCGCTTTATTGGCGTCAGGTTGATGAATTTTGATTCTTTCTACTTTTGAAAAGTCTTTTTTATTTTGCTCTGCGCTCATTTTGTAGCCTTACAGCTTTAATATTGCTAGAAAACTAGCTTATTATAACGCTTATACTACAAGTTATTCACCTATATAGGACTAATTGATGAAAGGCTGGATTTTGTTGGCGCTAATTGGCGGTATTCTTTATTACCTTTATACCGAGACCGATACACTGGATGAACCTGTAGCCGAAGTTCAAGCTATTTATCAACAAGCTGAAGATAAGCTTGATAGCATGACAGGGACTCAACTGAAGCGGATCGACCATAAGGTGGATCTTCTTAAAACGGATATAGTAGATAGACTATCAGCCGCTGAGCAACAGACGCTGCAAGTTATCACTCAATCACAAACCAAGTTAGATGAATTCAAACAGGATTATTGTGGTAACGGGGCTGATAAGCACAGTAGCTTTAGTAAAGAAAATCAAACCTATATATGCGATAAACTGAACTAAAGCAGCTCAGAATCGCCTGTTAGGGGTATTTTGAGCTTGCTACTTCTGCGGCGAATAAATTCATAAGGGAACAACCATTATGTGATTTATTCGCCTTGAACTAGTTCGTCAAAAACACGCTTAATTGATCAACCTCTTATACTGATTGGTATTAGTGGCTAATCTAATTGACCTGAGATCTGATTCCGCCTAGCCTTTACTCATTATTTGTTAATAAACCAAATGAAAAGGCTAGCCACTCATGACTGAAAAAGTATCTGACATTTTTGACCCTGCATTATGGGATGTCGTACCTGGATTTAATTTCGAAGATATTACCTACCACAGAGCTAAAGATCAGGGAACGGTTCGGGTGGCAATAAACCGTCCGGACTGCCTAAACTCATTCCGCCCAAAGACGGTAGATGAACTATACACTGCACTTGATCATGCTCGCCAATGGTCAGATGTAGGTTGCGTATTGATTACTGGTAATGGTCCATCAGCAAAAGGACAACACTCTTTCTGCGCTGGCGGCGATCAACGGATCCGTGGCAAAGACGGTTACAAGTATGAAGGTGCAGAAGAGGGTACCGCTGACGTTGCTCGTATGGGCCGTTTGCATATTCTGGAAGTACAGCGCTTAATCCGCTTTATGCCAAAAGTCGTCATTGCGGTTGTACCTGGCTGGGCTGTTGGTGGTGGCCATAGCTTACACGTAGTTTGTGACCTCACCTTAGCATCAAAAGAGCATGCAGTATTCAAGCAAACCGATCCAGATGTTGGCAGTTTTGATTCAGGTTATGGCAGTGCTTACTTAGCCAAAATGATTGGACAGAAACGTGCACGCGAGATTTTCTTCCTAGGCTTTAACTACACTGCTGAAGAAGCTTTTGATATGGGTATGGTTAACCGTGCTATTCCACACGCAGAGCTTGAAACGGAAGCTTTAAACTGGGCAAAAGAGATCAACTCAAAGTCACCAACGGCAATGCGCATGCTTAAATACGGTTTTAACCTTCCAGATGATGGTTTAGTGGGTCAACAACTGTTTGCGGGTGAAGCTACTCGTTTAGCCTATGGCACCCCAGAAGCACAAGAGGGGCGTGATGCATTCTTAGAAAAACGTGAGCAAGACTTCTCATCTTTTCCATGGCACTACTAATTTACAGTGTTAGTCGCTAATTAGAATACGCGTAAACCCATCAATACATTAATGTTATTGATGGGTTTATAACCAATTTATCTTTCTAATCGAATAGTCCAATCAAACTTATCTATATAAGCCCCTTTAAAACGCAAATGATAATCGTTATCATCTATGTAACTTTTAAAGGAGCACCATTATGACTAAAACCATGACTTTTGCGATTCTTCACTTTAGCGTTGCATTCACGATTACTTATCTATTAACCGGTAGTATTGTTATAGGTGGTGCTGTTGCTTTAATCGAGCCCGCTGTAAACACTGTTGTTTTCTATTTCCATGAAAAAGTATGGAAAGGCATTGAGTCTAAAAATGCCCTTCAAAACGCTACTGTATAACTAATTGATACCCTCTTAGTCTTTGTCAGCGTTATTCAAGCCGAGTTTATTTGCCAGTGGCGCAATAGCTCCCCCTTGGATAAACACAGAAAACAGTACGATAAAGAACACCATATGCACGATATCAAGCGCCCCAGGAACTCCTGCAGCAGCAGGGATCAGTGCAAATACAATAGGAGTTGCTCCTTTTAAACCTATTGATGAGATAAATAAGCGCTTTTTCCAGCTTGCTTTAACAAAAGGTAAGTAACAGATCTGTACAGCTAAAGGCCTAGCGACCAGTATCAATAAAATAGCTGGTAATAGGGAGCTCATAAATACTCCCGCTAATGACTGAGGGAAGATCTGTAAGCCCAACACAATAAACATCAACGCTTGCGCTAACCAAGATAAGCTATTAAAGAAGTGCTGATTAACTAACTGCCCTCGTTTAATCCCATTACCAATCACTACACCGGCAATGTATGAAGCCAATAAAATATTGCCTCCGAGAACTTCTGCACCATAAGTCGCAATAATAAAACTCGCTAATACAAACACAGGAATGAGGCCAAACTCAGATAGGTGTATACGGTTCAATAACCAAACAGCCACCTTAGCGATACCGAAACCGACTACCATAGCGACACCAATTTGGGTTACGAGCTCTAAAGCTATCTCAGATGCCACCACACTCTTACTCGTAGACAGTGCCATATCGGTTAAGAAGATTACCAGTAACATAGCAACTGGATCGTTGGTAGCCGATTCAAACTCTAATACTGTGTCGGTTTGCTCTTTTAGTTTGAGTTTTTTAGATTCAAGAATTGAGAATACCGCTGCGGCATCAGTTGATGACACTATGGCAGCAAATAGCAAACAAATGATAAAGTCAAAATCCAATAACCAATATAGAATTACCGCAAAAAACAGGGTGGTAAACAGCACCCCAAAAGAGGCCAAAACCCCTCCCTCTTTATAGGCCACCTTGATCTTGTCTGTTGAGGTATTGATACCACCAACAAACACAATCATGTTCAGTGCTAAACCGCCTATCCAGGCCGTTTTATCTAAATCATCGTAAACAAAGTTAAACTCTCCATTACCTAACAGTAAGCCCACACCCATAAAAATAAGCAACGAAGGAATACCTAAGGTTCTTGAGGGATGATGCAGCAATATTCCGACCACGATCAAAATAGACATACCAATCATGATCATTTCAGTGGTCATAAAATTTCCTTAAGTAAAAGTGGTGTTGCTGGGCGAAAACAGTTTATGAAGCTTAGTATAGTTATATTGCTATAGCTGATACCTAAGATAGAGAGTAAACCAAGCCAATTAGAGTCAAATAGTGACTGTCATAAAAGATTAATAATTAATTTATCAAACATTCTTTAGCACTAAATATACTACAAAAAGCCTATTAGATTATTAATTTAAGCTGAAACAAAAGTGAACCCCAATAAGGCCCGCATTTATTTAGCTGCGAAACTTAGCTTTCAGCTACTACCGTGGTGCAGATACTGTTCCAAAAAGTGATTTAAGAAATCTAGTCTTAAACTTTGTTAATTTTAGAAAGCCCATCAACTTTACTCAAGTAATGCCAATATTCACCAGCCAGCCATCAGCGTTGCCTCTAAAAAGCTGTCACTTAACTGTCATATTTCTCTGTCTTAATGCAATCGCCTTCAGTGAGGCACTAATTTGGTTTCGTATTTAGACAACTTAAAGAAGAGTAGGAAAAGTAATGAAAAAAGTTATTGGCTTATTAACTGCTGTAGGTTTGATGGCATCACCACAAGTTCTAGCGGGCACCGTTACCGTTTCAGGCTCAACTTCCGTAGCTCATGTAATGGAAGTACTGGCTGAAAACTATCAAAGCGTGACGGATAAGAATGTTGAAGTGCAGAGCACGGGTTCTTCTGCAGGTATTCGTGCCGCCAAGAATGGCACCAGCATGATAGGCATGTCATCACGCAATATAAAACAGAGTGAACTCAGCAGTGATACCAAAGAGATTGTCATCGCACGAGATGGTATTGCAGCAGCAGTTAACAATGCAAATCCAGTTAAAAACTTAACCCAAGAGCAAATATCAAAAATCTATCGCGGTGAAATTAAAAACTGGAGTGAAGTTGGCGGAGAATCTCGCCCAATAGTTGTGGTTACCCGTGAAAATGGCTCCGGTACCCGCGGCGCTTTTGAAGAGATAATGAAACTACAGCGTACGATTAACGGCCACAAGGTCACCGCTATTACTCCAACCGCACAAGTTGGCAATGGCAACGGAATGATTAAAACCATCGTGGCTAACAACCCTTTTGCAATCGGCTATATCTCACTCGGCAGTGTTGATAGCAGCTTACGCGCAATCGATGTTGACGGTGTGGCTGCAACTGATGACAACATCGCCGCTGGCGACTACCAAATTGCTCGCCCATTTATTGTATTAGTGGACAAAAATGCCCCAAGCACTGCACAAGAATTCATTGAATACATCATGTCAGCTGACGGCCAAGGTATTGTCGCAAGCGAAGGTTATATCCGCGTTCAATAACCATCAACAATAAACAAAGAGGAGTTTAAGCTTCTCTTTGTTCATTCCATTTAGCGTCAGCCGTAATATGTCGAGACAAAGTGATGAACACAGCCAGTAAAGCCCGAGCGCAAGGAATGCAACTCGCCCCAGCAAAGAACTTTGATTGGAAGGAGATGTTTTTCCATCTGCTTTTCTTAGCAAGCGCCATGGTAGGTGTGATCTCTGTAGCCACTATAGGGTGGTTTGTATTCCAAGAAGGACTACCCGCTTTTAAAGAAGCTGGCGTGGTTAACTTGGTACTAGGGCGGGAGTGGTTACCACCAGCTCTATACGGCATATTCCCGATGATAGTATCAACCCTAATATCAACAGCTGGCGCTGTTGTAATAGGTGTGCCTATCGCAATATTAACCGCTGTATTTTTAGCTGAGCTAGCCCCCAAATGGCTGGCAGATATAGTTCGCCCAGCAGTCGAACTATTGGCCGGTATACCTTCAGTGGTATATGGTTTTTTCGGTCTAGTGATAATAGTCCCAGCTATCGAAACGTTATTTAATATCCCTGCAGGTAACACCATTCTCGCTGGGATTATCGTACTGGCAATAATGATTCTGCCAACAGTGATAACCATTTCAGAAACTTCATTACGCGCATTACCACCGGTATATAAAGAGGGTGCACTTGCACTCGGTGCATCGCATATTTACAGCATATTTAAAGTACTTATTCCTGCTGCACGTAGTGGCATATTTACCGGAGTGGCATTAGGTATCGCTCGTGCTATCGGCGAGACCATGGCCATTATAATGGTGATGGGAAACGCACCGGCAATGCCAGGTTCCATACTCGAACCCGCTAGAACATTAACCGCCAACATTGCAATGGAGATGTCTTATGCCACAGGTATTCACTCCAGCGCACTCTACTCTACAGGCATCGTCCTATTGGTATTCATTGTGTTACTTAACGCCAGCTTGTTATACCTAAACCGTAAGAGGAGCTACTAATGCTTCAAGATAAGCGCATTTTTAATAGAGAGCGACAAGACAAACTGCTATTTGCAGCTATCTGGGGCGCTGCAGCCATCACCATCTTGTTCTTACTCTGGGTGGTCTGGCATATTCTAAGTAACGGTTTAGCATATGTGAGCTGGGAGTTCATTACAGGTGCTTACACCCGTATCGGTGAAGCTTCTGGTATTTGGGCCATGATAGTTTCTACTGTTTATATGGTGGGACTGTCACTCGCTATCGCAGCCCCCATCGGCATTATGACCGCAATATACTTAACCGAATATGCTGCGCCAGGCAGTAAAGTGGTCAAAACTATTCGTTTCTGTACCGAGTCTCTCGCCGGGATACCATCAATTGTGTACGGTCTATTCGGTATGACATTCTTCGTCACCACCCTAGGTTTAGGCTTCTCAATACTTTCGGGTTCACTGACCTTGGCAATGTTGATCTTACCAGTAATTATTCGTACCACAGAGGAGGCATTACTGGCAGTGCCGATGAGTTACCGTGAAGGTGGATACGCCCTTGGTAGCTCTAAAATCTATACGATATATCGCCTTATTTTACCTAGCGCCTTGCCCGGCATTGTCACCTCAATAATCTTAAGCACGGGTCGAGTGATTGGCGAGTCAGCGCCGGTCTTTTTAACCGCAGGCATGGTCACCCAAATCCCAGAGTCAGTGCTTGATTCAGGCCGAACCTTAACCGTTCATCTGTATAAGCTAACTCAAGAACTATTTACTCAACATGAATGGGACCAGGCCTACGCAACAGCAACCGTGCTGATTGTATTGGTACTACTACTCAACATGACCACCAAATTTATTGCTACACGCATGAACAAACATTAAAAGGTTATCCCAATGAATAAGCTAGAAGTGAACAACTTAAACCTATTTTATGGCGACAACCATGCGCTAAAAGATATCTCTTTGCCAATACCTTCACGCCAGGTTACCGCATTGATTGGCCCGTCAGGTTGTGGAAAATCAACACTGCTTCGCACTTTAAATCGCATGAATGACTTAGTCGCGGGTGTAAAGATTGAAGGTGATGTGATGTTTGAAGGTAACAACATCTATCAAGACGTCGATGTTAAGCAACTAAGAATGCGGGTTGGTATGGTCTTTCAAAAGCCCAATCCTTTTCCAATGAGCATTTATGAAAATGTGGCCTTTGGGCTCAAAGCTCAAGGGGTAAAAGACAAAAAAGTATTAGATGATGCCGTCGAGGAAGCATTAAGCAGTGCTGCATTATGGGATGAAGTTAAAGATAGGCTCGACTCACCAGGTCAAGGTTTATCAGGTGGACAACAGCAAAGGCTTTGCATCGCCCGCACGATTGCAATGAAACCAGAAGTGATATTAATGGATGAGCCCACCAGTGCGCTCGACCCAATTGCTACTCATAAAATAGAGGAGCTGATGGACGAGCTGCGACAGAAGTTCACCATAGTGATAGTGACCCATTCAATGAATCAGGCTAAGCGGATCTCAGATAAAACGGCTTTCTTCTGGATGGGCGAATTAGTCGAACACGGTGAAACTAATCAAATATTCAATCAACCAGTCGACAAACGTACCCAAGGTTATGTCAGTGGTGAGTTTGGATAAACGGTTACTAATCAATGTCACGCTCATCCCCTGTATGAGCGTGACAGTTCTGTACTAGATAAAATGCTCCCCCATTAAAAGATCGACTTAACGCTATAAAGCGTTAATACTTGCCAAATTGAATCAATAGCGTAAATTCAGCAGCCTGCTTGCTGACTCCGTCAACTCGCACCTCAATCCAGTAGTAGCCGATTAATACTGTGTCTATAGGACGTATATGCAGGTCGAATTTTACAATACAAAATCCCATGTTTCGGAAACAAAACATATCTCGCAAGCATTACTTATTTTGCTGTCTAAGGGCTTGGCCCTAGAGGATCTGCCAAAAGCCAAGGCGCTAATACTCGCGGGTGATAAATTCCAATTTAGAAATACTTACAGTATTAGCCTACTCACAAAGAAATAGTATAAAAGCATTATTAATTCGTCATAACTCCCCCTCAAATGAGCTAACTTTTGCAGGCTAACTTGTTTAAATTATGTTAATCGGTTAGCTTCGAACTATGGGTTAAATCATATACAGGGGTTACAACTTATATGGAAAGAATCAGAGAAGCTCAAGAACACTTAAAAAGTGAATTCGAAATTTATAATAATGCCTCAGCTAAAAAGCTCCCTCCTCTCGATATTGATTGCCCAGAAAAGCTCGAAACCATGCTTGAATTTGTCACTCGGCGAGAATCTTTAAAACAAGCTAAAAAACTCAGCTCGCCACCAGCAGGCAAACTTAAAGCCGCAATAGCAGACACACTATTGTTGCTAGATAACTTCGATATAAAAATTTCGAAAGAGAAAGGTGCTGCAGAAAAGTAGCTTTTATCAGTATAAAAAAGCCTCCCAATTTGGAGGCTTTTTTATTGTCAGCAATAAGCGCTGTTTATTCTACGGTTACTGACTTAGCCAAGTTACGTGGCTGGTCAACGTCAGTACCTTTAATTAATGCCACATGATATGACAATAACTGTAGGGGAATAGTGTAGATAAGCGGTGCCATAAATTCATCACAATGAGGAACAGGGATCACCTTCATGGTGTCGTCTGACTCAAACTCTGCATCTTTATCAGCAAAGACATACATCAAACCGCCACGAGCACGCACCTCTTCAACATTAGATTTAAGCTTTTCAAGCAACTCATTGTTTGGTGCAACGACAATAACAGGCATATCGGCATCAATAAGCGCTAATGGACCATGTTTAAGCTCACCTGATGCATAAGCTTCGGCGTGAATGTAAGAGATCTCTTTCAGCTTCAACGCACCTTCCATAGCAATCGGGTATTGATCGCCGCGACCTAAGAATAATGCATGATGCTTATCGGCAAAGTCTTCTGCCAGTTCAGCAATTGCATCATCTAAGCTCAGTGCTTGTTCAACTTTTGCAGGCATAGATTGCAAGCTTTGAGTTATCTCAGCTTCCATCTCTGCTGACATACCATTGTGACGACCAATTGCAGTCGTTAGCATCAGTAAACCAGCTAGCTGTACTGTGAATGCTTTGGTTGATGCAACCCCAATCTCTGCGCCCGCTTTCATCATATAAGCCATGTCCGACTCACGAACCAGCGATGAACCCGGTGCATTACAGATAGTCAGCGTCGCTTTATATCCCATCTCTTTGGCTAAACGCATAGCCGCTAACGTATCAGCCGTTTCGCCTGATTGTGAGATAGTTACCAACAAGCTATTAGGGAATAGATGTGATTTGCGGTAACGGAACTCAGATGCTATTTCAACGTTACAAGAAACACCCGCCCAATCTTCTAACCAGTAACGTGCAGCCATGCCAGCGTGGTAACTAGTACCACAAGCAATGATCTGTACATGCTTAATGTCTTTTAAAAACTCAGCGGCATTTTCACCAAAGGCAGAATCTAAAACTTTACCTGCCGCAATACGGCCTTCAAGCGTATGAGCGATTGCCGTTGGCTGCTCATAGATCTCTTTTAGCATGTAGTGACGGTATTCACCTTTGTCACCGGCATCATGAGTAACTTCTGACTCTTTCACTTCACGCTCAACCGCATTACCGTCAACATCAAAGATATTAACTTCACGACGAGTAACCTCTGCCACATCACCTTCCTCGAGGAAAGCAAAAGAGCGAGTCACTGGTAGCAATGCTAGTTGATCAGAAGCAACAAAGTTCTCACCTAAGCCATAACCAATAACCAGTGGACTACCTGAGCGTGCAACAATCATGCGCTCACTATCAGTGCGGTCGATAACTACAGTGCCATAGGCACCTTCGAGCTGCTTAACCGTAGCTTGTACCGCAGTCAGTAAGTTGTCATGGCTTTTAAGTTCGTGATGGACTAAATGGCAGATAACTTCTGTGTCAGTGTCAGATGCGAAGCTATAACCTAGGGCTTTTAGCATTTCACGCAGCTTATTGTGGTTTTCAATAATGCCATTGTGCACCACGGCTATATTGCCTTCTGACTCATGTGGATGCGCATTACGCTCACTTGGTTCACCGTGTGTGGCCCAGCGAGTATGTGCGATACCAGTACCACCCGTTAGTGGTTGTTCATCAAGTGCAGATGACAACTCTTGCACTTTACCTACACGTCGAGTGCGGCTTAGCTCACCATTGTTAAGTACTGCTACACCTGCTGAGTCATAACCGCGATACTCAAGTCGTCTTAATCCTTCAACTAGAATTTCTGCAACATCCCTTTGCGCTACTGCGCCAACTATTCCACACATACTATTTTCCTAGACTCTGTCAGAGTTAATTTGAAACTAAAATTAAAAGCTAAATTTAAAATTGGGCTGCCTCACTTAGAGGTGCTAGCCAGCATAAGGTGCAAGAATGACTCGCACCCCATGTTTTGCAATACTGTCGACCGCTTCACTTGGTAACCTGTCATCAGATACCAGCACACTAATATTGCCCCAAGGCAACTCCAAATTAGGAATGCGTCTACCGAGCTTTTCTGACTCCAACATGACGATCACTTCTCGCGATACTTCCGCCATCACCTTACTCAGGCCTGTTAATTCATTAAAGGTGGTAGTACCGCGCTCAAGGTCGATACCATCAGCACCGATAAACAACTGATCAAAGTTATAAGAGCGCAGTACCTGCTCAGCAATTTGTCCCTGAAATGATTCCGAATGCGGATCCCAAGTACCGCCTGTCATCAGCAGTGTTGGTTCGTTCTCAAGCTCATGGATAGAGTTTGCAAGCGCAAGTGAATTAGTCATCACCAGTAAGCCGCGCTTACTATTTAGCTCACCAATAAGGCCTGATGTAGTACTGCCACTATCGATAATAATACGGTTGTGGTCATTAATTAGAACCGCTGCTGCTTTTGCTATTGAAAGCTTATTTGGCGCAACCTTGGCACTAAACTGCTGAGTAACTTCATCAGGCACAGCGACGGCGCCGCCGTATCGACGTAAAAGCAGGCCGGTCTTTTCCAAAGTGGCGAGATCTTTGCGAATGGTCACTTCAGAAGTTTCGAAACGTAAGGATAACTGCTCAACACTCACTTCACCTTGCTCATTGAGCAGGCTAATAATGCTATGACGACGCTGTTGAGTGTTTCGTTTATTCATAAAACCTTTCGCTAAGTTTCGTTTCGAAAGGGGCATTATAGGTAAATGAAACTTAATTGCTAGTTTTTGCTTAATTTATGACTCTAAATGTGCAAATTACAGATAAAAAAAAGCCTCAACGAGATGTTGAGGCGATTTAAAGGCTTTTAGCAATCAGTTTAGAATTTAGCTTCCAGTGACAAACTAACGTGACGACCTTCGCCAACGGTTACATCTTTATAAGAGCCACCCGCTAGATAATCAACATCAAATAGGTTCTTAACGTTCATGCGAACACTGACATCACTGCCCATGATATCCATGGTGTAAGCGGCGCCCATATCAAAACGAACATAGCTATCTTTAGTAATAGTGTTATCGGTACTAGCGAAACGTTCACCCACATAAATAGCACCAAAGTTTAGCGCTAAATCTTCAGTCATTTCGTAACGCGTCCAGATGTTAGCAGACCACTCTGGTGCATCTACTGGAGTCATACCATTTAAGCCATCACTCTCAGGTCGAATATATTCAGCGTCAAGATACATCATTGAACTAGTCATGAACCACTGATCACTGATCTGCCCCTGAGCGCCCATCTCAAAACCTTTATGGCGCTGCTCACCACTTTGAGTGGTAATCTGCGTGTCATCACCAACTGGTGTTGCAAGATCTTCAGTAACTGTAACGTTTGATACGGTAATATCAAATACAGCACCGGTTAGTAGTAAACTGCCATCAAATAGCTCCCACTTGGTGCCAATCTCATACTGTTCACCATATTCAGGATCAAGGTTCATCTTGTCATTGACGTCATTCGGGTCATTAACAATACCTTGTGGTGTAAAGCTCTTTGAGTAGTTAACGTAAATACTACCGTTAGCGGCTGGTGAGTATATGACACCAAATTTAGGTGATACAGCGTAACTGTTATTACCTTCGCCATCTTTTTTCTGCTCGTCATAACGCACGCCAGCAAGTACTTGCCACTCATCGGTGATCGTTACTAAATCTTGCACATAGAAACCATAGTGCTTGTATTCACTTTCGTACTTAGTGCTATCGTTGTTGTAGTCAAGATCAGGTCTATCGATAGGCGTACCCGGTGTAACCGGAATAAAGTTATCACCACCTTCAGACACATAGCTATCTTTCAATTGGCCATAGTAGTAGTCAAGCATATTGGCACCAACAAGTAGTTGATGTTCAACGTCGCCAGTATAGAAGTTACCCGTGAAATCAACATAACCTGTTTTATGCTGCCAATCATCGTAACGGTCAAAGGGCTTAATAGTATAGCCGTCTGTCATTGCTGTTTCTGAGTATTGCGGAGATGAGTCTAAACGCTGGCGATTAAACTGTTGGTCGTTATAGCCCGCTTTAACCTGCCATGAATCAGAGATATGGTAAGTTAAATCAGCACCCATGTTGGTGATGGTGTTGTCAGTAAATGCCCAAGGTTGGTCCCAAATGATGTCACTTCCACCAATCAAGTCACCACTGCTGTCTAACCAACCACCAGTGTCAATACCAGTCTTGTCTTGGGTATGGTCATACTTCACCGATAGTAATAGGTCATCGGTAATATCAAACTCAAGGTTTAAGTAACCTAACCAACGGTCACGTTCTTGGTTTGAGCCATCTTGGTACTCACGCCAGTATTGAGTGTCTTGCTTAACTAACACTGTGCGGTAACGGATAGTTTCTGACTCGTTTAAG
Source organism: Shewanella sp. c952 (assembly GCF_019654975.1). Taxonomy (GTDB): domain Bacteria; phylum Pseudomonadota; class Gammaproteobacteria; order Enterobacterales; family Shewanellaceae; genus Shewanella. The sequence goes on from NZ_BPEW01000015.1 coordinate 14,216, forward strand.
CTGCCACCGGCATCAAGTTGAAAACGGGTAGAGCCGTGCTCGTCGGTATCAAAACCAAAATCAAACATAGTTTCAGATGTTGGCTTTTTGCTCACCATGTTAATCAAACCACCAGGGCCTGATTGACCATAAAGCATGCTTGAAGGACCTTTTAGCACCTCAACTTGCTGTAAAGTCTCAATTGGCTGTACATAGTGAGACCACTGCTGTTGACCGTTTATCAAGAAGCCAGAACCTGAAGAAAGCTCAAAACCGCGAATGTTGAATACTTGACGATTCCACTTTTCACTGCCGCCGGTCACACTGGAGTCGTTAACCAATACTTCACCTAGATTTGTTGCTAGCTGTTCGTCAGTAACAAAGTCAGGAATTACGGTGACTGATTGTGGGGTATCTAAGATATCAATGTCACCACGCATAGCGCCTGACGATGAACCAACGTTATAGTCATTAAAGCTACGTCCAGTAACGGTAATACGTTCGATATTACTATCAACAGCAGCATTAGAATCGGCTGTCACTTCTTCAGCAAAAGAGGTTGATGAAGCTAAAGCTGCAACAACGGCAAGACCGATACGAGAAAATTTAAAAGACGCCTGAAAAGACATAACTAACCCCAAAGATGAAACTAATATGTAATATTTGGGTGCAATATAAATGAGAATTGTTTTTATTTAAGCTTCTTTACATGCCTTTACATTGGGAGGTGATCCTGATCTGTTCTAGATCTGAATATTAACCACACTTAACAGTGCCAACACAAATGATCGCTTGTGTATCATTAATTTGCGTTGCTAAAAAGAAAATAATTTCATCTTCTAATCTCTAACAACCAGATTAAAAAGTAAGCACTCACCAACAAAAAAGCGACCCGCTAAGGTCGCTTTAGTAATGCTAAATAAAGACTATTTTTTAGGGAGCTTTGCCGGACGAGCCCAACCTGAAATATGACGCTGCTTAACCCGCGTAATCACTAATTCATCAGCAGCAACATCTTTAGTGACAGTAGAACCGGCTCCCAAGGTCGCCCCTTTACCGATGGTAATTGGTGCAACAAGCTGAGTATCACTGCCGACAAATACATTGTCTTCAATAATGGTCTGGAACTTATTAGCACCATCGTAGTTGCAAGTAATGGTGCCTGCACCAATATTTACACCACTACCGATAGTAGCATCACCAATGTAAGCTAAATGGCCTGCTTTAGAGCCTTTACCTAGAACCGCTTTTTTCATCTCTACAAAGTTGCCTATATGCGCATCTTCTTTAAGCTCTGCACCTGGACGCAGGCGAGCAAATGGGCCGGCACTTGCCTTAACACCAACTTTGGCGTTTTCAACAATCGAGTAAGGTTTGATTTCAGCGTTGTCGGCAATGTCACAATTAATAAGAATGGCGCCAGCACCAATGGTCACGTTGTTACCAATATTGACCGTACCTTCAATCACCACATTGACATCAATCATCACATCCATACCAACGCTAACATCGCCGCGGATATCGATACGAGCAGGATCACGCAGGTTTGCACCTTCAAGCATTAGTTTTTCAGCTGCACGAGCTTGGTAAGCACGCTCAAGTTGAGCGAGCTGTACTCGGTTATTAGCACCTTCAACTTCAACGGCTGATTCAGGCTGTGCAGTGGTAATTGCAACACCATCTTTATGAGCCATAGCCACGATATCAGTCAGGTAATATTCACCCTGAGCATTATCTGATGAAAGCTGACCCAGCCAAGCTTTAAGCTGTTTACCGGGAGCAGCCATAATACCAGTGTTGATTTCACTAATAGCTAACTGTTCAGCATTGGCATCTTTTTGCTCTACGATGCCAACCACCTTGTTATCTTCACGTACGATACGTCCATAACCCATAGGGTTAGGTAAGTTAACCGTTAAGATAGCCAATCCATTATCTTCACGAGCAGCAAGCAGTGATTTAAGGGTCGATGCTTGAATAAGTGGCACATCACCATAAAGAATTAACACGGTATCATCGTCACTAATATTGTCGTTAGCTTGTGCCACCGCATGTCCGGTACCTAGCTGCTCAGCTTGTAATATCCAGTTAAGTTGCTGCTCACCAAGCTTAGCTTGAAGCTTGTCTGCACCGTAGCCGTAAACAAGCTGAATCGCATCGCTACCCACTTGATGTGCAGTATCAATCACGTGTTGAACCATGCTTTTATGGGCAATAGGATGGAGAACTTTGGGAAGATCAGAGCGCATGCGGGTTCCCTTGCCTGCTGCTAAAATCACGACATTCAGTGCCATTTGTTAATCCTTGAGCTGATGCTTGCTTATAAAATTTTTGAGCGCTGATTTTAAGCTAAATCAGCCATAAAAGCGACTCTAGCTAAATCAAGTCATGATTAAAAAGTAACAGCCTTATCAGCGATAAGAAGCCACTGAGCAAGATCATCCATAGTCGCCACTTCGCAACCTTCGATAACCTTTAACTCAGTGAGTCCACGAGAGTGCATACAAGAACCACAGAACTTAACTTGGCTACCTTGAGCGATAATAATCTCCAGCATCTGCTGGATGTTGTAACCTTCAGCAGGGTTTTGTTTTGGTATTACAGCGGTAATTGCATCGGACAGTAAAAACAAACTGACCTTGGCTGGTGGATTATCTTGCTCGTTGAGCTGAATAGCTAAGCGTAGAGCATTAAAGAGTCTTTCTGAACCATAAGGAGCGTCGTTAACGATAATAAGTATGTGCTGCATAAACAGGTCTCAGCCATTAGGTTAATCGCCAGAGGGTAGCACTCAAACTGAATAGAGGATTTTACTTGGATCACGTTCAAAGATAAATATAGGTACTAGGGGCTGTTGATCTTTCACGGTTGTTTTTGCCGCAGTTTATTGGCTATTTTGACAAGGCGGAGGCTATGCCGTTTAGTCATTCTCCACAAATAGTCTACAACACAGTAAAAATAGCCAAGAAACGCTGCCCTTTGGGTTCGTTTCAATTATTTTATTACTGCGTTACGAGCTTTTCGCTTAGCCAGCTAAGCATCATCGCTCAAGCCTTGTACTAAAATAATTGAATTCGAACAAAAACTAAGCTCGAAAGATCAACAGCCCCTAATACTCACTCCATTAAAGAGTTACTCATTAATGCAATTGGTATAACAAAGGACAGACCGGCAGAGATGGATAAAGGCAGATTAAAACTAATACAGAAAAGCGTTCAACGCATAAGTTGTAGGTCGGCATTTATGCCGTCATTAATGATGGACTCAAACCCAGCTTTACACCTTTCGGTAAAACGTTCATTTAGTCCTGACTTTCTTAAAACAAAAAAAGCGCCCTAGGGCGCTTTTTTTCATCAAACAATAACCTATCTGGTAATGTTCTTCTTGATGGTCTCGACAACGCGAAGCTGAGCAACTGCTTGAGCTAGCTCAATCGCTGCTGCTGCATAGTTGAAGTCTGCGCCAGCATCCGCCATAGCGGTTTCTGCACGACGCTTCGCTTCTGCAGCGGCTTGCTCGTCAATATCATCGGCACGCATAACGACGTCAGCCAATACTGAAACAGAAGAAGGTTGTACTTCCAGGATTCCACCTGAAAGGTAAAACACTTCCTCTTTTCCATCTTGCTTGACGATGCGCGCCATGCCAGGCTTGATATGTGTAAGCAGAGGCGCGTGACCAGGCATAACACCTAGATCACCTTCTGAACCAGTTACTTGTAGGTGTGCTACAAGACCAGAATAGATGCTACTTTCTGCACTTACAATATCAAGCTGTACTGTCATGGCTGCCATCCGTTCTCCTTAAACTAGTTTCTGTATTACTACAGAGTACTCAGTTATTTTTTGTTAGCTTTCTCAACGGCTTCGTCGATTGAACCAACCATGTAGAACGCTTGCTCTGGAAGGTGATCGAACTCACCGTCTAGAATACCCTTAAAGCCACGGATTGTGTCTTTAAGAGAAACGTACTTACCTGGAGAACCGGTGAATACTTCTGCAACGAAGAAAGGCTGAGAAAGATATTTTTCAATCTTACGAGCACGGAATACAGTTGTCTTATCTTCATCAGATAATTCATCCATACCTAGGATCGCAATAATATCTTTCAGCTCTTTGTAGCGCTGAAGTACGGTTTGAACACCGTTAGCAACATCGTAATGCTCTTGGCCAACAACCTGTGGATCTAGCTGACGTGAAGTCGAATCCAATGGGTCAACCGCTGGGTAAATACCCAGAGAAGCAATGTTACGTGACAATACAACAGTCGCATCTAAGTGAGCGAAGGTTGTTGCTGGTGATGGATCCGTTAAGTCATCCGCAGGTACGTATACGGCTTGAACAGAGGTAATAGACCCTGTCTTAGTCGATGTAATACGCTCCTGAAGTACACCCATCTCTTCAGCCAATGTTGGCTGGTAACCTACTGCTGATGGCATACGGCCTAGCAGTGCAGATACTTCAGTACCTGCCAAGGTGTAACGATAGATGTTATCAACGAAGAAAAGTACATCTTTACCTTCGTCACGGAACTTCTCGGCCATAGTTAGACCAGTTAGTGCCACACGTAGACGGTTTCCTGGAGGCTCGTTCATCTGACCATATACCATGGCCACTTTATCGAGAACACCAGAATCTTCCATCTCGTAGTAGAAGTCGTTACCCTCACGAGTACGCTCACCTACACCAGCGAAAACTGATAAACCAGAGTGTGCTTTAGCGATGTTGTTAATAAGTTCCATCATGTTGACGGTCTTACCAACACCAGCACCACCAAACAAACCAACTTTACCACCCTTAGCGAATGGACATACAAGGTCAATAACCTTGATACCAGTCTCTAAAAGTTCAGTGGTGTTTGACTGATCTTCGTATGAAGGAGCTTCACGGTGGATCACATAGCGATCTTCTTCACCGATAGGGCCAGCTTCATCTACTGGTTGACCCAATACGTTCATAATACGGCCAAGGGTTTTTTCCCCAACCGGAACAGTAATTGGTGAACCAGAGTTTACAACCTCAAGGCCACGACGCAGACCATCTGAAGAACCCATAGCGATGGTACGAACTACACCACCACCTAGTTGCTGCTGAACTTCCAGCACCAAGCCTTCACTTTTGATCTCTAGAGCGTCATATACCTGAGGTACGGCATCATGTGGAAACTCAACGTCCACAACCGCGCCAATTACTTGGACAACAGTACCTGTGCTCATGATTAATCCTCTAAAACTTGTATTCGTTACCTAGCCTAAACGGCGGCGGCACCTGAAACAATTTCCGACAGTTCCTGCGTAATCGCAGCCTGACGGGCCTTGTTATAGACCAACTCCAAGTCACTGATAAGTTCACCAGCGTTGTCTGTCGCAGCTTTCATAGCAACCATACGGGCTGCTTGCTCAGATGCGATGTTTTCAACAACACCTTGGTAAACTTGAGACTCCACATAACGAACCAACAATGTATCCAAAAGTTCTTTTGGATCTGGCTCGTATAGGTAGTCCCAGTGATGAGAAATCTCATCGTCTTCTGACTTAGGCAAAGGTAGCAGCTGCTCGATCACTGGGGTTTGAGTCATAGTATTAACGAATTTGTTAAATACTACGTACAAACGATCCAGCTTGCCTTCGTTGTATGCTTCTAGCATGACACGTACTGTTCCGATCAAGTCAGTTAACGACGGAGCGTCACCTAAACCTGAAGCGTGAGCAGAAACCTGTCCACCAAAGCTATTGAAGAATTGTACGCTGCGTGCGCCAATTGGGCAGAATTCAACTTCTGCACCGGCTTCACGCTGCTTCTTCACGTCTGCGACAACCTTTTTGAAAAGGTTGACGTTCAGACCACCACAAAGACCACGGTCGGTTGACACTACAATGTAACCAACACGCTTGGCTTCTCGCACTTCCAAATAAGGATGCTTATATTCGAGAGAACCTTGCGCCACGTGACCGATCACCTTACGCATATTTTCTGCATATGGACGACTTGCTGCCATGCGATCTTGTGCTTTACGCATTTTGCTCGCGGCAACCATCTCCATTGCAGACGTGATCTTCTGAGTGTTTTGAACACTCGCGATCTTGGTTTTAATCTCTTTAGCGTTGGCCATCTTTACTCTCCAATTCTGGACCTGAGGTGCCAGAGGCACCTCTAATTTTTACCAGGTTTGGGTTTCTACGAACTTGTCCAAGCTAGCCTTCAACTCACCTTCGATGTCGGCATTATAGTTGCCAGTCTCGTTGATGGTCTTCATTAGGTCAGCATGTTCACTGTTCATGAAAGAGAGCAGAGACGCTTCGAAATCACCAATCTTATTCATCGCAACACTCTTCAAGTAACCTTTCTCAGCTGCGAAAATAGACACAGACTGATCAGCGATACTCATTGGAGCATATTGCTTTTGCTTCATAAGTTCGGTAACACGCTCACCATGCTCAAGTTGAGCACGAGTTGCATCATCTAAGTCAGATGCAAACTGTGAGAACGCTGCAAGCTCTCGATACTGTGCAAGAGCGGTACGAATACCACCAGACAGTTTCTTGATGATCTTAGTCTGAGCCGCACCACCAACACGAGAAACCGAAATACCTGGGTTAACAGCAGGACGTAGTCCAGAGTTAAACAGGTCAGTTTCAAGGAAGATTTGACCATCGGTAATCGAAATTACGTTAGTCGGTACGAATGCAGATACGTCACCAGCTTGAGTTTCAATAATTGGTAGAGCAGTCAAAGAACCAGTTTGGCCTTTAACTTCACCTTTAGTGAACTTCTCAACATACTCAGCGTTAACACGTGAAGAACGTTCTAACAGACGAGAGTGAAGATAGAATACATCACCTGGGTATGCTTCACGTCCTGGTGGACGTTTTAGCAACAATGAAATCTGACGGTAAGCAACTGCTTGCTTAGACAGATCATCATATACGATCAGTGAGTCTTCACCGCGGTCACGGAAATATTCACCCATTGTACAACCAGAGTATGGAGCCAAGTATTGCAGTGCAGCAGCTTCAGAAGCTGTAGCAACAACAACAATGGTGTTCGCCAAAGCGCCGTGCTCTTCAAGCTTGCGTACTACGTTAGCAATTGTAGAAGCCTTCTGGCCTACAGCTACGTATACACACTTAATGCCTGAGTCTTTTTGGTTGATAATTGCATCGATCGCAAGAGCGGTTTTACCGATCTGACGGTCACCAATGATCAATTCACGCTGGCCACGACCGATTGGGATCATGGAGTCAACAGCTTTATAACCAGTTTGCACTGGTTGGTCTACTGACTTACGCTCAATTACACCTGGTGCAATTACTTCAACAGGAGAGAAACCATCGCTATCGATAGGTCCTTTACCGTCAATTGGTTCACCTAGAGTGTTGACTACACGGCCTAAAAGACCACGGCCAACAGGTACTTCCAAAATACGGCCTGTTGTTTTAACTTTGTCGCCTTCAGCCAAAGTGGCATAAGGGCCCATTACTACGGCACCGACAGAATCGCGTTCTAAGTTCAACGCGATTGCAAAACGGTTACCAGGCAGCTCGATCATTTCACCTTGCATCACGTCGGCTAGGCCGTGGATGCGGATGATGCCGTCACTTACTGCAACGATAGTACCTTCGTTGCGAGCTTCACTAACGACTTCGAACTGCTCGATCCGCTGTTTAATCAGATCGCTGATTTCAGTGGAATTCAGTTGCATGCTCAAACTCCCAATTACGACTGCAGCGTATCAGACAGACGCGAAATTTTTCCGCGAACCGAGCCATCTATGACTAGGTCTCCTGCCGTGATAATTACACCAGCAATAAGGCTGGCATCTATGCTGCAATTCAGCTTAACTTTGCGTGCTAGACGTTTCTCTAAAGAAGCGCTCATTTCCTGTTGTTGCTCAGAGGTAAGCTCTGTAGCTGAAACGACAAACGCTTCAACTTCTTTCGCATACTCGTGTTGCATCTCAACAAATAGTTGAGCAACAGCTGGTAGCACTACTAAACGACCGTTTTCAGCCATTACCTTTAACAGATTCTGAGCTTGCTCATTGATCTGCTCACCACAAACTCCAATAAAGAGTTCTGCAAGCTGACTACTGGCTAAAGAGCCAGACAATAGAGGCTTCATAGTTTCGTTTTCACTAACTAATGCAGCAAAATTAAGCATTTCTACCCAATTTTCTATTGCGTTTTGTTCAAGAGCAAAGTCAAAAGCTGCCTTTGCGTAAGGACGAGCGATGGTGGTTATTTCAGCCATAACTCAAACTCCTTATTTAAAGTTCAGCAACTAGTTTATTAACTATGTCACTGTGGGCGGCTTCATCAATCGAACGTTCAAGAATTTTTTCTGCGCCAGCAATAGCTAGTGCAGCAACTTGCTTACGCAAGTCTTCTTTTACGCGATTACGTTCAGCTTCAATTTCTGCTTGACCTTGAGCGATAATTTTAGCGCGCTCAGTGTCAGCTTCGGCTTTAGCTTCATCAACGATTTGAGCTTTGCGTTTGTTCGCAGACTCAATAATTTCGTTAGCAGTCGCTTTTGCATCTTTTAGTTGGTCAGTGGCTTTCGCCTGTGCCAACTCAAGGTCTTTCACGGCACGGTCAGCATCGGCTAGACCGTCGGCAATCCTTTTTTGGCGTTCTTCGATGGCATTCATCAAAGGGGGCCAAACAAACTTCATGCAAAACCACACGAAGAGAATAAAGGCAACCGTCTGACCGAGTAGGGTAGCGTTGATATTCACAACAGCCTCCTATTAAGTTTAAAGACAGAAGCGTTTATTAAAGCATTGCACCAAGAGGGTTAGTAAATAGCATGAATAATGCAATACCAACACCGATCATAGTTACGGCGTCCAAAAGACCCGCTACGATGAACATTTTAACTTGTAGCATAGGAGCCATTTCTGGTTGACGCGCAGCGCCTTCCAAGAACTTGCCACCTAGTAGGCCGAAACCGATAGCAGTACCTAACGCACCCATACCAATCAACAGAGCAACAGCAATAGCTGTCATGCCTAATACAGTTTCCATCTCTATCTCCAATATTCTAAATCTTTGTTATTAATGATTTAGTTTAAAAATTTCTACAGCAGTCCTTAATGATCTTCATGCGCCATGCTTAAGTAAACAATGGTCAACATCATGAAGATAAACGCTTGCAAAGTGATAACCAAAATATGGAAAATTAACCAACCTAGTTGTAATGTTACACCTAGAGTAGATAACGCCCAGTTAGCACCGTACATCAACGCAATAAGGATGAAAATCAACTCACCCGCATACAAGTTACCAAACAAACGCAGTGCCAATGAGATTGGCTTAGCGATTAAAGTAACTGTTTCTAGCAGGAAGTTGACGGGTATCATTGCCCAATGGTTAAAAGGCTGCATGGTCAGTTCTTTAACAAAACCTGAAACGCCTTTGACTTTAATGCTGTAGTAAATAATCAGCAAGAACACACCGATAGCCATGCTAAAGGTAATGTTTAAGTCGGTCGTTGGTACAACTTTCATGTATGGAATGCCAGCTAAAGCAGCAGCATGTGGGATCCAGTCAACTGGAACCATATCCATGAAGTTCATCATGAATACCCATACAAAAATCGTTAATGCCAACGGAGCAATAACAGGATTGCGGCCATGGAAGGTCTCCTTAACGCTATTGTCAACGAACTCAACTATCATCTCGACAAAACACTGAAGTTTGCCGGGAACACCGGTAGTTGCTTTCTTGCCAACGCTATGGAATAGCCACAAGAACAAAACACCAAGCCCAACCGAAAAGAACAACGAATCAATGTGCCATGTCCAGAAGCCTTCGCCAACACTTAGGTTGGTAAGGTGGTGCTGGATATAGCCCTGCGGTGTTAACGCTTCACCAGTTGCAGCCATGATTCATCCCACTTAACTTTGCTTGAAATATAAAGGAGCTGTCCAATGCACTACTAACGTTAAGGTGTAACAAACAAAAAGAGGCATAAAGCCGACTTCAATATTGATAAACACTAACGAAAACATTGCTATGGTTAACAGCATCTTTACCGCTTCCCCCCAGTAAAAAGTCTTAACAACTTTAGCTGCGGAGCTTGCTCCCGTATGGGAAAAAGCGAGGGTTGCGAATACAAAATTAGGGAGTACAGCAATAGCGCCACCTGCTAAAGCAGATAGTCCATACTGAGCTCCCCACAGAGCGAAAAAGAAAACTGAAACACTCCCAGCCAGCGCCGCCTGTATCAAAACCAATTTATAGGCTGACCATCGGCCACGTCGTGCTAAAACCTTGCTCAATTTATCTTCTCCGCATTATCACTTCCTGTTTCGATGACCGGACTACATATATCCGTATAAACCCGAGGTACAAAAAGCTTGCGAAAGTATACCGTTTCAGTGTTTCAAAGCAAGTTTAACAGCTAGAAAAAGGAGACTTTTAGCGTGATCTACGCCAAAAGTCTAAAAGTGTAAGATTAACAGATGTCACAAAGTTACATAATATAGTGTTAACTTTGTTTTTTTTAGCGGATTTTGCTGATAATACCCTCTAATTCAGCCAAATTTTGATAGTTAATTACCATTTTCCCCTTACCTTTCTTATTGTGGGTAAGAGAAACTTTAGCACCTAGCCTCTCAATTAATTGGCTCTCAAGACGTACTACATCGTGATCTTTAGCTGGTTTTTCGACGATTTCAGTTTGGTTTAAGGTTTTATTAACTAACCGTTCAGTTTCACGAACAGTTAATTCTTTCGAAACGACCAATCTTGCCAAATTTGTCTGCTCATCGCCTTCAATTGCGAGCAAAGCGCGACCATGTCCCATGTCAATATCGCCATATTCCAACATGCGTTTTACAGGTTCATTAAGCCCGTTTAAACGCAGCAGATTGGATACTGTTGCACGAGATTTACCGACCGCGTCAGCAATTTGCTGATGAGTAAGCTCAAACTCTTCAATCAAACGATTTAAAGCAATCGCTTCTTCCATAGCATTAAGGTCTTCACGTTGAATGTTCTCAATCAACGCAATAGCCACAGCGGCTTCGTCAGGGACTTGCTTAACAATACATGGGATCTTGCTTAGCCCAGCTAATTGAGATGCGCGCCAGCGACGCTCACCGGCAATAATTTCATATCCTTCAGCAGAAACCTTACGTACAACAATTGGCTGAATCACCCCTTGTGCTCGAATAGACTCAGCGAGTTCTTCAAGCGCTTCGGTAGACATATCCTTTCGTGGCTGATACTTACCCGGCCGCAATCTGTCTATATCTAATGTGATTAGATCATCATTTTTTATATCTTGCTCGCCTTCAGTGGTCTTAGGCTCTAATCTTTTACTGGCTGCATGGCTAGTACTCAAAAGTGCGTCAAGCCCTTTACCTAAGCCTCTTTTCTTCAATGTCATCTCTATTCCTTAGTCTTGCTCAGCCAGATCTAATTGCTCTGCACGGCGGATAATTTCCCCAGCCAATGCGAGGTAGGCTTTTGCTCCCGCGCTCGATTTGTCGTAATACATCGCTGGCGCTCCAAAACTTGGCGCTTCAGCAAGTCGAACATTCCTTGGGATCACAGTACGGTAAACTTTCTCACCAAAATGTTGCTTCAATTGATCAGACACATCATTAGATAATCGATTACGCGGATCGTACATAGTACGTAAGATCCCTTCGATATGCAGACCAGGATTAACCATAGAGCCTAACTTGCTGATGGTATCCATCAATGCCGTTAAACCTTCTAAGGCATAATATTCACACTGCATCGGCACTAATACTGAATCCGCTGCAGACATGGCATTAACGGTCAACATATTGAGTGATGGTGGGCAATCAATAAAGATAAAATCATAATCATCTTTAATAGGTGCGAGTGCATTACGCAGACGGATCTCTCTGGCGAAAAACTCCATCAACTTAATTTCAGCTGCAGTAACATCGCCGTTACCCGCAATAAGATCGTATTTTCCGTTTGTATCTCGGCAAACAACTTCTTCGAAAGACTTCTCTTCAACCAGCAGTTCATAGGCGGTATTTTCGACTTCATATTTGTCGATACCACTGCCCATAGTCGCATTACCTTGCGGATCGAGATCGATCAACAGCACTCGACGTTTGGTTGCTGCTAATGAAGCTGCAAGATTTACACAAGTCGTTGTTTTTCCGACGCCACCTTTTTGGTTGGCTACGGCAATTACTTTACCCACAATATCACCCTGTAAGTCACTTTTATTATGTTCCGGCCCTCTCTCATTGGCGGTGCTAAAAATGAGGGGGAAATTAGCGCATATACTGTTACCAAATTGCTTGAAGCGCTGAAAGAATGCAACTGTTCAGTACGCTTTATCTGCATTGCGCCAAGTTTTATGGCGCGAATAAACAACTTAATTCAATGCAGCAAGCAGGTATATGACCGGTTTGGCCATACACATTTTAATTAATCTTGTTTCACCACACGCAATAAATGGCGTTGCTCATCTAGCTTTGGAACCACAAGCTCTATGGTGTCAGTCACAACAAAACCTTCAGGCATGTTTGCCATCTCATCATCGCTCAACTGGCCTTTTAAGGCATAAAAACAGCCATCAGCCTTTGGCAAATGGTGACACCATTGCAGCATATCTTGAATAGAGGCAAACGCTCGGCTCAATACACCATCGAATAACTCTTCAGGTTGATAAGCTTCAACGCGGCTTTCAATCGATGAAATGTTGTTGATCCCAAGTTCAAATTGAACCTGTTTTTGAAAACGGATCCTTTTGCCCAAGCTATCGAGTAGCACAAACTCTTTGTCTGGGTTTAAGATCGCTAATGGGATCCCAGGTAAACCTGGACCGGTACCAACATCAATAAAACGTGAGCCTTTAAGATGTGGCGATACCACTAAGCTGTCCATGATGTGGCGTATTAGCATCTGCTCAGGATCACGTACAGAAGTCAGGTTAAATGCCTTATTCCACTTATTTAGCATGCCAACAAAGTCAACAAGTTGCTTTTTTTGCTGCTCGCTAGCATCTAGGCCAACTTCAGCCATATATTCATTTAACTGGGCAAATAACACTAGTCGTGTCCTCGAAACAAAGTAAATCAAATAATCTTAAGTATTATGAAGCGCCGAAAAGATGAAAGGAAGCCTCAAAGCTTCCCTTTATCGTGCATAACAGCGTTATATTGCGTTATTTAGGCGCTTTTTCTCAATAAACCGCGTTTTTTCAAATGAACCAGCAAAATAGAGATTGCCGCAGGTGTCATACCTGAGATACGGGAAGCTTGGCCAACCGTTTCAGGCTTGTGCTCATTCATCTTAGCTATCACTTCATTCGACAGTCCCGGAACCTCTTGATAATCAAGATCCAAAGGTAAACCAGTTGTCTCATGACGAATCGCTTTATCGATCTCATCTTGTTGACGTTGGATATAACCAGAATATTTCACCTGGATCTGCACTTGCTCGGCAGCACGTTGATCCTCAATACCTGGGCCAAAACCATCAATAGACATCAATGTTGGGTAATCCATTTCTGGACGACGCAGAAGATCTTCAAAGGTTGCTTCGCGTGCAATAGGTGTTTTTAGATGTGGATTTAACACATCTACAAGTGGTGATTTAGGGTGGATCCACTGGCCGCGCAAACGCTGCAATTCAGTTTCGATCGACTCCATTTTCTCACTAAATTTAGCCCAACGTTCATCGTCAACCAGACCTAACTCGCGGCCCTTCTCCGTAAGACGTAGATCAGCATTGTCTTCACGAAGCAGTAAGCGGTATTCCGCACGACTAGTGAACATTCGATAAGGTTCTTTAGTCCCTAAAGTTGATAAGTCGTCAACTAACACGCCAAGATAAGCTTGATCACGGCGTGGGCACCAAGTCTCTTTTCCTTGCACTTGCAATGATGCGTTCATGCCGGCCAATAAACCTTGAGCACCGGCTTCTTCATAGCCTGTTGTGCCGTTGATCTGTCCTGCAAAGAACAAACCATTGATGGTTTTGGTTTCGAGTGAATTTTTCAGATCTCGCGGATCAAAATAATCATACTCAATCGCATAACCCGGACGCATGATCTCAGCATTTTCCATGCCTTTGATCGAACGAACTAAATTTAATTGCACATCGAAAGGCAAACTGGTTGAAATACCATTTGGATAGATCTCTGTAGTATTTAAGCCTTCAGGCTCAATAAAGATCTGATGTGAATCTTTGTCTGCAAAACGGTTAATCTTATCTTCGATAGAAGGGCAGTAGCGTGGGCCAATGCCTTCGATTACACCTGAGTACATCGGGCTACGATCGAGTCCTGCACGAATAATATCGTGAGTACGTTCGTTGGTATGGGTGATATGACATGAAACCTGATCAGGATGTTGGCTAACATCGCCAATAAACGACATAACGGGAAGGGGATCGTCACCTTTTTGCTCTGTCATTTTAGAAAAATCAATGGTATTGGCATCGATGCGAGGTGGTGTACCGGTTTTTAGTCGACCAACACGGATCGGTAATTCTCGTAAACGATGGGCGAGGGCAATAGCTGGCGGATCACCTGCTCTACCGCCGCTGTAATTCTCTAAGCCAATATGGATCTTGCCGCTTAAAAATGTACCAGTAGTTAGCACAACTGCTGGTGCTTCGAAAGCTAGACCCATTTGAGTCACTACGCCAACCACCGTTTCGTTTTCAACAACAAGATCGTCTACCGCTTGCTGAAAAATACGTAAGTTCGGTTGGTGCTGTAAAATCTCTTGGATCTTGTGTCGGTACAGTGCTCTATCTGCTTGAGCACGAGTAGCACGCACCGCAGGGCCTTTGCTTGAGTTCAATGTTCTAAACTGAATGCCTGCGTAGTCGGTGGCAATTGCCATTGCTCCGCCTAAGGCGTCAATTTCTTTAACCAGGTGTCCTTTGCCTATGCCGCCGATAGCTGGATTACAGGACATCTGTCCTAAAGTATCTATGTTATGGGTTAGCAAAAGTGTTTTGGAGCCCATTCTGGCAGAAGCTAACGCCGCTTCTGTTCCAGCATGACCACCACCAACAACGATTACATCAAACCGTTCATGAAAATGCATTCGACAGCCTTCGATTGGTAAAAGGATAAAAAACCTGTTTCTGAGCCGGTTATTTTAGCATTTGCTTTGCCGAAGGTGAACGATCTATTTTGCCTGTTTTGATCAAACCGATCTGCTTAATAGATCTTAAGATCTTTAAATAGATCTCTTATTATGTTTACTATTAGGATCGCCTTTTTCGGTGGATAACCTTATTTTCCTATTAAAATCATAAATTAACGCGTGATCAAACCTGTGATCTGATCGCGATCTAACTGGCGTAAGCTTGGGGATAGATCGGCTAGTTATCCACAAGGTGGATCATTGAGCAGATCGGGTGTGAATTAATACAGGGTTTGATCAGATCAAAATAATAGCTTATCCACATATTTATACTTTTAAACTCTAATATGTGGATAAGTTCGATCTAAACTGTGCATTCTTCGAAAGTTAATAGATAAAAACGATCAACAAAAGGATCTTAAAGTTGATCTTGCCAAGTGCTTAGCCAAGCCAATGCAGGTTCTTCTGGAATTGGATCGTATTGCACATCGATCTGGATCTTATCCACAAAAACTTGTGCACCGCATAAGCTCAGTGCATCCACCAGCTTTTCTGGTCCCTGACAAAAAGTATCGTAGCTGGAGTCACCAATTGCGCACAATGTAAATTTGGTTGCTGCCAGATCGGGTTTTCTAGCTAAGATCTCGTCCAGAAAAGGCACTATATTGTCTGGAAGATCACCTGCTCCATGAGTAGAAGAGGCGATCAACCACAGCGAATTAGGGTCAAGATCATCAAGATTAGGGGTCAAATGTATGCGAGTTTCATGGCCTAGATCGATCAATTGGTCTGATAATTCATCGGCTACGTACTCTGCACTACCCAAAGTTGTGCCCACTAATAGTTCTATTTTTGCCATTTTACTTCCTAAATTAAGCCAACTTTAACAACGTTTATGTAGTGCATGATAGGTGAAAAGTGGTCTTCAAGCTAAGTGATATTAACCATTTAATGTGTAAATTTGAGCTGGATTACAACTGTTTTCTAGTCAAAATATCTGGGTCTCAGCTATCGAACTTCAACGTAATGACAGCTTGTGTTCTAGTACATTACTGATAGCTTATGGTGTCATAACAAAAACATAACAATTGAAGGCTTTATAGTTAAGTCTATCAATAATAAAGAGTATTAATATGACGTTAGCTTCTGTAACAGGTCAGTTTGCCGACATGGCTTGGGGACCACACATGCTGGTGCTACTGGTCGGTGGTGGTCTTTTCTTCCTTATCTATTCACGTTTTGTCCCCTTCAGATATATAGGGCATGCCATTGCTATTTTGCGTGGAAAGCACCCCGATAAAGGCGCTCAGGGGCAAATTAGCCATGCTGGTGCGCTCTCCAGTGCTATGGCTGGAACGGTCGGAATGGGCAATATTGGTAGTGTGGCTGTAGCAATTATGGTCGGTGGTCCAGGAGCTATTTTTTGGATGTGGATCAGTGCGATAGTCGGGATGGCAACTAAGTTTTTCACCTGCACCTTAGCCATTATGTACCGTGGTAAAGATGAAAATGGCCAACTGCAAGGTGGACCCATGTACATCATTACCGAGGGCTTAGGCCCTAAGTGGCGCTTTCTTGCGGTGTTCTTTTGTCTGGTGGGGTTAGTGGGTAACTTTCCACTATTTAATACTAATCAATTAGTACAGATCTTAAGAGAATGGCTAGTGATCAAACCCGGCTTTTATAGTGCAGATCAAAATACATTTTGGCTCGATTTTAGTATGGGGATCGTCGTTATGCTGCTGGTAGGTAGCGTGATTTTAGGCGGAATAAAGCGTATAGCCAGTGTTGCGCAAAGTGTGGTGCCAACAATGATCTTTATTTATATGGGCTGCGCGCTATACGTGATTGGTAGTCATATTAGTGAGATCCCAGGGTATTTCAGCTTGATTGTTACTGAAGCTTTCTCGCTTGATTCTGTCGGCGGGGGGATCTTAGGCACCATGTTAATAGGTATTCGCCGTGCTGCATTTTCTAATGAAGCGGGGATCGGAACTGAGGTGATGGCACACGGCAGTGCTAAAACCAACGAGCCAGTAAAAGAGGGGCTGGTTGCCATGTTAGGCCCTGCAATTGACACCTTGTTAGTTTGTACTGCAACCGCAATGATTATTTTAATTTCTGGAGTGTGGCAAGGCAGTGAAGCTGCAGGAGTTAATCTGTCGGCACAAGCTTTTGAGTTAACCATGCCTGGCGTGGGTCCATATCTACTTATCTTGTGTGTTTTCTTCTTTAGTATTAGCACTATATTCACTCAAGCATTTTATGGCGGTCAGTGTTTTAGTTTTCTATTTGGCGCCAAAAGGCTACGTAAATATCAGTATGTATACCTGCTGACTATACTATTTGCTGCTACGGCGACTTTAGATGAGATCATTAACCTTATCGACGGAGCGTACGCATTAATGGCTATCCCGACCATGGTATCGGCCTTGTTATTGGCGCCAAAAGTTAAGGCAGCAGCCGATGACTATTTTGGCCGATTAAAGCAAAAGCAGCATACGGATATGACAGTACTTGGGAATATATCTGAAAAAGAGGGCGGTTAACTCGCTTGTCGTTTTAAGCAAAAAGGCTCTGCCATAAGCAGAGCCTTTTTGTAGTTAATTTGTTGTTCATAAATGAGCGACAGACACTCATTATCTGTCGGTAAACTATGCTACTGCTTGTACTTGAGAGCCCAATAACCAGATGGCCAAAGCAATAAAGATCAGGCCCATAAACTTGTTCTGGTAGGTACGGAATTTTTCATTCTTAAGCAGTGGTTTACCTAAGCTACCAACCAAAGCGACCAATAATAGGTTAAAGCTCAAACCCATCACATTAAGCAGCAAGCCAAGTGCTAACATCTGCTCGCCCGAACTTGCAGCTAATTGAGTCGATACAAACTGTGGTAAAAACAGTACAAAAAAGATCAGTGCCTTAGGGTTGAGTAAATTACTCATTACCGCGCGGCGATAGAGTTGCTTGGCGAGGTTATTTTGCTGCTCTATTTCTGGTGCATCGGCAGCAGAGCTACGCATGCAATCCCAACCCATCTTAAGCAGGTATGCGCCGCCTAAAATCCGCAGTAGTTCTAATGCCAACGGATTCACCGCCACTAAAGCCGATACGCCCATAGCTGCAAGTACCGTTAAAATGAGCCCTGAAGTGGCATTGCCAAAGCTGGCATAAACACCGACTTTTTTGCCGTAACTCAAGCTAGAACTGGCGATAAGTAGCATGTCAGGCCCTGGGATTAGTAGTAGGGCAACCACAGTCGTTAGGTATAAAGGAAGTAAAGCCAGATCGATCATCAGTAATGCACTACATAAAGGGAAAGAAACAAACAAGGCGCGGATTCTACAGTTATCCAACATGAATGAAAGTCATGTTGCGTTTAAATGAGAGGTTAAGTTGGCAGGGTTTGTTTACGGTCTATATTAGTAGTGGTTAACTTTTTCAAACGGATATGTTTTTTTGATTCAGTTCCTATATAAAGTTTTATTTTTTCAATATAATATGGACGTAATTAGCTTAGATAAAAAGTCGTATTAAATGTTAAAAAATGGATTTACTCTTATTGAGCTCGTCGTGACGATTATTATTTTGGCCATTCTTTCCGTTGTCGCTTTACCGCGTTTTATTGAATTACAATCAGATGCTAGAATTTCATCTTTGAATGGGTTAAAAGCAGAGATGCATGGTGCAATGAGCGTATTGTACCCAAAATCAGTTTTAGAAGGCTTAGAAAAAAAGCCGGCACCAGCCCCTGGTGAAGAAAACGTAATTATCATCGATGGTGATAAAATTCATTTGGTTTACGGTTATCCAGCCGCTGACGCTGCTAATAGCTGGAGCAAACTGATTATGGCTAAATTTGAAGACTCCGTTTTTAATCCTGATAGACCTGCTGATTGGTATTTTCATAATAGTAGCGGACAGCCTTTTATCCGTTTTATGCCTCAAACCAAGAAGTTTAGCGGTGACAATTGCTACCTTAAATACACTGAGGCGCAGAGTCCTACTACTCCTCCAGTATTTGAGATTGTTGAATCTGGTTGTTAGCTCAGGTTATTAATAGAGCATCGCCAGTGGCCTGTTTTTCAGCATTTTCCAGGGCTCGTTGACAATAGATTCATACAGTTCCCAAGTTGACCTAAGCAAACTTATCATTCCTATCGTACTCCCATTGTCGGCTCTATTGGATTCATACACTCAAAGCATGAGTTTTTTACTCATCTCTTTATGTTGAATATAGGCTTATCCGTTGTTAGAACCATTTTACTTGGGGCTTTGTAGCGCTCTTTTGCTACTCTATGAGCCATAATCACCTTTTACCTTGAATGTAATATGAAATTAGATGAGATAATTACCACTTTGAGTCGCGGCGACTTAACAGAACTCCCCATTGGTGCTCTACAGGCGGCTAGGCTGCAGTGGTCTGAGTTACTGCCAGTTATTGAAGCATTGATGCAAAGATTTATTGCTAAGGAGACATTGTCTGATACAGAGTCTAATCTGCTTTTTTTCGGCATCTGTCTTATTGCCGATCGTAAGCAATATAACAGCTTAGACTCTCTGATTAATCTTACCAATAAAGATGATTGTAATAGTCCGTTAGAAGCGCTGCTTGGAGATTTTATCGCTTCAGATCTTGCTACCGCTTACTACATTTTGGCGCAAGGACAGCCTGAAAAACTGTGCTTTTTGGTTAACTCTGACCAAGCTGGCGAAATGGTTAAAGTAGCCGCTTTAAATGCATTGTTTACTCAATTACATACAAGCCAAATTGATAGAGCGACACTTGATCAATACGTTGCAGATTTTATCGATAATCTTGTCGAAAACGATCACTCCATCACTCTGTTTGAGCTGATTAATCTATTAATTTCTAATAAGTTTAATCAATATCATGACCAGTTTGTAGGTTATGTAGAAAGTAAGCTCATCGATGAAGGTCCTGCTGAGAATCAGTGCATCCTTGATTGGGATAATCAATCTATCGGCTATTCAGCATGGGAAAGTGGCCTAATAAGCGCAGATTATGATGTTATTGATTCCCTCAGCCAGTGGACTGGATTTAACTCAGAGTCAGAGATGAATGATGATGATCTTATGGCCGTTTTCGATGACCTAATGAGTTCGCCTAGGGAAATTGACGATAGCTACTTTGAAAGCCTCGATGCTAAGCTGCCTTTTATCGCCGATATTCAAGCAGGTCGCAATGATCCTTGCCCCTGTGGCAGCGGCAAAAAATACAAGAAGTGCTGTTTGAATTAGCACGGAAATTTTGGATGTCTATATGCTTTATAGGCATTTTCGTATCCAAATGGAAATGCCTAATTTTTGTTAAAAAAGAGTGCCTGTATGTTCGAAGATAATATTCATTTTTTAACGGACATAGCATTTTTCGCCGCTTATATCTAGAAAGTAGATGGTTACTACTAGAATTTAACTGTTTGCTAATTTTGCTGCATCTTTCCAAAGGTAACTAGGCATTGGCTCATGCAATTCCCAAGTGATGTTCATTGGTTGTGAACCGCAAGCCTCTGCTAAGTTTACCCATCCCAAGTTCACAAATCCCATCGTATTTCCATTTTCGTCTTTATTTGATTCTCGCACCCAAAGCATGATTTTTTTGCCACTATCTTTATGTTGAATATAGGCCAATCCTTTGCCTTTATCTGGTCTAGCTGAATTTTGAGTTTGCCAATGGAACTGAGTAGGGCTCATTGCATAATCATGGTAAAGCGTCGTAGGAGAAAAATGCTGATCTGACTTTTGCAACGTGACAAATAGTAATTCTACGTTGAGCTCTCTTAAGTTGAATACTCCTTCGCGGCTCACTGCTTGTTTTTCAAAACTTGAGCCACCCATTCCTGTAATTATTTGCTCTCGAGTGTAGCGAGCATTGAGTTGTAGTGGGCAAGGAAAATCTGCGTGAAACTTTTGAATTTGAGTATCGTTATTATCTAATAAGTAATTGATAACTTCTATTAATTCATTTCTATATTCAGGATGGTAAAGTGCTGATAAGCTTTCAGATAAAGATTTATAACCTAGCTTATCTCCAGCACAATTCCAAAAATCATAGTGACACATTAGGGCCATTTTTTGCTCTATTGGGTCACCATTATCTATCCAGTTAAAGTTATTAATTGCTAGTGAACGAATAAATGTTAGATAAGTTCTAGCATCACATCTCATCAAGCTGTTGCTAATAGCCTTGTGATAAATTTCAGCTATAGGGGTTTCATCTACTTTTTGTATTAGTTTTAGATTACTTAAAAGGCGTGTCCACCCTCCACCTTTACTAGGCTTATTTTTGTAAATATCAAGTATTTGAATGTTAGTGTAGAAATTTAAGAAATTACTTAATGTCAGTTTTTGATTTGTATGATGTTGAAAGTTCTCAATGTGGGATTTTAGTTTTTGTTGATTTAATATGGCTTTCTTAATGTTTGTTAAAATTATTTCTTTGGTTTTTTTCTGCAGTTCGATGTGACAACCAAGCGGAAGATGAGGAAAGCCATGCTCTATTTCTTTGCTTATGGCTGTATGGGTCTTTCCTATTAAAGCTCTAAATTTTTGTGAGAAATCATATTCAGCTTTAGCATTACCAACAAAATCCAATACTGTGACACACTCTTTACCATCGCTGTGGCGTAAGCCTCTGCCTAGCTGTTGTAAAAAAATAGTCAAACTTTCTGTTGGTCGTAAGAAGAGTAGGGTATCTATTTCTGGAATATCAACGCCTTCATTGAATATATCTACAACGCAGAGGATATTAATATTACCTCGCTGCAGTTCTTGTCTTACTGCGTGCCTTTCAGAAATGTTTTTACTGGTAAGTACCGCACTTGGTATACCTTTGAGACAAAACTTTTCTGCCATATATTGAGCATGATCTTGGTTGACACAAAAAGCCAATGCACGCATTTCTAAGGGCTTAGTGACAAGCTCTTCAATATTTTGCAGTATTTTTTGTAGTCTTTGATCATTTTGGGTATAGAGTTGAGTTAACTCACTTGGGTTGTAGCGGCCGTTTTCCCACTTTATCTGACGTAGGTCGGTATTATCATCTATACCAAAATATTGAAAAGGACATAAATGCCTTAGATTAATTGCTTCAGGTAATCTGAGTTCCGCAGCTATCACCCCTTCAAAATCACCTAATATGCTGTTGCCGTCATGACGTTCGGGGGTAGCGGTAAGCCCTAGTAAAATAGTAGGGGAAAAGTGGTTAATGAATTTTCGATAACTATCAGCTGATACATGATGAACTTCGTCAATCACTATGAAATCATAATAGTCTGAGTTTAGCTTTATATTATTTATTTGATTATTGAAGCTCTGGATTGATGCAAAAAGGTGATTGTATGAATCTGGTTTATGTTGTCCTACCCACAGTTCACCAAAATTAGGTTGTTTTAGTACAGCTCTAAAACTTTCTATTGCCTGTTTTAATATTTCTTCTCTATGAGCAATAAATAGAATTTTGGCCGTCGGGTTATTCTGATAGAAACGTTTGAAATCGAAAGCTGATATCAAGGTTTTCCCAGTACCTGTAGCAGCTACAATCAGGTTCCTATTTCGACCATGAATATTCCGCTCTGAATCTAAACGTTCTAAAATTTCTATTTGATGTTGATGAGGGCTTAAATCGAAGAATACTGTACTTGAAAAATCTTTATCTCCACGACCAGCACTAAGAGACCGCTTTAGCTTGTTGCTCGCTTTCTCTGAACCATCGAAAAACTCAAATTCAGGTTGCTGCCAATATGTTTCAAATGTACTGAATGTTTTATCTATGATGTGTGGGATTTCTTGATTGGTAATCTTCAAGTTCCACTCTAGTCCATTTGTTAACGCGGACCGTGAAAGGTTTGATGAGCCAATATAGCCAGTATGAAATCCAGAATCTCGCATGAACAAATAGGACTTAGCATGGAGACGTTCTTGGTTATGGTTATAGCTTAGTTTAACTTCGGTATTAGGAAGTTGGGCTAACCATTGCACAGCTTTAAGATCTGTCGCCCCCATATATGATGTCGTAATTATTTGAAGCTTATGTTTGCTGTTACTCGAAAAAGTTCGCAGTTCATCCATGAAGATTCTGAGACCGGTCCATTTGATAAATGAAACAATCCAGCAGATTCTATTAGAAGATAATATTTCACGCTTTATTTCACTTTCCAGTGAAATTCCTTGGTTACTTCCGCAGAACAACTCACTCTGTGTGAGACCGGTAAGAGGGGTTACTTTATCAATATGTGCGGATAATTTAGCTGAAACAGGATCTTGTTTGTCAAATATTGCAGTAAGAAGTTTTGCTGGCTGGTTAATGGTGAAACTTGATAAGTCGAGATTATCAATTCTTTCTTGGAGCCAGTAGATAAGCTCATTAGCGAGCTCTATTTGGGTTAACGGAGAATCTTTCGTATTTTTTGATTCAGATATTGCAAGGTGGAATACCTTTACTAAAGCGCGAGTAAGCCAGAGAGTTTGCTCTGTTGTATCCATATTTCTTTCTGCGATAAAGAACTTGTTTTTATCTAACTTATGGCTAATAACTTTAGTTATAAGCTGTTCGTAAATACCTGTTTGCATTGAAAAACTCTGGCCATCTATATTGATATAAACTATGCCAGGAAACCTATCTAATGCAAGTTATTACTGAATAGTAATATCACCATATTTATTGATCTTTAATTTGTCAGGATATACCTAATTTCCTGAGCTACGCGTTATTATAGTTTCAACTTTATTGTTCAGAATATTAGTATGCCCATTTTAGAAAAACTAACACTTCCTATAGACGCTCTCTACCAAGAGTTTAAATCTTCTATTAAAGACAATCACTTAGTGGTTGAGTCTGATACAGGCTCGGGCAAGTCGACTCGTTTACCACTGTGGTGTACTGAAGCTGATGGGCAAGGGAATAAGAAGAGGGTGTTGGTGGTTGAGCCACGGCGAGTGGCGTGTTTGGCACTGGCAGCTTTTGTGGGCGAGTCAGCTAAGCAAGATACTGATTATAATCATTTAAATGTTGGTCATGCTATTCGCTTTGATTCTACTGTTGATGAAAACACTGATATTGCCTTTGTAACCCCAGGTATTGCGCTGCGCTGGCTGTCTATGGTACTAGATGGTCAGGATGAAAAGGCGGGCTTAGCTTGTTTTGATACGGTGATTATTGATGAGTTTCATGAGCGCCGTTGGGATACCGATCTGCTATTAGCGCTACTTAAACAGCGCGCTCAACATCGTTTGATTTTGACATCAGCAACCATTGACGGTGCAAGACTAAATGACTACCTGTCTGATTCTATTGGAGTTAATTCAAAGAGGTTGTTGGCAAAAGGTAATATGTTTCACGTGGAACTAACGTACCAGTCAAGCGATAGTCAGCAGTTAGCGGATATCAGCGGTATCGAGCAAAAAGTAAAAGCGGCCGTTAGCTCGTTACTCAGTCAAACAGCCGGTGACATTTTAGTATTTTTACCGGGTAAAAAAGAGATTAAACAGTGTTTACAAGCTTGTCAGTCGTTATCTTCTTTATCTAGCGACAACGCGGCAGACATCTATTTAGTGGCATTGCATGGCGGCATTTCGGCGACAGAACAACAAGCATTACTGGCAAGCTCCGATAAGCAACGAATTATTTTCGCTACTAATATTGCTGAAACCTCGTTAACTATCCCAGGTGTTACGGCGGTGATTGATTCTGGGCTTGAGCGCCGTACTCATCAGCGTAATGGTCGTACTGTGTTGTCGCTTGCACGAATATCAAGGGCCAGCAGCGAGCAGCGCAAAGGCCGTGCAGGTCGTACGCAAGCGGGTTTGTGTGTGCGCTTGTGGGGCGAGCATGCGCCGATGGAGGCGATGACACCGCCAGAACTGCAGCGTGAAGAACTGGTGGAACCTATGCTGGCAGCAGCTTGTAGCGATATGAAGCTAGCCGATTTAGTTTTTGTTGATGCTATTGGCATTAAGCCGCTCGCTATTGCCCATGAGCGCTTGTTGGCTATGGGGGCGATTGATGCTCAAGGGCAAGTCACTGCTCATGGTAGAAAGCTGTTTCCATTACCGATAGATACTCAGTTTGCCCATTTGATTAGTGCTATGCCCGATATTGAGTGCACAGAGTTAATGGTCGATTTGGCGGCCGCTATTAGTGTGCCGCAGCGTTTGTACCAGCAACCTAGTGCAGAATATGACATTAAGTCGCTACATGATTGGGAGCCACTGGGCTGCGATGCTTTTACCTTAATTAAACTGCTGCGCGAGCCAGCGGTTGATTCTATTGATATTGAACAGCATGCGGTAAAAGAGGCGCGTCGCTTAGCTAACCAGATAAGACAAGGCTTAGGTTTAGAGAGTTTACATAAAGCGGTGGTGCTAGACCACAAATCAGAAGCGTTGCGAAGCCGTTGGTTACTGGCGGTAGTAAAAGCATTACCTGAACTTGCTTTTATTCGACGTGTTAAACGAGTACAGGCGTTGGGCAATGGTTTTAGCGAAGTGCAGATTGGCCGAGATAGCCGTTTTAGTCCCGAACTTAAAGATTTTTCCGGTAAGGATGCTGCCATTGCAGCAGTGGTGTTTGATCAACACTCACTGGCAGGTAAAGGAGTAAAGCAGACGCTAAATCTGGCTTCTGTAATGGCACCCATTTCAACAGAACTGCTTTATCAAGCTGGTTTAGGTGAAGATAGACTGGCAGAAAACAAAGAGCAGGCGGCGACCCATAAAGTGCTGATAGAGCGAATATATGCTGGCAGAGTGATAGATTCTCGGTTTGAGCGCGCATCGGGCGAACAGGCGATAGATGCGATTACACGCAGTATTATTCAAGGGCGAGAGTTTGCAGGTATTGCTAAGCGTTTAACCGCAGATATAGCGGCTTGGAATATATGGTTTGCGCTAGGAAAAACCACTGAGTTTGACAGTGAAATTAATCAGTCTTTGGTGCTTGAACCCTATCTTAAACAAAAGCTCGTTCAGCTAGGGGTGGAGAGCTTTGAAGATTTAGCTTTGGTTGAAGCTGAAGATCTACTATTTGAAGGTATTCCTGATTGGCAACGTGAAGAGTTTGATGGTCTTTATCCTGCTCAATTAGCGCTAGCAGAACTTAAGCTCGCTGTGAGTTATGAGCCTAAACGAAAGTTGGTGCTACTCGACTACTTAAACGGCAGCCGTAAACAGGGTCCTAAACGCTGGGAGTTACCTCGTTGGCTAGGTTGGAAGATCCAATATCGCAAAGCTAGTCGTGTGGTTGATGTAAAATAACTAGCTCATCTAGGTTTGCGATCTCGTTGAAAAGATCGTTAGCACTAAATGCTGATTTTAACCACAGGAAATCCACTTTTACACAGGTTTAATTTTTAACTATTTTTTTTCTGAGTATAACTTATCGAGAAAGATCCATTTTAAGCTTGTTTTTTTTGGATCTTGATCTAGAGTTTATAATGCTTAATCATTATAAAACAATAACTTATTCGGTTATTGTTAAAAGGTTTTAGATCTGTCCACAGATCGTGCTTGCTTGTTGATATCTCTGTTGATACTTGTGATTAACGATCTTGCTTTAGCAGTAGATATGCTGAGGTTTACAGTAGACGATCCATTTGCGATCGCACTGTAAATTTAGGCTTACAGGGTGGGGTGAAGATGAATCTAGATCTTAATATATGATCTAAATTCACCTTATCTTAAAGCGGTAATTACTGCTTAGAGTTGGTTACAAAGAGGAATTGTTTACTTACCGATACAGAAAGAGCTAAAGATTTTTCCAAGTAAGTCATCAGAGGTAAATTTACCGGTGATTTCCGATAAAGCTAGCTGTGCCATTCTTAACTCTTCCGCGAGTAATTCACCAGCTTGATAAACTTCTAGTTGCTCTCTACCTAAATCTAAGTGGCTACTTGCAAGGTCGAGTGCTTCTAGGTGGCGGCGACGGGCGATAAATCCACCTTCGAGGTTACTTTGATAACCCATTAAAGATTTTAGGTGTTGTTGCAATGCTGCTACGCCTAAACCTGTTTTGGCTGAGATGCGGTGAACAGGATGGCCAGCTTCTTCGGTTATATCCAATGTCTCACCGGTGAGATCGGCTTTGTTACGTACCACGGTAACCCCTAAATTTTTAGGTAAGCGATCGATGAAATCTGGCCAAATCTCGTGTGGATCAACTGCGGTAGTCGTGGTGCCATCAACCATAAACAGCACTTGATCCGCCGTTTTGATCTCATCCCATGCGCGCTCTATACCAATTTTCTCAACGGTATCAGCGGTATCACGCAGACCAGCGGTATCGATGATATGCAATGGCATACCGTCTAGGTGGATATGTTCACGCAGTACATCACGAGTGGTACCGGCAATTTCGGTGACAATGGCAGACTCTTTACCTGCTAAAGCGTTTAGTAGGCTTGATTTACCGGCATTTGGACGACCAGCAATCACCACTTTCATCCCTTCACGAATGATAGAGCCCTGCTTGGCACTTGCTTGAACGGTATCGAGTTTGGTGATGATACGGTTGAGTGAGCCAGATATTTTACCGTCAGAAAGGAAGTCGACCTCTTCGTCGGGGAAATCAATGGCTGCCTCGACGTATAGACGTAGATTCGTGACCTGTTCGACGAGTTCATGTACTTGGGTCGAGAACTCGCCCTGTAGCGAGTTTAACGCGCTTTTAGCGGCTTGTTCGCTGGTTGCATCAATAAGGTCGGCAATCGCTTCTGCTTGCGTTAGGTCGAGCTTATCGTTCATAAAGGCTTGCTCACTGAACTCGCCTGGTTTGGCGATGCGTAAACCTTGGGTTTCCATCACGCGCTTAATTAACATATCAAGTACGATTTGACCGCCATGGCCCTGCAGCTCAAGAACATCTTCACCGGTAAATGAATTAGGGCCTTTAAAGTACAGCGCAATACCTTGGTCAATAACGTCGCCTTGTTGATCTTTAAAGTCACAGTAATCGGCATAACGGGTTTTAGGGATATGCCCAAGTACCGCCATAGCAACATTGCTCGCTAAGTCGCCAGATACGCGAATAATACCTACACCGCCACGCCCTGGAGCGGTCGCTTGTGCCACGATAGTATCTGTTGTCATTACTGTGTTTCCTAATCTGTTTTCAGAGTGAAGTTAAAAGTATTGTCTCTACATAGATAGCAAAAAAGCGGTCAATACTGAGTATTAGACCGCTTTTTGTTAGTCGGAGCTAAGGGATTATTTTAACCCTTTTTTCTCCAGTCCAGCATAGATAATCTTCTGCTGGGTAATCGCGACTAAGTTACCTACCAACCAGTATAGAACCAGACCTGCTGGGAACCATAGGAAGAATACGGTAAAGATAACTGGCATCCACTGCATCATCTTAACTTGCATTGGGTCCATAGTCGGTGCCATTGGTTGCATCTTCTGCATAATAAACATCGATACACCCATCAAGATAGGCATGACATAGTATGGATCTTGTACCGATAAATCGGTGATCCATAACATGAATGGTGCGTGACGTAGCTCGTAGCTTTCAAGCAACACCCAGTATAGTGCGATGAAAATTGGCATCTGTAGCAAGATTGGAAGACAGCCACCCATGGGGTTTACTTTCTCTTTCTTGTACAGTTCCATCATAGCTTGCCCCATCTTCTGACGGTCATCACCAAAACGCTCTTTCATATCAGCGAGTTTTGGTTGCAAGTTACGCATCTTAGCCATTGAAGTGTATTGCGCTTTAGTTAGTGGGTATAACATGCCACGAACAGTAAGCGTAATAAGGATAATAGCCACACCCCAGTTACCCACAAATGATTGATAGAACATCAATAACCAGTGAATTGGGATTGCTAACCACCATAGGAAGCCGTAATCAACTACTAGGTTCAATGACTCAGAAAGTGCAGATAGCGCTTCTTGATCTTTAGGACCAACATAGAATTGAGCTTTAATCGATTGTTCAGCACCTGGTGCAATATCATAGAGTGCGCCGCGGAAACCGATATTAGCTAAACCACCAGCACTCACACTTGAAAAGATAATGTTCTTATCATTTTCTGGTGGCACCCAAGCTGATACAAAGTAGTGCTGTAGCATTGCTACCCAGCCACCAAGTGTCGACTTGTTTAGGTTCTTGTCAGCCATGTCGTCGAAGCTGTATTTCTCATAGCGAGTATCTGCTGTTGAGAAAGCCGCACCACGATAAGTTGGCATCATCATGCTACTTTCGCTTTTCTTGATGCTGTGCTTGATCTGTCCATACATCTGAACTTGTAGCTGCGCATCAGAAGTGTTGTTGATTTTGTAATCAACATCAACATTATGCTTGCCGCGGTAGAAGGTAAATAGCTTGGTATAAGTAACACCGTTAGCAGCTAAATAAGTTAAAGGAACCTCTAACGTATCTTGACCTGCTAGGTCATACTCACGAGAAGCGCTATCGAAATGTGCGCGACCAGTAGTACTACTATCAATACCATCACGACCGATTAGACCACTTTGAGCGATATAATAAATATCGTTTGTTTGCTCAAGTAGTACAAATGGGTCATCACCATCTTGCTCAAGTTTATGAGAAAGCAGTGCGGAATGAACGATGTCACCGCCAACTGGATCAATTTTAAGAATAAATTGGTCTGTAGTGACAGTGATTAACTCTTTAGATGCTGTAACAGTTTCAGGTAATGCAGAGTCTGCATCAGGTACATCTGAACTGTGAGCATCCGCAACAGTAGACGCTGCTACTGAAGATTGCGTTTGAGCAACCGGTTGAGGAGCTTTATCTGCTTGCCATTGTTGCCATAGTAAAAAGCTGACAAAAAGCAGACCGATAAGCAATATATTGCGTTGAGATTCCATAGCCTATTTATCGCACCTATGTTTTTTGTGAGGGACGGGATCTTCTCCGCCCGGATGTAAAGGGTGACATTTTAATATGCGTTTCGCTGCAAACCAACACCCTTTCACAACTCCATGCAAACGAATTGCTTCTATTGCGTAATGTGAACACGTCGGATTGAACCTACAACGAGGTCCCAGCATGGGACTTATTAGTACTTGGTAGCCACGAATAATCGCAGTTGCTAGCCATTGTAACGGCGAGAGAGTTTTCGCCATAGCTTTTCTACCAATTTTTTGAGTTCTGCGTTTTCCATATCAAGCACGCCATTTCTGACAAGCACAACGATATCTACAGCGGGTAGTTCATGCTGATGCAAACGAAAATTATCTCTAATGATACGTTTGATTTTATTTCGTTGGTGAGCTTTTTTTACGTAACGCTTAGCAACAGTTAACCCCAAACGAGGATGCTGTTCAGAATTAGGAATTGCAAGTAGGGTTATTTCAGCGGAAGACGCTTTGATAGGTTTGGTAAAAACAGATTTAAATTGCGCGGGAGTTAACAGACGTAACTCCCGCGTAAAGGTATAGCTAGTCACTTGCATCTCTACTTATTAAGCAGAAAGACGAGCGCGACCTTTAGCACGGCGACGTGCGATGACCTTACGGCCACCTACAGTAGCCATACGAGCGCGGAAGCCGTGAGAACGCTTGCGCTTCAGGTTGCTAGGTTGAAAAGTACGTTTACTCATTATGGCAATCCGTCTTTGTTAGGTTAATAAACCTTATTCTCTACAAAATAGAGGTAAGGGCAAAAAAGAGGCCGAATTGTAATCACTTTAACTATGTACGTCAATAAGGAATCGACTCAAGTGATTAAATAATGCCATCTTGGTTATTTCTTCGAAAGTAAAAAGCTACTAGGATTTGTGGATAACTCTGTGAGTTACCACTACATCTTGTGGTTTAGTAGATAAGAAATTAGATCGAAGCGTGTCTATTATAGATCGATCTGGATCGCTTTATAAAGCTGGTTTTGAGGGTTTCTGCTATTTTTTTGATCGTCAGCGATCGCTTAAGATCGTGATCTTATCGTTTCATTGATCTATCTGGGGATAAATATACGTAAAGGATAGCGATCAGCGTGATCTCACTATAGAATACACCTCTTTTGTATGATCTTTTGGGGATAAGTACGTGGCGGTTTCACTTTGGCAACAATGTATCGCAAGGCTGCAAGATGAGCTTTCTGCTCAGCAATTCAGTATGTGGATAAGACCGTTACAGGCAGAAATGGAAGGCGATACGCTTGTCATCTATGCACCTAACCGTTTCGTTTTAGATTGGGTTAGAGATAAATACCTTAATATCATCAACCAGTTTTTTACTGAGCAGATGGGAGCTGACGCGCCTAATTTGCGTTTTGACATCGGTAGTCGTCCGTCTGCTAAGCCAGTTGTTCAGGCTACAGCGGCTATTAGACCTAGACCTGCAGCAAGCAAAGCGGTAGAAAGACCTACTTTTAATGCCCCTCAAGCTGAGCCTGCTATTACAGCTAACCATCGCAGTAATATTAATCCAACCTACCAGTTTGATAACTTCGTAGAAGGTAAGTCAAACCAGCTAGGTAAAGCGGCAGCGCTACAAGTATCTGAAAATCCCGGCGGTGCTTATAACCCATTGTTCCTTTACGGTGGTACTGGTTTGGGTAAAACCCATCTACTGCACGCCGTGGGTAATGGCATTATTAAGAACAAGCCAGATGCAAAAGTGGTTTATATGCATTCAGAGCGTTTTGTACAGGATATGGTTAAAGCCCTGCAAAACAACGCGATTGAAGAGTTTAAGCGTTACTACCGCAGTGTCGATGCTCTGTTTATTGATGACATTCAATTCTTTGCTAACAAAGATCGATCTCAAGAAGAATTCTTCCATACCTTTAATGCATTGTTAGAGGGTAACCATCAGATCATTTTGACCTCTGACAAATACCCGAAAGAGATCGACGGTGTTGAAGATCGTCTTAAATCTCGATTTGGTTGGGGTCTAACGGTTGCTATTGAGCCACCGGAGCTAGAAACCCGTGTGGCGATCTTGATGCGTAAAGCACAAGAGAGTGGCATTAACCTGCCTGATGAAGTGGCATTCTTTATTGCTAAGCGTTTACGTTCGAATGTTCGTGAGCTCGAAGGCGCGTTAAACCGTGTTATTGCCAATGCCAACTTTACAGGTCGTCCGATTACTATCGATTTTGTGCGTGAAGCACTGCGTGACTTACTGGCGTTGCAAGAGAAGCTGGTTACTATCGATAATATTCAAAAGACCGTTGCTGAATACTACAAGATTAAGATGGCCGATATGTTGTCCAAGCGTCGTTCACGTAGCGTGGCGCGTCCAAGACAGATGGCGATGGCATTATCAAAAGAACTTACTAACCAGAGCTTGCCAGAAATTGGCGATGCATTTGGTGGTCGTGACCATACAACTGTTTTACATGCATGTCGTAAAATTGCGCAGTTGCGTGAAGAAAGTCATGACATTAAAGAAGATTATGCTAACTTGATAAGAACCTTATCTTCTTAATATCAGGGATTTGAAACCAATGAAATTTTCTATTGATAGGGACGCCCTATTAAAGCCACTGCAGTTAGTCAGTGGCGCAGTGGAAAGACGACACAACTTGCCTATTCTGGCAAACCTCTTGGTAGAAGTAAGTGCTCACTCACTAAAGTTAACCGGTACCGATTTAGAAGTTGAATTGGTCGGTGAAGTGCAACTTGAAGGTGAAGTACTTGAAGGTCGTACAACTGTACCCGCTAAGAAATTCCTAGATATTGTTAAGTCTTTACCTGATCAGGTTGAGCTTAAAATAGAGCAACAAGAAAACCGTCTATTGTTACGTTCTGGTCGTAGCCGCTTTACCTTGGCAACTTTGCCTGCGGAAGAGTACCCGAATGTAGAAGCATTTGAAGCTGAAATCGAGTTTACCCTCAAACAAGGCACCATGAAGTCCTTGATTGATGCGACTCAATTCTCAATGGCTAACCAAGATGTGCGTTATTACCTCAATGGTTTGCTGTTAGAGACAGAAGGCAACGTTTTACGCGCTATTGCGACAGATGGTCATCGTTTGGCGTTGAGCCATCGAATGATCGAAGCTTCTTTACCTGAAAAGCAGGTGATTGTGCCGCGTAAAGGCGTACTAGAGCTTATGCGTTCATTTGAAGGTGATGACTTAGATGTCACCATCGCTATTGGCGATAATGCTATTAGAGCGACCACTGCCACTGCTGTATTTACCAGTAAGCTAGTTGATGGTCGTTTCCCTGATTATCGCCGTGTGTTGCCAAAAGGCGGCGATAAGATTGTTATCGCGAGTCGCCAGCAACTTAAACAGGCTTTACTGCGCGCTTCTATTCTGTCTAATGAAAAGTTTCGTGGTGTGCGTGTACAGTTAGAGAATAACCTCATTAAGATCACTGCTAATAACCCTGAACAGGAAGAAGCGGAAGAGATCTTAGACGTTGAATACGAAAACACCCCGTTAGAGATTGGTTTTAACGTCAGCTATTTGCTTGACGTACTAAACAACCTACCGTCTGATGACGTGCGTATCACGTTAATTGATGGCAACTCTAGTGCGCTTATCGACAACCACATAGAGCAAGACTCTATGTATGTCGTCATGCCTATGCGTTTGTAGCAGGCTGTATTACTCTGCTTTAGATACCAGATAAAGTTTCTAAGACACTCCGTCGGCTTTATCTGGTATAAATACCACTTCTTAAATTTTTGTCCCCGCAGCGTTAAAAGGTATCAATGAGTCTTAACCGTCTTCATATTGAAGCATTCCGTAATATTAGCTCGGCGCAGTTGCAGCCAGGTGAAGGGCTAAATGTTATTTATGGCCAGAACGGTAGTGGCAAGACCAGCATTTTAGAGGCTATTTACTTTTTAGGAATGGGGCGCTCTTTTCGCAGCCATTTATCGCAACGAGTTATTCAGAATGATACTGATGCACTGACTTTGTTTGCCAATATGGTGAGTGCTGAGGATGAGAGTAAAATTGGTCTCAGACGTTTTAGAAGCGGTGAGATTGAAGTTAAAATTAATGGTGATAAAGTAAAGCGACTATCGACGTTAGCTGAAACATTACCGATTCAAGTTATTACCCCGGAAAGCTTTTCGTTGCTTTTTGAAGGTCCAAAATCTAGACGTCAGTTTATAGATTGGGGCGCGTTTCATTCCGACCCTCGCTTTTATGCTGCATGGGTGAATGTACGACGTATTTTGAAGCAAAGAAATCAGTTACTCAGAGACGAATCACCCTATAGTTCGATTCAATTTTGGGATAAAGAATTTATTCGTTATGCTGAACTGGTTACTGAGATACGAAAGCAATATGTAGACTCGTTAAATGAGCTACTTAAGGGTATAATCGAAGAGTTTTTACCTCAGGTTGATGTTAAGGTTTCTTTTACCCGAGGATGGGATAGTAAAACAGAGTATGCACAGCTGCTCGAGACGCAGTATCCCAGAGATTTAGCCACAGGCTTTACCGTTAGCGGACCTCATAAAGCGGACTTAAGGTTGCGGGTAGGAACTCTACCTGCACAAGATGCTTTGTCCCGTGGACAGTTAAAATTGTTAGTCTGTGCATTGCGTATTGCACAAGGAAAGTTGCTCAAACAACAAATAGATAAAAAAAGTATTTATCTGGTGGATGACCTTCCATCGGAGTTGGATGCACAGCATAGGAAACTATTGCTGCAGCAGTTAGCAGATACCGGCGCACAAGTTTTTGTCACGGCAATTGAACCTGCAGCCATAGTTGATTCGTTAATCACGCCGCCAAGTAAGATGTTCCATGTGGAACATGGGCGTGTAACGGTAATTGAATAACCGACGAGAGAATAATATGTCAGAGAATAGTTATGATTCTTCGAGTATTAAGGTATTAAAAGGCCTTGATGCGGTACGTAAGAGACCTGGAATGTACATCGGTGATACCGATGATGGCACCGGTCTACATCACATGGTATTCGAAGTGGTCGATAACTCTATCGATGAAGCGCTAGCGGGCCACTGTAACGAC
Organism: Shewanella sp. c952; assembly: GCF_019654975.1. Lineage (GTDB taxonomy): Bacteria > Pseudomonadota > Gammaproteobacteria > Enterobacterales > Shewanellaceae > Shewanella. The sequence continues at coordinate 49,218 of NZ_BPEW01000015.1, forward strand.
GTCATTATTACCATTCATGCCGATGGTTCTGTATCAGTAAAAGATGATGGCCGTGGTATTCCTGTTGAGATCCACCCTGAAGAGGGTGTGTCGGCTGCAGAAGTTATTATGACGGTACTGCATGCTGGTGGTAAGTTCGATGATAACTCTTATAAAGTATCAGGCGGTTTGCATGGTGTAGGTGTATCGGTAGTAAATGCACTATCACACAAGTTGCAGTTGACTGTTCGTCGTGAGGGTAAGTTATATGAGCAGTTTTACACTCACGGCATACCTGATGAGCCTATTAAAGAGATTGGCGATGCAATCAATACCGGTACAGAACTAAGATTCTGGCCTAGCCCAGATACTTTTACCGATGTTGAGTTCCATTTTGACATTCTTGCAAAGCGTGTTCGTGAGCTGTCTTTCCTTAACTCTGGTGTTGGTATTCGTCTAATTGATGAACGTGACAACCGTGATGAGTTCTTCAAGTACGATGGTGGTATCAGTGCATTTGTTGACTACTTAAACGTTAACAAAACACCAGTAAATAAAGAGGTATTCCACTTTATTCAAGAGCGCGATGACGGTATTACCGTTGAAGTGGCGATGCAGTGGAATGATGGCTTCCAAGAGAACATCTTCTGTTTCACTAACAACATCCCACAGCGCGATGGTGGTACTCACTTAGCGGGCTTCCGTGGTGCGTTGACTCGTAACTTGAACAACTACATGGAACGTGAAGGTTTTAACAAGAAGGGCAAGACTGGCGCAACCGGTGATGATGCTCGTGAAGGTTTGACTGCTGTTATCTCTGTTAAAGTACCGGATCCTAAGTTCAGTTCACAGACTAAAGACAAGTTGGTATCAAGCGAAGTTAAGTCTGCTGTAGAGCAAACAATGGGTGAGCAGTTAGGTGATTACCTAATGGAACATCCAAACGAAGCTAAGCTGATTGTTGGTAAGATTATTGATGCTGCTCGTGCTCGTGAAGCGGCGCGTAAAGCCCGTGAAATGACCCGCCGCAAAGGTGCACTCGATTTAGGTGGTTTGCCTGGTAAATTGGCCGATTGCCAAGAGAAAGACCCTGGTCTTTCTGAAATCTACATAGTGGAAGGGGACTCTGCTGGCGGATCAGCCAAGCAGGGACGTAACCGTAAGAACCAAGCGATTCTGCCACTTAAAGGTAAGATCTTAAACGTTGAAAAAGCACGTTTTGATAAGATGTTATCTTCGCAAGAAGTTGCCACGCTAATTACCGCTTTAGGTTGTGGTATTGGTCGTGACGAATATGATCCAGATAAGACGCGTTACCATAACATCGTCATCATGACCGATGCCGACGTCGATGGCTCGCACATTCGTACCTTGCTATTGACCTTCTTTTTCCGTCAAATGCCTGAGCTTATCGAACGTGGTTATATCTATATTGCACAACCACCTTTGTACAAAGTTAAGAAGGGTAAGCAAGAGCAGTATCTGAAAGATGATCCTGCATTGACTGAGTACCTAACGACTCAAGCACTCGATAATGCAAATGTTTATCCAGCACAAGGTGCACCTGGCATATCGGGTCTGCCATTAGAAGCATTGGTTAATCAGTATCGTGAAGTGGAAGCTATTATTGAGCGTCTAGAACAACGTTACCCAACTAACATTACCGATTTGATGCTATACCACCCAGCATTGACTAATGAAATGTTGAGTGACGAAGCACAAGTTAAAGTTTGGTCTGACACTTTTGTTACTGCGCTAGAAGAGAAAGAGACTGGTGGTATTTTATATAGTGCTGAACCAGTACTTGATCCTGAGCGTCAAGTTTACCTGCCAAAGATTACGATCCGTAAGCATGGTATTGATACTCACTTCTTGTTCACGTATGACTTCTTCCAGTCTAACGACTACGCGACAATTGTTAAGTTAGGCGCTGAGATCAGCGGGCTAATTGAAGAGAGTGGCTATGTTCAGCGTGGTGAGCGTACTAAAGACGTTAGTAGCTTTGTTGAAGCGCTAGAATGGTTAATGAGCGAGTCTAAGCGTGGTCAATATATCCAGCGTTATAAGGGATTGGGTGAGATGAACCCTGAGCAATTGTGGGAAACGACAATGGATCCTGAATCACGCCGTATGTTGCAAGTGACCATCGAAGATGCGATTGGCGCCGATCAGCTATTCACCTGTTTGATGGGTGATCAAGTTGAGCCTCGTCGTGACTTTATTGAGTCTAACGCGCTTAACGTGGCTAACCTAGACGTTTAGTTTTATTGCGAAAGCTATTACTTTGCAAATAGTGAAATCGGCGCTTCTAGCGCCGATTTTTTGTTGTATTGCATTTTGATATAAGCTGCCAAACTTGGTGTCTTATATGTCCGGTCATATCAAGTGTTAAAGAAAGCATTTAAAAAACTGTTTAATATCAGAGATAAAGTCGTCGTTGAAAAGCCAAAGAGCTTTTCTTCTCAGCCAGAGCTTTATCAAACTTCCCCGCCAAAACTACAGCCAAGTAATATTCAGCCAGAGGTTGTTCAAGTTACTGCTGTGGATGTTACTTCTCTTTTCTACAGTTTGTTGTTTCCTAGTATTCAGCAAAGCGGTGTGGCGAATGAGCTAGAGAAAAATGTATTTAGGCGGGTAGAAGCTGCGTTGTCGGCCCCCAAAGCTATAGCTGAAAGAGTATTAAAGTTACCGACACAAGTGGCGGCTCTAGATAAACAACTAGCCAATGAGGCTAGTGATACTCAAGCCTTGTTAGTGTTGATAGAAAAAGATCCTCTACTAAGTGTTGAGGTGCTTAAACTATGTAATAGCCCGTTGTTTAGGCGCAGCGAAAAAGAGATCACTAGCTTGCAGCAAGCATTAGTGCAGCTAGGCCGCGAGCAGATAAGACGTTTTGTGACGACAAGTTTGCTGCGTGGATGCATCGACATTAAGCCTATCTATTTCCGCCGCTTTGGGTCGCAGATTTGGCGTCATTCAATGCAAGTCGCCTATTTGGCAAGTGAGCTGTTTGAAGAGGATAGTGAAAGTGCCTTCATGTTGGGGTTAATCCATGACGTTGGCAAAATAGCGATCTTTAAATTGTTGTTAGAAGCGTTTAAGCAAGCCGAACCGGGCGAACAGCCTTGTTCCAGCCTATTTAGGCAGGTGATGACTGCTAAATCACTAAGCCTAAGCGCCTTATTGGTACAGCATTGGGAGTTACCTGTAATATTCAAGTCAGAGCTTAGTCGGTTAGCGATTGTTGATTCTAAGCCTGTTGGAGGCCCTGCTGAAGCGGTATGGCGAGCAAACTTAATCAGTGAATGCTCGATGTTGCTAGAGGTTGGAAAGTTGCAGGAACAGCAACTAAATCGTTTACTCATCGATACTGGTATTGATAGGCCTGGCTTTGATGAATTACACCAGAAGCTGATCCAGTTCTAAGCAATAACAGCCGTTAGTTTTAACACACAAAAAAGCCCCTAAAATAGGGGCTTTTTAATAGCTAATGACTACCAGCCTTTACTGTAGCAATGAGATATCAGCAGCATGTAAGAACTGGTCGCGTAGGCTAGAAAGTAACGCTAGGCGGTTGTTCTTTAGGGCTTCATCATCAGCCATTACCATTACATCTTCAAAGAAGGTATCAACACTTTCACGCAAGCTAGCGAGTAGTGCCAGTGCTTCTTGGTAGTTAGCAGCAGCGAATAATGGTGCCAATTGAGGCTGTAACTCAGCAAGCTTTGCTGCAAGCGCTTTTTCAGCAGCTTCAACCAGTAAGCTATCATCGATAGTCGCAGGTAGTTCACCTTCCACTTTAGCCAAAATGTTTGATACACGCTTGTTAGCTGCCGCAAGTGCAGATGCTTGTTCAAGGGTTCTAAAGTGAGCAACGGCCTTAATGCGGCTTTCAAAATCAGCAGGAGCGGTTGGGCGGCGAGCTAATACAGCAAGTATTACGTCCACACCAACACCTTGATCTTGATACCATGCACGGAAGCGTCCCATAAAGAACTCAAGTACCTGCTCCGGCGCTTTGTCGTTAGTGAGATTTTCGCCATGTAGCGCTTGTGCTTGAGCAATCAAATCGACCAGATCAAGTGGTAAGTTGTTTTCTAAACAAATACGCAATACACCAATCGCAGCACGACGCAGTGCGAATGGGTCTGCAGCACCTTTAGGCGCTTGGCCAATACCAAAAATACCCACGAGTGTGTCGAGCTTTTCAGCCAGTGCGACACAGATAGATACTGGTGCCGTAGGCACTGTATCGCCTGAGAATTTAGGTTTGTACTGCTCAGCTAGTGCAACAGCTACCGCTTCAGTTTCACCATTTAGACGGGCGTAATGCATGCCCATAGTGCCTTGAAGATCAGTAAACTCCATCACCATGTTGGTCATCAAGTCTGACTTACACAGTAGACCTGCACGCGCAGCCTCTTCGCTATTAGCGCCGATGCTGGTGGCAATATATGCCGCCAATGTAGAGATGCGTTCAACGCGTTGCTTGATGGTGCCAAGCTGCTTTTGGAACACTACGGTTTCTAAGCTGCTAAGGCGAGATTCAAGAGTGTTCTTTTTATCTGTTTCGAAGAAGAACTCAGCATCAGCAAGGCGAGGGCGAACGACTTTTTCGTTGCCTGAAATAATCTGTTGCGGATCTTTCGATTCGATATTGGTAACAAATATAAAGTTAGGCAACAGTTGACCAGCATCATCAAATACAGGGAAGTATTTTTGATCGCCTTTCATGGTGTACACCAAGGCTTCTGCTGGTACGTCGAGAAACTTCTCTTCGAAACTCGCTGTTAATACCACTGGCCACTCGACGAGTGATGTAACCTCTTCAAGCAGGTCATCTTCTAGATCCGCTACACCACCAATTTTAGTCGCAGCAGCTTCAGCATCAGCTTTAATTTGTGCTTTACGCGCTTCATAATCCGCATCGACTTTGCCTTGCTCTTTCAGTGCTGACAAATAGTTGTCTGCATGATCGAGCTCAAAGCTTGGTTTACCCATAAAGCGGTGACCACGGATGATACGGTCAGACTTAATGCCTAATAGCTCACCTTCAACGACTTCGCTACCTAATAGCATCGTGACTGTGTGCACTGGGCGAATAAACTGGGTGGTATTGCTACCCCAACGCATTGGCTTAGGAATTGGTAGTTTGTCTAATGAGCGCTGTGCCATTGCCGCAATCAAGCTCTTAGTGTCAACACCAACCACTTTTGCCTGATGCAGTAACCATTCACCTTTGTCAGTCTTAAGGCGATCAGCTTGCTCTACAGTAATACCATTACCACGAGCCCAGCCCATGGCTGCCTTAGTTGGATTTCCTTCAGCATCAAAAGCTTGCGCGACTGCTGGGCCACGCTTTTCAACCACCTTGTCTGCTTGAGCAAGTGCAAGTTGGTTGATGTTTATTGCTAGGCGACGAGGAGCCGCGTGCCAAACTGCTGACTCAAAAGTCAGTTCAGCTTTCTTTAATTCATCGGTAAAATTGCTAAGAAAAGACTCAGCCAATTTACGCAGTGACTTTGGTGGCAGTTCTTCAGTACCGACTTCAATCAGTAAGTTTTCAAAATTCATAAGTTAATCCTCTACTTACCTATAGGGAAGCCAAGAGCTTCACGAGATTGATAGTAAGCTTCGGCAACGCCTTTAGCCATGGTTCGAACGCGTAAAATATAACGCTGGCGTTCAGTAACAGAAATCGCGTGGCGAGCATCAAGTAAGTTGAATGCATGAGAGGCTTTCATCACTTGCTCATAAGCAGGTAGCGCAAGCGGTTTTTCTAATGAGAGCAGGTGTTGGCAAGCAACTTCGCAGTCATCGAATGCTCTAAATAAGACTTCAACATTGGCATGTTCAAAGTTATAAGCTGATTGCTCAACTTCATTTTGATGGAAGATATCGCCATACATCACTTTGCCCATTGGGCCGTCAGTCCATACTAAGTCATAGACGTTATCTACTTCTTGGATATACATGGCAAGACGCTCTAGACCATAGGTTATCTCACCGGTAACGGGCTTGCACTCTAGTCCACCCACTTGTTGGAAGTAAGTAAATTGCGATACTTCCATACCGTTAAGCCATACTTCCCAACCAAGACCCCACGCACCTAAAGTAGGTGATTCCCAGTTGTCTTCTACAAAGCGAACATCATGGATGTTCATGTCGATGCCTGCAGCTTCCAACGATCCAAGATAAAGCTCTTGGATATTATCTGGTGAAGGTTTTAGCACGACTTGGAATTGATAAAAGTGCTGTAGACGGTTTGGGTTGTCGCCGTAGCGGCCATCGGTAGGACGACGACTTGGTTGTACATAGGCACAACTCATCGGCTCTGGGCCTAGCGCTCTTAGGAAGGTCATAGGGTGGAATGTTCCCGCGCCTACTTCCATATCTAATGGTTGAACAATTGCGCAACCTTGCTGCGCCCAGTATTCCTGTAGGGTCATAATAAAACCCTGGAATGTTTTTACGTCGTGTTTGGTCGTCATATCCGCTTGTCTACTGCCTGGAAGCCTAAATAGAAAATGGTTTCGATTATACCTTGTAGAATAGCGCTTATGTAGGTTATTTTTTATCTGGTTGGTTAAAATTATAGGATTTGTACTATGGAAGTAATACGTTGTGCTTGGGTGGGAAAAGATCCTATCTATGAGGAGTACCATGACCAAGTATGGGGTAGACCGGTATTTGATAGTCGAGAGCTATTTGAAAAGCTCTGTCTTGATGGCCAGCAAGCCGGTTTGTCTTGGATTACTATCCTAAAGAAGCAGCAAAATTATGAGGCAGCTTTCGCTAATTTTAACCCTGATATTATCGCTACATTCGATGCCGATAAAGTTGAGGCGTTACTGCTTAACCCTGGGATTGTTCGTAACCGTTTAAAGGTTAATTCAATAATCAGAAACGCGAAAGCGTATTTGGCTTTTGTCGAGCAGGGTAATGATTTTTCTACCTTTTTATGGGATTTTGTCGATGGCGAGCCTAAAGTTAATCATCCCCAATCGATGAAAGAGGTGCCAGTACAAACCCCCGAATCAGAAGCGATGTCGAAAGCACTTAAAAAGCTAGGTTTTAATTTTGTCGGACCGACAATTTGCTACGCTTTTATGCAAGCGGTTGGCATGGTCAATGACCACACCACAGATTGCTTTTGCCATCGCTCGCAAAGCTAAGATCAGGTGCTGCGCTGTAATAGAGAATGGAACTAGGTTTAGAAAAGATTGGTGTTCGTTTTTAGGAAGCACAATGACAGTGAAGCCAGAGCATTATCACTTTTGTAGGTTGGGCTTTAGCCCATCAATTACGGTTTATGTTAGAAGCTAGAACCACTAATGCTTAAGTCCAAAACAAAAAAGGATGTTCCACGTGGAACATCCTTTTTATTTTTCATTAGATAATAACTTTTTAATAGTTTTTACAACAAAAAATATTTTTCCTGAAATATTTAAACCAGTGTTAAGTTACTCAGAATTAAAATTTTAAAAAAGCCAGTTTTCAGTAAAAAAGGCTATTTCCAAAAACTATTCAGCGAAAGCTATTTCTCAAAAAAGAATGGCTTCCTCTGTTTACCGCTATTTTTGTTGCCGCCATTGAGTTGATCCATTGTCTCGGCATTATAAAGTTTGCCGTTGACCATGGTGTAAGTGACGCGATCTGTTACCCGAATATCGTCAAGCGGGTTACCATCAATTACAATTAGGTCTGCTAGCTTACCTTGTTTAATTGAACCTATCTGATGATCCATCGCAAAATGCTTCGCTGGGTTAATGGTTGCGGTTTTAAGTACTTCAAGATTACTCATACCACCTTGAGCAAACATCCACATTTCCCAGTGAGCCGCTAATCCTTCACGTTGACCATGTGCACCAATGTTCGGCTTAATGCCAATGTCATTCAGTTCATTGGCAACGCGGGCAACATTGAAATGGTTGTAATGTTCATCAGGCGCAGTAGGGCGACGCATTGAGCGAGCATCTAGAATATCTGATGGTACATACATAGACAGACGCGGGTGAGCCCAAACATCGGTTTTGTCATACCAGTAGTTTTCACCTGAGATACCACCGTAAGCCACAACGAGAGTCGGTGTGTAGCCAACGTCAGTCTGTCCCCAGAACTGCTTTATATCACTGTAAATGTTTGCTGCTGGCAAGGAGTGTTCAATACCAGTATGACCATCGGCAATCATGGTGAGGTTGTGTTGCAGTAAGCTGCCACCTTCAGGCACAACCATCATCTCAAGTTCTCGCGCAGCGGCTATCACTTGTTGACGTTGGTTACGTCGCGGCTGGTTGTAACTCTTAACACTGAATGCACCGACTTTTTTCAGACGTTCTAAATGAAACTTAGCATCATCTAGAGAGTCGATATGCGAGGTATAACCAGGCGCATTTGCACCATATAAAATAGTACCTGTTGAGAAAATACGTGGGCCGGCAATGTTACCTGCTTTTTGCTGTTCAGATGCAGCAAATATCTCAGTGGTATCATTCGACGGATCATGTATTGCAGTTACACCGAGTGAAAGGTTGGAGTACAGTTCCCAGTTTTGCTGAGGAATGATTTCATTCTCACCTTGAGCACCATGGGCATGAGCATCGAATAAGCCCGGCATCAGCGTCTTGCCTGTTATGTCGATAACTTTTGCATCGCTAGGGATATCGATTACAGAAGATGAGCCAACGCTAACAATATGATTATCTTTTACGATAACCGTGCCATTATTGATGACATGATCATTCTCCATAGTAATGATTTTTCCGCCAACAAAAGCAATTGTTCCACGTGGAACATCGGCTTTTTTAGTAAAGCCTAGATCAGTAATCGTTGGCTCTGCTTTCTCGTCTTCAGCTTGTTCAGTGTATTGAGTATCTACTTTCACTTGATATAGTTCTGGGCCAAGCGTCCAGTAGAGCTGGTTGTTATCATTGCTCCAGCTGATGCTTTCACCAGCACGAACACTCAGCTGGGTAACCGGTAAGTTACTCGCCTTTGGACCTATCTGAACTGTTTCACCATGCTTGGCAAAAGGAGTCACAAAGACTTTAAAGCGCTCAGCAAAGGCTAGTTGCTTGCCATCAGGTGATACTCTAAATTCTGTTGCATGCTTACTGGTGTAGTGCACGCGTTTTTCAAAACCATTCAAACCTATAGAAGATAGCTGCGGTGTTTCGCCACTTTCCATAAAGTAAACGCGACTATTGTCAGCGCCAAACTGTGGTTGGTAGCCTGAGGCGGTGATTTTGGTATTGTTATCACCGTCAGTGTCTACTTGGTATAAGCCAGTCTCTTGCGACCAAGTACGTGGAGTAATGTAGCCACCTTTAGCCTTGCGATAGACAATGGTTTCGCCATCTGGAGAAAAGGTGGGTTCGACATATTTACCAGGTTCGTTAGTCAGCACCTTTACTCGTTTATTACGCACCGTTGCAAGACTCACTGTGCCTTGTTGTTGATCATCCCAAGTGGTGAACACTATCTTTTTACCGTCGCGAGACCATTGAGGAAACAGCTCTCTAAGTTCACTATCAAGCTTAGTTAGGCGAGACATTTTTCCATCTGGTAGACTCTTAACCCAGATTTTACCCAGTGCTTCAAATGCTACTTTTTTGCCGTCTGGCGAGACCTGCGCCATGCGTAGCATTTTTACATCAAATACATCTTTATCGAGATCTTGTTGGAAGCGAACTGCAGGCTGTACCGCACGTTCTGTTTTAACACTGAAAGGGATCTGTGCAACTGATTTAGATTTAACGTCCAGCTTGTTAATCTTACCATTGGCCCAGAATACAATTTCATCGTTATCAGCTGTCCAGCTCATGGTCGGGTAAACACCGTGAATCGCCCACGTTTCCTGCATATCGCGGTCAAGCTCACCGTACAGTTTCTCGGTTTTACCCGATTTTAGATCTAATAGGTAAAGTGAAGATTGGAAACCATCTCGTTTTATATAAGCCAGTTTCTTTCCATCAGGGCTTGGTGTTGGTCTAATTGCACCGCCAGTACCTTGAATAAGCACTTCGATATCACCAGTCTGGGTATCGTAACGCTTGATCTTGTAAATACCTTTTACTGAATCTTTTGAGTAGTGGAAGGTTTTACCTGGTGTAGCATCTTGGCTGAAGTAGATGTAACGGCCATCTGGCGAGTAGGCTGGTTCACCTAAGTCTTTTTGTTCATTTGGTCGTTCGGTTAGCTTAACTCCTTCACCGCCAGCAACGTGATACATCCAAACTTCACCAGCACCTAAACTGCGGCTGCCAGTATAATGCTTGCGAGCCACAAGGTATTGTCCGTCTGGGCTCCATGCTGGGCTGTTAAGTAAGCGAAAAGTTTCAGTGGTTACTGGTCGTGGGTTGCTGCCATCAGCTTCCATTATCCAAATGTTATCGCCGCCATCTTCATCTGAGGTAAAAGCAATGTATTTTCCATCTGGACTATAGACCGGCTGCATCTGCCAAGCGATGCCTTTAGCAAGCGGCTTTGCTTCGCCGCCATCTGTTGAGATCTGATAGATATCTCCAAGTAAATCGAACACTATATGTTTGCCGTTAGGGCTAACACTGACATTCATCCATGTGCCTTCTGTGACGTCAATTTTAACTTGTTGCAGTGGTGCGTTTGCGGGTGCATTCACCTGCCAAGACTTCTTGTCTTCTTCGGCTAAGGTGGGAATGCTGAAACTTAGCGCCATAGCCGCATATAGAGGGGTGAGCTTATTTTTTAACATGCTATTCCTATGTTTTTGTTGTAGTTGTTCAGGAGTGACAGTATTGCTGTAGTACAGGTGTCAATTTCGGTAACAGTTATCGCATAAATCTGTTAACAGTAAAACATAAATTCTGTTTCAATTAGTTAAAGGCGAACGTAGAGAGTTTAATGGAATAGGGCGTTGGTGAGATGGTGGTGTTAATTGACTTACTGTTGTATTTATCTATTGGGGAGTATGAGGCCGCACCTGTGATGCGGCCTTAGTTTTATTCGGCTGATGCTCTTAGGTAAACGAGGTCATTTATCGCAATGCTAGCATCATTTAAGACGCGGCAGGTGACTCCGCCTCGCCAGTCTGGCAACAGCGCTTTTTCTAGACCAGGGTAAGCCATTTCCATTTTCTTACAAGGATCTGTTTCACCGGTTATCTCGAGAATAAGTTCGCCGATGACAATCTGTGTACCTTGGTCTTGGGCTGAAAAGCTTATGCCATCAACTAACAGGTTTGCTCTACGGGTAAACCAAGGTAGGTTTTTGTCTACCTCGTTACAAGCCTGTTGCCATTGCTGTATCGACATAACGGTTACTTGACGTTTACCTGGACGGCCAAAAATATCATTTTCGACTCCGGTTTTCTGAGTGACACTAGCGGCCTCTGTAGTGATCATCGCGCCGCGTTTTTCAGTTTTATATGCAATACCAATAAGTTTTGTCATCGGATAAATCCCTATGTCCGGTTGAAGAGTTTTAAAGGCCTTTCTTTATCAAATACTGATAAGGAGTCGCTTCTGTTTGGCTGGCGATCAGCGTGTGATCCATGAATTCACAAAAGCTTGGAATATCACGTGTGGTTGCTGGATCATCGGCAATAATCAATAGAGTCTCGCCATCGTTCATACGTCTTACTGACTTGCGCACCATCATTACTGGCTCCGGACATCTAAGCCCTAATGCATCAAGTTGGTGTTGTGCGCTACTAAATTGCTCGTTCATATTACCTCGGAAGAACGATTAAACAGAAGAGGCTAATATTACTCCAGAGACCTGCTTTATCCAAGCTGATTACTGAGTTTTGTGAGATTGACTCTGTTTACTATAAGCTGGATGTTCCACGTGGAACATTATGAAGTTAAGCTATAAGTGGGGCGTAAGTTGCCTTTAGAAGTTGCTTTAAATCTGTCGGCGATAATGCGATGTCTAAACCTCTGCGCCCGCCGCTAACATAGATGGTTTCTAGCTTGCTGCTAGAGTCATCAATATAGGTTGGCAGTAGTCGTTTTTGTGCAATTGGACTGACGCCACCTAACACATAACCAGAGCTTCGCTGAACTTCAGTCGCTTGTGCCATTACAGCCTTCTTAGCTTTAGCTGCCTTAGCTATTGATTTCATGCTCAGCTTATCTGCTACAGGAATAATGGCTACAGCCAACTGCTTAGCATCGAGTTTTACCACTAAGGTTTTAAAGACTTGTTCTACCGGTACTCCAATTTTTTCCGCCGCTTCTAAGCCATATGCTTGGCAGGCGGGGTCGTGTTGGTACTCATGCAGTTGGTGAGGTATTTGTTGTTTAATCAGTAAGTCTATTGCTGGAGTCATAATTTAACCTTGTCCAATTCAAATCGATTTTTCCATAACTAAGACATTTATACCGTGATAGGTAACTTGTTCTACAGCTTGCCAACCGAGCTTTTTATACAGGCCGCCGCTGATATCTTCGGTTTGAAGGTTGATACTCTCTACTCCGAGTAGTCTTGCCTTGTCGATAATAGCTTCAATCAATCTTTCAGCAACGCCTTGTCCTCTAGAGGAAGCTTCGACATATACACCTCCTAGCCAATGTTCTCTGTCTGGGTAGATGTCCATTTCATGAAAACGTAGCTGGGCAGCACCAATTAGCTTCTGTTTTTCCTGTGCGATAATGATCAGTGGCAACTTGTCGCTGTTAAGATAATCAGTGAGCTTTTGTTCAAGCTCCACTGTACTACGACCTTCGCCAATATAGCCCCATTCATCGCTATACCACTGTGCTATTTGCGCTATAGCTTCTGGTATTTCAGAGAGTAAAAGTAGTTGCATTTGCTCGTGTTCTCCAAAGAGTTGTTGAGTACAATAATTTAACAGTTGCTAATGTTTCCCTTAATAGAATGCTGTTAATTATAGTGGTTTTTTATCTTGCCAATTAATCAATATACATAGTTGATGACGGGATAAAAGCCACAATATGAAAGTATTAGCTGTTTTTTTTAAATTTAGACTTTTTACTTAACTTAATCTAAGTTGTTGTGATACATTGGATTTATTGTTAAGAGGGGGATTCCTCTTATGTGTAGATTCAAGGATGATTAAATCGACATGGATAATGTTGAGAAACCTACCAAGGTTAGTTTCTGGAGTAAGCTGCAAAGTGTAGCGCTGACAGTTGTTGCGATAATGTTGTCGTTAGGGCAATGGAATGACACTAAAGATGCTGTTAGTAGTGCCTATGAATCATTTGTCGCGAATTGGACAAATGACATAGAGTACAAGCATCTTTCTACTCTGCACGTCGGGCAAACTCAAGCTTACATTACCAGTATTTTTGGTAACCCACATGTGTCCAAAATATCTAAATCTGACTCCGAAATTGTCTACTTTTACTATGGAAATAAAAAATACCAACTCACTTTAGCCATAAAAGATAAGCGTTTATCAGGCTACGCAGTTGTCGGTTTAAATCCCGATTTTCAAGTATCGGTACCTTATACAACGCAAACATTACTATCGACTCCGCTAGAACACTATTTTTCTCAAACAGATCGTTACTTCTCTGATGCAAACAATATCGAGTATTACGCTGAGTCCCACGATTTAGGTAAAAAAGCGATGTTCTACAACCTCATTCTCGGGGCTGTAAATTATGGCAATTTTAGCACTAGTGATCGTAGCTCTGTAAAGCAGTTAAATGCTGACTTAGATCGTGGCATTGAAGATGTAAGCACTGTATTAGCCACAAGTAGAAAGCTTACTCCAAACTATTTTGCTGTTACTGAGCTTGCGCCCAAAGTTATGGTTGAAGGGCTATTAACTCACTTTGAATATAAGACACTTTTAAAAATAGATTAACATCAAGGATGAAGAATGAATCTAAAACTAAGCGCTATATTTTTAGGGCTAACCTTAGTTGCTGCCTGCCAATCAACAAGCAAGGCACCTAATTGGTATTTGAATCCTGTAACGACAAATAGTGGATCACTCGTTGCTGTTGGTGAGGCTGCATCACTTGATAAAGCTAAACAAAAGGCAATGAGTGCCCTTAACCAGCAGCTTTGGACCGAAGTAAAATCGAAAGGTCTAAGTCGTAATATTGCAAACGACATTAATGGTCAGGAGCATTACCAGCAGCTAAATGACTTTAGCGTGAATACCAAGACATCAGCAGTTGTCCTCAATGGCGTTGTTTTCTCAAAGGCTCAACAAGTGGGCAGCACGTTTTATGTTGAGGCAGTGGTTGATAAGGCAAAAATTAGCAGCCAACTGCTTGCTGACATTGAAAGCTATAATCAACAAGCGCAGTTTGAACTCGATAGCTTGCCACAGATGGATCCTCTCGTGTGGTGGTTGAAAAATGTCGATGTGAGTTCGCTTGAGCGCAGCATGGCAAGCCGCTTATCTATGTTGGCAGCCTTATCAGCTGTAGAAAATACCCCTCAAAACCTCATTCCGCAGTTAAAAACAAAAGTGGCACAAGTACATTCGGGTATCAAGGTAGCGATTGCGGCTAAGCCAAATGATCAACGGATGAAAAAATCTGTTACGGCTCATTTTACTGAATTTAATATCCAGGTTGTAGACGGCTCATCAAGCAACTTTAGTCATCAACTTATTCTAGATACCGATTGGCGCAAGAACTACATTTCAGATATGTATATTTCAACCGTCCAAGTTAACTTAATACTTAAAAATCAGAGTGGTAGCACTTTGGCTAGTAATGAAATTATAGCCAATGCTAATTCTGTAACCAGTTATGAGCGTGCCAATGAAGGTGCCTCTCGCCGTTTTTCTGCCGAGTTAAAAGAGCAGGACTTTTGGAAAGCTTTAGGGCTTTAGTAAAATTTATATAATTGAATAGGGATATCAATATGTTTAAAAAAGCTTTTGTTGCATTAGCCGTGTTAACCGCAGTAACTGGTTGTAAGTCAACTGGCCCTAATGTTTGTTCTGCATCAACTCGAGTAGAGCTACCCGTAAGTGATCATGTGGTTAAAGGTACTGCGAGTACCAAGGTCATTATCTTTGAGCCAGATCTAAAAGTTGATACGACGACAGCAAAAAATATTACTGCATCTTTTCATCAATCTCTCACTAAGCAGATAGATAAGACGGGATCAAAAATCGTTGATCGGAGTTTAGCTAAGAAATTGAAATCGGAACTACAAATAGCTGAAGCGAGCGGTAAATATAGCTCTGAGGGTGTTCCGGTAGCGGATTTTGCTATCTTTACTGATATTGGCGTTGCTAACTTTTCTCGGGAATTTAAAGCTGCTCATGAAGCCTATGATCCAATTAAGGATAAACGCGTTAGAGTTGCAGCCTCGTGCAATTTCAAAGCAACAATTGAGGCGAGTACCAGAGCCGTCTCATTGCCTGATATGTTGACGTTAGATCAAATCCAATTCGAGGGAGACAGTGATTTCTCATTTGATACAAGTAATTCACGCTGTCCAATTTCTAAAGATCAAATGAGCAGTATGATCGCCGAAGCAGCTAAATATGCGGTTACTCGTAATGATGATTTGAAGAATTTATTGGCGCCAAGAGCAGGAGTTGTAGAGATGCGCCAATGTGATGCGGGTACTATGGTGCGTATCGATATGGGTAGTCGCCATGGGGTAGAGCCTGAGTGGGAAGTTGATTTTATCACTCATGAGAAAGTCACTAACTATGCTGGTGAAATCGAAATTGAAACCAGCGGCTATGGCGAAGGAGAGGTCATTAACAATGCTGAGCATGGTATTAAACCGAACCATTCTTGGGTTATTATCGATAACGATATGGCTGGAAAAGTAAAGCGTGGCGACACTGTTAAAGTGAAGTTCGAAGATGCATGTAACGATATGTCTATTTTCGCTAGTTTATGCCATAAAACATCAGAGACAATGTCAAAAACATTCAGTTTTTAAAGGATTAAAATGAAAAAAGTATTAATTTCAGCAGCCGTTTTGGCAATGCTAGGCGGTTGTTCAAGTAACGATACTGTACAGAACGTGCAGCAGGTCGACTGCTTTTACCCAGATGCTCCAACTGTTAGCGCGCCTCGTTGGGTGTGTGATGTTATGCCTGAAGGTATAGAAATGGGAGCGGTTGGATACGCCAAGAAGAGTGTGGCTGGATTGAGCATTATGCGAGATGTTGCTACCAATGATGCCCGAGCTAGATTGGCGCAGCAGTTTGAATCAAACGTTAATACCCTGTTCAAGCAAGCAACTAAAGCTAATGTAATCTCGACCACTGAAAGTGTGTCTGAAGAGGTTAATGAGTATTTTGAATCAGTCACTAAAAACGTAACGAGCCGTACTTTGTCTAATAGTCGAGTGATCGTTACTCAACGTAGCCCTGGTGGTGGACTATATACGTTAGTGGGCATGGATAAAGTCACCTACGACGAAAACCTAGCAAAAGTGGTTGCCGCAGCGGGTAAGAAAGATCCTGAATTGTGGAATAAGTTTAACAACAAGAAAGCCGCTGAAGAGCTAGATGCGGTGCTTTCTACGTTACAAAAACTTTAATCTGACCGAGTTATAAGAAGGAGGCACATTGCTTCCTTCTTGCTTTATGTAGGTCTTAATACGTTTCAGGCTGTGATGAAAGGATTCAAGAATGAAAACTCGTTTAACAGGTTTAATGACTTGCTTAATGCTGAGTGTGCCGTCGGTTTTTGCTGCCGATCGCTTTGCAGAGATTGATGCTGAAATAGATAAAGCTGGTTTCACTCAAGAACAAAAGGATAAGGAATATCAGGATTTTGTTTTTGCTTATATGGCTGAATATGAGAACTGGCGAGTTGAATACCTTAGGGAGTTCGATCAGTACAGAGCGGAAATCATCAAGAAGTGGGGCGTTGGTGATGTATCTGAGCGGCATAAGAGTGTTGAGTACTCCGCGGATCAAACTGTAAAGTCGATCATCGATTATGATAACAATGAAGTCTCCGTTTCTATTTTAGTTGATAGTAATACTAGCGATGAAGAGGCGAAAGCTGAGCTTAAGAAACAAGTGCAAGTATTAGCTGCAACTCCAGACTCCAATGTATCTAAAGTCATTATAGCGCTTGAACCAAAAGCTGTTGCTGCTGTTGAAGTTATTCCTGTCGCATTCTCTGCTGAAAATGAGAAGCAGGCTAAACAAGTCATCATAGAGCAAACAAAAGCACAATTAGTCGAGATAGATAAAGAGTCGGATAAGGTACAGTTAACTAAAGCTGATAGTTTATCTATAGACATGATTGAGCAAGTCACTATTCAGAAAAAGAAAAAGTTACTTGCTGTAGCCAAAGAGCGATTAATTGCCATTGCTGACGATTACGATAAACAGCGTGCAGAAAAGACCGCGACATTAACGGCAAAGAAGATTGTCGAATACAAAGTTAAACTCCCTAAGAATGGCCTTAGCTCAAGAGCTAATGCTGTTGTCGATTTTGCTCAAGAAGAGGGGCAAAGGTGGCAAATTTCATCAGCACTAATTATGGCGGTTATTCATTCTGAATCGAGCTTTGATCCTAAAGCAACCTCGCCAATCCCTGCATACGGTTTGATGCAAATTGTGCCAACCACAGCGGGCTATGATGTTAATCAAATCGTTAGAAAGATCAGTGAGCCAATGTCTTCTGGTGATTTGTACGTTCCTGATGTGAATGTAGAAACTGGCGCCGCTTACCTTAATATTTTGAATAAGCGCTACCTTAAATCAATTGAAAATGACGAGAGTCGTTTGTACTGCATGATTGCTGCGTACAACACTGGTGCGGGTAACGTTGCTAAAGCGTTTAATGCTGATGGTGCGAGAAATATTAGAAAGGCAGCTAAAGTGATTAATAAGATGGCGCCAGATGAAGTTTATCAGCACCTACTACATCATCTTCCTTACGATGAAACCAAGCATTACCTTAAGAAGGTCAGTAGCCGTATCGAACTTTATCAAAACAAGATTTGATTTTAGAGTAATAAAAAAGCCAGCAGATGCTGGCTTTTTTTATAAGCGATTAACTAGGGGCTGTTGATCTTTCACGGTTGTTTTTGCCGCAGTTTATTGGCTATTTTGACAAGGCGGAGGCTATGCCGTTTAGTTATTCTCCACAAATAGTCTACAACACAGTAAAAATAGCCAAGAAACGCGGCCCTTTGGGTTCGATTCAATGCTTCTATTACGGTGTTATGAGCTTTTCACTTAGCCAGCTAAGCTTTATCGCTCAAGCCTTGTACTAGAAGCATTATTCCTTACGGTAAAGAATCGAACAAAAACTAAGCTCGAAAGATCAACAGCCCCTAATCGTTAAGGGCGCTCAAAGATCGTTGCGATACCTTGGCCTAAACCAATACACATGGTCGCTAGACCATATTTAGCATCTTTTGCTTCCATCAGGTTAATCAAGGTAGTCGAGATACGAGTACCTGAACAGCCTAGTGGATGACCCAGTGCAATCGCACCGCCATTGAGGTTAATCTTTTCGTCAACCACATCCATTAAGCCTAAGTCTTTAACACAAGGTAGAGACTGAGCGGCAAACGCTTCGTTTAGCTCAATAACATCTAAATCATCAACAGTGAGGCCTGCGCGTTTAAGTGCTTTTTGAGTTGCTGGTACTGGACCATAACCCATGATCGCCGCGTCGCAACCGGCAATCGCCATTGAGCGAATACGTGCACGAATTGGTAGACCAAGCGCTTTAGCTTTCTCCTCTTCCATCACTAACATGGCTGAAGCACCATCAGACAGCGCTGAAGATGTACCGGCTGTCACAGTACCATTGGCTGGGTCAAATGCAGGGCGTAGACCTGATAGCGACTCCATTGAGGTTTCTGGGCGGATAACTTCATCATGTTCGACTTTGATCAGTGCACCATCTGCGTCATGACCTTCAATTGCAACGATTTCGTTCGCAAAGCGACCTTCAACCGTCGCAGCTTGAGCGCGTTGATGAGAACGCACAGCAAAGGCGTCTTGCTGCTCACGGGTAATACCGTGCATCTTACCGAGCATCTCAGCGGTAAGGCCCATCATGCCTGATGCTTTAGCAACATTATTAGCAAGACCTGGGTGGAAATCGACACCATGGTTCATCGGCACGTGTCCCATATGCTCAACACCACCGACGATGAATGTATCGCCTTGGCCTGTCATGATGGCACGTGCTGCTTGATGCAGTGCATCCATAGAAGAACCACATAAGCGGTTAACGGTTACTGCACCAACTTGCTTAGGAATACCTGCTAGCAATGCGGCATTTCGGGCAATATTGAAGCCTTGTTCTAGAGTTTGTTGTACACAACCCCACATCACATCTTCAATCGTGTTTGGGTCAAGCTTTGGGTTGCGCTCAAGTAGCGATTTCATCAATTCTGCAGAAAGAGTTTCTGCACGTACATTTCTAAATACACCAGCCTTAGAACGGCCCATTGGAGTACGAATACAATCTACGATAACGGCGTTTTTCATTGTTCTAATCCTTGCTGCTTAAGCCTGCTGGTAATAGCTGCCATTGTTGGCGGCGAGTTCACGCATAGCGTCGGTGACTTGGTATAGTCCACCTAAGTGAGCATATTTGTCGGCTAATGCAACAAAGTTAGCCACACCCATGGTATCTAGGTAGCGGAATACACCGCCTCTAAATGGTGGGAAACCAAGGCCATAAACTAAGCCCATATCCGCTTCAGCAGGCGAAGCGATAATTCCTTCCTCAAGACAGCGCACTGTCTCGATGATCATTGGGATCATAGTGCGAGCGATGATCTCATCTGACTCAAATGCTTTTTTCTCACCAAACTCAGCCTGTAGAAGCTCATAGCTTGTTGGGTCGAGATCTTTCTTTGGCTTGCCGCGACGGTCGACAGAGTATTGGTAAAAGCCTTTATTGTTCTTCTGGCCGAAGCGCTGTGCTTCGAACATCACATCAATGGCATCTTTACCTGTTTTGCCCATACGCTCAGGGAAACCTTCGGCCATAACGGCTTGAGCATGGTGACCAGTATCAAGACCGACAACGTCCAGTAGATAAGCTGGGCCCATTGGCCAGCCAAACTGTTTTTCCATCACTTTATCGATAGCAGCAAAGTCTGCACCATCAGCAAGCAAGCCACTAAAGCCTGCAAAGTAAGGGAATAGAACACGGTTAACGAAGAAGCCTGGGCAGTCATTTACTACGATAGGTGTTTTACCCATCTTGCTGGCATAAGCCACAACAGAAGCTACTGTTTCATCTGAACTATTCTCGCCGCGGATTACTTCTACTAATGGCATTTTGTGCACCGGGTTGAAGAAGTGCATACCACAGAAGCGTTCTGGCTTTTTAAGGCTCTTAGCGAGTAGGTTGATTGAAATTGTTGAAGTGTTCGAGGTGATGATTGCATCTTCACTAACATGCTCTTCGACTTCTGCTAGCACCATAGATTTAACTTTTGGGTGCTCTACGACAGCTTCAACCACGACATCAGCAGCTTTAACTGGGGCGTAATCGAGTGCTGGGGTAATGTTGTTGAGTACTGCTGCCATTTTCGCTGGGTTAGAGCGGCCGCGCTTAACTTGTGCCGCTAGCAGTTTAGATGCTTCGCCCAAACCTAAGTCGAGTGCTGGCTGAGCAATATCTTTCATTACAATCGGAGTGCCTTTACTCGCGCTTTGGTAAGCGATGCCGCCACCCATAATCCCTGCACCTAATACTGCTGCAGAATTTACTTTCTTAGCCAGTTTGCCAGCTTTTTTAGCTTTACCTTTAACTAATTGGTCGTTAAGGAAAATGCCAATCAGTGCTTGAGCAACTTCGGTTTTAGCCAGCTTTAAGAATGCTTGATGTTCAACTTTTAACGCGCCTGCGCGGTCAAGCTGCGCAGCTTGCTCAATAACACTAATCACAGCCATTGGCGCTGGGTAATGCTTACCGGCAACTTTAAATACCATGCCTTTTGCTGTTGCAAATGACATCATCGCTTCTAGCTTAGGAAGTGTTAGTGGTGCCAGCTTTTTAGCGCGGCGGGTCTGCCAATCTAGCTTCTCTGCGATAGCATCTTTAAGCATTTTTAGCGCTGCACTTTGCAACTGCTCTGGTGCTACAACAGCATCGATAGCGCCAACCTTTAATGCAGCTTCTGGACGCTGGTCCTTACCTGAAGTAATCCACTCAAGTGCGTTATCTGTGCCCACTACGCGTGGCAGGCGAACTGTGCCACCAAAGCCTGGGATAATACCTAGCTTGGTTTCAGGTAAACCGATGCGAGCTGTTGTATCAGCGACTCGAAGATCTGTTGCTAAAATAGTTTCACACCCTGCACCAAGGGCAAAGCCGTTGATTGCTGAGATAGTTGGGAAGGGCAGATCTTCCAATTTGTTGAAAACGACGTTTGCCTCTTCCAACCAAGACATAAGTACTGAATCTTCTTCAGCAAATAGGCCTAAAAATTCGGTGATATCAGCACCAACGATAAATGCTGGCTTAGCAGAGGTCAGCATTAAACCTTTAATGCTGCTGTTTTGCTTGATGCTGTCGAGTGCAGCATTTAAAGAGTCGATGGTTTCTCTATCGAACTTGTTGACCGAACCTTGTGCGTTAAAACACAAATGAGCGATGTTGTCCTCAAGTAACTCAACCTCAATTGTAGGGCTTTGGTAGATCATTGCTTGCTTCCTTATAGCGTAAGTTAAATATTCACTCTTTTTTAGAATCAATATAACTCTCTTTGTTTCCGGCAGCTTCGGCCATCATTTGACCAGTTGTTGCTCAGTGTGCGACTAATCACATAAAATTACAACACCCAATTTAAACGCCTGTTCGATTTTTGGTTGCTGTTTTTTTAAAGTTCATATTTAACAGTGGCCTACGCTTTGGTTGGTCATAACGGTTTGCTGTTTGCTGATACCGAATTATAGTGCATATTTCTTCTTCTACTGTTTGAAGAGCGGAATAGAACGGATTAACGACTGACAATGAAGTTTTCTAACTTGCAAAGCATGCTTGTTAAGGTAGCTTGATGGATGTGAGTCTTTTTAACTCACATCTATCAAGCTAATATTGCAACGTTATTCGCTGAAGTATGAGGGGATTTTGAAAGCACGAGTTTGGATTCGACATGGAGTGTTAATCACCTACGGTGCAGCACTTGATACCGCATTACATCGTCATCATGCTATACAATTAGTGTGGGCGAGAGGGGCATCCTCTTGTCAGTGGGTGGGTGGCAGTATAACGGGCAACCTGATCATCGACTCTCAAGTTGAGCATAAGCTGCAACTTGATGAAGGGTGGATATTGTTAATTGAGCCTCAATGTGAACTTGGGCTCAGATTACAGCAGATGATTGCAGGCAAAGAGGTTGTTCAATTTAATCATTTACTCGCCCCATATATCAACGAGCACCCTAAAAGTAACCCAAATACACAACTCACCCCTTTGTTTAGCGCACTAAACCTTTCTTTAAGTGTTGATCCTCAATCAACGTCAACACTTGATAGTCGAATTCAGACTCTATTGGCTAAACTCGATAGGTGCTTACAAGGCGGCTGTCAGAAACCAGCCCGCTTGCGTGCTAGTGATATTGCCAATGAATTAGCTATGTCAGAGAGTCGCTTTAGGCACTTGTTTCGCAATGAAATGGGCATTGCTTGGCGTCCTTATCTTAGGTGGCGCCGTTTATCCTGTGCTATCACCGCAATGATGTCAGGTTATAGCGCAACGGAGTCCGCACATTTAACAGGGTTTGCTGATAGCGCTCATTTAAGCCGGACTTTTAGAGCGATGTTCGGCATATCCATCCAACAAGCTAGAACTCTCTTTTCGTCAAAAGAACTTTAGAATCTCTATTGTTGATCATTAGTTTTGGTCATCAATACCTCTAAAAGTTAGCCAGTTTGTTCAAGTTTCAAATTCTCTACAGCCATATACTTAGTAACAATAGTTTTACAATTGTTTGTGTCGTTATTTCAGGTTTTATTGACCTAAAACGGCCTCTACAACTGTAGGTGTTGGGGTCATTCCTCCCTTGTTTGGCCGCAACACCCTTTTTATTGAGCTTCGATTAAATTCTTACATATAAAACGCGTAAAGCTTAGCAAACTCTTGATATGAATTTGCTAGGTTTTTCGCATTAAGTCTCTACTAAATAAGGCGATTACAACTAAATGGAATTATATAAAACACTCGAGCAGGCAGGGCTTGATCCGGTAAAGGTCGCGCTATCTTCAGTTGGGCAGCTGTATGCAATGAGTGAAGATAATTTGCTGTCGTTCAAGCATTCATTAGTCGTTGAATCATTTAAATTTCATTATCAGCATAATGAGTTTTTCCGCCATGCTTGCGACTCTAGAGGCGTCTTGCCATCGCAGATTTTAACTGGCGATGACTTAATTAAAATTCCTTTAATACCTATTCATCTTTTTAAAGCCAATGATAGTTATAAGCTTTTATCAAAAGGTTTAAACGCTATTGAACTAGAGATGCGCAGCACAGGAACGTCAGGCATTCCGAGTGTTTCTCGACGCTGTAGCGATACGGTGGACAATGCGATTTTAGGTATCTACGCCATGTATCGTGAGT
This sequence comes from Shewanella sp. c952, assembly GCF_019654975.1. Lineage (GTDB taxonomy): Bacteria > Pseudomonadota > Gammaproteobacteria > Enterobacterales > Shewanellaceae > Shewanella. The sequence continues at coordinate 72,689 of NZ_BPEW01000015.1, forward strand.
TTTTAAAACTGTCGAAAGGGGCGGGTTTATATTTATGCCCATCGACAGAAGAGATCCCTGAAATGGGCATGATTAAAGCGCTTAACTTGCTCGCAGGTTTGTTAGATACCCATAAGTTTATGGTTAAAAACGAAACCTTCACTCCTGAAGATGCTCTTGAACAGTTAAAGAGTTGGGGCGGTACATTTGATCGACATATCATTGGACCTCCATTCCTGATCAATCGCTTCATTCGCTACTTAAAGGCGACTAACACCCGACTTAAATTAGATAAAAATACCTTTGTTATTACTTTAGGTGGTTGGAAACGTTTTAGTGGTGAGATGCTTTCAAGAGCTGAATTTAATCAAGAGTGTATTGAGTATCTCGGTGTGAGAGAGGAGCAGATCCGCGACGTCTATGCGCTTGTTGAGTCCAATGTGGTTGCTATTGATGATGAGAATGGCGTGAAACATGTATCGCCTTTTGTTCACTTTTCTGTGCGTGATCCTAAAAATCTAGATAAGGAAGTTGAGCTGGGTAAAATTGGTCAGCTAGCCATTTTGGATCCGCTAGCGAGATCAACTCCAGGGTTTATTTTAACGGAAGATCTTATTCGATTGTTACCTAAAAAAGATGACGCTGACCGCAGTGGACAGCGGATGCAATATGTAATGCGATTACCAGAATCTAAAGAATTTGGATGTTGTGCGGTCAATCTTGATAAACGTTTAGACGACCTTGAATTAGAGCAACAAACAGCTTGCCCGATAGTGTCTTAACTGCCTGTATAAACCTAGAGAGATTGAGTTATGTATAACGATATTATCATTGATAATTTTAGTAACCCTAAGTTTGTTGGTGATTTAGAGTCGGCAGATTACAAGTTTGAAATTGGCAACCCAGTATGCGGTGACCGTATACACATGCAGGTTAGTTTTGATGGGGATTACATCCGCGAGAGCCGCTTTAGGGCGTGGGGATGCGCGACGTCTGTAGCGACAGCAAATATTTTTTGTAGTTCTATTATAGGCAAATCTGTCAATGAGATTTCGGCGCGGAAAAACTCTGAGATTTCAGATATGTTAGGTGAATTAGAGCCCTCGCAGCAGCATTGCATCAATATTCTTAGTGAGTTACATCGAGAGCTAAGTCTTGCTGTGTCGCTGGAAGAGGGTTAGTCAGTGAACTTACAGCACCTTAAGGGCTATTTCGATTATAACGCCACTACCCCTATTTCTGAGGGCGTGGCGTTATCAATGCAGCCTGCAATTAATCTATTTGCTAACCCTTCTAGCCCTAACCGCTACTCGGTAAATAGTCGTGCGACTATCTCTCAAGCTAGAGATAATATTGCTGACTTATTAAGTACCGATGCGAAAAAGATCTTTTTTACTTCTGGAGGTTCAGAGGCAAATAACTGGGCGCTTAAAGGGGTGCTGTTTAAGCACCTAAGCAACCCTGGGCATATTATTACCTCTTCAATGGAGCATCCTTCGGTGCTTGATACTGTGCGCTATTGCGTTGAGGAGCTTGGCTTTCGTGCTACTTATCTGCAGCCTGATGCAGCTGGGCATATTAAGATAAGCGATTTTGAGTCAGCGCTAACCTCAGATACACAACTCATTAGTGTCATGTACGCCAACAATGAAACTGGTGCCATTCAGCCAATAGAGCAGCTTTGTAGTATTGCTGCAGAGCATAAGATCCCGGTTCATGTTGATGCGGTGCAGTTTGTTGGTAAGCGCTTGATTGATGTAGAGCTGCTTGGTGTTGATTATCTGTCGCTATCAGCGCACAAGTTTTATGGCCCAAAGGGAGTCGGCTGCCTCTATATTAAAGATAAAGACGCAATAGGGCCTTTGATCCATGGTGGTGGACAAGAACTTTCGATGCGCTCTGGTACAGAGAACCTTGTTGCTATGTCGGGGATTTCGGTTGCTGCAGAAGAGGCTAATCGACAACTAGTATATTGGGATAGTCACTGCTTTAGGCTTAAAAAACAGATGATGGATCTGCTTGAAGCTGCCCCTATAGCTCTCGCCTTCAATGGCGCGACAGATTATGAGTCTGCACTATCTAATACATTAAATATATCTATCGACGGCATACGTGGAGAGGCTCTGGCTTTGAGGTTGGAGATGTTGCATGGTTTTATTATCTCTGTGGGGTCAGCATGCAGTAATAACAAAACCAAGCATTTATCCCATGTTTTGATGGCGATGGGGCTGACAGAAGAGCGAGTGTTAGGGGCGATTAGGATCAGCTTTGGCTGTTTCACTGATGCACAACAAGTGAGTAAGTTTGTTGATGCCTTGGTTATTGAAGTGCAACAGTTGCTGCATATTAGTGGCTGTGAAACGTTATGAGTCAATCTCAACTGTTGATGGATGTCATTCGCGAACATGCGCTGCGAGAGCCTGAAACGATTGCCTGCTCCTTTCAGCCAAGGGGTCCTGAAACGGCCATTCACCTGACTTACCAACAGCTCGTGGACAGGGTTGAGTCGAGAGCGAAGTTGCTTGTACGACTCGGCTATAGACAGAAATATATCGCACTACTATTTCCTACCGGGCTCGAATTTATTGTTGATTTTTTGGCTTGCTTACGCGCTGGAGTTATCGCGGTTCCTCTTAATGTAACCCGCAATGCCAAACAGTTTGAGCGGACTCTGACGATTTTAGATGATGCCAAAGTACAGGCGATCCTTACCACTGCGGATACTCAAAAAACGTTATCTAAACAGTTGAATGAGGTCAATGGTGGTCATGAATCGGATTTTATTTGGATTGATGAGCATTATCGCACGCTAGAAGATATTGATATTCCCGCTATCTCTCCAGAACTAGTGGCTTTTATTCAATATACCTCTGGCTCTACAAGCAGCCCTAAAGGGGTCGTGGTTACCCAAGCTAATGTGCTGCATAACATGCAGGTGATGCAGGCGTCTTGTCTGCACCCTAAGGGCGCTGTTGTTGGAGGTTGGCTACCGCAATTCCATGATATGGGCTTAGTTGGGCATATGCTGTTACCGCTTTACTTAGCTGGCAGGTATGTTTTTATGCCACCAATGAGTTTTATTCAGCGACCAAGTCGCTGGTTAAAACTCATATCGCAATATCGAATTTTTTGCTCAGCAGCGCCTAATTTTGGTTATGAGCACTGCGTCAACTTAATCCGTGAGTCTGAAGATCTGTCTGATCTAGATTTAAGTTGTTGGAAGATTGCTTTGAATGGTTCAGAACCCGTTAGTGCTGTCACCATGCAGCAGTTTTCAGATCGATTTTACCATCTCGGGTTTGATCAAAATGCTTTCTTTCCTAGTTATGGCATGGCAGAGACAACACTGTTTGTCTCTGGTGGTCCTCAAGGTACTGGAGTGCAATCGCTCTCGCTAGATAAGGCAGCATTTGAGTTAGGTAGAGTTGAGGTTAAGCCAGATGGTGTGAAAGTGGTGTGTTGTGGGGCGATTAATAAGGATTTTACCGTCCGCGTTGTTAATCCTCAGACATTTGAAATATGTCGCTCTAATGAGACGGGGGAAATTTGGATTGCAGGAGAGTCTGTTGCAGCAGGCTATTTAAATCAAACTGCAAAAACAGTAACCGACTTCCACGCCAAACTTTCTAATGGCGATGCGACACCTTACATGCGTACGGGCGATATGGGCTTCATTTTAGATGGTCAGCTGTATATTACTGGGCGTATCAAAGAACTGCTTATAGTGCGAGGTCGTAATCTGTACCCCTATGATATTGAGCGCACATGTCGTTCATATCGCTATGCGGCTAAAGGGAACGGTGCTGCGGTATTTACTTTTACTCGAGATTCTAAAACAAAGCTCGCCGCAGTTGTAGAGGTGAGTAGGCAGGCATTATCAGATAAGCCGTCGCATCAATTGATAGACGATCTTAAAGCTTTAGTGACGGAGGAGCATGAAATTGCTCTAGACCGTATTTTAGTTGTCCCTCCTGGAACTATCCCAAAAACTACCAGCGGAAAAGTGAAGCGAACCGCTTGTAGTGCACTTTTGTAAGCTCAGAATTTGTTAAAGGAAATAACAGTGAAATTTTGTAGACAGACCCTAACCGAAGATATAACCCAATACCTCTGCGAAGCCATCGAAGAGTTTAGCACTGAACAGCATCTAGACACTTCGTTCTCTCGTTTGGGGCTGGACTCTACTGGGCATGTGCAGTTATCGACCATTATTGAAGATCATACTCAAACTGAAATTGAGCCAACTATCGCTTTCGACTACCCAACGATTAACTCCTTATTGCAGTTTTTGGAAGGTAAATATCAGCAAGTAAAAGAGATTACTTAGTATGTCGTTTATTGATGTTGTGGTTATAGGTGCTGGCCAGAACGGATTGTATATGGCTAAAAGGTTGCAGGAACTGGGGCTTAATTACCTTGTTTTGGAGCGAAATGCTGTTGGTCAAGTGTGGGACAATCGCCTTGAAGGAATGAAATTATTTACCTCACGTCAATTCTGTCAGTTGCCTGGCTTAGCTTTTCCTGGAGATAAATGGGGCTTCCCTTCGATTATCGAAATGGCTGACTATTTACGTCGTTATGCCACAGCATTTGAGCTTAATATTCGACCAAAAACCAGTGTTGTCTCAATGGAAAAAGCGGGCGGAATTTTTCATATAAGAACCGATGATGGATTGTTGTTATCTACTAAAGCCGTGATTAATGCGACTGGAGCTAACCAATCCCCCCTTATTCCTAAGCTTGCAGATGGACTATCAAACAGTGTGTTGCAGTATTCTTCGAGCTTAAAATCATTAGCTGAAATTAAGGGCAACGCCAAAGTTTTAGTGGTAGGTGATGGTGCTACTGGGCGGCAAATTGCTGGTGGACTTGCCCGTCGTTGCAAGGTCACTTTATCTCAAGGCTGTAGGCGTACATTCCCCCCTAATAAAGTACTGGGTCGGGATATTTTTTGGTGGTTAAAGTTGCTGGGTGTTCTGTTTGCTGATCGCAGCAGTAAGGTTGCTCGCATTATACAAAAGCGTAACCCTGTGCCTTGTGGTGAATTTAATAATGCGGGTTTGCGTGCTTTAGGAGTGTCGCTGAAAGGACGCTTGGTTCGCGCTAATGATCGCCGCGTGTACTTTAATGATGGTCGATTAGATGGCGTTGATGTTGTTATCTGGGCTGTGGGTTATCGAGATAAAACTGACTGGCTAACTATCCCTGGTTGTGTTGATGGACAAGGATTTGTGCAAGAGCAAGGCTGCACTCCTGAACCTGGTCTATTTGTTATAGGTCGTAAATGGTTAAGTTGTCGCGCATCAGAGCTGATCCTTGGGGTCGAAAAGGACGTTAACTCAGTAGTGAATTTAGTTGAAGCTTTTATTAAGCAAAGGAACTCGCTATGAGTACGGATACTCTGTGGCAGAAAATGCTGACCTCGAAGTCAGCCTTAGTGGTGTTATTCATTTGTTTATCGCTGACAAGCATTTGTATTGTTGGCCTGAAGGATATGGGACTCGCCAGTGACTATAAAATATTTTTTGATGACAACGATACAGATCTGCAGACGTTAGAGCTGATGGACGCGACTTATACTGCGACCGACAATGTTTTTATTATGATTAAACCTAAGCAGGGGCAGATCTATAATATTGAAACTCTATCGTTGGTTTATCAGCTTACAGATCGTCTATGGCACACGCCTTTTTCTACCCGCGTGGATTCGCTAACTAACTATCCCTTTAGCTGGGCTGAAGGCGATAATATTGAAATTGATGAGCTGTTATATGAACAGGAACAGTTGGACTTAGCTAGGCTCAATTTTATTAAGCGAGCAGCTGAAGGTGAAATAGACCTTATTGACAGCTTAGTGACAAGTGATGGGTTATATACCGCTATTAATGTGACAACTCTGCTGCCAGGCGAAAACCACAAAGCGGAAATACTGGCTATTATGCAAGCGGTAGAGGCGGATATCCAAGAGTTCGAACTGCGCTATCCTGAGCACTCTTTCTATGTCACAGGGTTAGTGACTATGAATGGCGCTTTTTTTAAAGCGGCTAAAGCGGATTTTATCACCCTAATTCCATTGATGATCGTATTTGTTCTCGTCGCGGCAGGTGTCATTCTCGGTTCGGCGCAGGCAGCATTGAGTATTCTGGTGGTATTGGTGTTGTCGTTACTTGGGGCGTTAGGTCTTGCTGGTTGGCTGGGGATTAACCTTTCTGCTCCTTCTGTATCGGCACCAATTATTATGTTTACCGTGATAGTGGCCTCGAGCATACATATTATCAGTTATGTAAAGCGGCAGCTGATACTGGGCTATTCACAATTTGAGGCTGTGCTGAGTTCGTACCAGCATAATGCCAAGCCGATTATTGTTAGTCATTTAACCACCGTCATTGGTTTTCTAGCAATGAATGCCAGTGACTCTCCGCCGTTTAGAGATCTGGGTAATATTGTTGCTTTTGGTGTGATGTTCTCTCTTATATTGTCGTTTACCTTGTTGCCACGGCTGCTGCTATGGATCCGAATATCCACTAAGCAAACGATAGTCACTAATATTTTCGAACGTATGAATAGCTTAGCTAGTATCGTTATACGCTATCGTAATCCTATACTCTTTATCTTTTTGCCCGTCAGTGTTGTATTTGCATCATTGAGTTTTCTCAATGAAACCGATGATGATTTGATTAAATACTTCAATAAAAGTGTGCCCTTTAGAGCGCAAGCTGAGGAGATCGACCAGCATTTTTCAGGGCTGTATAACATTGGTTATTCGCTGTCTAGCAATCAAGATAATGGTATTTTTTCACCGACGTACTTAGGTTTTGTCGACAAGTTTGACGCTTGGTTATTGACTCAACAAGAGGTGGTGACAACTGATAGTCCTTTGCACCGTATTAAGCAGCTTAATCAGCTGATGCACGGTGATCAAAGCCAGTTTTATCAAATACCCAAAACTGCAAAAATAGCTGCACAACACTTTTTGCTTTATGAGATGTCTCTGCCTTTTGGCAAGGATGTGGGAAACCAAGTGAATTTTGACAAATCTTCATTCAAGCTCACCGCTCGACTAAAGAATATGACTTCAGTTGAGATGTTAGCATTCGAGGCTAGGGTGACTAAATGGTTACAGCAAAACACTGTGCAAGGGATAACGTTTGAATACTCCAGCCCTTCGCTTATTTTCTCTCATGTAGGCCAGAGCAATATCTTTAGCTTGCTACAGGGAGCATTAGTGGCCTTTTTAGTTATTTCTCTGGCATTAACCGCGGTGTTTCGCTCTTTCTACATTGGCATATTGACCTTAATTCCTAACTTGATACCTGTCGGTGCTGCTTTTGGCTTTTGGTATTGCATACAAGGGCATATCTCTATGGGGTTGGCAGGTGTATCGGCCATGGCTATCGGGATCATTGTCGACGATACCGTGCATTTTCTTTATCAGTATATTGAAGGCCTAAAGCGAGGTTTAACCCCGGAGCAGAGTGTCACCACCACTTTTGAACACACCATGAGTGCGATTGTTATTAGCTCAATTCTGTTGGTCGTGGGCTTTATGTTGTTATCTAGCTCTTCTTTCGAAAAGAATGCCCAGATGGGATTACTCACCAGTGGCACCATAGTGTTGGCGCTACTGTTTGACCTTATTGTGCTACCCGCCATAGTTTTAAAATTCATGCGCCGTTTGCCGCAATATGCAGCGCAAACACAACTGACACTCGATCAAGCTAAGTGAGTACCAAATGAAAATATGTAATACCGCGCTAATTGGCCTTATCTGTAGTTACAGCTTAAGTTTTTCAGCGAACACTGTAGCTAATACCGCTAGCGAGCGGCAAGGCTACGCCATTGCCAGTGCTGTCGAACTCCGAGATGAAGGTTTTACTGATAGCCGAGCGATGCTAACCATGGAGTTACAAAGTAAGACTGGTGCTAAGACGACCAGAAAGCTAGATATCAGCGTATTGGAGAATGCCGCAGAAGGTGATAAGTCACTTATTAAGTTTACTTTCCCGGCTGATATTAATGGTACAGCTCTACTGACGCACCCCGATAAAGCCAAGTCAGACGAGCAGTGGTTGTATCTTCCTGAAGTGCGACGAGTTAAACGTATAGGTTCTAGAAATAAGGCTGGTGCATTTGTTGGCAGTGAGTTTTCCTTTGAAGATATGACTAACAAAGAGTTAGCTGATTACAGCTATAACTATCTTTATAGTCGGCCCTGCAATGAAATCCAAACGCAAGCCAATGAATTTGCCGATAAGCAGTGTGATGTGATTGAGCGTTTTCCGGTTGATAAACATTCTGGTTATAGCAAGCAACAGTTATGGATTGAAAAGACTGACCAAAAAATCATTCAGATAGAGTATTTCGATAGAAAGAAATCACTGCTTAAGGTGTTTACTGCATCTGGCTTTAAGTTATATCAAGACAAGTATTGGCGACCAGATTTAGTTGAGATGAAAAATGTGCAAACTGGCAAAGTAACCAGGTTGCTTTACCAAAGCATAGTGTTTGCGTCGGGCTTATCTGAGCAAGACTTTCATCGCAGTGGGTTAGGGGATTAGCCCTTGTTAATGAGCTTGTTGCCTAGATTTATATTGGGCTTGTTGCTTGTCATTAGCTGCACGAGAGTCATGGCGCAGCCATTGGTTGATAGCTTGAATATCGATATTGCTGCGACGTCACGTTATTATTTTGAGTCGACCCAAACTCCAAAGATTAATATTGACGACTTAGCCTATGGTACTCGCGGTGAACTGCAGGTATCTCACCGTTTTGGCGTGGTTAAGTTTGATGCTAAGCTTTTTGCTAATTGGGATAGTGCCGATGACCATCGTCGTTATACTGATATCCGCCAAGCAAAGCTCTCTGGTCGATGGGGCAATTTTAGTGCTGCTGCCGGCATGGATACTTTTTTTTGGGGAGTATCTGAGTCAATAAATCTTGTGAATGTGATTAATCAGTCAGACATAAGAGAAAGTCTAGACAACAAAGTGAAGCAGGGACAGACCTTTGCCTCATTGAGCTATCGGTTAGATGCTGGGGAAGTAGGGCTTTATTTTTTGCCCGCTTTTAGCGCTCGTGAGTTTCCACTTCGCCCAGCTTATGGTTTACCTATTTCTGATGTTGAACGTTATGAAGATAATGATAAAAACGGAGGCATTGCTGCTCGCGGCCTGTTTTACGTCGATGAATTCGAGTTTGCCCTTGGTTATTTTAGCGGTACTCGACGAGATCCACTCTTGGTGCGACATCCTCAAGCGAGTGAACTGACACCTTTCTATATTCAAACTGAAAACCTACTTTTTGATGCGGTCTATCTCTCCGACTCGCTAACTTATAAGTGGGAGTTTAAAACTGGTCGTGAACTCGGTAGTGGTTTTGTCGCCAGCAATATAGGGCTTGAATACCCTGTCTATGCAGTTGAAGAGATATTGCAAGAGTGGGTGGTTATTGCTGAATATGTATTTGATGATCGTGGGGACCGAGCCGAGTCTCATGGGGATAACGACCTTTTTATAGGTACTAAATTTGAGTTTGCTGAGAACGCTGCCCAGTTAAGATTGTTATATAGCTATGATATGGACAATGCTAGCCAGTACGCTGAGGCAAGTTGCCAGTATCGATTAAATGATTTTCTGCGTATTAAAGCCAAAGTTATGGGGGTGTTGTCAGCCACAGAAGAGGCAAAACGTTTATATGCTCTAAAAAATGAGGAGTTTGTTAAGTTTAGTATTCATTACGCTTTTTAATTTGAGCTTTCTGCAGGGATTTCTTTACAGAAATGCAGGCTCTTCCCGCCGTGACAAATCTAGAGTTTTACCTACCTTATGATAGACTGAGTCAACGTTGATATTTAGCTATAAAATAATAAGGTAAACGACCATGGAACAGCTAGCGCATCTTTATCACGACCACATTAGCGAGCTAAACCGTCGCGTCGCTGATATCACTTCTCGTGAAAATCTGTCCGGTCTAGTTATCCACTCAGGCCAACCCCATAGGCAGTTTTTAGATGATATGGACTATCCATTCAAGGTTAACCCTCACTTTAAGGCTTGGTTACCGGTGATCGATAACCCTAACTCTTGGTTAGTTGTTAATGGTCGTGATAAACCGACGCTTATTTTTTACCGTCCAGTTGATTTTTGGCATAAAGTGGCTGATGAACCCACAGAATTTTGGGCCGAATATGTCGATATCAAATACCTAACAAAAGCTGATAAAGTTGCGGAGTTTTTACCCGCAAATATTGATGATTGGGCCTATATTGGTGAGCATTTAGATGTTGCAGATGTATTAGGTTTTAACCGACGCAATCCTGATTCGGTATTGAGTTACCTTAATTATCACCGAGCGGATAAAACCGCTTATGAACTAGCTTGTATGCGCAAGTCGAATAGTATCGCGGTGACCGGTCATCAAGCAGCGAAAACGGCTTTCTATAATGGCGCCAGTGAATTCGAGATCCTTCAAGTCTATCTAAGTGCTATCTCTCAGAGTGAAAACCAAGTGCCATATAGCAGTATTGTGGCGTTAAATGAAAATGCCGCGATATTGCACTACACCGCGCTAGAGCAGACATCACCGCCACAGAGGCTTTCATTTTTGATTGATGCAGGCGCTAACTTTCATGGTTACGCTTCCGACATCACCCGCAGCTACGCATTCGAAAAAAACATTTTTGATGATCTTATCACTGCCATGGATAGCATGCAGTTACAGATAATTGCGATGATGAAACCTGGCGTTAGTTACGTTGACCTGCATGTCGCGACACATCATAAATTGGCGCAAATATTGATTGATTTTGATATCGCAACCGGTGATGCAGCAGGATTGGTAGAACAGGGGATCACCAGTGCTTTCTTCCCTCATGGCCTTGGGCATATGTTAGGGCTACAGGTGCACGACATGGGTGGCTTCCTTGCTGATGAAAAGGGGACTCATATCGCCTCGCCAGATGCACACCCATTTTTACGCTGCACTCGAACACTCGCTGAGAATCAAGTATTGACCATTGAGCCAGGTGTTTACATTATCGATTCATTGTTGGCCGAGCTAAAGCAAGACAATCGTCAACAGCAAGTCAATTGGAGTACCGTTGATATCTTGCGTCCATTTGGCGGTATTCGTATTGAAGACAATGTCATTGTGCACAGCGATAGAACTGAAAATATGACTCGGAACTTTGGCCTTAATCGCTAAAGATATGTCTCTTAAAAATGAGTAACAGAATGAGCCATTCGTTTTGAGCGAGAGCTACCTGATCCCCGCCGGTGACTTATTAGTCGAGGAAGAGATCAAACACAGCCGATTTATCTCTAGCATATTCCACTGTCAGAGTGAGCTCGAGTTTAAGTGTGTACTTACTAACCTAAAGCTTGAATACCCCGGGGCCAGCCATTATTGCTATGCATTTGTTGCTGGGGCACCATCCGATAGTATCAATATTGGCTCAAGTGATGATGGCGAACCCTCGGGGAGTGCTGGTCGACCAATGCTGGCAGCTCTGCTGGGCAGCAATATAGGTGAGGTCGGCGCTGTGGTTATCCGTTATTTCGGTGGCACTAAGTTAGGTGTTGGTGGGTTGGTACGCGCTTATAGCTCTGGCCTTAAAAAGGGATTGCCGCAGCTAGAGACTAAGCTTAAGCAGATCCGCTATCCAGGAAAGCTAGTGTGTGGTTATCATCAACTTAAAGATGTTGAGCATCTTTTTTCACGCTGTGATGTGGTTATTGCTGATAAAGTATTTACCGATAATATCAGTATTGAATTTGCCATTCCTAAACGCTTTAAAGATGAGCTAAACCTAGAGTTGGCAACCATGAGCCAAGGGCAGTTAAAAGCGCTGTTTGACTGAAGAGACTCAACTCTCGCTGAGCGAGCAAATCTTTATACTTATTGTATAAGTAAAACGATTGTGAACATTCTTACGAAGTGTGCGAAAATGCATTTGAGCAAAAATGCGCTAGCAATGGAATCTAATGCAATATAGAACAATAATAAGAATTACAGGCCTATTAATGGGGCTGTTCTCCTTGTCGCTACTTCCGCCAGCTTTGGTGGCCGTTATCTATAAAGATGGCGGCGGTATGGCATTTATACAGGCATTTGTTTTATGCCTAATTCTTGGCTTTACGCTTTGGTATCCGAATCGTCGCCACCGAAAAGACCTGCGCACTCGAGAGGGCTTCTTGCTGGTGGTACTATTTTGGGTCGTGCTTGGTTCAATTGGTGCGGTGCCATTTATTTTCTCTGGTCAACCCTCCCTCAGCCTTACCGATAGTTTCTTCGAGTCCTTTTCAGCGCTAACTACCACAGGTGCGACGGTTATCGTTGGCTTGGATACCCTGCCAAAAGCAATCTTGTTTTATCGACACCTATTGCAGTGGCTTGGTGGTATGGGGATTATTGTGTTAGCTGTGGCAATTTTACCTGTGTTGGGTGTCGGGGGGATGCAGTTGTATCGCGCTGAAACGCCGGGGCCGGTAAAAGACAGCAAAATGACACCGAGAATTGCCGAGACAGCTAAAGCGCTTTGGTATATCTATTTGGCATTGACAGTGGCTTGTGCAGTCGCATATTGGGCGGCCGGAATGGATGTGTTTGATGCCATTTGTCACTCGTTTTCAACCATTGCTATTGGTGGGTTTTCAACTCACGACGCCAGTATCGGCTACTTCGATAGCCCAGCCATCAATATGATTTGTGTGGTGTTCTTATTAATTGCCGCACTTAATTTTAGTCTGCATTTCGCCGCATTCTCACGGCGTGGCATTAACCTCAAAGTCTATTTTAAAGATGCTGAGTTTAAAGCTCTTATCGCTATTCAGCTTGGTTTAACAGCTATATGTTTTGCCACGCTTTACCATAGTGGTATTTATGATTCGCCTGAAGAAACCTTTGATTACGCATTGTTTCAAGCGGTTTCTGTCTCCACAACCGCAGGTTTTGGTACTGAGAGCTTCCATGCATGGCCGTTGTTTTTACCTATTTTGTTAATCTTTTCTAGCTTCATTGGCGGTAGTGGTGGTTCTACTGCGGGTGGTATTAAGGTGATGCGAGTTATTTTACTGCTGCTGCAAGGCTCCCGTGAACTTAAGCGATTAGTGCATCCTCGTGGTATGTTTTCGATTCGAATAAGCGGTAAAGCGCTGCCTGATCGAGTGATTGATGCGGTGTGGGGCTTCTTCTCTGCCTATGCCTTAGTCTTTGTATTGTGCATGTTGATCTTAATGGCGATGGGCATGGATGCGATTACTGCATTTAGCGCTACGGCCGCATGTTTGAATAACCTTGGCCCCGGTTTAGGTGAAGTTGCCAGTAACTATGCCAGTATTGGTGACGGTGAAAAGTGGGTACTGTTATTTGCCATGCTATTTGGTCGCTTAGAAGTGTTTACGCTGCTGGTATTATTTACACCCACATTCTGGAAGAATTAAAATTGCTGTGGCTAAGCTAGTTTTAATCATATAGCTTTACCCTAATGGTCGAGAACCATAATTTTAATCTACTAAGAGCAGGAACTGAATGAGCAATACACTGGTTATCTATTCAACCGTCGATGGTCAAACCAAAGCAATTTGTGAGCAGATTAGCAAGATCAATCGACAGCTAGGTGCTACTGTCACTTTAGCCTCACTCGAGGAAGCTGAAGCCTTAGGTTTAGCTCAGTTTGATAAGATATTGGTGGCAGCAAGTATTCGATATGGTAAGCATAGACCTGAATTGTACCAGTTTATCAATCGTCATCACGCAGTATTAGATGCAAAGAAAAATGCTTTCTTTAGCGTTAATGTTGTCGCGAGAAAGCCCGAGAAAAATACTCCAGAAACTAATCCGTATATGAAAAAGTTTTTAGCACTTTCATTGTGGCAGCCTCAACAGCTTGGTGTGTTTGCTGGCAAGATTGATTACCCCAAATACCGTTTGTTCGATAAAGTGATGATCCGCTTTATCATGTGGATGACGAAAGGGCCAACGGATACTAGCGGTACCTTTGAATTTACCAACTGGGATAAAGTTGATGAGTTTGCTCGCAGTTTCGCCGAGCGGTAATCATGGATTTGCTATGAGCATAAAAAAGCCTGCTATTTAGCAGGCTTTTTTATTATGAATGCTTTACACAATCGCTAACTACTAAGCGCAGTATTTCTTATGTAGGATTGAGATAACTTCGGTCACTTGTTCATTCTTCAGGGTGTAGAACACAACCTGTGAGCTCTTACGAGTCGCAACTAAGTCTTCCGAACGTAACACCGCTAAATGCTGTGATAATGCAGACTGGCTCAATGGCACCGTTTCATTTAACTCCGTTACGCTTAACTCTTTATCAAGTAATAAGCATAAGATCATTAATCTGTATGGGTTTGCAATTGCTTTAAGCCATTTTGCAGCACTCTCTGCATTAGTTACCATTGCACTGACATCGATTTCTTTTTGCATACGGTTACTCACTTCATAGCCTTTAATTAGTTAATTCTAATTGAGTTGGTGTGATAAAACAATATACCCCTGCACTACAGGGATCTCAATTTTTGATGTTGATAATATGAGCTATGCCTAATTTGTGATCTATTATCCTGTTAAATCCGCCATTTGCTGCAACAATGAATGCAATGTGGAATCTTGTGAGTTGGAATAATGAATAAATCAGTTTTAGTTTTGTATTACTCACGTGGTGGTCATACTGCCAGAATTAGTCGAGCGATAGCCGACCGTATTGTTAGTGAAGGGCATCAGTGCGATATGATGCATATTAACGAAGCTAAGGCTGAAGGCTTGGATTGGTCGAAGTATGATGCTGTCGCGTTGGGTGCATGCGTGCTTTATGGTTCATACCATAAGTCTGTTTTTGAGTTTGTTACCGAGCATCAAGCAGAGTTTGCCGCTAAGCCATCGAGCTTTTTCAGTGTTAACGTAGTGGCGCGTAACCCAGAAAAACGTGTACCTGAAAATAATAAGTATCTACAGAAGTTTATTGAGCTATCACCTTGGAAGCCACAAGACGTTAAAGTGATAGCCGGTAAAGTTGATTACCCATCATGGCGTTGGTACGACCGCTGGATGATTCAGTTCATTATGAAGATGACTAATGGCCCAACGGATCCGACTTCGATTATCGATTACACCGATTGGCAAGATGTCGATGTTTACGCTGACCACTTGGTTACTTTGTCAAAATAGCGCGAAGTAGACAGATAAAACCATAGCTAAAGGCTATGGTTTTTTTATGTCTATTAATCCACATTTAGATGATCAAAATTTAATTAGTGACTTCAAAACTATCCACTCTATAATCCGCCGCCAGCATGCCATTTAGGCCTATTTGCTGGGTATTAAATTGATTGTTTAGAGGTCATTTATGAGTAGTGAAATAAAGTTGCGAGCGTTAGAGCGCACCGATCTAAGGTTTATCCATCAGCTAAATAACAACCGTACCATTATGGGCTACTGGTTCGAAGAGCCTTATGAATCGTTTGATGAACTAGAAGCGCTTTACAGTAAACATATTCACGATAAAACTGAGCGTCGTTTTATCGCAGAAGATGCTGATAAGCAAACTGTTGGTTTGGTTGAGCTAGTTGAGATAAACAGCATTCACCGTAGTGCGGAGTTCCAAATTATTATCGCTCCAGAGTACCAAGGTAAAGGCTACGCTCGAACATTAATCAATAA
This sequence comes from Shewanella sp. c952, assembly GCF_019654975.1. Classification (GTDB taxonomy): domain Bacteria; phylum Pseudomonadota; class Gammaproteobacteria; order Enterobacterales; family Shewanellaceae; genus Shewanella. The sequence continues at coordinate 88,343 of NZ_BPEW01000015.1, forward strand.
AGCGCTTAACTATGCGTTTACGATTTTGAATCTGCATAAGGTGTATCTGCATGTGGCGATAGAGAATGAGCGGGCGATTCACCTCTATCAGAAGTGCGGCTTTATTGAGGAAGGGCACTTAGTAAAAGAGATATTTATTAACGGCGAATATCGAGACGTGAAACGGATGTATATTTTACAGGGCTGTGTTTAATAACCGTCTATTTAGGGCACAGCAATTTATTAGCCATTTTGGCAAGACAGAGGCTATGTAGTGTAGTGATTCTCCACAAAGAGCCTTTAACGCAGAAAAAACGGCCAAGAAATGCTGTCCTTTGGGTTCGTTTCATTGCTTCTATTCTTTTATGACTAGAATGCGTTACGAGCTTTTCGCTTAGCCGGCTAAGCGTCATCGCTCAAGTCTTGCACTAGAAGCATTATTCCTTACGGTAAAGAATTGAACAAAAACTAAGCTCGAAAGATCAACAGACCCTAGTAACTGTTTCAGTATTAGTACTTCCAAAAACTTGGGTGGAATAGCACTGCAACGGTTAAAATCTCTAACCTGCCTAACAGCATGCCAACCGATAACGCCCATTTAGCAACATCGGGTAAAGGAGCGAAATTACCTGCAGGGCCAATGGTATCTCCCAGTCCTGGTCCAACATTGGTCACAGCAGTAATCGCACCTGTAAAGCTAGTGATAGGATCTAAACCTGTAAGTACCAGGATGATAGATAAGCCAACAATGACCAGCATAAATAACAGTATAAAGGTGACCAGTGAGCGGACGATATCATCCTTGATGATGCGGTTGTTATAGCGCTCTTTAAACACACCATTAGGATGAAATTGCTGTTTAAGTTGTTCTCTCATTATTACGCCAGCAATTTGAAAACGGAAAATTTTAATCCCACCAGAAGTTGAGCCTGAGCAGCTACCGACGAACATTAAAAACAGGAATATGATATTGGCAACAGCGCCCCAAGCGGAATAATCTGTGAGGCCGTAACCTGTGGTGGTAATAACAGACACAACATTAAAGCTAGCAAGGCGCAGGGCATCGATAGGTTCTATTTCTCTGCTGCTCCATAACCACAGTGCCAGTAATGTTGAAACCAGAACGACAAACTTTAAGAAGCCTTTGACCTGGGCATCATTCCACACCTTCAATGATTTTTGTTGCACCATATAGACAAACATTAACAGTGGTAGGCCACCTGCGAGCATAAAAGTGGTACCGACCCAATGCGCCTCTTTTGAAAAGGCTGCCATCGAACTGTCTGAAGTTGAATAGCCACCAGTTGAAAGGGTGGTCATAGCATGGTTAATCGCTTGAAACCAATTCATTCCGCTGCTGTGATAAGCCAAAAAGCAAAGAAAAGTCAGCAGGATATAAACGATGAATAGACTTTTTGCCATATGCTGGGTTCGAGGGGTGGCTTTATCGCCCCAGTCTGAAGACTCGGTCCTAAATAGCCGCATACCACCGACGTTTAAAAATGGCAGTACCGCTACTGCCATTACAATAAAGCCTATGCCACCGAGCCACTGAAGCAGTGAACGCCAGATCAGAATGCTGTGATCCATGGTGTCCAGGCCTGAGAGTACCGTTGAGCCAGTGGTGGTGATCCCTGACATGGTTTCAAAGAAGGCATCGGTATAGTTAATACCGTGATAAAGCGTAAAAGGTAGCGCGGCAAATAAACTAACAATGAACCAGGTGAGGCTGGTTAGCAGAAACATATCGCGGATGTTGAGATGAAGCGTCTGAGATTGTCCTTGATGCATGCAAAAACTGGCCGCGGTGCCCGCAACCAAAGAGGAGATCATAAATGCACCCACCGTTTCTTCGCCGTAATAAAGCGCGAAAGCACCAGGGATCAACATAAACGCGGTGAGCGTTGATAGAAAAATCCCTAGTATAAACAGCAGAGGCCGAAAGTTCAGCATGGTGTTAAGTTAGGCTCCAGAACACATTTAAAAAAAGAAGGCGCTCGGTTGGAATAATTTTTCGACTTCACCGATAAACTTCTTGTTAACTAAGAATAGGATGACATGGTCACCTTGTTCAATGACCGTTTTATCGTGTGCCATTAATACTTCGTCATCTCTGACAATAGCACCAATTGTGGTACCTGGAGGCAGTTTGATATCACCAATCTGCTTACCGACAACTTTTGAGGTATTTTTATCGCCGTGAGCAATCGCTTCAATAGCTTCTGCTGCGCCACGTCTTAATGAGTAAACATTACAGATATCGCCTTGACGAATATGAGTCAAAAGCGCCGAAATAGTGGCTTGTTGTGGTGAGATAGCAATATCAATATTCGCTTCTTGTACGATATCAACATAAGCCTCTCGCTGAATAAGCACCATGACTTTTTTGGCGCCCATACGTTTTGCGAGCAATGCAGCCATGATATTGGCTTCATCATCGTTGGTGACAGCAATAAAGACATCTGTTTGATCGATGTGCTCTTCTAGTAATAGTTCTTGATCTGAAGCATCACCACAAAAGACGGTTGTGTTTTCTAGCTTTTCTGACAACTCTTCGGCGCGCTCTTGCTTATGCTCAATCAGCTTAACTGAATGATTACGCTGCAGTTGTTTGGCTAGACCAAGGCCAATATTACCGCCGCCGGCAATCATAATATTGCGGTAGGAGTTATCCAGTTTCTGCATCTCACTCATCACTGCGCGAACGTGGCGACTGTCGGCAACAAAGAACACTTCATCATCGGCTTCAATAATGGTGGTACCGCGAGGCATAATCGGTCGGCCTTGTCTAAAGATAGCCGCTACTCGGGTATCAATATTAGGCATATGTTCTCGTAGCGCCGCTAAGGCATTACCCACCAGTGGCCCGCCGTAATAAGCACGTACAGCAACGAGACTCAGTTTACCTTCGGCGAACTCTAGTACTTGCAGTGCGCCTGGGTATTCAACTAGGCGACCTATATACGCGGTCACTAGCTGCTCCGGTGCGATGAGTTCATCAATGATGAATCCACCACGAGGACGATTCTCTGAGTGTTTAGTTTCGCTATCAATAAACAGCTTATCGCGCAGGTTTAAGTACTGCTCTGAGCGGATCCGGGCAATCTTGGTTGGTGTACCAAATAGCGAATAGGCTATTTGGCAGGCAGCCATATTACATTCATCACTGTTGGTAACCGCAATCAGCATGTCAGCGTCTTCAGCGCCAGCTTCCTTTAATACATCTGGGTGAGCACCGTGGCCACAAATAACCCGTAAATCGTACTTATCTTGTAAGGTACGTAAACGAGTTTTGTCGTTATCGACGATAGTAATATCGTTATTTTCACCCACTAAGTTTTCGGCTAATGTGCCACCAACTTGTCCTGCACCCAAAATGATTATTTTCATTGCCGTACTAATCCTTCACTAGGCGAGCGTAATAAAAGCCGTCCATATTTTCTTGCCCTGGAACAATTTGCCAACCTATATCCTGCGGGTTGGTTTGCTCTTCGATAGGCACTAAGGTTGCATCTGCGGTTCTTGCTAAAAAGGCGCTAACCTGATCTTTATTTTCTTGTGGCAAGATGGAACACGTTGCATATAAGAGTGTGCCACCTGGCTTTAGCCACTTCCAGCAATGATCAAATATTTTTGACTGTAATGTTGCTAACTCTTCAATATCGTTATTTTTTCTGAGCCACTTGATATCTGGGTGACGGCGAATAACACCTGTTGCAGAACAAGGTGCATCGAGCAAGATACGATCAAACTTATCACCTTGCCACCAAGAATCAATGTTAGCTGCATCACCATGGATGAGCTCTGCTTGTAGTGATAATCTGTCTAGGTTTTGTTGCACTCGTTCAAGTCGTTTAGCATCAAAATCCACCGCAACCAGCTTAATGTCTGGTGCCAGTTCTAACAGATGACAAGTTTTACCACCTGGTGCCGCACAAGCATCAAGTACCAGCTCCTCACCTTGTGGTGCTAGCAGTGTGGCTGCCCATTGAGCTGCGCCATCTTGTACTGAAGCGGAACCCGTTTCAAAACCCGGTAGCTGCATAACATCTCGAGGGCTAGAGAGTAAAATAGCATCATTGCTACTACCTGCTGTAGCTTCTACCTCTATATCTGTTAATGCGCTTAGGTAGGCATCGCGAGTTTGTGACTGCTGGTTATTACGCAACCACATTGGAGGTCGCTGATGGCTCTGTTCAATAATCTGCTGCCAGTTGTCTGGATACGCCTCTTTTAGGCGTTTAATGATCCATGCTGGCGTGTTGTAGGCAAGTGTATCGTTGTCGGTTGATAAGGGTTTTTCTTGGCGTTGAACGGTGCGCAAGACACCATTTACGACCTTGACTAAGCCTTCAAATTTTAATTGGCGACAAGCCTCTGCAGTTTCTGAAATTGCTGCATGGCTTGGGATCCGCGTGAAGTAGATCTGATAACAACCAATCAAAAGCAACTGGTGTACGATGCGCTGCTTACCCTTAAGTGGTTTGCTCATGCAGTCGCTGACTTGCTTATCAAGTTGAGGCAGATGACGCATAACACCATAACAAAGCTCTGCCAACAGTGCTTTATCTTTACCACTCTCGAGATGTCTTTGCTGATCGGGTAGGGCGACAGATAATGATATGCCTTTTTCAAGGACCTGAAATACCACTTTCGCAGCTAGTGCTCTTAAGTTCATTGCCATTAGCCTTGGTCATCCATTGCATTGTTGAGTTGAGTGCCTGGTGTGAACCAATCTGCACGAGAGTTGAGAATATCAGCGACACTAAGAGGTTTCTTGCCCGGTAATTGCATGCTGGTGATTGTTAACACACCATCTCCAGTCGCAACATCGATACCATTTTTATCGGCAGAGATCACCGTTCCTGCTGCTGCAGTTGAAGTACTATCACTAACATGGCTTTGCCAAACTTTTATGGTATTACCAGCATGTTGATAGTGGCTTACTGGCCATGGATTAAAAGCTCTGATTTCACGCCAAAGGGCTTGGGCTGATTTAGACCAATCAATTTGCGCTTCCTCTTTTGATAACTTCTCTGCGTAGTTGGCAAGGCTCTCATCTTGCTTTTCTGCTGGTAAAGTATCAGCCGCGATACCCGCTAACGCTTCAACGAGTGCGCTTGGACCTTGCTCGGCAAGCTTTTCATAAAGAGTGGCAGAGGTATCAGTATCTTCAATTTTTAACTGAGTCTTTAATAGCATGTCACCGGTATCTAGACCAATATCCATCTGCATGATGGTAACGCCAGTCTCGGTATCGCCAGCCCATAAGGCGCGTTGAATGGGTGCAGCACCTCGCCAACGAGGTAAAATAGAACCATGCACGTTGATACAACCTAAGCGTGGGGTATCAAGCACTACTTTCGGTAAGATTAAACCGTAAGCCACTACAACCATAATATCGGCATTAAGCGCGGCTAATTCTTGCTGGGCGGTTTCATCGCGTAATGACTTAGGTTGTAACACTGGAATATCATTTTCGAGTGCCAATGCCTTTACCGGGCTAGATTGTAGCTTTTTGCCACGACCTGCAGGTCGGTCTGGTTGGGTATAAACTGCAATCACATTGTGCTGTGATTCGATAAGCGCTTGAAGGTGGCGAGCGGCAAAGTCAGGCGTACCGGCAAAAATGACATTAAGTGGTTTCAAAAATTTATCCTTGTTTTGCTTCTAAACGAGCGGCTTTTTCTAGCTTTTGCTTAATACGTTGGCGTTTTAGTGGCGATAGATAATCCACAAACAATTTACCCGCTAAATGGTCGAGTTCATGTTGCAAGCAAATGGCAAATAGTCCTTCGGCTTCTAAGGTAAACTCATTACCGTCTCGATCAAGCGCTTTAATGGTGACAAACTCGGCACGATCTACTTTTGCATAGATACCAGGTACCGATAAACAGCCCTCTTCATTACAGAAATCACCGCTTTTGGCAATTATCTCTAAATTAATGAACACTTTTGGGCGATCGATCTCATCTTGAAGATCCATTACGATAAGTTGATGATGAAAATCTACTTGGGTAGCCGCTAGACCAATCCCCTTCTCTTCATACATGGTTTCGAACATATCGTCGATTTGTGTCTGTAGAGTAGCGTTAAACTCTGTGATTGGCTTTGCCACTGTACGTAATCTTTCATCTGGAAAACATAAAACTTTTAATAAACTCATACCTAAACTCTTAACAAGTCTGTCAAATCTAAACCAGTTAGTTATACTGGCTCAGGCTAATGGCTCAATTTTAGTCCTTAGCGGCATTCAATAACAGCAAAAGCTCTACTTATAATCTAATAAAGAGCAAATAGCATGGATACCCTGATGAAACGGTTACTATTACTTGCTTCACTTATGCTTGGTTGCACCTTCGTTTTCGCTGATACATTGACATTGAAGTCTGGACACCCTGAGTCCTATGTTGTCAAAAAAGGCGATACTCTTTGGGATATATCAGCTTTTTTTCTAAAAGATCCTTGGCGTTGGCCTAAATTGTGGGGTGCAAACCCGCAAGTGGCGAATCCACACCTTATCTATCCTGGTGATAGATTGACGCTAGTGTTTATTGATGGAGTGCCGCGCCTAGTGGTCAAGCCTCATTTAAGCAAGAGTCCTGCTGGGCGTGTTTCACCCAAAAATGGTGCAATCCCTGCAATAGACCTGTCACTGATCCAACCTTATTTGCTGCACAATCGAGTTGTTGAGGCAAATTGGTTTGAGCAGCAACCGATGGTTATGGGCGGTGAAAGCGAGTCCCGACACCACGTGGTATCAGATATTGTTTATGTCCAGGGCGAACTTACTGTTGGCGATAAATTTGGTATTTATGCCAGCGGCCGAGAGTTTGCCAATGCTGATGGCGAAGCACTTGGACGTGAGGCTATATTGACTGCAAGTGGCCGAGTTGTTGAGTCTGGCCCTGTATCTAAAGTCGAGCTGTTAAGTAGTTTGCGGGAAACTAAAGCCGGTTATCGCTTGCTGCCAATTGAAGATGACTCATTAATGTCAGCCTACTTTATGCCTAGAGCAGCACAACTGACCGCTCCAACTACAGTATTGGCTTCTGGAGTTGATATTAGGGCTATGGGTAAACTTGATGTTGTTTACATTGACCGTGGCGATACTGATGGCGTTGAAGCCGGGCAGGTGTTCTCAATATTTAAAGAGGGCGATGTGGTGGTGATAGATGGAGACGGCGTGCCAGTGCAGCCTAATGATCGTAATCGCTACGAAAAAATGCTCGCTAATGTTTCAGCTGACAATGCGGTACAAATGCCAGATCTGTATCGTGGCAAGTTAATGGTTTTTAAAGTTTTTGAAAAAGTCAGTATGGGAATTATCTTGGTTAATGAGCGCCCTGTAAGGGTCGCTGATAAACTGACCATTCCTGATTCGCTGATAGTGAGCGAGTAGTCTAGAGTTAAATCTGTGCAGTGATAGTACTGCACAGATAACTTGAGGATAGACTATTAATGAAAAGCTGGTCGACTGGCTAGTTGTTTCTGCTGTATCCGGGCTAGGACCCGCTCGGATTAAACAATTGATAAATTACATGGATGTGGAAGAGTTAAGACAAAGGTTAACGCATGAGCCAGATGCATTGCCTTTGCCTGAATCTTTGCTTCGCTCCAACCTTACCCCAAATTACGCTTTAGTTGACTCGGCACTCGAGTGGCAACAGCTGAGTGAACATCATCACCTATTGTGTTGCGATGACCCGCTTTACCCACCATTACTTAAACAAATTAGTGACCCTCCTAGTGTGTTGTTTGTTAAAGGTAACATTAGTGCTCTGCTTCGGCCGAGTATCGCTATTGTTGGCAGCCGAAATGCCAGTCCCGGAGGCTTAAAAATGGCGCAGGTCTTGTCATCGCAACTTGTTGAGCAACACTTATCGATCACCAGTGGCATGGCGCTGGGTATTGACGGTGCCGCTCATCAAGCCGCTATTGATATTAAAGGGGTTAGCGTTGCTGTCTTAGGTACCGGGGTAGACGTTATTTACCCCAAAAGACATCGTAGTATTTATCTTAATATTCAGAATGATGGCTGTGTTTTGAGTGAGTTTTGGCCACAAGTAAAGCCATTTTCTGGCAATTTTCCGAAACGAAACCGCATAATTAGCGGTCTAACTCTAGGTACCCTTGTTGTTGAAGCAGGCTTAAAAAGTGGTTCATTAATAAGTGCGAGATTGGCTAATGAACAGGGGCGCGAAGTGTTTGCATTACCGGGTAGTGTACTCGGTGGCCAAAGTCAAGGTTGCCATCAACTATTGCGCGATGGCGCTAAGTTAGTGGAGTCTGCCGCTGACATTTTTGAAGAAGTTGCGGTTTTATCTGGCCTTCACCTTGAAGAAGTCAAAGCCAGTCACCATATAGGGGGGAAGATAGTCTCTGATTTGCCATTTGCTTCGCTGTTAGCTAGTGTAGGTTATGAAACCACAACGATCGATAACGTGGTTGAGCATAGTGGAAAAACCATAGAGCTAGTATTGGAGCAGTTACTTGAACTTGAGTTACAAGGTTGGGTTACTGCTGTACCCGGTGGTTATGTAAGACTTAAGAGGAGCTAGCCATGTTTGATATCCTCATGTATCTATTCGAAAACTATGTGCATAGTGAAGTTGAGTTTCTTGTCGATGAAGACGAACTCACAAAAGAACTAACGCGTGCTGGGTTTCACCAGGCAGAGATCATTAAAGCACTAACTTGGTTAGAAGGTTTAGCTGAGTTGCAAGAGGCGGGAACACCGTACCTTTGCAATCATGATCAGCAGTCTTTCCGTATTTATACTAAAGATGAGATTAATAAAATAGATGTAGAAAGTCGCGGCTTTCTGCTGTTTCTTGAACAGATTAAAGTGCTTAGCGTTGAAACCCGTGAAATGGTTATTGATCGAGTGATGGAGCTTGATGAAACGACGCTGAATTTGGATGACCTGAAATGGGTTATCTTGATGGTGCTATTTAATGCTCCTGGCCATGAGTCGGCTTATGAGCAGATGGAAGATCTGATCTTTGAGCAGCCGGATGGTCGGTTGCATTCATAATCTTGTTCTACTTGTTTCATAAAAAAGGAGGCTTTCGCCTCCTTTTTTAGTGCTGTAACTCATGCATATTTAAAAATGCAGATGAGTGCTATCTTGAGTGAGGTGCTGCGGTTGCAAGTAGTCACGATAAGCATAACGATTCTGCTTATGCAGACGTGGCTTAGATTGCTCCTCGCTGTCATCAAATAGCACCACTTGAGAGGTTAACCACTCAGAAAACTGTTGCTGATGTTGTGTTAAGTCGGCTAATAGCAACTCATACCCTTCGAAGTAATCTGTTTTTAAGAACTGACTCAATTTCACGTAATCGCTATGGTAGTGCTCAGCAAGGAAACGCACTGCCATATAGCTCCACTTGTAAGTCATATCAACGCCATCTTTATATTCAGTCGCGAATATTTCTTCTAACGTTGGCGCCTTGTCAATGTCGCGTTTGATGATCTTAAGTGCGGTAGGGTTGGTATCACCTTGAGCAATGTATTCTGCTAAACCTTCTGACCACCACACCATTTTGCTAGGGAAGTGTCCGAAACCGCCATACTTTACAAAATGGCCGTCGAGGTAGTGCACGTATTCATGATTCAGGTTCCAAATCGCGAACTCCGGCTCTATCCACCATTGGCGATAAGCAAAGAACGTTGCTTGGTTACCCGGTTTTGAGGGGGTACCTTCGATATACATGCCGCCGTTGTCGGTTTGAATATCAAATACTAGCTGGCCATAGTAGTTGTACTGGCTCCAGTTTTTGAAAGCCACGACTCTTAGTGCTTCATTGTTGTCGTTGGCTGTTGCCTGCTGCTGTGTCTCAAGTACATTATGAAAGTGAGATTCTTGCGAGGTGAGCTTAGTGCAGCTTTCTACTAACTCTTGCTCGTTGAGATCTTGCGCCAATATAAATAGCGACTCTGAGCAGTGGTGTTCAATGGGTAAGCCTTCGGTTAGCTCCGGTATGCGGCAAATGTCGCTATTTTCTTGGCAGCGTTCTTGAGCTGAAAAAGTATTGACGTGATAGCCTCGACTGTAGGCATCTTTGGCAATATCCCCGCGCTCCGCCACATCTTGTCTAGCAATGTCAGCCACAGCTTTATCGACAGCAAGCTCGAGTGGAGTCGCTTCGCCATCTTCTGAACCTGGTAATGCGAGTCTATATAATGCTAATGCCCAGTAGGCATTCGTTCTCGGCCAGTCTTGCTCAGCACGAATACTGCTTTTGTTGGCTGCAAAAGCTAATAATGGCTGATTAAGGTTTGCAGACAACAGTACGGTATTGAGCTCACCTTCAACTTTTTTACGGCTCACATTAAACAGAAAACCATAAGCTTTTAGTGTCTCTAGCAGTGCGTAGTCGTTTGTTTGTTGGCTGGTGGACGCAGCAAGTAGTGCTAGTTGGCTATTGAGTTGTGATAGTAGCGGTGCAAGTTGCGCTGCGCGCTCGTTGTTAGCAAAGTAGCGATAAACGGTTACTGCATATTGTTCTTGTAAGCGCGCTGTTCCATTTAACACTCCAGAGTCAGCAAGGCTTTCGAGTGCAACAGACAAGCTGGCATAGTCTGATAATTCCAGGTCGTCAATGGGGCCGTAATAACTGAATGCGCGAAAATAGTAGAGTAGTTCATCAAGCGTGTTGGTATCTGTTGTGCTGGCTAACGCGACGCTTGCTTGCTGGAAATGAGATATCGTCATAAGCGGGTTAGTTTCGTCAAATAGCGCACTTTCAGAGCTTGAGCTTATCTGCTGGATTATTTCAGGAGTTGGTACCGTGTTACTTTTGCTAGAACAACCAGATATTGAGCCAGAAAGTGCAACTATAATAGTTAATGCAATTTTCGTTTTTGAATTCATTAATCACGCCTTATATTTTTTTTGGATACAATATATCACCGTTTTTTATCAAAACCTATTAGATGTATACAACAGTCAGGCTAATACTTGGTAGAATAGCGGCATACTGATGAACTGAGACAATCATGGCCAAAATCGATCAGCAACTGTTTACAACACACGAGCATGCACTAGAGAAAGAGTATGAACTCTGCCCTAAGTGTGGCTGCGAATTGTCTGTGAGGCACAGTAAACATGGTGGATTTATTGGCTGCAATAACTATCCAAGCTGTGATTATACTCGACCGTTGGTGCAGCATGAGTCGATAGAAACTCAAGTGATTGAAGGTTCATCTTGTCCTGAATGCGCCAGTGAACTTGCGGTAAAGTCGGGGCGTTTCGGTATTTTTATCGGTTGTACTAACTATCCAGAGTGTAGCCATATCGAAAAACATGATCAGGCAGATGCGGAAGATGAGATAAGCTGCCCCAAATGTAAAAAGGGCCATGTTGAGCATCGAACTAGCCGTTTTGGTAAGTCTTTTTATGCTTGCAGTGCTTACCCTAAGTGTAAGTTTTTGGTGAACTACCCACCCGTTGCCGAGACATGCCCTGATTGTGGCTTTGGGATACTCGTCGAGCGTAAAGGAGCCGCTGGCATGCGCTTAGAGTGTCCTGAAAAATCGTGTAAGTATAAGCGACCAATCTAACTAACCAGTCTAAATGACCATATTATCTTCCACTAATGTCGCTTTTAAGTAATCATAGCGATGTTGCAGTGTGCACTGAGTTGAGGTTAAGAGAGACCAATGTTAGAAGTATTGCCAGCTGAAGTGGCTGAAGTTGTTATGGGCGGAGGCGTGATAGCTTACCCTACCGAGGCTGTTTACGGCTTGGGCTGCGATCCTGATAATGATGCTGCGATTAACCATTTGCTGCAGGTAAAGCAGCGTCCTTGGCAAAAGGGGCTGATACTAGTGGCTGGAGAATACCAACAGTTACTTCCTTATATAGATGAGTCGCAGTTAACTGCAGAGCAGCTTGCATTTGCTCACAGCAAATGGCCTGGGCCGTTTACCTTTATCATGCCAATCAAGCCCGGTTTATCTAAACTATTAAGCGGGACTTTTGATTCCATTGCGGTGAGAGTGACAGCCCATGAAGGCGTGAGAGCTTTATGCGCCGCAATTAATAAACCTATTGTTTCTACCAGTGCCAATTTATCAGGCCAGCAACCAGCGCCATCTCCATCGGCTGTAAAGCAGCAGTTTGAAGGGATTATCTCTGGATTAGTGCTAGGGGAGCTAGGTCATCAGCACGCCCCTTCAACTATTATCGATGCCAAGAGTGGCAACATTCTCAGACAAGGTTAATCAAGGAAAAGTATGAGCACACCAGATTCAGCAGTCGTAAAAGCTTTCTTACTCGATCTTCAAACTCGAATTTGTAATGGACTACAAGCGCTAGATGGCGAAGCCGAGTTTGTCGAGGATTCTTGGAAGCGAGAAGAGGGCGGTGGCGGACAAAGTCGAGTATTGACCAATGGTGCCGTATTCGAGCAAGCCGGCGTTAACTTTTCCCACGTTACTGGTGCTTCTATGCCAGCATCAGCAACAGCGCATCGTCCTGAACTCGCAGGACGTAGCTTTGAAGCGATGGGCGTTTCACTGGTCATCCATCCTAAGAATCCCCATATACCGACCACTCATGCCAATGTGCGTTTCTTTATTGCACAGAAAGAGGGCGCAGATCCTGTATGGTGGTTTGGTGGCGGCTTTGATTTAACACCTTATTACCCTTATCTCGAAGATGTTGTTAGTTGGCATCAAAGTGCTAAAACATTATGTGAACCATTTGGTGATGAAGCCTATCCTAAATACAAAAAATGGTGTGACGAATACTTCTGGTTACCACATCGTAATGAAACCCGTGGTGTTGGCGGATTGTTCTTCGACGATTTAAATAAACAGGGATTCGATAAGAGCTTCGACTTTATGCAAGCGGTTGGTAATGGTTTCTTAACCGCTTATGCGCCCATTGTTGAGCGTCGTAAAGATACCGAGTACGGTGAGCATGAACGTCAGTTCCAACTTTATCGTCGTGGTCGCTATGTCGAGTTTAACTTAGTTTATGATCGTGGCACCTTGTTTGGGCTGCAAACTGGTGGCCGCACAGAGTCTATTTTAATGTCTATGCCACCACTCGTTCGTTGGGAGTATGCTTATACTCCAGAGGCGGGTAGTCCTGAAGCGGCTCTCTACAGTGATTATCTTAAGCCGCAAGAGTGGTTGAGCTTATAAATCATAAAGCGTAATCAATAACGGTTATTGATTACGCATATGATCTGCCAGAGTGGCTACCGCACTATAAATAGCTTGCTGATGCTGTGGATCTTTTACTTCTAATTGAATGGCCGCTTTCATGCAGGTTAACCATTGATCCCGCATCGCTTCATTAACTTTAAAAGGCATATGTCTTGCTCGAAGGGCGGGGTGACCGTGTTTTTGTTGATATAGCTGTGGCCCGCCTAACCAGCCGCTAAGAAACTCAAACAGTTTTTGCTCCGACTCGCTTATTGGAGCACGGTGAATATCGAGTAGGGGTTTGGTTTCAGGTATGGTTTGCATCTGCACATAGAACTGTTTGGCAATCGCACGAATGGTTTGCTCGCCGCCAATTCGATCGTAAGCATTAGATTGTTGATGATCGCGTTCATCCTTAAGCTCTTTTTTGCCTATAAGGCGTTTTAACCAATCCATCATATATCTGCACCAAATTCATAATGCCGCCATTGTAGCAACAAGTAGCTGAAAATAACTGCGCTGGAATAGATTGCTCGTGGCTAGAACCGCGGTAAACTGATTGCTTATTTCCTGTAGCGAGTAGTAGAGAATTGAAAATGACGGATAGATACGCAGTATTTGGCAACCCCATCGGCCATAGTAAGTCACCAAGCATTCATGCTGTCTTTGCTGCAGAAACAAATCAAGCTTTGCGCTATGAAGCCATACTGGCACCAATTGACGCCTTTGAAGCTAGTTTTAGTGAGTTTGCGGCCAATAATGGCTTAGGTGCGAATGTCACCGTACCTTTTAAGGAGCAGGCTTTTGCGCTGTGCGATGAATTAAGCGAGCAGGCACAATTAGCGGGAGCAGTAAACACGTTATCAGTGTTAGATGATGGCAGAATTCGTGGTGATAATACCGATGGCTTAGGTTTAGTGGCAGATCTGCAAAGGCATTTTGGCAGCCTTAAAGGTAAGCGTGTTCTGTTAGTTGGTGCCGGTGGTGCTGCAAGAGGCAGTGTTTTACCACTATTACAAGCAAATATTGCAGAGCTGACGATTGTGAATCGCACACAGTCAAAAGCAGAGACTTTGGTCGATATATTTACCCAATACGGTCAAGTTTGTGCTCAACCGATTACTCATACAGGTCAAAACTACGATGTCATTATCAATTCAACATCGTCGAGTTTAAGTGGTGAGGTGCCAAACCTTAGTGTAGAGGTCATTCATGCTGATACCGTTTGCTACGATATGATGTATGGCAAAGAGCAAACAGCATTTAATCTTTGGGCGGCAGAGCAAGGAGCTAAACGAACAATAGACGGCTTAGGAATGCTAGTCGGGCAGGCCGCAGAAAGCTTTTTAATTTGGCGCGGGGTTAAGCCAAGTGTTGAAACAGTTTTAAGCCAGCTTAGAGCTGAGCTTTAATCGAGATATTCATTGGGATATACATGAATCAAAGTATTTTATTTCCTGATCTACAAGATTGGGAGCAATCATCGCAAATGGTCGTTTTTCCTGCTCAACAGCAGGGCATGAATATAGAGTGTCGAATTGGTATCGCGAAGTTAGCCGCATTATCAGGGACAATCTTAAACGCTACAGATCAAGACATAGCAATTAAAGCGCTGGCAGTGTTTGAAACTTATCGATTTGATATAGAAGAAGAGGTGGAACAGCTCATCGAACAAGAGCTGCTCGATGAGTTAGGGCGAATAATCGTCACCTAATAAACGTTTAATTGCCTTCTGCTAAATACTCATTTTTTAGCCTGACATAGTTATCTGCTGATTGTGGCAAGAAAGCGAGTTCAGCTTCAGTAAGCGGTCGAGCCTGTTTGGCTGGACTGCCTACATATAAGAAGCCACTCTTAAGAGTCTTATTTGGCGGCACTAATGAGCCAGCACCAAGAATGACATCGTCTTCCAGTATAGCGCCATCCAAAATAATCGCCCCCATACCGACTAATATGCGGTTACCCACTTTGCAGCCATGCAACATCGCCTTGTGGCCTATAGTCACATCATCACCAATGATTAATGGTTGCCCTTCAGGTAATGAAGCCGACTTACGGGTGACGTGTAACACACTGCCGTCTTGAATATTGGTTCTCTTACCAATATAGATATGGTTAACATCACCACGGGCAGCCACTAGTGGCCAGACGCTTGAGTCATCATCCAATGTGATATCCCCCACTAAAACACATGCCTCATCGACATAAACATTATTCTTAAGCTGTGGCACTATCCCTTTATACGAGCGTAGTGACTTATTATTTCGCGAGTTAGTCATCCCAAAGTCCTTAAAGTGGAGATTTTTGGCATTATAAAGCCTAAAAAGTAGCTAGTCAGGGTGTTTTATCAGCAACCAGTAATAAAACTTCACTTTTATTGCGCTTTTTCTCATTTAGCCCCTTGTGCTCTGTCAGGATTTGCCTATAATGCGCATCCACTGACACGGCACAGCAGGCCAACTAACTAAACGAAAGCTTAGATAGTACGGGACTTGCAGCGGTGTTAGAGAGTTAAAAACCTTCGGGGATTTGATTCAGGTGACAAACGCTTTAAGGGCTTCGGGTAATGCTTCTTTTCACGAGAGTGATTAAGAAATCATCGCTTGAAAAACTTCTTAAAATAAGCGCTTGACGCCGCCACTGGAGAGTGTAGAATACGCCTCCTCAAGCCAACGACCTAGCGTCTTCGGCGAAGTATGAAAGATGACTTCACGC
>NZ_BPEW01000016.1 GCF_019654975.1 Shewanella sp. c952
ACAGGGATGGAGCAGTATGGTAGCTCGTCGGGCTCATAACCCGAAGGTCGTTGGTTCAAATCCAGCTCCCGCAACCAATTCTTTAATAATAGAATAAAAAAATTATTAACTTAGATATAATACGGACGAAGTATAAAGCTACTCGGACTCAATTTTTTTTATAAAACTGTTTTATAAGCTTGGCGAAGATCGTTGCCCTGCTCTATTAATAGTAATCAAGCTCCGGTAACCAATTTATAATTAAGTAGTAGGCCAGCGAAAGCTGGTTTTTTTGTACTTAAAATTCAGCTAAGACCTACTACCCTTTATGCTACTTTACAGCTTACTACCAGATAGTAAGCTCGTCAGGCTTAATGTCACTTTCAGGCAAATGCTCCATTTTTTGCACTGCATTGATAAATACTAGGCTCCAAACCATATTCCTTCTGGTAATGTTCTTCTACTGCTCTTACGGTAGATAAAACCAATTCTGTTGGCGTTAATGCCACTACGCAACCTCCGAATCCGCCGCCAGTCATTCGAACCCCGCCCTTATTCCCCAATACCTTGTTGATAATCTCTACCAAAAAATTTAACTCTGGTGTAGAAACTTCAAAATCATCCCTGAGTGAATGGTGAGACTCCTGCATTAACCTGCTCATGGTTTTCATGTCTTTGTTAGCCAAAGCAGAATGTGCATTTATAGTGCGGGTGTTTTCAGAGATCACATGCCGAGCACGGCGATAGAGAACGGCAGGTAATACGCTATGCTCGCTTTGTAATTGTTCAAGGGTAACATCTCTCAACGCTTTAACTTTAAAGTGGGAGGCGACTGCCTCACACTGCTCTCTTCTTAAATTGTACTCACTGTCTACCAGTGTACGCTTCACATTTGTGTTAACAATAACTAATGAGAGTCCATCAGGAATAGGTGCATGCTCGTAGGCTAGGCTGTCGCAATCAAGTAGCATTGCGTGACCTTGAATTCCGCAAGCAGAAACTAGTTGATCCATAATACCGCAATTACACCCTACAAAATCACGCTCAGCGCTTTGGGCAATGAGCGCTGCTTGAATCCCATTGATGGGCAGCTGATTTAGCTCTGCAAGCGCCTTAACGATAGCGATTTCAAAACTTGCTGATGAGCTCAAACCTGCACCTTGTGGTACATTTCCTTTCACCATTAAGTCTACACCGTGCAGATCTGGATACACGTTAAGCAGCGAAAGAATCGTACCTCTAACGTAGTTACTCCACATGCTCGTGTCACTGAACTGGATATTACTTAGCTCAAAGCACTCAATTTCATTATCGCAGTCCACTGCGACTACCCTTACTAAATCATCGTTTCGATTGCGGGCAGCGATATCTGTTCCAAAATTAATAGCAGCCGGTAATACAAAGCCATCATTGTAGTCGGTGTGATCACCGATGAGATTCACTCTGCCGGGGGCATGTACTACCACTTCAGCCGTAAACGAAAAATATTCAGCAAACATTGAGGATATATCCAAATTAACAGTCATGAACAAACTCCGGCTTAATGTTTACTAAATTCGATTGGTTCGACTCAACGTCAATCTTTTTTGTCAATCTAACTAATTTTATATTAGATTGTGCTTCCACCTTATGAGCATCATAGATAAGAAGTAAACGCATAATAATTCCTATAGTTGTTTTTATTGGGCGCTTATCTTAACGGTGTGATTGCAACTCTCCATTCCCAATAACCGACTTAAAGTTATCGTTTAAACACCTCGAACGTTTTTATACAATATACGCAAATAGTATGTTTCATATGAAAAAAAATAAAACTTCCATGACGCTAAAGTTTGATGGCTAAAGCTGTACTAAATGTGTTTACGCTTTCAGGGAATAATGTATTTTAATCGCTACCTTTGGAGTAATTATCCAAGATTAACAATGTTCAATGCACAGTAAGATGTGCATTTTGTGGTTAATAGCCAGCATGGTTCTGTATTAAATAAAAATGAGGGAATTTGTAATGACTAACGGGATGGTAGTGCGCAGTAAGCAGCTTACTACGCTACAACGTAGGCTAAATGGTATTTAATGCACTGGTTAGATCATCAATGAGATCGTCAACTTGCTCAAGACCTATTGAAATTCGCATATCTCCTAGCGAAATACCCATTTTTGCAAACTGCTCACCGCTTTGCTCTTGCATACAGCTTATCGCCGGCGCATAAATCAGGCTCTCATGCCCTCCCCAACTCACGCCGATACTAAATAGCGTCAAATGATTAAAGAATTGTTTAACTAATTCTAAATTATCAGTTTTTAACTTAAAGCTCATTAAACCGCTAAAGCCTGTCATTTGTTGTTCAGCAAGTTTCGATTGAGTAAAACTGGCCAAACCAGGATAATTGACAGTTTCTATTTTAGGGTGTTGTTCAAGGAAATTGGCAACTTTCATTGCGCTCTGCTGATGGCGTTCCATTCGCATATCTAAAGTTCTCAAACTGCGCAGCAACAACGATGCTTCCATAGGTGCCATTTTTGCGCCCAACAGTTCATATTCTCGGCAATGTATCGAAGCTAGCAATGCATCACTACCAATTAAAACACCCGCAACTATATCACTATGACCACCGAGGTACTTTGAACAGGAGTGCACCTCTAAATCAATTCCCATGGTTAATGGTTTTTGAAAAATGGGAGTAGCCCACGTGTTGTCTATCATTGTCGCTATCCCATGCCGCTTCGCCAGTTTGGCAATTTGTCTTAGGTCTTGCAGTGAGAATACTACCGAAGTTGGGCTTTCAAGATAAACAAGCCGAGTATTCGGTTTAATCTGTGACTCTAACTCCTTAAGGCATTCTCCGCTTACAAAGCTCACTTCTACGCCCATTTTGGGGCAAATAAAATCATTAATGAGGCTTATTGCTGGCCCATATATATTTTTTAGGGTAATGATATGATCGCCTGCATTTAAAAAATGCAGCATCCCAGCTGAAACTGCGGCCATTCCCGAAGAAAAAAGCTTGGCCTTCTCTCCTTTAGCTAACTGAGCTATCTTGTTCTCTGTTAGCGCGACTGTTGGGTTATTACCACGGGTATAGATACAGTTGTTGACCTTATCAGTAAAGGCGTCTTGAATCGCCTCCCAGCTTTCAAAAGTGAATAACGAGTTCTGATAGATAGGTGGAACCACCGCGCCATAAGGATCAGGTTTAGTTGGTTTATCCCTAACCATTAACGTGTCAATGTGCAATTTTTTTTTCATACTAAGCGTGTTCTTCCTTTAACTGTTCGTATTTACTCGAATTTGAAGTAGATTGACTGAACCCTTTATTAAAAAGCACCAACATGAACGCTAATGGAATATTAACTAAAGACAGTAATTGCCAATGCCAATAGTCGGTAATACTGACGTCTAACGTGGCATAAATAAATATAGTGGTGGTACTCCAAGGCACTAAACTTTCGATCATCGTTCCGCTGTCCTCTAATGATCGAGAAAGCACCTTTCGTTCAACACCTAGAGCATCGTATTTATTCTTAAATGACTCGGCGACGATAAAACTATTGGCGTACTGACTTGATGTCATTGCATTGGTAAATGCAGAAGCAAAGAGTGTGCTGCTAATCAGCAGCCTCGCTGAGTTGATTCTTGTTAATAGAGAGCCCATTAACGTAGGAAAAGCAGAGATACAATCTAATGCACCAACGTACACAAAAACTAGAATAGTGATCATGATGGCACTACTTAACGCATAAAGTCCTCCACGATTAAATAACTGTCCAATATTTTGAGGAAGCGGTTCTCCAGTCGCTAGCATTGACACATTAAACCCCTGATAAAGAGTTTGAGCAATGTCAGTAACACTTAAGTTTTGAACGAGAAAAGCCAATAAGCAAGCTGAAAACGAAGACAGAATAAGTGTGGGTAGAGGAGGCATTCTCATTAAGGAACCGAATAAAATAATTATTACTGGTGCCAATAACAACAAGTTAAACGAAAACAACTGTTCAATGTGAACTAATGTATTTGAAAGTAACTGTGTTTCTATCAACTGAGTCGAAATTGCATTGTTAACAGGATAGCTTAAATCACACAGTCCAAAGCCAATAGCAGCGATAACTGCAGAAGGTAGCGTCGTTACCAACATTGACTGTATGTGCTCGTAGAGCTCTACCCCTGCCGACATTGCTGCAATATTGGTTGTATCTGACAAAGGTGATAATTTATCGCCAAAATAAGCACCACCAATAATAGCCCCTGCAGCGATTGCTACATCGGCCTGATAAACCGTCGCGACTGCAATCAGCACCAATCCTATCGTTGCGATAGATCCCCAAGAGGTTCCCGTGCAGATAGAGAAGAGTATTGGGATCACAAAACAAAGTAGATAGAAATGTTCTACTGATAATGCTTGCAGCGCATAATAAACTAGCATCGGGATTGTTCCCGCCATGATCCAGCTACCGATGAGCAACCCAATCGCAAACAATAACAAAATGGTTGGCAGAGCCTGTCCAAGCTTATTTACAATCGCTTGTTGAATAGAACTCCAGTTAATGCCGATACATAATAGTTGAAAAACCAGCAGGCTCGCAGCTAACAGGAACACTATCTCTAGCGGCAAAGACGGCTGTCCCAGAATAAGAGGACGAACAATCAACCCATAAAAAACTGAGATTACGAGAAACGAAATAGAAAGTAACGAAGTTAATACCCTCTTCTTTTTGGACTTTGTCTCAGTATTCATGGTTGGTCCTTATTGCTATTACTGCAATTTAATTTTATTACAGCGTCTATAATGTCGTTAAAAAACAGATATCAAAGCGCTCATTTATTTGGAATATATTACTTCTTTATAGGGACCAAATGGCCAACCCAACCACCACTCGGTGCCAATACCAAGTTAAGCTTTGTCGACTTGCTAACCACCATTGATGCAACTTGATAATCACTCGCATATTTATCAGCATTTAGTCCATCAGTAATATTTTTTAGTTGATATTTCCCTACTTCAAGAAAGGGTAAATCAATACTAAACTCTCTTGCTTCACTATTACCCATTGCAGCAATAAACCACTCATTTCCACTACGGCGGGCAGAAATGATATGGTCGCTAAGTTTGGCCGAGATGATTATAGTTTCGTCCCATACCGTGGGAATGTTGCTTATAAATGCTGTCGACTCATGTTCGTTCAAATAATTTGATGGGCTGTCAGCTAGCATCTGTAGAGGACTTTCATAGACAACATACATGGCAATTTGGTGGGCACGAGTGGTTTTGCTCATTGGACGGTTAAACACAATACGAAAGTTATCAGGTTGACTATTCACCATCGCACCAGGGGTATAATCCATTGGGCCTGCCACTTGTCTGATAAAAGGTAGCGTAAGGTTATGCTCTGCTGTGATGTAATCAGCCCACTTATTGTGCTCTAAGCCTCTAACACCTTCTCGGGTAATAACATTAGGATAGGTCCGTCTGAGCCCTGCTGGTTTATATGAGCCATGAAAGTCGACAAGTAACTGTCTGTTTGC
This sequence comes from Shewanella sp. c952, assembly GCF_019654975.1. Classification (GTDB taxonomy): domain Bacteria; phylum Pseudomonadota; class Gammaproteobacteria; order Enterobacterales; family Shewanellaceae; genus Shewanella. Next base: position 5,501 of record NZ_BPEW01000016.1, read on the forward strand.
TGCCTCTTTAGCTATTTTCCAGTAATAGTTGACCATGGCTTGGTCATCGCGTTGCATAAAATCAACTTTAATGCCAGCGGCCCCCCATTGCTCAAAAGTATCTAGTGCTAGCATTAACTCATTATCAAGGGTTTTCCAAATAACCCACAAGATAACATCTACGTTTTTTGACTTACCATAATCGATTATCGCTTCTACATCGATATCATCAACGACATTAAGCACACTATCTAGATGGTGCCATCCTTCGTCGAGTACAATATATTCAATGCCATATTTCGCTGCGAAATCGATATAGTATTTGTAGGTTTCAGTATTGATCCCCGCTTTAAAGTCTACGCCGTGTATATTGTTGGCGTTCCACCAATCCCACGCCACTTGGCCAGGCTTAATCCAAGAAGGATCAATAGCCATTTCATCAGCAAGTAAGTAACTAAGCTCGTTAGTTAATAGCTCTGCATCATTTTGAGCGATTGCAAGCATTCGCCATGGGTAATGACGCCCAACTCCCTGGGTTAGCTTTACATTTTTCGCGTTGAATGCTGCTCGTTGTAGAATTTTTTCATTGCGATCTGATTTCTCTTTAAGCTCCGCCTTAACTACGAATTTAGGAAATATCCCTTTTAGCACGTTGCCGCTATCACCTTTTAGCCACATACCTGGGTAATCTTTCAAACCTGTTTCACTAATTACTAGCTTAAAATCACCGCCATCAACCAGTAAAGGCAAACTGGCAAATTGTGCTGGATTAATAGCATTTAACTGCATTGGCAGGTAAAGACGTTCATTATGAGAAATAAAGCTTTGCTCTTCGGGGAAAAGCACATCTAGATTCTGGGCGAAGTTAAACTCTGCAGTTTCTGAGATAACCGTAATATCCCCTCCACTGGTGGTACTGAATCGGTACCCTAACCCTTGATCAAACAGCCTAAATGTCAGCAGCCAGTTTTGATTAAAAGCCAAAGTAATTTGGTTGTAATGTTCTTTGATATGCTTGGACTTCTGCTGTACATGCGGCGTTAATGTTCTGTCCACTTTTGTTCGTGTAACTTTATAAACATTAATACCATTGATTTTGCTGTCGTTACTCGAAAAATCAAGAGCTGCGATAGCGTTCTTTAATACCGGTTTACCCGCGACATTGACGGAGTAAACAAACGTTTTACCGCTAGATATTTCTAGGGTTATTTGCCCATTTGGAGAGGCTAGTTTATGCACATCTTCCAGCGCCGAAACAGAAGAACAACATAAGATACCGACAACGCAGCAAAGAATAGCGATGGTCTTTTTCATGCAAAACCTTTATTGATACAGGGAAAATATTAAGAAGAGTGAGCCAGAAAGGCTCACTCATTGAGAACAGCTGAAAAGATAGAAACCTGCTGAATTATAGGTTAACACTGATGGCAGCTTTACCTTGCCATGGGACCCGCATTACCGGTTTGTTTTCAGGTTTGATAGCCACCTCAAATGCATCTCCTTTGCGACTAACACAAACGTCAAAGTTGTCCTTGAATGCACGCACATTGTTTAAACACATTTCGTTCCAGCTACTTGGTAGAAATGGGGCAACAGAGAACTGTTTAAATCCTGTCGCTTCAATACCGAAGATCCCTTCAGTTACCACTCTGGCATAAAGCGCACTTTCTGCCGAAAGATGACGTTGATTGCCTTCGGGCCAAGCTTCTACTGCATAAGGAACATGCTCACCTAATAATCGTTTACGAGAGTAATACTTAAAGTAACGCATTGCTGTATCTGTTTCACCCGCAGCAAAAATTCCTCTAAATGCATATAGCGTAGCGCGATCCCAAAACGTATTATTGCCTGCTTCACTATAAATACCATCAGCGCTCCAAAGCTTATCGGATAAAAGCGCATCTAATGTCCCCTGCTTGCGGTCGAAAATCCCCATCGTGAAAGGCAGTGCAATCCAAGCTCGTAGCTTTTCGTTTCCTTCAAAGTAACGATAGGTCTCATAACCTTGTACGTTAGCACCAAAGTAACTTTCGACAGATGAACGCAACTCGACTGCCCGCTGAGCATAGTCTTTTGCAATATCATTACGTCCTAATTCATTATTTAAGTGCACTGATGAAACGAGTGCACCATAAGTCAGCATATTAGTGCTCAAGTTATACTTACCTGACGGGAACCGCCCTTCAAGTTCATCGCTATCCGAGGCAATAACCCCCTCTTTCGACATTTTTCGGTAACTAAACTCTATGCACCAATCTATTAAAGGTAATAGTGATTTAGCTTCCTTTTCATCACCATTAGCAAGCGCAAAACGACTTGCACCATAAGCGATCATTGCACAATCGCCTCGATCACCAGCGCCATTCCAGATATCAATGCCTTCAGCAATAATCGAAGATGGGATTGCTGTATATTCAGGATTCATAAAGCGAGCAAAGTGTTCATAGCTATTAATGGCAGACTCATTGCCGTTTGCATTGCCTAGATAAGGGAAGAACGGATTGATATATTCGGCTTGATCGTTTGCCCAAATTGCAGCGTAATAACGTCCTCCACCTGGGCCATGCATTAATCCCCCCTTAGTTCGGTAAATGCTTTCAGCCGCACGTATTTTTGAGAAGTTAAACATCTGGTTAACGATAGGATCTGGAGTCACAAGCTGCAGATCAGCAGTCAATGCTGCGACATATTGCTGACGTTTTTCAATCTCCTCATCAACAATAACATCATAATTCTGTCCCTGCTTAGTCGCTATATATCTAGCATTAACGATGACAGACTGTTCTGGTTTAAGAGTATAGGTGCCAGACTCTTCACTCTGCGCTTGAATATGATAAATGCCATAAACCCCATCACTTTTTTTAGTGTTAAATGAGTAATCAAGTTTTGAGACATCTAATTCAACACTCTTAGCGCCTTTGTTGATAAAGGTAAGTCGCTCTACTAACACCGGTAACTTAGTGCTAGGAGAAAGAGTTCTCACTAGAACGATATCTTGCCCTAACGTTGAAGTGAGTGTGAGTACTCCGTCAAATTCAACATTAACTAACTTTTCGGTTATCGAGGCATTACCGTTAATTGACCATTTTGGAGAAACATCTAAAGCAAAATCATGAATTAAACTTGCATGAGTATCGTTCGGTATTGTCCGTAACATCGGCCAAACAAGCTTACGTTTTAAGCTAAGTTTACCTGCAGTATCACTGCCATAATAAATTATGGCGGACATCTTTTCGCCACTAAATTCAAGATGATCTTCATGGCTATCTTTAACTTGCCAACTTATTTTATCTTGGCCTAACTGCCAGCGGTTATCTAAGGTGTTGGCTAAATCACCGAGAACATCACTGTCTTTGGCGAAAACCACGTTATGGCAACAGCCTGCGACAACTAACGAGCAGATTAACTTTTTGAACACGAGATACTCCTAACTGCTTTGCAGCACTTTTATCGTTCTTATTCGCCTTATTGCAGCAAATTATTGGTATTTTAACTCATGATATTTTGACGAAAACTTCTCGAAAAATAACATTCTGAGTGAATTTCACTTTTTACTTATCAACAGCAACCAATTACTGCGCAGTTGAGCTGAATTTTTCTGATGGGATAATTAACTTAAAGCATGCTCAATCTCTTTTTGAGGATTGACGATTGAATTTCTAAACTGGAGTGGCGTCATATTGAACTCCCGTTGAAAGATGTCATAGAAGCGGCTTATAGAACCGAAACCGGCTTCTAGCGCTATATTCAACACAGGATTATTGGTATCGACTAACAACGCCTGAGCATGCTGTAATCGTAATTGATTGATGTATTGCTTAATCGAAATCTTCATTACGCCTTGAAATAATTTCATTACATAATTCGGGTGTAACCCTGTTAGCTTGGCAACATCATCAATGGTAATTTTTTGGTCATAGTTATCAGCGATATATTTTAAGATAGTCTGAATATGCGGCAATCCACTGACTAAGGACTTGCGATCTTGCTTATTTGAGTTTCTGTTGAGATCAAAAGTGCTATAAGGCTCCATAGACATCCGACGTATACGATTACGGATTTCATCAATTACCTGCATTGTTAGATAGATCTCTTTCTTCTGCAGGTCGTCCTGCCAAAGCTGAGTTATAACTTTATCGCTCGCATGAAGGTTATCTGCTACCAGTACTTCTCCGTGTAAAATATTACTGATGAAGTCATTCGACATTTTCCAGGATAAAAAAGCATTCAATGGTATGTATATATTTACCATCTCACCTTCGCCCTCATAAGCAACCATTTGATGGGGTATCGACGCCCAAAATAGGATCATTTTGCCTTCAGGTACACTGATGTGTTTGCCATTGATTAAGTAGTCTGCACTGCAGTTGAACAGGTAGTTAATTTCAATATGTCCATGCCAATGGCTAGTAGGCATTATCTCCGGTTTATGACGTTGAAAACCGAAGTTACTTTCATGAGCCTGCGTTTCTAATGGACTGTTTTCCCTAAATTTAATTCTATTTACCCAATCAAGCATTTTTTATTCTCATTGTCTTGTTGATCGTATTAATAACTTAACTGAAAATTAACATGCCAACAACGGAATAACATAAAACAGGAATAAATAGTGTTTAAGCAGGAACATTAGAGTTTTAACTCTTATTAATTGCTTTTACAGAATGTAAATCGTTGCTCTCGAGCAATAAAACCCACTAATAGCTATTTATTGGGAAGTATTACCAACCTTACAGGAGGTGTTATTTATTTAGTTTTGGTTATATCTATATAACTAAGACTAAATAGACATTTAGCAAAAGACGGATTTATTGTTTTATATAAATGGAAAGTAGGTAAATAAAATGACTCAGTTCATTCGAGGCTTAAGCGCCTTACTCATGATTGGCGCAATGTGTTCATGCTCAAAACAATCTTCGCCAGAAACCACCAGCACCAAAAAACAAACTGATGATAATGCACCAGTGCTGGCTTCTAATCTCAAGAAACCCAATATTTTGTGGATCTATGTTGAGGATATTTCACCTCACTTGGGTAGTGATGGTGAGCCACTGGTCCATACACCAACACTTGATGAAATTGCATCACAGGGTACCAAATTTACCAACACCATCATGCCAGCTCCAGTCTGTTCAGCGGGTCGTTCAGCAATGATGACTGGCATGATGCAAACAACGACCGGCGTACATAATCACCACAGTGCACGAACGCCGGAATCAGCCTTTTATCTTCCTAAAGATATAAAAACACTGCCAGAATTGTTTAAAGATGCTGGCTACTACACGTTTAATAGCGGTAAAGATGATTACAACTTTAGTTATAACAGAGAAGATCTTTATGAAGGAGATTATGCAAAGCACCCCCTATATGGACAATCAGGGCTAAAAACAGATTGGAGTGACCGTCCCGATAAAGACCAACCATTTTTTGGTCAAATTCAGCTAAAGGGAGGGAAGCAGATCTTTAGCCGTACTTTTAAAGATAAAATTAAATACCCAATTGATCGAAGCAAAATTAAGTTACCGCCCTACTACCCAAATGATCCAGTTGTAATTAATGAATGGGCACGTTATTTAGAATCAATGGAAATTACAGACCGAGAAGTCGCTAGTATCTTTAAGAAACTGGAAGCCGATGGTGAACTAGAAAATACTTTAGTATTGTTCTTTGCCGATCACGGTACTCGTTTTTTACGCCATAAACAGTTTTTGTATGAAGGTGGCATTAAAGTCCCCTTTATTGCTTATTGGAAAGGACAACCAAAGATAGTGAAAGCTGCCCAAAGGGATGAGCTGATCAGTGGTCTTGATATTAGTGCCACTTCACTAGCCATTGCGGGAATTGAGCTACCTGATTACTTTGAGGGAGAAAACCTTTTTGATCCACAGTATAAAGCTAAAGACTTTGTGATTTCAGCGCGAGATCGTTGTGACTTTACCATAGACCGGATCCGCTCAGTTAGGACTGAACGTTTCAAATATATTAAAAACTTTTACCCTGAACGCTCAGGTATGCAGCCAAGCTATCGTGATGAGTGGCAATTGACTCAAGTTAGCCGTGCGCTCTACGAGCAAGGAAAACTCAACCCGGTGCAAGCAAAACATTTTGAGCCAACTCGTGACCCAGAAGAGTTATATGATCTTGTTAACGATCCCCATGAAATCAATAATCTGGTTACTAATAAAGAGTATGCACTAGAGCTAGCTAAGCACCGCAACATACTCAAGCTTTGGATTAAAAATAGTAACGACTTAGGTCAGTATCCTGAGCGAGAAGAGTCTTTGAAATTGATGCTAGGGATTTGGGGCGATACCGCGATTAACCCAGAGTTCGATAAGCTTCGAAAGCAATACCCTCAACTATCAGGTTCTCAATACTCGCTTAAGAATGCGCGTTTTGAAAAAGTAGAAAAGCTCTAACTCATAGCAGTTGGTTTGTGGTTAACGTCATAAACCAACTGCGACTCAAGTCAATACACCCAGCAAACAACAGATAAATCCGTCTTGTATGCCACAGCAAAAACTTTAAACAACCGCTTGTTACTTACCCCAAGGGTTAGATGGATCTTGTGAAGGCGCAGCCTTTTTAGCAGCAGAACGTTTATTTTGTGCATAGGAATCTTGCGCTTTCGGCTTATCTTTGCCGTAACGCGGGCGCTGACCGCTATTTTTCATCGCTTTATAATTTTCTTGCGCTTTCTCACGCATTTCAGCAACGAGTTCTACCGTCAACTTTTGTGGCTGACGAGGTACTATTCCATTGGCGTATCCGCGCTCTCTCGGCTTCATCTCCATCTGCTGCTCACTGCCTTTGGGCATACGCTTAAAGCGGTAAAGATAAAAGCCTTCAACCCGTTCTCTGGCCCACTCAGTCTTCTTTAGAAACTTGACACAAGCATCCATGTTTGGATTCAAGTTAAAGCATTCTAACCGAAGCGCTGCGTATAGCACTTTAAAGTCATAGAACTTGATGAGCTCTGTAAGCATGGTTTCCAATTTAAGACCGTGCAAAGGGTTGTTCTTTTGATGTTCAAGCATGGGGCGTTCAATCATGGGGTGTCCAAATCGCTGATAATGTACTGAGCGTTAGATAACTAACGAGACCATTTGAGTAACGGCCAAAATATTCTTTTAATAATAACAAGAAAATGACGCTATCACCCGCTTCAAATTCGATTGCCTACCAATAAAGTAAACAAAAGCACTTAAAACAGTCTTATTTCGAGGATTTCCGTGTTGCTTGCTCGACATATAACCGCCTATGTCTGTATAATCCGCGGCTGTTTTACCTTGGCAAACGTTCGTCTTTAGTTAGGCTTGCGATTATCTGCTTAGCTTTGAATACTTAACATTTCAGGATATTCCATTGATCTCTACCGCAAACATCACTATGCAGTTTGGCCCAGAGCCGCTGTTTGAAAACATCTCCGCGAAATTTGGCAACGGCAACCGTTATGGTTTAATCGGTGCAAATGGCTGTGGTAAGTCAACTTTCATGAAGATCTTAAGTGGTGAACTTGCGCCTACTTCTGGCAACGTATCAATCACACCAGGTCAAAAAGTCGGTACATTAAGCCAAGATCAATTTGCGTTTGAGCAATACAGCGTTATTGATGCTGTTATTCAAGGCGACCCAAAGCTGTGGGAAGTTAAAGAAGAGCGTGAGCGCATCTACTCTCTTCCTGAAATGAGCGAAGAAGATGGCATGAAAGTCGGCGAGCTAGAGAGTGAGTTTGCTGAAATGGACGGATACAGCGCTGAAAGTCGCGCCGGTGAAATTCTTATCGAAGCGGGTATCGACGAAGAATACCACTTCGGTTTAATGAGCCAAGTTGCTCCGGGTAAAAAACTGCGTGTGTTACTAGCACAAGCATTGTTTTCAAACCCAGATATTTTGTTACTCGATGAACCTACCAACAACTTGGATATCCATACCATTAGTTGGTTAGCTGAAGAGCTAAACAAACGTAAGTGCACCATGATAATTATCTCGCACGACAGACACTTCTTAAACACTGTCTGTACCCATATGGCAGATATTGATTACGGTGAACTGCGTGTTTACCCTGGCAACTACGAATACTTTCTTGAAGCTGCTGGGCTTATTCAAGAGCAGCTTCTTGCGGGTAATGCCAAGAAAAGTGCTGAAATGGCTGAACTTCAAGACTTCGTTAACCGCTTTGGTGCTAATGCTTCAAAAGCCAAGCAAGCAAGTTCAAGAGCAAAGAAACTAGATAAGATTTCTCTAGATGAAGTTAAATCTTCGAGCCGCATGACTCCATCTCTACGTTTCGATGAAAGCAAGAAGATGCATCGCCAAGCACTAGTGATAGAAGAGCTGGGTCATGGCTTTGATGGTGAACTGCTTTTTGAAGGTGGTGAATTGATCTTAGAAGCTGGTGCAAAGCTCGCAGTCATTGGCGAGAACGGCGTTGGTAAAACGACCCTACTACGCTGCTTAGTCAATGAGCTGGCGAATAAGCAAGGCGTGATTAAATGGTCTGAAAATGCAGCTATCGGGTATTGCCCACAAGACAGTAACAAAGATTTTGATAATGACTTAACGTTATTTGATTGGATGTCTCAATGGCGTACACCGCGTCACAATGACTTAATGGTACGCGGTATGTTAGGTCGCCTGTTATTTACTGAAGACGACGCCAATAAGAAAGCACGCAATTGCTCTGGTGGTGAGAAAAACCGTCTATTGTTTGGTAAATTAATGATGATGGACATCAACGTACTGGTTATGGATGAGCCAACCAACCATATGGATATGGAAGCAATTGAAGCGTTAAACAATGCGCTTAAATTGTTTGAAGGTACTTTGATATTTGTTAGCCACGACAGGGAGTTTGTTTCGTCACTAGCAACTCACATCATTGATGTCAGGGATCAGAAGCTAATTAACTTCCACGGTACCTTTAATGAGTACATGTCTAGCCAAGCGGAAGCACTAGCCAAGAAAGCTTAGTCATTAAGCCGTGCTGTGCAATAGCTAAAACTAAAAAGCCATTTGAACTTTCAAATGGCTTTTTTGATACAAATAGTCGTTCCTGCTAACCAAAACAAGCTATCGTGCTCGCCGCGGTTTCAGGGATCTGCATATTGATAAGGCTAGCCATCACAAACAACACTAAAATGGTAATGGCTAATGCAGCTAGCGTTATCGCAATAAACCGCAATAATTTGTTCACTCTTTATCCTTACCTGTAAAGCAGAGCAACTGCGCACGTATGCAAGGTTCGAGTTTCTCTATGGCGTAACGTAAAGTGGCACGCTGCATACTATTAATATTGGTTTTAAGATACCTAATAACATCCTCTTGATGCTCTACTGCAGCGACTTTAAGCAACCAGCCGACACTCTTTTGAACAAAGGGATCTTCATCCTTAAGTAAGCGATCGCAGTTTTCAAATATAAGCGTCTTTGATAGCATAAAAGTGCTTTTACCCATCTTGCGCTTAATAAACTTAACCCACACCACATTAGCGGCACGACGGCACCAGGGGTTAGTTGATCTCGACCAGGCTTGAGTGGATTCAATCAAATGCGGTCTTGAGAGCATAAATTGATAGATAGTTTTAATGCACAGATCATCAACATGAGACCAGTTAGACACGTAATGCTCCAGCCAGTACTCAAAACGCCGTAACAAATCATCTTTATAATGGCGTTTTACAAACTTATTAATCAGTCCAAATGCGAGTAAAACCTCTTCGGTATATTTAGCATGCTCAAGGATGTGCTCTGTTAACGCTAAATACTCATTAGCATCTAACTGAAGCTGTTCAGCTTGAAACTCTTGCACAACCTGTTTAATCATTGGCGCTTTAACACCAATGAAATTCACTTCATGGTTGAAAAACCTCGCCATCGCCGTCGCATTTTCGGCGGAGCTAACAGCGTTAAGTCTAACCAGTAAATCACAGTGATAAGCATGGTATTGATTACAGTTCGTAATGAGATAGCACTCCTTGAACATTGCTAACAATCAGTTTGCGATTATCGAAAGCTAAAAACAAAAAGCCCATCAAAAGATGGGCTCAATAGTAAACACGTAGACGATGTGAACGATTCGCTTACATGTTGTCTTTACGCGCCTGATGCAGCTTCTTGTAACTTTCAATCAATCTTAAATGCGGTTCGATCCCTTCGAGGTTCATACTGGTTTCAGTCAACCCATAAAACTTAACATCGCCGTTAATTGACCCGACAACGTTTTCCATCACCTCTTTACCAAACATTCTATTAAAGTTGTGAATAAAGTTCTCAAGTTCTAGCTCTTCGTCCATAGCGACATCAAGTACAGCGCTCACAGCTTGATAGAATAAGCCGCGTTCAACCGTATTATCGTTGTATTGTAAGAACTCAGCCACCAATTCCATGGCATCTTCAAGCTCACCCAGAGCTAAGTAGATAAGGATTTTAAGTTCAACAATCGTTAACTGACCCCAAGGTGTATTTTCATCAAATACAATACCGATTAAAGTCGGTATATCAGTTTGATTATCGAGTTGGCTCTCTTCAAGTCGCTCAACCAAATCAGCCAAAGCCTCTTCATCTAAACGATGTAGATTAAGAATATCTTCACGGTAATGCAGTGATTTGTTGGTGTTATCCCAGATAAGATCTTCAACTGGGTACACCTCTGAGTAATCAGGTACTAAAATGCGGCAAACTGACGCGCCGAGTTGATCAAACTCAGCAATGTAAGCCTCTTTACCAATTTCAGCCAAGATCCCAAACAGACTCTCAGTTTCCTGTTCGTTAGTACCAGAGAAATCCCATTCACAAAAATCATAGTCAGATTTATTGCTAAAGAAGCGCCATGAGATAACACCCGTAGAGTCAATAAAGTGATCAACAAAGTTTTCTGGTTCAGTTACAGCCATACTATCAAATGTCGGCTTTGGCACATCATTAAGGCCTTCAAAGCTTCGACCTTGCAAAAGCTCCGTTAGGCTTCGTTCGAGAGCAACTTCAAAACTTGGGTGAGCACCAAATGACGCAAAGACGCCGCCAGTACGTGGATTCATTAAAGTCACGCACATCACAGGGAATTGGCCACCAAGCGACGCATCTTTAACAACGACAGGGAAGCCTTGCGCTTCAAGGCCTTCAATACCCGCTAAGATACTAGGAAACTTCTCTAGTACAGCCCTAGGCACTTCAGGTAATACAATCTCTTGCTCAATAATCTGTCTTTTAACCGCACGTTCAAAAATCTCTGACAAGCATTGAACTTTAGCTTCTGCCAAATTATTCCCTGCGCTCATGCCGTTACTTAAGAAAAGGTTTTCAATAAGATTAGATGGAATGTAAACCGTCTCGCCATCAGAATGACGTACATAAGGAATAGAGCAGATCCCACGCTCAATCATCCCTGAGTTTGTATCTATCAGGTTTGAGCCTGCAAGCTCGCCATCTGGATTATAAATCTCAAGGCAGTGTTGATCTAAAATACCAGTGGGTAGTGCATCATCTTCTTCTAGCTCAAACCATTTTTCATTGGGATAATGCACAAAATCACTGTTAGCAATCTCTTCACCGAAGAATTGATCGTTATAAAAGAAGTTGCAGTTTAAACGTTCAATGAACTCGCCAAGCGCTGAGCAAAGCGCACTTTCTTTCGTTGCACCTTTACCATTGGTAAAACACATTGGCGATGCAGCATCACGAATATGCAAAGACCATACGTTAGGTATAATATTGCGCCATGAGGAGATTTCAATCTTCATCCCCAAATCAGCAAGCATGCTCGTCATGTTGCTAATGGTTTGTTCAAGTGGCAAATCTTTACCTAAAATATAGGTGCTAGCATCGGCATCGCTCTGCCCCATCAACATTGCATTAGCATCAGTGTCGAGGTTTTCAACGGTTTCGATTTTAAATTCAGGCTCAGTCTGAACCACCTTTTTTACCGTGCAGCGATCGATAGAACGCAAAATACCGGTTTTATCTTTTTCAGATATGTCATCTGGCAACTCTACCTGAATTTGGAAAATCTGGTTGTAGCGATCTTCTGGATCAACAATATTGTTCTGTGACAGACGAATATTATCAGTTGGAATGTCTCGCGCCTTACAGTACACCTTGACGAAATAAGCCGCACAAAGCGCAGAAGACGCTAAGAAGTAATCGAATGGACTAGGTGCAGAGCCATCGCCTTTATAACGAATTGGCTGATCAGCTGTGACGGTAAAATCATCAAACTTGGCTTCAAGTCTAAGATTGTCGAGAAAATTTACTTTGATTTCCATTAAATAATGTCCAGAGTCGTGCGCTGTAAATAGGCTAGCGTGTCTTAATATAGGGAATTATCGGTGTTTTTAAGGCAATAGTCTTGGGTTAATTAGCAAAAAGCACTAATTAGATCACTATCAGATCCTCATTAGCGATTAATGAGCAGTTTCCATACCGCTTCCACTGCTAGACTGGCCTCTTGGTTAAAAGAAAGTCGGTAATATAAAAGTGACTACATGCGTTTTCTAACTTATGGGCTCCGCTGCCGCCAACTCTTGTCTCCATTGTTGCAGTTCAAAAAAACAAACCACGGTGGCGACTAGTTGGTCTAAATCATCAATCTTGGCGTTATCTAGCTGCTGCAAATATTCAGCAGCCTTCTCTGGACTATCAAACTTATCCAACAAATTGGCCATATTAAGCCCAACGGTAACCAGCTTTTCATTAGCACGAAGCGCCAATATTCCTTTGGTCGTTTCAATATTACACAATTGTTTTCGTTGTCGACCAATATCAAAACCCTGTAGCTGACTTATCTGTAAACGACGCTGCATCTGCACCACAAAATATTTCGAGGGTTTCACAATTTTGTTGTGCACTGCTTTAACTGTATTCTTTTGAATAGACTCTATTGATAGCCTCGCGATGTACTCCTGACTAGGTTCAGGGATCAACATAAAACCTAACCACAACTGTAATGCAGTAATAAGATGTACTAAGGCATTATTAAAACTGGTGATAGGGTCAAAAATTGCCAAATTATTAAGACCCAATGCAGACAGGAAAAAAACTGTACCAAACAGGATGATGGGAGTTTGCGGGCCTGCTCTTGTTAGTAGTACACCACTGACAAACCCTGCACCGAATAAAATTAGAAATAGCCACTGCCATATAGGAATAGCTAAAAAAAGATTATTAGCAAACAGAAAACCTAAGCTTGAACCTAGAATCGCGGCGATAAGGAATTTTTTAAGTTGTTTAGTGAAACCTATTTGAGTAGAAAATATTGAAATAAATATACAGCCGAGCATTAAAGCTGCCGGCGCACTTTGAAAACCAGAAAAGTACCAATATAGTAATGATAAAGAGATAACCCAAAATACGCGAGAAGCTGCAATGATAACTATTTGCCAGTTAGTGGGAGTCAAACTCTTAAGTCTACGTTTACTGGTCTTTGGGATCTTTCTCGACGACATGAGTTGTTTATAAGCAACGCGATAATCCTTTATCAAGCGATTTACTTTTTCGTCCAACAATAACTGTGACGTAGCCGATAATGATACCGTATGAGCGGTGTCAGACAACTCTGCAGCTAACAACAATTTTGATAATGCAAGCTCCAAACTATTAGCATGAAAGCCAATTTTTACTGATTCAATGGATGCAGGGACTAAAGTCTCTAACGCTTGTAAAATGTCTAATTGGTAGCGGTTATCCTTGATGGTCTCCTTGGTTATTTGCGTCAACTTTTCTAACTGTGCATACAACTTTTTTACTTCATAATTAGGTTTAGTTCCCAGAGTGGCGAAAAAGGAAAACAGGATCCCTAGACTGACTTCAGAGACACGGTTGGCAATCGTCTGCAACATATCTTGCGAGTCACTGACCAACAAGCCATTAATGGCAATTAGGATGAAGGTCGAACAAGTGACGTTAAAAATATAACGCTCATTATTTTTTCGTAGTAACGAAGGCAAGATAAGAGCCGCTGTGACAAAAGCGACGCCAAAAGAAAACAACCACGGATCATTGATAAGATAGTTATAAGCAAGAATACCTAGCGGTACAGCGAGTAAAGTGCCTTTTAAACGAGAAAGTCCCCTATCAATCACGCCTCCAAAACTGCCTATTAAAGTAATTAATAGCGCTGTAGTGGTTGCCCAAGCAGGACTTTCTAAGTCTAAATACATTGCCGTTAATGTACAGCCCGACAATGCCAAACCCATTCTAATGCCAGCCATGATTTCGACATTAGTAAAATCCGGAATTAACCAACGCCAACTTGAAGTCTTACTTGGTGACAGTGCCATTATTCAATAACTACAGAAGCGGTTGAACCGGAAAACAGGTGCAACTGCTGTACTCGTTGCTGATCATCAAAAACAATGGTAACCGGCACTCGTTGCGCTAATCTTATCCAAGGGAATGTTTGCTGTACATCTGGTAACTGTTGGCTCCCTTTTGTCACATTGTTATTATTGATCCCGCGCGCAATACTGACCACAGTCCCCTTCAGAATAATGTCGTCTCGCCCCATCAAACGTATTCTAGCTTTTTGACCAGACGCTAACTCTCTTATACGAGTTTCCTCAAAATACGCCTTAACAGTAAAACTATTGAGGTCGATAAGTGCAAGCACCTGCTGCCCAGGAGTAACCACCTGGCCACGGGTAAAGTCTAGGTCCGATATGTAACCAGCATGAGGTGCATAAATTTTTGTACGCTCAATATTGAGTTTTGCTTGGGAAAGATCTGCTGTTAACACTTTAATCTGAGCTTGCTGCTCTTTTACCGAAGTATTTGCTTTCTCTCGATCGTCCGCTGACACCAAATTACCGGGGATCCCCTGTAACCGCTTTTCTTCATCTTGCAATAGCTTTAACTGATACTCACCCTGCTCTAACGCGGCTGTCGCTTTAGCTAATGCAATAACTTGGTCTTCACCCTTTAATTCAAACAGTAACTGGCCTTTATCCACTTTATCATCAGTTTTAACGTGTATCAGTTGCACCTGACCCGCAATTTGACTAGCAATATGAGAAACATCAGCATGAACACGCGCATCACGCGTCCAAGGGGAAACCATATAAAAAACCCATAGGTAATAACTAAACCCAATGGATGCTAATACCAAAATAATGGTCATCACTAAGGCTCTATCTATTTTCATGTCGGCCACCCTAGTAATGTAATACGACCAAAATGAACTAAAGTAATTGTTAAAATCCAGGTAGATACCGCTACGTAACCACTTAATTCAACGGGAATGGTTACTATATGGAAAAACTTAGATTTTCTCGCTGACAACCAAAAAACTGAGCCCCAAAAAAATGTTACAAAAAACGGGGTAACGTAAAGGCTACCAAACAACGAAGTTTCGAACATAAAGACATTCCTTATCAATAACTGCTGAGAGGTAATAGATAGTAGAAGTGATTGAGTAGAACCGTTTGACCTCCCTTACTAAACCCCTTCCTATTAAAGGTATAGACTTAAAGCGTTACAAATGCTCAATTTTTTTACACTAAACACTATATGGCTTAACTTGAGTTATCTTTAAAATCGACACTGATAGTATGATGGATAGCGCAAATTGATGGTTATCGATAGTGGAGCTGAAATCATCTGTCTGTAAATGAGAAATACACAAAATCGCAGCGTAGATTATCTATAGTGACGCAGGTCAAACTGAGGCAGCAAAACCAAGCGCCTCACTGGCACCCGCCGTTATCGACTGTCAGTAATACTGAAATCTTTCAATTAGATGCTAGCGACCTGTTACTAAGGCTTCTGGCTAAACTATCTTATTGAAATGTAGAGAGAGGATTAGGATCGCTGAATATTCAGAAAATGATCCACTAAATGATAGCTCTATAGCAAGGGCGACTCTTAACCTTTAGCTAACGATTAGCATTTACTATCTATTACTTGGCTATAGAGGCATACTGAAACTGCAGTAACTAGATAGGCTTTTATCCTAAGAGTCCTAAGTTACCAACGTCCAAATGTGTAATTATGTTATGTAAGGGCGAATAAGTGAAAGGTAGATAGCATTATGAGTAAAGGACAAGACAGTAAAAAGAACGTTAAGAAACAACCACTTTTAACTGCAAAAGAAAAGAAAGCAGCTAAGGCCGCAAAAAAGTCTGCAACTAAATCATCAGTGATCTAACCACTAACTGGCCATCGTTAGATACCGATGGCCTTTACAAACTGCATGTTAATCCTAGATATCGACTAAGCTTCTCTTTCTACCCGGCATTCATAGGATCCCATCTCAAATTCTCGGCAAATCCAAGGTCGATTCTCATAAATAGAGCACATCAAAGTTTCTCTATCGAGTGCGGCGCACCAACCATCCTCTAAACGAAGCATTGTTTCAGCGCCCCATTCATCGGTGGCTATATAAGTTTCGGGTACGCCAGTATCGGTAATTATCATGACCTCTAACCGACAGCAACATGCTTGGCAGTTAGAACAAGTGACTTCAGCTTCTGATACGTTTTTAATGTTAATGGTCATGCGGATCACAATATTGAATAATCGTACATTTTACCTCAAATCGGTGCAATTAAACACGAAGTAATAGCGATAACCGTATACCGAGAGTGTTAAATGGCACCAAAGCTAAAACACAGTTCTTTAAACTAAAGTACTGTGTTTTTTTAGGTGCGTTTTATTCAATGTGCTTCAAAACTAAAAATGACAAACAGTGATAGCAAAAAGCATTAACGGCTAGGTTTATAGCTCGAACAACATATCAGTGCGGATAATATATTTAACACCATTAGTGATTGGCACTGAACTATGGATACAGTGCAGCGGATGCATTCCGTGTGGAAAACACAAAACGCTACCGGCGGGGGTTCTAATGTCCACATTGTTAACTTTATCACCGGGCTTTGCCGGTTTTGAAGCATCTTCAGCATTAACCAAGAAACGAGTCTCTCCGCCCTCAAAATCTTCACTCAATAAAATCAAGAACGTCATTTGGCTAAAGCGATCAGGATAAGCATTAGCAATGAGCTGATTATCTATAATACGACTCCCCGGCCACGCGCCGTCGGAATGTGGCTTAAAGTAATCATCTTGTCCATATCGATAGAACCGAAAGCGGGCGTTTATCCCTAATGCTTTACTGCCATTAAAAATATCTTGTCTATCATCCATTAAGTGCGCAATACGTTGCCAGATCAACCCATCCGTCTGTTCATCTACAACCCATGTAAGGCTATCGTTATGGCGAACACTTCTCGGTAACGAAACAGCTGCATCCGGTAAGAATTCAAGTTGTTCACTAATTTCGATAAGATTAGTGCACTCAGTTTTAGATAACACATTGAGCAATTGAAATGCGCCAGGCACCTCTTGCAACTCCTTTCTCTCTACCTGCGTTGAAGAATATTCAACGCTTAAATTGGCTGGGTTTCTATTAGTGTTCCCCCATGCTGGTAATGCTGGATGCTCTGCACCTGGTTCTAATGCAGCAACAAAGAAGGATTCAGGTCTATTTTCTAGATTCATAACATTTCTACTTTATTTTGATTTCGTACAACAAATAAGAAGTGGCTTCTATTTGCCATGAATTATATTAGTAGCCAATATGCGCACATGCATGCCGCATTTAGCGCTTACTTGCTTAGTACTCTTACTTGGGCAAACTGGCGATGACCCGCTGCGCCTCCATGAAAGCCAAATCCACTTTGTTTGGCACCTACCCACGGGCCCGCGCCACCGCCGCCTTGGTTAACGCCGACCATTCCGGCCTCCATTTGCTCTGCAATACCTGCTGCACCAACGCCACCGAATACCGATGCACTCAATCCATACGGGCTATCGTTGGCTCGCTCTATAGCTTGAGAAATATCATTAAAGCGACTAATGGCGACTACAGGGCCAAAAGTTTCATCTTGTTCTAGCAACATATCTGCAGTGATATTGGCTACGACTGTAGGCTGAATGAATGGCAGTTGATAATCTGCATGACCTAACAAAAATCGGGCACCTTTTAACTCAGCATCTTTAAGATGAGCGACAATCTTGCGGTGTTGTTTGGCATTAACAATTGGGCCAATATTGACACCAGGTTTATCCCAAGCACCCACTTGATATCGGCTCGCTAATGCCACTACCTTTTGCTCAAACTCATCAGCAATGCGCTCATCGACGTAAATACGCTCTGTGGACGTACACATCTGTCCGGCATTTTCAAACGAACTGGCGACAGCAAACTGCACCGCTTTATCAATATCAGCACTAGCCATTACTATCATGGGATCGTTACCCCCAAGCTCCATGACTAACCTTTTAAGTGATGATGCGGCACTAGACATAATGTGTTTACCGGCAGCTAATGAACCCGTAAAGGCCACCATATTGATATCACTGTTCACTAATGCTTTACCTGTATCAGCACCGCCATGGGCTATCTGCAATAAACCATCAGGCAGTACTTCATTTAGCGTTTTGACAAACAAATCTGCAACCAAGGGCGTTTCTTCTGACGGTTTTAAAATAACGCTATTACCGGCCATTAGAGCTGGCAGTAGTAAGTTATTTGCCATTGCCAATGGGTAATTCCATGGAGAGATCACAGCAACAATACCTAAAGCACGATATTGAAGCTCACTGCCATGTCCAAGAGATTCGCTTTGTAGTGATGCAGCGATTTCCTGGCAAAAGTATTGGGCATTCTGCACTGCGCCACCCGCCTCGTAACTTGCACGCCTAAAATCCTTACCCATCTCCTGACTTATCAATAACCCCAAGGACTCTTGCACAGTGCCTAGATGCTTATAAGCGGCCACAATCTGTTGTTGTCGCTCAATCAAAGATTGCGTTGCCCAATTTTTCTGCGCTGATTTAGCCTTTTTAACCAAAATTGCTATTTGTTGTTCACTGGTTGTAGATACTTTACCAATTGCTTTGTTATCTATGGGATCGTAGGAGATAAGTACTGACATTAATTATTATCCTTGAACTTACGCGATGTTTATCAGCGCTATTTATGTTTGGTAGTTGCTGCATATTTTGCTAGAGTGGGAAACAAATGCAACCAGTATACTTTTAGTAACCACGCTAACATGGCTATGAAAAATATTAAAAAATGATTAAATACAATGATTAAATACAATGATTAATAATAAAGAATTAAATTTAAACGGTTGCGATGAACCTTGCTCTATAGAGCGAGGAATGCGCATTCTTGGTGGAAAGTGGAAAGCTTCTATCTTGTGGCACTTAAAAGATGGGCCGGTACGCTTTAACGAACTGTCTCGTATGCTCGGTGGTGCAAGCAAGAAAATGGTCGATCAACGTCTTAAAGAGTTAGAGGTTCAGGGCTTGGTGACTCGAGAAGTGATCTGTGATCGGCCTATTGCAGTCACTTATGAAATTACCGAGTTTGGCCGTACTGCATTAGCAATCTTAGAAAAACTCAAAGATTGGACTGAAGAGAGCGATTTCTAGATTAATCCTTATCAAGTTAAACATAACAAACAAAAAACCGCATAACCTTTTAAAGGCAATGCGGTTTTTATATCGGTTGAATTGGCGATCGTTAATATAAACGCTTTTAGGTCTAAATGAGCCACTCAACTAACCATCTAGAACGTCACTTGGAACCCTCACCCAGCCTTCCATCAACACTCGTGCACTTCGGCTCATCACAGCTTTGTTTACTTTCCAATGGCCTGCCACTTGGCTTGCTTGCGCGCCCACTTTAAGCGTTCCTGATGGGTGACCAAACAGCACAGACTCACGTTCTACACTGCCAGCAGCTTGGCTTACCAAAGTGCCAGGAATAGCGGCTGCAGTGCCAATAGCCACAGCTGCAGTGCCCATCATTGCATGATGTAGCTTACCCATAGACAGTGCCCGCACATTAAGGTCAATATCTCCCTTGCCTATTGCCTTACCGCTTGACGATATATAATCCATCGGCGCAGCCACGATAGCAACTTTTGGAGTGTGCTGACGCGCTGCAGCCTCATCAATATGTTTAATTAGCCCCATCTGCACAGCACCATAAGCACGGATGGTTTCAAACCTATTAAGCGCAGCTTGATCGCCATTTATCGCTTCTTGTAACTCGGCGCCACTGTAACCTAAGTCCTGTGCATTGATAAATATCGTTGGGATCCCAGCATTAATCATGGTCGCTTTGACACTGCCGCTTGATACGATGTCAGCCGGTAACTCTAAATCATCGACCAGATTACCCGTTGGGAACATGTCACCTTCCCCATCGGCAGGATCCATAAACTCAACTTGAACTTCTGCAGCAGGGAACGTTACCCCGTCTAATTCAAAATCACCGGTTTCTTGCACTTCGCCATTCGTCATAGGGACATGTGCAATAATGGTTTTGCTAATGTTTTTTTGCCAGATCCGCACAACAGCGATACCGTTCTCAGGAACACGACGAGGATCTACGAGGCCGCTGCTTATTGCAAACGAGCCAACTGCGGCGGACAAATTACCACAGTTACCACTCCAATCGACAAAAGGCTTATCAATAGCAACTTGTCCAAATAAATAGTCGACATCGTGATCCGATTCGTGACTCTTGGCAACAATAACTGTTTTACTGGTACTTGAAGTTGCGCCGCCCATGCCATCGGTCTGTTTCTGGTAGGGATCAGGGCTTCCAATTACTCTCAACAACAGAGAGTCGCGTATCGGCCCTGCCACCTGTGCAGCTTGCGGCAAATCAGTTAAATTAAAAAACACACCTTTACTGGTGCCGCCACGCATATAGGTTGCGGGAACTTTAATCTGTGGTAAATGTACTTTTTTGCTTGTCATAATAAGTTACCGTTAGATCTCTTTCCAAGCAGTAGAATGACTATTTAAAGCAACTCTACTGATTGCTGTCAGGTTATAACTAGTGAGTACCAAACAAATATATAGCAGGCCTTTAACAGTAACGATTAACGGCTTAGCTTCAATCGTTAACAAACCATTGAAGCTAAGCCTATTCGTGAAGACTCTTTATATTTTTGAGACTCTTACATAGTTTAAGACTCTTCATATCGTTGAAGACTCTTATATGGTTGATGACTCTAAAAAGTCTTGCGCGAAACGCTGTAAGATCCCACCAGCTTCATAGATAGAGACCTCTTCGGCAGTATCTAGTCGGCATTTAACCGGAATATTAACCGTTTCACCATTTTTACGCGTCATGATAACTGTTAATCCAGTACCAGGTGTACGTTCGCCAATCACATCATAGGTTTCAGTACCATCAATTTGGTAGCTATGGCGGTTCTCGCCATGAGTGAACTCTAGCGGTAATACGCCCATACCAACGAGGTTAGTCCGGTGGATACGCTCGAAGCCTTCAGCAACAATAACTTCAACACCAGCAAGACGCACACCTTTAGCTGCCCAGTCACGACTTGAGCCTTGACCATAATCAGCTCCAGCTATGATGATCAAAGGTTGCTTACGATCCATGTAGGTCTCAATCGCTTCCCACATGCGCGATTCAGTACCTTCTGGCTCAATACGAGCAAAAGAGCCCTGCTTAACCTCAACTTCGCCATCCTTACCCAGCTTAGTCACCATTTCATTAAACAGCTTAGGGTTGGCAAAGGTTGCACGCTGTGCGGTTAAATGATCGCCGCGGTGGGTGGCGTAGGAGTTAAAATCGACTTCAGGTAAGCCCATTTTGTCGAGATATGCGCCAGCAGCACTGTCTAGCATAATCGCATTAGAAGGCGATAGATGATCGGTAGTAATGTTATCACCCAACACAGCAAGAGGACGCATCCCCTTCATGGAGCGTTCCCCAGCTAACGCACCTTCCCAATAAGGCGGGCGGCGAATATAGGTACTCTGTGGACGCCAATCATATTGCGGATCGTTATCGGTGCCGTACTCAACTTTAATATCAAACATCGGCTCATATACTTTTCGAAATTGCTCTGGCTTAACGCTTTTGGCAATAACCGCATCAATCTCTTCATCAGACGGCCACAGATCTTTAAGCAGAATATCCTTGCCATCAGCATCGACTCCCAGCACATCTTTTTCGATATCAAAACGGATGGTGCCGGCAATGGCATAGGCAACGACAAGCGGTGGTGATGCTAAAAATGCTTGTTTAGCATAAGGGTGAATACGACCATCAAAGTTACGATTACCCGAAAGCACCGCTGTAGAATAGAGATCGCGTTCGATAACCTCTTTTTGAATAACAGGGTCAAGCGCGCCACTCATGCCATTACAAGTGGTACAGGCAAACCCAACAATGCCGAAACCTAGCGCTTCAAGCTCAGGTAAAAGCTTGGCATCTTCAAGGTATAATTGCACCGCTTTTGAGCCTGGGGCTAGCGAAGTCTTCACCCAAGGTTTACGCGTTAGACCTTTAGCATTAGCGTTACGAGCAAGCAACCCTGCGGCAATCACGTTACGCGGGTTTGAGGTATTAGTACAGCTGGTAATAGCCGCAATAATACACGCGCCGTCGGGCATTAAGCCCTCTTCGTTTTCAACGACACCACTAATGCCTTTTTCTGCCAGATCACTCGTTGATACACGGCGATGCGGATTTGACGGACCCGCAATATTACGACCAACACTTGATAAGTCGAAACGCAGTACCCGCTCGTATTCAACTTCATTAAGCGTATCAGCCCATAAACCCGCTTGTTTGGCGTAGGTTTCGACTAACTTAACTTGCTTATCGTCACGGCCTGTCAGTGTTAAGTAATCGATGGTTTTCTCATCGATATAGAACATTGCTGCTGTCGCGCCAAATTCAGGCGTCATGTTTGAGATTGTTGCTCTATCGCCTAAAGTAAGATTAGCTGCACCTTCGCCGAAAAACTCAAGATAGGTCGACACCACTTTCTCATTGCGCAAGAACTCAGTGATTGCAAGTACGATATCAGTAGCGGTAATACCGGCTTGACGTTTACCCACCAGCTCAACACCAACAATATCAGGTAGGCGCATGTATGATGGACGACCTAGCATCACGCTTTCGGCCTCTAGACCACCGACTCCGATTGCAATAACGCCTAATGCGTCAACATGAGGAGTGTGGCTATCGGTGCCAACTAATGTATCAGGAAAGGCAACCCCATCCCTTGCTTGCACAACTGGTGACATCTTCTCAAGATTGATCTGATGCATAATGCCGTTACCAGGCTGGATCACATCGATGTTTTTAAATGCAGTTTTGGTCCAGTTGATGAAATGGAACCTATCGTCATTACGTCGATCTTCGATAGCGCGGTTCTTCTCAAAGGCATCTTTTTCAAAGCCGGCATGCTCGACCGCTAGTGAATGATCAACAATTAACTGGGTTGGCACCACAGGATTAACTTTTGAAGGGTCACCGCCTTTATCTGCAATGGCATCACGCAGACCGGCAAGATCCACCAAAGCTGTTTGGCCAAGAATATCGTGACAGACTACGCGCGCAGGATACCAAGGGAAATCCAAATCACGTTTACCTTCAATGATCTGCTTTAGGCAGTCAGTTAATGTTTCAGGGTTGCAACGACGGACTAAGTTTTCGGCATATACGCGGGAGCAATAGGGTAACTTTTTAAAGGCGTTCGGACTGATGGCATTGACGGCCGCTTCAGTATCGAAAAAATCTAACTCGGTACCAAGCAAGGGTTTACGGTAGTTGGTATTCATAGGGCGTTCCAATTCTATGCTGACATTCAGAGTACTAATATCACCACAATTAAAGGTTTAACCCATAGGAGTGAATTTATTTAATAACTAAATATCGTTTATTCTTATAAAGTTAAAGAAATAAAAGACAGTGGCTCACTGCCTTTTATGCAATTCCTACGATTATCTTTCACTGATAGGAGAAACCGTACGTGGCTCACTGCCGGTGTAATCTGCGCTTGGGCGAATGATGCGGTTATTAGTGCGCTGCTCCATTACATGTGCAGCCCAACCTGTTAGGCGCGAGCATACAAATATCGGCGTAAATAATTTAGTCGGAATACCCATGAAATGGTAAGCGGAAGCATGGAAGAAGTCAGCATTACAAAATAGCTTCTTGGTGTCCCACATAAACTCTTCACAGGCGACAGAGATATCGTATAGCGATGTATCACCGTTCTCGGCAGCGAGTTTTTCAGACCAAGCTTTAATAATTACATTACGTGGATCAGAGGTGCGGTAGATTGCGTGGCCAAAGCCCATGATTTTTTCTTTACGCTCAAGCATACCGGCCATTTGTGCTTTAGCATCGCTCGGAGAGCTAAATCGCTGGATCATATCCATTGCAGCTTCGTTTGCACCACCATGCAGTGGGCCACGCAAAGTGCCAATTGCACCAGTAATACAAGAGTACATATCGGACAAGGTTGATGCACAAACTCGTGCTGTAAAGGTCGATGCGTTGAATTCATGTTCAGCATATAGGATTAACGATACATCCATAACTCGTCTATGTTGCTCTGAAGGCGCCTTACCATTCAACAAATGTAGGAAGTGACCACCAATCGAATCCTCATTAGTCACACAATCAATCTCAACACCTTCATGGGAGAATTTGTACCAGTAGCACATAATTGCCGGAAATGCTGCCAGCAGTCGATTAGCAGCTTTGTTCTGCTCTGAAAAGTCGGCTTCAGGTTCTAAGTTTCCGAGAAATGAACAGCCAGTGCGCATAACATCCATAGGATGTGCATCAGCAGGAATACGTTGTAAAACCTCCTTTAATGCTTGAGGTAAGTCGCGTTGAGCAAACAACTCAGTCTTATAATGATCAAGTTCCGTTTGATTAGGTAATTCACCGTTAAACAGTAAGTAAGCAACCTCTTCAAACGTTGCATTGTCAGCAAGGTCTGAGACATCGTAGCCGCAGTACGTCAGACCAGACCCTGATTTACCCACTGTACAGAGTGCAGTTTCACCAGCACTTTGACCACGAAGACCCGCACCACTCAATTTTTTATCAACCATGACAGTATTCCTTTTCAATTTGTATTGCTGGTGGCTTAACTTAAAGAACTAAGCCCCGCATTTTTATATTTTTTTGCTTATGTCAGCTCCTCAATGCTACGAGGTTTAATTGCTGCCACAAGTTGTAAGGTTTGGCTGCCTAATGACAGCCATTTTTAATCATTAAATTTTTTAGTAATTAGAGATTCTTACCTTCGGCAAACAAGCTATCTAGCTTCTGCTCATAGTCGTGATAACCAAGGTAATCATAGAGATCCATACGTGTTTGCATTGTATCAACCACCGCTTTTTGATCGCCATGTTCAAGAATCGAGCTGTATACCATCTCAGCCGCTTTGTTCATCGCTCTAAATGCACTTAATGGGTACAACACCATTGAAGCGCCCCACTCGCCTAATTGCTCCTTGTTCCACAGTTCGGTTTGACCAAACTCGGTAATGTTGGCAAGAATCGGTACATCCAGTGCATCGCTAAATGCGCGGTAATGCTCTTCGGTCTTTACTGCTTCAGCAAAAATACCGTCAGCGCCTGCTGCAACATACGCTTTAGCACGTGCAATAGCGGCATCAAGACCCTCTTGTGCGAATGAATCTGTTCGCGCCATGATAAAAAAGTCAGCGTCTGTGCGAGCATCAACGGCCGCTTTAATACGATCAACCATCTCTGCAGTTGAAACGATCTCTTTATTTGGTCGGTGACCACAGCGTTTCTGCGCAACTTGATCTTCCATGTGCACAGCGGCAGCACCCGCTTTTTCCATATCACGAATGGTTTTAGCAATATTAAACGCGCCACCCCAACCCGTATCAATATCGACCATTAACGGTAAGTCACAAGCAGAAGTGATTCGCTGTACATCAACAATCACGTCATTCAATGAGGTCATACCCAGATCAGGTAAACCATAAGAGGCATTAGCGACGCCGCCACCTGATAGGT
Source organism: Shewanella sp. c952 (assembly GCF_019654975.1). Classification (GTDB taxonomy): domain Bacteria; phylum Pseudomonadota; class Gammaproteobacteria; order Enterobacterales; family Shewanellaceae; genus Shewanella. The sequence goes on from NZ_BPEW01000016.1 coordinate 31,321, forward strand.
ATATAGCCTGATGCCCAATCTTTTTTGCCATCATGGCTGAGTAAGCATTGATGGTACCGACTATTTGTAATGGACTATTGGCTGCTAAGGCCTCACGAAACTTCTTACCTGCGCTCATGTGATGCTCCCTTTGTTATGGCTCAACTAACTTGTAATTATTCAGTGCTGTAACAAGCTAGATTAAAGAAAAATAAATTAGTGATTTAACTGTCTATTGATTACAACTTTATGGTTCAAGATTAACTTCTATAAATTCAGCTTATTTTCGATACTCGATTTTGAGTACAGAATGTGGCGGCGCATCAGCATCTCGGCAAGTTCTGCATCGCGATTACAGATAGCTTGAACAATATGTTTATGCTCATCGAATGCCGTTGTTACCCGCGGACCACTCATGCCTAACTGCACACGGTACATACGTACCAAGTGATAAATACCATCGGTTAACATAGAAATAAGGTGCTTATTTTTACTGCCGAGGATGATGCGATAATGAAAATCGACATCTCCTGCTTCTTGGTAGTATGTCTGGCCAGACTGGACTTTATCGAAATGACTATTGAGTAATGACTGTAGATCGACTATTTCATCATCAGTCATATTCTGCGCCGCGAGTCGAGCCGCCATTCCCTCAAGTGACTCTCTTACCTGATAAAGCTCTACAAGCCCTTCAGGGGTTAAGGTGACAACTCTTGCGCCAACATTTGCTTTACGCTCAACCAAATGGCTCGCCTCTAAACGATTAATCGCTTCTCTGACGACTGCTCGACTAACAGCATATTTTGTCGACAACTCTGTTTCACTTAACTTAGAGCCAGCAGCAACATCGCCTTCTACGATGTCTTTTCGTAGTTGGAAAAAAGTCTTATCTGCTGCTGTGACGGGCTGTTCAGTAAAAAAGGTCATATAAATAGGCTTGATAGTTTAAAACTGGATTGTCGACAATTTATCGCCATTATGTGACCAAGTCAACACTTTGAGGCAATATTGTCGACAAAGATGCAGTAACACCGATGGTACACGATGAAGCAAAAGGTAATAGATTAGGCAGGTTTAATTTACATTGAATTGGGCTAGCACTAAGCCGTACTGATAGACATTTAGGGTTGTCGTAAATCAATATTAAACAATAATAATCATTGACTTAATCGGTGCGCACAACTGGAATGCAGCCACTTACCTAACACGGATAAGTCGCTAACACAAATCGTTGTACTCTACTCATAGACGATGATTTTAAGTAGACGGTTGCTGAATGCAACAGGTTGTAGTGTCGACAATCTTCCCTAGTATTGTTCGATTAAGTGAGTCAAGGCGTTAGTCGATGATGAAGCGGACACCGGTCCGTTATCAGATACAAACGCTGCTTGCATGCCATAAAATTTTGTCATCGTTACTGCATAAGTAACATCAAGCTCAGCACTCATCACCTTTTGCTCCGCCCTGTTAACGTTATCAAGAGCATCGGCGCAATCACCAGCAGTATAAGGTCGGCCACTTTTTTGATTAAGTGCATCAAAGGAGTGCAAATACTTTCTAGACTCAGCAGCTAACAAGACGGCCTTAGCTTGGGATAAGTCAACCTCAGCTGAAGTAAGTTTCTTCTGTTTGCTTAGTAAATCAAAATTACGTTTGTTTTCTAGATTTAAGTTCGATGCTTGCTGGACGCTATCGTTTGTTAACCCAGTAAAAATAGCACTCTCTTTACCAGAGCAACCGGCGACCATAACACCGCAAACACCGCTAATAATAGCACCAGCCAAAGGTGTATTTTTGATCATAGCCTAAACCTCGTCAGCTTTATAACACCAGCGCTACTGTTTGAGTCACTGGTTAATTTACAATCAATATACGCCGTTTGTTCAAAAGTCATACTCGTAACTTTACTAGGAAAACATATAGGTTGATTAAACTTTGACAGCGCGCAAACATCTTAGGCTAGCTAATCAATGAGCCAGCCGATTACCTTGCTTTCTATACAATGTATAAAATCTAGTTAGCCATCGTTGAGATATAAAAAACCGCACACTTACTAAGCCAGTGTGCGATTTATAACTGCAATTGTGATGTTATGCGGATCGCACTCGATGAATAACCGTGTACATTACAGGTGTCACGATCAAAGTAAGAATTGTCGCAAAGGTTAAACCAGCCATCATAGCCACTGCCATCGCTTGAAAAAATCCATCAGTGATTAACGGGATCATACCTAAAACGGTGGTCACCGCTGCCATACTCACAGGTCGAACCCTTGACACAGAAGCATCGATTACCGCCAGGTAATCTTCTTTACCTTCATGGATCTGTAGCTTTATCTCTTCGACTAATACAATAGCATTCTTAATTAGCATTCCAGTTAAACTCATGGTGCCAAGCAATGCTAAGAAAGTAAAAGGCATATTCGCGGTATAAAGCCCCACAACGACACCGATTATCGCAAATGGTACAACTGTCCATATCACCGCAGCATCTTTAAAAGAGCTAAAAAGCAACACTGTAATAAGGATCATTACCACATAACCACCACCAAGCTTCTCGCCCAAGGCAACCAGTGCATCCATTGAAGTTTCATGTTTGCCGCCCCAATGCATTGAGTAGCCTTCTGGAAGTTGTATTGCTTCAACCTCTGCCATAAAAGACTTTTGCACCGCCGCAGTGGTTAATGCTCCCATTTGATCTTCATCAGTCATTGCCATAATAGTACGCACGCGATCTCGGCGCATGATGACAGGATCTTCAAACTCAATTTCAAAACGGTGAACTACCTGAGATAAGCTGACATATTTATTAAGCTGATGACTCCATATTTGTAGCTCCATGACGCCATTGATATCAGTTCTCTCAATTTCTGGAGGACGTACAACAATTGGCATTAGATCTGCGCCATCACGGTACAAACCGACAGCACGACCAGAGAAGTTAGCCAGTAATACACTATCTACCTGCGCTTTACTGATCCCAAGAACTCTCGCGGCTTCAACGTTAAATACTGGACGTACAACTTTGGTACGCTCACGCCAGTCGTCACGGACTGCAGTCGCCCCTTGGTGTGAAACCATAATCGCTTTAGCCTTAGCGGACAGATCGCGTAACACATCAGGATCTGGTCCTTGGAAACGAGCTTCAATACGACCATCTGGTGCAGGACCCATTTCAAAACGCTTAAAGTTATAATTTGCACCGGCAAAGTTAGATTCAAGCATGCTACGCACATCACGCATCACATCAAGCAGCTTGTCCATGTCTTTGACAGTAATCATTAGATTGCCGTAGTTGTTGTACATTTTTTCAGGCTTGTAAGCCAGCATGAAACGCACATGACCACCACCGACACTTGAAGCAACTTGGATTACCTCTGGATGGCTTAATACTACCTCCTCCATTGCCTTTATTTCTGCTGCTGTTGCACGAATATCGGTGTTGTATGGCAGCCACGTATCAACCATAAATTTAGGTAAGTTCATTGGTGGGAAGAATTCATTCTTCAACATACCAAAGCCTTTTACAGAACCTAAGAGTAATATAACCAGTAACAGCATGGTTTTTTTTCGATGGCGAATACACCCTTTTAAGAATTTTCTGTATGAGGTAAAAACAACACTTTTATAGGGATCGACCTCTTCGCCTTCTGCTGCTGACTTTTCATTTTTGAAAAACATAGCAGATAAGAACGGTGTAGTGGTAATTGCGGTGATCCAACTTAAAGTTAACGATATCAAAACCACCCAAAACAACGTACCAATCAATTCACCAGAAATATCTTCAGACAGGCCTATCGGTGCAAATGCAGTCACTGCAATGACTGTCGCGCCAAGTAACGGCCACTTTGTTTGCTCAACAATATCAATGGCAGCTCGGAAGCGATTTCTACCACGTTGCATGCCAACTAAAATTCCCTCTACGACGACTATCGCGTTATCTACCAGCATGCCAAGGGCGATAATCAAAGCGCCTAACGAGATCCTTTGTAGATCTATGCCCATCTGCTCCATAAAGATAAACGTACCTGTCACAGAAAGGATCAGTACCATACCGATAATGACACCGCTTTTTAAACCCATTGTTAGCAGCAATACTGCAATAACTATCGCGACAGCTTCAACAAGGCTCCATACAAACCCATCAACCGCTTTCTCAACTTGCACCGGTTGGTTATAGATATTCTCCATCTCTATGCCGATAGGTTGTTTATTGAGCATGCCATCTATGTGAGCTTGCACCCGATCACCGACTTCAATCACATTCTCACCTGGCATAAACGATACACCAAACTCAAGTGCTGGTAGGCCATTCATTGACATCAGTTTAGTGGGTACTTCTACGTAACCACGGCTAATGTCGGCCACATCACCGAGTAATATTCTAGCGTCTGAACCAACAGGGCTAATAACAAGATCTCTGAGTTCGCTAACATCTTGAAATTCGCCAGTAGGAAATAGCCTTACGGTATCATTTTGAATTCGAATACGACCCGCATTTGAGACGCTGTTCTGGTTTTGCAATAATGCAGCAATATGATCAATCGGAATATTCAGCGCCGATATTTTGCTAGTTGAGATCTCGATAAAAACTTGTTGCTGCTGAACGCCTCCAATAACAACTTTACTGACACCATCAAGCGTGACGACATCACGTCTAAGCTGGTCGGCAAATTGCTCCAGCTCAGCCATATCATAGCCTTTACCGGTAATGCCCCAAATCATGCCATAAACATCACCAAAGTCATCGTTAACTATCGGTTTCCCAGCACCTGGTGGTAAGGCTCTTAGATCACCTATTTTCCGACGCACTTCGTCCCAAATCTGTGGAAGATGTAAACTGGTGTACTCAGACTCCATCATCACATCAACTTGTGATAGGCCAGCTGTACTCACCGATTTGATCCATTTAACAGAAGGTAACTGTTGTAACGCATTCTCTATTAAAAGTGTGACCTCTTCCTCTACTTGCTCAGGAGACGCACCGGGGTAACTGGTTACAATCAATGCAGATCGCGGAGTAAACTCCGGATCTTCTAGTCGACCTAGATCTTTGAACGCTAAGATCCCGCCCACCAGCAACACCATAATGATCAACCAACTTACCACAGAGTTACGCATTGAGTAGCCAGCGATGCCTCCATCTCTGCACTCTTCTTCCACGTTTTCAGGCATTTTCTGTTGTTTCGACATAGTAGACATTAAATACCTCGCTCACGCTTCAGCTCTTTAACTTGCTGATTTTCGCTGATCAAATAAGTCCCTGCTGTAACGACTTTATCGCCAGCTACTAAGCCAGAATTAATAACGGCTCCGGCTGATAAGAAGCGAACAATATTGACCTCACGTAGATGAGTTTTATTACTTGAATCAACAACCCATACAAATTTTCGATCTTGATTAAGCTTGATATTTTCAGGGCTAAATAAAGCACTCATCGGCGCAATAACAGTGTTGTCATTAGCGAGTGCTTCATCAGCAATAACTGTATTTACGCTGGCACTCATACCAGGGAATGCGCGCATATCTTGCGGAACATTGACAGACATGGTTACCCGAAAGCTCAGTGCACCTACGGTGGTAGATTTTCGCATCTCTTTGAATTGCGCGATAAGCGGTCTATTTGGATAGCTATCCAGTACAACTTGAGTTGTGATGGCTTTAAATTTTTCAGGATCGAATTGGTTTAATAGCTTTTCTGGTAAATCAAACTGAACGTCGCTTAAACTATCATTTTGAAACTCAATGATCGGCTGAGTTGCTGCAATATGGTCGTGATTTTCACCATGTTTTTTTGCAACAATTCCATCGTAGGGGGCATATATCTTGGTGTATTTAAGATTCTGTGTTGCTCTATCAAGCCTTGCTTTGGCCATCAACATTTCGGCGCGTGATGTATCAAACTCTGCTTTGGTGGCTAAGCCTTTTGGTACAAGTGTAGAATTACGGTCATGCTGCGATACTGCAAGTTCATACTTGGCTTTGGCATTGTCTAATACAATATTAAAATCAGTAGGATCTAATTCAGCAATCAGTGCCCCTTTCCTTACCCTATCTCCCTCAATGACATAGTGTTTTGTAATTTGGCCTGACACTCTAAAGGCAAGGTCGGTACTTTCATTAGCGGTAACTTGTGCCGGAAAGGAGCGCTCTATGTCGGCAACCATACTCTTAATGGTAGCCATTTTCACAGGTCTTACGGTTTCGTTAGTTTGTTGTTCTGTTTTAGGTTCTGCACAACCTATCAATGAAGAAGTAGCAAGTGCAATTGTTGTTAGTAACAGTCGGTTAGTTATGGTTGTCATGAATACTCCGCAAGCATGAAACTCACAAGCTAAATGCACCAAGGTGTTCTTAGAACAGCCGTTTTAATAGATCCCCACCTACCACGACAGCCCTAATCATTGCAAAAAAAAGACTTAAGCATCTGAATTTTATACAAAAGTAACCTTGAAGCATTCAACTCGCATTTTAATAATGGCGGAATATTAGCAATATAATTTGTATTAGGCCGCGCGCCACAACGCACTACATCAATAACAGGAGGTTTTACTAGTGATAACAGCTAACTAAAATTTGTACCTAAACACAGCAGACTATTAACCTTTCTGAAAGCAAAAACTGGAAGATCAAACATACTGAACTTGTTCATTTCTCCAGTATAGAAACACCAATCTAGCAATCTATAACGAAGAAATTAAATCTTAAGCGAAGTCGTTAATAGCCTAAGCTGGCTAATCATTGCCATACTTGCTTATCCACAAAGCCCTTCTAATTTTAACGATTCACCAGCATAATCAATGTTAATACCCACCGTAGAGAAGCTTTCACTTATGGCCATGTTGATCCTTAATGGAAAAAAAGCCGGTTTAGCTGAGATCAGACAGAATGTTAATACACTTAGGCAGCAAGGCTATAGTATTGCAGTCCGATGCACATGGGAGTCAGGTGATGTTGCACGCTTTGTTAAAGAAGCAATGCAGTCAAACATAACGAGAATCATTGCAGGTGGAGGAGATGGAACGGTTAACGAATTGGCCGATGCCATTGCGACGCTTAAGCAAGATGCTGATGAAACGCTAGTTTCTCAACTCACTAGAACTGAGATTGCGATACTGCCGTTAGGCACCGCCAATGATTTTGCCACGGCCTGCCAAATACCAACAGACGTGGAAGCAGCTTTGAAACTGGCGCTCACAGGTAAAGCCTACTCTATTGATATGGCTCAAGCGAATGAGCGTTATTTTATCAACGTCGCATCCGCAGGGTTTGGCGCTCAAGTTACTGTTGATACACCTGTAGAACTCAAAGATCTTTTAGGTGGGCAAGCTTATTTCATATCAGGTTTAGTGCAGGCACTAAATTTCAGTCCCTACCAAGGGAAGTTTACCGCTCAACTCGCTAACGGGCAGAAAATTAGCCAAGAGGGAGCGGGTTTATTGGGCGCTATTTGTAATGGACGACTTGCTGGTGGTGGTCAAAAACTCGCTCCAAATGCTCTGCTGAACGATGGTTTACTCGATGTATTTCTAGTGAGTCACTTTCCCAGCACAGCATTGAAACAGGTTATTGATGAACTCATCGATACCGGCATTAATGGTGAATATGTCAGCAGAATGCAAGTCACCAATATTGTGCTTGAATCGACTCAACCTTTGCCTGTAAACCTAGATGGTGAACCGACGTTAAGTCTTAAACACACTATTTCGGTCATCCCCAACGCTGTACATTTAGTGCTACCAGATGATTCGCCAGTGCTTGGTTAGTGATTAAGTCTACAAACAAAAAAGCAGCACTCAGTGCTGCTTTTTTGTTGTGTTAAGCCTGCAACTTAACGGGTATACATTTTAAATCATTGGCTTATCGCATCGTTAACCTGCCAATTACCACCTAGCGCTTTGTGCAGTGCAATCGTCATATTAGCAGTTTGAAGTTTGGCGGCGACCACTCGATCGCGCATCATGTTTTGTTGACGTTGTGCATCAAGAATAGACAAGTAATCACTCAATCCCGCTTTGTAAAGTGACTGAGCTTTATTAACCGCGTTAGTGGTTTCTGCCGAAGCTTCACTCACCAAAGCCACATATTGCTGGCTCTGGCCATATCCATGAAGTAACGTTTCTACCTCTCCAAATGCTGCAATCACTGAATGCTGATAGCTCAAAACACTCGCATCAAACCTCGCCTCTTGCATCTCGACTATTGCGTCACCTCTACCACCATCAAACACATTCCAACTTACGCCCACACTACCGAGCCAAGACACTGAATCACTGTTAAATAGATCGTCAAAATCTTTGGCCAGTACACCTGGCGACCCTGTCAAAAACACCTTTGGATACTGTGCAGCAATGGCCGCAGCACGCTCTTCATTTAACGCAGCCATCTCTCTCTCGGCAATTCGAATATCTGGACGACGTTGTAACAGATCCGCAGGCAAGCCTGTCGGTATAATGCCACTAAAGTTTGGTAGTGGTTTGTCTTCCTCAAAACGAGAATGGCTCTGCCTTGGTGTTTCTCCCAGTAAAATGGCCAAGCGTTGCAAATGAACATTTTCAGCGATTTCTAGCTGCGGGATCACCGCTTTTGTCGCTGCCAGAGCGGCTTTCGCTCGGGATTCGTCAAGCTTTGAGCCATAACCGCTCTTTACCATTAACTTAACCAGTTCTAGGGTTTTTCTTTGATCATCGCTGGTTTTTAACGCAATTTCCTTACGCTCTTGCGCCCCTCTCATCTGCAGGTAATTATGAATCACATCAGAGGTGATCAAGGTGGTTAAGCCTTCACGCATAATCACCATCTGTTCTTTACGAATAGCCGCGGCGCTGGCTTGGCGGTCAATTCGTCCGAAAAGGTCGACTTCCCAGCCAATGGTCGCTCCCGCAAAAAAAGCACTGTTATTGTCGTCAACAAGACCCAGTTCTTCTCCACTTACAGGATGTTTAGCGGTGATAGCACCACCGAGTAGCGGGTCATTTTCACTTATCTGAAAATTACCGAAACCCGCCCCAATATTTACAGTTGGCACCTTAAAGGACTCAATAGTACTTTGATAAGACTGTGCCATGCGGATCCGTTGTGCCGCTATTTTCAAGGGAATGGCTTGATTCTGTGCATCAACGACTAGCTGGTTAAGGGTTGGATCTTCAAAGCTCTTCCACCATGCATTATCTGTTTGCTGTGCATATTTTCCAGCTTGAGTTCCTTGAACGCCTTGATAGAGGTATTCACTTTCAAGTGAGCTTGTTGGCTGAGTATAATCTGGTCCAACAGCGCAACCCGAAAGCATCATTGCGAGAGCTAGCGGCGCGATTTTTATAAGTTTCATATTATTTTTGCTCCACTGTTGCAGTTGTTAAGGCCAATTCGTTATTGTTGTCATCTGCTTTACTTTCGTCGTCTAGTTGCTCTGAGTTTCTATAAAACAGGCAATAGAAGGCTGGCATAATAAACAGTGACAGTAATGTTGCCGCAGCTAACCCGCCAATGATGGTGGCAGCCATTTGGTCAAATAGTCGGTCACTGATTAACGGGATCATTCCTAAAGCTGTAGTCAATGCCCCCATTGATATCGCCATGGTTCGATTTAACGTGGCAGACTTAACAGCTTCCCTTAATGGGATCTTCTTAGCTCGCTCCAGTTCAATTTGATCCATAAGTACTATGCCATTTTTAATGATCATCCCTGATAACGTCACCGCACCGATTAGCGCCATAAAACCAAATGGTTTATCGAGCAACAGTAATGTCCAGGTTGCACCAATAGCAGCCAGTGGTAGTGTGATTAAAATGATGATCGGTTGTTTAAAGCCATTGAACATTGCAACCATGATGACCACCATCATTAATAGCGCTTTTGGCATTTGACTTAACGTATCGGTAATCGCTCGATTCTCATCATAGTACTCGCCGCCCCACTCAAAGCTATAACCAGCAGGTAGTTCTATTGCCTCAATCTGATCCTTGATTTGATTCCTCACTTCAGCCGGTGTCGCATCAAATACATCTGCCTGCGTGGTAATGGTTGGTACTCTATTGCGACGCCAGATCATGCTCTCTTCTGACTTGAGTTCAAATTTGTCCACCACTTGACCTAGCGGTACGCTATGAGTCCCTAATAAGGATTTCACAGGCAGAGTATCTAAATAACTCAAGTTGGCATTTGCACTTCTAAAGCTGATTGGGATCAGTTGATCGCCTTGATTTAATACACCCAGCGTTACCCCTTCTGATGCTCGCTTTATTGCTAAGGAGATATCAGTTCTGTTGATGCCAGCCCTGCGTGCTTGTTCCTGATTAATAACGGGTTCAATCACTTTACTTTGTTGGCGCCAATCATCTCTTACCGATTTGGTATTGGCGTTAGCTTGCATGATTGCTTGTGCTTGGTTGGACAAGTCATGCAGCACTTCAGGGTCTTTTCCACTAAAACGCGCTTCAATGCTAAACTTATCCTTTGTGGCTAATTTAAGCGCTCTAAATCGAGGTTCAGAGTTAGCAAAGTTTTGCGCTAACCAACTCTCTCCGCGTTTTGTTAATGGCACGATCCCCTCAAAATCTTTAACGTTTATGACAATCTGGCCGTAACTTGAGTCAAAAGGTTCAGGTTCAACAGTCACAGAGAACCTTGGTGCGCTCGCGCCTACATAGCTAGAGATGCTGCTTATCTCTGGCTGTTGTAACAACCACCCTTCAATTTTCTTCATGTCAGATGAAGTTTTAGCTATATCACCACCATTAGGTTGCCAATAATCCAAGAAAACCATAGGCCTGTCTGAGCTTGGAATAAAATTCACTGCAACATAAGGAACAGCGAGTGCAGTCACCAGTAACAGCGGTACGACTAAAGAGATCGCCTTAACAGGGTTCATCACAGTCCAAACAACAGCTTGCTGATAACGACTTACTTTTTGTTGCTGTTGGTCATTGTTTAGCTTTGGCTTAATCCATAGCCAACATAAAAGTGGCGTAAGGGTCACCGCTACAATCCATGAAAATAGTAGTGAAGCGCAAATAATAAGGAACACAGAACTGGCAAACTCACCGGCATCGGTTTGTGAGAAAAGCACAGGTGTAGAACCCATAATGGCAATTATGGTTGCAGCCAGTAACGGTTTTGAGGTTTCTTTAACTGAATCAATAGCCGCTTTTGTACGTTCTACACCTTTGTTTAACTTAACGATAAACAGATCAGTAATAACAATCGCGTTATCAACGAGCATACCTAATGCCAGTACAAAAGTGCCTAAAGAGACACGCTGGAGATCAACGCCAGCGAGGTACATATAGATAAATGTCAGTAATATGGTAAACAGCAAACTGCCACCGACTATTGTGGCGCTTTTAAAGCCCATGAAAATCAGCAGAACCGCAAATACAATGGCTACACTTTCCAGTAAATTAGTCACGAAATCGGCAATAGACTTCTCAACTTCATCAGGTTGAAATGCAATGGTTCCGATCTCAATACCAACGGGTAACTCTTGTTGATACTCAGTAATAATTTGACTCATTGTATCGCCAAGATTAACCACGTTAATGGCTTTAACCGGGCTTACCGCAAGAGTGACTGCAGTTTGTCCATTGTAACGGCTTATACTGGTTGCTGGCGTTTTGTAGGCCAAGCTAATATCAGCAATATCGGCGAGTCGGAGTAAACCCGTGCTGTAATTGCCGATCCCGCCTTTGATCGTTAGATTCTTAATATCCTCAATTGATTTAAAGTCACTGCTTTGCTGAACTCTTATGCGCTCGCCACTTGCTTCAAAACTACCACTGTCGTAAGTCAAATTTTGGGTGGTCAGCTGATTAATAACTTGCGCTGAAGAGATCCCATATTGAGCTAAACGCTCTTCAGGTAAATCAACATAGATAGCTTGATTTTGAACACCATGCAGCTCAATTTTTTTAATACCATCAACGGTTTTAAAGCGACGTTGTAGCTCCTTGGCATACTGACGTAGCTCTTCTGGTTCAGCGTTGTCACCATAAACACTGAAAAGCATGCCATAAACTTCAGAAAACTCATCCTGAACCACACTAATCTGGGCTGTTGCCGGCAATGTCAGCTTTACATCGCTCACTTTACGGCGCAATAGATCCCACTGCTGAGGTAACTCATCAGAGTTAGTGGTTTCCTTTAGATCAATAAATATCATTGAGCTGCCAGGACGAGACAGTGAACGCAGTTTCCACATTGCCCCCATTTCTTGTAGTTTTGTCTCTACTTTATCAGTGACTTGCTCCTCTACCTCTTTTGCAGATGCTCCAGGGTACAAGGTAACTACAACAGCACTCTTCACTGTAAATGACGGGTCTTCAAGTTTACCGAGTTCAAAATAGGAGATCATCCCTACAATCACACATAGCACGCTGAAAAATATAACGAACAAACGTTGCCTAATTGCAAATTCTGCTAAATTCATAAAAGCCTCTAGTAACTAACGTTCTTCGCGATGGTATTCTTTACGACCTGCAAAGGCTTAAGGTAATGCACGCCTGCAGTTACAATTTTGTCACCCGCTTGCAATGGACCACTTATGCACACTCGGTTACTGTGTATAGACTCAACCTCAACCACACGCTCGGCAACGGCTTCATTCTCTATGATATAAACGCTGTGGAACTCTCCCCAGCCCTTAAGTGAGGCTAAAGGCACACAGAACGTATCAGCACTAGCGTTAAAGTTGACAGTGACGCTAACGGATTTACCGGGCAATGCACCCTGCTGGTTTTTATCGAGCACAAATTGGGCTTCGTAGGTTTGTTTTATCGGGTCGACAACAGTGTTCATCTCAGTTAAATGAGCACTAATTACTTGACTGTTGCCGTGCCAAGAAACATTCGCCAGCTGCGATAGGCCAAACTTACCAATAAGGTTTTCCGGCACATCAATAACTGCTTTCAACTCATTAGGTTGATGTAAAGAGAATAAGCCTACGCCTGGTGAGGTTTGCTCAAATGTTTGTTGAGTTTGCAGGCCTATTACGCCACGAAAAGGCGCTTTAAGCTCGGTGTAATCAAGCGCATCATTGGCCTTTTGCAGATTCTGAGTCACAACTTGAACCATGGCTAAACTGCGCTGATACCCGCTCTGAGCTCTATCTAGGTTAACTTCTGAGATAGCATCATCTGCGATAGCTTGGCTTACCCTTTTAAGCTCAACTATTGCCAGTTGATGCGCAGCATTAGCTTCTGCAAGTCTTGCTTCTAGCTCCACCACATTAACTTGGTAATCATGGGGATCTAACCGAGCAATAACCTGCCCTTTATCCACCTTATCGCCGGTCTTAACCAGTATTGCTTCAATAGTACCTGGGACTTTAAAAGATAGGCTTGCGGTTTGCGTGGCTTCTAACACGCCCATGAACTGCTTTGTATTTTGCAGCTGCTGATCGGTTAATGTTATGACTTGTACAGGACGTTCAACTTTTAGCGATTCAATATTGGCTTGGCTAGATGCTTGGCTACAACCAGAAAGGATTAACAGTGCGAGCGGTGCGATGGCGAATTTGGTATTTAGTAGCTGTTTTGTATGTTGGTGATTCATGATTCTCTCCCAATGAAACTATTGGGAGAGAGTGTATGTGTTTAACTTTACAAGATAATCCGTCTTTCACGCACTACACTGTCTCATAAAACATTACAAACCAGCTCTATTCGGGATTTCTTGTAATAAAAAGTCAATCAATAACCGAGTAGGTAGACTTATTCCCTTTCTATCGGGATAGATCAACCACACATCCTCTTTTTTAGATTCGTATTGCGGTAGGATCCTGACGATACGTTTAGCTTCAATAGCCGCTAAGGCAAACAATGGCGGCATAAAGCCTATCCCTTGGCCACCCACAATCGCACGCCTGACAAATCCCATGTGGTTACAGGTGAAACGGCTATTAACGTGAACAGTTTCAGAAATTAAGTCCCATTTATCATCGATACTGCCGTCAGGCCAGCGATAACAAATTGCATCATGTTCAGACAATTCGGCTAAGGATTGCGGTTCGCCATGACTGGCTAAATATTCAGGGCTTGCATAGATACCTCGCCCTAAACTGAGAATTCTACGGGCAATAAAGCCAGAGTCCTGCACCTTACCTGCATATATAACAAAGTCTAACGCAAGCGCATAAATATCAGTTTCATAGTTATTGGTGATCCGCATATCCAGTTCTATATCTGGATAAAGTTGCTGAAACTTGGCAAGTGCGGGTTGCAGCGCCTCATCACTTTCGGGCAGGAAACCCACTTTAACCTTACCGATAGGCTTTTCATCAATATCATGCAACTTATTTTTAGCTTGCTCAAACCCCTCAAGTACGGTGAGCAATTCATGATAATAAGCTTCACCATGCTGAGTTAAGCGCAGTTGCCTCGTAGTACGAAAGAACAGTTGGGCGTTTAAGGCTTTTTCTAACTCTCCAATCCGCCGACTGACATTAGCTCGAGGCAGATCTAAGGCATTGGCAGCAGCAGTAAAACTGCCAAGCTTCACCACGATGGTAAACAATTTTAGATCTTCTATACGCATATAAAATTACCTCTTAAGCACCTACACCCATTGTTATTACTCATTATCCAAGCATATTTGTGGGACGTAATAACAAAAAAGCTTAGCCGACAAAGGCTAAGCTCATTAGTAACTGTAAAGCTTTTTGACTAGCGACGGTAATTTTCTACACGGCTATGTGCATTACTGCACAATTTATGACGGTAACTCAACGGTCAAAACGGCAATCATGATGTATGGTTAGAACTGCCAGTTCATCGTAATGCCAGCAATTGCAGCATCATTGTTATAGCTTCCAGATAGCGAACCGTATCCAGCATCATAATTGATCTCTGGCGATCCTAAATCGATGTACTCAATAAATAAATTAACGGAGAAATCTTCTGAAGCTTGATATGTGGCGCCAGTACCAATGCGGATAATGTCATCAACCGGTAGGTCTGGGTATTGATTGTAACTGTTAGCCTCTGAGCCACTTAACGGCGATGACTCATAGCCAACACCGAACTCTAAACGCCATTGATTTGTTAGCTGATAATGCATACCTACAGATGCGCTATAGGTATCTTTCCAGTTTCTATCAACGTTCGCTTGACGACCTGATTCATCGAGGATTAGCACACTTGATTGATTCTTGCTCCAATCCTGCCAGTCCAATGACCACAATAGTGCAAGCTCGTCATTTAGACTGTGGTAACCACTGAGCTTCACAATTGCTGGCGCAACTAAACCAAGGCTGGCATCGTAAACTTCTGCATTGCCATTTCTATCAAGCTTAAAGTCACCTTCTAAAGTATGGTCTAGGCCTGAGCGGACAGATAGCCCAATCATATTGCCTTCACTAATGGTGTAGTGCAGCCCTAAGTTAACACCAAACTCCATTGATCCCGCTTCATATTCCGAGCTTATATTAGTCGTAAATTGTTGAGTTTGTAGCAATGAGGCATATTCAGATACGAGCCCTAAACCAACCGCCCACTGCTCATTTACTTTATAAGATACCGAGGCGTTAACTTGTACAGTGACCAGATCGATAGAACTAATAAGACTCGATCCTCGCCAATCATCACCATAGTCAACAGATGAGCCACCTTGAGAAGCTAATGCTAAACCGAAAGCCCATTTATCGCTGATTGGATTTACCCAGTATACAGAACCTAAAGGGGTAACACTGCCGGCATTGCCACCGTCGGTACCATTACCAAAACGACCAGATGAACCATTGTCGGTATAATCCATATTGAGGTCAAATGCTTGCAGACTTCCCGTAAGCGTCGATTTTTTTACTAAGCTCATTGCTGCTGGGTTTGAATAGGCGCTCTCTGCACCTTCTGTAATGGCAGCGCTGCCAGCTCCAGCGGTACTTGCATTAAGGCTACCTAGCTCACCTAAAATGGTACCAGCAGCCAAGGTTGGCGTAGATACGAGCGCAATGCTAACCGCTAACGGCTTAAGTAAAAATTTCATTAGATAATCTCGTATATTAAGAAGTCATTTTGTTACTCTAATTATCGCCATTTTTGACAATAATTAAGACTCGCAAAATTGCTAGTTTTCTCAATTTATTCTTAGACGCTTACCGCTGAATTAACACAAAAACACCGCCAATAGGCGGCGTTAAAAGAGTTTGATATCACTGTCCTATTTAGAAAGGACTAGTCGCAATCCTATATCTGGCATCACTGCACTTTGACTGGCAGAGTCTCGTCTGAAATTTTCTGACTCATTGTTATCATAGGCAAAACTTCCGCCCCTTACAGATTTGTAAGCTAAATGGTGCTTTGAATCTAATGCGTTAACTGGATTGAGTTTAGGCCCATATTGGTAATAATCTGCATTGTAAGCATCTTCAGTCATCTCACCTACGTTTCCGGTCATGTCATAGAGTCCAAGTTCATTAGCTTGTTTTAGCCCCACTTGATGAGCTTGATTATCCGAGTTTTTAACAAACCAGCCGACATCGTCAAGGTTATTTGACCCACTAAATATGTAGTTTTCACTGTTATTACCGCCTTTTGCGGCGAACTCCCACTCAGCTTCAGTAGGTAATCTAAACTCAAGGCCCGTCTTTAAGTTAAGCTTTGTTATAAAATACTTTGCTTGTTGCCAGCTCAAATTATTGACTGGGTAATTTTCCCCCTGAAAGTAAGCATTACTGCCGCCTAAAACCGAATCAAATACCCCTTGAGTGACTTCATATCTACCGATATAAAAATCATCAAGTGTTACTGTTCGTTTAGGGTGTACACATTTAGGTTGTTCTGCACATATTCCGCCCATTTCAAAGCAGCCTCCCTCTACAAGTACCATCTCGCCTAGCAGCTTATGTTTAAGCTCAATATCAATATTTGAATTCACAGCGCAGCCTTGTAGCAGGAACAAGGAAACTAATAGCATTATTTTGTTCATATGAGCCTCAGATGGAGTGGGAAAAATAGGCAGAAAAACTAAAGCTCCTAACGGCGAGACACCTGTCGGAGCTTTAGTAAGTTACGTGAGTGACTTTATCAATTACTGCTGCGCTTCAACCTGCTTAAGCACTTTTTGTAATTTGAGGGTATTGTAGTTAATACCTGCCGCACTAAAACCTGAACCAGGTTGGAACGGGTAGTCTTCAATGGTATTCAGGAACTTTCCAACTTCTTGTGACATTGGTACAAACAACCACATGTTATCGATCATCCAACGTACATACATACCAGATTCTTTAGCAGCCACCTCGAATGGATCTGCACGTAAATTAGTCAAAGATGCCCATGCCGGTACGTTACGAACTGCTGACTGCATATCACCATCCATCATCGCAAACGAAGCTTTCCAGTCATTCCAACGTACAGCATTTAACTCGCCATTAGCACTAAAGTAAATCTTACTGGTGCGTGGGCCCTTTTCAACCTCACCTTTGAAGAAAGGTAGGAAATTACTGCCATCTAAATGTACACGCCAATCTTTACCATTAAAGTTTCTTCCCTTCTTAAGATCTTCAACTAAGTTATCTTCACCTGTTGCAGCAAGCAGCGTTGGCATCCAATCTTCGTGAGACATCATGGCATTGATCTTAGTACCAGGCTCAATCACGCCAGGCCAACGAACAAGCTGTGGTACACGCATACCGCCTTCAAAAGTTGTTCCCTTTTCGCCGTGGAACGGCGAAGTACCACCGTCAGGCCAAGTGAACTTCTCTGCGCCGTTATCGGTCGAGTAAACCACAATTGTATTATCAGCTATTTTCAAGTCTTCTAAGGTATCAAGTAGCAAACCGACGTGATCATCATGCTCGACCATACCGTCTGGGTACAGTCCAATACCTGTAATACCATCGTACTTTTCTTGCAAACGCGTGTGTACGTGCATTCTTGATGCATTCACCCAAGCGAAAAATGGCTTTTCAGCCTTCACGGCTTTTGTCATGAATTTAATTGAAGCACCAACAAACTCTTCATCAGCCGTTTCCATACGTTTACGCGTCATAGGACCGGTATCTTCAATACGTCCATCAGCATAAGAATGTATTACTCCTCGCGGACCATACTTCTTTTTAAACTCAGGATCTTTTGGGTAGTAGTATGTTTCCGGCTCTTCTTCTGCGTTTAAGTGATATAAGTTACCAAAGAACTCATCAAAACCATGCGCTGTTGGCAGGTGCTTGTCTTGATCACCTAGATGGTTTTTACCAAATTGACCTGTTGTGTAACCTTTATCTTTTAGCAAGTCTGCAATAGTCGGGGCCCAATCGGGAATGCCACTATCTGAACCAGGCATTCCAATAGTCAATAAACCAGTACGGAATGGATGCTCACCAGTAATAAATGATGCTCGACCAGCGGTACAGCTCTGCTGAGCGTAGTGATCGGTAAATAATGCACCTTCATTAGCAATACGGTCTAGGTTAGGCGTTTGATAGCCCATCATCCCCTGGTTGTAAGCACTGATATTGTAATAACCAATATCATCACCCCAGATCACTAAAATATTTGGACGCTCAGGATCGGTAGCCGCCATAGCAGAAGAAGCTGTTGCGAGAAGGCCTACGCCTAATGCGACTTTCGAGAGTTGTTTGGACATTTCATTCCCCTTGGTTAGATCTTTTTATTTACTGTTGTTAAAAAGTACACTTTCAATAAAAACGGTGTCCTTAAAACGATGACGACATTTAACGTCTAAATCTCTTAAAAAAAACCTCGAAGAAATACTTGTTCCACCTGCAATTAATACTTTGTTTTACAAACTTGAGAGTCAAGTCAACTAAACTTCATATATATGAATCTCAGGCTAATCACTAAATGCTTATTAAGCATGAGTATTACCCTAGTAATAATTCCTGTTATTTACCCCAATGTTATGTTTTAGTAGCGAAAGTCATTGAAAAAAGCTATTTATAAACTATCCACATTATTGGTTTCCGAACAATTACAGGGCGCAGCGTATGGATGTAGAACCAATTTCAATTGCAGAGCATTTCTTTGCTGATATATCCAATCGCTTATTGGAAGAAGATACCGCAAATATCCCTAATATTATCTGCTCTGGCCTTACCCAATACATGCCTTATGCCAATGTACAACGTATGTCGCTACTAAGGATCACCAAAGACAAGCAGTATCAAGGCGCATACTCCGTTGCAGCCCCAGGCTACAAGCCAACAACAATTGTTGGGGATGGCTTTAGCAGTCCTTATTTAGACAAGGTATCACTGGGTGAGATGATTGTTCATTCAGGCCCCATCGAAGAGTTGTTTACCGAAAATGAGGTTAGCTTAGTTAATATGGAAGGCGTCATTGCTCATGCTGTGATCCCTATTAAGGTGAGAGATCGCATCTGGGGCGCTATCGCCTGTAGCAGATATATAGATCATGATGAATGGAGCCCTGTATTACTAGAACGTATAAAAACACTTGGACAAGTATTAGCCGCTTCCTACGAGCGTTATCATTTTTGGTTATCACTACAAAATCAAAATAAGGAACTTGAGTCGCTGTCCCGTCACTTGATGGAAAATCAAGAAACAGAGCGCCGCATTTTATCTCGCGAATTACATGACAATTTCTCTCAACGCTTGGCACTGTTAACCATTAAGGCAAATAACGTTTTTAGCATAGTTCGTGAAAGCGTAAAGCCCGAAGCTAAAGAGCTGCATGTTAATATTCAGCAGATAGCCAAAGATATGCAAGCGCTATCTCGCTCCTTGCATCCCGCGATGTTGGAAGATCTTGGGCTTATCGCTGCACTAAAATCTGAAGCGAGGCGTATTGCAGGGGTCAAAGCATTAGAGTTACAAACGATGTTTGGTGAAATCCCCCCACTTAAAAAAGAGGTGTCACTTAACCTTTATCGAATTTTGCAAGAATCGCTGAACAATGTCATTAAACACTCGCACGCTTCAGCCGTCTTTGTGTCAATTGAGATAAGCAATAATCGACTCACACTGCAAATATTAGACGATGGGATAGGATGCAATGACACACTCGAAAAGAGCAAAGGGAGTATTGGCTTAGTGAGCATCCGAGAACGAGCACAATTATTACATGGCGATGCTGAATTTGTCAGTCCAGATGAAGGTGGCTTTGAAGTTAACATTACCATTCCAGCTATAAAGGAACACTATGAGTAGAATAATTATCGCCGACGACCATTTGATTGTTGCTCAAGGGATTGCAGGTCTATTAAAAGCTGAGCATGAGGTACTGGCAATCGCTAAAGATGGCCAAGAGCTGATTGAACTTGTTAAACAGCATGATCCTGAATTGGTCATCACCGACATTAGTATGCCTGGTATGACAGGCATTGCTGCTGTGGCAGCACTAAAGCGAGTAAAAAAGGATCTACGCGTTATTTGCCTCACCATGCATGACGAACAAGAATATGCCGAAGGTGCCATAGCCGCTGGCGCATTAGGCTATGTGCTTAAGCATGAAGCTACTGATGATCTAATAGATGCCGTCAATAGCGTTTTAGCAGGTAAACAGTACTTATCTAAATCAGTACAAGTGGAAGATTCAGCGCCGAGTCTTTCAGCAAGGCAACTGAGTGTATTGCGGTTATTAGCACAAGGTAAATCGGCCAAACAGGTCGCAGATGAACTGTTTATCTCTCCACGAACGGTTGAGTTTCACAAATATTCAATCATGAAGCTTATTGAAGCTAAATCTAGTGCTGAGCTTATCCAGTATGCACTTTCTCGTGGTTTGGTATAAAAGTCACATTTAGTAACGGAAATATTTAAAAGGGACATTATTATTAAACGTTTACAAGAATTAGCAGTCACTCAATGGCAGTCAAAAAGACGCTTAATTGGTCTCTTACTAATTGGACTATTGGCAACTCAGCCAACAGTTGCTACTGAATTTGTTGGCTCTTTTGAATGTCAGCAATGCCATCAAGCAGAATTTGAACAATGGACCGGTTCTGATCACGATATGGCAATGAAGCATGCGACAACTTCATCTGTTGCTGCTGACTTTGATACAAGCTTTAGTTATTTGGGTAAACAGAACCGTTTTTTTCGTAAAGGTGATGAATACTGGGTAAACATTGAAGATAGCAGCGGTCAGTTTAATGATTTTAAAATCAGCTACACCTTTGGTGTCAATCCATTGCAGCAATATATGGTCGAGTTTGAAGATGGCCGAGTACAACTTATCCCTTTTGCCTGGGACAACCGTTCCAAAATTGAAGGTGGCCAAAAGTGGTTTCACCTCTATCCTGATAACAGTGCTAAGCATGATGATTTTTTCTGGCAAAATGTCGGTCAAAATTGGAACTTTATGTGTGCAGATTGCCACTCAACCAATGTCAAAAAGAACTATGATTTTGAAAAAAATCGCTTTAATACTACATTCTCAGAAATCAATGTCGGCTGTGAAGCCTGCCATGGCGCGGCGAGTAAACATATATCCTGGGCAGCTAACCAAGACCTAAGGAAAGCTGATAGCAAAGGTTTCAGCAGAGATTTAAACAAGCCCGTTTCACAGTGGACTTGGCAAACGAATGCTCAAGAAACGAATAAAAACTCCAGCACAGCAACGCCCGTCAACAAAGGGCACAGTAATCAACTACAGACTTGTGCACAGTGTCATAGCCGTCGTTTACAAATAAGCGATACAAATCCACTAGTTGATAGTGATTTTGGAGATCGCTACCAACTAAATCTAATCAGCCAAGATCGCTATTATGATGACGGCCAAGTGTACGACGAAGACTATGTTTATGGCTCCTTCTTACAATCAAAAATGCACCATAATGGTGTAGTTTGCAGTAATTGCCATAATCCTCACTCGACCAAATTAGTGCTGCCCGAGAATGCACTTTGTAGCCAATGCCACAGTCCTGCAATATTCGACACCAGTGAACACCATCAACATCCGGTAAACAGCAGCGGCGCCCAATGTGTTAATTGTCATATGCCGCAAACTACCTATATGCAAATTGATAAAAGGCGCGATCATAGCTTTAGTATTCCCAAACCAGCCAACTCACAAAGGATTGGAACCCCTAACGCTTGTAACCAATGCCATCAAGATAAAGATATCGCATGGGCTGCGGATAAAACTGCAAAATGGTATCCATCGTTGAACCAGTATGATGCAAAACATTTTAGTAGTGCATTTGCCGGTGCTAGAGCAGCTCTTCCTACTGCAGGCGACCAATTATCTTATATAGGCCAAGATAATAGCCAACCCGCAATTATTCGTGCCGCTGCCATTGAGCGTTTACAGCAGTATCCCGGCCGTAACGGCGTAGTAGCAGTAGCAAGAGCGACCCGTAACGATGAAGCCATACTCAGGTTTGCCACTATTCAAGGTAGCGCCCCCTACCCCATAGCCGACAGATGGCGCATGCTAGCGCCTTTACTTAACGATAAGGTACTTATGGTGCGTAGCCAAGCTGCTGGTGCTTTGGCGGGATTCTGGCCAGAGTTGAGCCCAGAACAGCAGCGACAATTAAAGCCACCGTTGGCCGAATATATAGAAATATTGAAATTTAATGGCGATCGAGGCTTTGCTAGAACCAATCTCGGCCATCTCTATGCCAATCAAGGTTTACCAGAACAAGCAATTAAAGAGTACAAAGCAGCAATAGAAGTGCAAGCAAATTACGATGCGGCGTATATTAACCTCGCCGATCTGTATCGCGCTCAAGGTAAAAATAGTCAAGCAATGGCAATACTAGAGCAAGGTATGTTGGCACAACCAACATCAGGTTCAATACAATTTAGTATGGCACTGGCATTACTACGTGAAAAACAAACATCAACCGCCATAAACCACCTTAAAACTGCGACGGAATTAGAACCTACCAATGGCCGTTTTTGGTATGTCTATGCCATAGCTATCACTCCAACATCGGTTTCAGAGGCTGGCATGGCATTTGACAAAGCTTATCAAGTCAGTGGCAATCCACAGTACCTTTACGCTCTTTGCGAGTTAATGCTGAGTAATCAAAGCCCACAAGCAAGCCAATGTTTAAAAGAGTTATCAACACGAGTGCCTGCAGAAGCGGTTAATCAGCTGAAAGCTCGCTTTAATTTGAAAGGTGATTAACCCCATCAGAAAGAGGAAAACTGGAATATTTACGAGTATTGCTGTTTTTCTCTCTGGCCTACTATGAGCCCATTGAAATTGTGACTATGGGTGAATTAAGTGAAATTACAAACCGCACTATTAGGCTTTCTAACGGTACCGCTTTTTAGCACTGCAGCTTTCGCTAAAGAACAAGAAGTTCAAGACATGTCCGACCCACTTGCTGTGTATACACAAGTCGGCGGCTCTTACGGCACAAACGGAATTAACTTTAAGTTAGGCAAAACACTTGATACTGGTTCACCTACAGATATGTCGATGATACTTTTTGAAGTAAAAAGCATGTTTGGCGAACACACTAAAGATGAAGGCTCAAGTGCAATGAATCCCGACAAGGCCAATAACGGGATCTCCGAACTTCGCTTTAGAAAGTTTGATGTTGATATGACTAACGGCCGTGGGATCTCTATGGATGTTATCCATAATTTCGACAGCAACTCAGGCACAGCATCCATCGGTATGATCCAAGCTTTACCCAAAGTCGGTTTTTGGCAGGCATTCCCTATTATCGCGGCAGGAGTCCAGTACAATGATGGCTCAATGCATGCAGCCGATGGTGAATCTACTGGTTTACATTCTGACTTTGCCTTTGCAAGTTTCACCTTGTATAACAAGTTTCAGCTAACCGATACCATTTGGGCAAACTACAACCCCGTCTATACTCAAGCCATTTTTGGCGATCAGCTCTACACCGATATCCTACGTGGTAGTGATGGTTTGACCCATGAGTTTGTTTTGAGCTGGCAGATGACACCCAAGCAAAACTTTCGTCTTTGGTATAACACCACTCAGAATAACTTTAGCGACGGTGACTTTCGTTTAGAGTACAACCAGCAATTCTAGCTGGCTAGTCAGTTGAAATCCCCCTTTAAAAACGCCAGCATATTGCTGGCTTTTTATTTATTTAAAACGAGAAGAACAAAGTAATATGCCAATTGCATTATAATTTTGACCATTCAGCGGGAATTCAACCCACAGTGGGCAAGAGATGCATTTACCCCGACAATATTGGCATTCGCCACTCCAAGTCTAAAGAGGGATTGTACTCATCGTTATTCTATACCCGTTCTACTTGAAGGTGCTCGTTCCAGAGGCATTGTGCCTGTTCAATTCTAGGCGCATTAATGTAGAAATGGTTATTCCCTTTTAAATTAGTGCAACAACGAAGTGGGCTGGCACAAAGCCTTCTGCGATGGGCGCTTGTTATATAAAAAGCATGGACTTTACTCCGTGTTATTGATTTTACCAAGGGAATGGCCATTCGTGGCAATCAATGCCGTGATTAAAGTCCATTAAATTCCCACTGAATCCTGCATCTTCAAGTAGCACGGGGATATATCCAATGCCCCTACCCAAGCAGAGAGGGCTCTGAACTAATTAAATATTTAATGCTCTAGGTATGATCTGGTAAAAACACCTGTTTTGATCGCAATGAGTCACGATTCACAAGGGTAGTTTAGCTTACGCTTTATAATCACTGATGTTTATCTACCAACACTAAAATAGTTACTAAGGAGTTAGTGATGCAACCTATCAAAGTCAATTTACACAATGGCAAAGCAAGCAAACGTTTTCATGTGATGAGCAAGCCTATTGGGGCCGCATGCAATATCGACTGCACCTATTGCTATTACTTAAGTAAACAAGACTTACTTGAATACAAGAAAGGTTGCAGCCCGAAGATGCCAGTCGATGAGCTTGAGTCTTACATCAAGCAATATATTGAACAACAAAATACACCTGAGATCATCTTCACATGGCAAGGCGGTGAACCGACAATGCTCGGACTTGATTATTTCAAAGAAGTCGTCCGCTTACAGGCTAAATACGCTCCTAAAGGAGTTTTGATCTCTAATGACCTGCAAACCAACGGCACCCTGCTAAACGATGCATGGTGTTACTTCTTATCTAAACATAATTTTCTAGTGGGTTTAAGTATTGATGGGCCTGAAATGTTCCACAACGCTTACCGCAAAAATAGAGCCGGCCGTGGCACGTTTAAGCAAGTTATGGCTGGTATTGACCTACTGCATAAGCATAAAGTTAATTTTGCAACACTGACTTGTATCAACAAGCTCACTAGCCAGAATCCATTGGCGATCTACCGTTTTTTACGTGATGAAGTTCGCTCGCCTCAGATTCAGTTTATACCAATTGCAGAGCCTGAAACATTTAGGGAAACAGCGCCACATCATTGGCAAAAAGAGCAGTTGCCTCTTTTAGGCAGCAAAGAAGCCCAACCAGGC
This sequence comes from Shewanella sp. c952, assembly GCF_019654975.1. Lineage (GTDB taxonomy): Bacteria > Pseudomonadota > Gammaproteobacteria > Enterobacterales > Shewanellaceae > Shewanella. The sequence goes on from NZ_BPEW01000016.1 coordinate 56,633, forward strand.
GAGTTAGGCTCAGTGGTTACACCATGGTCTGTCTCCAGTGAAGGCTGGGGAACATTCTTGTGTACTGTTTTTGATGAATGGATTAAGCATGATCTTGGCAGAGTCAATGTACAATATTTTGAAGCCTGTGTAGAAACGTGGATGGGGAGAACCAACCCCTTATGCACATTAGGATCATTGTGTGGCAAAGGCTTAGCGATGGAGCCTAACGGCGACGTATTTGCATGTGACCACTACGTTTATCCAGAATATAAAATGGGTAATATCCACCAGAAACCCCTCGACCAAATGGCGTTTTCAGCTAAGCAACAAGCTTTTGGATTTGCCAAGAGCCGTAATCTAACAAAACAGTGCCAAAACTGTGACTACAAATTTGCTTGCTTCGGTGAATGCCCTAAGAATCGCTTTGTACGCTCTTATGACGGTGAAATGGGTCATAACTATCTGTGCCAAGGCTGGCATATGTTTTTCAAACATATCGACACTTACATGTGCCAAATAGTCAGTGCTATGGGCTATCAAGTAAGAAAGTCAGTATAATTTGACCTGAAAACCCGGCATAAGCCTAGTGAGTTTATGCCGCTAATCTACTCACATATTTCGAGCCCAATCGACACTCATATTCACTTACCGTACACAGCATTAATATAAAGATCACTGCGCGTAAAAATCAGTAACACCAATAGAATGCAATGTATAGCGAGCGTACTCAAACTCTTGTCGGTCTGATACACTCATTAAGACATATTCAAAGTCCAGAACAGTTCCTTATGCAACGAGCAACGCTCCGCCAAGCCAAATCCATTGATAACGTATACAACAGCGCCTATTGGCACTTAAGCCAACAAGATTTTACCATCAATGAAATTCGCTCTAAGCTTGAACGTAAAACGGATAAGCAAGAGTGGATAGAGACGGTTCTAGCCAAACTTATAGAAAGTGGTTATCTGAAGAGTGATGCTAATTTTGCAGTACGTTATTGTGAAATGGCTTTTGGCAATGAAATCGGCTCAGGTGCCATAAAGCGAAAGTTACAGTTACGTGGCCTTTCGGCTACTGACGTAGATACAGCAATAGAACAAGTGATTGAAGCCCGTCAAATTGATTCCTATGAAATGGCCACCAGCAGGCTCCTTAGCCGATTTGAACACTTTAACAATACCAACAAAGAAAAAGTCTACAGCCAAATGACAACAAAGGGCTTTAGCCGCGCCGAGATCGACTACGCCCTGTCACAACACCCCCAGCGCGAAACATTACGCAGTAAACTTGCCGTAAAGGCGGACAAAATAAACCTAAACTCAGAAATACTAAAACTGTTTAACAAAGGTAAGGGAGAGACTCTTATTTTACAGGAACTAAAACAGCGATTAATTGATGTCAGTGAGTTTGAAGAAATCGTTTATCAATTAGGACTTTCTGGAGATGTCGACTTCTATAAAAGCTGTAAAACAGAATTAGCCAAAAAACGCTATGATTTATCCGACTATAAAGATAAATCCAAAGCCTACGCTTATTTGTCGCGTAAGGGCTTTAGCAGTGATGAAATAAAAGAAGCCATGCGGATAGAAGACGAATAGCAATACCCATATTGAGCCCGACATAATGCCAAGCGTTGGGCTAGAGTTATTATAAAATGCTGATGTGAGAGATAAAAATATGAAATGTTCTGTTTATATTGCCACCAGCACTGACGGCTACATAGCAAGAAAGGATGGCAGCATTGATTGGCTGCATACAGCTGGCAACTCACAAGCAGATATGGGAAGCCACGCCGATATGGGTTTTGCTGATTACATATCTTCAGTTGATTGCTTAATCATGGGCCGTAAGTGTATGGAAACGATTGCCAGCATGGAGCTGTCTCCTGAACAATGGCCCTATGGAGATACGCGCATCATTGTGCTCAGCAATACTATTAAACAAGCTCCTAGCAACTTACAAGATAAAGTAGAAATGTACTCAGGAGATCTAACAACGTTAGTTGCAATGCTTGAAAGTGAGGGACATCAGCATGCATACATCGATGGTGGCACCACCATCCAAGCATTCTTAAACCTCAAGCTAATCAATGAAATTACCATTACTCGCGCGCCCGTTATCTTAGGTGAAGGAATAGCGCTATTTGGCAAGACGGCTACAGATATCAAGCTAATTCAAGCGAGTGCGATTGCGTTTACCAATGATTTTGTGCAAGTGAATTATCAGGTTAGCTATTAGGTGCTAGTTATTAGTTCCGTTTAGCATTCAGACTGCTCTAGCTAGAAGGAACTGGCTAGCAGAATTTAGCTAATAAAACTTATGCCGCAATATATTTAGGACCCACAAATGAATCGGTATTAGAGTTACTTGACGCTTTTATTTGAAATGAACCGCCAATACATAATATAAAACCTACGAGTTTTCACTGACTGCCCAGACTCTGTATTTGGTTTATTAAAACCCCGCTGCCAACAATCAAACAAGCTTTCTTTAGTCAGTCCATAGTTTATCTTCAGCGATTTATTCTCGTTTAACCCATGGGTTAAATCATCTAATGAACCATTTAATAGCCTCAATCTCGGGTTATATGTCGTGCGTTTATTCTTGTCACTATTGCGCCAATATAGGTATTGCTCAGCACGTGCGTAATGTTTACTAATAAGAGTATGAGCGAATAGAATGACCACAGGAAACAACTGTTTTTTAATGCGTTTACTAGCCAAAACCACTGATTTCACCGTTATTGAAAGTAGTACCAGCAACAGTAAACCATAAAGCCAGTAAGCTTTAACAAAGCTCAATGGTGTGTGAGTGACGTGCCACGATAACCCCTTGGCGGTGAGTACAGTTAACTCTTCATCTTTGGTGTTCCACCAGTAAAAAGACAGTTCTGGTAGATTAACTTGGCCACTTTTCTGTACGATATAAGTTTGCTGATAAACCTTGCTCGCGCTGAAATCACCTCGATTCTGACTATCTTCACTCTCTACAGGGCCTCGATAGCCATAAAGCATTTCTGACTTTGAAAGCGGGAAGTCTGGAAACAGCATGGTGCTGCTATCGGTCGCATTGATGGTTAGCGTTCGAGTGATTGCATCCCCAATATTTAATTCACTGCCATTTTCTGGCGTTACTTTTTGTTCAATTGTCACCTTTGGCGCGGCGATATAATGATTTGTATTAGCTAACCTTTCATCAGAAAGTACGACAGTAAAGTGTTGAGGCTGGATATATAACGTTCCTTTAATGCTAGAGCCTGGTTTATCAGCAACATTCACGGTTACCGCTATTTTAGGAACGGTGATAGCGCCTACTGTTTGCGGATAAAGCGTCAGTTGCCACTCCTGCACTGACCATGTTTTGCCATCAATTCGATCGGTGTAGTTATTGGCTAATTTTTTACGTCGAAGTACTATCGTATCATCAACATCAAAAGCACTAATGTGGCTACCACCTGCAAACCATGTATCGGTAGAGATCTGTATATAAAGATCAACTTGCTGCTGCGGAACCACAACGTTAGTTGGCGCTAGTCGAGTGGCTATTTTTAACTTTCCCGCCAGCTGTAATTCATCAATACTGCTGGGCGTTTTTGCCGTTACAGTCCCATCATTACTTGCGAACGCAAGATTAGAAAAGCCACTGATTAAAAACAGACTTCCTAGAATGACCAGCCATACGAAAGTGATAGCTACGACTTTAAATAACGTTTTAAGTGATGCAAAAATTGGAAATAATCTTTCCAAACTCTCATCGTCTATTTGAGTACGTTTGTAGGCTAACATAAGGTGATTCTCATCATTAGTTTGATGTCGATTGCTGACGTTGATTAAGCTGCGTTCTGAATTTTGTTGCCAAAAACCTACTGGGGGAACCTTCTACCCGCTTCATCCATGCTTGAGTTAGCGCATCATCTGCAAGTAATTGTTCAGCGGTATAGGTTGGTTTAATTAGCAATTGCGCCGAGACTTTCTCATCTGCCCCCTCGCCTGTCTGTGGTTCATCACCTAACTCAGTAGAAGTTTCATCTTCAGTGTTGGCTTGGCTGTCACTTTGACGATTTATATCATCAATGATCTTCTGGATTTTGTTTAAATTAGTTTGCGCAGGCTTAAAAGAGGGATACTGCTCCACAACTTGTTGATATAACTGTCTAGCGGCAATGTACTCTCGTTGTTGCGCCAATGCGTTAGCAGCACCAAATAACGCCTCAGCGCTGTCGACTCGCATAAAATAGATATAAGCAGACTTAAACTCTTCTGCAAAATAAAAAGCGCTGGCTTTTCTATAAGGTTTAGTGAATTTCTGCGCCGCTTTGCTGTATTCACCCTTGTTAAAATACCGCTGCCCTTGCTGATCTGGCGTTAACCAAGCGTCAAACCAAAATTGGCTAACTGCTCGCTTGATTCGCTGCAGTTTTTGCTGTTCAGCCATTGGAGTATCCAGTTCCGCAACTTCAGTGGTATCAACAGAATAACCAGCGGCTACACTCTGTTGAGGCACGGTAAGCATTAACATGCCAACAAAGCACCATTGAATGGTCCAGCCTTTACGAAACCATAGTAGAAAAATAGCTACCAAGATAAACACAAGTGGGTAACTCATGTCTTGCCAAGGCTCTGCGCTATCGCTATTGATAATAACGTTACGTTCAATCAATCTATTGATAGTTTCAACATCGCTATTATCGACAGTTACTTGTTGATAACTCCCACCTAATTGGCTAGCCAACGCATGTAATTCGTCTCCCTGGAACTCAATATCGGCTGCGCGCTGATTATCGCCGCTACCTAATACTATTAGCTGTAAGGGCTGGTCATTGGTAAAGTTTCTCTCTTGTTGTGAAGCCAACTCGGGTAGTTTTTTCGGTTGGGTAAAATAATCAGTAAAAGCTTTCTCGCTACCAGTACCTATACCATCGGTTATCCAGAGCACTGTGGCGGATTGAGTTGCAAAATCGCCCTGCGTGAACAGTTTGTCGATCTCAGCTAATCCGTACTCGGCAAACTTACCTTTTCTGGGCATGATTTTTGGTGTAATAGCCTTTAGCAACGGCAGGAATACTGCGTTGTCTTTGGTCAAAGGCATGGCTATATGCGCACTGCCGGAGTAGACAATTAGTGCGGTGTTGCCGCCGTCTCTAATGGCGAGTAGAACGGAGATTTTTTGCTTAGCACGACTGAGTCGGGAAGGCTGTACATCAGTTTGTAACATCGACTCAGATACATCCAATAAGATGACTAAGGGTGCGTTATCCTCTCCAAAAGGAGAAGCTTGTCGCTGCCATGTCGGTCCAGCAGCTATTACTATCGCGATACAAAAACCAAATCCCCAAAATAGGAGCGGCAAGCGTTGTCGCCAGCTTGCATCCCCAATTTTAAGCGCTTTCTCTAAATGTTTTGGAAGCTGCATTTGTTGCTGCTTAACGGCCGCCTTATTACCTAAGTGCACCACGAATAACCAAGCAAAAGGTATGAGCAGCAGTAACCAGTAAGGCCTTATAAAATGAAACTGCGATAACATTGTGCCTATATCCATCACACTTCCCTCGCGTTTACGGCGCTGTTTTCACGAGGTTTGTTAACGTTGAACCGGCGTAAAACAAATACCATAATGTAAGTAACCAGATAAATGCAGAGTGCTGCAGCGACGGGCAAGTAATGCACACTTTGTTTTGGCCGATAGGTGAAGCTAGCAAACTTTGCAGGTTCCAGTTTATTTATCGTTTGATAGACCTTATTAAGCTCTTGTGTCGAAATGGCGTTAAATGCTTTACCACCAGTGAGTGCAGCGACCCCCTCAATCACTTCCATATCCATTGCTTGCTCACCAATCGTTTGAGGATCGCCAATAGCAATAACATGGACTCTAATGCCTTTTTTTGCTGCTATTTTAGCCGCCTCAAGTGGCGGTACGGAACTGTCTGTGTCGTTGCCATCTGTTAGCAATAACACGACTTTATTTTTTTGTGATGATTTAATTTCATCGCTACTCATCACCTTTATCGCTAAGCCTAGTGCATCACCGATGTGAGTACTTTGACCCGCCATAGCCACACGGCTTTCGTCGAGCAATCTTAACCATGAAGCGAGGTCTGCTGTAAATGGAGCTTGTAAATAGGCCGCGTCACCAAATAAAATAAGTCCGAGTCGGTCTCCTTGTCGCTGCTCAACAAATTCATGCAATACGCGCTTAACTGCATCCAACCTTGAAATGCATTCATCTATAATTTCAGTGCTAGAGGTAATTGCAACTCCCTCAGCTGTTTGTTGTTTAGCGTGCAAGGTGAAATCTTTAGTTTCCATCGAACCAGATAGATCTACCACGACCATGAGATCGCGGCCTATTTGCAGCCGTGTTTGCGGTTCGCCAAGAATCACAGGTTGGGTCATGGCTATAACTAACAGTAGCCATACAATAAACAGCGCACATTGCTGCCAGCGTGACGGCTTTAAGTACTGCTTTGCTAAATTAGGTGCTGACTTCAATAGACCAATAATGGTATTAAAAAATGGCACCTTGATTGCAGTCTGTCTGACGCTAAAAGCGGGTAACAAGTAGTTTATTAACCAAGGCAACGGTAGCACTAATACCCAAAGAGGAGAGTTCAATTCAAGCATCAGCATTCTCCTTTTCGCCAACCAAACAACAAGGCAGCTTTGAGCTATGATGCATTAACCAAATACAACACTGTTGTGTCAGGTTTTTCTCAATAGCAATAGCATCTTTAGCCTCTATTTTAGAAAGTAAACTTAACTGCCATGCGTCACCTAATGGTGAATTAAAACGAGTGTGGTGTTCAGCGGTTATATCTAACAACAGCAGTAATGCATGCCCGTCAAGCGCAGCTAAACTAATGTTATTTGCTTGATTATCTGCAATGCCCTTGAGACTGCTCGTTAGGCTTATGTTTGACGGGGCTACCATCGTTGAAGCGCCATAGGCAATTGAAATGGCTTGTTTTATCTCTTTAAGCACTATGGCTGAAAACTCTGCTAGCGGTCTGTCTTTTGCTGCCATAACTCTTTTGACAGCTTGCTTACGGTAGCGATTTTGTAACCAATGCCTAATCCGTATGTAAGAATTTACTGCTAACAGCAAAATCACTACAGATACCATCAGCCACCAGCCCCAAGTTTGCGGTATAAATGTAACTGCGGCAGGAATTTCAATACCGACAAACTCATTCAATTGCAACATTGGATTGCCAAAGCTAAACTCGCTTTGTTCTGCGGCCCATTGAATATAATGAGTGTTCAACACCAATTAGTTCCCCCTGCCTAATGCTGAGCTAAATTGATTTAATTCATTGCCATCGGTATCAATTTCTATCACAGGTAAAACCTGTGTCCGGCTTGCACGATTAAGCACATGGAGTTTCTGCTTAAATTGGTCACTATAGTGTTTATAAAAATTAGGTGATTGGTGATTTATCTGTTTGGGAACCATCGATAGCTGAGCACGACCATCAGTCGCCACTAAATTGTTGATGTGGTGTAGGTCTCGTTCAAGCTGGTCATGGAGATAAATTAAAACAACGTCATTTTTGCGTTGTAACTGCTTTAATAAAATGAGCGACTCATCGTTAAAGCCTTGCCAGTCGCTTACGATGATGATTGTTGAATTACCACTGTTGAACTTATCAAGCTGTATCAAGGTTCTGTTTAAGGAAATGTGGCTCTCTGTTGCAAAACTTTCAGCGTTAAGCCTATGATTAGCATTAATAAGTGATTGGAATAAAGACAATACATTGGTGTTACTACGACGTGGTTTGGTAAAGTGACTTTGATGATCATCGAACACCAAACCGCCAACTCTGTCACCACTTTGTAAAATAGTCCATGCAGACAACGCAGATAACTGAGCCGCAACAACAGATTTCATCGCATGCTGCGATCCAAAAAACATCGAAGCGCGTTGATCGACAACGATCAATGCTTGGCGCTCTTTTTCTTCGCTATAGGCACGAACATGAGGTTTACCCGTTCGCATTGTGGTGCGCCAATCCATATTCTTTACGTCATCGCCATCTTGATAATGCCTAAGCTCTTCAAAGTTAAGCCCGCGACCACGTACTTTAGAGTAGTGGCGACCTGCTTGGGCACTGGTTCGGAATTGCCCAAGTTGAAAAGATAGTCTTGAAGCTGCAGGCTTTAACGCTACCAGGGTTTGCAATTCACAATAGATACGAGGATCTAACGATTGCGGCTTTAAATCACTTTTCGTAATAGCTTTGTGCATCCGCTTAGTTTGAACATTCACTTCTTACTGTCCAAACGGAACGTATTTAAGTAGGTCATCGACTACCTGTTTAGGTTTAATCCCCGACGCAGCGGCGCTGTAGCTCAACATGAGACGGTGTCCCAATACACTGTGCAGTACAGCTCGCACATCATCAGGGCAAACAAAATCACGTCCATCAAGCCAAGCATGCGCCCTCGCGCAGCGATCGAGCGCAATACTTGCTCTTGGACTCGCACCGACTTCGATCCAATCAGGAAATTGTGCGTTGCCATATATCTCAACATTGCGAGTTGCCATGATGAGATCAACGATGTAGTTTTCCATGACTGGCGAGACATAGATATCAGCAAGCTCTTGCTGTCCAGTAATAATGTCCGCGGGCGAAATAACCAATGCAGTGTCAGTTTGGTTTACATTCACAGTGCAGCTTTCTTCTTGCCTAACTAACTTAATAATGGCTAGTTCAGCAGCCCTATCTGGATAAACAACATTAATCTTTAAAGTAAAGCGGTCCATTTGCGCTTCAGGTAACGGGTAAGTCCCCTCTTGGTCAACAGGGTTCTGCGTTGCTAAAACCATAAATAGATCAGGTAATTTTCGAGTGTAGCCAGCAGCTGTTACTGTTCCTTCAGCCATCGCTTCAAGGAGAGCCGCTTGTACCTTGGCTGGTGCCCTGTTTATCTCATCAGCTAGCACTAAGTTGTTAAAAATTGGGCCGGGTTGAAAGTCTAGCTGTGGTTTGCCGGCTATCTCTCGATAGACTTCAGAGCCAGTGACATCAGACGGTAAAAGATCTGGGGTAAACTGTACACGGCCGAAACTAGCTTGCATTGACTCAGCTAGCGCTTTTATGGAGCGCGTTTTTGCAGTTCCAGGTAATCCTTCTAACAACACATGACCTCGAGTCAGTAGAGCTATTATTAAAGACTTAACGACATGATCCTGACCCACAACACTTTTACACACAGCAGTGTATAAACTGCTTACCGCTTTTTGAGATGAATTCACCCGGACTTCCATAGCAAACAAGGACTATGCCATGATTTTAATGGGTTACATGTATCCTCAACACTGGGAAAAATACTTGAAACTCGTGTTTTAAGAGCTTTGTCTTCACTTCAAACAAACGCGAGAGAAACCAAAATAAAACGTGGAAATAGATAAACCAATGATCAAAAGGCGTCCCATGAATTGATTGAACGCATACTAGCTGACGATTAACCTGATACAAGACTAAACTCTTATGGAAAAATCAAATTGCTCATGTACACTCATAACATACTGACTTAGTGGATAAGTTCATGAGCCAACGTACTCTTCATACACTTTTCAAGCCTAAATCCGTTGCGATAATAGGTGCTTCAAACCAGCCTAAACGCGCCGGTAATGTACTGATAAAAAACCTGTTGTCAGGTGGTTTTTCAGGGCCGATTATGCCGGTAACACCTAAGTATGAAGCGGTAATGGGAGTACTGGCCTATCCCAATATTGAAGCATTACCTCTTAAGCCTGATCTTGCCATTATCTGCACCGCAGCCAATAGAGTGCCCGCGATTATCGAAACACTTGCACAGTTTGGTTGTAAAGTTGCAATTGTCATGGCATCAGGCATGGCCGATGAATTAACAGAGGATGGTGTCAGCTTGCTGCAACAAATGCAGCAATATGCGGATCGTTATGGCATGCGGATCTTAGGGCCCAATAGTCTTGGGATGATATTGCCGAATATTGGATTAAATGCCAGTTTAGCCCACACCAGTGCGCTTCCTGGCAAAATCGCTTTCGTGTCACAGTCAGCTGCTATTTGTACCACAGTACTTGATTGGGCTAATAATAAAGGCATTGGCTTTTCCTCCTTTATATCCCTCGGTGATGCTAACGATGTCGATTTTGATGAGCTACTAGACTATTTAGGCCGAGACTCTAAAACCGATGCCATTTTGCTCTATATTGACTCAGTCAATGAAAAACGCTTGTTTCTATCAGCTGCGCGAGCCGCATCTAGAAATAAACCCATTTTAGTGATTAAGTCTGGTCGCAGCGCTGAAGGCACAAGTGCAGCGAAACTGCATACTGGCGGCGTGGCCGGTAACGATGCCGTTTATGAAGCAGCTTTTAGGCGCGCGGGCATGTTACGAGTAAATGACTTAATTGAGCTATTTGCGGCAGTAGAAACCTTAGCTCACTCAACACCTTTGCAAGGTGAACGCCTAGGGATCATCAGTAATGGCGGAGGCCCTGCTGTATTGGCTCTGGATGAGCTTATCCTTAGCGGTGGCAAACTACCGCCTCTAGCGTCAGACGTCTACCAAAAGCTTAATGCTCTGTTGCCAAAAAGTTGGTCAGGACAAAACCCGGTCGATATTGGTGGCGATTCAGATGCAAGCCGCTATGCAAAGTCACTTGAAATAATGATGGATAGCGATAATTTGGATGCCATCTTAGTATTGCATTCACCATCAGCATTAGGGGAAAGCGTACAAGTGGCCAAAGCGATTGCGGACACCATTGCTAAGCATCGCAATAGAAACAGAGTCAATATATTAACCAATTGGAGCGGCGAAGATTCCGCTTATGAGGCTCGCAGACACTTTTCTAAATCTGGCATTCCAACCTACCGCACCCCCGAAGGAGCAGTAGGCGCATTTATGCACATGGTAGAATATCGACGTAACCAGAAGTTACTGCAAGAGGTGCCACTGTCGATCCCCGATAATATTCCCGCTAACACTGCTTTAGCACGAGAAAAACTACAAATGGCGTTAAGCCATGGAAAGACCATATTAGAAACACACGAGTCTAGCAGTATCTTAGGCGCTTACGGGCTTAATACTATCGATACTTGGTTTGCCAGTACTGCTGAGCAAGCAGTTAACTTAGCTAAAAAAGCAGGTTATCCCATTGCGCTAAAAGTTCAGTCTCCTGATATACACCACAAATCAGATGTGCATGGTGTAATGCTCAACCTCACCTCAGATAGTGAAGTTGAGCATGCAGCAAAAGCCATCATTGACCGGGTAATATCTCTCAATCCTGATGCAAAAATTGAAGGATTGATTGTTCAGAAAATGGCACTGACAGCAGGTGCTCAAGAGATAAGGGTCGCTGTAGCTAATGATCCCGTTTTTGGTCCCGCGATCCTCCTTGGAGAAGGAGGTTCCGAGTGGGATCCAACCCAAGATGCCTCAGTTGCCCTACCACCGCTAAATATGACCTTAGCGCGCTATATGGTGATCCAAGCACTAAAGACCAAAAAGTTAAAAGATCGTCACCTACCCCTTGGTCTTAATATGAATGCACTGTGCGTTTTACTCACACAAATATCGCATTTGATCATCGACTGTCCTGAAATTGCATCACTGGATCTGAATCCAGTTCTATGTGCTGGTGAGTCAATCACCTTGCTTGATGTCAATATTCAACTGCATAAAGAACCGGTTGATAATGCCGCTAGGCTTGCTATATCGCCCTACCCTAAAGAGCTCGAGCAGTTGGCAACGCTGAAAAATGGTAATGAAGTGATGCTTAGACCCATCCTTCCTGAAGATGAGCCGAAACATTTGGCCTTTGATAATTCACTCTCTGATGAGGATAGATACAAGCGCTATTTTGGCGTACGTTCAAAAATGACCCACGAAGAGATGGCGGTTCTAACTCAGATAGATTACGCCAGAGAGATGGCATTTATTGCAACAGCTAAAGGTGATGACGGCGAAGACATAACACTTGGCGCAATCAGAGCCTCAATTGACCCCGATAATACCGAAGCCGAGTTTGCCATGGCTGTACGCAGCAATTTCCAAGGACAAGGATTAGGCAAGTTACTGCTTGAAAAACTAATAAGATATTATAAAGCCAATGACACCCTGGTTCTGACTGGGTTTACCATGTTTGAGAACCGTAATATGGCCAGTTTAGCTAAACATTTAGGCTTCACAGTCACTTTTGATATGGAAGAGCGCTTGATTAAAATGCATATGGACCTTAAGGCATAATTCAAGCTTGGGGCCTAGCGCTTAAGTTTTAGCTCAAAATTTAGGTTGAACGTATTAGTTAAGTGGGCAAATTAGCACCCACTTTCTTAATGCGTAGCCCGAGCTTTAGTTGGATTCTGATTCTACCATCACACAATTACGCCCAGCAGATTTAGCACGATACAGCGCCTCATCAGCACGAATAAAGTAGCTATCTTTGCTATCTTCATATTTCAATGACGCACAGCCAACTGAAACCGTAATGTTGCCCAGAGGCAGTTTCTTCTCTTTGCCTATGGTTAGATTTCGTTTTGCTATCTTTTGCCGTAGGTTATTCGCGACAATTTTAGCTTCATCAATACCTGTATTTGGTAACAAGATGACAAATTCCTCACCGCCGTATCGAGCGACAAAATCATCACCTTTAACACTCTGCTTCAGCGCTTGAGCTACGTATGTTAGCACCTTGTCGCCGATTAAATGTCCATGTACATCATTGAATTTTTTGAAATGATCAATATCAACTACCAGTAAACTACTTTCAAACTCTTTCTGGTTGAAGGTGTCGATATGACTTATCACTTCTTCGTCAAAAGCACGGCGATTGTTAAGTGAAGTCAGCTGATCGGTCATGACTACAGAGCGCAGATCAGACATCTCAGTTTTAAGTGCTGAAACCTCTTGATTAATAGTATTAAGGCTTTTATCCATCGCTATATTAGCATCAATAATACCATCTAACTCGGTGGTAATATCATCGACTAGTTGCTGTAATACTTCAGGGCTAGGATTAGTTTTAAGTGCCTTATCGAACGCCTTTAACGACGATGAAAACTTTACATTTCCTTGACTCATTCCGGCAATTTTAGCAAGCAACTGATTGATCAATAATTGCGTTTCTATCTGCACATTCTCCATCACTTCTGGTGAATGTTGCTGTATATAGGTGGTAAACAGACCTTCACATACCGTCGCAGTAAAACTGACTTCGTTTGCCAGTAACCCGTCTATCGCCCGTTTTAAATCTAAATTAATGCCTAAGTAGTACTCATACCAAACGGAATAGTTATTGGGTGTAACAGGAATGTTCAATTCTGACATCTTGGGAACTGCATGCCTTAGAATTCGCGCTGACAGCTCGGTCTCAGACAAATGTTGAGCCATATCCATAAATTATCTTCCCTAGGACTAAATATCATACTTATCAATACAATAAACAAAAAAGAGGATGTTGCCATCCTCTTTTTCTATTTATTTACTACTTTTGACTGATTACTACTGTCTACAGCTAGAAAAAATGTCTTTGTCCTGCTGATAAACCTCTGTACTGACATTCATTAAGCCTAATAAACTATCAAACAGGTTATCGTGAGAATAACCTCCCTGCTCTGCTTCCTTGGCCAGACAACTCAGATCAAGTTTATTTTGTTTCGCAAAACCTGCTGAGAACCAGCCCAAGAAAGGTACTTTGGTTTGCTCCTCTGGTGCAAAAGCATAAGGCGCACCATGCAAATACATACCACTTTCACCTAATGATTCGCCATGATCGCTGATATAGAGCATTGCGGTATCGAACTCTTCGTTTTTTGCCTCAAGCTTTTTAACTACCTGCGACACAATGTAATCGGTATATAAAATCGTATTGTCATAGGTATTCACCAACTCTTCATCAGTGCAGTTCTGAATATCACTGCGCTGGCAATCTGGTGTAAAAAAGCGATGTTCATCTGGATATCGTAAGTAATAAGTTGGACCATGTGAACCAATAATATGCAGCACAATAAGGCTATCTTTACTGCTTAAATGACTAAGCCTATCATCAAGTGTATTGAGTAGAACCTGATCATAACAATATTGTCCATTACACAAATCAGGGTCACTATCGTGTCCAATGAGTATATTATCAATATTACGACATACGCCTTTACAGCCACTGTCATTATCAAGCCAGTCTAGTGCTATACCGGCATGATTTAGCACATCTATAGCACTGTCCTGTGCCTTTGCTTGCCTAGACTCGTAGTGCTTTCTATCCATTCTTGAGAACATGCAAGGCAGTGACACAGCCGTAGCAGTCCCGCAAGAGTGCGTATCTTTAAACGTTAATAAACCTTGCCCTTTTGTATGCGTATTGGTCGGTTTGCCATAGCCATAGTATTCATAATTCATCTCACGCGCGGTTTCACCCACAACCAGTACCACTAAGTTGGGCTTGTCATTTTGTTTATCTGTGGTGTTTTTTGCATCTAAGCCGAGCTGCTTGTACTCGATAGGTTCTTGCAGGTAGTTGATATTTATGTATTTTGCAGTAGAACCTATAAAATATGTAGGAATGATATGACGTTTTATGATGTCGTTATTACGACCAAACGAAACATAATTTTGGTAGTAAAAAATCGCGATAATGCCAATACCAATAAGCATGGCTGCCATAAGAGCAAGCTTATACAACAGCTCTTTAACCAATGGTTTAAATTCAATATTAACCTTATAGATCAGCAACGCAGGAACAACGCCAGTCACAACAAAGTTAAGCATTGAAGCCCAATTTAAATAAGTCACTGCTTCTGCAGAGTTTGTTTCAAAGGTGTTTTCAATCATGCCGTAATCGAATACTACTCCGTATTGCAAAGCAGCAAAAAACACACTTGAAGACATTAGCGTTAGGACAATAAAAAACGGCTTTGCAAGGTATTTGAATGAGAAAATGCTAAATATAAAACTGAGTGCAAAAATGAGGAAAAGTGGGATAGTAGCGATAAATATAAGGTTTACGTCCGCTTGTTTCTCTACTCCCTGTTTAACGATTTGAAAAAACGGGATATTAAAAATACAGACATAATAAAGCGCAAGTATGACTGTAAACTGATTACTGCTAAGGCTTTTTAAACGAGATAACACAATGAGGCACTCTCTTATTATTGAACTAGAATAACGACGAATTTTGACGATATTAGCCGTGTACTATGCGGATGAAATCTATATCACCTTGCAGCACAACAGTCACTCGGTAAAACAACAACTAAGTAAACATATTAACAGCTGCTCAATATATGTTGAATTATTTTACACATTTCTTTACGTAATACCGCTAATTTGCTGACTAACTAGAAAACCCAGCAAATATCTCAAATGAACATAGTTATAGGCACCAAATCAACCAAAAAGTTCATAGCGTTTCTTGAGGGAGATATTGTTAAAGCAAGTGCTTTATTTAATAACCTATGACTTTGTCTTTGGTCGCATTTGACATAAATTGGAGGAAAATGATGCAAAAATATAATAGTGCTATGGGGACTAATTTAGTTAAACAGTAGCTTTTGACCTTCACTATATGTGCTGTGCTAAGCGGTTAAAACTCTTTATTGATGCGCTTAAAGAAATCTAACATCTGACTGCGCTCTTCGTCGCTAAAATTGACAGTAAGATCTGCGGTGAGCTGCATATGGAGTTCATCATGCTCTTCAAACATCACTTGGCCAGCATCGGTTAATTCAACTAATATCGAGCGACGGTCAGTTTCATGAGCACGGCGCTGCACAAGACCCGCTTTAACCATCTTATCAATTTGAACGGTTAGTGTGCCTGTAGTGACACCTATTTTCTCTGCCAACTCTTTCATTCTCATTGGACCATTCAAGCCTAAAATCTCAACGGTATGTACTTGGGGTAAGCTAAAGCCATTGTCTTTAACAACAGCCATTTCCCAAGACGACAACTTTTCATAAAACTCAATGATGGCGTGATTTAAGTGATCGTCTTGGTTTTTCATCTAATTTAATTTCCTGAGCAATTGAAACGTTATTGTGCCTGACAGACCTTATGCACTTCAACGGTTACATGACTTAAAGCCTTAATTTCCGATAATTTCTGTTTGATATCATCACAGTTTGCACCACTTTCACTAATAACGATTAAGCTTGCAGCATAATGATCAGCACTGACTTTCCAAACGTGCAGGTCAACCAAGCTATCACCGTTTTTTTCAATCAGTTGTTTTATTTCTGTTAGCGGCTTTTGTTTCATGCTGGCGTCGAGCAAAATGGGGGCGGTTTGGTGCATAAGCCCCCAAGCCCAACGAGAAATAATCACTGCACCTACAATCCCCATGACAGGATCTAACCAATTAAGACCCACATATTTTCCTAAAAGTAACGCGCCAATTGCCAGCAGTGATGTCAATGCATCTGCTAACACATGAAAATACGCTGCTTTAAGGTTATGATCTTCATGACCATGTGAATGATTATGTTCGTGACTGTGCCCATGACTGTGTCCATGACCATGGTCGTGACTATGATGATCTTTTAACAGAAATACACTGACAACATTAACAATCAAGCCTATCACAGCAACCATTATAGCTTGGTCAAAATGAATATCTTGAGGGTTAACCAGCCTGATAGCAGATTCCACCAGCATGACTAACGCAACAAGTCCAAGCGCCACAGCGCTGGTAAAACCGCCGAGCACACTCACTTTACCGGTACCATAGGAGAATGTAGGCGAGTTTGCATGCTTGCGCGCATAGCGATATGCAAATAAGGTGATTAGAAAAGCAGCGGCATGAGTCCCCATGTGCCAACCGTCTGCTAGCAGCGCCATAGAGCCGTATATAGTTCCAGCAATAATCTCTGCAAACATAGTGACAACTGTTAATAGCAATACAATGGCAGTATTGCGCTCTCCACTACTATTGTGCGCAGCAAAGTTGTGCTTGTGCGTCCATTGTTGGCGTAATTGTTCAGCGTTTCCCATAATCCCCGATCCTTTATGCAACGTTTGTTGTCTTATCATTTAATGTTCTATAGTCAAATTTCACCCTATCTATGGCGACTAGATCTCTATTCAACTTTTATCTGCAGCACGTTTATGTTGGCATCATTATTATGCTGTTATGCATAATGAACCTTTTACTAGTATGCTGCAGGATTAGCTTGATCACCAACTATCTTTAAAAATAGATAATTTGATAATCAAACTATTATTTCAGCAATATGAGTGTAACGGCAACAAAAATTCGAAAAGATGTGACCTAACGTCAAAAAGAATTGCTACGTTTGTAACCTACTGCTGAAGAAAGTCAGTTTTACTGAGGCAATAAACATTAAACGCCGAATGGAAAAAACACATAGTGCTTTGTTTTATTTGGTTTTTACAAAAAATGGAAATAAACTATAAATAATTAAGTAATATTTAACCCCTTTTGGTTTTAATGCCGTTAGTAGAGGTATCGCAAGTCAGTTTAATCATTTTATATTTTGGAGCCATTATGAATTTGAACCCATTTTCAAACAAGCAAGTACGTAGTTTAAGCCTAGCAACGGGCCTTCTTCTCACCGCAGCGACTTTTTCAGCTAGCGCTACGTCACCAGTAAAACCTGACCAAACGGTACAACCTATGATCAATGCACAGGTCTATTCAGCGACAGATTATGTCCCACAAGAAGCCTCTAAAATGTTTCCAGCTCCAAAAGAGGGGCAGATACAACACATATTGACTCTAAACACATTAGATAATGAAGCTGATTACATGCTTGAAATCCAAATTGGCCAAACCAAAATGGTAGATTGCAATAAGCATGGCCTTGCAGGTGAATTAAAACAATTATCAGTGGAGGGATGGGGCTACAACTATTACCAAGTAGACAGTATTAATGAAGGACCAAGTACAATGATGGCCTGCTTTGATAAAGCGTTAACCGAGCAATTTCTTCCGATTCAAGGAAGTTTAAAAATCGCTTATGATAGTCGTCTACCTAAAGTCATTTATCTGCCTGAAAACAGTCAGGTACGCTATAGAGTTTGGAAAGTAGAAGCTCCATTCGCTTATTCAGGCGCTAAAGCTAAATAATATTTATTTGGAATTAAAAAAAGCTACCCCAAGGTAGCTTTTTTAGTGACTGCCCAGCCATATCTATAATAAGGCTTGCAATAGTAGCTTTTAAAGTGCGCCGATGGCTTCTTTACATAGCGCAGTGATTCTATCCCAGTCACCCTGCTCCATCGCATCCGTTGGTGCAATCCAGCTACCGCCGATACAATCTACGTTTTTAAGCGCTAAATAGTCTTTGTAACTACTTGGGGTGATACCACCTGTTGGGCAAAAACGGATGTCCGCTAGTGGTCCAGAAAATGCCTTAAGTGCATTCACGCCACCAGAAGCTTCTGCTGGGAAGAACTTAAAGTTGGTATATCCAAGTGCCATACCTTCCATGACTTCAGAGATACTCGCTACACCAGGTATTAACGGTGTAGTGCCTGCCATTGCCGCTTTAAGCAGATCTGTGGTTGCACCTGGAGTGATAACAAACTGCGCACCAGCATTCACTGCCTGTGCAAGCTGTGCTTCGTTCAAAATAGTACCTGCACCCACTAATGCTTCCGGCACCTCTTTGGCTATTTTGCTGATGGCTTCAAGAGCGCAATCAGTACGTAAAGTCACCTCTAATACGCTAATACCGCCAGCAACAAGTGCTTTAGCCAATGGCACTGCATGTTCAATCTTATTGATCACCATGACAGGAACAATAGGGCTGCGATTAAAAATATCTTGTGGTTGAATTAACCAGTTATTCTCAAGCATTGCGTTACTCTTCCTTAGTCTTTAATAATTTTCATCTATGGCGCTAGTACTGCGAGCACCGGTTTCAGGACTGCTTAAGCTAGCTCTTAGTGCTCCGAATAGTTCACGTCCCATGCCATAGCTTGTTTTTTGTAAATCAACTTTTTCAGCGGTTCGAGCCTGTAATTCAGCTTCATCAACTAAAAGGCTTAGCTCACCTGTTGTTGCATTAACTCTAACCAAGTCACCATTGTGGATCTTGGCAATCATGCCACCATCCAACGCTTCTGGTGTTAGGTGAATAGCAGCAGGGACTTTGCCCGATGCTCCAGACATTCGACCATCGGTAAGCAGTGCTACTTTGAAACCTCTATCTTGCAGCGTACCTAAGATAGGGGTTAGTTTATGCAGTTCAGGCATACCTATGGCTTTAGGCCCTTGGCCTTTTACAACCACTACGCAGTCTTTATCTAACTCACCAGCTTTAAAGATTGCTTCAAGCTTATTTTGATCATCGATAACAACTGCTGGCGCTTCAACGATACGGTGCTGTTCTTGTACTGCTGAGACTTTTATAACTGCTCGGCCCAAGTTACCTTTTAGTAATTTTAAACCACCGTTAGCTTGGAAAGGACTGTCTAAGCTGGTTAACACTTCTGAGTCTAAACTTGTTTTCTGACCATCAACCCACGTCAATTCTCCATCGCGGATCTGTGGCTCTTGGGTGTAACGTTTCAATCCGAAGCCTGCAACGGTCTCTACGTCTTCATGTAACAGTCCGCCATCGAGCAGTTCTTTAATCAAGAACGCCATGCCACCAGCAGCGTGGAAATGGTTAATGTCAGCATGCCCGTTTGGATAAACACGAGCAAGAAGTGGTACCGCATCAGATAATTCTGAGAAATCATCCCAGTTAATAATGACACCAGCGGCACGTGCTGCAGCAACAATGTGCATGGTCAGGTTAGTTGAACCACCTGTTGCCAACAATGCTACGATTCCGTTAACGATAGATTTTTCAGAAACGATCTGTCCAATTGGCGTGTACTGCGTACCCATTTCGGTCAAGCGACACACCTGCTTAGCAGCTGTTTTGCTTAACACTTCACGTAAAGGATCATCTGGATTGACAAAAGATGAACCTGGCAGCTGTAAACCCATCACTTCAAGCATCAACTGATTGCTATTTGCTGTACCGTAGAAAGTACAGGTACCAGCGCTATGGTATGATTTTGATTCTGCATCTAGCAGCGCTTCTCTATCGACTTCGCCTTGAGCATACTTTTGACGAATTCGCGCTTTCTCTTTATTAGGAATACCAGACTTCATTGGTCCTGCTGGGACAAATAGCATTGGCAGATGACCAAAACTCAATGCACCAATAAGCAGGCCGGGGACGATTTTATCGCAAATACCGAGTAGCAACGCACCGTCGAACATATTGTGAGACAAGCCTACCGCGGTGCCCATCGCAATGACTTCACGGCTTAACAAACTCAGCTCCATACCTGGCTGACCTTGTGTGACACCGTCACACATCGCTGGAACGCCACCAGCAACTTGTGCAACGCTACCAACTTCATTACAAGCCTGTTTAAGCAGATCTGGGTACTCACCGTACGGTTGATGCGCAGATAACATGTCGTTAAAAGAGGTAACGATACCGATGTTCGCTTTGGTTAGCTGCTTAATCGATGATTTATCAGCTGGATTACACGCAGCAAAACCATGGGCTAAGTTACCGCAGCTCAATGCGCTACGATGCACGCCTCTATTTTTTGCATCTTCTAAAGCCGCAAGGTACTTAGCGCGGGAATCTTTGCTTCGTTCAATAATTCTGTCTGTCACAGACTGTACAACGGTGTGCATAATTACTCCTTAGGCGCTCCAGTAAACATCGACGGGTGTTTTGTGCTGATCGAGAACTGCTCTGATCGGCATTTCACTGCTATCGTTATCTGCCAGTGCTTGTCGGTAAACATCAAGTTTCTGCTCACCAACGATATGTAAATAGATTTGACGGCTTGCAAGAATGCCAGCCTTTGAAAGCGATATACGTGCGTGTGGTGCATTACCAGGGGTAACCGCTACACATAAGTCATCGCTTGTTAATGCGTGCTCAAGTTCTTTTGCGTCAGCGCAAGGGAACCAAGAACATGTATGTCCATCATTGCCCATACCAAGGACAACGACATCAAACGGCTTTGGAAAATGTGCCAGTTGCTCCGAGGTCATTATTTGACCTTCATAGGGAGAAGAGTACATATTTTTCAAACCACAAAACTTGGCACTAGCCGCTCGGTTTTGCAGTAGATTGTTTCTGACTAACCGCTCGTTAGAGTCACTGTGATCGTTATCGACCCAGCGCTCATCCGCTAATGTAATGTAAACATCGTTCCAATCTATGGCTTTTTTACTTAGTAATTCAAAAAGCTTTAATGGCGTAGAACCACCAGAGACAACTAGACTCGCTTTCCCCCTAGCATCAACCGCTTCTTGCAATTGATTGGCGATACGCTCTGCAAGTTGCGCTTCAAGCGCAGCTTTATTGTCAAAAGATTTAAAAACACTTTCTTTAATCATCTTGATCCCCTACTCGTCCCAAGAACGACCGTCTTTAGTGATAAGCGCGACTGAAGCAACTGGGCCCCATGTGCCTGCTGGGTAAGACTTTGGTTTCTCGTCTGTTTCTTCCCAAGCTTGGATGATGCCATCGACCCAACTCCATGCTTGTTCAACTTCATCACGACGAACAAATAATGCTTGATTCCCCAACATCGCTTCTAACAACAAACGCTCATATGCATCTGCAATACGCTCGTTTTTAAACGTATCAGAGAAACTTAAATCAAGCTTAGTCGTTTGCAAACGCTGCTTTTCACCTAGGCCAGGAACCTTGTTCAACATCTGAATCTCAACCCCTTCATGAGGCTGTAGACGAATAGTCAGCTTGTTAGGTGGTAAATTACGGTAGTTAGAGCTGTATAGATTGTGTGGTGGGTTCTTAAAATAAACCACAATTTCAGAGCTCTTAAACGGCATACGCTTGCCACTTCTTAAATAGAAGGGAACACCTGCCCAGCGCCAGTTATCGATATCAACGCGAAGCGCAACGAAAGTTTCAGCGTTTGACTGAACATTAGCGCCCTCTTCTTCTAGGTAGCCTGGTACCGGTGCACCTTTTAGAAATCCGCTTGAATATTGGCCTCGAACTGTATTTTCGTAAATATTATCCGAGTTGATTGGACGCAGTGATTTAAGTACTTTCACTTTTTCATCGCGGATATTATCGGCGTCTAAGTTAACGGGAGGATCCATAGCAACTAAGGTCAAAACTTGCAGCAGATGGTTTTGGATCATGTCACGCATCTGGCCAGCTTTATCAAAGTAGCCCCAACGCCCTTCAATACCAACCTCTTCTGCGACGGTTAGCTGCACATGGTCAATGGTACGATTATCCCATTTAGAGGCGAACAAAGAGTTAGCGAAACGCAACGCCAGCAGATTCTGTACCGTCTCTTTACCTAGGTAATGGTCAATACGGTAGACCTGATTTTCATTGAAGTAAGCTGAGACTTGATCGTTAATGATCTTAGAAGTGGCGAGATCTGAACCGATAGGTTTTTCTAATACAACACGAGAATCAGGGAAGATAAGATTTTGTTCATTTAGGCAACGACAGATATCGCCGAATATTGAGGGTGGCGTCGCAAAATAGCTCACCATCACTCTTTTCTCAGGCTCTAGCACATCGTGGAATGCTTTATAGCCTTCAGAAACCGTAAAGTTTGTTCCTACATAATGACAACGATCTAAAAAACGATTTACGGTCTCTTCACATAAATCATCTTTTACAAATGTCTTCAGTGCCGTTGTTACAAGTTCACGATACTCTTCTTGAGTAAAGTCATCTTTGGCAACGCCCAGTACCTTGGTATCTATATTGAGTAGGTTTGCTTTATCAAGCTGATATAGAGACGGTAGTAACTTTCGCTTAGCGAGGTCACCTTTGGTACCAAATAGAACAAAATCACAAGCTTTGGCTTCTGGTGTTGTTATGCCCATAGCTTCAAAATCTCCTTTTGATCCTGTGTCCCACCATTTTTGATGAGATTTCACATGTTTGTTGTAATATAACAACAGAAATTAGTAATTGCATCTAAATTCTATAATAAACTTCAAGTCAGTCTATTAGGCATGTTGACACAATCTCTGATATGCTTTCGTGATAAAATTACTAAATTTTATCATCTTTGTACCTGTTATCTTTATAATTTTATTCAAGCTTAAATGTTTAGCCAGTGTTGTACTTGCTTAGCTTTCTAAAGCACTACAAAAATATAATAAAACTACATTACTATTGAGTGGACGTACGTATATGAATACCCTAGAAAAGGTTCAAAAAAGCCTTACCCATTTTAGTAAATCTGAACGTAAAGTTGCAGAAGTTATTCTGTCTTCACCGCAAACCGCGATTCACTCTAGTATAGCTACACTGGCCAAAATGGCAGATGTCAGCGAGCCAACGGTGAACCGTTTTTGCCGTCGACTAGATACTAAAGGGTTTCCAGACTTTAAGTTACATTTGGCCCAAAGCCTAGCTAATGGTACGCCTTACGTCAGTCGCCATGTTGAAGAAGACGATAGTCCCGATTCATATACCACCAAAATATTCGAATCTTCAATGGCATCGCTCGATACCGCAAGACAAAGCATCGATACCACCGCGATTAATAAGGCTGTTGATGTATTGACTCAAGCAAAGAAAATCTCTTTCTTTGGCCTTGGCGCGTCAGCTTCTGTTGCCCATGACGCACAGAATAAATTTTTCCGCTTTAATGTTCCTGTCATCTCTTTCGACGATGTTCTAATGCAACGTATGAGCTGTATCAACAGTAATGAAGGTGATGTTGTGGTGCTAATCTCCCATACAGGTAGAACTAAGTCACTCATTGATATAGCAAAACTCGCTCGAGAAAATGGTGCAGCTGTAATAGGCATTACCGCACGTAACTCTCCGCTTTCTACGGTATGTACACTGCCTGTAACAATGGAAGTCCCTGAAGACACCGATATGTACCTACCAATGGCATCACGTTTAGCACAGTTGGTTATAATAGATGTGTTAGCGACAGGATTCACACTAAGACGAGGTCCTCGTTTCCGTGAGAATTTGAAGCGAGTTAAAGAAGTATTGAAAGAATCTAGAATAGACAAAGATCCCATTCTGTAAGTGGCTTTCGACATGTTTTAGGACAGTTTAGCAAACGCTCTACTGTCCTTTAGTCTAATAATGTTGCAAGGGTTCACAAAATTAAAAACTTGAGATAGATCATTTTGTTCGTAATTTTACTACATTTAAGGGTATTGTCTGTTAATATAGTGTCAGAATTTTTTAAAACTTAACGGAGTATGTCATGTTCCGCAGAACCAAAATTGTAACAACTTTGGGCCCAGCCACTGACCGTGATGACAACCTACGCCGCATTATTGCTGCCGGCGCTAACGTTGTTCGCTTAAACTTTTCTCACGGTGCACCAGAAGACCACAAAAAACGCGCAGACGATACACGAGCTATTGCAAAAGAGCTTGGTGTTCATGTTGCTGTTCTTGGTGACCTTCAAGGTCCTAAAATTCGTATTTCAACTTTTAAAGATAACAAAAAGGTACAGCTAGCTTTAGGCCAAGCATATACCTTGGATGGCGATCTTGAAAAAGGCGAAGGCGATGAGAATCAAGTGGGTATCGACTATAAAGAGTTACCAAAAGATGTCAGCCTAGGCGACATTTTGATGCTTGATGATGGTCGTGTTCAGTTGCGTGTTGAAAAAGTAGAAGGTAACAAGGTTCACACTATTGTTACTGTTGCTGGTCCTTTGTCTAATAACAAAGGGATCAACAAGCAAGGCGGCGGATTATCTGCTGCTGCATTAACTGAAAAAGACAAGCGTGATATTATTACTGCGGCTGAAATCAAAGTTGATTACCTTGCTGTTTCTTTCCCACGTAGCGGTGCAGATCTTAACTATGCACGTGAATTAGCTCAAGAAGCGGGTAGTAATGCACTCATCGTTTCTAAAGTTGAACGTGCTGAAGCCGTTGTGTCTGACGCAGCGATGGATGATGTGATCATTGCCTCTGATGCCGTCATGGTTGCTCGTGGTGATCTAGGCGTTGAAATTGGTGACCCAGCGCTCGTAGCAGTGCAAAAGAAACTGATTAGCCGCTCTCGTCAGCTAAACAAGCCTGTTATCACGGCGACTCAAATGATGGAGTCTATGATAACAAGTCCAATGCCAACTCGTGCTGAAGTCATGGACGTTGCAAACGCTGTACTTGATGGTACTGACGCTGTCATGCTTTCAGCTGAAACAGCCGCTGGTGACTTCCCTGAAGAAACTGTTAAAGCAATGGCTGAAGTTTGTTTAGGTGCTGAGTCGCACCCAAGTGTGCAGGTATCAAAGCATAGACTTGATCAACAGTTCACAACGATTGAAGAAACTATCGCACTTTCTACAATGTACGCAGCGAACCATCTAGATGGTATTAAAGCGATTATTGCATTAACGGAATCTGGTGCAACACCGCAAATGATGTCTCGCATCAGTTCGGCGCTGCCTATTTTTGCGATGTCTCGTCATGAAGTGACTCTTGCTAAGATGGCGCTTTACCGTGGTGTTCAACCAGTTTATTTTGACTCAACTGCCCATGCTCCAGAAGCAGTTGCACAAAAAGCACTTGAAACATTAGCGGCAGCGGGTTACCTACATAGCGGTGACATGGCGATGATGACTAAAGGTGATGCAATGGAAACTGTTGGTGGTACTAACACTAGCAAGGTTGTTGTTGTAGCTTAATTTACTCGCCAGTTAAATGGCTTATAAATACCTTTTAAAAGCATGTCTGTTGATAACAGACATGCTTTTTTATTTTCAGCCCTTTCGATAAAAGTGCTAATGAAGCTGTTATGCAAAAGAGAGCAAGCTGTCATATCTGACGCTAGACGCCTTTTGCTCATTTACACCGACTAACTCCATATATTCATTACATAGACTCTCTGGTCATTCAAACAAATACATCACCATGTGTTACAACGCTACCTTGCTTCCCTCATTCATATAGCCCTACATCAGCGATTTATACCTTAGTTTCAAGCGTTTTATGTTTTCGTCAGTAGCTAAAATGAAACCCAAAAAAAGCCACTGAAGTTATTCAGCGGCTTTCAAAAAACGGGTTATGCTTATTACATCACAACAGTCTTGATCAAGTTAAAGCGCTTCGAAGTCATCGACATTTATCGCTGCTAACCTTAATTCATTTGCAACGACAAGTTGTTGATGCTCCTCTTTGCTAATTAAGTCAATTTCTAGTGCCGAGTTAAACAAAGCTTGAGGCGCTAATTTTCTAGCTAAACTGCCTTCTTTCTGAGCCTGTTTCATACGGACAAATAGCTCCTTGCATTCATACTTAGCGACAAATGCACGCTCAACATCGGCGATACCGCTAGCATCGTTATCGATATCTGGACATAGGAAAGTCAATCGGTCACGAGCAGGCCCTGGACTACTCATCGAATTAACCACTTCAATAGACTGCTTGTCATCAGCTTGGTTAAAGTGATTTCCTAGCGGAAAGATTAATACCCGCAAAAGACCAGCAACAATCCGATTCGGAAAATTTCGAATCGCTT
Organism: Shewanella sp. c952; assembly: GCF_019654975.1. GTDB lineage: Bacteria > Pseudomonadota > Gammaproteobacteria > Enterobacterales > Shewanellaceae > Shewanella. The sequence continues at coordinate 83,088 of NZ_BPEW01000016.1, forward strand.
CATCTAACGCTTTTGCAGCAAGGTGTAATCTTGTTGCCATTACATGCTTAACTGTGGGCAGATCTTCAAATTGACGGCCATTATCTTCAAAAAGCTTTAACGTCGCTGATGCTAGGTAAAGCTGACTCAGGACATCGCCTAATCTAGCGCTCAACATCTCTTTACGCTTCAAATCACCGCCAAGCATTAACATTGACATATCAGACATTATCGCTAACGCTGCAGATAAGCGGGTCATGCTCTTGTAATAACGCTTAGTTTCACCACTCACAGGCGATGAAGCGAAGAGACTCCCCGTTACCGCATGACTAAAAGCGCTAAAGCCATTTCGAGCGGCATAACCAATATGACCTGTTAGCAGTGAATCAAACCGCTCTAGCCCTGCTGCTTTGTCTTCCATTCCCGCAGCTTCCATTTCTGCAAGTACATAGGGATGGCAACGTGTAGCGCCTTGGCCAAAAATCATTAAGCTACGGGTAAGGATATTAGCACCTTCAACCGTGATTGAAATTGGCAGTGCAATATAGGCATTTCCTAAGTAATTTTTCGGGCCGAGTTGAATCCCCTTCCCTGACTGAATATCCATCGCATCATCGATAACATTTCGGCCAAGCTCAGTCATATGATACTTAGCAATTGCTGTCACAATAGAGGGTTTAACATTAAGGTCGATACCGGTAGTTGTTAAACGTCTCGCGGCTTCCAACTGGTAAGTATTACTAATGATCCGAGCAAGTGCTTCTTGCACTCCTTCAAACTGGCCGATCGGCATTCCAAACTGCTGTCTAACGGCGCTATAAGCCGTTGTTGTTTTAGTTGCCATATGGCCTAACGCAGTAGATAGAGCAGGTAATGAAATTCCACGGCCAGCAGATAAACACTCAACCAGCATTCTCCATCCTCGACCCGCGTATTGCGGCCCACCGATAATCCAATCTAGTGGGATAAATACATCTTTCCCTTGAGTGGTACCGTTCATAAAGGCCAAGTGCAATGGATCATGGCGTCGACCAATTTCTACACCGGGATGGTCGGTAGGAATAAGTGCACAGGTAATACCTATTTGCTTCTGCTCACCAAGCAAACCGTCAGGATCGTGCATTTGAAACGCTAGACCCAACACATCAGCAATCGGGGCAAGCGTGATATAACGTTTATTCCAATTAAGCCTTAAACCTAAGGTTTGCTCACCATTAAACTCTTCACGACACACAATACCGGTATCAGGTATTGCCCCAGCATCACTGCCCGCTTCTGGGCCAGTTAGCGCAAAACAAGGGATCGCTTGGCCATCAGCAAGTTTTGGTAACCAAATATCTTTTTGTTCGGTGGTGCCATAATGAGTTAATAGCTCGCCAGGACCTAATGAGTTAGGCACCATCACGGTTACTGCAGCGCTGACACTTCTGCTGGCTATTTTGCTAACAATCGTTGAATTAGCGTAGGCTGAAAATGCACGTCCGCCGTACTTCTTGGGAATAATAAGCGCAAAGAAGCCCTCTTTTTTAAAGTATTCCCACAGTTCAGGCGGTAGATCCTTTCTATTGCTGACAATGTCATAGTCGTCAATCATCGATAACGCTGTTTGAACTTGATTATTGATAAAATCTTGCTCATCCGAAGTTAACGCTGGTTTGCCATAACTATGCAGCATCTGCCAATTCGGCTTGCCTTTAAATAGTTCTCCTTCCCACCAAACGTCACCGGCTTCCATAGCCTCTTTCTCAGTGTCCGATAAAGGTGGTAGAACTTTTTTAAAAAAACTAAATACAGGTCGCGTGATTAACTGCATTCTGATGTTCTTCACCGCAAAAATCACTACTACAGCGATAATTAACAGTATTAATAGCGTAATAAACATAATTTCTAGTTTGCATCCTTATTAACTGGAACTGAAACCCCCGCCGACAAATAAGGGATAACTTTTCGGATAACTGCTTCTATATCATTGTGTTCGCCAAAATCTGCCTCAGCAATTTCGGTTAATGCATCTGCTGACGCCATAGTGAAAACAACGGTACCTAAGGTAAAGTGTAATCGCCAAAACATCTCTGCGGGAGGAATATGTGGTGTACTTTCGCTAACAGCCTTTACAAATAAGCTTAAATACTTGCCATAATGAGTCGTGATGAACCAGCGTAAATGACCTTGGCTCTCTATATAACCGCGTCCCAACAGCTGCAAAAAGGTTGTTGTCCCCTCAGCTCTTAATTTGTTTAACTCAAGTAAGGGATTAACCAGAGTTGAAAAAATATCATCTAGTGATGCATTGGCATCGGCATTACGAACCGCGACAATAGCGTCTGCAGCAGCAGGCATGAAAACATCAAGATAACGGGCTAGCACCGCTCTAATCAGCTCTTTTTTCGAGCCAAAGTGGTAATTGACTGACGCAAGGTTTACTTCAGCTTTACTTGTTATTAATCTGAGAGATGTTTCTGAAAATCCTCTCTCTGCAAATAGCTTTTCTGCTGCATCCAGTATTCTTGTTTTTGTATCGGAGCGATTTGCCATTCCGTTGCCTTTATTAATTCAATTTAAACACTCGTTTAAATTAAACACTCGCTTGCTTTTTGTCAAACAAAAACCCTGTTTACCTTACATATGTGCGCTATTTTCTTCATCTATGCCTCACCACTATCAATCAGCAACAAAATAAGTAAAATAAGCAACACAAAAATAACAAGGGATTTGGACAGATGAACATGACCTTTACCAAGGTTTCTAAGCTATCAGCATTGATAGCCATTTCGCTCGGCGCAACAGCCTGTAATAAAACAGAAGCAACGGATGCACCTGCTGTTGATAAAATAGCGGAAGCTAAACAGTTTATTACTGACGCTGAATCTACAATGGCTGATCTATCTATTGAAATAAATCGCTCAGAGTGGATCTACAGTAACTTTATTACTGAAGACACCGCCGCGCTTTCAGCCAGTGTGTCAGAGAAGTACACTGGTACCTCTGTAAAGCTAGCGACTGAATCAGCTCAATATGCCGATTTAACATTAGATCCGGCAGACAAAAGAAAATTAAATATATTACGCAGCTCAATCGTGCTGCCAGCTCCGTTAGATCCTGCTAAAAATGCTGAACTGGCCAATATAAGTGCACAATTAAATGGGCTTTACGGCAAAGGAAAGTATTGTTTTGAAGATGGACGTTGTTTAACGCAGCCTGAACTTTCTGCAATAATGGGCGAATCTAACAACCCCGAAGAACTGCTTGAGGTCTGGAAAGGCTGGCGTGAAATTTCTAAGCCTATGCGACCGCTATTCGAACGAGAAGTCGAACTGGCCAATGAAGGAGCGCAAGATCTTGGCTATCAGAACTTATCTGAGTTATGGCGCAGTCAATATGATATGAAACCTGACGATTTCTCAAATGAATTGGACCGTCTTTGGGGACAAGTAAAGCCGCTCTATGACTCTCTGCATTGTTACGTGCGCGGCGAGCTTAATGAGCAATATGGTGACACAGTCGCACCAGCAACAGGTGCAATTCCCGCTCATCTCTTAGGTAATATGTGGGCCCAGAGCTGGGGCAACGTATACGACCAAGTCGCTCCGCAAGATGCGGATCCAGGTTACGATGTTACCGAGTTGCTAGCTAAGCATAACTATGATGAAGTCAAAATGGTCAAGCAAGCTGAGAGCTTTTTCACTTCTCTCGGTTTCGAGGCATTACCAGATACTTTCTGGGAACGATCTTTGTTTGTACAACCTAAAGATAGAGACGTAGTTTGTCATGCGTCCGCTTGGGACTTGGATAACGAAGATGATATTCGCATTAAAATGTGTATCCAGAAAACGGCTGAAGATTTTACCGTGATTCATCATGAGCTTGGACACAATTTCTATCAACGCGCCTATAAAGAACAACCATTTATCTTTAAAAATAGTGCCAATGATGGATTCCATGAAGCCATTGGTGACACAGTTGCATTATCAATTACACCAAACTATTTAAAACAGATTGGTCTACTAGACGAAGTGCCTGACGCATCGAAGGATATCGGCTTGCTGCTAAAACAGGCATTAGACAAAGTCGCCTTTTTACCCTTCGGATTAATGATCGATCAGTGGCGTTGGAAAGTATTTAGCGGCGAAATCACCCCTGAGCAATATAACCAAGCTTGGTGGGATCTACGTGAAAAATATCAAGGTGTAAAAGCCCCGATTGCACGTAATGAGTCAGACTTTGATCCAGGTGCAAAATATCATGTGCCAGGCAATGTACCTTACACGCGCTATTTCCTAGCCCATATACTACAGTTTCAATTCCACAAATCCTTATGCGAGATTGCTGGCGATAACGGACCGGTTCACCGTTGTAGTATTTATGGAAATAAAGAAGCTGGCGCCAAGTTAAACACCATGTTAGAAATGGGGCAAAGTAAACCTTGGCCTGAAGCACTTGCTGCGGTTACTGGCACTAAAGAGATGGATGCAAAGGCTGTACTTGATTACTTCGCACCATTGCAAATTTGGTTGGATGAGCAAAATAAAACGGCGAACCGACAATGTGGTTGGTAGAGGCAAGCTAAAGCATTAGCGTTTCAATCGATAAAGGCCATTTAGTTTATCTTAAATGGCCTTTTAATTTGTGCTAAATAGCGATGCAGCGATAAATCTGATGATATGCCACTCTTGGCAAAATGCCTCGCTTTATAAACGTGTACTCGCACCTTTATGGTTAACTTCTTGTGTTTCAATTCGCTTTTGTGCTGATTTAGTTAACATGACATACAGCGCTCCGGTTCCTCCATGGTGCGGTTTTGCGCTATGAAACGCGAGCACTGAGTCAATTTGAGTTAACCAGTTGACGGTAAAGGACTTCATCAAAGCTGCAATAGGTTTACTTCTGGCACCTTTACCATGAATAACTAAAATGCTTCGCTGCCCCAACCCAATAGCTTGCTCAATCGACTGAAACAATACCTCTCTTGCTAACACCAGCTTTAACTGGTGTATATCGACTTCGCTAGCGACTCGATAACCTCCGCTGCTTAACCTGTCAAATACAGCACTTTGTACACCATCTCGTTTAAAACCAATTATTTTGTCAGGTTCAGTCGCTTTGATTTGATTTACATCTAACGTTAGTTTAAGTAAAGATTCATTGGCTTCTAGCTCTTTACGCCTCAGTAACTGTGGATCAGTTGCTTTAATACTGAGGACTGAAGCATTGGTTAGGTTATTTTTCATCGGCGTCACGCCTGACATTTCATTCATAAACATTGTCATATCTTCTTCCAACATCACTAACCCCTACTCAGTCGCTGAACTAATATCAGTCTACTCCAGCGCATCGTATTAACCAATACAACCCTAGCGCAATTGAGTACAAATTCAGCGCATGATGTATCGCATAGGAGTAATCAATACCACCTCATCCCAGCGACGATTTCAAAACCGCGTGAAACAACAACTCGTATAATCTCCTGACGTAAATTTGTTCAGTTAATCGCTTTAACATTAAATCTACACACTTTGTAAAGATCTAATTCTTTTGTTCAATCATGTGGTCGATTATAGTGATGGTAGGAATTACTGTTTTGAAGCCATACATGTTAAAAAAAGCTATAAACCATTTAGTGCTAACTATTTGCCTCTACTTCTCGGCAGCAGGTTTCGCTTTCGCTAATGATAACGAAGCATTGAATGAACTTTATGATCACTTCAACGAAGCATTTAATGAATTAGATGTTAGCCGTCTCCACTCTATATACTCTGAGGATGCGTGCTATATTCCAGAAAGCCAAGGCGAAGAGATCACCGTTGGCCGTGACAATATTGTCGAATTGTACAAAACCTTTTTTGGTAAGATAAAGCATAAAAATGCCAAAATAGAGGTCGACTTTAGAGTCATAGAAAGAAACATTGAAGGTTCAAGCGCAACTGATATTGGCTACTACCTTATTCGCTTTCATCCATCAGTTGATGCTGGAGAGCCTGTAAGCGAATTTGCGGGTAAATTCGTGACGGTGTCCAAAAAGAAAGATGATGGTAAATGGTATTTAACCGTAGATACTAACAATAGAGCTGAAGCTTCTTTTTATTTTAATGCTAAGCCCTCATCAAACCTATATTATGGTCGGCAATTTACTGTCCTAAATAGCTTTGAAAAGCCTAAATTTGATGACCAATCCAAATAATGACCCAGTAACAGAGTGTCCATGTTGCTCAGGAACAAACTACAAAAACTGCTGTGAACCATTACATTTAAAAAAGGCGCTAGCATCTAGCCCTGAACAGTTAATGCGCTCACGCTTCACTGCTTTCTATTTCGGGCTATTTGATTACTTAATTGAAACTCACCATCAGCAATACTTGTGCGGTTTAACTGCGGAGTTACTCAGTGAAGGTCCTCAACCAAACTGGCTTTGTTTAGAAGTCATCGATTCGTCTGTATTAGACCTACAGGGAAAAGTGACTTTTCAAGCTTGGTTTAAAGATAATAGTAAATTGGATGCGATACACGAAGGTTCTGATTTTATAAAAGAAAATGGTCGTTGGTATTACACCGAAGGGGTCCAACATAGCCCCGTATATCCAAAACGAAATGAACCATGTATCTGTGGAAGTAAAAAGAAGTTTAAGCTGTGTTGTTTATAAGGCTTTAGATACTAATTCCTTAATGAACTGCCGTTGCTTCTTCCAGGAATTCACCAAATTCAGAAACTCTTAGCGCTGGACTATATAAGAAACCTTGGGCTTGATGACAAAGATGATCCGCTAAGAAAAGTTCCTGCTCCTTAGTCTCAACACCTTCAGCAGTCAGCGAGATATTGAGTGCTGATGCCATGGCGATAATCGCACTGACAATTTCACGGCTTTCATGACTGACGGTAAGATCTGAAATAAATGAGCGGTCAATTTTAAGCTTACTGATAGGGAACTGCTTTAGATAACGCATTGAGCTATAACCAGTACCAAAATCATCAATGGCAAGCCCTACCCCTAACTCTGCAAGTTCGTTACATAAATTAGTAGCAGAACGAATATCTTCCATTAATTCAGTTTCAGTAATTTCCAATATCAAGCTATGAGGTTTTAAACGATAGCGGCCTATTAACTCCCAAACTTGTTCAAACAACGTGCCGCTAAAAAACTGCCTAGCGGAAACATTAACGTGCATTGAGATATCAATTTGGCGATGCTGCCACAAATTTAACTGTTTACATGCAGCTTCGAGCACCCATGAACCGATATCAGTGATAAGTCCCGTTTGCTCGGCAATATTAATAAACGCCCCAGGGTATAACACGCCTTTTTTAGGGTGATGCCATCGAATGAGTGCTTCAGCGCCGATATAAGCCTGCTTCCTCAAATCTTTTAACGGCTGGTAATAAAGCTCGAATTGACGTCCCTTTATCGCAACCGCTAAGTCACGCTCTACCTGTGCATCATCCTTAAATGCATTCAATAAAGCTGAGTTGAACACTTGTATTGCACTACCCTGTTTATTCTTTGCATACTGCAGGGCAATATCTGCACAGGTTAGTGCTGGGAATAACTGCTCAATAGAGGCAATATCAACTGCTGCTATAGCCGGTTTAGGTTCAATTTGTTCTGTACCGATGCTAACCGGTAGTTCCAAATTATTATATAAACGCTCGATTAGCGGAGTGATGACAGCAACATCACGGGAGTCGCTAATTAAGACTGTAAATTCATCACTACCAATCCGAGCGACCTCATCGATATGGTTAATGTCTGCGAAATGTCTAATCCGCCTAGCAACTTCTATTAGCATTAAATCGCCATTGGCATGGCCATAAGTATCGTTAAAACGTTTAAAGCCACGAAGGTCTATGAGAACAAGATGCCCCTCTTTGGCCCTATCTAACACTCTGCCAAAATGCGTTCGATTATATAAACCGGTTAACCCGCAGCGCCAAGCCAACCGCTCAAGCTCACTTTGATGTTGATGCTGCTCCGTACAGTTATCTGCATTAATTAGAGCAAAGTGATTGCCTCTTTCTGAGATGAAGCGTTTAACAGAGAGCCTCACCCAGTAGTCAGTTCCATCGCGACGAACAAGTTTAATCTCTTCTTCAGAGCTTTCCCCTGCTTTTGCTCTAGTCAGTACGATTTCGGCTTTGTCTGGAAATTGTTTAAAAAACGATAATTCTTGTACTGGGCGTCCAATAATCTGGTCTTTGGGGATTTGGGTTAATACAAAGTGAGCGTTATTAACATACTCTATGGTTGTTGAGGCTAGATTTACCACCATCATTATTTGATCTGACTGCTCCGTGGCAGACAAAAACAATTTCAACCTTTCATCTTTATCGTAAGCGTATTTAGTCGCTAACGTTAACGCGAGTTGATCAGCAACTTGCGATGTTAATTGTATTTCAGCTTCTTGCCAGGGCGACAGGTCGCTATCACGCTCTAAACTTAATATCCCCTCTAAGTGGCCATTTATCCTTATCGCAACCTCTAAGGCTGCAGTAACCTTGTGTTGACGATAGTAAGAATTAAGTTCAACGAGGCGTGGATCTGATATGCAGTTGTCGGACGCTATATGGCGGTTAACCCTAAGTTCTTCAACAAAAGCCTGACAAAGTGATGGCAATGGACGAGAAACGTCTGCAGACACGACTGAAGAGGCTGCGGTGCGGTATACATTTTCAAGGATATTTGATTCTTCATTGAAACCAGAAATAACAACTCGCGATACCACGAGCTGTTCTAAAAGTAATTCAGCAGCCAATCTAGCAGTGGCAGAAAAGTCGCCACATTGCTTAGCCTCTGAGTTAACAATTTGTTCTAACAATTTCTGGTATCTATGTTTCTTCACTCTATATCCTAAAAAACGGTAAACAAATGGTCTACCAAATGGTTTGAAGTCTTAGTGCCAAACCTAATTTTTATTTTTTATAGTGCATTAAGATACACGAGAAGCCGTTACAGCAGCAACAATTACTGCCTTAAATTACAAACTATTCTCTAATTGGAAGATCATTTTTTCTGCACTAAATGAGAATGTTAGCGTTAATGTAAGTTTATCACCGCTAGTTGCAACTACACTACCGACCTCTTCGAAACGATTTTTAGCTTTTTCAGCAACTTCATTTGCCAATGTCGAAGCGTTTTCACCTGTCAGTGTTATCTCTAAAACGGTATCGTGCTCATCAATTACGGCGCCAACATCAACAAAGCTACCACAATCATTACACGTATCATTAACTAAATCTGATTGTGCTTTTTGAATATTTTTCATGTGAACCGATTCTCAAACTTATAATTGTGACTTAATTATATATCAGCTTTATGTATAACAAAGGGATCATTCTCAAGCTTGAGCAATTAATTCACTCATTTGTCGTTGCATGACTAAATGGTCAACAAAGTGAGTGTGTTTTACGCGATGTTCAGTGACAATGTTCTGGTATCGATTGCGAGTGTGAATGTCACAGTTAGCCATGACCTCCTCCATGTCTAATTGATCATTCCCACGGATCACAAGTGCCTCTTCGTCCACTGCATTATTTAATCTAAAAGCTGTCACACCACCATTTTGGAATGCAGAGCTGTTATTCGTCACCGGAGAATCTGTAGCGAGTCGTTTTATCAATGGCTGTCTTTCTCCTAGTTCAAATTTGGCGCGCAGATCTTCTTGTTTGAACTCCGGAGTGTGGAATTGCGCCATATCACGAGCATCGGCAGACATCAGTGATAGCAATAAAGCAAATTCACCACGCCGATTCGACTCAACAGCGCTGTTGAGACGCGAGCCTAATTGTAATTCGTTAACTAAAGGGCTAACTGCTTGCATAATGCGCTATTTGCATAAAAAAAAACCGATAAAACAACCTGTTGATAGTTAATCGACCACTTAGCAGATTACTTTAGTAATTATTTTAAATTTAAGCTTTACATGAGAAAAAATTCTGACTACTATTGCCGCCGCAATTGAGGAGGGGTTCCCGAGTGGCCAAAGGGATCAGATTGTAAATCTGACGGCTCAGCCTTCGAAGGTTCGAATCCTTCTCCCTCCACCATTTGCGCACAATTTGTAGAAAGAGATATGTGGAGGGGTTCCCGAGTGGCCAAAGGGATCAGATTGTAAATCTGACGGCTCAGCCTTCGAAGGTTCGAATCCTTCTCCCTCCACCACTTCTATCAACAAATTGAAATGTAATAAACACAGTAGGTCAATATTGTGTGCAGTAAAAAGTAAGAAAATGTGGAGGGGTTCCCGAGTGGCCAAAGGGACCAGATTGTAAATCTGATGGCTCAGCCTTCGAAGGTTCGAATCCTTCTCCCTCCACCACTTCTTAACTCTCTTTCTATATCTCTTCGACGCAAATTTTTGCTCAACATCTTTCTCCGTTAATTTAAAAATACTCAATAGCGTTCATTTGTAACTTCAAAGTTAATCAAGTTACGAGCTATTGTTACGGTTCTAAATTTCTGATTATTATCTGTTATTGTCTCTACCATTGTGCCCTTAATTTCACTATGATTTAGCTTTCTGATCAACATCAAAGGCCTTATTGTGACTAGTTCTTGGGTAAATCAAGCCATCGAAAAAATCGATGCAGACTTTCAACGAAGTGCAGACACTCATCTAATAAAACTTGATACTCCCAATTTGAGTGGCATTGATATTTACCTTAAAGATGAAAGTACCCACCCTACTGGTAGTTTGAAACATAGACTCGCTCGTTCACTTTTTCTTTACGCTCTATGTAATGGCTGGATCAAAGAGAACACCACAGTTATCGAATCATCTTCAGGCAGCACCGCTGTATCAGAAGCCTACTTTGCCCGCCTACTTGGACTGCCTTTTATTGCCGTCATGCCAAGCAGTACCGCAAAGAAAAAAATACAGCAAATAGAGTTCTACGGTGGCCAATGCCACTTTGTCGATCATTCAAGTAAGATCTACGCTGAATCAGAGCGTTTAGCCAAAGAGTTAGACGGCCATTATATGGATCAGTTTACTTACGCTGAACGTGCTACCGATTGGCGTGGTAACAATAACATTGCCAACTCCATTTTTAATCAAATGGAAAGAGAACAGCACTCTATCCCATCATGGATTGTTATGAGCCCTGGCACCGGTGGCACATCAGCGACAATTGGACGCTATATTCGCTATCAACGACTAGCGACTAAGCTGTGCGTTGTTGACCCTGAAAATTCAGTGTTTTTTGATTACTTTAATACAGGTAACGCTGATATCACCTGTACTAATGGCAGTAAAATTGAAGGGATCGGTCGCCCAAGAGTTGAACCCTCTTTTATACCCGGCGTTGTCGATGAGATGCGAAAAATTCCAGATCCTGCATCTTTGGCTACCATAAACTGGCTAGAAAAAATTATCGGACGTAAAACTGGCCCATCGACAGGAACAAACCTTTACGGCGCCCTACAGCTCGCATCAGAGATGGCTGAGAGAGGAGAGACTGGATCAATTGTGACCTTGATTTGTGACTCTGGTGATCGTTACCTTGATACCTATTACGATACACAGTGGATTGAAGACAACATTGGCGACTTAACACCTTACAACAACGCGCTAGATTACTTTAGTGATACCAGTGTGCTTAATTGTCCGGCAGCTAAATAATACCCATTGCTTTAAGTACTTGACCCGTTCAGTGCGGCTTAGGTAAAAATTTGGCAAAACCTTGTATGCTTCGTTATACGATTTGGATATACGACTAAATGGTCTATTTTGTTCCATACAAAACAAAACATACCGGCCCTCCTTGGCGGTCAGATTTAGGAGGTACGAGACCAAGGATGGTCTAAGGTAGAATACTGCAGGAGCAATTATCGAGAGCGCAGCAGGATGGCAAAGCCGAGAATAACGATTAGCTCAAATCCCACTATTTGCCTACAGCGTTTTGAATTCCCGCTGAATGGTCAAACTTTTAATGCCATTGGTAATAAGTCATACGTATAAAAAAGCCCTTGCTGAGTGTTACTCACAAGGGCTGTATTTTGTAGCATTCGCAACGGATTAATACCGTTAACCAAAAGCCTTAATACAAATTTTGTTATTAATCTATATCTAGATACTTATGCGTTTGAATTGATAGACGCCAATTTCTCTCGATACAAGTCTTCATCGCAAGTTCAGTCGCTCTTGGCTTTTGGCTAATAGGTTGTAAACAGACCGTCTTATCAGCTAAATCAATATCGGCTAAGAGAGCATCTAGTTCATCAATATGATTGCTTGTGGCAATAGGGTGCTTAATTTCATTTGCACGCTCAAGCGCTTGTGCGAGTACCTTATAACCACCTTTCATATTGATCTTGGGCGAGACGGTAACCCAAGTATCACTGTCGCATGCCACCTCAAAGGTGCCACTCGTTTCTATCTGTGTCTGATAGCCGTTTTGATGTAAGTAGCGGGTTAACTCAGACAGGTCGTACATGCAAGGCTCACCGCCAGTGATCACTATATGCTTAGCCGTAAATCCCTTGCTTTTGAAAGCACCAACCAATTGCTCACAGGTTAACTCAGACCAACGCCCTATCGTTCCGTCAACTTGGATCACTAACTCAGGTGCGACTCGATTTTCCTCGATAACGTCCCAGGTGTGTTTAGTATCACACCAAGCGCAGCCAACAGGACAACCTTGAAGCCTAACAAAAATGGCCGGTACTCCGGTAAAATAGCCTTCACCTTGTATGGTCTCAAACACTTCATTGACTGGATAATTCATCATATTTTCCTCGAGTTCAGCAGGGGCGCATTTATAGAGGATTTTTAACCGTGTAGCAAGTAGTTTAAATGCAGACCTCGCTGCGTTAAACTATCGCATCGCATCTCTTTATAAATTGAAGTTCTATTATTATGTCAAAAGCAATTGTCGTATTTTCTGGCGGCCAAGATTCCACGACCTGTCTAATTCAAGCACTCACCCAATATGATGAAGTTCATTGTGTGACTTTCGATTATGGCCAAAGGCATAGGCAAGAAATTGAGATAGCCAAAGAATTATCTTCAAAATTGGGCGCTAGCAGTCATCAGGTGCTAGATGTTGGGATCTTAAATGATCTAACGGTTTCAGCCCTCACCCGCGATATCCCTATCGAAGAGAATAAAGACGGTAACTCAATCCCTAATACATTTGTTCCAGGCCGAAACATTCTGTTTCTCACTCTTGCAGGGATCTATGCTTATCAAATCAATGCCGATGTTATCATTACGGGAGTATGCGAAACAGATTTCTCTGGCTATCCTGATTGTCGCAATGAGTTCATTAAATCAATGCAAACGGCACTGATGCAAGGGATGGATAAGCAGCTCACCATCAGCACACCATTAATGTGGCTCGATAAAGCAGAAACATGGGCGCTTGCAGATAAATACAACAGCCTTGAGTTAGTTCGCCATCAGACTCTTACCTGCTATAACGGATTAAAAGGCGATGGTTGTGGTACATGTCCGGCCTGTATATTACGACAACGTGGGCTCGATGAATATTTAGCTAACTCAACAGTGATCCAAGCGCAGCTAGCCGCTAAATGCACAAAATGACGCCCATGCTCAAAAGCCCCTACTTTGTCGTCACATTAGTAAGCTTGCTTTGCATCGCTCTATTCTTTTTAGGTTTAGATGATGCTTTGGCTTATAGAAGAGACAACATTTTAGAGGGCCAATGGTGGCGGTTATTAAGTGGAAATTTCCTGCATACCAACATTTGGCACTTAGGCATGAACTTGGCTGGTTTGTGGGTAATAGTGTTATTGTTTGAACCACATTACAGCGCCAAAACGCTCACTGTTATGGTTTTAACCTTAGGTTTAATGCAAGGGCTAGCATTACTCATATTCTTTCCAAATACCCTAGGTTACGTTGGCCTAAGTGGACTATTACATGGACTTTTTGTTTATGGAGCCGTGCTAGATATAAGCAAAGGACTCAAAACAGGTTACTTATTAACGCTGGGAGTTATTTTAAAAGTGCTCTATGAGCAAACCTTTGGCGCCAGCCAGGAAGTAACATCACTCATTGGTGCTCGTGTTGCCACTGAGGCGCATTTGATTGGCGTAGTCAGTGGTTTTATCTGCTTAGCGTGTCTTTATGGCTTTAATCAAGTGAAAAGTATTAGGGGTTGTTGATCTTTCACGGTTGTTTTTGCCGCAGTTTATTGGCTATTTTAACAAGGCGGAGGCTATGCCGTTTAGTTATTCTCCACAAATAGTCTACAACACAGTAAAAATAGCCAAGAAACGCTGCCCTTTGGGTTCGATTCAATGCTTCTATTCTTTTATGAGTAGAATGTGTTATGAGCTTTTCACTTAGCCAGTAAAGCTTTATCGCTCAAGCCTTGTACTAGAAGCATTATTCCTTACGGTAAAGAACCGAACAAAAACTAAGCTCGAAAGATCAACAGCCCCTAGATAAAAATAGGAGACCTCAGTCTCCTATTCGATTAAATTCCCAATTGAGCTTCTGTTACGCCTTTATAAATTGTTCACGTAATCTGCCAACTCTATCTCTGATCGCTGCAGCCTCTTCAAACTCTAGATTCTTAGCATGTTCATGCATCTGCTTTTCAAGCTTATCAATCTCATGACTGATATCCGCAGGTTTGGCATGATAATCAGCGTCACTCTCTGCGACTTGGCCCAACTTGCTCGACACTTTACTACTATCACCCACATCCATAACATCAGTAATACGCTTGATGACACCCTTAGGTGTAATGCCATTATCAAGATTGTACTGATGCTGCATCTCCCGACGACGATTTGTTTCCGTAATCGCTTTATCCATAGACTTAGTGATACGGTCGCCATACAGAATAACTTTACCGTTAACATTACGCGCAGCGCGGCCAATTGTTTGAATAAGAGAGCGCTCAGAACGTAAGAAGCCCTCTTTATCTGCATCAAGGATACAGACTAAAGAGACCTCTGGCATGTCTAACCCCTCACGCAGTAAGTTAATGCCAATAAGCACATCAAATACACCTAGTCGAAGGTCGCGAATGATCTCAACACGCTCAACAGTATCGATATCAGAATGCAAATATCTTACTTTAACGCCATGTTCATCCAAATACTCAGACAGGTCTTCCGACATTCTTTTAGTTAATGTCGTGACAAGCACCCGTTCGTTAACTGCAACACGCTTACCAATTTCAGAGAGCAAATCATCTACCTGAATGCCTACAGGCCTAACTTCGATCTCAGGATCGAGAAGTCCAGTAGGCCTTACAACCTGCTCTGCAATCTCCCCTTCAGACTTGTTAATCTCGTAATCACTTGGCGTTGCAGAAACAAAAATGCTTTGTGGCATTAGCGCTTCAAACTCTTCAAATTTTAACGGGCGATTGTCGAGTGCCGAAGGTAAACGAAACCCATACTCAACCAAATTCATCTTTCGTGAACGATCACCCTTATACATAGCGCCAATTTGAGGCACCGTGACGTGGGATTCATCGATAATCAACAGGCCATCTTCAGGCAGATAATCGAGTAATGTTGGCGGCCCATCACCCGAAGCACGCCCAGAGAGATAGCGAGAGTAGTTCTCGATACCTGAACAGTAGCCAAGTTCCGTCATCATTTCGACGTCATATTGTACCCGCTCAGTAATGCGCTGCTCTTCTATGAGTTTATTAAGGTCTAATAACTGCTTCTTACGCTCACGAAGCTCCTCTTTTATATGTTCAGTCGCCGCCAATATCGATTCTCGCGGTGTCACATAATGACTCTTAGGATAAACAGTAATTCGCGCGATACGCTTCATGATGTGACCAGTTAGCGGATCGAATAAGCTTAAACGCTCAATTTCATCATCAAAAAGTTCTACTCTAATCGCATGTTTGTCAGAATCAGCTGGAAACACATCAATCACTTCACCGCGAACACGATACGTACCACGCTGCAGTTCGATATCATTGCGCGTGTATTGCAGCTCACTGAGTCGTTTGAGCATATCGCGCTGATCCATTATTGCGCCTTCTCTAAGATGCAATAACATTTTCATATAGGACTTGGGATCGCCCAAGCCATAAATCGCCGATACTGATGCAATCAACACCACGTCTTTGCGTTCTAATAATGCTTTAGTGGCAGACAAGCGCATCTGCTCAATATGTGCATTAACAGAAGCGTCCTTTTCAATAAACGTCCCAGTTGAAGGCACATAGGCTTCAGGTTGGTAATAATCGTAGTAAGAAACGAAATACTCTACGGCGTTGTGAGGAAAAAACTCTTTCATCTCACCATAAAGCTGTGCCGCCAGTGTTTTATTAGGTGCCATTATTATTGTGGGACGCGACATTTTTTCTATTACATTAGCAATAGTAAAGGTTTTGCCAGAGCCAGTTACCCCTAACAAGGTTTGGCTTGCCAAACCAGACTCTAAACCATCAACGAGTTGATTAATGGCTGTCGGCTGGTCGCCAGCAGGTTTATACTGGGATTCCAATTGAAATACAGATTCAGACACTAAGTTAAGCTTCCTCATTTTTCTTGGGCGTATTTTACCCTATTTGAACATTCAGATGGGGCTAAGCGCTAAAATTATGTTGAGTCTCACTATCTAATCCATATTAAAACATTACAAATAACCAAGAAATATGCCACAAACCTCTCTCCTTAGGGCAAACCGAAGCATCCAGCTACTTTCTAATTTGTAATGGCAATAGACAATAAGTTTTATCCGACATGGCAAAATGGCTTGTTCAACAGATATCCCTATAGCGAATTAATATGACGGTTTCTGTTTCTTCAGGTGAAAGTTTGTGACAGGCCAACAATCAGTAACTTAGGCCTCCTCCTTGCCCTGAACTTGCCTAAACATGGTGCTTTAATTCACAATCCAGCTACATTAGCTGGTTACAAATTAGCAACAATTTGATGAGAGGCTGAAATTAACTGTTGATTTTTGCATCAATATGTTTTTAAACAATAAAAATAAATCTTGGCAAAATTGTGCATTTTAACCTCAAGCCCCTATACATAGGCGTTTGCAACAGATTTTTTCACTTAACCCACAGGCTTATCCACAGATTTAGTGGATAACTCACCTAAGCCTTGCTATAGCGGGACTTTTAACCAACCCTGCTACTTTAGTATTACAGGCAAAGATTTTGTAATTTTATTACATTTGAAACTATTGTACCGTCCACAACTTGCGCCCTTTCACTCGACATTGCTTAAAACTAATCGAAAACTACGATTAACTCATATACTTGCATTCTAACTGCTCACTTAATGTAAAATATGGTGCATTCGTCACCATGATGCGCATTTGATGAACACTTAACCCGATAAATCCACTTTTTTTCCATTGTCGAGTTGACTCAGTTGTAAGAGCGATTTAATATGCGCTCCGTCTTCAACGAGACGTAACTTATTCGATTCCCCTGTAGTTCAGTTGGTAGAACGGCGGACTGTTAATCCGTATGTCACTGGTTCGAGTCCAGTCTGGGGAGCCAAAGTTTAAGTTAATCAGATATTTATCTGTAATTATAAAAGAGCAATTCCCCTGTAGTTCAGTTGGTAGAACGGCGGACTGTTAATCCGTATGTCACTGGTTCGAGTCCAGTCTGGGGAGCCACTTTTATATAGACAGCTAAATATTGATAAAAAATGCAATTCCCCTGTAGTTCAGTTGGTAGAACGGCGGACTGTTAATCCGTATGTCACTGGTTCGAGTCCAGTCTGGGGAGCCAATTTTTTATCAACGTTTAATAAATAA
>NZ_BPEW01000017.1 GCF_019654975.1 Shewanella sp. c952
ATAACTGTAGTATTTAGGGTTAATTAAACTGACCCTTAATTTGATAATAAATTGTTAAATATAGTTTTGGTGATAATATTTACTGTAAACGTCTAAAAATAAGTGTCTTCGAGCTCTCGGCCTTTTTCCTACCATGGGTTTGTTGTGCTGTCAATGGTGGGGTGGGTGGATTTGTGTGCTCCCCCTCAAAACCCATGCAAAGCAAATGCATTGATTGATTTGAATCAATTTTGAATGGTATAAATTCACTACTGGAAGCCCCCGTTATGTATTGCAAGTAACTGATATTACTTATTTGTTATCAAAATACCTGCTCGAATGGGATGGTGGTCACAATAATTGCTTTTATTGAGATGTTACGCTGCAGCTTGTCAGTATTTTTGGCTTTAAATTACACAAATTATGAATTAAACAACGAAACGTAGCCAAGTAGGCCTTTTTTGAAGAAGAGTGCCTAAGTGTCTGCATTAATATTCCTATATAGGCAGTTATGATTGTTGATGGGGATCTAACAATAATAATTGGACGCACCACCTAAGGAGTCACAAATGATTTTAGAAGAGGTTGTTGAGCTGTCGCGCTTTCAGTTTGCGATGACAGCCATGTATCACTTCCTATTTGTTCCCTTGACCTTGGGGTTAGCATTTTTGCTAGCCATTATGGAATCACTTTATGTGATGACCAATAAGCAAATCTATAAAGATATGACCAAGTTCTGGGGTAAATTATTCGGTATCAACTTTGCACTTGGCGTAGCAACCGGTTTGGCGATGGAGTTCCAGTTCGGTACGAACTGGTCATACTATTCGCATTACGTCGGGGACATTTTTGGTGCACCACTTGCGATTGAAGGCTTGATGGCTTTCTTCCTCGAATCGACGCTAGTCGGTATGTTCTTCTTTGGTTGGGATCGCTTTAGCAAACGCCAACATCTTGCTGTAACTTGGTTAGTCGCTTTAGGCTCAAACATGTCAGCATTGTGGATCTTGGTTGCTAACGGTTGGATGCAAAACCCAGTTGGGTCAGTATTTAACTATGAAACCATGCGTATGGAGATGACCAGTTTTGCTGAAGTAATATTTAACCCTGTAGCGCAGGTGAAGTTTGTTCACACTGTTGCCTCTGGTTATGTTGCTGGCGCAATGTTCGTGTTGTCGATTAGTGCTTACTACATCTTGAAGAAGCGTGACTTGCCGTTTGCCCGTCGCTCATTTGCTATTGCAGCAAGCTTCGGTATGGCTTCTATCCTTTCAGTTATCGTACTGGGTGATGAATCAGGCTATAAAGTCGGTGAAGTACAACGTGTTAAGTTGGCTGCAATTGAAGCTGAATGGCACACTGAGCCAGCACCAGCTGCATTTACTGCGGTAGGTTTCCCTAATCAAGAAACACAGCACACCGATTATGCAATCAAAATCCCGTACGCGATGGGTATTATCGCTACGCGTTCACTGGATGAAGAAGTTATCGGGATTAAAGATCTGATTGCTGATCACGAAGTGCGTATTCGCAACGGTATGGTGGCATACGGCCTGCTTGAACAGCTTCGTGCTGGCAATGAAACACCTGAGATTAGAGCTGCATTTGAAGAGTCAAAAGTGGATCTTGGCTATGGTCTATTGTTGAAGCGTTATACCGATAAAGTGGTTGATGCAACGGATGAACAGATTAAAGCGGCAGCTGATGACTCTATTCCAAACGTAGCGCCTATGTTCTGGTCTTTCCGTGTCATGGTTGGCGCAGGGATGATCATGTTGTTAGTGTTTGCAGCAGCATTCTGGCAAAGCACACGTCATCAAATCGAAGAGAAAAAATGGGTACTAAAAGCGGCGCTTTACAGTCTACCTCTGCCATGGATCGCCATTGAATGTGGTTGGTTCGTTGCTGAGTATGGCCGTCAACCGTGGACGATTTC
The DNA here is from genome assembly GCF_019654975.1 of Shewanella sp. c952. Taxonomy (GTDB): domain Bacteria; phylum Pseudomonadota; class Gammaproteobacteria; order Enterobacterales; family Shewanellaceae; genus Shewanella. The sequence goes on from NZ_BPEW01000017.1 coordinate 1,916, forward strand.
TGAAGTATTACCGACCTTTATGTCAGCTTCTAGTTTGTCGGTTAATGATCTATTGTTCAGTATCATTTCGATTACCGTATTCTATTCAATCTTGCTTGTGATTGAGCTCTATCTAATGATTAAGTTTGCTCGAAAAGGACCTAGTTGTTTGAAGACGGGTCGTTATCACTTTGAAAAGCTTGATGCCTAAACTGGAGATCTGATTATGTTTGATTATGAAATGTTAAGATTCATCTGGTGGGCACTGATTGGCGTGCTGTTCATCGGTTTTGCTGTCACCGACGGTTTTGATATGGGTGTGGGTGCGTTGCTGCCAATTATTGGTAAAGACGATACTGACAGACGTATTATGATTAACTCTATCGCGCCTCACTGGGATGGTAACCAAGTTTGGTTGATCACCGCTGGTGGCGCGCTGTTTGCTGCTTGGCCTATGGTCTACGGTGTGTCTTTCTCGGGTTTTTACGTCGCAATGATGTTGGTATTATTTGCGTTGTTCCTAAGACCTGTAGGCTTTGACTACCGTTCTAAGATTGAAGATCCAAGATGGCGTAAGTCTTGGGACTGGGCGTTATTTGTTGGTGGTTTTGTACCGCCACTGATTATCGGTGTGGCATTTGGTAATTTATTGCAAGGGGTGCCGTTTAACTTTGACGAATACCTTCGTGCAACCTACCACGGTGGCTTCTTCGGTCTACTGAATCCATTTGGGATACTTGCTGGCTTAGTGTGTGTAAGCATGTTTATGTTGCAAGGTTCTACTTGGTTACAGATGAAGACAGAAGGCGAGCTACGCGAACGTGCTGCCAAGATGTCGCAGTTACTGTCTGTGCTATTGTTTGTGTTCTTTGGCGCTGCTGGCGTATGGTTAATCAACGGAATTGATGGCTATGTGATTACCTCTGCAATCGACACGGCTGGCTTATCAGATCCAACCTTGAAGACTGTTGCAGTAGAAGCGGGTGCATGGTTAGTTAACTACGATAAGTACCCTGTGACTATGCTGTTCCCTGTATTGGGTCTACTGATGCCTATTTTGGTTTTGCTATCAAGCCGCATGAATCGTTCAGGTTTTGCGTTCTTCTTTAGCTCAATAGGTATTGCCGCTGTTATCTTAACGTGTGGCGCAGCGATGTTCCCATTCGTTATGCCGTCGTCACTAGAGCCAAACGTGAGTTTGACTATGTGGGATGCAACGGCGAGTGAAGTATCACTAACGGTAATGACATGGGCTGCAATCATCTTTGTACCGATTGTATTGAGCTATACAGTGTATACTTACTTGAAGATGTTTGGCCGCTTATCGCGTCAGTTCATTGAAAAGAACAAGACCTCACTTTACTAATAGGAGCCTAAATTATGTGGTATTTTGCTTGGATTTTAGGCGTATTGTTAGCCTGTTCTTTCGGTATTATTAATGCTCTTTGGTTAGAAAATACTGAAAATATGGACCGTGAAACTGAGACTGAAGATTAATATCTAACTCAATGACGCACAGTAAAAGCCCCGCAATCGCGGGGCTTTTTGTTTGTTATGGCTTCACTCTGAGATTAATCGACCCTTTAGATATTTATCTATGAAGTTAGAAATTGCTAAAACGTAAGGTCTGCAAAACAATCCCGATCGCTGTGATGAAGATGCCTAGATAAGTTAAGTACAGATGGCTTTTAGGTGAGAATAACAGTGGTTTCATGGTACAGCTTAGCGTCTGTTTTAAGGGGATAAAGAACATCTTTGGCAATAAGCCGGCACAAAATAGCGTGACTGAAGCACCTATATGGATCAACAGACTATCGAATTTCAGATCGGAGCTGAGGTAGTTATAACTTGCTGCGCTTGCAAGGATAAAGCTGGTGCCCCAGCAGAAGGTAGTTATTAATATATCTTTAAAATGCAAATCTGGCATTAACACTCCTTGTTAATCTATCATCTTGTTAATATTGTTTTTTTAATGGTGACAATCAGCTATAAGCGTATTCTTACACTAGCATTTTTAGTTATTTTTCTGAAGTGAATGCTTTTCAGATAGAAGCTGCCGAGTGATTACTGATGGCCATCAACTGTTGTTCAAAAGAAAAGGCAACAGTAATAATGCTGTTGCCTTTAGGCGGAACGCTATATTTATAAGCCCCTGACTATAGGGTGATTATAGGGCTGGTAGCAATACGCTAAGCCTTAAATACGCTGATTTTTTGTTTAATATCATCGGCAATTACCGCGAGATCTTCCGCTGAATTAACCGTGTCACCTGAGCGCTGCTCACCATCTCTAGCAAGCTCCGTTATTTGGTGCAGATTTCGAGTGATCTCTTCAGCCACTGCACTTTGTTGTTCAGTTGCGCTGGCAATACTGCTTGAAGCTGTTGCAAGTTCACCAATACTTTCGGTAATAGTGATTAATAGCTCTGTAGCTTCCTTGCCCTGTATTGCTGAGCGATCACCAAGCTCATTGCTTTGGTTCATTTGCGTCGCAGTGGCTTTTACTTGAGTTTGCAACTGACCAATAGTTTGCGAGATCTCAGAGGTCGACGTTTGCGTACGTTGAGCTAACGTACGCACTTCATCAGCAACAACAGCAAAGCCTCGACCTTGTTCTCCAGCTCTTGCAGCTTCAATGGCGGCATTGAGTGCCAGTAAGTTAGTTTGTTCTGCGATGCTATTAATGACTTCAGTGACCTGGCTAATGGCGATGCTTTCTTTACTAACAAGTTCGACACTCGTATGGCTGGTTGCTAGCTGCTGGCTCAGTGCTTCTAAACCATGTAAGAGCTGCTCTAAGTGTTGCTTACCGTCTTGGCTCGCGATATCAACTTGCTGGCTCATGCTTGCGCCTTCACTTGCATGATTAGCGACATCACGAACCGATGCTGACATCTCTTCGATTGCGGTGGCTATTTGGTCCGTTTGCGCCATTAATGCTTGAGACTCTTCGCCATTTAATCTGGCTGTTTCTTGAGTTTGCATAGCGTGCGCTTGCAAAGAGGTTACTGATTGCTGCAGCGAAATAATTAACTCGCTTAAGTTTGTCGCCATGCGCGAGGCACTTTGGGTGATCTGGTCAACCTCATTTTTTGAGTTAGTATCTGTTTTAGCAAAAGACTGCGAAAGATCGCCTTTACCCAAGTTGTCTAGCTGTACTTCCAACACTCTAAGAGGTTTTAGTGTTCTAAGTAAGATTAATGACAGCAATAGAGTAATCACCAGTAACCCAATAACACTGACGGTAAAGTTTATAGACAGTAGCTGACCACTCTCTTCATTAAGTTCTTTCATAGGCACTTGACCCACTAATGCCCAGTTCCAGCCTGGTATATTAATGGTGTAAGCGTATGACATTGAGCCATTATTATTGCGGTACTCAAATGAGCCTCTGTCCATTAATGCTTGCTCAATGGTGATACCGTTTAGCACCTGATTACCGACTTCAGCGCCGACCTCATCACCTGGGTGAGCCACAATAGTATTGTCTGACTTACGAATGATAAGGAAGCTACCTGATTCTTCTAAACGTAAGCTGTTAGTGGCTTTACGAAGTTGCTCTAGCGAAGCACTGATATCAAAACCGATATAGAGAATACCAATAACTACGCCAGAAGCGCTTTTTATTGGACGGTATACGGTCATGTAGTCTTTACCAAAGAGACGAGCGTATCCCTCATAGACTTGCCCTTTAAGCAATGTAGCGTAACCCGGATGGCTTTTACCTAGATGAGTCCCGAGCGCTCGCTTGCCATCAGCCTTTTTCAAGGAGGTAGCGATACGCATAAAATCTTCGCCATCCCTTACAAATACCGTTGCGTTACCGCCTGTTAGTTTTGAATAACGATCGACTTTACTCTTAGAGGAGTTGATCTGTTCACGTTCATGAACCAGTGCGGGGGTGGCTTTTCCCATGACTCGAACCGTTCTATCAGGCTTATGAAAATTACCTGGATACATGGCTCTAAAAACATCGGCATTACGATGAGCAAGCGCTAATAAGCTGTCGTATTGCAGTTCGATAAGGTCAGCGGTGCCATGCATTTGTGCTTGCAGCGCCGTTTCGGCTTTTTCTGTTAGCACATTTGAAGCAGACATATAGGAGATGCTGCCTAAAATGCCAAAAACGATAATAGTGAGAATAAATGCGACCAATCCGATCTGTTTGGCTACTGGCCAGTTTTTATAATTCATAACGGCTTCTAGTTATAGTTAGAAAGTAGCGGTTAATTTAATCGAATTTTCAAACAATAAATTTGATATAGGTCTATTAGTTATCGAATTTAGCTAAAAATGCTAATAATAAGTTTTTAATCTAATGAGTGTGCGGTAAGTATCTAATTTTCAAGTTTATATAAGCGTAATGTAATAAAGCCCTCTGCTGAGAGGGCTTTGTATTTTTGTCTTTTTTATTACAGAGTGGCAATGAAATAAAAATCTAACTTGCAGAAATGGTGTCCACGTTTGGAATCGGTTTATTAATAATGCTTTTTTTAGGTCGCATGATTAAGTGATACATAGTTGGCACCCAAACTAACGATAGAAGTGTTGTTAGCAGTGTTCCACCTGCAATAGCGATTGCGAAGGGGGGCCAAAACCCACCGCCGGCGATAATCAATGGCAGAAACCCACCAATAGTGGTAATGGTGGTCGAACCGATATGACGACCACAGCTGGCGACAAGATCAACAATTACATCTGTATCGCCTTTTCTAGCGGCGGCCACCTCTTCCAACTCAGCTAAAATAACAATCGCTGCATTAATCGCAAGTCCCATCAAACCCAGCAGACCAATTATCACGGTAAAACCGAACGGGTAACCAAAAGTATAAACGGCAAGTAATCCAAGCCCCGCAGATTGCATCGCGCTAAACAGTATAATGCCGGTTAGTCTGAATGAGTTGAATGACAACACCACAGTGGCAAAGAGCAGGGTAACCACTAACACTAGGTTGGACATCAAATTGCCGACTGCTTCATTACGTTTTGCGCTTTCGCCGCCGACCTCAATACGATAGCCTCCAGGTAAGGCAATAGCGTCTAGCTTATCTTTAGCGCGATCGAGTACTTCTTGCGGCAAGACACCGCTGGTGATGTATGCCTCAATCGTGTTGACTCTTTGTCCGTCTCTACGCGGAATCGCGCCGCGGCTCACCTCAATTTTGTTGCTTGATATCGCCGACAACGGAATACCATTGCCATTGCCCGACACCAACATTAATCCAGATAGTTTTGTTTGCTCTTCGCGAGTACTGTCGTGTAACCGTACTCTTATAGGTAGAGATTCTGTTTGCTCTAATATACTGCCGCCGTAAATCCCGGTGGTGGCCATTTCAACTTGCTTGGCAATATCCGTTAATGACAAGCCGCTCATCAGGCTGGCATCTTCATTGACCTGTAACCAAACCTTAGGCGCACCAGCACTTAAAGTCGCGCGAGTGTGGATAACGTCAGTAGTGTCACTGAGAACTTTCCTTACTTGCTCACCGAGTAATTTTAGTTGGTCGAGGTTCGGGCCAAAAATTCGCAGCTCTACCGGAGCATTAAACGGCGGTCCTTGTTCAAGCTTTCTGACAATGACCTGAGCTTGTGGAAAATCAATATCGAGCGATTTTTGTAGCTGTGGAATAAGTTTGTTTGCGGTATCAAAGTCACTGACCTTTACCATTGCTTGGGCATAATGACTCGCCCCTTGTTGACGCTGCAGTAGATTGTAGTAAAAAGAGGGAGCGTTACCGCCAATCACCCAATCTATTCGGGTGATGCCGTCAGTTTCTCTTAGGGCCTTATCCATCAACTCTACTTGAATACGAGTATTGTCGACACTGACATGGGGCGCTAAATAAACTTCTATTTGAAACATATCGCGATCTGAAGGCGGAAAGAATTGCTCGGTCATCTTGCCCGCGGCAATAAAGCCCATAACGGGGAGAATACCGATGACAACGGCTGATAGTAGCGGGCGAGACAGTGCAAAAGATAAACTGCGCCTAAAGGCATTGCTCATTAGTGGCAGCTTTATACCGTGGTGGTACCAGCGCGTACCTTTGCCATCAACACCAAAGCGACCCGCCAGTCCTGCAATGATGGTGTGCGAGATAATAAATGAGCCGAGTAGGGCGAACATGACTGAGATGGCAATACCACCAACAAACTCGCCGGCAGCGCCAGGCATCAATACTATCGGCGCGAAAGCTAGCATGGTGGTAATAGTGGAGCCTGCCAGTGGCAACCACAAATGCTGTAGCGTCTCTTTTACGGCGCGAATTCTGTCTTGCCCTTGCTGGCGTCGCTGAGAAATGGCATCAACAATAACAATAGCGTTATCAACCATGATCCCAAGCGCTACGACCAAACCTGTGACTGACATTTGATGAATAGGTAAGCCGATATACTTCATGCAGGCGAGGGTGAATAGCGCTGTGAGTGGCAGTGATAGCGAGACAATAACGGCATTTCTGAGGCCAAGGGTTAACATCAGTACCGCAAGAATTATCACAAAGCCCAGTAGCAGGCTACCGACTAATCCGCTCAGTCTGTCTGTGGTGTAATGCTCTTGATCAAATAACCACTCTATTTCAATATTGGCGGGGATCCCAGCTTGCATCTCATCGACAACAAGACGCACTTTTTCAAGCCAAAGATCGACGCGGGTATTGTTAAGCATACGGGCTGCAACCATCACCCCTTGTTGTTGCTCAACCAATGCAATACTGGTGGCTGGCATTTTCGGTTGTCTGCTAATGGCTGCGATATCGCCTAAACGAATGATTTGGCCGCTGTTGGTGACTTTTAAAGGTACTTCTCTAACACGTGCCATGGAGTCGAGTTCGCCAGAGACTTCTACTAGCGCTCGAAAATTATTGTTGTTGATTTCGCCAGCGGCCACTTTCGCGTCAGCGTTCTGTAATATTTGAGCGATTCCCTTGGGCGTCAATTGCAGTTGATTAACCTTATGGCCATCAAGCTGAACTAAAATTTCCTCAGTGGGTTGGCCGTAAAGTTTGACAAAATTGGTGCCATTTAACAGCCGTAGTCGGCTTTGAAGTTCTTTGGCATAGCGGTTTAACATGTCGGTGCGTACGGCGCCTTCTCCACGCCAAGCAATGCCTAGAATAGCGGTATTGGCGTAGCCAACTTTATCATCGAGAATGGCATTCTGCGCTGAGGTTGGCAGTAGACCTTTTGCATCAGAGATCATATCTCTTGCACGTGACCAAACTGGCGCAGTTTCTAACACATTATCTTTAAGCTCAAGTTGGATCACTGAGATCCCAGGTCGAGACGTGGACTGCACCAGCTTTAGCTCTTCTAAACGGCGTAGTTCACTTTCGAGTACTTCGGTGACCAGTGCTTCAACGCGTTCAGCAGATGCACCAGGGTAGTGAGTGATAACAGAGGCAAAGCGGTTGGTAATATCCGGATCTTCCATACGGGGGAGGCTTGATATTGCGCCTAAACCTGCAACTAATAACAGTGCGATGACTAAGCTAATTAAGCGGCCATTTTCTACTAATGCCTTAACCATTTCGACTACCTCGTTGCTAAGCTAGTTTGGCGAGTGACGATTTGACCCGCGACCAACTTATGCAAACCTTGGTCAACATAGGATTCGTTAGCGCTAATGGCACCATTTATAAAGGCTTTGTCTTTTGCGGTATAGATGATCTCTACATCTCTGCGCTCAATTCTGTCGCGTTGCTCATCATCTTGGCTAATAACATAGATGTTCCATAAGCCGCGAACGCCATCAGTTAATGCCGAGATAGGCACCCAGTAACCGTCTGCTTGTATCGCGTGTTGGTATGCAAGGTAACTCAGTTCACCATTGATGACGTCTGCATTAGCAGGCAGTGTCACTCGAAGCTCTACGGTGCGGGTTACCGGGTCTAGCTCAGCGCCTATACCGGCAATAATGGCTTGATAAAACTTATCTCTAACGCGCAAATCAACGGTTTGGCCACTGCTTAAACTATTTGATACCGCCACAGGGACACCAATATAGGCTTGTACATTGTTGTGCTCAATTAAGGTAAATACAGGGCTGCCGATACTAATCACTTCGCCAAGGTTATGGCGGCGTTTACTGATACTGCCACTAAAAGGAGCTAACAGATCTGATTTTTGTATTTTGAGTTGATTGGCTTGGAATGAAGCGGCGAGGCGACTTTTTGCTGCTAATAAGCTATTGAGCTGACCCTTTTGTTCATCTAGTTGTTGCTCTGAAGCGTAGCCCTGTTTCTTTAATTTTAAGCTTCTGTTTAAGGTTGCTGTCGCTAAGTCTAGATCCGCCTTATTTTGTGCAAGACTGGCGTTGAGTTCATTCTTCTCTGCTTGCAATAATCGGGTGTCTAGTTGAGCTAATAATTGTCCTTTGGCGACACTGTCTCCACTGTCGACCAAAAGTGCATTAATTTTCCCTGCTAATTCAAAACCTACGCCAGTGGTATTTCCTGCGCGAATGGTGCCTGAAAATTCTTGCGAGTAAGGGTAAGAAGATTCTGCCACTAATTCACTGCTACTTACGGATTGATAACTCGGGGCATCTAAAGTTGCAACGGGGGCATCTTGGCATGCAGTTAATAAGCTAACTGCAACTAAGCCGGTAATAAGCCTACGACGAGTCAAAACTCTCATAATATCCATTTTATAAAATCCGTTTGAGTTAAGTAAATGGTTAACACAGCGTAAAGGAAACGTTAAACTAGACTGTCTAGTCTATTTTGTAAGAACTAGACTGTCCAGTCCATTTTGTGATTAAATAGCTTAACTGATATTTTTCAGCAGCCTAAAAAGAGCGTAAATGCCAATGAATACTCCAGTGATGAGCCGTAGTGAGCAAAAAAGAGAGCAAATTCTACTTGCTGCTAAAGAACTCTTTTGTGAACAAGGCTTTCCTAATACCAGTATGGATGAAGTCGCAAAGCTTGCTGGGGTATCTAAGCAAACGGTGTACTCCCACTTTGGCTGTAAAGATGATCTGTTTGTGGCTTCGATTGAATCTAAATGCATCATGCATGGGGTTAACGATGAGATGTTGGCAGATCCATCGACACCGGAAACCACCTTAGCCTTGTTTGCTAAACACTTCGGTGAGGTGATCACCAGTCCCGAAGCGATTACCGTATTTAAAGCCTGTGTATCACAAGCCGATACCCACCCTGAGATCTCCCGGTTATTTTATAGTGCAGGTCCTGAAAACATACTGGACTTGTTAAGTGACTATTTTATTAAGGTGGCCGAACTAGGAATTTTCCAGTTTGATAACCCGCATCATTGTGCTGTTCGTTTTTGCTTATTGATGTTTGGTGAGATGAGAATGAAACTGGAACTGGGTTTAGATATCACTGAACTATTGGCTGATAGAGAGGCGTATCTAAGTGGTAGCGTTGAAATGTTTTTAAGTGCTTATAAGGTAAATTAAGTGTTAATTTTTCTTTCTGTTACAAAGTGATCCTATTTTCATTAACAAACGTAAGTTAGAGTCAGAATAACAATTAAAGATTGTCTCCTTTTCCGCTAATGGAGTTAGCATGCAAATAAAACCGATATTAATGACCTCAATGGTTGTCTCCACTATGGCGCTGTCGTCATATGCTTTTGCCAAACCCAGCAAACAATATTCACCGTTAAGCGTTAGTGTATCGAGAATTGCCACTGGAACCGCAGAGGTTGGCGAGCAAGGTAATGAATTACAACGCGATCAGTGGATGTTTGATTTAAAGACTGGCATGCCGCTCAATAAGCAGTGGATGATTGGCGCCAAGCTCGGTTACGACAACCTCGATTATGATTGGACATCGACCAGTATTGCCGGTCGACAGACTTGGGACAAGATTGAACGTTACCGCGCAAGTGTCTCTTTGTCTTACCGCCCAGATGACCATTGGATGTTCATATTAGCCCCTAAGATCCAATACGCTGCATCAGACAACGCTTCACTGAGTAATGCGCAGAGTTATGGTGCATTTCTATCAGCAATGTACCGTTTTGGCTCCGGCAATATGATTGGTTTTGGTGTGGGCTACCTTAATGATATTGATGAGGTTAGAACGGTGCCGTTTATTGCCGTTAACTGGCAAATAACCGACAAGCTTAAGCTAGGCAATCCATTCTCAGCTGGATTTAGCGGCCCTGCTGGTCTTGAACTCAGTTATGCAATGAATCCTGACTGGGATTTTGGGGTGGGAACATCTAAAAGAACTAACCGCTTCTTGATTGCTGATGATGAAGAGACGGCGGAGATCGATGAATGGGTTAGTTTTGCACGAGTCGGTTGGAAGGTGAACTCATCATTTAGTGTTAACGGTTACGCTGGTTACTTCTTTAATGGTGAACTTGAATTGAATCCGCAAAACAGTAAAGAAGAGATTGAAAGCCAAGGCGCATTGGCCTTGGATCTCACTTACAAATTCTAAGCCAATTTTGCTTAAAAGGTATTACTTGCCCAACATCGCTTTCTTTAAGCTTTTTTGGGCGGGTGCATCACCTAACCATATGTTTAACAACGCTTGGCGAAACGGCTCGCTAGTAATGGTTGCCTGAGCGGTACCATTTTTAAATGCGGTAACACCAAGCGCCTTACTTGCTAGCAGGGTGAACTGATCGCCCTCAATAATCTCGTCACTGAATAATCCCATAAACTGATCTATTTGATTTTGGATTGGCGCTGTATTGCCATCAGTCGCATCATCAAAACCTTCATTAATCGCATCAGCCATTTTCTCTGCGGTGATCATACCTGAAGTAATGTTCAACCTAACGGCTGCATTCTCAGCCGACAAAACTGCGGCGGTGGTATCTATGGTGTTAGGTACGTAAAGACTACCGACATAGAGATCGATAAAAAACTTACTGCGAACGCCTGCGCCATTGAGTACCAGTGTTTGTTCATTCAGCGTCACAGAGTCCTCAAGTTGAACCCCTGATACTTCTTTCGCTTGCAAGCTAAGGGGAAGCAGCAACGCAGTAGTAAGCGCTAATCTAGAAACAAATTTCATAATAACCTCAAGTCGATGTACGTTAGCCGCGTGATCCCAGCTTGTACTGGCCGCTTTGTAAAAACATGATTGCTTGTTTTTGTTTAGGTGAAATAAGCAGTGGACCATCATCAAAAAACAGGAAGCACTTCCAGTTCCTTACAAACACATCCCAACGTGTTTCAATGACTTGGTATTTCTCATAACAAAAGTAAACTTTAGCAGTATCTTGCCAGTCAATGTGCAGCGCTATTGGCTCAGGAATGGCGGCTTCTTCACTGTCCCAGGCACTTTGCCAATGTTCAGTATCGCTCCAAGCACTGTCTTTAGCGGCCCAGTCGCCCTTACCAAATTGCTCTGCATAGCTGCTTTTATTGCTGATCCATTTATTCCAAACTTCCATAGACGCTTTTTGAGAAAGTGGCTTAATCAGCGCTTTATCTTCATCGGTAACAGGTAAGTCTTTATGATTGAAAATCCACTTACGTTTGTATTGTGCTAACGGAATATAGGTGTCTGACACACGGCCTCTCTGTTGAATTTATTTTGCTAAACATGCAGTGCTCGACATTATATACGCAAACTAACTCTAGGGGCATATAGGAGCTCGTTTTTTAATTGCGGTAATGAGCTCTGTTGAACATTGAAAAATCGTTATCCGGTATGGATATTGTTTCGGCATAAAAATGCTAAAGAAGAATATGAAATCAATTAACACTATAATTTACAAGGGTATAACTCCTAATGGTCAACAGCTTAATACTCTGCTGAAGCAGACTAATTGGCCCTAATTTAGAGTAAGTTACTTCAAAATCTCATTTTGACTTTATAAAGGACACGATTTTTTAACATTTGCCGCGGTTGGTCTACTTTTTTTGTGACACAAGTTACAATACTGCTTCATTGGATATAATGTGCAAAATGTGTTCCTGTCGTATTGCACATTATTATTTTGCTTTCCATGTACTTTTATTTACATGAAAATCAATTGATTAAAAAGGGATAATTAAAAATACGTCTATGACACTAAAATACAAATTACTATATTCGTTTATTGTATTGGGGATGGTTCCCGCTGCCATCATTGCTTTTTTTGCTTTGTATATCGCTAGCGGCAGTATTGAAGAGCAAGCTTACGATCAGTTAACTTCAATGAGAGAAATCAAGAAAAACCAGCTGGAAGAATACTTCCTGCAAACTCAGAAAGATCTTTCTTTAATTAACACAGTATGGTCGGATAACTTAAAGCTCGATTCGGAGTTGAGACCTGAGTTGTTAGCCCAGCTAAAGCATGACTTCTTTGCGTCTTTTATCAAAGAGTACAACTATTACGATCTATTTATTATTGATGAAACTGGTGAGATATTTTATAGCGTCGCAAAAGAAGCTGACTATAAAACAAACTTAAAGACAGGGCCTTATAGAAACTCAGGTTTAGGACGATTATTCCAAAAGGTGAGCTTGAGTCAAAAGGTTGAAATAGAAGATTTTGCGGCTTATGCCCCCAGTAATGATGAACCCGCGAGCTTTATCGCCGAACCTATCGAGGTTAACGGCAGGGTGATTGGGGTCATTGCTCTGCAGCTATCCATAGAAAAAATAAACCAAATTATGCAATTTCGTCAGGGGATGGGACAAACCGGTGAAACCTACGTTGTTGGCGATGACTTCAAGATGCGTTCAGACTCCTTCTTAGATCCTATCGGACACTCTGTCGTGGCCAGTTTCGCGGGGAACGTCCGAAATAATGGCGTGCAAACTGAAGCGGTTAGCGCGGGCATTAGAGGCCAATCGAGTACCGATATCGTTATCGACTATAACGGTAATCCGGTTTTATCATCTTACACTCCAGTGGAGTTTCTAGACTTATCTTGGGTGTTACTGGCAGAGATTGATGAGTCGGAAGCCTTTGCTGCGCTAAATTACCTGCAAACAATAATCACTATTATCTGTTTACTAACTGTTGTCGGGATCATATTGGTGACTTTTTTTATTGCTAAATCGATACTTAAACCAATAGGGGGTGAGCCTGTAGAGATGGAATCATTAACCCGAAAAATTGCTGAGGGTGACTTGACGACTCACTTTAATAGCAACTCTAACCATACTGGCGTATACGCGTCGATGGTTTCAATGACGCAGAGCTTGACTCGCATGATGGGCTCTTTGACTCATGTAACTTCTGAGTTATCAAGCGCTGCTGAGCAAACCAGTAGCACCAGTGTGCAAGCCAGCGCTAGCTTACAAGAGCAGCAAGCGAGCATTGAAACGGTCTCATCTGCTATGTATGAAATGTCAGAAACTATCGAAAGTGTATCTGAAAATGCTCGTTCAGTGGCTGACTTGTCAAATAACGCCACTGAGACATCAAAGCTTGCCAGCCACAATGTTAGCAATACGATTGAAGAGCTACATGAGTTAGTGGATGAGGTGGGGACCGCCACGGAAGTGATTGCAGATATTGAATCAAAAAGCCAAGGCATTGGCTCTATCTTAGAGGTCATTCGAGGGATCTCTGAGCAAACTAATCTATTAGCACTTAATGCAGCAATTGAAGCTGCTAGGGCTGGAGAGCAGGGACGAGGCTTTGCTGTTGTTGCCGATGAAGTGCGTCAATTAGCGCAGAAAACACAGCTCTCTACTACCGATATCGAAGAGATGATTGCACAACTTCAGCTAGATACACAAAATGCCGTCGCGGTGATGAAGCAGAGCAGCGAACACACGCAAAAGACGATCAAAGCGGCTATCAGCAGTAAAGAGTCTATCCAACTTGCAATGGAGGAGATGCTAAGTATCTCAGCCAATGCGGAGCAGATCGCAACTGCCACGAGCCAACAATCATTAGCGGCCCAAGAGATAAGCCAGAGTATCACGGCGATTAATGACACTGCGGCGCAAAATGCAGCGGGTTCTGAGCAAGTTGCGGCGGCAAGCGAACATATTGATCAGCTATCAAAGCAGCTAAGTGCGTTAACCGCACAATTTAAAATCAACTGTTAGCCAAGGGTAACGGCTATTCTCGACGTTTAAAATTAAAACACTAACTACAATAAAGTGCCACCCTCGTTGTGGCACTTTATTGATGATTGCTATCGTTTTAGTCATCATCAGTTTAGTCAATCGCCCTTTGTCGGTCATTTGTTATTTACCTGTTCACTAGTGCACAGTTTCTATACTTAACGCACTAATTTTATTACTATTCGTTGCAATTCTTTAGGAGGTGTATTACTTTGCCAACATAAAACTAAAGAGGGATTTTTTGTGTTGTTACTAAGGACGGTTGGGCTATACGGCCTGCTCATATTTATACTCTGGGGCTGTGCGGTCGATAAAAGGCCTGATCAATACACCAGCGCTATTGCAGTAAGCGGATCTATATCTGCTCATGCCAGTCACCTTTCCCAATATAAGGACTTACAAAAAGCGCTAAAGTATAGAAATTTGAGCGTAACTGATGCGGGCCAAATATTACCTATTAATCAGAGTGTTTGTAATGCTGCGCTTTTCTATCGTGTCACTCAAGCCTCATTTCCTCAGTATGTAGGCAAACATCAAGATCTACTGTCAGGCTTCTATATCGATGTCGCGCGAGTGGATCATCGCTGGCTGGTGGTCGACACGGACAATGACTTCTCAGCGGTCAGCAACCAACAAGATCTGACCGAAGTCGCTGCAAGCCTAATGCCTAAAATGATGCGACAAGACACCATCGTTATTAGGCCTGAACCCGGTCTTGATAGCTCCAGCTTGACTGATTTAGTGCAAACCGCCAAATCGCTTTTCTTAGGTCATAGACTACAATTTGTCGTCGCGAAACATCAACTTGCATTAGTGAATAACTTAGCTGTTGAGCCACTATCTACAACCCCCTCGCAATCCTATGGTTTTATCGCCGCGACGAATCAAACCTCAGATGCGCGTAAGCGTATGCTAATGACCATGGATAGTTTTGATGTTGCAGACCCGACAGCCATCGTTGTGGATTCCCAACCGCTAATTGCCTGTATGCAAGCTAATAAGCATGCCATTTTGTCGCCAACGCAAAACGTAACTGCAGCGCCACTTAAAGTCGATGCAGTTTTACTGGCCAGTGTTTTGCCAACTAATGCCGACTTTAACCGTTTATCTGAGCAGCAACAGCTGCTCAGCCAAGGCCAATATCTCAGCATTAATAACCAGCAACTGAGTTACCGTGTGGGTAACAAACCGTTGAGTAATCGCTGCAGTTTGCTAAAGAAAGGCGATGAAAATTATCAATACTGCATAGACAGACAACAAGATGGCGACACGGTCATCACGACGAAAAAATACATTATGAAGAAACAGAAATGAAGCAAAGTAAGTTTTCAAATCATGCAAAAATCTGGATGTTGCTCGGTCTATTTATCGTTTATGTCTGTTTAGAGTTATCGCTAAACATCTTATTGATTGATATGTATGCTCAGCCGATCCAGGCTGTTTTTGGGGAACATCTAATTACGGCAGAGCGGCTAGAGTTGTTTGGTCGAACCCTGTCTGGTTTTGGTTTAGCACTGGCTGTTGCCACCTTTATTCCAGCCAAACAGTTTAATTTACTTATTCGTGATAAAAGCCAGAAAGTAACAGAAAATACAGCGTTAACACCTAAAACAGCTCGACTTATAAACGGTTTTTTTCGTCCGTTGTTGCTTGTGGTTGTTTGGGCGTTAATTATCCCTTGTTTAAGGATTGCGGTCGATGGCATTGTCGATACAACTTCAAATGAGAAGAAATTGGGCGCAGTGCGAGCCATTGTCTATAAAGAGGCGTATTTAGCAGAAACCGTCGCCATTGACGGATTCCCGCAGTTTGATGAAATTGTTAGCGACCCGAAACGTAGAGATTTGATGGTGGCGCTTATTCCATCTTTGGCTTATTTTTCTCGCGGATTTAATCAGTTGATCGAATCTAACTTAGAGAACATGGCTGATCAGTTCTTGCTTAACCGCCAAGAGGAGTATTTCATTAAAGACGCTATTCCTCGAATTCGGCAGTTTGACCGTACCTATAAACAGGAGTTGGCAAGTTACCAAAAGGCGAGCAAAGGCTACCTTGAGGCGCTAAAGAAAGAGAATAACTACTCGTTGATTGAGCGAGAGCGAGTTACTTTACAAAATAAAGCCAACAACAAAATAAATAATCATTGGAAGAGCTACTCACAGGCATTGCTAGATGCCGATAACTATAAAAAAGAGGTCGCAGAGGACTCCACTAACGCGATTAGAAAGGGTTATAGCTCAATCAAAGATGACTATTTTAGCTCAAACTGTAATTCAGCATGCCGCCGGCAACTTAAAGTTGATTTTGCACAGTACCTAACGACGCTTAAATATGACACGGGTGAATCGTTCGGCGTTTATTTGACTGCTGATGATATTACTGTCGCCAAAATGTTGAAGTCGAAATACTACCTCATGGCAATGTTTGAGCGTGGCCGTATCAACTATATTCACCGCGTATACGGTATTCCAGAAGATATGGAGTATGAGGAATACAACCGGTCATCTCAGGCATTAAAAATCGCAGTCTCTCAATTTAAAGAGCAGGGCGTTAAGGTTGCTGATAACTGGAGTTTTAATAATGAAAGAGCCTTGCATCAGGCGATTGAAGCTAAGTACAAGGGCCGTGCTAAAGCGCTTTGGGCTGAGTACCGTAAAAACTCTCGCTTTGCAGTGGCTAAACCTCGTTTAGATCGAGTGGGTTTTGCTCGTTTGCCACAAGTAACCCAATACGCCCAGAAAACCCTTGGGAGTTACTATTTAGCAGAATTTAGCCCCAGTATTTCTGAGAGTAAATATAAGAAATTATGGCTCAACAAGCAGGACAATATCTCCTTTATTAAAATGGTGACCTCTACAGCGGCCACTGCGGCATTTTCGCCTGGTGGGAGCATGTTCATGCTAGGAAAAGATGCCGTTAAGCTAGCGGTTATTCCGCCTATGAGTATAGCGGCGAGCTTAATAGCTATATTTTTGCTGTTTATTAAGCTTGCTGTGTATCTATGGCCTAAGAATAAGGGGTATTTAACGCTGGCAATGCTCGCCGGTATATTGGCATTTGCCTTGCCTGTAGGCGCCTCGATCGCGAATAAAAATGCCTACCACACTATGATGGGCAATTTCGCAAAAGCATTCAGCACGGTTGACCCTTTCGATAAGTTTTTCACTGTCGGCTTTGGTTATGTACTTGATATTGAAAATGGTATTTTCCAAACCTACCGTGGTCTTAAGGTTGTTAGGTTAGTCGGTAAAGTCATTAAATACCAGCCACCATCTCAAGCAGACAACACTGAAGATATGCCAACTGAGGTTATCGCTGATCATGACGAGCATCTATTAAGAAGCTATGATGACTTTGCCTATAACTGGCTGTCATTCTTGCCTAAATACTTTGGTTTTGGCGAGGTGATTAAACCTTTCGACACTAATATTACCGTGCTAAAACAAGACATGAACGTAGGTGCATATATGGGCGTTCGGTTAGAGAATGAAAAAGTGGCTGCCGTTAATATGCCTAATTTCATGCAAAATTCTGACATTGGGTTGCTAGCCGATCAAAAGTTTTTCTATAAACCAGATGTCAAAGGGTTGGTTGAAGAGTTCTCCTCTAACTATGACGATCCACAATATTGGTTACAACTGAGCCAAGGCAATATCGGTAAACAGTCATTAATGCAGAAGCTTGAATTGAATATGACTGCGTACCTTAATAGCAAAGCATCCACTTTAGCACTGCTCAATACCTTAAATAAGAAAGGGCAGAATAATCTGATTTTGCTTGAATTAGAGCGCAACAAAAAGTACCGCTGTTTTGTGCTCGGTGTTGTTGATGCACAGATGATCAGTGACTCGATTAATGTCAATTTTTTCGATTACCAAGAGCTTCCTAAATGTAAGGCTGTCCTATGATAAAGAGTATTTCTAATAAGATTATAGAGTGGCTGACGAAGAATTTAGTGCTGCTGTTTATGGTCGGTGTTCTATTTGCCAGCATTCAATTTTTTAATGCGCGAGAGCATCAAGCAATAAGCGATGCAGCAAAGCAAGCTGAAATGATAAAAATTAAACTTTCAATGATTACGGAACAATAACTATGACCACGGAAACTAAGAGCAAGCGCTTCTCTTTTGAATTTGATGTGTTTAGCCTACTGACGCTAGCTGCCGTTTTATATCTAGCCTACAGTGCTCACATGACTAATATGAAAAATGCCGAAAAGTTAAATGGCCTGCTGAGTAAGTACGAACAAACTCTTGATGCGGCGATTGCCAATGATAAAGTGACTTTGGATCGTTACCAAAAGAATGTCAAAAAAGCGGTGCAGTCACTGTCGCCTAAAGAGAAGGAACTGATGCTGGCCTTGCTTGAAATCGATAGAAAGAAAAATACTCTTTAACGATGTCTATCTAGTTAGTCGCTATTGGCTTTAATAGTTCCAGTAGAGATTATCCCTAAAGAGAATAAAACCTCCACTTGGAGGTTTTTTTATAGGTAAATATCAAGCTTGAGATCTTTACTCTATTTGGGGGACATAGTGTTAAGTTTAGTCGCTTTGACTGATAAATGGCTGGAAGGTAGCTAAAGATGAAAGTAAAGCAATAGACGAAATAGCTAACAGGAATTACAGCTTTTAGTGAAAAACTGATATTTACTGTTTTTTAATTGCATATACAAAAGCTGTATATGGTCTCCCCACAGGGACTCGAACCCCGATCGATCGCTTAGGAGGCGACTGCTCTATCCTGTTGAGCTATAGGGAGACGCCAGTGATTATACTGGTTTTACTCTAGATAGAAAGAGTGTATGAAAACTCTTTGGCTTTATCTGCTTGGTTTTTAATCGGTTAGAGTTTTATCACTAGATCATTGAGCTGAATGTTCAGTGATGCGCTCACACCTTTGAGCACTGCTGTTGCGCTTTCTTCGGTCACTTGGTCGATAGTGATGGTGGCTTTACTCTTACCCGCTACCGCGCGCATATTTTCGAGTCTATCGGGCATATTCTGTTGCAGTACCAGTTGCATCGTGTCGCCGACTCGAATGCCATTACGACGTCCAAGGTTAAGGATCACTCTGTTGGCCTGTCTGGCAATGACTTGTCCTAATAGCGGGCGGCAATTTAGCGTACTGTCTATATCTTCGCTAGCTTCGACTAACACACCCTTTATCATTTCACCGTACTCAGATCGCCAAAATTGGTCGCTATTAGAGTTGACGGTTTGCTGTAATGAAAACTCCCACTCTGCGGTTTGGCTATACTGTTTACTCCAAACCTTCTCACCACTAATGGCATGGAATAGTGATAACCTAAACTGGAACACGCGCATTGGATCATTTTCCCATAAGCCAAAGGTGCGAGTAGATTGCTCGGGGGAGATATCGATAATTTCAGGTAGTAAAATATATTGGCTATCAGTGATTTCGCCTAACCAACTTGGTAGTCTATAGCCGCGAACATCGACGAGTGCTTGATCAACATCTAAACGTTCGTTGGCATGAAGGTGAGTAAAGCTGCTGCTGGAGTGGTTTTCAATAGTCTGTGCCAATTGCTCTGACAAGTTTTGTTCGAATAAGCCTAAGTTGCCATATCTCAATTGTGCTCGGTCTTTAATTAATGCTTGCGGCACCAAAATAGAGGCTTTTAGTTTACTGTTTTCACAGGCTTGTTCGAATGGCTCAATCATATCTATCCGAACATTAACCGTAATGTAACCGTCCTCTACTTGCTCACTCACCATCTCTACTTGTTGGCTCTGTGCATTGTGGCTGAGGGTAAAGCTATCGTTGACCAGTTGGCCATTTATAACCGTTTGTTCACTTGAAAAGCGTGCGCCAGATTTTAAAGTGGCGTAACTGACTGCTTGTTCAATGGCCTCTTGGCGTGCTTTGACTAAGTTGTTGTCAATGATCTTGGCCTGGCCACTGGCCTGGATCCACTGTGCTTGCACGGGGGAGGTGATAAAAAGTGTGCAGGCTAAAATAATGTTAGTGATAATAAGTGAGCCAAGTTTCATATTAATTTTCCAGGTCTTTACGCTGCAGAGCAACGAATAAAAGGGTGACTGTTTGCTGTAATGAGAGGGGCAATTAATGCCGGCAAAATGACAGTCGTATTGATATGTCTAGAATTAAGCAATAATCGTGCCTTTTATAAATCTGTGGCAGCACATTTAGCCGTAAAGTTATTCAGCTGTACGCCGATAACAGCATTAGATAATCATATTCTTTTGGATATGCTTTTAGGCCAATTTGGGTTTCTGAAAGACAGGAATACAACGATGTATAAGATATTAAGCTTGCTACCATTGTTAATGCTGCTTGGCTGCGCGATGACGCAGGAAGAAGCGACTGACGAACAAGCTCTTGCCAGTGGCAATGGCTTGCCACATTTGTCGTCAATTAACCATTTGGCTCAGCAGATGGTCAATGAGTTGGTAAGACAAAATGACAGCTTAAAGCCCACTCAACCTTTGTTAGTGGCTACGCCGGTCATGCTAAGCGATCTCGTAACCACTAATGAGCTGGGTCTGCAATATCAACAAGGGCTAATCGCGGCATTACATGATCATCAATTTAATTTGATCGACATGAATGTGGCGGAAACACTGCGAGTGACTCAGGAAGGCGATTTCATTCTGACTCGCGATTGGCAGCAATTACCCGCCAATATAGATGTTAGGCATGTGGTGGTGTCAACGATGAGTCCAAGTAAAGAGGGAGTCGTTGTTTATAGCCGCATTGTGGATGTCAGTAACAATCGAGTGATATCAGTGGCTCAGAGCTTTGTACCAATAACCGCGATGCCAGATATGTTAACCCCTTCAGAGAAAGTCGTGTCTGAAAATGGTTTATTGTATCGCTCAGAACATGCAGGCCAGAAAGCGGTAAATCTTGGGGGAGCCAAATAGATGAGAGCGATAATAGTCATTGCAAGCTTATTAATTGCGAGCATATTTGCTGGTTGCGCAGCACAAGACCGCTATGTGCAATACGAGACCGAAGCGCCCGAATCCTTTCCGACATTAACCGCGATTGGTTATGCGACATTAGACAGTCAGCCTTCGAATGATCCCGCGCAGCGTGTCCTTATGGCGATGCAAGCCTCTAAAATTGCTGCTTATCGAGAGCTCGCCGAGCAGGTGTATGGTCAGCACTTAACTGCATCAAGCCAGATGAGTGATTGGATGTTATCGAGTGATGAGATTAAAGCATCGGTTTCTGGGGTTATTCGGGGCGCAAGGGTAGTGAAGAGTTATCCAGCCGGTGAGCACTATGTCACAGAGCTAGAGTTGGACTTTGAACAGGTTTGGGCGTTATATCAGCAACAGAACCGTTCTCAAAAAGTGAAAGAGATCACTTATTTTTAAGATAGGGTGTTCGCAAGCTTTTTATTAGAACGTCCGCGGGCCTGATGACAAGAACGCGCGTTTATAGGAATTAGATACAAGGAAAACTAGCGGCTGGGTTAGCTTGCTACAGCTAGAACCCAAAAAGCGAAGCATTAGCTTCGCTTTTTGTTTCGATACTTTAGGTGTTTAAGCTTTTAAATTGTTACCTAAGCTAGAAATACTTGAGGTGCGGCCTTTGCCATCATAGGTGAGGCTGGTAGAACTTCGACTGACCTGCAGTGCTTGAGAAAAGCGATTTAAGCTGGCTAGGCTCAATTCAATTAAAGATTCGTTCTCAGCGTTGAGTTGTTGGCACTCAGCGAGCAACCCCTTTGCTTCGCTAACTTGCTGAGATAATGTAGCATCGGTCTCTAATATACTTTTATCAGGCTGTGCGGCTATCATCTCATCGTTATGCTTTAAATTATCAAGTAAGCTCGCTTTGGTGCTCGCTAGCGCTAACAAGGTGTCAGCATCTTGCGACTGTAATGCTTGCTTTTCTTGACTGATAACGGCTTTAAGCTCAGTCAACACGGTATGTTGTGAGCTTAAAAGATGAGATAAATTTGTCATAATGGCCTTATCTGTTTTGCCTTAATCCGCATTTAGCGGCGACATTTAGTTTAAATCGCTGAGATCATTCTCGAAGTTTGCGATATTAGTTGCAAGTTTATCTGGATCGATTTTGTAACGACCTTCAGCGATAGCAGCTTTAATTTCGTCAACTTTCTTTTGGTCTATATCAGGCATATCAGCCATCTTCGTCTGTACGTTCTGGAGCTGTTGAGCCTGTGGCGTAATTGACACAGAGTCGGCTTTTTGTGCTGCTGCAGTTTGCGCGGGGGCTGCGGGGGCACTTTGTGCTGCAGAACCTTTGCCCGCATTACTGGTGTTAATACGCGCTGTTGCAGCGCTATTTACTTGTTTAATATCCATAGCCATTTTGGTATCCAACATTGAATAAAGAGACTTTCTTACACATGCTATCGGCGTGATAGCTGTTAACTTTAGTATTATTTTACATTCTTACTTCAACTTGGCCAACAGCAGTGACTTTTGCATTCAATGTTTTTTGCGAATGAGTGTTCTTAATACGGATTTTGTCGCCCAGATTACCATCGTGTAAGGCTTCGCCAACGGTTTTAATTTCAAAGTTTTCAGAGCGAGCGAATATAGAAACTGTATCTCCCTTACAAACAATGCAAAGGTGGTTATTGAAAATGGGTTGCTGCGGCGCAACACGGCGCTTTAATCTCGCACCTACCACTTGATCTATTTGGTCAAATTGTTGACCGCGCAGTGTGGTCTGCTCTACATAATCGATTTCGACATCACTGCTTGATAGCAGGTCGCCTGGACCTAAGGTGGATTTTGCCACCACCACTGGGTAGAGAATATCGACTCTCACCGATAAAAATATTTGCCACGGGTAACTTAAATCTGGGCTGTCGCAACTGACCTTAATGGTGTTATTACGTCTAATTGCACGGTCACTGGCTATTTCAGCTTTAATCGGCAAGTAGCAGTTAGGTAAGCTGACTCGACTATCGAGACTCTGAGGGGTGATATTTATCTTAGCTTTATCAGGCGCTTCTATTTTTTCTTCAACTGCGGCTATAGCTAATCGAGAAATGGTCGATATAGAAGGTACGCTAGCAAGTTGATCTGTATTTGCAATAGCGGCGATGGGTACAAATAATACGGTTAAAAAGAGCCAAAAAATTATTTTCATAATGAATACACCAGCTTGATTCGCTAGAATGCACCTAAGTCGTGTTATTTTAGAATTTCTGTAGCGAACTCATTAAATCGTCGGGTGTCATAAAGTTGACTAAAATCGCAACGCTAAAATCAGATTGTACAAACTAAGCAAGTAGCATGCCTAAATGTAGGTGTTAATTATATTGATCAGTATCGGCAGCAACGATGCGCTAAATCAACGTAATAAGTGGTCACTCAACTAAATTGAATCTTTTAGATTTAATCGATAAAAATAAGTACAAGGCAAATTTTCATGTCGAACATTCTTGAATCAGTAAATAAGCGAACGCAATTGGTTGGACAGAACCGACTAGAGTTATTGTTATTTAAACTTAATGGACGTCAACGGTTCGGCATTAACGTATTTAAGGTAAAAGAGGTGTTGCAATGCCCTCCATTAACCAGCTTACCTAGGCTCAATTCAAACGTACGTGGCATTGCTCATGTTCGCGGAATGACAATTTCAGTGATCGATTTAAGTGCTGCCACAGGTGGTCGCCCAATTGAGAACATTGAGAACTGTTTTATTATCATCTCTGAGTACAACCGCAGTGTGCAAGGCTTCTTGGTCAGTTCTGTTGAGCGTATTATCAATATGAACTGGGAAGCCATCATGCCGCCACCTCAAGGCGCTGGCCGCGGCTCTTACTTAACGGCCGTTACCGAGATAGAAAACGAACTGGTAGAGATTTTAGACGTTGAAAAAATCTTAGATGAGATCTCGCCCGTTAACACTAATATCAGTAAAGAGCTTGATGAAAAACTGACTATTGATAGAGATCTGCACCATCACATCATGGTGATAGATGATTCATCGGTGGCACGTAAACAGATTATTCGTGCGTTGAGCTCGCTCGATCTACAAATCGACACCGCAAAAGATGGTAAAGAGGCGTTAGACAAGTTACGGGTGATGGCCGCTGAGTTGGATGATGTCTCTACAGAGATCCCGTTGATCATTTCAGATATTGAAATGCCAGAAATGGATGGCTATACCTTAACCGCAGAAATACGTGATGATCCTAAATTGAGAAACATCAAAGTTGTGTTACATACTTCGCTCAGCGGCGTATTCAACCAAGCTATGGTTCAGAAAGTAGGCGCTAATGATTTTATCGCGAAATTTAATCCAGATGAGCTAGCAGCGGCTGTAAACAAGCACTTAAGCTTATAATCCGCGATCTTACAACGTATCGTAGGCCCAAGGGAGCCAACTCCTGCTTGTGTTTCCTTGGGGGCTAATGTATAAACCTGCGATTGTTGTTAAGCTGCAGCTACTGCGTGGCTTTGTTTTATAGATATTTAGGATACTAGAGTGCCGAATAAATCACTTGCTGAAAACGAGTACCATCAATTCAGGCTATTTCTAGAGCAGCATAGCGGTATTGTGCTAGGTGAAAACAAGCAATACCTAGTGCGCAGCCGATTGGCGCCGCTGATGGGCAAGTATAATCTTCCTTCTTTGTCGGATGTGGTAAAACATTCGATGAAACCGACTGAGCGCCAACTTCGCACCGAAGTGATTGATGCCATGACCACCAATGAAACCTTATGGTTTCGCGACCGTTACCCTTTTGAGCTGCTGGCCAATACTTTATTGCCAAATTACAGCCGACTGGGTAGACCGATTAAAATTTGGTCGGCGGCATGTTCCTCGGGGCAAGAGCCGTACTCGTTAAGCATGACCATTCTTGAGCACCAGCAACGTCGTCCCGGTAAATTACCGAGTGGGGCAAGCATTCTGGCGACAGATCTGTCTCCTTCAATGCTAGAACGCTGTAAAAAAGCAGAGTATGACAATTTAGCGTTAGGGCGTGGCTTGTCAGATGAAAGGAAACGTCAGTTTTTTGATACTTTGCCTTCAGGCAACATGGTGATTAAGAATAATGTCAAGCAGTTGGTGAACTTCAGAGCACATAACTTACTTGAGAATTATACTTTACTCGGCAAGTTTGACATTATTTTTTGCCGTAACGTATTGATCTATTTTTCGCCAGAGGCAAAGCGGAAAATACTGCGGCAATTTGCTGCCGCATTAAACCCAAATGGTATTCTATTTCTAGGTGCCTCGGAGTCTATTGCTGGGTTATCTGAAGAGTTTGACATGATCCGTTGCAACCCAGGGATCTATTACCAAAAGCGCAGTTAAGCTGTTGCACTCAGGGTGTTTCAACGGCGTTTAACGCAATTTTGACACCCTCTTATCTTGTAAAACCTTCCTTTTGACATCGCTGCATCCTAGATATACCTCTATTTTTACTTGTTTTAACTAATCTGGCACACCAATTGCTTTATTTCAGATACCGAGCTGAGGAGGCAATTTTATGGCGATTAGTTTTGATAAAGCATTAGGAGTTCATCAATACACATTGGGCGTGCGTTCCCAACGTGCTGAAGTCCTATCTTCAAATATTGCCAATGCCGACACACCAAACTACAAAGCACGTGATGTGGATTTTGCCAAAGC
This sequence comes from Shewanella sp. c952, assembly GCF_019654975.1. Taxonomy (GTDB): domain Bacteria; phylum Pseudomonadota; class Gammaproteobacteria; order Enterobacterales; family Shewanellaceae; genus Shewanella. The sequence goes on from NZ_BPEW01000017.1 coordinate 27,508, forward strand.
AATGAATTCAGCGCAGTCACGACAGTCGGGCTTAGCAATGGCTAAGAGCGACGGTAAGCATTTTGATTTGGCAGCATTAACTCAGCAAAATGTGTCTTACCGTGTGCCTAATCAACCCGATACTGGTGATGGCAACACAGTTGATATTCAAGAGGAACAGTCTGCGTTTATGCAAAATGCGCTTGAATATCAAATGTCTCTCGGTTTTCTAGACGGTAAGTTCTCAGGCATGAAAAAAGCGATTAGAGGCGATTAATTATGAGTTTATTTAATATCTTTAACGTCGCAGGTTCAGGCATGTCTGCGCAATCGGTCAGACTCAATACCACGGCCAGTAATATTGCTAACGCCGATGCTGTATCAAGCAGTGTGGGTGAAACCTACCGTGCACGTCATCCTATTTTCGAAGCTGAAATGAGCAAGGCGCAACAGCATCAAAGCGCGTCACAATCTGTGGCTGTCAAAGGTATTGTTGAAAGTGACTTACCTTTGAATAAAGAATTTTCGCCAGGTCATCCAATGGCAGACACTGATGGCTTTATCTATAAGCCCAATGTCAATGTGATGGAGGAGATGGCCAATATGATCTCTGCCTCTCGCTCATATCAGATGAATGTACAAGTGACTGAAGCGGCAAAATCAATGCTTCAACAAACTCTTAGAATTGGCAAGTAACTCAGTGAAAGCTGGAGGTAAATTTTGAGCCTGATTAATCCGCTCAATAACACGCAATCGGCAACGGGTCAGCCACAACAGGCTGGAGCTGTTACGCCGCAAGCATCGCAGGCGACGACCCAAAGTAGCGCGTCGACAGAGCAGACATCTACGACGGGTAATCCTTTCTTAGATAGCCTTCGATTGCCGGCAGAGAACTCAATACCTGAGCCTAATAGTCAGGAGCTATCTCAAGAAGATTTCTTCTCGTTATTGAGTCAACAGTTGTCGATGCAAGATCCCTTTAAACCGGTTGATAATGACCAGATGATCCAGCAGATGGCATCGTTTTCAACCGTTGACGGCATCAGCAAGCTTAACGAGGAGATTGTTAATCTCAATGCGTTAACGACCTCAAGCCAAGCGCTACAGGCTTCGGGATTAGTGGGTCAAAAAGTGTTAATTCCATCGGATACTGGTTATGTATCAGCTGATGAACCCAATATAAAAGCTATTGTCAGCACACCTGAATCGATTAAGGACTTAACGGTTCGCGTCGAAGATGAATCGGGTCAACTTATTTCAACCTTTGCCGTTGACGGCAGTGCCGGCGGCAACGTCGACATTACCTGGGATGGTATGGGTAAAAATGGCGAACCGGTTGCTGAAGGTAGTTATACCCTTAAAGTGACCGGCAACGTTGACGGTAAAAGTGAAGAGTTACCCGTTTCAACTTACGCTCACGTGACCAGCGTATCATTAGGTACAGCGGCAACCGGCGCAATTTTGAATTTGCGTGGTGTGGGTGGCATTAAGATTAGTGATGTATTAGCGGTATCAGAATCGTAAACGCCCGACAGATATTAATAAGAGAGGCGGGTATAGCCGCTCTTAAAACGAATTGAACAAGGATTGAGGTGAACTATGTCATTTAACATTGCTTTGAGCGGTATATCGTCTGCGCAAAAAGATCTAAATACAACAGCAAACAATATCGCTAACGTAAACACTACCGGTTTTAAAGAGTCTCGCGCTGAATTTGCGGATGTTTATGCCAGCTCTATTTTTGCGAACAGCAAAACAACCGTTGGTGGCGGTGTTGCAACCAGTCAAGTGGCGCAGCAGTTCCATCAAGGGAGTTTGCAGTTCACCAATAACTCGCTTGATATGGCGATTAACGGTGGCGGATTCTTCGTGACTTCGTCAGAAGTGGGTTCACAAGACCACTCATTTACCCGTGCCGGCGCATTCAAATTTGACTCGAACAATTATATGGTCGACTCAGCAGGTAATTTCCTGCAAACCTTCCCAGTTGATAAAGATGGCAATTCAACCTCTGTCAGTTTAACAACGACTCAACCAGTACAAATTCCAGATACTGCCGGTAGCCCTGTAAAAACCGATAATATCGGCATGCAGATGAACTTAAATGCGGGTGATAAAACCTTTGACCCTGCAAACTTTGATCCTGATGACCCAGATACATTCAATAACTCAACATCAGTAACCATGTATGACTCATTAGGTGAGCCGCATGTGATGACGACTTACTTTGTTCGCCCTCCTAATGCAGCGCATACTGGCGAGAGTAACTGGGTTGCGTTTTATGCAGTTGATGGTAAAAAAGTCAATGTCGACCCTGCGGCTGGAACCTATGATGTTGATACTAGCGGTGATGGCCTTGTCGATGGCAACAAAAGTGCTGAAACGGCAGGTGGCTGGAAAGGCGCGGCTATTTCATTTAATGATACAGGCGCTTACACAAGTAGTAATCCAGCGACAATTCAAACTGAAGCGCTTGGTGTTGGCGGCGCAAATGTGCTCGGCCCAGGCGCTGATGGCTCGCAAACACTCAATCTAACTTTTAATAATCCAACTCAGTATGCTTCACCATTTGAAGTGACTGAACTGACTCAAGACGGTACGACTGTTGGGCGATTAACGAACGTTGAAGTGGGCGCAGATGGCCTGATTAACGCAAGCTACAGTAATGGTTCAACAGTACCACTAGCTCGTGTAGCATTGGTCCGTTTTGCAAATGAACAAGGTTTATCACAAGCAGGCAACACCTCTTGGAAAGCAAGCCTTGATTCTGGTCCTGCATTAGCAGGTGAAGCTAACAGTGGTACCTTTGGTAGTATTCGTTCATCGGCACTTGAACAATCAAACGTGGACTTAACCACTGAACTTGTTGATTTGATCTCGGCGCAACGTAACTTCCAAGCTAACTCTCGTACACTGGAAGTCAATAATACGTTGCAACAAACCGTCTTACAGATCCGCTAATCAATAAAGCCTCTATCCCGGTTTTTAACTGCGATAAAGTAAAACACGTTGCCGCAGCGGCAACGTGTTTCCTCTCTCTCCTCATCATTGACCGCCATATTCGTAAGCCTTTCTATTTATACTCAATTTATAAATTCAATTTCTGGCACGATGCTTGCTAATTAATACGTTAGACGGAAGTTTGACGGAGCGTTACGTGGACAAGTTACTCTATGTCGCTATGAGCGGCGCGAAACAGAATATGAATTCGTTGGCTATTAGTGCCAACAATTTGGCAAATGCTAACACTGATGGTTTTAAATCTGATCTCGCTCAAGCGCGTTCAATGCAAGCCTTTGGTGAGGGCCTGCCAACACGTGTGTTCGCTATGACAGAGAGTCCGTCAGCAGATTTTGCTAATGGCCCAATCAAGACCACTGGCCGAGATCTGGATATTGCCGTTAAAGGTGATGGCTGGATTGCGGTTCAAGCTGATGATGGCGGCGAAGCTTATACACGTTCTGGTAGCTTGAGTTTCGATACCACTGGTGTACTCCGTAACGATAAAGGCACACCGTTAATGGGTGACAACGGACCTATCGTGTTACCCCTTCCAATCGAAAAAATTGAAATATCTCAAGATGGCATCGTCTCTGTTCGTCCAACAGGGGCAACCGCTGAGGTCATTGAAGAGGTTGGCCGCATTAAATTGGTCAATCCAGGTAATGAAAATCTAATGCGCGGCAAAGATGGATTGTTCCGTCAGATGTCGGGTGAACCTGCTGTAGCCGATCTTTCCGTTGGCTTACTGAGTGGCGCAGTTGAAGGCAGCAACGTCAATGCTGTACACGAGATGGTATCGATGATTGACATTCAACGTCAGTTTGAGATGCAAGTCAAAATGATGAAAACAGCTGAAGAAATTGATAAAGCTTCCGCTTCATTAATGCGCATTAGCTAGGAGATAGAATATGCATCCCGCTTTATGGATAAGTAAGACAGGTTTAGACGCACAGCAGACTGATATTTCTGTTATTTCAAATAACGTTGCTAACGCCAGTACTGTTGGCTTTAAAAAGAGCCGTGCAGTATTTGAAGATCTCCTGTATCAAAACGTTAACCAAGCGGGTGGGGTGAGTGCATCAAATACCAAGCTGCCAAACGGTTTGAATATTGGTGCGGGTACCCAAGTGGTAGCAACGCAAAAAGTCTTTACTCAAGGCAACATGCTAACTACTGACAATTCGCTTGATTTGATGGTTGAAGGTCCAGGCTTTTTTGAAGTTCAAATGCCAGATGGCACCGCAGCATATACTCGTACTGGTCAGTTTAGTCTCGATGATACTGGCCAAATAGTCACTCCTGGTTCGGGGTACGTGGTGCAACCAGCCATTACTATCCCAGATGACGCCTCTAGTATTACGGTGTCGGCAGAGGGGGAAGTCTCGGTAAAGACACCGGGCAATGCTGAGAACCAAGTGGTTGGACAGCTAGCGATGTCAGACTTTATTAACCCTGCTGGTCTGGATCCAATGGGGCAAAACCTCTACATGGAAACCGGTGCAAGTGGCACGCCTATTCAAGGTACTGCCTCACTTGACGGCATGGGCGCAATTCGCCAAGGGGCGCTTGAAACCTCAAACGTGAATGTTACCGAAGAGCTGGTCAATCTTATTGAGAGCCAGCGTATTTACGAGATGAACTCCAAGGTTATCTCGGCAGTCGATCAAATGCTGTCGTACGTGAATCAGAATTTATAGGCCTAAGGCTAATTGAGTGGCACAGCAACTCGCTCGTTAGGTTTTTTTCAAGGGTTTTGGCATTCGATTTGCCCGTAATATTAAGAGAGTTTTTATGAGTCGTTACTGGATTTTACTCGTTATAGCCGCGCTATCAGGTTGTAGTTCAACCAATGAAAAGCCGATTGCAGACGATCCTTATTATGCGCCTGTTTACCCTGAAGCGCCGCCTACGAAAATTGCCGCTACTGGGTCAATGTATCAAGACAGCCAAGCCTCTAGCCTTTATTCAGATATTAAGGCATTGAAAGTTGGCGATATTATTACCGTAATGCTAATGGAATCGACTCAAGCTAAAAAGAGCGCCAATAACGAGATTAAAAAAGGCACTGACCTGTCACTTGACCCCATTTATGCTGGTGGTGGAAATGTCACTATTGGTGGCAACCCTATCGACCTGCGTTACAAAGACAGCATGAACACCAAGCGCGAGTCTGATGCCGACCAAAGCAATAGCTTGTCGGGCAGTATCTCTGCCAACGTGATGCAGGTGCTCAATAATGGCAACTTGGTTATTCGCGGCGAGAAATGGATAAGTATCAACAACGGTGACGAATTTGTGCGTATTACCGGTATTGTGCGAGCTCAAGATATTCGCCCAGATAACACCATTGACTCTCCTCGTGTTGCTAATGCACGTATTCAATATAGTGGCACTGGAACCTTTGCAGAGGTTCAAAAAGTCGGTTGGCTAAGCTCATTCTTTATGGGTAGTTGGTGGCCGTTTTAGATTTTCTAACAATAAGTATTAACGTACTGCGCGGACTGTAGTACTTCACCGCCGAGTAGGGCAGCTGTTGAGCAATTTTAAGCGAGTTAACTGAGCTAAGGACTTTTCATGATGAAACTTAAACTGGCATTACTGTGTGCAATTTTAGTGATTGCATCACCGGTACATGCACAGCGCATCAAGGACATTGCCAATGTTCAAGGGGTGCGAAGTAACCAGTTGATAGGTTATGGCTTAGTGGTTGGTTTACCCGGAACAGGTGAAAAAACCCGTTATACCGAACAAACCTTCAAAACGATGCTGAAGAACTTTGGCATTAACTTGCCTGATAATTTCAGACCTAAAATTAAGAATGTCGCGGTAGTAGCGGTTAGTGCCAATATGCCACCGTTTATTAAACCCGGTCAAACACTAGATGTTTCGGTTTCAAGTTTGGGTGAAGCTAAGAGCTTACGCGGCGGTATGTTGCTACAAACGTTTCTGAAAGGTGTTGACGGTAACGTCTATGCGATTGCTCAGGGCAGCATGGTGGTGAGTGGTTTCAGTGCTGAGGGGCAAGATGGCTCTAAAGTGATTCAAAATACACCTACAGTTGGCCGTATTCCAAACGGTGCCATTATCGAGCGTACGGTAGCCACACCATTTTCAACCGGTGATTACCTTACCTTCAACTTACGCCGGGCAGACTTTTCAACGGCAAAAAGATTATCTGATGCTATCAATGACCTATTAGGTCCTGGGATGGCGCGGCCACTCGATGCCGCATCTGTACAAGTAAGCGCACCGCGCGACGTGTCTCAGCGAGTGTCTTTCCTTGCAACACTGGAAAATATCGAAGTGGAACCAGCTTCGGAGTCGGCAAAGGTGATTGTTAATTCACGCACTGGCACCATTGTTGTTGGCCAAAACGTCAAATTACTGCCAGCAGCCGTGACTCATGGTGGTCTAACTGTGACGATTGCAGAAGCCACGCAGGTTTCGCAGCCAAATCCGTTTGCAGGTGGTCAAACCGTCGTCACAACCGACAGTACTATCGATGTTTCTGAAGATGATAGCCGCATGTTTATGTTTAACCCTGGTACAACGCTAGACGAGCTAGTACGGGCAGTTAACCTAGTGGGTGCTGCGCCATCAGATGTGTTAGCAATACTGGAAGCGTTAAAGATGGCAGGGGCTTTGCATGGAGAACTGATAATAATCTAAAAATTGTCGGTTTGAGTGGGAAGTAGTCATGGATAAGCTGTCGAATGCATCGCAATTTTTGGATCTGGGAGGGTTGGACTCACTCAGATCCAAAGCCCGGAATGGCGAAAATAGTGCGCTAAAAGAAGTAGCACAACAGTTCGAAGGTATTTTTGTACAGATGCTGATGACTAGTATGCGCGATGCCAATGCGGTGTTTGAATCCGACAGCCCAATGAACAGCCAATACACCAAGTTTTACGAGCAGATGCACGATCAACAGATGTCGCTCAATCTGTCTGGTGAAGGCATGCTGGGTTTAGCTGATTTAATGGTGCAACAACTCGACCCTGCTAACAGTCCTATGACGCCAGCGTCCGTATTAAGAGGCGACAGCAACAGCTCAGCAAAATCGAATGCTTTCACGCTTGATAATCCACATGCGATGCAAATGCCAAACACTCGCACTGTTACTGCAGTACCTGTTGATTCATCGGCAAATGCAACGATAGCACCGCAAACCTTAGACTCTCTATTAAGTGGCAAGGTATTGCCGTCGGCGGCATTAACTGCTGATAAATCACAAGCTGATTTTACTAGCCAAGATGAATTCGTAAGTCGGCTTTATCCTCATGCAGAGAAAGCTGCCAAAGAGCTCGGTACAACACCAGAGGTGCTAATTGCTCAATCAGCATTGGAAACCGGTTGGGGCCAGAAGATGGTGAAAGGCGCGGGCGGTCAACAAAGCAATAATCTATTCAATATTAAGGCTGATAACCGCTGGCAAGGTGATAAAGCACAAGTTAGCACCCTTGAGTATGAGCAGGGAGTGGCGGTCAAGCAAAAAGCAGATTTTCGCGTTTATGAGGATATCGGCCAGAGCTTTAATGACTTTGTATCGTTTGTTTCTAACAGCGAGCGCTACCAAGATGCGATGAAAAAGGCGGCCAATCCAGGCGCGTTTGTACAGTCGCTGCAAGATGCGGGTTACGCAACCGACCCAAAATATGCCGATAAAGTCATGCAGGTCATGAAAACAATCACACGAGATTTTAATGATGTTTTACAAGGGGTGAAGCAATGATTAATCAATTCGCAGAGCCGTTTGTAATGGGGAGTTGTCACTAATGTCAATGGACTTGCTTAGTATTGCTCGCACCGGAGTGCTAGCGTCACAATCGCAACTGGCGATTACCAGTAATAATATTGCCAATGCCAATACTGAAGGCTACAACCGCCAGGTAGTTTCACAATCGAGTTTAGAATCTCAGCGATTGGGAAATAGCTTTTTTGGAGCAGGGACTTATGTCTCTGACGTTAAGCGAGTCTATAACGATTATGCGACACGAGAACTGCGTATTGGTACGACAGCGGCGAGCGAAGCACAGACTAGCTACAGTAAAATGTCAGAACTCGACCAGCTTTTCTCACAAATAGGCAAGGCTGTGCCTGCATCACTTAACGATTTTTTCTCAGGTATTAATAGCCTATCTGATATTCCTGATGATCTAGGTCTGCGTGATTCACTGCTGACCAATGCCAACCAATTGGCGAACAATGTCAACCAAATGCAGCAGCATCTAGATGGTCAGATGAATCAAACCAACGACCAAATCTCAGCTGTCACCGACCGTATTAATGAGATCAGTAATGAACTTGGCAATATCAACCGTGAGCTAATGAAGTCTCAAGGGCAAGATATGCAGCTACTGGATAAGCAAGATGCGCTGATCCTTGAGCTGAGCGAATATGCTGAGGTTAATGTGGTACCACTGGAGTCTGGATCCAAAAGTGTTATGTTGGGCGGCTCAATCATGCTGGTCTCTGGTGAAGTGTCAATGCAAGTTGGTACAAAACCCGGCGACCCACATGCAAACGAGTTACAGATAACCGCATCATCTGGAAGTAAAAGCTTAGTGGTTGATGGGTCAAAAATTGGTGGTCAGCTCGGCGCTCTGGTTAACTATCGAGATGATACTCTGATGCCAGCACAGCTTGAGCTTGGTCAGTTTGCTTTAGGCGTTGCCGATGCATTTAACCAAGCGCAATCTCAAGGTTTTGATCTTAACGGTCAAGTGGGAAGCAATATCTTCACCGATATTAATGATCCATCAATGCAGTTAGGCAGAGTCGGGGCATTATCAACTAATACCGGCAATGCAAACCTAGCCGTCAATATCGATGATGTTGGTTCGCTAACAGGTAATAGTTATGAGCTTAGTTTTACCGCGCCATCAACTTATGCGCTTAAAGATGCACAAAGTGGCAACGTTACACCATTAATACTCAATGGCTCTACGCTGGAAGGTGCAAACGGCTTTAGCATTGATATTACAGGCGGCGCGATGCTCTCGGGTGACAAGTTTGAGATCCGCCCAACATCAAGTGCTGCAACGGCATTATCCGTTACCATGACTGATGGCAAAGGCATTGCCGCTGCAGCACCAAAAATTACCGCGGACGAGGCAAACTCGGGTAATACCAGTATCAATCTTGTCAGCATCGACAATCGTAATGCTGCAGGCTTTCCAACGACAGGTTCTGAGCTAACTTTCGAAATTGACCCATCGGCCGTGCCCCCTACTTTTGAAGTGTTCGACGCTCAAGGCACATCTTTAGGCCCTGCAGCGCCATATACGCCACCAAGCATAACCGCTAACGGTTTCACTTTTGAAGTTGATTCCACCGCAACCACCAAAGAACAGTTTACTTTTGACCTGTCATTTGCCGAAGGTGACAACAGCAACTTAGTGAATATGGCGAAGCTAAACGAAAGTAAAATCATGAATGGTGGTAGCACAACTCTGACTGACGTATTTGAAAATACCAAACTCGATATTGGCGGCAAAACAAAGTCTGCTGAAATTGCAGTGGGCTCAGCAGGTGCTATTTACAATCAGGCTTATACCCGAGTGCAAAGTGTATCTGGGGTTAACCTAGATGAAGAAGCGGCAAATTTGATGCGCTTTCAACAATCTTATCAAGCGTCGGCGCGGATCATGACCACCGCGACGGAAATTTTTAATACCTTATTTAGCTCACTACGCTAATTCGGCATTAAAGAGTAGAGAAAGGAAAACTGCATGAGAATCTCAACGGCGCAAATGTTTAACCAAACCACGACTAACGTGATGAAAAGCCAGTCAGCGACTAGCAAAATCCTGGAGCAGTTAGCCACCGGGAAAAAGGTCAACACAGCAGGTGATGATCCCGTTGCTGCTATCGGCATTGATAACCTTAAACAACAAGGCGCTGTGGTCGATCAGTTTTTAAAGAACATTGATTACGCTTCAAATCGCTTAGCGGTAAGCGAAAGTAAAATTGGCAATGCTGAAAATGTTGTAGAGAGCATGCGTGAACAGATGCTGCGTTCAGTAAACGGCACACTCACTGATGCCGATCGGCAAACAATTGCCGATGAGATGCGCGGCAGCTTAGAAGAACTGCTGTCCATTGCCAATAGTAAGGATGAGTCAGGTAATAGTTTATTTGCAGGATTTAAAACCAATTCAGAGCCTTTTGCTTTTAATAACAGCGGCAAGATAGATTACAGCGGTGATTCTGGGGTTAGAGATTCCGTGGTGGCATCGGGCGTAACGGTCGGCAGTAATTTGCCAGGTGATAGTGTGTTTATTAATGCCGCCAATGCCATTGGTGACTACAGCGTCAATTATTCGTCAACCCAACAAGGTAGCTTTAGCGTCGAAAGCGCAAAGATAACGGATCTCACTTTACCTGTTGCGGGCAACTATACCTTTGACTTTGTTGATAATGGGGCGGGAGGGCTTGATGTCAATGTGACAGATTCTGCCGGCACGGTAACCACAATTCCAAATTTTGATGCGACTCAACCTCTAACGGTCGATGGCATTGAGCTGCAGCTGAAAGGTACACCTGAAGTGGGTGATACTTTTGAGTTAGCTCCTGAGCAAAATTCAAACATATTCGATACCTTAAATAGCGCGATAGCACTGCTTGAAGACGGTGGTAAATTGAATTCTCCGCAAGGTCAAGCAGAAATGGCACAGTTATTGAATAACGTAAGTAGCGGTCAAGAGCAGATGGCAACCAGCCGCAGTGTGGCAGGTAATAGTTTAAAGAGTCTAGAAAACTATACCAGCACGCATAAAGAGGAACAGTTGGTCAACCAGTCTGCACTGTCACTGCTCGAAGATTTAGATTACGCCGAAGCGATAACTGAATTTGAAAAGCAGCAGATGTCGCTTAATGCGGTATCTAGCGTATTTAGTAAGGTTGGCTCTATGTCGCTTTTTGACTATTTATAAGAGCTCGCTGTTTATCACGCACTAAGTGATACGGCTTGTAAGTAATAGGTAAACAAAATATTGAATATTTTTGATTTGGTTTAAATGTTGGCACAAAAAAAGCATTAATAAACCTGAGATATTTAGATACAGCTAATAAGATAAAAAATTGACAGTTAAGTGTTTGTTAATATTCGTTAAAGTATAAAGTTGACTACACGGTAGACGAGTCAAATAAAAAACACTTTACCGTAATCCGCGGTAAAAGTGATACAGATTCAGTTTGATAATTGAAATATTAACAATTTTAGCCAAGTAACCAACCTTGGCAAACCAACTAAGAAGAGGATTACACCATGGCTATTAGCGTTAATACTAATGTCACATCAATGAAAGCCCAGACGAACATGAACAAGGCAAGTTCAAGTCAACAAACCTCTATGGAGCGTTTGTCTTCTGGTTTGCGCATTAACAGCGCTAAAGACGATGCTGCGGGCTTGCAAATCTCTAATCGTATGACTAGCCAAATCAATGGTATCGGTGTCGCCATGCGTAACGCTAATGACGGTATCTCTATTGCGCAAACTGCTGAAGGCGCGATGCAAGAGTCGACCAACATCTTGCAGCGTATGCGTGATTTATCACTGCAATCAGCTAACGGTTCTAACTCTGCAGAAGATCGCAGTGCGATGCAAAAAGAGATTTCTTCTCTTCAAACTGAATTAACCCGTATTGCTGACACCACGTCTTTTGGTGGCCAAAAACTACTCGATGGTAGCTACGGCACGCAGAAGTTTCAAGTTGGCTCAGATGCTAACCAAACGATTTCAGTTTCATTGACTGATGTTGCAGCTAATAAAATTGGTAATAATGCAGTATCGGGTGTAGGTACTAAATTTGGTGTAGAAGCTGCATCAGCATTAACACCAGGAACTACAGGTGACACTCTAGATGTTAATGGTAAATCGGTAACTGTTACTGCCGGTGATGGAGCGGCTACGGTTGCTAAGAACATCAATGCGTCTGGTGCGGGTGTTAAAGCTGAAGCAAGTGTTACAACGACAATATCAGCAATGAGTTCAACAGATGTAGGTAAACTCTCAGTTGTTGCAGAGGATGGTAAAAGGGATAGTTACGATTTAGCTGACTACAAAGGTGATTCAGAAAAACTGGCTGCTGATTTAGGCAAAGCGGGTTACGATGTTAGCCATGATACAGATACTGGTGAAATTAGTATAACTGCCAAAAATGTTAATGGTATTGAAATTATAGCAACTGCAGGTACCGCGAAATTAGGTGGTGGAACCGCAGCTGCCAGCCAGAGCAAAGCTGCAGAACTGAGTTTATCTTCATCTGATGACTTTACAGTGACTGGTACTCATGTTGATGAGATTTTAAAAAGTGCGTCTGCAACGACAGTGAGTTCATCACTTAATGCCGTAAGTGGCATAGATGTTGGCACTTCAGAAGGTGCTCAAAATGCGCTAGCCGTAATTGATGCCGCAATTGCGGGTATCGATGGTGAACGTGCAGATTTAGGTGCGGTACAAAACCGTATGAGTTTTACCATCAACAACTTGAGTAACGTACAAACTAACGTGTCGGATGCTCGTAGTCGTATTCAAGATGTAGATTTTGCAAAAGAAACTGCTGAGCTAACTAAGCAGCAAATTCTATCGCAAACCTCTTCAGCCATGCTTGCACAGGCCAACCAATTGCCACAAGCGGCGCTTTCATTACTGGGTTAAGATAAGCGGTTGGTAGCTTAGAGTGGCTACAGCGTGTTTAAATTGAGATTATATAGAGCTTCGGTAGTAATATCGAAGCTTTTTTATTTTGTATAAGCCTTACTTTGATTGTTAATGTTCTCGAACTGCCAGTGCCTCTTAACAGTTTCTTTTTCCTATCGCTTCTAACTCTTTAATATATGAGTCATCGTTGGCAATCTTTGTCACACTTTTCAAATACGGCTCAGGCCGACAGGCGCTTTTCTAGGTTTAACCTATTGAGTTTGTTTTGGTTGTTTTCGTATTTCGAGCATATCTAGTTAATAAAAGAGGGGGGTTAAGTTGTTGATTTTTAATGGCTTAAAATTTATTTTGCGAAATCACAAAATAAATACTAAAGCTTAAAAATAACGTGCCGTTACATATACTGTAACCAACATGATTCGCCTGGCTTTAGAAAGACAGGCACTAATATAAGTACTGTTAATTAGTACAGTCTAAAGCAAGGTAAGAGGGAATTAATAATGGCTATTTCAGTAAATACGAACGTCACCTCAATGAAAGCGCAGAATAATTTAAACAGCGCTACGAGCAATCAGAAGACGTCGATGGAGCGTTTAGCATCTGGTCTACGTATTAATAGTGCAAAAGATGATGCAGCGGGTCTACAAATTTCTAACCGTATGACGAGCCAGATCAACGGTATTGGTGTTGCAATGCGTAACGCCAATGATGGTATATCAATCGCGCAAACCGCTGAAGGTGCGATGCAAGAGTCGACCAACATCTTGCAGCGTATGCGTGATTTATCACTGCAATCAGCTAACGGTTCTAACTCTGCAGAAGACCGCAGTGCGATGCAAAAAGAGATTTCTTCTCTTCAAACTGAATTAACCCGTATTGCTGACACCACGTCTTTTGGTGGCCAAAAACTACTCGATGGTAGCTACGGCACGCAGAAGTTTCAAGTTGGCTCAGATGCTAACCAAACGATTTCAGTTTCATTGACTGATGTTGCAGCTAATAAAATTGGTAATAATGCAGTATCGGGTGTAGGTACTAAATTTGGTGTAGAAGCTGCATCAGCATTAACACCAGGAACTACAGGTGACACTCTAGATGTTAATGGTAAATCGGTAACTGTTACTGCCGGTGATGGAGCGGCTACGGTTGCTAAGAACATCAATGCGTCTGGTGCGGGTGTTAAAGCTGAAGCAAGTGTTACAACGACAATATCAGCAATGAGTTCAACAGATGTAGGTAAACTCTCAGTTGTTGCAGAGGATGGTAAAAGGGATAGTTACGATTTAGCTGACTACAAAGGTGATTCAGAAAAACTGGCTGCTGATTTAGGCAAAGCGGGTTACGATGTTAGCCATGATACAGATACTGGTGAAATTAGTATAACTGCCAAAAATGTTAATGGTATTGAAATTATAGCAACTGCAGGTACCGCGAAATTAGGTGGTGGAACCGCAGCTGCCAGCCAGAGCAAAGCTGCAGAACTGAGTTTATCTTCATCTGATGACTTTACAGTGACTGGTACTCATGTTGATGAGATTTTAAAAAGTGCGTCTGCAACGACAGTGAGTTCATCACTTAATGCGATTAGCAGTGTTGATATTGGTACTGCTGATGGCGCTCAAAATGCGCTAGCCGTAATTGATGCCGCAATTGCGGGTATCGATGGCGACCGCGCAGATTTAGGTGCGGTGCAAAACCGTATGAATTTTACCATCAACAACTTAAGCAATGTACAGTCTAACGTGTCTGATGCTCGTGGTCGTATTCAAGATGTCGATTTTGCAAAAGAAACCGCTGAGCTAACTAAGCAGCAAATTCTGTCGCAAACGTCTTCGGCTATGCTTGCACAAGCTAACCAGTTGCCACAAGCTGCATTGTCACTACTGTAAGCTTTAACAGCGACGAAGTAAGGTTTGGCCTTATGTTGATAAAAAGAGCTGATATCATTTAGCTTTTTGATAAAAGGGAGAGCCGGTAACGGCTCTCCCTTTGTTGTTTTTATTTGTTAATGCCAGTTTGGGTCAAAGTATTCCTGAATATTTTGTTAAAGTTTATTGGCTTTAGCTAGAGCTTTAGCATTATTTAATCGTAATAATAGCAGTACTATTAATAGATAATAAAAACAGGAGTGGTGATAATGGAACTTAATGTAACCAGCAACTCTGTTACTCCGGTAGGGATAGATACGCCAAAGGTGCAGAGCCTTAATGTAAATGAAAAGTTAGAAGAGAATAATGTGTTAGCTAGCACTGAAACCGTTAATAAACTGCAAGATGGCAGTACGGTTAATGTGCAGCAGCAATCAATAGAAGAACAAGTTAAAGAACAGTTGCAAGAGGAAAAGGAAGCTAGAACGCCAGAGGAGATGGAGGAGGTAACGGCAAAACTCTCTGATATGATGGCGATGCTCCGTAAAGGGCTTACTTTTAAAGTTGATGATTCACTGGGTACTCAGGTGGTGAGCGTGTTAGATATTGACACTGGTGAACTCATTAGGCAGATTCCCAACGAAGAAGCGTTAGAGTTGGCCATTAAATTGCATGAGAAAATGGCAGAGATGGATGGCCTATTGATGTCTACTGAAGTATAAGCTGGCATTTTGTGGTAAAAGTAAGTTTTGTTGATTCAGGTCTGCAGTATTGGTTTTTTTAGCATTGAAGTATTGAGGTTATTATGGGTTTAACATCCGTTGGTATCGGTTCTGGAATAGACATTAATGGCATTGTATCAGCGCTCGTGAAAGCTGAAAGTGCACCTAAGGTCGCTAAGTTTGATGCCGATGAAGGTAAGCTTAACGCTGAAATTTCAGCAATGGGTGCACTTAAAAGTGCATTAACTGAATTTCAAGATAGCCTTGAAAAACTTACTGACCCCGAGACATTTATTGCCCGTAAAACCAAGCTTTCTGATGGCAATTATATTGGTGCTAGCGCAGATGAAAATGCGGTGGCAGGTAGTTATAAAATTGAAGTTGAACAGTTAGCCGAGAGTCAAAAACTTGGCTCTGTAGCTGTTACAGATGCTACTGCAGCGCTTGGAGAGGGCTCGTTAACTTTTGCTGTGGATGGTGAAGAATTCAGTGTGGCAGTTGAAGCGGGTGATAGCCTTGAATCCGTGATGCAAAAAATAAATGACGCAGAAGATAACGTTGGCGTGACTGCGACCATAATTAATGGTGATAACGGCCCACAGTTGGTGATGACATCGGATAAAACTGGTACTGACAAACAGATAACGGTGACCGCAACCGATACCGATGGCGGAACAGGGATCACGGATACCTTCACAATGACTGAACTGAGTGCAGCTAAAGATGCCGTGCTCTACGTCGACGGTCTTAAAGTGACTTCAAACAGTAATAGTGTTGAAAACGTGATAACCGGGGTTAGTTTAACCTTAACTGATGCCGACATGAGTAAAAGCACTACGCTCACAGTGTCTTCTGATAGCAGTAAAGTTAAAAGTAGTGTAGAAGGATTTGTTGAGTCTTATAACGCGTTGATGTCGACCATGTCAGAAATGTCTGGTTATGATGCTGATACCAAGAAAGCGGGTATTTTGCAGGGCGATTCAATGATCCGCAGTATTCAAAGCCAACTTCGTGGAGTGTTATCTAGTCGCTATGATACTGAAGATGGTAACACTATGCTGGCCAATATTGGGGTTAAAACTACTCAACAAGGGACGTTAGAAATTGATGGCAAAATTCTCAATAACGCCCTTGAAAACGATATGACGCAAATCAAAGATATGTTTAGCACTGAGGATACAGGTCTTGCTGCAAGACTTGATGGTTTAGTGGGAACATATGTCCAAACAGGCGGAACAATAGATAGCCGAGATGAAACCTTAGATAATCAGATTACACGTATTACAGACAGTAGAACCTCATTAACTCAGAAAATGGCCTCGTTCGAAGCTAGGCTATTAAAACAATTTAACGCGATGGATTTAGTCGTTGCGAAAATGAATGCACAAGCTACTGACTTAACTAAGCGGTTAGCCTCACTGCCAGGTGTGGTTCCACAAAAAAAATAGCAGTGAGTTAACAGTTATCGGATGATTTAATTGTTGCCATTTATGCAAACCAATAATATGTCTTAACAGAAGTGGCAAAAGCGCACGTGGCCGGTTGCTTATTAGATGAAAGTGGTTCGCCATACTCAAGAATGTGCCCAAACTCGAATCCAGCATTAAAGCCAGTCGTCATGACGAGAAATGATTGAAGTGAATACCCTATGAATACACCTCTTATCCCCACAACTGATATTGTTGAGCAGCTAGCGACAGTTGATTGTGCAATGACAGACTTGCTCGATAGCCTAGAAAAAATTCAATTTGAAGAAGACGAAACTGACACTCTGGTACTTAAATTGCAAGACGTGATTAGTGCGCGTCAAATTTTGATTGGTCAGCTAGTGACCGATAATCAATTTGAAGATCGAATCTACCTGCAAGCACAGGCAGATAAGACAACAGAATTTGAACATCGAGCCAAAAAAGTATTAGCTGATCGCGAAGCCTTATTACGCGGAATACGTAAAGGGAAACGCCAAACTAATTTATATAAAACAATAGATTCAAATAGGTAGGTATTTATGAGAGGTTCGCTTCAATCATATCGTAAAGTTTCTCTTGATAGCAGTATTGCTGTTGCATCACCCCATAAAGTGATTCAAATGATGTTCTCTGGTGCCTTGGAGCGTTTAGCACAAGGGCGTTATGCCATTGAACAGAATAACCTTGAACTTAAAGGTGTGAGTTTAGGCAAAGCTGTAAGCATTGTTGCTGGACTCAATAGCAGTCTTAACATGGATGCAGAAGGGGATGTAGCGAGTAATTTGAGTTCACTGTATGACTTTATGCTGCAAAAAATCTCTGATGCAAACATTAATAATGATGTTCAAGCAATTGATGACGCAACAGATATTTTACGTGTTATCAAAGAAGCTTGGGATGCTATCCCAACTGAACTTCATGAGTTATCGTCTGAAAGCTAATCAGAGTGCCTCTGTTAAAGAGGCTAGAAAAGGAGTGTAAGTGCACTCCTTTTTGGCACCCGTCAAAAACTTGTCATCATAAAATTAGTGGTTGATGAGTTTTTAAGCAAAAACGTTTTGGTTTCTCATAATATTCATCAGAGGCTTGCTAATGGCGAGCCGATAATACACTATTCAATCTGGTAGTGAATTTGATAAGATTTCTTTGAGAGAAGCTACTGGCTTGAAATAAGCAACCAACACTAATAATTAATGCGCTGATACATATAAGCCTAACGGCCTTCGGAATGATGCAAACAGATCAACGAATTCTACTTGTCGGTAACCAGTCAGAGCGAATTAATCGCTTGTCTTGTGTATTTGAATTTTTAGGTGAGCAAGTCGAGTTGATCGGTTTCGATAAACTTGAATTGCATACTAAGCAAACGCGTTTTCGTGCGATTGTTTTACCTGCTGAAAATCAATCTAAAGAACTTATCCAGTCTTTGGCTGGAGCGCTTCCATGGCAGCCATTTTTGCTGTTAGGAGAAGTTGCAGACCTTAAAGCGTCTAATATTCTTGGCTGTATCGAAGAACCACTTAATTATCCGCAACTCACTGAGTTGCTTCACTTCTGCCAGGTTTATGGCCAAGTGAAGCGAGCAGATGTGCCTACGAGTGCCAATCAAACGAAACTGTTTCGCAGTCTTGTGGGGCGCAGTGAGGGCGTAGCCAACGTGCGTCACCTCATTAGCCAGGTTGCCAGCTCCGATGCCACAGTGCTAGTACTGGGTCAATCAGGCACTGGCAAGGAAGTTGTTGCCCGTAATATCCACTATATTTCAGAGCGTCGTGACGGCCCGTTTATTCCGGTTAACTGTGGTGCAATTCCGCCAGAGTTACTTGAGAGTGAACTATTTGGCCATGAAAAAGGCTCTTTCACTGGCGCGATTAGTGCCCGTAAAGGTCGCTTCGAACTCGCTGAAAAAGGCACGCTGTTTCTTGATGAAATTGGTGATATGCCACTGCAAATGCAGGTTAAGCTTTTGCGCGTGCTACAAGAGCGTATGTTTGAACGTGTAGGTGGTAGCAAATCTATTGCTGCAGACGTTCGCGTGGTTGCAGCAACCCATCGCAATCTTGAAAACATGATCGAAGAGGGCGAATTTAGAGAAGACCTCTACTACCGTCTGAACGTATTCCCAATTGAAATGCCTGCTTTGTGTGAACGCAAAGAAGATATTCCATTGCTGCTGCAAGAACTTGTTAGCCGTGTCTATAACGAAGGGCGTGGACGTGTTCGCTTTACTCAAAGAGCGATAGAGTCGCTTAAAGAGCATGCTTGGTCTGGTAATGTTCGGGAGTTATCTAATCTAGTCGAACGTTTAACGATTTTGTATCCAGGTGGCTTGGTAGATGTTAACGATTTACCGATTAAATATCGCCATATTGATGTACCTGAATATTGCGTTGAGATCAGTGAAGAGCAATTAGAGCGTGATGCACTAGCTTCTATCTTTAATGATGAAGAACCGATTGATATCCCTGAGTCTCGCTTCCCGAGTGAACTACCACCTGAAGGTGTTAATTTAAAAGATCTGCTCGCAGAACTTGAAATTGACATGATTAGGCAAGCATTAGACCAGCAAGACAGCGTTGTTGCTCGTGCTGCTGAAATGCTCGGTATACGCCGTACTACTTTGGTTGAGAAGATGCGTAAGTATGGTTTAGGAAAAGATTAATTTTAAACTAATCGATACTTTATAGAAGCTGCTACACCTTAGGTGTTGCAGCTTTTTTTGTTTTAAAGTTCGAACGGTTCAAGCTCAAACGATACTAAGCAGAAAAGGCTCGAGTATTGAATTTTAAAACGCGCTCGATTTTGTTGTTCTAGATTTCCTGTCTTTCCTGCTTATTGGCACAAAACCTGCTTTAACTCCGCTATATACAGTTTTTTGACGGAGTCTTTATGTCCGCAGTTCCCCAGCCAAATTTTGATCCGCTTACTAGCAATCGCCCGCAACTGGTCGATGTTCAGCAAGCCGCTAATATGTCCAATCGTATGGAGCATATTCTGCAGGCGATGCCGTCAGGTGTGGTGATCATTAATGGCGACGGAATTGTGACAGATGCGAATCCAGTTGCAATTGAACTGCTTGGTGGACCGTTAGAGGGACTGCGCTGGTTTAAAGTGATCAACCAAGCTTTCTCACCGAAAGATGATGATGGCCATGAAGTGTCACTGCGTAATGGTCGGCGGGTAAAGCTTGCGATAACGCCGCTAACGCCTGAGCCTGGTCAGCTGATTGTATTAACCGATCTGACAGAGACTCGTTTACTGCAAAAAAACTTGTCTCATCTGCAGCGGTTATCAGCATTAGGCAAAATGGTGGCAACACTTGCTCACCAAGTCCGTACGCCTCTGAGCGCCGCATTATTGTATGCATCAAACCTTGCAAGCCCGAAGATTTCAGATAGCGCCAGACAACGTTTTCAAGGCAAGTTAGTTGATAGGCTTAATGAGCTCGAACACCAAGTTAATGACATGCTGTTGATGGCAAAAGGCCGTCAACAGGAGTTAGACGTCATCGTCAGTATCGAAGAGGTTATCGACAGTGTGTTGAATAACTGTCTGCCAATCGCAGCTCAAAAAGGCTGTCAGCTCGAATTTATTAACCATGCCACTCAGCCTATACGTGCCAATGATTCAGCTTTAAGTTCGGCCATCAACAACTTGGTCGTTAACAGTATCGAGGCGGGCGCAACAACAATTACTATAAAGACCTACGACACCGAAACCGCGTTGCATGTTGATGTGATTGATAACGGCAAGGGATTAGATAGCGACATGCAGCAACAAGTGCTTGAACCTTTCTTTACTACTAAAGCGCAGGGAACGGGGCTCGGATTAGCGGTTGTGCAGTCAGTGGTTAATAACCATGGCGGCATGATGCAGTTTAGCTGCCATGTTGGTAAAGGCTGCACCGCTGCGCTTAAATTCCCACTGGCGAAACCACAAGTTATCACTGATACAGTGGTTGGAGCGTAGAGCATGTCTGAAGGAAGATTACTGTTAGTTGAAGATGATGCCTCATTAAGAGAGGCATTGTTAGATACCTTAATGTTGGCACAATATGATTGCGTTGATGTCGAGTCGGCTGAAGCGGGTATTTTAGCGCTTAAAAATGACCGCTTTGACATGGTGATAAGCGATGTCCAAATGGAGGGGATTGGTGGCCTTGGGCTACTCAATTACCTGCAGCAGCACCATCCTAAAGTACCAATGTTATTGATGACGGCTTACGCGACCATCGATAACGCCGTCAATGCTATGAAATTGGGCGCTGTAGATTATTTAGCTAAACCATTTTCGCCAGAAGTACTGCTTAATCAAGTATCGCGTTATCTACCTGCAAAATCTATTGAAGGCAGTCCTGTGGTTGCCGATGAAAAGAGCCTAGCACTGTTATCTTTAGCGCAGCGAGTTGCGGTATCTGATGCGTCGGTGATGATCATGGGACCAAGTGGTAGTGGTAAAGAGGTATTAGCGCGCTATATACACCAACACAGCCAGCGTGCGACAGAGCCATTTGTAGCAATTAACTGTGCGGCAATTCCAGAAAATATGCTGGAAGCGACTTTGTTTGGCTACGAGAAAGGGGCGTTTACTGGCGCATATCAAGCTTGCCCCGGAAAGTTTGAGCAAGCACAAGGCGGTACGTTACTGCTGGATGAAATTTCTGAGATGGAAGTGGGTCTGCAAGCTAAGTTATTGCGCGTGCTTCAAGAGCGTGAAGTTGAGCGTTTAGGCGGGCGAAAAACCATTAAATTGAATGTGCGGGTACTAGCAACCTCTAACCGAGATCTAAAAGCGTTGGCTGAGGCTGGCGAATTTAGAGAAGATCTTTACTATCGAATTAATGTCTTTCCGCTCACATGGCCTGCACTGAATCAGCGTCCAGCTGATATTTTACCTTTGGCAAGACACTTAATTAGTCGCCATGCAACGGCGATGAACAAAACGGAAGTCCCTGAATTGGCAGAATGTGCCTCACGCCGACTATTGACACACCGCTGGCCTGGTAACGTACGAGAACTTGATAATGTCGTGCAGCGAGCGCTTATTTTGAGTGTAGGGAATGCAATCACCATTGCTGACATTATTATCGATTCTTGCGATATCTCCTTAACTGCGGAGGTTAACTCGGTAGAAGAGGAGACTAAGAGCAATGAGCTTGACGGCTTAGGAAATGAACTTAAAGCGCAAGAACATGTGATCATTTTAGAGACTCTGAGCCAGTGCAACGGCAGTCGTAAAGAGGTTGCTGAAAAACTGGGGATCAGCGCGCGTACTTTACGCTATAAAATGGCAAAAATGCGTGACTCTGGGATTGAAATTCCGGCTTAAGCGCTGACAAGGACGCATTGGCTAGCTAATACGCAGTCTGCTATTTGAGTGTTCTCAGTCTTGTTAGCAAAGAGCAGTAACAGTAAAAGTGTCAGATTTTTACTGTTGCTTTCTCCATAATGAGTCGCTGCTGTAAACGTAGGTCGGCATTTATGCCGTCGCTTTGCTTTGCCGTTATGGCCTGAAGCTAAATCCACTACTTCAAACCTTATTAATACCTTTCTATAAACTGGCACGATTTCTGCTTTATCTAGTTCAATTAAGATTTTCGTCAAGAAAACGACATTGGGAGATAGTTATGCAAATCGGCGCTAATTCTTTACTGCAAGAGATGCAGTCACTTAACGGTCAAATCGGTACTCAAGGCACTCAAACAAGTGTTGCCCGCCAAGTGAACAACACTTCAGGCGCTGATTTTGGTCAACTTCTCTCTCAAGCTGTTGGAAATGTGAGCGAACTTCAGTCAAATGCATCTAATTTGGCCACTCGCCTTGATATGGGCGATACCACAGTGACATTATCTGATACGGTTATCGCGCGTGAAAAATCGAGCGTTGCTTTTGAAGCAACCGTGCAAGTAAGAAATAAGCTCGTAGAAGCTTATAAAGACATTATGAGTATGCCTGTTTAGGCCCTAACAGCAGGTAGCAATTGTGAGTACAGAAATGGTCGTAGGTACAGGTTCAAACGTCGCTGTCGGTGGGCAGTCTGGTGGTGTTCAAGAAGAACATAAGCCAGGTGTGATGGGATCGATTGGCAATATCGACATGTTACGTCAAGTGACCATGATATTAGCCTTGGCTATCTGCTTAGCATTAGCTGTTTTTGTGATGATTTGGGCACAAGAGCCTGAATATCGTCCGTTGGGGCAAATGAGTACGCAAGAGATGGTTCAAGTACTCGACGAACTCGATAAAAATAAAATTAAATACCAGATCCAAGGTGATGTGGTAAAAGTGCCTGAAGATAAATATCAAGATGTAAAAATGATGCTAAGCCGTGCTGGTTTAGATCAAGCCGCTGCCAATGATGACTACTTAAGTAAAGACAGTGGTTTTGGCGTCAGCCAGCGTATGGAGCAAGCCCGCCTTAAACACAGCCAGGAACAGAACCTTGCTCGTGCTATTGAAGAGCTTAAAAGTGTTAGCCGCGCCAAAGTTATCTTAGCGCTGCCAAAAGAGAATGTTTTTGCTCGTAATCGCTCTAAGCCAAGCGCAACAGTAGTTGTTAATACTCGCCGTGGTGGCCTAGGCCAAGAAGAGGTCGATTCGATAGTCGATATCGTCGCATCCGCGGTTCATAATCTAGAGCCAAATAAAGTCACCGTCACTGATTCAAATGGTCGCCTATTGAATTCAGGTAGCCAAGATGGCGTGTCAGCCATTGCGCGACGTGAACTGGAAATCGTTCAACAAAAAGAGTCTGAATACCGTAACAAGGTAGAGTCAATTTTGATGCCGATTCTAGGGCCAGAAAACTTTACCTCGCAAGTTGACGTTAGCATGGACTTTACAGCCGTAGAGCAAACCGCTAAGCGTTATAACCCCGACTTACCGGCACTGCGCAGTGAGATGGTCGTTGAGAACAACTCTAATGGCGGTGCCACTGGCGGGATCCCTGGGGCACTGTCTAATCAGCCTCCGATGAATTCTGATATTCCACAAGAGGTGGGTACAGAAACAACGTCTGTTAGCAATGGTAGCAGCCACAAAGAAGCCACGCGAAACTTTGAGCTTGATACCACTATCAGTCACACGCGCCAACAAATCGGCACATTAAGGCGTGTTAGTGTCTCTGTTGCGGTCGATTTTAAAAATGCGCCTGCTGCTGAAGATGGTAGCGTCACGCGGGTCCCTCGCACTGAGCAAGAGTTGGCAAACATTCGTCGTTTACTCGAAGGTGCCGTTGGTTTTAACACTCAACGCGGTGACATGATTGAAGTTGTCACAGTACCGTTTATGGATCAGTTAATAGAAGACGCGCCAGCACCAGAAATGTGGGAACAACCTTGGTTTTGGCGTGCAGTAAAATTAGGCTTAGGTACCTTAGTCGCACTAGCGATAGTAATGTTTATCATCAGCCCAATGCTAAAGCGTATTGTCTATCCAGATAGCGCTAAACTGCCAGAAGAGCCAAAGATGGGTGATGAACTGGCTGAGATAGAAGACCAATATGCTGCTGATACATTAGGCATGTTAGAGCGCCCAGAAGCTGAATACAGCTATGCTGATGACGGCTCGATTCTAATTCCTGACTTGCATAAAGACGATGACATGATTAAAGCCATCCGCGCGATTGTCGCGAATGAACCTGAACTATCGACTCAAGTCGTGAAAAATTGGTTAATTGAAGATGACAAATAATACTCCCTTAGAGGGGCAAGCAGTAGCACCTGCACCAGGGTTTAAGCCAGAAGATTTAAATGGTATTGAAAAAACAGCCATATTGTTGTTGAGCCTCAGTGAAAGTGATGCTGCTTCTATATTGAAACACCTAGAGCCCAAACAGGTGCAGAAGGTCGGCATGGCGATGGCGGCAATGCAGGATTTTGGCCAAGAAAAGGTCATCGGAGTGCATAAGCTGTTTTTGGACGATATTCAAAAATACTCTTCTATCGGTTTCAACAGTGAAGAATTCGTTCGTAAGGCATTGACTGCTGCGCTAGGTGAAGATAAAGCGGGCAACCTGAT
The DNA here is from genome assembly GCF_019654975.1 of Shewanella sp. c952. Taxonomy (GTDB): domain Bacteria; phylum Pseudomonadota; class Gammaproteobacteria; order Enterobacterales; family Shewanellaceae; genus Shewanella. The sequence goes on from NZ_BPEW01000017.1 coordinate 52,231, forward strand.
TGAACAGATCATTATGGGTAGTGGCGCCAAAGGCCTCGACTCCCTTAAGTGGATGGATGCACGCCAAGTAGCGACTATCATTCAAAACGAACATCCGCAGATCCAAACCATTGTTTTGTCATATTTGGAGCCGGATCAAGCCGCAGAAATATTTGCTCAATTCCCTGAAAATACACGCTTAGATCTCATGATGCGAATCGCTAACCTTGAGGAAGTGCAGCCTGCAGCACTGCAAGAGCTAAACGATATCATGGAGAAACAGTTTGCCGGTCAAGGCGGCGCACAAGCGGCTAAGATGGGTGGTCTTAAAGCGGCAGCAAATATCATGAACTATCTTGATACGGGCGTCGAAAGCCATCTTATGGAAACGATGCGAGAGTCTGATGAAGAGATGGCGCAACAGATCCAAGACCTTATGTTCGTGTTTGAGAACTTAAGTGATGTCGATGACATGGGCATTCAAGTGCTGCTTAGAGAAGTGCAGCAAGATGTACTGATGAAGGCACTAAAAGGCACTGATGATCAACTCAAAGAGAAGCTCCTTGGTAACATGTCTAAACGCGCAGCAGAATTGCTCCGAGATGACTTAGAAGCGATGGGGCCGATTAGGATCAGTGAAGTTGAAGTGGCACAAAAAGAGATCTTATCGATTGCACGTCGTCTAAGTGAAAGCGGTGAGCTGATGCTTGGTGGTGGCAGTGGTGAAGAGTTCTTATAATGAATGACCCAAAAGAGCCCAAAGGGGCGACGGTTAATACCACCGATGAATTTGGTCACTGGGATCTGCCTGATATTAGCCAAGCAGTAGATACTTCATCATTGAATATGTTTGGTCGACATGGCTCTACTATTGACATTGAAGACGATGGTGAAGCCGAAGCCATTTTACCGCCGACATTGACCGAGATTGAAGATATCCGCGCCGATGCTGAACGAGAAGGTTTTGTTCAAGGGCAAGAGGCCGGTCATGCTGAAGGGCTTGAAAAAGGCCGTTTGGCAGGGTTAGAACAGGGTCATAGCGAAGGTTTTGAACAAGGAAAAGAGCAGGGGCATGAGGCTGGTCTCCAAGCTGCTGCGGAGATGTTACAACGTTTTGAGGCATTACTTGAGCAATTCGAGAAACCGTTGAGCATACTCGATACCGAAATTGAGAAAGAGTTGCTATCTACCTCTATGAGTCTTGCAAAGGCCGTTATCGGCCATGAGCTTAGAACACACCCTGAACATATATTAAGTGCGCTGCGCCAAGGTGTTGATTCGCTGCCGATTAAAGAGCAAAAAGTCAATATCAGAGTGACACCAGCCGATGAAACATTGATTTCAGGCCTCTATAGCACTGCGCAGTTAGAAAAAAATCGCTGGGATATTGAAGCCGATCCAAGCTTATCCCCAGGTGATTGCATTATCAGCAGCGGGCGCAGCCATATAGATATGACAGTCGATACCCGTATTCAACACGTCTTTTTTGAGTTAGAAAAAAGTCAGCAAGATCTATTGCAGAAAAAAGAGCAGCAACAGCAAACGTTGCTTAGTGAACGAGCGAGTAAACAAGTGGCTATTGACGAGCAAGAGCCTAATTCGACTCAAGCAATAGAGACACAACAAGAACAGCAAGCTCAAGAACCCGTCCCAGTCGCCGAAGGTGAACATGCCAACACGCCAACACCGACTGCGCAGTAAACTTGCGCAGCACCATAGTAAGGTGAATCCTTTTGTGGCCGAAGCCAGCGGACAGCTAGTTCGTGTGGTGGGTTTAACGCTAGAAGCCACCGGTTGCCGTGCTTCAGTTGGCAGCCTTTGCTCGATAGAAACCATGTCTGGTGAGCTTGTCGCAGAAGTGATTGGTTTTGATGATGACCTGCTTTATTTAATGCCGATTGAAGAGTTAAGTGGCGTGTTACCTGGTGCTAAAGTGACTCCACTTGGACAGCAGTCAGGTTTAAGCGTTGGATTGGCATTATTAGGTCGAGTGCTTGATGGTAGTGGCCTGCCGATTGATGGCTTAGGTAACCTGCAAACAGACCAAAAAGCCCCGACTCATGCTCCTGCAATAAACCCTTTAGCAAGACGTGCCATTAGCGAACCGCTTGATGTAGGTGTGCGTGCGATTAACTCAATGTTGACCGTAGGTAAAGGTCAGCGAATGGGGCTATTTGCAGGTTCTGGTGTTGGTAAAAGTGTGCTGTTAGGCATGATGACCAGAGGCACTACCGCCGACATCATTGTAGTGGGGCTGGTCGGAGAGCGTGGCCGCGAAGTCAAAGAATTCATTGAAGAGATTTTAGGCCCTGAAGGCCGTGCACGCTCAGTCGTTGTTGCCGCGCCGGCAGATACCTCGCCATTGATGCGACTGCGCGCCTGTGAAACATCGACACGAATCGCGGAGTACTTTCGCGACATGGGTTACAGCGTACTGCTACTGATGGATAGTTTAACCCGTTACGCTCAGGCGCAGCGCGAAATAGCGTTGGCCGTCGGCGAGCCACCTGCAACTAAAGGTTATCCGCCTTCAGTATTTGCCAAGCTGCCTAAACTGGTGGAAAGAGCTGGCAATGGTGGTGGTAAACAGGGCTCGATTACTGCTTTTTACACGGTACTGACAGAGGGCGACGATTTACAAGATCCTATTGCCGATGCATCACGAGCAATCCTTGACGGGCATATTGTCCTTTCTCGTTCACTGGCTGATTCTGGCCATTATCCTGCGATAGATATCGAAGCGTCGATTAGTCGTGTCGCACCTATGGTGATAACGACAGAGCACTTAGAGGCGATGCGCCGAGTAAAGCAGGTTTATTCGCTTTATCAGCAGAACAAAGATCTGATCTCTATTGGCGCTTATACGCAGGGAAGTGATCCTCGAATTGATAATGCAATTCGCCTGCAACCCGCTATGAATGCTTTTTTACGCCAAACCATGAAAGATGCTATTACCTTCGACAGTAGTACGCTTATGTTGAGCCAATTGGGCGCGCAGTGTCATGTTTAGAATTGAGCAGAATCAATGAGTAATAGATAAATGGCTAAAGCTGACCCACTTTTTACCGTACTAAAATTAACCCAAGAAGCCGAAGAGCAAGCATCACTGCAACTGCGTGCCGCTCAATTAGAGTTACAGCGCAGACAAAGCCAGTTAAAGGCGTTGCAAGATTATCGTTTAGATTACATGAAACAGATGGAGCAGCAGCAAGGTAAAAATATCAGCGCGAGTTACTATCATCAGTTTCATCAATTCGTGCGTCAGGTCGATGATGCCATTGTGCAGCAAGTCAATTCGGTCCAAGAAGCACACACCCAACAACAACATCGACAAACTCATTGGCAAGAGAAACAACAAAAGCGTAAAGCTGTAGAGCTGCTATTGGCGAATAAAGCTGAGAAAGCCCAGCTTGCTGAACAACGCAGAGAACAGAAAATGGTTGATGAGTTTGCCTCGCAGCAGTTTTACCGTAAATCCCGCCGCTAGATTTAAAACACTAAATGTAAAACAGTAGGTTTCAGGCTGTTCAATATCTGCCGCTTTGTTGGCATCATATTTGCTTTTAACTAGATAATAGGTAATTTAAGCGGACGCTTGAGCCGATATTTTGACGCTAATTACCCAACCTAACGATCTATTTTTGCTTTGATGGGAACGCTGACGGAGAAGTTATGCAGCAGATGACCAATATTTTACTCAGTAGTGCCGATGCCGCCAGTGCTAAAAAAACAGCGGTAAGCGCAAAGCCCGAGCTGAGCGCGGAAGGTGATAATTTCTCTGCGGCTCTTGCAAAGGCCAGCAAAGAGGGTGCTACTGCTGAGCAACAAAAAATAGATGGAAACGCAGCATTAACCACTGCAACGACAGGTGAGCAAAAACAAAGCGACATAAAAGACGCAAACAGTAATCAAGAGCCAAGCAACAGTGATGATGTCAATCAGGTGTTGGATCAAATTAATCTTGCTAACAATTTTCCTGTTAGCGCAGATGTGGATGCTCAAAGTGACTCGATGATTGCCGCTGACGGCGAAGGTTTGCCGTTAGACAATGATACAGCAGCAGAGCTTGCCACATTGAAGGCTGGCAGCGAAGCAACTGACAACAGTGACTCTGATGAATCCATCGCATTATCTGATGAGATTTTACAAGCATTAAGCCTTCAAACTGGCCTCTCTGAACAAGCGTTAAATGAAATGCCCGAAGCTGAGCTTGAAGCGTTGCTAGCACAAAGTAAGATTTTAGATGCCGACGGTAAGCTACTAGCGCAATACGCCATCGCAGCGGCTCCAAGTATGGCAACCATAAATTCTGCAGATGGACTTAACGCCTCTGCTAATAAAGTTGATAACGCAAATGGCTCTGAAGTAAACAGCAACACTAACAATGGCCCCAAACAAACAAGCAATATTCCTGCGGCAGATGTGTTAACTCAGCGGTCTATCGATCCGAACACTAAAGCCGAAAGCCGCGATATTCTCGGCAAAGAAGCAGCCATTCAAGCAGGGGCAGCAACAAGCACTGCTGAAGCGGTTTCCAAGCGAGCTGATATAGAAAATAACAGTAATGGAAAACTTAGCAATACAGCCAATACTATGGCGGCAGAACAGCTTAAAGGTGCAGAGTTGTCAGTGAGGTTGACCCCGATTCAAATGGGGTTGGAAGCAAACCTTGCTAGCGGTAATGAAGAGCTTTCTACCCAAGATATTAAGACGGTATCAGGCCTGCAAGCTCATAATCTACAAATTCAGCAGAGTTTAACCCGTGTTGAACCGCAGCAGATCCAGTTGGCGCTGAAACAACATGCTGATCAAGCCTCTCAGATGCAGGAGATGATCCAACGTTTTTCTCCGGTAATGAAGCAGCAGTTGATGACGATGGTTAGTCAAGGCGTGCAACATGCTGAGATCAGACTCGATCCAGCAGAGTTAGGCAGTATGATGGTGCGGATCCAAGTTCAGGGTGATACCACTCAAGTGCAATTCCAAGTGAGCCAACATCAAACTCGAGATCTCGTTGAACAAGCAATGCCTCGATTACGTGAAATGCTGGCCGAGCAAGGTATGCAATTAACAGATGGCCAAGTATCGCAAGGCGACCGAGGTAACGACCAATCATTCCAAGGTGATAGAGACAGCCGAGGCAATAGTCACGGTGAAATGGATGAAATTTCAGCAGAAGAGCTGATTGTTGGCGCAAATCAGGCAACAAGTTCTGCTTCAGGTATAGATTATTACGCATAAGCAGGTAACCTATAGCACAGTTAAAAACTTAGCTTAACTTGTGATGTTGGCCGAGTTAAGCAAGTGCATAGAGGTCCAGTTAGGGAAAGCAGATGGCAGAAGAAGAATCATTAGAGCTTGAAGTCAGCGACAAGCCTAAAAGTAAGAAGAAGTTAGTGCTATTTGGCAGCATTGCAGCGGTACTTATCGTCATTATCGCAGCAACACTCTGGTTGCTATTAAGTGGCGATGATGCAGCAGAGCAAACGGGCAATGGGGAAGTTGTTGCTGAAGAGAATCTATCGGATAAAAGGGAAGCCTTTTACGCGGCAATGCCACGACCGTTTCTGTTTAACTTGCCGGGCAATGGCCGTACTCGACTTGTCGAGATTAAAGTACAGCTGATGGTGCGTGGAAAAGATGATGATGTATTGATTAAAAAACATATCCCATTAATTGAAGATGCGTTATTGACTACTTTTAGCGGTGCGGATGTGCAAAAACTCAGTACTTTAGCTGGCAAAGATGAACTGCGACTTTTGGCATTGCTCAATGTACAAAATACTCTGCAACCGATTATTGGGCGTAAAGTCGTTGAAAAAGTATTATTTACCGGCTTTGTGATGCAGTAAATTTGCACAGCTCTTTTTGTAAACCAAACGTTTTTATATAGGCAAAGGCAATATCGTGAGTGATTTATTAAGCCAAGACGAAATTGATGCGCTACTACACGGTGTAGATGATGTCGAAGAGGACATGATTGAGGACGGTGAGCTTGATGCTCGTTCTTATGATTTCTCTTCGCAAGACCGTATTGTGCGTGGCCGAATGCCAACGCTGGAGATTGTTAACGAGCGTTTTGCTCGCCACCTGCGAATTAGCATGTTTAACATGATGCGCCGTGCGGCTGAAGTGTCAATTAACGGCGTACAAATGCTCAAGTTCGGTGAGTATGTTCACACTCTTTTTGTACCGACAAGCTTAAACATGGTGCGTTTTAGTCCGTTAAAAGGGACTGCGCTTATCACCATGGAAGCAAGGCTAGTTTTTATCCTTGTAGATAACTTCTTTGGTGGTGATGGACGTTTCCACGCAAAGATTGAGGGACGAGAATTTACTCCCACTGAACGCAGAATTGTGCAACTGCTGCTTAAAATTATCTTTGAAGATTATAAAGAAGCTTGGGCGCCGGTGATGGATGTTGAGTTTGATTATCTTGACTCAGAAGTAAACCCAGCAATGGCGAATATTGTCAGCCCAACCGAAGTGGTGGTCGTGAGTTCATTCCATATTGAAGTCGATGGTGGCGGTGGAGATTTCCATATTACTATGCCGTATTCGATGATTGAACCTATTCGAGAGTTGCTCGATGCGGGTGTGCAAAGTGATACTCAAGATACTGATATGCGTTGGTCACAGGCACTGCGAGACGAGATCATGGATGTTGATGTTGGTATCGACGCTACCGTTGTAGAACATCAGGTGACATTACGTGATGTGCTTGAATTTAAGGCTGGGGATGTGATCCCTGTTGAGTTGCCTGAACACATTATTTTGAAAGTTGAAGATCTTCCCACTTATCGTTGTAAGATGGGGAAAACTAAAGAGAATCTTGCATTAAAGATTTGTGAACAAATACAAAGGCCAGAAACGGTTAAGTCGGAACTGCAGTTGGTTACCCATAAAGGTAAGCCACGCGAACGCTCTGATATATAAGGTGATAAGTAAATGAGTACAGATACAGGCGATGACTGGGCTGCAGCAATGGCAGAGCAAGCAATTGAAGAAGCACAAGCTGTAGAACTAGACGAATTTAGCAGCGATGCCGCTCCGCTAAGCGAAGAGGAAGCATCAAAACTTGATGCGATTATGGATATTCCTGTCACCATTTCAATGGAAGTGGGTCGCAGCTTTATTAATATCCGTAATCTGCTGCAACTAAACCAGGGCTCAGTTGTTGAGTTAGACCGTGTTGCAGGTGAACCACTCGATGTAATGGTTAATGGCACACTAATCGCCCATGGTGAAGTGGTTGTTGTTAACGACAAATTCGGTATTCGTTTAACCGACGTTATCAGCCAGACTGAGCGTATTAAAAAGCTTAAATAAAGGGATTAGCAATGAGTTTTCAGCTTGCATTAGCTAGTCTTGGCACGGTTGCTGCTGCCGCAGATAAATCAGCGGCGCCTTCAAGTGTTGCCACACTTGCCAGTATGGTAGGGGGACTGATTGTTGTCCTGCTATTAATTTTTGCTCTTGCTTATATGGTGAAGCGACTTAATTTGGTACCCAGCAGCCAAGGAGTGTTGAAAACACTTGCTGTTACGCCTCTAGGTCAAAAAGAGAAGCTGGTACTGGTAGAGGTTGACGGCCAACAGTATTTACTTGGGGTTACCCCGCATCAAGTTAATTTGGTTGATAAGCTTAGCGAACCCGTTGAGATCTCCACTGACTCCTTTGCGAGTCGTTTACGTCAAGCGAAGTCATCCCAATGATAAAATGGATTGTGTTATTTGGTGGCCTCGCGCTGTCACTAATATCCCCTACAGTGTTAGCTGAAACAGGAATTTTGCCAGCTGTAACTGTCTCTACGGGGGCTGATGGTTCTACGCAGTATTCGGTAACCATGCAGATTTTACTGCTGATGACCGCGCTGAGCTTTATCCCTGCCGCTGTCATTATGTTGACCTCGTTTACTCGTATTATTGTGGTTTTGTCGATTTTGCGCCAAGCAATCGGATTACAGCAAGCACCCTCTAATCAAATCTTAATCGGTATCAGCATGTTCATGACATTTTTTATTATGTCTCCGGTATTCGATAAGATATATGATCAGGCGGTTAAACCCTATATTGAGCAGGGAATGCCGCTTCAGGATGCCTTTAATACAGGTAAGGGGCCGCTGAAAGATTTCATGTTGTCGCAGACTCGTTTAACCGATTTAGATACCTTTATCGAGATTTCGGGTTACCAAAATATCAATGAGCCAGAAGATGCGCCGATGAGTGTGATTATTCCGGCCTTTATCACCAGTGAACTCAAGACGGCATTTCAGATCGGCTTTATGCTATTCGTACCATTTTTGGTATTAGATTTAGTGGTCGCCAGTATCTTGATGGCTATGGGTATGATGATGTTATCGCCTATGATTGTCTCTTTGCCGTTTAAGATCATGCTGTTTGTGCTCGTTGATGGTTGGAGCCTAGTGATGGGCACACTAGCTAACAGTTTTGGGTTGTAGGTAGCTTATGACTCCTGAAGCACTGATTGATATTTTTCGAGAAGCCTTAGCGGTTATTGTCACTATTGTTTCGATGATCATTGTGCCTGGACTCATCGTCGGCTTAATTGTTGCGGTATTTCAGGCTGCGACTTCGATTAATGAACAAACATTGAGTTTTCTACCTCGTCTGCTAACAACCTTATTAGGTTTAATGTTGATGGGACATCTGCTTGTACAAACGATGATGGAATTTTTTCTACAAATGGTGAATATGATCCCGCAGGTTATCGGTTAATCATGCTATTGCAACTGTTTGAACCCCCTGTGTTACATCGTCAGCATTCAAGCGCTGTGCTGTAAATTATGAATATCTTACTTGATACTATAATGGGTGGGATTGCTGGCTACATGTGGCCATTAACAAGGATCTCTAGCATGTTTATGGTGATGGCGGTATTTGGTGCTAATACCACTCCATCGCGAGTTAGACTATTGTTATCCCTGACCGTCACTGCTGCAGTAGTGCCCGTGCTACCGCCAATGCCAGATATTGAGCTATTTTCCTTGAGCGCCGTGTTTGTTACTTTTCAGCAGATCATCATCGGCGTTTCCATGGGGTTTTCAACCCTGCTGTTAATGCAGACGTTTGTGTTAACTGGACAAATCATCGGTATGCAGACCAGTCTGGGCTTTGCTTCAATGATAGACCCTGGTTCTGGACAACAAACACCAGTCGTCGCTAACTTCTTTCTTTTGCTAACAACGATGATTTTTTTGGCCGTAGATGGGCATCTAATACTGATTAAAATGGTGGTTGCCAGTTTTGATTCAATTCCAGTATCAATGGAAGGTCTAAGCCTCGCAAGTTATCGTATGTTTACCGAATTTGTCGGTTATATGTTTGGCGCTGCGCTGACCATGTCACTGTCAGCTATTGTGGCTCTTTTAACTATTAACCTTTCTTTTGGGGTTATGACGCGCGCCTCACCGCAGTTGAATATTTTCTCGATTGGTTTTCCTGTAACCATGGTCAGTGGTTTGTTTATTCTATGGCTGACATTGACCCCAATCATGGCTCACTTTGATGAAGTGTGGCGTGAGGTGCAAATTCTGCTGTGTAATGTCCTTGAACTGCAGTGCAGTTTAGATGGTGGGCTTAACCTATGACATTACTAACGTCTTTTATCATAGTGTTACCTCCACTTATTATGGAGGACTGTCATGGCTGAAAATGACAGTAGCCAAGAAAAAACAGAGGAAGCAACCTCCAGAAAGTTGCAACAGGCCAAAGATAAAGGGCAGGTTGCACGCTCCAAAGATTTAGGGACTTCTGCAGTTCTTATTGCCGCTTCAGTTGGGCTTGTTATGACCGGACCAAGCATTGCTAAAGCAATGCACACCATTATGACTAACCTATTTACATTAACCCGTGAAGAGATCTTCGACACGCGGCAGATGATGAACATTTGGAGCATGGTGGGCAATGAATTAGCTGCGCCGTTGTTAGGTTTTATCTTATTGCTTGCACTGATCGCATTTGCTGGTAACGTCGCGCTGGGGGGAATGTCTTTTTCGGCCAAAGCCTGTATGCCCAAACCGAGTAAGATGAGTCCAGTTGCTGGTTTGAAGCGTATGTTTGGCGTTCAAGCCGTGGTTGAGCTCACAAAAGGTATTGCTAAATTTTCAGTGGTGGCAATTACTGCTTATCTGGTACTCAATATTTACCTGAATGATATTTTGATGTTGTCGCAAGATCATCTTCCCGGCAATATTTATCATGCATTAGATCTAGTTTCTTGGATTTTCATCTTACTGTGTGCATCGACGTTTATTATTGTTGCTATCGATGTACCTTACCAAATTTGGCATCACGCCAAACAGTTAAAGATGACCAAGCAAGAAGTTAAAGATGAGTACAAAGATACCGAAGGTAAGCCCGAAGTTAAGGGACGTATTCGTCAGCTACAACAAGAGATGGCACAAAGGCGAATGATGGGCGAAGTGCCTAATGCTGATGTCATAGTGGTTAACCCTGAGCATTACGCGGTAGCGGTAAAATATGATGCTGCTAAATCAACCGCACCGTTTGTCGTTGCTAAAGGGGTGGATGAAGTGGCCTTTAAAATCCGTGAAATTGCCCGAGAACATGATGTGGCTATTGTAACTGCGCCGCCTTTAGCCCGTGCTATTTACCATACCACCAAAATAGATCAAGAGATCCCAGAAGGGCTTTTTACTGCGGTAGCACAAGTGCTTGCCTATGTATTTCAATTGCGTCAGTACCAAAAAGGTAAAGGCCGCCGCCCCAATGCTATTCCAACAAAACAACCGATTCCTGATGAGCTAAAACACTAGGGGCTGTTGATCTTTAGAGTTTAGTTTTTATTCGATTCTTTACCGTAAGGAATAATGCTTTTAGGGCAAGGCTTAAGCGATGGTGCTTAGCGAGCTAAGTGAAAAGCGCGTACGGATTCTAGTCATAAAAGAATAAAAGCATTGAAACGAATCCAAATGCCCGCGCTGCTTGGCTACTTTTACTGTGTTACAGGTTATTTGTGGAGAATGACTAAACCGCATAACCTCTGCCTTGTTAAAATAGCCAATAAACTGCGGAAAAAATAACCATGAAAGATCAACAATCCCAAAGTAGACATAATATTAAAGGCCTAAGTACATAGCCTAGTATTGAAGTCTCATTTTAAAGCTTGAAGTGCATAATAAATAAGCACTTACTTGGCTTTTCATTCTTTGGCCATTCTTTTCAGGTTATAGTGTCCACGCTCTACAATGAGAGCAGGTCGTCTCTGTTGGTTTTGTTACTGGCTAATGTTTTATACCAATTGCATTAAAAGTTTGACCATTCAGCGGGAATTCAAAACGCTGTAGGCAAGTAGTGGGATTTGAGCTAATAGTTATTCTATATCCAAATCTCATAGCGAAGCATACAGTGTTTTGAAACCCGCACTACGTGAGCCGCTCAGTCTTTCCACTTCTGCTTTGCATTGGCTTAAAAGGGAATAACCATTTCTTTACCAATGCGCTTTGAATTGAAAAGACTGAGGGGCTCTGAACTGGTCAAATACTTAATGCAATTGGTATTAATACAACTTTTGGTACTAAATTTGCAGTACAGCCAATAGGCGTCAAAGATTGGACTTAGGGTGAATGGAATTTAACGCAAGACTTGGGCAATTAAAACAATTAAAGCCCGCACATTTTAAAGGAGTGGGTACCCCTTTATTGGTTTTAGCCGCATTGGCTATGATCATTTTGCCCATGCCTGCCTTTCTGCTGGATATTCTGTTTGCATTCAATATCGCCCTAGCATTAGTCGTCCTACTCGTTGCTATCTACAGCGACCGTCCGTTAGATTTTGCCGCCTTTCCCAGTGTTTTATTAGTTGCCACATTGCTGCGACTAGCACTAAACGTTGCCTCCACTCGCGTGGTATTGCTCGAAGGTCACAACGGCGGAGATGCTGCTGGTAAAGTGATTGAAGCTTTTGGCTCAGTAGTCATTGGTGGTAATTACGCTGTCGGTCTAGTCGTATTTTTAATCTTGATTATCATTAACTTCGCAGTAGTCACCAAAGGTGCAGGGCGTATTTCAGAAGTGAGTGCTCGCTTTACCCTTGATGCAATGCCTGGTAAACAGATGGCAATTGATGCGGATTTGAATGCTGGATTGCTTAGTCAAGAGGAAGCCCGTGCAAGACGTGCGGAAGTGACCCGTGAAGCTGATTTTTACGGTGCGATGGATGGTGCGTCGAAATTTGTAAAAGGTGATGCAATTGCAGGGATATTAATCTTGGTGATTAACATTCTTGGCGGTTTCGTCATTGGTATGGCTCAGCATGGGCTTAGTTTTTCCGATGCTATTGAGATTTACACGCTACTGACCATTGGTGATGGTCTTGTTGCGCAAATACCCGGTCTTCTATTATCAATCGCAGCAGCCTTAATGGTGACTCGTCAAAATGAATCTGGCGATATGGGCGAAATGATGATGAGTCAGATGTTTGACAGCCCCAAGGCTCTCGCCATCGCTGCCGCTGTTATGTTTGTGATGGGCATCGTACCTGGCATGCCTCACTTCGTATTCATATCGCTTGCCCTTATAGCAGGCGCTTCTGCTTACTTTATCAATAAAAAGAAAGAGACAGACAGAGAGCGAGCAGTCGAACTTGCTAAATCAGGGCCGGTTGAAAAACGTGATGCCCAGCCTAAAGAGCTCAGTTGGGACGATGTTCAACATGTTGACACTATTGGTCTTGAAGTGGGTTATCGCTTGATCCCATTAGTTGATAAAGGTCAAGGCGGCGAGCTGCTCGGCAGAATTAAAGGGGTGCGTAAGAAGTTATCTCAAGAACTTGGTTTTTTGGTGCCAGCAGTGCATATTCGTGACAATTTAGACTTATCGCCCAATGCATATAGGATCTCCCTAATGGGGGTTTCCTCTGGTGAAGGTGAAATTCGCCATGATTGCGAACTTGCGATTAATCCTGGCCAAGTATTTGGTAAGTTAGAAGGGATCGAAACGACAGATCCAGCCTTTGGTTTAGAAGCGGTATGGATAGCTCCGGAGCTCAGAGAGCATGCTCAGACTCTAGGTTACACTGTTGTAGACTCTGCAACGGTAGTGGCCACTCACATCAGCCAGCTATTGACCAACAATGCGTCTAAGTTGCTCGGTTATGAAGAGGTGCAGCAGCTATTAGATATGCTGGCGAAGAACTCACCTAAATTGGTTGATGGCTTCATTCCAGATGTTATGCCACTAGGCACAGTGGTGAAGGTGATGCAGAACCTGCTTAATGAAGGCGTATCGATTCGCGATATGAAGACCATAGTGCAGACATTGTTAGAGTACGGACCAAAGAGTGCTGATACTGAAGTACTCACAGCTGCAGTGCGTATAGCCTTGAAGAGAATGATTGTACAAGAGATCAGCGGACCTGAACTTGAGATCCCTGTCATTACTTTGGCGCCAGAGTTGGAACAGATGTTGCATCAGTCTATGCAAGCAACTGGAGGTGACGGCCCTAATATTGAGCCAAGCCTTGCAGAGCGTATGCAGAAGTCACTGGTTGATGCCACACAGCGCCAAGAAATGGTCGGTCAACCAGCAATTTTATTAACATCAGGCATGCTACGTTCAACATTATCTAGATTTGTTAAGCATACGATTCCAAATCTGAGGGTGATCTCCTATCAAGAGGTACCTGATGAGAAACAGATACGCATCGTATCCGCTGTTGGACAGTAGAGGGCGAATAATTGAAGATTAAAAGGTTTTTAGCAAAAGATATGCGCTCGGCCCTAGCTCAAGTTAAAGAAACTTTGGGTTCAGATGCTGTCATCATGTCGAATAAAAAAGTCACTGGCGGAATAGAGATCGTCGCGGCAGTGGACTATGACGATCCTAAGCCTCAAATTGCGGCAGCGGCGCCGTCTCCAGCGGCCTTTACTGACCTTAGCGATGAAAAAGTGACATTAGGGTCGCGAGCGAATGTAAAGTCAGAGTCTCGCGCTAAACCAACGCCAGCGCCAGATTCGCTGCAAGCGTTGCTTGAACGTCAACAAAGCAGAGTAAACCAGCACACCTCAGCCACGCGTAGCGAAGAGCTCGATATGCCTGAGTGGGCTAAAGGTTTACAGGCACAAGTTGCTAAATCGAAAGAGCCTGCAAAGGCCGAATTTACTCCGAATAGAGCGCCGGACAGCTTTGCACCACAGAAACAAAATAGCAGCGCAGAAATGGATGCGATGAAAGAGGAGCTAGCGTCAATTCGTAGCTTATTGACTCATCAAGTCAGCACCTTAATGTCTGAGCAGAAGAAGCGCACGGATCCCGTTGGCGCGATGCTAGAGAGCAAGCTACTAGAAGCTGAGTTTTCACCGGCCGTCGCCAAAAAGCTGTCAAATTTGAGTGAACACTATTCACCAGCAGAATTAGTTGCTTCATTGCCGCGCAGTTTAGCCAATATGCTAGACAACCAAGGCGACGACATTGTTCGTCAAGGTGGTGTGGTAGCATTTGTGGGGCCAACAGGTGTTGGTAAAACCACGACTGTTGCCAAATTAGCCGCTAGATTTGCCGCGCATCATGGTTCAGATCAAGTTGCGTTGATTACAACGGATCATTATCGCATTGGAGCCTTTGAGCAATTGGCAACTTATGGCAAAATAATGGGATGCCCAGTTAAGCAGGCTCATGATTTTAATGAGTTAGAACAGATTTTGTATCAGTTTAGAAACCGTAAGTTAGTTTTGATTGATACGGCAGGTATGGGCCAGAGAGATTTACGTCTATTCCAGCAACTCGATAATTTAACTGCAAATAGCAGAATACCTATTCGTAGTTATCTGGTAATGTCTGCAACAGGCCAGCGTCGAGTACTTGAAGACGCCGTAAAACAGTTTACCCGTATCCCGCTTTCTGGCGCGGTACTGACTAAGTTAGATGAATCAGTGTCATTGGCGCCAGCGCTAAGTGTACTGATCCAAAGTGGGTTACCTTTGAGTTATGTGACTGATGGACAACGTGTTCCTGAAGATATGCAAGTGGCTGACACGTTAGCTTTAGCCAATCGAGCATTAGCCGTGTTAGATAACCAAGAATTAGAACCATTACAGAACAGCGAGCGGTCACGAGAAATGACCCATGCATTTGAGTAAAAACATGACTCCCGATCAAGCAAGTGGTTTACGTATGATGAATCAGCCAAATAATGAGAAAGTAAAAGTTATCGCCGTGTCTGGTGGTAAAGGTGGCGTTGGTAAAACCAGCGTGTCAATTAACACCGCCGTAGCGTTAGCTGAAAAGGGCAAACGCGTGCTCGTTTTAGACGCCGATTTGGGTTTAGCGAACGTCGATGTGATGTTAGGTTTACGTGCTGAGAAAAATTTATCTCATGTTTTGTCCGGAGATGCCGAATTAGATGATGTCATCTTAAGAGGACCAAAGGGCATTGGGATCATTCCGGCAACCTCAGGTAGCCAGTCAATGGTTGAATTGACTCAAGCTCAACATGCAGGTTTAATCCGCGCATTTAGTGAAATGAGAACCCAGTTTGATATTTTAATCGTTGATACTGCAGCGGGGATCTCAGACATGGTGCTTAGTTTCTCTCGGGCATCACAAGATGTATTAATCGTTGTTTGTGATGAACCAACATCGATAACCGATGCTTATGCACTGATTAAAATTTTGAGCCGAGAACACGGTGTGTTCCGTTTTAAGATTGTTGCTAACATGGTGCGCAGTTTACGCGAAGGGATGGAGTTGTTTGCCAAGTTAAGTAAAGTGACGGATAGATTTTTAGATGTTGCGCTTGAACTGGTAGCTACAGTGCCTTTCGATGAGAATTTACGTAAGTCAGTAAGAAAGCAAAAGCTGATTGTTGAGGCGTTCCCTAAGTCTCCCGCTGCGATTGCTTACCACGGGCTTGCGAACAAGATAATGAGTTGGCCGATACCTTCTCAACCTGGTGGACACTTGGAGTTCTTTGTAGAACGATTGGTCCAACGTCCTGATTATAAAGAGGATAAATCAGGTGAATAAAGCGGCCGCGTATACTAGTTTAGATAATAAGACCTCTATCGTTGAACAGTATGCACCGTTAGTAAAAAGAATTGCCCATCATTTATTGGCGCGTTTACCGGCGTCAGTGCAGTTAGATGATTTGCTGCAAGCGGGTATGATGGGGCTGTTAGAGGCATCATCAAAGTTTGATGGCAGTAAAGGCGCGAAATTTGAAACCTTCGCCGGTATTCGAATTCGTGGCTCTATGTTAGATGAAATAAGACGCGGTGATTGGGTTCCGCGATCGGTGCATCGCAATCAGCGTCGTGTTGCGCAAGTGATTGATGAGCTAGGGCAAGAGCTTGGTCGTGATGCACGAGATCCAGAGATTGCAGAGCGATTAGAGATGTCGCTCGATGAGTATTACAGCATTCTAAATGATGTCTCAGTGGGCAAAATTGTTGGCATTGAAGATTTAGGTGTCGCAGTTGATGTGGTAAACCACGAAGATAATCATGATGACGTGGCTTATGAGTCGCTGGCTGAAGTTGAATTTCATTCAGCGTTAGTGGCAGCGATAAAACTATTACCAGAACGTGATGCTCTGGTATTGTCACTGTATTACGATGAAGCATTAAATTTAAAAGAGATTGGGGCCATTCTTGAGGTCAGTGAGTCTAGAGTTAGCCAGATCCATAGTCAGGCGATGCTAAGACTCAAAGGTAAACTCAAGCACTGGACGCAAACATAACAATAAACAAACACTAAAAATAAGTTCCGCGGAGGAAACCTTGGACAAGAATATGAAGATTCTTGTTGTTGATGACTTTTCAACAATGAGACGTATCATCAAGAACTTGTTGCGAGACTTGGGGTTCAACAACACTCAAGAAGCAGATGACGGTTCAACAGCCTTACCTATGTTGCAGAAGGGCGATTTTGATTTTGTCGTAACCGACTGGAACATGCCAGGAATGCAAGGCATTGATCTCTTAAAGGCGATACGTGCCGACGATGAGCTAAAGCACTTACCAGTTCTGATGGTGACGGCCGAAGCTAAGCGGGAGCAAATTATTGCAGCCGCTCAAGCTGGTGTGAACGGGTACGTAGTTAAACCTTTTACCGCAGCAACGCTTAAAGAAAAGTTAGATAAAATTTTCGAGCGACTCGGTTAAGCAAGGATGAGCAATGCAGCAACATACTTCAGGGCTCATTACTCTCGAGCAAGCTGAGAGCCTCGTCGCGTTACTTCGCGATGGCGAGCAAGCCAAAGCCGATGAATTGGTGAGAGACATAGCCTCACCGATCCAGAAAGAACTCTTCGATGAAGTTGGCCGTTTAACCCGCCAACTCCACAGTGCAATTGTCGACTTTCAAGTGGATAACCGCTTGATTGAACTTGCAAACACCGAAATCCCTGACGCGAAAGAGCGCTTAACTTACGTTATTGATATGACGGAGCAAGCAGCGAATAAGACCATGGATGCGGTAGAAGAGTGTTTACCTTTAGCGAATGCATTAAGCAGTAATATTCAAGCGGTCAAACCAGCATGGGATAAACTCATGCGTCGTGAATTGCCACTTAATGAATTCAAAGTGCTATGCCATGATATTCAGCAATTTGTAGAAAGAAGCGAATCGGATGCAAACCGAGTAAGAGAACTTCTTAATCAGATATTGCTAGCACAAGATTTTCAAGATCTAACTGGACAAATGATCCGCCGAGTGATTGATCTCGTCAGAGAAGTTGAGAACAGCTTAGTATCGATGTTGACCGTCTTTGGTGAGCAACCAGCAACTGCTGCTGAAAGCGCACCATTGCTAGATGTTGAAGCCGAAGGTCCTATTATGAACGCAGAAAAACGTCAGGATGTCGTGACGGGTCAAGATGAAGTTGACGATCTGCTTTCGAGTTTAGGTTTTTAAGGGAGTCAAAATTATGTCCTTTGATGTTGATGAAGAGATACTGCAGGACTTTTTGATCGAAGCTGGTGAAATTTTAGAGCTTCTACAGGAACAACTGGTCACGTTAGAAAATAATCCTGACGATACCGATCTGCTTAACGCCATTTTTAGAGGCTTTCACACCGTAAAAGGTGGTGCTGGTTTCCTCAGCTTGACGCCAATGGTCGATGTCTGCCACGAAGCAGAAAATACCTTCGATCTACTACGCACAGGCAAACGACAAGTTAGCGCTAACCTTATGGATGTTATCCTACAGGCAGTGGATGCGATTAACTCAATGTTTGCAGAAACTCAAGCAGGCCAGCCTCAATCTCCAGCCGACTCCAATTTGTTAGCACAGCTAAAAACCTTGAGCGCTGGACAATTACTGCCTTCAGAGCTGGTTGATACTCAAGCGAGCGCAGCCACAGTCGAAAGCGTGACAGTAGTTGAAGAGCCAACAGTTGAAGAGGTTGTTGTAGAAGCCGCGGCTCCACAAGCTGGTGATATGACAGCTGGCGGCAGTATCGATGACATCAACGACGCAGAATTTGAAGCATTACTCGACGCATTGCACGGCAGCGGCAACGGCCCTGGTGTGGATGCTCCAGCAGGCAATGTTGATGCTGCACAAAGCTCTGATGACATTACCGATGATGAGTTTGAATCGTTACTCGATGAACTGCATGGTTCGGGTCAGTTTAAGGCACCAGACGTGCCTGCTGCCGAAGAGGCAACACATGTTGTTGACTCCGATGAAATAACCGATGATGAGTTTGAGCGTTTGCTGGATGAACTACATGGTTCTGGAACCGCTCCTGCTGCGGTCGAAAAACCAGCGCCAGCTGTGACAACACCAGCTGCACAAGCTCCAGTGGTTCAAGCTATAACCACTTCACAGCAAAAAGCCGTTACTGCTCCAGTTGCTAAGACTGAGGTAAAAGCGGAAGCAAAGCCTGTGGTAAAAGCTGCACCGAAAGCTGCTGGCAATAATATGCCACAAGCTGAAACCACGGTACGTGTTGATACCTCAAGACTTGACCAGATCATGAATATGGTTGGTGAGCTGGTATTAGTCCGTAATCGTTTGTTGAGCCTTGGGATCTCACGTGATGACGAAGAGATGTCAAAGGCTTTAGCAAATTTAGACTTAGTGACAGCGGATCTTCAAGGCGCAGTCATGAAAACACGTATGCAGCCAATTAAGAAAGTGTTTGGCCGCTTCCCGCGTGTTGTTAGAGATTTAGCTCGTAGTCTCAATAAAGAGATTGATCTTGTTATGGTAGGTGAAGATACCGACCTCGATAAGAACTTAGTCGAAGCGTTAGCCGATCCACTGGTGCATTTGGTGAGAAACTCAGTCGATCATGGTATTGAGATGCCTGATGACCGTGAAGCTAACGGAAAAGCGCGTAGCGGAACGATTACTCTGTCGGCGAGCCAAGAAGGCGATCATATCCTACTAAAAATTGAGGATGATGGCGCTGGAATGGATCCCGAAAGGCTTAAGAATATCGCGATAGATCGCGGTGTACTTGACGAAGATGCTGCAGCCCGCATGACAGATGAAGAAGCTTATAATCTGATTTTTGCACCAGGCTTTTCAACCAAGGTCGAAATATCTGATATTTCAGGTCGTGGCGTAGGAATGGACGTGGTTAAAACACGGATTACTCAGCTAAACGGCACCATCTTTATTGATTCGCTTAAAGGCAAGGGCACACGTCTAGAGATTAAAGTGCCATTAACACTGGCTATCATGCCAACGTTAATGGTGGAAGTGGCTGAGCAAGTATTCGCACTGCCTCTGTCTAGCGTGAACGAGATATTCCACTTAGATCTAACTAAAACCAATGTGGTAGATGGTCAACTGACCGTTATTGTTCGTGATAAAGCCGTACCACTGTTTTATTTAGAAAGTTGGCTCACTCGAACACAAACTGGCGCAATCCATGGAGATAGACAGCATGGACACGTGGTTATTGTGCAACTAGGCACGATGCAGATAGGGTTTGTTGTTGATTCACTTATTGGACAGGAAGAGGTGGTGATTAAACCACTAGGCACCTTGTTACATGGTACGCCGGGAATGGCTGGGGCTACTATTACCTCCGACGGTGGTATCGCGCTGATTTTGGACGTTCCAGGACTACTAAAGCATTACGCTCGCAATAAAGGCTAACGTCTTATTTAAGGGACAACAAGAAAATTAATTTTCGACTTGTCCTTTTTGCGTTGTGTGAATGCAGGAACCCCATGCGTTATAGGAATTTAAATGGGCATTAAAGTACTAGTTGTCGACGATTCAAGTTTTTTTCGGCGACGTGTAAGTGAGATTGTCAGTCAAGATCCAGAGTTAGAAGTGGTTGGTACTGCGGTTAATGGTGCTGAAGCCGTTAAACTCGCGGCAGAGCTTAAGCCGCAAGTGATAACCATGGATATAGAGATGCCAGTGATGGACGGGATCACTGCGGTTAAGCAAATAATGGCCAGCAGTCCAGTGCCAATTTTGATGTTTTCATCATTAACCCATGACGGCGCCAAAGCAACGTTAGATGCGCTGGAAGCTGGCGCTCTTGATTTTTTGCCTAAACGATTCGAAGATATTGCCACCAATAAAGATGACGCAATCGCATTGCTGCAGCAGCGTATTAAAACCTTAGGTCGCCGTCGTCTATTTAGGCCTGCTGTTCGCCCCTCAACCGCTACGGCAAAACCGCGTACAACTTCGGCGCAATCGTCAGCGTTAACTCGAACTGCAGCTTCGAATAAGCCTCTACAGCCGCAGGTAACAGATAAACCCACGAGTCGTTCAACGGCAGTGGCTCGTGCAAGTGGCAAGAAGTATAAAGCCTTGCTTATTGGTACCTCGACGGGCGGACCTGTTGCACTGCAAAAAGTGTTAACTCAATTGCCGGCAAATTACCCGCACCCGATTTTGCTGATCCAGCATATGCCAGCAGCATTTACCCCTACGTTTGCGACTCGTTTAAATAGCTTGTGCAAAATTGAAGTAAAAGAGGCTCAAACTGGCGATCAATTACGTGCGGGTTGCGCGTATCTAGCTCCTGGCGGCATGCAGATGATGCTTGAACGCAGTGGTAGTTTTGGGCGTATTAAAGTGCTCGCAGGTAAACCAGAGATGAACTATAAGCCCAGTGTTGATATCACCTTTGCATCAGCATCTAAGTTATTCGGTGGCGATGTATTAGCGGTGGTACTCACTGGCATGGGTGCTGACGGTCGTGAAGGCGCTCGTATGCTCAAGTCTGTTGGCGCTAATATCTGGGCGCAAGATGAAGCAAGCTGTGTGGTGTATGGCATGCCCCAAGCGGTAACCAATGCCGGCATTGCGACTAAATCGATTAGTATTGAGCAGATGGCTGAGTCAATCCTCAAAGAGACTGCACATGGCTAATAAACAACGGCAATATGATTGTAAAGCTAACAGCAAAGGTGCAGTGAACACTGTGTCATTGTTGGTGATGTTTTTACTCAGTATTGCCGCTTTTGTTTTAGGCTCACTTTATTTTGAACTCAGATATAAAAATCAATTACTGCTCGATCAAGTTGCCGAATTAAAAGATAGTCAGATTTTGTTTATGGTGCCCGATGAACAAGCTGAGGTTATGGCCAATTGGATGGCGGAAAATCCAGTGCTTGTGCAGTCATTTGTCGCTCGCGCACGTGCAGGAGAGCTTACGTCAATGCCGATAGGTGATGGTAGCGTTGAGCAACTCACTCAAAGCTCTACAGTACAATCTGATCAGGCGAAACCCAAAAATGGCGTTACCGCAGATAAGAGTATTGATAATACAGCTGCTGATCCGTTAACTATCGATTCTGAAGACGTCGTAGTACCTGCTAGCGATAATCGTTTGTTGCAACAGGATGACTCTCCAAGTGTTAATACCGAGCAGGCAACTGTATTACTAGAAGATCCTAGTACTGCTAAGTATGACGCTAGTGAGATAATCCCAGAGACGGTTTACACTCTTCCTGACAAAGCTCAAATGCTCAATATTACTGAAGAAGGCGTAAAGCTGATAAGTCTGCCCCATGGCGGGATCAGGATCACAACTCGAGCGTTAGAAGAGTAACTGTCAGCTAAGTGTGAGTTAAAGTCTCTCAAAGACGGTGGCGTAGCCATCATAAGGATCATTTTGAAAATTTGGACCATAGCAAACCAGAAAGGCGGCGTTGGTAAGACAACGACTGTTGCTAGTTTAGCTGGCGCATTTACCAAGCGTGGTAAACGAGTGCTCATGGTCGATACCGATCCTCATGCATCATTAGGCTATTACTTAGGAATTGACAGTGAAGAGTTACCGAGCTCTTTGTATGAACTTTTCTTAGCCAATACAAAGTTAACCAAAGAGACTATTGGCAATTATATCGTGCCGACCAATGTGCCAAACCTTGATTTAATTCCCTCTACAATGGCGTTAGCTACGTTAGATCGTAGTCTCGGGCATCAAGAAGGCATGGGGCTAATTTTAACTAAAGCGTTAGCGCTATTAGAAGACCAATACGATGTGGTTCTTATCGATTGTCCACCAGTACTTGGCGTATTAATGGTTAATGCTCTTGCAGCTAGTCAGCATATTATCGTACCGGTTCAAACTGAGTTTTTGGCGATTAAAGGACTGGATAGAATGGTTAAAACCATGATCCTCATGGGACGATCCAAGAAAGTCCAGTATAGCTACACAATCGTGCCAACCATGTTTGATAAAAGAACCCGAGCTGCCACCGTAGCCTTGCAACAGCTGAATCAAGATTATCAAAACAACCTCTGGACTGATGTTATTCCGGTGGATACTAAATTTAGAGATGCAAGTTTGAGCCATTTACCCGCTTCACATTATGCGCCTCGTAGTCGCGGCGTTAAAGCTTACGACAGACTACTTGATGACTTGCTAGCGAAGGACCTCTCCCATGTCAAAATTGGTTGATGATGCAGTAAGTGATTACTTCTCTTTATTGTTAACTGATAATGCTGAAGAGATAGTGGCCGCTGAGCCATTAATGTCAGCAGCCGCAGAAGTGCCTAATAGGCAACTTGAGCGTCATTCAAAGGCTGAAGTTAAAGAATATGCAGTTAAAGAGCGGGTTAGTAGCCAAGCATTGGAACAGCTATTAGCGCCAGTCTCTGCAGTGCAGCCCAGCGAGACAGTCGTAGATAACAAGCTAGAACAAGCTCAAGTACAACAGACTTTGGTGGCGGAAAAGGCTAAAGCTAAAGTAATTGATGAAGTCGCTGCTGACTCATTAATGAGTAATGCCATAGCAGCGACAGCAACAGAGGCCGAAGATATTGACTCTGTTAGCCATAAACCGCTATTTAAATCTCCACCGGCGCCTCCTAGCGTCACAAAAGATTTGATAGAGCAGTTAGATGATGAGTTTCAGGTGCTTTTCTTTAACGTTGCCGGACTGACGTTGGCTGTGCCCTTAGTGAGTTTAGGCGGCATCGTAAACCTTGATCGCATTAACCACTTAATGGGGCGGCCAAGTTGGTATCTCGGTGTCCAGCAGCACAGGGAGTCCCAACTTAACGTTGTTGATACTTGCGCTTGGGTAATGCCTGAAAAATACGATGACTTAGCACAAAGCGTTAACTATCAGTATATCGTGCTACTGCAAAACAGTAGCTGGGGCTTAACCTGCGAGTCATTGGTGAATACTGTTAAAATACACAAGTCTCAAGTTAATTGGCGCAGCCAAGCGGGCAAAAGACCTTGGCTTGCTGGGGTAGTCAAAGAGCAGATGTGCGGTATTTTAAATGTTGATGCGTTAATTGCTATGCTCGATTCAGGGCTTGGCAGTCAAGGCTAGCTCTAGGTGACTCTATGTCTCCAAGGCGGTAGGTTGGCAAAATTTGCAATTGCTAGTTTAGAAAAAATACCAAATGCCGATAAAGTGCATAGGTTTGTAGTATTTCGATATTAAAGTGATTGGTTTGAAGCGCATAGAAAGATATGATTATACCAATCACAGTAAGTAAGTGTTCAGAAATAGCGCAGGAAAAACACTTGAAAACAAGGCAGGAATTTTCGATAAGTAGTTATTCTACAATTAAAATTCTTAACGACGTTATCGAGTATTTTGACAAGCTAGAGTGAGCAGTTATTTACTACGATTGGTATTAATATAATATTTAAATAGATAGTCACAGAACTATTGATTGAGGCGATTATGACAAGTTCAAATAGTGTAGCCGTAGCGGCTGGCAATGATGATGCAGTGTTACAATGGGTGACTTTCAAGTTAGATAATGAAACGTATGGCATCAACGTCATGCAGGTTCAAGAAGTACTGCGTTACACTGAAATTGCACCAGTACCAGGTGCGCCGCATTACGTACTTGGGATTATCAATTTACGTGGTAACGTTGTGACAGTTATCGACACGCGTTCGCGTTTTGGGCTTGCGTCTGCAGACGTCAATGATTCAACACGTATTGTCATCATCGAAGCTGAAAAACAAGTTATTGGTATTTTAGTCGATAGCGTTGCAGAAGTTGTCTATTTACGTCGCTCTGAGATTGATAATGCGCCAAATGTTGGCACAGAAGAAAGCGCTAAGTTTATTCAAGGCGTGAGTAATCGCGATAGCGAACTATTAATCTTAGTTGACCTTGATAAGCTACTCTCAGATGAAGAGTGGATGGAACTGACGCAGATATAATTACACGCCGTTTAGACGGTTCAAGCTGGGATGGAAAAGCTGGATTAGCTTTTACCGTCAGTGAATTTACAAACGTTCCGCTAGCTGTAAGCGGAGCGTTTGTTTTAGTTTTTTCATGTTTGCCTTCAACTCCCTTTAATTGAAAAGAGCCATAAATGATTGCTGAAGAGATTTTAATCGGTACTGCGTTAGTGTTTGTGGTGTTATCCATTGGCACGGTTGTGCTTATCAGTAAGCAAGCTAAGAAGCTACGCGCGAAAGTTGAAGCGTTAACATTATTGGTCAAAGATGGCGATAAGCAAAGAGAAGCGGTAAAGCGTGAACTGCAAGAGCTTAGAAGTGGCACTATTGGGGTTGGCCGCAGAGTGCTGGAACTTGAAAAGAAGCTGCAACAGCAAGATGCCAAACTTGAAGAGACAAATCAGCAAGATCCACAAGCTAGATTGTATTCCAGAGCGATGAAAATGGTCGACTTAGGTGCAGGCATTGATGAACTTATTCAAGAGTGCGAATTACCAAAGGCCGAAGCTGAGTTATTGATCCGCCTACATAGGAAGTAAGAAGGCGTCGCTAAGGTCACTTTGAAGGCACTTCGTTTCTAGCTAAAAAATGAACAGCGCAAAGCTTTAGTTTTAGGCCTCCAAAATGCCCTTTACTAGAACCTATAGTCTGAAATACACAAGCCTAGCCAAATCTTTTGTAGCCGTAAAACTACAGGTTGTTTGTCTCTTTAGTCCCTTAATAAACCTCTAAACCTCTTCCATGATCTTTTCATGCATGCCATTCCACTTTTCAGGGAATTTACCGTCAAGTACATAGGCGAAAGCAATCAGCTCGGCGATGAGTAAATAGAGCTCTTTAGGAATAGCCTCTCCAACTTCCATTTTTTGTAAAAACTCGCATAGGTGCTCGTCCTTATGGATGAATATCCCAGCCTCTTCAGCAAGCGCAATCATCTCTTGCGCTAATTCACCTTCGGCTTTTGCTGAAATACTTGGAGCTGTGCCTTGTTCGTATTTAACTGCCACAGCCTTGCTAGGCTGTTCATGCTGGCTCATTGGCTCTCCCTTTTAATCTCATACTGATATATCTATCCGGCTCTAGTTGATGGCTGTAACTTGGTTATTACTTCTTATTGCAGTTGTTAGACTTTTACTTTCACCAAGTAATGTTCGCCTGGTAGCAAAGTAGCCGCAACTGCCTGCTTTTGCGTGTTTATTGCCACTACCGATAACCCCAACTGTTCAATCTTACTGCTAAGTTTAGGGCTGAGTAAGTTAACTTTATTTAATAGATTTTGATTATCACTGGCAAAATCAACGGTAATACGTAATGCATTATCAAGCCTATCTACACCACTTGCCTTGGCAGTAATCAATAGTGGACTCGATGAAAGGTTGAATTTCAGTCTCAGCTTCCAATGGTTAGTACGCTTTTGTGGGTCATTAGATTGTTCAAAATGCCCCTCAAACTGTTCTTGGTAATGATTGATTGAATAGGGCAGAGCGAAATACCAATGATTATTGCCATCAACAGCACCTGATTGTTGCTGATATAAGCTTAGATTATTGAGTAATTCCGCTAAAGGCTTTTGAGCCTCTGTGGCTGCTAGTATCGATAATATCTGTGGAGACAACCCTAAGCGAGTTTGTAAGGCTGCCAATCTATTTGTTAACTCATTGCTTAGAGGTGCTATAGCGCGCTCCATCGCACTTCGGCCTAATAAAAGCTGGCAGACTAAGCTTAAGGTATTGACGTGGCTTGGTGCCGCCGACAGCCAGTTTGATGGGGCGATATTGAGCAAATTTAGGCTAAGTAGCGCTTGTTGTAATCTGTTGGGCTCACTCAATGACGACAGCGATTCGGGATTGAGCATGGGCAGTCGTTTAAACATCTCACTTGCTAGGCTAGTCGTTGGCAAGCTTTGTTTAATTGATGCCCTAGGCAGGGCTCCCGCCTTTGCTAATGCCGTGGTTAGAAAATTTTTCGGTTCAGGTTTGTTGTTTTTGTCGGCAATATCTGCTGGCAATTTAGGAGTCAATGGCGTTGATTCTTGCTCTTGCGGCAGTGGTGTACTTTCTAGCTGTTTAAAGAGCGTCCTGTACTGGTGATTAACGTTGGTTTTGCTGTGAGTTAACGCTTCTGGCCGTGGAGCCGGTTCCTCATTATTGCTATGAGAACCGTCGAGAGTTATCGGTATTTTTGCTTGGATCGGTGTGAGCTTAAGGAATAGCTGTTGCTCTCGTGTTTTCACTGCGACTGAATACTCCCCACTAGCTAATGAAACCAACATCGACAGAGTTAGCCTAGAGCCATTATTAAATTGGAGTTCGGAACCTGAAACCTTTGCATTTGGTAGCAAGTAACCTTCACTCTTATTCCCTAGTTTGATTAATTTTCGCTCGGAGACATTATTACGATTAGCTAGCGCAAGCATCGCTTTTGGCATTGGGAAATAAAGCGCTTGGCCTAAGGTAAGCAGTTGCATTTGAGTGGTATTACTGACGAGAGCGCTTTGCTGCACTATATTCAATAGGAATGCTTGGGCCTTCGTAAACTGATGTGGGCTTAACGGCGTTGCTAGTTTTACGTTATATGTGTGCCCTGAAAAGTGCACTAATACACCATTTTTATTAAGTGTAGCGGTAACCGGGATCAGTGACGTTGGCCGAGCTGATAGCGGTACTTTTTCGGGCGCATTAGCGCTACTTGCATGACTTAACGCTGAATGGGTAATGTTATCCAAAAGAGAGCCCTGTTTTATCCAATTAAATAGACATGTTTTATCACAAAATTATGTTTGATCTTATTGTGTTACTGAGTATCCTTAGTCGTCTTACTGGAATTTTACAACTTTGTTAGTCGATAACCTTATATTTAGCGCAATTACGCGCTCTTATGACTGTATCGGCAGTAACATACAAAGGCTTTAGTGAAACCAACAGTAAGAAATACAGACCTATTCAAAGAGACAATTATGAAGTGTAAATGGATTGTGCTTTCTCTGGCGATATTTGGGTTTTCTACCATAGCTGCAGAAGATGACATCAAGGACGGTGAGAGCGTCACTGTCACCTATAATGATCCTCGTGACCCTATAGAAGGGTTTAACCGAGCGATGTGGGATCTCAACTATTTGTATATGGATCGGTACTTTTATCGACCTGTAGCGCATGGCTATAATGATTATATCCCTCGTCCGGTTAAAAGTGGCATTAACAACTTCGTGCTTAACCTCGAAGAGCCTAGCAGCATCGTCAATAACACATTGCAAGGTAAATGGGGTTGGGCTGCAAATGCGGGGGGGCGTTTTACTGTCAATACTACTCTTGGCTTACTCGGCGTTATTGATGTAGCTGAAATGATGGGTATGACACGTAAGCAAGATGACTTTAATGAGGTGCTTGGTTATTACGGTGTGCCCAATGGACCGTATTTCATGGCACCATTCTTTGGACCTTATGTTACCAGAGAACTCGCCTCTGATTGGGTTGATGATCTATACTTCCCATTATCAGAGCTGACATTTTGGCAGTCAGTGTTAAAGTGGGGCCTTAAAAATCTGCATAGTCGAGCATCAGCAATCGATCAGGAGAGGTTGGTTGATAATGCTTTAGACCCATATACTTTCGTCAAAGACGCGTATTTTCAACACATGGACTACAAAGTATATGATGGTGATATTCCTCAGAGCGAAGATGACGATGAATTGCTTGATGAATATATGCAGGAGCTTGATTAAATAATGAATTTGTCGGCAACTAATAAAAGAAGAGTCGATAATAAGCGGAAACATCGAAAACAAGGATGTGAGTTTACGCTGTTGTGAGTTAAGGACAGCAAATGGCGCTAAAAGAACTAACTATTCTGCTGGTGGAAGACGATCCCGTTTTCCGCAAGATTGTTACGGCCTTTTTAGAGAGTCGAGGAGCAATAGTTCACGAGGCTGATAATGGTGAACTCGGTTTAAATTACTTTAAAAAGCAACGCTTTGATGTTGTATTAGCTGATTTAAGTATGCCAAAGCTTGGCGGCTTAGAAATGCTGAAAGCGATGAATCAATATAGCCCCGGCACACCCTCGATTATCATATCGGGTAATCAAGCAATGTCAGATGTGGTAGATGCGCTTAGACATGGTGCCAATGATTATCTGGTGAAACCCGTCGCAGACCTTTTTGTTATCGAAAACGCTATCAAAGAATGTATTAATGGCACACTTGAAGAGTCATTGCAGTTTGACGAGTTAGAATCTCTGTCTTATATGGAACTCAATCAAAATCTTGAATTATTAGCGCAAAGTGAGCAAGCCGCTAAAAGTGTTCAACAACAGCTATTCCCGCCGAGTCGGATTGAGTATTCCAAAGCCGAGATCGACTATAGTCTATTTAACACCAATGAAGTTAGTGCTCATTTTATTGATACTGCCATGCTCGATGATTCGCATATTATGATGTATATGGCGCACTTTTATCCGCATGACAACCGAGCGGCATTCGCTAGCGTGCTACTAAAGAGCTTCGTCAACCATAAGCTCAAGCGATATCGTAACCAACAGTCCCTGGTTATTGCTGAGCCATACAACATGCTTACTTACCTTAACGATCGAATGTCAAAGTCTGGTTTAGACATTTATGTTGATATGACTTACGTGGTGATTGACTTGTCGAGTTATCGGGTAGCAATTGCGCAAGCTGGGAGCGAGTTTCGCTGTTACCTTCGCAACAGAGAAGGGCTTGCACCACTAGCCATTGCAGACTCTATGCAGCTAGGAGTCAGTAATTGGGGAGCCCCTTCAGTGCAATTTCGAACATTAATGCCCGGCGAACAGCTTTGTATTTTAACCAATGTTAGTGAGCATAAACTTCAACTGCTCAATAATGAGTTTCATGGACTTGTGCACGACGAGAATATGCCTGCAGGCGGGTTTATCCAGCTCTCTGCTACTTAGGTAGTTTCTGAGAAAATAGGGCTATTGGCTCTAGGGTATCGGCTTCTTGTGAACACACAGCTAATATATTTCTAGCGTAAGTAAATAACAATCCGTTTAGAGCAATGGATATTATCAGCTTGGAACAAGCTGGAACTGTTAGAAGTGTGGAGGAGGGCATCTAAGCTAACTTGTAACGCTTATAAGTTGCTCAACGGTTTAAACATTCTGATTTAAAAGGTTATGTTTATAAAGAGTAAGTTACTGGAGCAGCGCTATCAACCCCTGCAACTATTAGTTCAAACCCCACGACTGTCGAACTATATCGCAATAGAAATTGGCTTCTTTGATTTGAAAAGCACTTTAGAACTCATAGATGAAGCAAAGCAGCTTTCATCAATATGACTAACAGCGCTAATTATGATGAGAAGCCTATAGGCTAACTCTTTTAATGTCATCGATACAAAAATGCCTCGTATTACTACGAGGCATTTATACTCAACTCTAGAAGAATCTAGAATTTACTGTTTTATTCCTTCATGCTCAGCTGTAACTGCAATCTCTTGCTCAAGAGCTTCCTCTTCAGTTTCTGCATGACCTTCAGCGCCGTGCATCCAATCAACAAGCTTGTCAGCCATGAAGTATAGGATGACACCTGAAATAGCTGAAGTGATTGCGATACCAGCGAAGATCGCCATTGCATTAGCAAGTTGCTCCTCTTTTGCGCCGCCATGTCCAATAAATGAACCGACTACACCGCCAATCTTATTAGCGATAGCAACGAATAGGAACCATGCACCCATCATTAATGATGCGATACGCAGTGGAGCCAATTTAGTTACCATTGAAAGACCAATAGGAGATAAACAAAGTTCACCCATGGTGTGGAAGAAGTATGCACCTACTAACCACCACATGCTTGATTTAGCATTAGCGTCGCCGCCCATCTCTAAAACAGCACCGATCATGAATAGGAAACCAATACCTAGAAGCACAAGGCCTAAAGCAAACTTCACCGGTGAGTTAGGTTCATTCTTTCCTAAACGGATCCAGATAGAGGCGATAACAGGCGCGAAAATTACAATGAACATTGCGTTAAGCGACTGGAACCAAGTGGTAGGAACTTCCCATCCACCAATCATACGGTCAGTAAAGTCGTTAGTGAACAGGTTCATCAAACCACCGGCTTGTTCAAAACCAGCCCAGAAGATAATAGTAAACAGACCCATGATCATAATAACTTTAATGCGATCACGTTCGATTTTTGTTAGTGGTTCTTTACGAACATCACCAGCGGCTTCGTTCTTCTCTTTTTCGAGCTTGGCAGCTGGGTAGCGTCCAATATCACCTAGAAGTTTCTGCGCGAATATGAACTGGATGATAAGTGAAAGTACCATACCGATACCTGCACACAAGAAGCCCATTTGGAAGTTACCATCATAAGCTGCAACAACTGAGCCTACGATAATACCTGAAAGGAATGCACCAACGTTAATACCCATATAGAAGATAGTGAACGCGCCGTCACGACGATGGTCACCCTCTTCATATAAGTCACCAACCATGGTTGAGATGTTTGGCTTAAATAGACCATTACCAATGATTAACGTACCAAGACCAATATAGAATACCATGGTTTCAGAACCTGGGATCCAGCTATGTGGTAGTGCTAGAATGAATTGGCCTGCAGCCATTAACGCGCCACCAATCATAATTGCTTTACGTTGGCCTAAATAAGCATCAGCCAACCAGCCACCAATAAGCGGGGTTAAATAAACAAGACCTGTAAAGGTACCATAGAGTGATATAGCATCACCCTGAGTCCAACCTAAACCATGCCCACCTTCAGTTTGTACTTTATCTACAAGATATAACACCAAAATGGCGCGCATTGCATAATAACTAAACCGTTCCCATAGCTCTGTTGTAAACAACAGGAACAATCCCTTCGGATGCCCAAGCATCGTCCCCTGGGGTTTTACTCCGCTCATTTGTTCTTCCACCTTCAGCTTGTGATTGCCTGTGAGTCAATAAACGCCACAGAAATATATTTTTATAAATTGTCACGTACCAAATCTGCGGGATATACACACTCAAAATGTTATTTTTAATGTGTATATGTAGCGGTTTTGGTCGCTCTGTTATGGGCTTATATTCTAATTTTTATTATTTGAAGCTAAAAATAGCGCCAAATGCGATAAAGCCTACCTTATATACCCTTTTAAGGTGGCTTAAGTCAATTTTAAGGGAGCGACTGCTGACTTAATGAACACTATAAAGTGAAGCTGTTCTCGTTCTGTATAATTGCCAGCCAAGCAGATATGTCTGTTTAAATTTGCATTGGTTCCCCGTTTGTTTTTTGATAAAATGCAATACCGTGAAAGGACGTCACTATTTTTTGATGATTGGAGTTAATTTTAATGAAAGCTTGGTATTTGTTATATTGTAAGCCCCGTGGAGAAGCTCGGGCACAACAAAACTTGGCTCTTCAAGAGATTGAAACCTATATTCCGACATACCCCGAAGAAAAGAAGCATAACGGTAAGGTCACTGTCAGACGTGTGTCTTTATTTCCAAGTTATCTTTTTATCCATTTTGACCCTCAAGTCACGAGTGTTTCCCGCGTACACAATACACGTGGAGTGATCCGTATTGTGGGCTGTAAAGAGTTAATGACGCCAATAGATGAAGGTGTCATTAGTGCTATTAAAGCACGTGAACATAAGTGGATAAACGAACTGTTACCAGAGTCTAGCAGTAAAGAAGAACTCGTTTCGCCTATACAATCTGGAGATAAAGTTAAATTTGTTGAAGGACCATTTGCGGAGCTTGAAGGTATTTTTCAGGAGAAAAATGGCGAGAAGCGTTGTTATGTTCTATTCGATATCATGGGCAAACAGCAACGGGTCTCTGTAGATCGTTCTACCGTCAAACTCGCTGGCTGATATTATTGGTTGTAGTCGATAAACCACTTCGTATGTGAGACATTAGCCATAGTTTTAGTTCAGATTTTAGACCGATGTTTTTTCCTCCAGTTGCAATTAGTGAAATATGGAATGGGCGGTCTTTTGTTAAATTGATGCTGAAAATGCGTCTACGGATTAGATTAAAACTACAAAGTAATCCTTTTGTTAACGTTATAGCTTCGAGGCAAGCTTAAATTTGCTGATTTACTTGATACAAATAGAGACCTTTGCTGCATTTTTTATTGTCCTTTAGTGATTAAAGGGTCGCTGTATACCTTTAAGGCTTTTTGACGAGTGTCATAAAAGTAACGTAATGTTTTTTTTTTAAGCATTTGGCAAGAGAATAGTACGGAGTTACTGTTCTGACCATTTCGCTGATGTATAATCTCGCGCTTAAGATTAATTTGGAATAGAACATATTAGTTGTTGTTTTATTGTTAATTAAGTGGCCGGCTATTGTACTTGCTCTTAATTTTAGTCAATAAATAGATGTTCCTACTATCAGATAAAGTGAATTTTCCGCCAGTCGGAAGGGCAATTTGGAAGCCGTAATCCATGGGCGGTAGCGTGTCTGAAATTTATTTTATAACCTTGCTTTAAGGCTAACTCACTTAGTTTTGAGCCCTTACTCGCACCCTCTATATGTCGATCACGTCATATTTTTAATTAGATATATCGATTAGTGTTTGTTGTCTTAATCAATATTATTCTTTATTTTTGTTTGGAGATAAAACTCGGTGTTACATAAAACCAAAAAAATTGTCATCGCAGGTGCTAGTGCATTGCTACTATGGTGCGGGCAAGTGCAAGCTGTAACCCCGTCTCCGCAGATGATCGAGCAGTTTAAAAACTTACCAGCGTCAGAGCAGCAGCGTTTAGCTAAACAATATGGCATTGACCCATCAATGTTAGGTGGCAGTAGTGGCTCACAACAGCAATTAGAAAACCCACAAGTGGTTAACTCTCGTGGTGAATATGATCGCAACGGAAACTTGATCCCAAACTCTAACCAAAATCCGAACTTCTCAAATAACCCTAATAAAGAGAAAGAGCTTACCTTTGAAGAAGACGCGGCAAAAACTGAACTGAAGCGATTTGGTTATGATTTGTTTGCTGGCGAGCCGACTACTTTTGCACCTGTATCCGACGTGCCGGTGCCGAGTGAGTACCTAGTAGGCCCTGGGGACAACATAAAGGTCCAGCTATATGGCAAAGATAACAAAGAATATGACTTAGTCATCAACCGCGAAGGTGTGATTCAGTTTCCGGAACTAGGGCCTGTTAACGTATCAGGGTTAAGCTTTAGCGAATTGAGAACATCTTTATCGCAACGCATTAAGAAGCAGATGATTGGTATCGAGTCCAATATCACGATGGGCGAGCTTCGCTCTATTCGTATTTTTGTTGCTGGTGATGCATATAAGCCTGGGTCATATACGGTTTCAAGTCTTTCGACAATCACTCAAGCATTATTTGTTGCTGGTGGCGTTAATGAAATTGGCTCACTGCGTAATATTCAGGTGAAACGCAATGGTAAGCTAGTTGGTTCAATGGACTTGTATGACCTCTTACTGCGTGGTGATGCATCGGGTGATGTACGTCTACGCTCTGGTGACGTGGTATTTATACCGTCGGTTGGCGG
Source organism: Shewanella sp. c952 (assembly GCF_019654975.1). Taxonomy (GTDB): domain Bacteria; phylum Pseudomonadota; class Gammaproteobacteria; order Enterobacterales; family Shewanellaceae; genus Shewanella. The sequence goes on from NZ_BPEW01000017.1 coordinate 86,348, forward strand.
ACTGGTTAGTGTTACCGGTGAAGTCAGACGGCCTGCTATTTATGAACTTAAGAAACACGAAACAATGGCGCAAGTCATTGAGATGGCCGCTGGCGTTAAACCTGGCGCATACCCAAAGCGCAGTAGTGTAGAGCGCTTTAACAAAAATAGTCTTAGAACCATTGTTAATGTCGATCTTACATCTGATGCCGGAAAACGAACTAAAGCACTCGCTGGCGATGTGATTCGAGTCAAAAATGCAACTTCACAGTACGAAGATGCGCTTACCGTTGTAGGGGCGGTTGTTCGACCTGGCAAATATCAATGGTTTGAAGGTCAGAAAGTTAGCGATTTAGTTCCTTCTATTTGGGGAGATCTAACTGTATCTGCAGATTTAGAATACGCAGTTGTTGTACGTGAGATTAATAAACAAGGAGATATTCAGGTTTACCAGTTTTCACCATCAAAGGCGATAAACGGCAATGTATTATCTGAAAACCTCACATTGGCTCCTCGCGATAAAGTTATATTTTTCAATTTTAGCGATATGACGCAAAATCGTTATGAGTTGAATAAACTTGTAAAAGAGCGAGTAGAGAAGGTTCAGTCATTGGCTGGCGATTCACTTATCGGTAACGATCTATTTAAGGCGGGTTTCTCTCAGCTAAATCAACAGAAATTCGCTGATCGAGCTGAACTTGGCGGCGTGGCGATTAACAGTAAAGCTGAAGAGGATGAAAGTACGGCGATAAAAGGTGAGGTCAACAAAATGTTGGTTAACCTTTTTGAAGACCGCGACTTGATAAAACTTAGTTCTGTAATGAACCGCGGTGAGCTGCTTTACCCTGTAATAATGAAGCTAAATAGCCAAGGGCGCGCGGGTACAGGCGTTCAAGCTGTTGCGGTTAATGGCAAGGTTAATAACCCTGGCATTTATCCTCTGGCAGTAAATGCTAGAGTTCAAGACCTAGTGATTGCAGCAGGCGGTCTTGAAGAAGGTGCTTACACGACCCGAGCAGAATTGACTAGTACACACACAACTGTCGATGGCTCTTCAATTAGCCACAAAAACATCGCACTGGATGTCGCTCTGCAAGGTGATGTTTCACAAAACCTGCTACTTAAAGGCCGCGATATTCTTACTGTTATGACTACGCCTGATTGGCAAGAAAATAAGTCAGTAGAAATTCGTGGTGAAGTGAAGTTCCCTGGCACTTATAACATTCGCCGTGGAGAGACATTAGGTGACGTGCTTACCCGCGCGGGTGGCTTTACCGAGTATGCATACCTCCCTTCAACCGTTTTTGTACGCGAGTCAGTGCGTCAACAAGAACAGTTAGAGATTAAAAAGCTTGCTGATCAACTTCGTCGAGATATTGCAACACGTGGTGTATCGAAAGATGGCAACGTTGTAAATTACAGCGATGCTCAGATGATGCTGACAGACCTTGAGACCATCCAAGCAGTAGGCCGTTTAGTGGTTGACCTTTCTGCAATTTCAATTGGTATCTCTCAGGCGGATCTTCAACTTGAAGACAAAGATGTACTCTATATACCATCTACTAAACAAACCATTGCTGTAATGGGCGAAGTGCAACATGCTGCAACGCATAGATTCAAAGATGGCCAAACTGTTGACCAATACCTAGCGATGTCTGGCGGCGCTAGAGAGCGTGCTGATGATGATAGAACTTATATCATTAAAGCCGATGGCTCTGTAATGCTCCCAAATAAGTCTATGTGGTTTAGCAGTGAGTCAAGCTTACAACCAGGCGATACTATCATCGTACCGCTTGATACAGAGTATAAAGATAACCTAACGCTCTGGACTCAAGTTACCAGTATCATATACAACACCGCAGTCGCATTCGCCACAGTCGCAAATCTCTAGACCGCAAAGCGGACATAGAACGCCGTTGGCTTGCTAGAACGTTCGCAAGCTCACGGCTAGAGCGCTACTCTGATAGAGCTGACTTCGGTCTGCTATAAAGTCAAAAGGTGAAAGCAAAAGTTGAGCAGCTTTTATCTCTTGATTGTATTGAGTCTAGAAGGAGCGAAGCGACGTTCTCGCCGTGAAAAAGTTACGTCTTAGAAGCACAGCGCTCTGGCACAAAGCAAGGGAGTTGCTAATGCGATTCGAACAACTGGATGTTTGGAAAAGAGCCTCAAGATTGTCGTGCGAAATATATAAAGCCACAGAGGCCGTACAAAATTGGGGCTTTAAAGATCAAATTACACGCTCAGGTTTATCGGTGCCTTTGAATATTGCTGAAGGTGAAGAGCGTGAAACTATCAAAGAGAAAGTACGCTTCTTGTATTATGCAAAAGGCTCACTCGGAGAGTTGGTTACCCTGCTGTACATTGGAATTGAAATCGGCTACCTAAATCGGCAGTCTTCGATGGATATGATAAAAGAAGCTAAAGAGTTAGCCAAAATCATAGGTTCTCTAATTGAAAATAAGGAATCACAGATTAAAGAAGAAAACGCTGATTACAAAGTTGATTGATTTACAGGCGAGAGCTTTCGAATCTTGCCCTTATAGCAGCGTAGCGATCTATCTGCGAAGCGTCCTAGAATCTCGAATCTGAAGAAAATAATGACTAAAAACATACAACAAAACTACACTGATGCACAGTTCCTACAAACAGCACCGGACGACGAAATCGACCTCCGCGAACTATTTTCCGTCATCTGGAAAGGTAAATGGCTAATCATCGCCATTACAGCCATTTTCGCTATCGGTTCTGTAATATTCGCATTATCACAACCGAATACTTATAAGTCAGAAGCTTTATTAGCCCCAGCAAGTGAAGAGCAAGGCGGAGGGCTAAGTGCGTTAGCTGGCCAGTTTGGTGGCCTTGCCAGTATGGCAGGGATAAACCTAGGTGGCGGCGGTGGTGTTGATAAAACTCAAATGGCGATCGAGGTGATGAAATCACGTCAATTCGCCAGCCAATTTATTCAAAAGCACAACATACTTCCAGAGTTAATGGCGGTCAAAAAGTGGAATCTAGGTGACAACTCACTAACTTATGACTCTGAGCTGTACGATGGAAAAACACAAACATGGCAGCGTAAAGCTAAGGCTCCCTTTAAGCCTCAACCTTCAATGCAAGAAGCCTATAAAGAGTTTACTAAAGTGGTTTCAGTCAGCTCAGCAAAAGATACCAGTATGGTGACCGTATCTGTAGAGCATTTATCGCCAGCGGTCGCGCAACAGTGGGTGACTTGGTTAGTTGAAGATATCAACACGGTGATGAAAGAGCGCGATGTAGCAGAGGCGAATAGTAGTAGTGAATTTTTGTCGAAACAAATAGCTCAAACTAATGTTGCTGATATTCGAACTATTCTCTACCAACTTATAGAAGAACAAACAAAAACCATTATGTTTGCCGAAGTTCGCGATGAGTATGTTTTTAAAACAATCGATCCAGCACTTGTACCTGAAGAAAAAGCGGGGCCTAAGCGCGCGTTGATTTGTGTATTAGGAACAATGCTCGGTGGAATGCTGGCAGTCATGCTAGTTTTAGTAAGACATTTTATGAGAAAAGAAGATTAAAAATAAAAAGGCCTATTGGGACTGTTTAACGAAAAACAGTGAAACCGAGGCTTTATAGTAGATAGCGGCAATAGAGCTGTCTCAAAACGGATGAAAAGTGTCTCAGCAGGGTTTTAAAGGCTGAGATGCAGAAGTGAAATCCTTCAGTATTTGTCACTCAAAGATAACCATTTATTGTGGTTATCTTCATCGATTTTGGTAGTAAAAAATGAAAATTCTAGTTACAGGTGGTGCAGGCTTTATTGGCTCTGCAGTTGTTCGTCATATTATAAAAAACACTCAGGATAGCGTAGTTAATGTTGATAAATTAACTTATGCGGGTAATCTAGAGTCTTTGATTAGCATCAAAAATGACGATAGATATGCATTTGAACAAGTTGATATCTGTGATGCAGTTGAACTTGAACGTGTATTTAAAGAACATCAACCAGATGCAGTTATGCATCTCGCAGCAGAGTCTCACGTAGATCGTTCCATCACAGGTCCGTCAGACTTCATTCAAACTAACATTGTTGGCACCTATACCCTTCTTGAAGCCACTCGTGCATATTGGAACGAATTGTCTGTCGAAGCTAAAATAGCCTTTCGTTTTCATCATATTTCAACAGATGAAGTATATGGTGATTTACCTCATCCTGATGATATTATAAGTGCAGAAGACTTAACTCTATTCACTGAAACAACCCCTTATGCACCAAGCAGTCCTTATTCAGCTTCTAAGGCGTCTAGCGACCACTTAGTTCGCTCTTGGTTACGTACCTATGGCTTACCAACTATTGTCACTAATTGCTCTAACAACTACGGTCCTTACCATTTCCCTGAAAAGCTAATTCCATTGGTTATTCTTAATGCATTAGAGGGCAAGGATTTACCGATTTATGGTAAAGGCGATCAAATTCGTGATTGGTTATATGTTGAAGACCATGCTCGTGCATTATATAAAGTTGTTACTATCGGTAAAGTTGGTGAGACCTATAATATTGGTGGTCACAATGAAAAACAAAATATTGAAGTGGTAAAAACAATTTGCAATATTTTAGACACCTTAGTGCCCAAAGAGTCTGCTTATGCAAAACAAATCACTTATGTGACAGATAGACTAGGCCACGACCGTCGCTATGCTATTGATGCAACAAAAATGAGTAACAAGCTAAATTGGGATCCAGAAGAAACTTTTGAAACCGGCTTGCGTAAAACTATCGAGTGGTATTTAAGTAACGAAACATGGTGTAAGCATGTTCAAGATGGCAGCTATCAAAGAGAGCGATTAGGCATTAAAATTTAGCTTATTAAGCTATTTTATTTTCAAGTATGTCTACTATATTAAAGTTGAGGATTTATGAAAGGTATTATTTTGGCGGGTGGTTCAGGTACACGTTTGTATCCATTAACGCGTGGAGTATCAAAGCAGTTGTTACCTATATACGATAAGCCAATGGTGTTTTATCCTATTTCAACTCTGATGCTAGCAGGCATTAAAGATATTTTAATCATCACAACTCCAGAAGATAATGCTGGCTTTAGGCGCTTATTGGGCGATGGTTCAGATTTTGGTATTAACCTTGAGTATGCCATTCAACCAAGCCCTGATGGCTTAGCGCAAGCATTTATCATTGGTGAAGAGTTTATTGGTGATGACAGTGTTTGTTTAGTTCTTGGTGACAATATCTTCTATGGTCAATCTTTTTCAAAAACGCTAAAAAATGCAGCTTCACGTGAATCTGGGGCCACAGTATTTGGTTATCAAGTTAAAGACCCTGAGCGTTTTGGAGTGGTCGAGTTTGATGACGATATGAAAGCGGTATCCATTGAAGAGAAGCCTGAGGCACCGAAGTCAAATTATGCAGTTACTGGTTTGTATTTCTATGATAACCGAGTAGTTGAAATGGCAAAAAAAGTTAAGCCTTCTCATCGTGGTGAACTTGAAATTACCACATTAAATGAAATGTATCTCAATGATGACTGTTTGAACGTCGAGTTATTAGGTCGAGGGTTCGCTTGGCTAGATACTGGCACTCACGAAAGCCTTCATGAAGCGTCTTCTTTTGTCCAAACCATTGAAAACGTTCAAGGCTTAAAAGTTGCCTGCTTAGAAGAAATTGCATGGCGTAATGGTTGGTTGAGTAGCGATCAAGTGTTAACACTTGCAAAGCCTATGATGAAGAACGAATACGGTCAATATCTGACTCGTTTAGTGAATGAAAACCAGAAAAAGGCAGTAAGTTAATGCGCGTGTTGATTACGGGGTGTCATGGACAAGTTGGACACAGCCTCAGTGAGAAGCTAACTAAAAACAAAGACACTACAGTATTAGCACTTGATAGAGATTGTCTTGATATAACTAATCAAGCTGCAGTTAAAGCTGCTGTTACTGAATTTCAACCAAGCATCATTATTAATGCTGCAGCACATACTGCGGTTGATAAAGCAGAAGAGGAAGTTGAACTTTCTTATGCGATTAATCGTGATGGACCAAAATACTTGGCAGAAGCCGCGCAAGATCTGGGAGCTGCAATACTTCATATTTCAACGGATTATGTTTTTGATGGTAATAAAGTTGGTGAATATGCAGAAAATGATACCACAAATCCCCAAGGCGTTTATGGCGAAAGCAAGCTTGCCGGCGAAGTTGTCGTCGCAGAGGCGTGCGATAAATACATCATTCTTCGAACTGCTTGGGTGTTTGGTGAAAATGGTAATAATTTTGTAAAAACTATGCTGCGTCTAGGTGCAACCAGAGATACATTGAATATTGTTGGAGACCAGTTTGGTGGACCAACATACGCAGGTGATATCGCTAAAGCGTTGATTCAAATTGCTGAGCGTATTGCTCAGGGTGATGCGATTGAATATGGTGTTTATCATTTTTCGGGTTTACCCCATGTCAGTTGGTATGAGTTTGCAGAAACTATTTTTGATACAGCATTCGAGCAAGGTGTGATGAAGAAAAAACTTAATCTTACTAGTATTGCAACTGAGCAATATCCAACGCTAGCAAAACGACCAAGTAACTCTTGTTTAAGTAATGAAAAAATAAACAATGTATTCTTAATTGAACCTAGTGATTGGAAGATTGCATTAAACAATATTCAAGCATACACAGGATAAGAACATGAAAGTCACAAATACCAGTATTCCTGATGTTAAAATTATAGAGCCAAGAGTGTTTGGTGACGAACGTGGTTTTTTTATGGAAACTTGGAACCAAGAACGATTTGAAGATTTAGTAACTGGAAAGCAAACACGGTTTGTTCAAGATAATCATTCTAAATCGACAAAAGGAGTTTTACGAGGTCTACATTACCAAACTGAGAATACTCAAGGGAAATTGGTTCGCGTTATATCAGGTGAAGTATTCGATGTTGCTGTTGATATAAGAAAATGTTCCCCAACATTTGGTGAATGGGTTGGGGTTTATTTATCAGAGACGAATAAACTTCAGCTCTGGGTTCCAGAAGGTTTTGCTCATGGATTTTATGTTACGAGCATGCATGCTGAATTAGTATATAAATGTACTAATTACTACAATCCAAAATTTGAACAAACAATTTTGTGGAACGATCCTTTATTAGGGATAAATTGGCCAATACATGGTGAGCCTCAACTGTCAGAAAAAGATAAATTGGGTTCTAAGTTTAACGGAATATATTTATAATGAATATTAAATTGATACCACTGCAAAACCATTGTGATGACAGAGGAGCTTTAGTTGCTCTTGAACATGATGAAAATATTCCTTTTGAAATAAAAAGAGTTTATTACATTTTTAATACTTTAGCTGGGGTGATACGAGGCTATCATGCGCACAAAAAGTTAAAGCAATTTGTAATTGTAGTTAGTGGCTCATGTGATTTCACATTGGATGATGGAAATGAACGAGTAACTATATCATTAAATAATCCAGCACAAGGCCTTTATATTGACTCTTGTATTTGGAGAGAAATGGCTAATTTCACCGAGGATTGTGTTTTGCTTGTGCTTGCCGATAATATTTACGATGAAAATGATTACATAAGGGACTATTCTGAATTTTTGGTTAAAATGAAAAATGAAAAATGAAAAATATATTTTAAATCCTGATTTTTTTATGATACCAAGTTATAGAATTAGTCCATTTTCAACAAGAGATATAAAGTTTAACGCAGATATCCCCAAGTCTAAGGATGAGCTGGATACTAAAATACTAGAAAAGCATGGTGTCGGATGGAATTTTTTAATGACGTCAGGAGGTCGATCTGCAATAAATGTAGCATTGACAGATTTAGCGCTTGAGCATGACGATATTATTACAATATTGACACCGTCTAATAATAACTATGTAAGTGGATGCGTAACAAAGGAAATTGAGACCTTTTGTAAGTGGAATCGGGTTGTAAATAAAGAAACTAAAGCTATATTTATAGTTCATGAGTTCGGTAAGCTATATGAGAATATAGATGAACTTTCTGTCTACAATCTTCCAATAATAGAGGATTATGCTCATTCATTTGATTCATATGATAAGCGAACCGTTAAAGGCGATTATTTAATATATAGTCTACCAAAATTCTTCCCTATTCAATATGGTGGTTTTGTTCTATCTAAAAACAAGTTACCCAAAGCTCATGATATTTTGAATGAAAATAGCAATCAATATTTACGTACTGTTTTAAATTATTATTGGGACTATATTGGTGAGTTTTCCTCATTAAGGAAACGGAACTTTAAAAGATTAGCTGAACTATTTTCAAACGTGGGCTTCTTCCCAAGGTTCAATTATAGTGAAAATGAAACACCATCTGTTTTTATGTTCAAAAATAATGAATGTGAAGAGTTGAAACTTGATTTGTTGAAAAATGAAATGCAAGCAATGGGAATTGAATCAAGTATTTTTTACGGGGAACAATCTTTTTTTATTCCAGTGAACCACACTTTGGATTATGTTGATATGCAGTATATCTACGATGTTTTTGTGAATATTAAGGTTAACAATGAAGCATGCTAACATTCAAATATTAGGTGATGTTTACTGGGATTCAAGTACATCAGTTAATAATGTAAAACTACACAACAATGTAAAGATATCAAAAAACTGTTCTATTTTTGGTTCTGAAAAAGAACAACTCACTATAGGACATGATACTTATATAGGCATGAATACTATTATTAATGGTTTTAGTGCGAAAATATCAATTGGAAATAATGTAAGTATTGCACAAAATGTAAATATTATGAGTGATTCTGGGCCTAATGCGAGCTTGGTTTTACAAGCGGTATTCCCAATAGAAAAAAAAGAAATTCATATTGGACAGCATTGCTGGATTGGAGCTGGAGTTGTTATTTTACCAGGAACTAAATTAGAGGATTATTGTGTTGTGGGTGCTAATAGCGTTGTGAGTGGTCATTTCGAAGAAGGTAGTGTTATTGTGGGTTGCCCAGCAAGAACTGCTAAGGTTATTAACTATGTCTGAAGTTATTAAAAGATACACAGATCGTACTTTCGAAGTATCTGATACTTCATTATCTAATAATCTATTTTCAAGAAATGACTTTTTGTTTTATCAAAGTAAAACTCAGAAGAAAAAATATTTATCATTTAAACTAAAAAATGCTAATAAAAATAAAATTATTTTTGAATGTGTATTTTGCTTTAGGAGTGATAATAACTTGTTTTTCTCTCCAATGACTGGTGCATTCTCAGATGTATTTCAGGATGCTTCTTTAACACCAAATATGTTGAATGAATGCTTTATAGATATAGAACAGTATTTAAAAGATGTTTACGGTAATATTAGCTTGAGTATTGCTTTGCCTCCATTGTATTTTGCTAACAGCTCAAGTGTTATTAATTGTCTAATTAATCTTGGTTGGATTCCGGGAAAGTACGATGTTAATTATCATTTTGACATATGTGACAATTTTGAGTTTAGAAGTTTAATAAGCTCATCAAAAAGAAAATGTTTAAATAAATTAAATAGAAATAATTATAGCTTTGATTCGTTAGAGTTGAATGAATTTAATGTTAAGAGTGTTTATAATATTATCTCTATTAATAGAACTGCATTAGGTTATCCTGTCACAATGACGGAAGATTCAGTCGTAGATTTATCAGAACATTTTAGACACGATGTAAAGTTATTTTGTGTGCATAAAGATGACGTTATTGTTGCGAGTGCAATATGCTTAAACATAAATGAAGATACCCTATATGTTTTTTATTGGGCTGAACTTCCTGACAAAAGGGCTGAGTCACCAATATTGGCATTAGCGGAAGGTATAACTCTATATTGTAAAGAAAATAAAATAAGATATTTGGATATAGGTATATCGACAGAGAATTCAAAGCCAAACTATGGGTTGATGAACTTTAAAAAACAATTAGGGTGCATTGAAAGTTTAAAGCTAACATTAACAAAAGGGTGTCAATAAATGAAGGTTAAATTTTTAGATTTAAAAAAAATTAATAGCAAATACAAAAGTAAAATTGAAAAAGCTGTATTAGATGTTATCGATTCCGGTTGGTATATACTTGGAAATAAAGTTAATGAATTTGAGTCCGATTTTTCTAAATACATTAGCGTTAAACATACTGTAGGTGTAGGTACCGGATTAGATGCTATTTCATTAACGCTTAAATCTTGGTTGTACTTAGGTAAAATATCGATAGGGGACGATGTTTTGGTACCTGCTAATACATTTATTGCAACAATAATGGCGATTACAGAAAGCGGCTTGAATCCTATACTAGTTGAACCTGATCCGGTTACGTTTCAAATATCGTTAACAGATTTGAAAAATAAAATAACTAAAAAATCAACAGTGGTTTGTCCTGTTCATTTATATGGTTTGTCTTGTGATATGGACGAGTTATTGAAAATTGCTAGATTATCAAATTTATTAGTTTTAGAAGATGCAGCTCAGGCACATGGTGGCCTTTGGGCAAATAAAAAACTTGGTTCTTATGGAGATGCTAGTGCATTTAGTTTTTACCCAGGGAAAAACCTTGGAGCATTAGGGGATGGAGGGGCTGTTTGTACAAATGATGACGAACTGCAAGATGCCTTATTGAAAATAAGAAACTATGGTTCAAGCATAAAATATGTACATGAATTAATTGGAACTAATAGTCGCTTAGATGAAATACAAGCTGCAATTTTATCTGTAAAGCTGAAAGGACTAGATGATGATATAGCATTGAGGAATTTGGTTGCAAATAAATATCTAGATAATATTACTAATCCAAAAGTTAAATTGCCTTCAAAAAGTGATCTTTCATATCATAGCTGGCATTTGTTTGTTATAAAAACGTGTGAAAGAGATGATTTCAAAACCTACCTAGATGAACATGGGATTGAAACAGTAGTTCATTACCCTAAGGCCCCACACTTACAGAAACCATATGTTAATAAGCTATTAACTACCTCATTAGATGTGACAGAAAGTCTTCAAAATGAAATAATATCAATTCCGATTTCGCCTGTAATGAGCAGTTCCGAAGTTGAGTATGTAATTAAAATCATCAATAGTTACTAGAGATATGCTAGTTTCTATTTTAAATGTGATTGTTGTACTCCTTAAAATGGCTTTTGGGTTTATTTTAACAAAATATGTAGCGATGAATATGGGACCTAGTGGAGTAGCGTTATTTGGTCAATTGCAATCGTTAGTTTCATTATTCCAAAATATACCCAATGGAATATCTAATGGTGTTATTAGTAATACTGCTGCAGTTAAAGATGAGTCAAATATATCATATTTATCATGGTGGTTTTCTTCAATACAGATGTGTTTCATTATTTACATATTGCTTCTTATAACTTGTTTTTACAGCTTGGATATTTCAAATTTTCTTTTTAAGAAAACTGACTTTAACTTTCTCTATATTCTTTTAGTTTTAGTTTATCCTTTTTTTCATCTGTAT
>NZ_BPEW01000018.1 GCF_019654975.1 Shewanella sp. c952
AGTTCAGTTGGTTAGAATACCGGCCTGTCACGCCGGGGGTCGCGAGTTCGAGTCTCGTCCGTTCCGCCATTACAAAGACGAAAGCCTCATCGAAAGATGAGGCTTTTTTCGTTTAATTCTTCAGCAACTTTTTCGACTTAATTTCTTTTTTATTCTCTTGATAGTCAGCCATTTTCATACAGCTTTGTAAGCTGCGATGAGTGATACTTCGCAGTGGTTTTTGTATAACGGGAAAGCCTCTTGCTACATTAAGCAAGAGGCTTTCTTTATCTGAACATAAAATAGAGGTCGATTTTATTGATACAGTTGAGCATCAACTTCACTACCTGCAATAGGCCGAGGTAATATTTCAAATGATGGGTCGAACTCTATCGATGCTGCTGCAAGCTTGCTGAGTACTGATGCATCACCTTTGATACTGGCTTTACCTTCTTTTATTAACGTGTCTAATGTTGTTTGCCCAAGTAAGATCTGAGTGATATCAGTCTTATTGATATTCAAAGTCGCATCAGCTTCACGAGTGTTGTTCACAATAATATTATTGAGGTTACCGTTAGACATATCGACAAAGTGGATCTCATTGAGATCAACGACATTAACATTCAAGGTGAATGGTGTTTCAGCAGCCTTTTTAGCTACAATTTTAACCGCCATGAAATCGAGTAAATTTGTTACACTCATTTCAGATAATACGTCAGCAGAGCCTGATTTCGGTGTGCCGGGCATTGAACCTATCCGCAGCTCTTGTGCTGAGGTCAAGAAGGTGTTTCTCCAACCAGCACCCTCTGCTTGATAGCCTTGCTGCTCTAAAGAATCTGCTAATAATTTGCGTGCAGCCTTATGAGTCGGCTCAGCAATCACCACCTTGTTTAATGCCGTCGACACGAAACGGTATTCACCATTTTCAAAATCAATTTTGGCTTTTTTAACAACCGCGTCAGCGCCGCCCATGTATGCAGTGAACTTTACCGCCTCTGCATGGACTGGCAATGGGTCCAAATTTGCTGCGTTCATATCAAAGAAGCCCAAGTACATATTGTAGACGGCGCGAGCATTATGAGAGTAAGTACCGTGATAGCCATTTGTGTGCCAGCTTGTGCGGATCTGTTCGGGTAACTCATCATAAATAAAGCTACCGATATCCTGCATCGTCATACCATTATTTGCTAGACGAAGAGTTTGATTGTGCACAAAACCATAGTTATCTCGTTGCAGTGCCATAAACTGATTGATCTCTTGGTTACCCCATATTGGCGCAGAGTGAGATCCAAATAAGTACTCCACGGTGCCACCCCAAGCAGAAATCATCTCATTGATGTCTTTTGACCACTTTAACGAGTCACGTACTTTTGCGCCGCGCAGAGTATAGATATTATGCATGCCTTGATACATCATTTCTCCAGACCAAATAGCATTCATACTTGGAATGTAAGTGACCATGCCTGCAGGTGCTTCCGTACCTGCGGTATCCATGAAGACCATTTCAAGACCATCGACCTTATAGGTTTCAAATTTGTCACCGCTGTTAAAGGTGTAATCAGGAGCAACTAAGGTGACTTCGCCGTGAGAGAAGCCATTCGCCAGCGCGGCATCGACAACACCAGTAGCTGATGCCTGGCCTAAGGTTGAACCATACTGAATACCCACGCGGCGGCTCATGGCATTTCCCGCCAATACGTTCTCATCAACAGTTTCTTTAATGAAGCCTTCTGGTGCATAGATTTTTACATCGGGAAAAGCTTCGGCAATAGCGCGAGAACCACCAAAATGATCGGCATGGGAATGAGAATAGATCATTGCGACAACGTCGAGATTTTTTTCTGGTGCATTGTCTAAAAAGAAGGCCAGTGATGCTTCTGCCGCTTCTTTAGTCATTAATACATCGTAAACAATCCATCCCGATTTACCGCGAATAAAGCTCATCGAAGAAAGGTCGGTTCCACGAACTTGGTAAATACCATCTCTGACTTCATATAGCCCCGCTGCGGAAAAGTTCAGTTGCGCTTGGCGCCATAGTGAAGGGTTGACAGAGTCAGGTGATTGGTCTGCAATTTCCTGTCCTTGATGTAGGTGTGAGTACCTATCTTGCAAGGTTGCCTTTGTCGCTTTATTAAGTGGTACCAGCAAACCTCGGTCATTATTATCGAAGGCGCGTTGATCTTTGAAGTTAAGCCCTGCGGCAAAATGTTCATTTGAGCTGATGGTATGCGCTGATGCGGGTTTGCCTGAAACCGATATATCACCTGAGATCACCACATGGTCATGACCTGAATGGTCATCATGATTATGGTTTGAGGCGATTGAATTGAAAGAGATGGCCGATAAAACGGATAACGCAATGATAGATCTGTTCATAATAATACCCAATGGCTGAAGTTATTTTGAAAAGTAGCTGTCACAGAGTCAGGTTCTAAACTGTTCATGGTCATCAGAAGTGTTAAGCCAGTACTGTAAAATAAGTGTGGTTTAATTAGCTCTGTAAGCATCTACTTAATGTGTATGCCACCAATATACGCAACTCAATTCATACAATGTAGCTATGAAACTTGATATCTAATATAGCCATTGCTGATGGGAGGGTGGTTTAGAGGTTTAGAGGTTTAGAGGTTTAGAGGTTGAAAAGTTGAAAAGTTGGGTTTAAATAATGAGAGTATGCTTGAGATAACCTATCCGTTGACCATAAAGGCTAACACTCCTCTATAGGTTATTTGGGAGTAGATCCGTCAGTTTATTTCTGAGCCACTGGTGGGGCAGGGATTGCTCGTTTCTTTTATGCCATATCATTTGGTGGCGCATAGGTGAGGATTCAAAAGGGAAAGGGATGAGTTTGAGGCCAAAATTCTGTGCCTGTTCTTTAGCAATATTTTTAGTAAGTAAACCTAAACAGTTATTTTTTGATAACAGTGCCATCATCGAGAAGATAGAGTCAACTTCGCAGGACTCTTTTCTTGGTTTAAGGTTTTCTGCGGTTAAAAGATCGGCGACCGACAAACGAGAGCGCTTGAATCTTAAAATGACATGCTCTGCGGCGTAATATTCATCAGGTGATATTTGCTGTTTAAATACAGGATGGTGCTTGCGACAAGCGAGTACCATCTCTTCTTGATAAAACACCTTGGACGCAAAAGCGGTGTTATCAGCAGTACTTATATCAATGGCAAGATCTGCTTTCTGGAAATTAAGTAAGTTAAATATCTCATCATCAGTTGCTGGTGACGGAATAAACTTAATTGAGCAGTTTCCCATAGAGGTATCGTGCGCAACTCTTGATTGAAACAGGTGCATTGCGGGTTCATCGGCAATTACGGTGAATTGATGTGCTGATTGGGCGTCAAAACTGTCGATATTTTTTAGTGCGTTATTGATAAGGGTTAAGCCAACTTCAATATCGTTAGCAAGCTTTACTGCTGTCGCTGTGGGGGTTATGCCTCTGCCTTCTCGAAGAAACAGTTCAGCACCAATTTGTTCTCTGAGCCTTTTTATTGCACCACTGACTCCTGGTTGAGTCATATTCAGAGATTCAGCCGCCAAAGTGAAAGATTGAAAGCGATACACTTCTAGAAAAACATTGAGTAAATTTAAATCGACATTTGGCAGCATCGTTTACTGATTCTTGTTGCTAAGGGGAGACCTCTGTAGGTTATCCTATTTATCTTTACAGTTCCTCAAAATAAAGTTTGTTTATTATTGAGTGAATCAGAGTAAATCAAATTACCCATCGAAGTGGTTTGAGACTTTTATCTGCGCCACCTACATTGTGTAGTGGACATAGCTAAACTATGAAGGTGGCCAAAATCATCTTAACTTTAATGATTAGCCAGCGTGTAAACGAGTACTCCTTAAGGCTAAAATTGAATCTATTATTGGCGATAGGTGAAGCTCTTTTTCGGTGATGAATTCACTGAGAAAATCTTTAAATACAATACCGCCTGCCATGTGTGGATGGCCGCCACCAAAACCAAGGTTCTTAATGTTTAATTGATCCCTCACCACTTTAGCAACATCAACATACTGGCATTCTGAGCGCAGTGAGAGCTGAATGCCGCGTTGGCTGGACTGCGCGATGACCACGACATCGAGTTCATTAACCGTCAGTAAGAAATCGCCTAAAATACCGAGCATATTTTTTGGGCAATCAATCGACACAGTTGCAAGCCCGACACCTTCAGTTTGTTTAACTGACTGGCAAACGTGCTCAAATAAGTTGAGCTCAGAATAAGTAATTTCATTGCGACAGATTTTATTCACTAATGCCAAATCAGCTTGTTGATTGAACATCACAAAGGCTTTTAGATCGGCAGAACAAACGCCACGGGTCATATGTGCGGTGTCAATCTTAAGACCAACCAATAATGCGGTAGCAACATCTTTAGACATGTTAATGTTGAAAGCTTGGTAATACTCAAACAATATCGTTGCCGTTGCCCCATAGTCTTCTCTGACATCACTAAACCATAAATTATTGGGTGGGGTAACCACATGGTGGTCAATCACTGCAATCTCTTCACCCGGCATATCGGTGACATTGCGCTCACCAATACAACCATCAATGGTAATAATTTTGTCCATTGTAGTGAGTTGAGCCTTGCTGCAATGGCTCACAGGTATGTTTAGCCACTCAATCATATTAGATAACGATATACGGTCAATTTCGCCGTTATAAACAATAATTGAATCAATCCCCAACTCTTTGAGTAGCACTGACATGGCATAGGCAGAAGCAATGGCATCATGATCTGGGTAATCATGAGCTTGAATAACCACACGCTGCAAAGAAGATAACTTTTGTACAAAATTAATTAATGCCGATGTTTTCATTATATTGGTTACTTTTATTATGTTTAAGTATTTTGAGCGACTATTTAAAACCTCAAGAAATGAAGCTTGAGTACGAATTATTTAGGTGAGAGGCCATAACTAAGGCTAGCATTTTGAGTATTCTTTTTACTAGGCACACTTTATAGGCAAATAAATCATCCTTGAATCAATGATCTCCAATGAGATTGACCATGACATTATTTTACAGACAGTAACCTATTTTATTGTTGTTTTCCATCGCATTAATAAGTCGTCGCAGCTTTAGTTTATGTGCTAATAATATCAGCCGTGTGACATGAGTCGTCATTAACAAGGGGGGCTTGTTCTAACCGTTAAGATGGGGAGGGGGCGAAACCGCCCCATTAGTTATCCATTGTAATTACTATCAGACATTGGCGTATTACCAGTTAGCCGAGCGACTCAGAACTGTATATCTTATAGATCTTGGTGCTAGAATCGATATCCCAAGTTAATGGTAAAGGAATTTCTTGTTTCCCCTTTATTGTATAAACCGGTTAAGTTCAAATTTCTGCCTATTTGCTTGTTGAATCCAATGAGATAAGCCCATTGATTCAAGTCGACACCAACATCATAGGTAAAATCGCGGCCTAACGCATCGATATAGCCAAGGTTACCTGTCATTGATGACTTTAGCCCTTGGTATTCCGCACCAATGAACACTTGTGCGCGATAGTCTAAAAATTGATATCCCAACATGGGTTGAATTGTAACTATGCTGTCACCCCAACTTTCTTGGCCATTTAAGCGAGTTTTAGAGTAAGTGGCGGTAATCGATGCAAAAAACTCTTTATAACCGACAGACAGTGTTGTCCCAATGCCTGCTGAATCGTATTCAAGATGCAACGGGAGGCTAAACTCTCCTGGCGAACAGATATCAACACCTTTGCTTGCTATCGCCCTACAGGCAAGTTTGCCACCGATAGCTCCTAGCTTATCTTCAAAGATATCTTTCACTTTCCCGGTATATTGAGCATCAACAACCGCATCCACGTTAAGTTTCCCAACAAAGCCAAAGACATTCCAAAATGGTAAAATATTCATATCGGCTCTAAACGTATAGCTCTCGGCATTAACCGCTCCTATTGAGCTTGAAGGATCAAAAAAAGCATCCAGATTAGCGCCCATGATATTAAAAGTGTCAAATCCTATATCCATATTTTGGTTCCGGTATGCAACAGAGAAACCAAATGGTAGAGGAACATCTATGCCTTGCTGCCGCACCAAATCCGCCATTAATGGAAATAGTCTATCAAGATCAACTTTCTCTTCACGAATTCGGGGATCTGATACCGTAGAAAGTAAGCCTTCATCCATCACCATTACACCATGTACATCGTCGTAAAAAGCAACCGGTGTAATGGTGTTGCGATAACTGACCGTTTTTTCCCCTTGTTTGCCGCTCGCCTCAATCACTTTGTTTTTCATTACGGTTTTACCGCTTGCCAGCGTTGTAAATTCAATTTCTTGTGAGTATTGCTCAACTCTATAGCCATCAAAGTCGTAAGGTTTAGCATTGGTAATAATCATTTTTGTTGCTTTACCATTAATGAGCGTCAATTTGACACGCATAAATCTGAAGTAGGCAATGTCTTGTGGCAACCCATATTTTGAATAGTTGAAACTTATTTCTAACTGTTGTGAAGAAACGTCATTGATAATAACTGAAGACTTGTCATAACTATCCAAGTAGTCTTTTAGGCGATATTCAACTTTTGTTAATTTCTCGATGCTTCCAATAACATCTTCTTTAGCGTCTAAGTTATTTTCGTTATACTTTATTCTAAGGTCAATATTGCCGCGACTATCAGTGCTTTGAACTAAGAATACTGATGAGTCTGTCACTTCGTCACCGATCTGTAGCCGACGTTGAACATGCTCCACCAATTGGTCTCCATGAGAAAGAGAGCTTAAGCCGAGTTGCAACACTTCTTCAGAAATCCCATATTGCTCGAAAGTACTGTGTAGAACATTATCTAGCGGGGATTTTTCTGTGTTGAAATCAGTCGCAGAGACAATACTTGTAAAGGTTAAAGCGACTGTAAATACGAGGTTTTTCAGCCTGACTTTTTTGCCCACCATTTCTGCGTAAGTATCGAGCATTACTGTTACCTTTCTCGTTGGCCAGTCAATGGCACATTAATATCTGAAACGGGTAGAAAATACTGCTTCTGTCAGCAAGTGATTTCTAATATTCGTCGAAAGAATTAAGTGAGGTCATTAGCCACTACTTTTCAACAAGGGAATTCTATCCGTTGAGGTAAAAATGCAATAATCGGTTGTGAAGGATGAAACCCTTCAATAGCTTCATGCGTTTGAATCTAACAATGAGCACGTTAAATTCTTATCAAAGCTGTTCTATAGGCAGTGCATAGAGATATCAGGGGAGGTGAACTAACCTCAATCGATAAGATTTCTGTTGGAAGGTAGGTTTGCATAAGAGGATTGACAGTGAATACAGTCAAACTAAGTCGAGTGTGTTCAGCTTATATAGGAATATAAGCAGCGTATTTATAGGCTTACGCTGCTCGTTATCTAAGTGGGCGTTTAAAAACGCTAGAATGCTTATATTTCTCAGCGATGAAATAAGCGTGTGTAAAAGCCTGCAATAGCCAAAACCATCAGCATGATTATCAACATCAGTATCGGCATAATAATATCAAATTTAGGTGTCGCATAGAGTGCATTCATCGTCATTAATACCATCATGATCCCTCCTATCATTCTAGTCATCGCATCTGATGGTTTATTAAATACAGCGTAGATCAAAAAAGTGTTTACCATATAGAAGGCGATAAGCTGCCAAAGTTCAGTGATTGATGGGAGAACAAAGCAGTACTGGACTAGGAAAATACCTCCCCACGAAATGACGGAATATTTAGCCTGCCTAATAATACGATCAGGCATCAACCTAGTGGCATTGGCAATAACAGCGCCAAGCATTGGGAATATGAAGCTGCCAGGAATTGCAAAGTAGATCCATAGGCCAAAGCAGGTTGAGGAGGTCGCTACGGCGGAGGCTACTCTTTCTAATCTGCGCTTTAGCAGGCTTTTTGTAACAATAAAGCTGGATTTACTTTCTGTGCTGTAAATACTCTTCTTCCAATAGTTTATTAGTGCAACAGTATCGTTTTTGTTACCTTCAAATGCCTGCTCAAGTAATGCTATTTCCTGTTTTAAATCAATTAAATGTTGCTCAACATTTGTTCTGTTTATGTCTTGCTCTATATCTTCAACTATTAGGTTTATATGCGCTTGTATGCCAAAGCATGCATTGATAACCGCTTGCCATTTGTTTTTTTGATGCTTTAAACGATAGCTACTGGTCAAAGGCAAGTTAAGTAGTTCTTGTAGTTGATTAATAGTCGATTGATTATCGAATTGCTGTGACTCTGTCTCTAAGAATTGGTTGTTTGCGAACGTCCGCTCAATACTCGTTTGTGCTATGTGAAACTGTCGAGTGGTCGTCTTTAACGTTTCAAAGAAGCGTGACTCAGTTGTGACGGGCCAAATGAGCTTAAAGACTGCTGAATATGCTAATACTCCGAGTATGGTTTCTTGGGCGCGCAAAATGGCGTAGTTGAATGATACTTCTCCATTGCCTCTGCCCATCATTGCAATGATGGCAAATACAGTGAATGCCATGGTAAAGGCATAGCCATACTTCTTATTGTCGGCGAAGAAAACACAAACGGCTAAAAATAACGTGAAAAAGCATATGAATAGAAAAGGGTCTTGCGGAAAAAGACTAATCATTAAAAATGCGTAGCCAATCCCGGTTAGAGTTCCAACTAACAGTAGGTTAGCGCGCTGTATACCATGGCCAAATGTTTCGCTCATTGATACCGCGATAACCGTGATTGCAGCCCAATAGGGTTTCTCCCATTGAAAAAACAATGCTAAGGCAATTGCAATACTAATGGATAACGTGACTTTAATTGCCTCTTTTAATGTGGGACTGAGCATAGGGACCTCAATGTATAACAAAACTAATGCTTTATGATTTTGACCGATGCAGTCATACCAGCTCGTAGTTGAAGGCCTTTAGGTAGCTGATTGAGCTTGATCTTTACAGGGATCCGTTGAGCAAGTCTTATCCATTGAAAGCTTGGATTTACATTAGGGAGCAGAGAGTTGCCTGTACTTCCATCGGTCTTAGATATACCGTAACCAATGCTCTGAACTTCACCTGTTAGCATTTCACTGTCGTGCATTAACAAGGTTACTTGAGCCTTGTTGTGAGGAGCTACATCATTTAAGTCCGTTTCCTTAAAAAAGCCTTCAATCCAAAAGCTGGTCTCATCAATTAATGCAACGACAGGATTATTAGCGATCACTTGAGAGCCAACTCGGTAACTTAAATTAGTAATATAGCCATCTGTTGGTGCGATAATCTGGGTGTAGTCAAGGTTTAATTCAGCTTCCTCAACTTGAGCTTTGGCGAGCAACAAGTTTGCTTCTGCTGTTTCTATGGCATTTTGTAAGTTATTAAGTGTTAACTCCGACTGTGCTCCTGGAGTTAACTTCTCTAGATTAATCGCGCGGTAATCTTCATTTTTAGCTTTCTTTAGTAGAGCCGCAGCTTGCTTTTCGCTGGCAATCGCTTTACTCAAGCTAGTCTGGTAGATACTAGGGTCAATAGTAAATAGCAGTTGTCCTTTTCTAACATGTTCATTATCTTCAACAGACATTCTAACTATCTGCCCAGTTACTCTCGGCGTAATTTGAATAACATGGGCACGTACTTGGCCATCTCGTGTCCAAGGGTTTTCTGTATACGTATGGTATTGCGAATAGATGATGCTAGCGGCTATAGCGACGATGAACAATGTAATTGAGATACGTTTAAACATGGTAATACCTATCTAAAAAATATAAACAAACTGACTGAGAACACCAATAAAGATGATCATAAAGGCAAACTCTACTACTGCCGGACATACAACATATTTATACCAGCCTAGTTTGGTCGCAATTGAGGTAAATAGAGCGGCTAGAAAGTAAGCTGTTATACCGACAAGCAATAATGGTGGGAAATAGACATCACTCAATGCTATTTCATGTGGCATTATGTTCATTCGTAAGCCTTAAAGGGTAAATTAAGAGCTGCTTTCAGCATCTTATTGGGTAGGGTTAATAATAATGGGTTTAATATTTACTGGTTAATCGCTTATGATGGATCAGACCCTACATAAAAACATAAGTGAAATAACGGTAAGCTTTAGGGCAGAGACTAGATATTGACCACTTTTATTGGTCATCCACATTTTAAATGGAGTTTGGCTATGAGTTTCAGCTTAGAACAATTACTTGCTTTTGTGACCGTTTATGAACAGAAAGCCTTCAGTAAAGCGGCTGTTAAGTTGAACAAACACCGAACTACCATTGGTCAAGTTATTACTAATCTAGAAGATCAGCTCGCGATTACATTATTCGAAAGAGTTGGACGCACAGTAGAGCCCACTGAAGATGCGACTCTTCTCTACCATTATGCGAAACAAGCTATTGAGCAAACTAGGACCTTTGACAGGGTTGCATTAAGTTTATCTTTTGGCGAATTAGAATCTGTCACTATCGCTTATTCAAGCTTTATTCCTCAGCAACTTTTAACTTCGATACGTAGCAGGTTAAACAGTGATTTCCCCTCAATGAGGGTTAATTTATTAGTAAGATCGAAGTCTGAGATTAAGCAAGGTATTCAAGATGGTGCTATTCACTTTGGTATGGTAAACATATTTGAAAGTAAACTGATCAACAGTATCGATTCAGTATTAATGCGAAATATGCCTTTTGTACCTTTTACTTCTATCGATAGTACGTTAGCACAATTACCGTCAGACCAAACTTTCAACAAAATGAAATCAACTCGACAATTTGTACTCAAATCAATGCTAGACGATGATATGTCCGGGAAAGTGATTCTCTCGTCAAATTATGAAGTGCTTGATCAACAAACGCTCATTATTAGAATGGTCCAGGAAGGATTAGGTTGGGCTTTATTACCGCGCAGTACCTTGCGAGCAGAGTACTATTCTGAAAATATTGTACAAATAAAAGCGGACCAGATAAAGGAGGCCGTTAATGTTCCTGTTTCGCTTTGGTGTCCACACTCTAAACAGGTTGGGCCGGTTAAACAATCAATAGTTCAATGTATTACAGATTATATCGAAGCAGCTACATCTGGATTGAGAGGCTAACATTGTTAATACCTTATGCATATAGCCTTTGCTGATGATGGAAGTCATCGCTGTATCAACAGCTGTTTTATAGTCTAAACCTTTTCGAAACAGGATTATCCGACCTTCGTCGCTTAGAGTGAGGACTGGATCCTGCATATGCGATTACCTTCTCTTTGACATTTTGCATAGACTTACTCACTAAGATACTGGTTTGTAATTTTTACTCCAGATATTGATATGGAAAACATAAACGAGTCACAAGCTTACCGTCGCTCGTTTAATTCTAACTGCATGTGGCTTTTAGCTGAGCATGTGTAAACCATAAAAGTGATTAAGCTATGGATACATTGCAATACATATTAAATACATCACCGTATTTTCCTGTTTTAGTAACCTTGGTGCTCGGATTAATAGTTGGAAAACTAACCATAGGCCGTTTTTGCCTCGGCAGCACACTCGGTATACTGACCATCGCTGTCATTGTCGGTCAAGTTGGCGTCAAAGTAGATCCTGACTTGAGATGGATTTTTTTTGGTGTATTTATGTATGTCGTTGGATATCAAGGCTATTATCAACTTGTTGGTGTTATTAAAGATCATAAAAAATCGATAATAATTGCAAGTATATTGATGAGCTTTGTTCCGCTAATAGTTGTTGCGGTAGCAAGTCAATTATTTGATATCAATATATACAAGGCAATTGGTATTGCAGCTGGTAGTTTTATTCATCCTGAAATCATCCCGGTTGCGACTGAGACTATTCAACAATTAGTGGGGTTAAGCAATCAGACAAAAGAAATTGCTATAAATGAGCTTTATATTGGGTACGCATTAACGGTTATTTTGGGTATAGCAGGAACAGTTATTATTCTGAAATGGTTATTTCCCATAATGGTGAAGCGGAGCAACACTGATAACTATATAAATCTACAGCGGGACTTATTTTTTAGTGAGCCCAACAAAGGAAACTGTGTCAACACTGTGGGTAATGTTGTGCGACGTTCTTTTCAAGTAAATGTTCATAGTACGGTAATAGGAAAGACAATTAAGCAACTTAATGCTCCCTCTGTCGATGTTACTTTTGAATTAGAATCGAATGATAAAGATGAGTTCAGTCTTATTACGACGGGTGACATCATAACTATTACAGGTAGAAGTAATACTCTATATTATTTCGATGATAACATATTGGGAAATGAATTACCGTTAGATGATAATCAGTGTGCTATCGAAGAACATACGATGGTAATGGTAAGTTCTACCCCTTTTGTCGGGAGTAAATTGCAAAGCGTTAAATGTAAGATTAATGAGAATACATTCCGTGAAGTTTGTGTTACTCAAGTAATAAGAGCTAGGGAAGAGATGGTTCTTACACCGGAACTGGTGTTGAAGAAAAATGACGTTATCCAACTTATAGGGCATGGCGTTGATATTAAATTGGCTGGAAGTTACTTTAAAACGTCTGCTGAAGATGTTTGGCATCATCAGTTGTTATTTGGTTTTGGGTTAGTCATAGCTTATTTAATTAGCCTTTGGCATATTAGCCTTGGTAGTCTAAACCTTTATTTTAGTTTAGGGATAACGAGTTTAATTTCAGGCGCTGTTATTGGTTATTCCTGTAATAAAAATATTCCACTAGCTTTGATGCCGAAAGAAATTTCAAATCATATCCGTAGGCTTTCCTTAGGTGGATTTATTGCAATCTCTGGTCTTTATTTTGGACCTATCACGATTAACGCAATCAGTGATGTTGGCGTTAATGTGTTTTTTATAGGTTGTGGTATTGTTGCCTTGTCCCAACTGGTTTATTTTGCTATTTGTTACTCTCTCTTTATGCGTAGCTCTTCAGCGGCAAGTGCAAGTTACGCCCGCAAAACTCCTGGTGCTGGTAGTGGTTTTTCAGACCCATATAGTCAATATTTGAATCGTTCAGTGATGCTGTCATTTTCAATATCTTATGTATCTTCGAGTATGTTAATGCTCATTTTAGTTTCATCAGCACTAAACCTGATATCAAGATAATTGAAACTTTGATCTGATGAAATAAATAATACCTTTTTATCAAGCTGATCGATGTATCACATTGATCACCGAGGGACTGTGTCAGATATTTATGGTCAAGGGGCTTATCATCCACTTAGTATTCTATAAGTCAGTATCCTTTGAGTTTGTGCCATGCAATTCACTTTTTGATATTGCTGATTTTTGGTGGCGTAGCGACTAAGTCAATCTTTGACTCTGTATGATCTAAGTTCACAATCTGCTCGATGCTACAGTTGTAAGCCTTGCTACAGTTGTAAGCCTTGCTACAGACTATTTTCATGAATTTCGCATCTTTTCTCAATTGAGGGCGTCTTACTAATATCATTTATTATTAGGGAGCTCTGATGAGCATACCATTCATCTTATTGAGCATATTTTTTTTAGGATTTTATGCACTTTTAGCGAAACTTAAAAAACAGAAGAAAACTTTCAATTTTAGAGTATTGAGCGCATTGATTGCTGGTCTACTATTTGGAGGGCTCATCCAAGCTATATTTGGTGTTAATAATTTGGCGACAGTTGGCTTTACTGAACTGTTGTCGATATTTGGCAATGGTTATATCAAGCTACTTCAACTCATTGTTATACCGTTGATTTTAGTCGCTATGATCTCCTCTATTATGAATGTAGAGGGGAATGGGTCATTATCGAAAATAGCCCCAAAAATTATCGGCATACTTATCGCCACGGTTGCTGTTTCAGCTGCAATCGGTGTTGCCAGTGTTTACCTTTTTGGTATTGATGCTAATGCCTTGGTTAGCATTGTTGGAAGCAACAGTGCAATTGAAACTCGTGGGGATTCCTTACTTGCCACTCAAGATGCATTAACAAGTGCAGGTCTATCCGGTTTGGTATTGTCTATTATTCCAACCAATGTGTTTGAGATGCTAACGGGATCAGAGCGCACTTCAACTCTTTCAACTGTCTTGTTTGGTATGTTTCTGGGTTACAGCATTTTACAAATTAAGAAGCGAAAACCGGAGAAGGTGGCGAGTTTTGTAGCCTTTATTAATGCCTCTAAAGAGGTTGTGCTGTCCATGGTTCGTGAGATCCTAAAGCTCACTCCCTATGGTGTATTCGCTTTAATGACCTCATTCATGATGACTAATGATTTGTTCGCTTTGGCCGAAATGGGACGTTTTTTAGCTGCAAGTTATGCAGCAATAGGCGCGATGTTTTTGATTCACTTTACCCTTGTGTTGGTATTTGGTTTATCGCCAATCGCTTTCATCAAAAAAACATGGCCAGTATTAGTATTTGGTTTTGGATCTCGTTCAAGTATGGCAGCCATTCCACTCAATGTTGAAACACAAACTCAGCGCTTGGGTGTCGATGAAGAAACCGCAAATATGTCGGCTACTTTTGGTACCAGTATTGGTCAAAACGGTTGTGCCGGTATCTATCCAGCGATGCTTGCTGTTATGGCTGCGCAGGTGATGGGGATCCCGATTGACTTGAGCTTTATTTTGCAACTTATAACCGTAATAGCCATTACTTCATTTGGTATAGCGGGCGTCGGTGGCGGTGCAACCTTTGCTGCCGTAGCGGTACTGACCATTATGGGGTTAGATATTACGATTGTGGCGATTCTCGTTTCAATTGAAGCATTGATCGATATGGCCCGTACAGCCCTTAACATTTCAGGCTCTATGCTTTCTGGTGTTGTCACATCAAAGGCAAATGGTTCGTTAGATACTGAGCGATTTAACTCTAACAACCTGACCACCAAAGACAGTGAACTAACAGTTTAAATTGTCGATAGTGCGAATTTATTTAGGTTTAACATTACCGTATAAGAAGGACACCTTTAGTGTGTGCTCTTCTATGCTGAGTTTAGGAAGTAGAAAATGAAAGTAGTTGTTATTGGTGGAAATGCTGCGGGTATGAGCTTTGCCGCAAAATACAAAAGAAATAAACCTTCCGATGATGTTGTGGTTATAGAAAAGCGAGATCATATCTCTTTTGGTGCATGTGGGTTGCCATACTTTGTGGCTGGTATGTTTGATGATACAGAGCGAATGATATCTCGCACGCCTGAACAGGCTATAGCGTCTGGTTTAGATGTTCATGTAAATACAGAGATGTTGTCGGTAAATCGAGTTAAAAAGCAGATCCTTGTTCGAAAGCAAAACAGTGAGCAGGTGTTGGATTACGATATGTTGATCATTGCTACGGGAGCTCGTCCTGTGATACCAGATTTTGGCGAATATCGTTCTGAGTTTGTTTATACATTGACTAGTCAAGCAGATGGATTAGCCGTAAAAAAGGCGCTAGGTGACAACAACAAACAACGCATTGCTGTCATCGGCGGTGGGTTTATTGGGCTAGAAGTGTTTGATGCTGCTCATGGACTTGGCAAACATGTCACCATTATCGAGCGTGAAGAGCACATTATGAGCCAGCAGTTTAGCCCTGACATGATCAAGGTTGTTGAAGAGGCCATTCGTGATTCAGGGGCTGATTTAAAAACGAATACCAGTGTGTTGGCTATCCGCGATTCAGAACAGGATGGCTACATTATTGATACGGATCGTGGCCAAGTGGACGCAGATATAGTGATTCTTGCCCTTGGATTCATACCTAATACTGAATTGTTCGACCTCCCCAAAGCGGCTAACGGTGCATTATTGGCAGATGAATTTGGCATGACTGAAGATCCTCATATCTATGCCGTGGGCGACTGTGCTGTCGTTCATCACTTAACCCTCGAACATTCTGTCTATATTCCTTTAGCGACAACGGCAAATAAGCAAGCACGTATGATGGCAGACAAGCTAGCTGGAAAAGAGACGCATATGTTGGGTTTTCTGGGTTCCTCTTCTTTAAAAGTGCTTGATTACGAATTGGCGAGAACGGGTATTTCAGAGCGCATGGCCAATATGTACAACATGGATGTCAGTGTTTCTACCATCGTTGATAAAAATCAAACCGATTACTATCCAGGACAAGAGGATATAGCATTAAAGCTGATCTATCAGCCAGAGAGTCATGAGTTACTGGGCGGTGAAATCATTGGTAAGAAAGGTGCTGTGAACCGCATTAATGCCTTAGCCGTGGCGATTAGCGCTAAGTTAACAACTGAGCAACTTGGTTATGTAGATTTTGCATACGCACCACCATTTTCACGCACATGGGATGCGCTGAACGTCGCTGGTAATGTGGCTAAGTAATCGTTGATAGAAGATGACTGCTTTAAAACAAGCCTGTGCTTTTTAAACAGTCAATCTATTCAGATATTGTTTCATAAGGAGAGGGTCTATTACGGTCCATTTTTACAGGCAAAGAGTGCGGATAAAGTTAAGTCACCAATATTTATTGTTTGCGTCTATTTATTCTTACAGCCGTCTTATTACAGTCAATCAATTACAATGAGAGTAAACCATGGTACAAAATATCACTAAAGGCATTAAGACGTTGACAGAACAAGCTCGTAAAACTGTCGAAGAGATCTCTATTGAACAAGCTAAAACATTTCACATTGATGAGCGATATGTCTTTATTGATGTTCGTGAAGCGGAAGAAATAACTAAGCTAGGCATGATCCCCGACGCTTTTACGTGCCCCAGAGGAATGTTGGAGTTCCTAATTGATCCAGAATGCCCTGCGCATAATAAGGTGTTTGCACAAAATAAAATATTTATCTTCTATTGTGCTCATGGACTACGTTCACTCTATGCAGCTAAACAAGCTGCGGATATGGGGTTAAGGTCGGTGAAGAATCTCGAGGGTGGTTTTGCCGCTTGGAAAGCAAGTGCAGGAGATATACAAATTAATCACGAGGGTCAATAGATTTTTAATCAGTTGAATGTGTCTTTGCCACTTTAAATTTGTTAATATTTCCATTATTGTCGAAATGATGGGCCTACATCGTAAATTTAGGAAATTTTATGCTAACGGAGTGGTTAACACACAAAGACCAACTAAGAAGTTACATTGTGAAAAAAACGGGTGATCGAGACTTAGCTGACGACATTTTGCAAGAGGTATACATCAAAGCAAGTCAGAAAATTAAACAGCTAGAGGCCAAAGATAAACTTAAAAATTGGCTTTATCGTATTACTCATAACACAATTATGGATTTTTACCGGACACATCAAAATCATGAAGAGCTGGTTGATAACCAATTCGTCGAGGAGCTACCTGCAGAGGTTGTCAATTTGCAAAAAATGGGTCAATGCTTACGCCCGATGTTTGACTGTTTACCCGAAAAATATCGCCAAGCCATGATCCTTTCAGAGCTCGATGGGTTATCTCAACAGGCAGTGGCAGACCAATTAGGTTTGTCACTATCTGGGGCTAAAAGTCGAATTCAGCGTGGTCGAGTCAAGCTGAAAGATATTCTCACCGACTGTTGTAACATCGAAACTGGGCGTGAAGGCATTATTGACTTTCACCCGAAACATAAATGTACAGGGTTCGCCAAAAAAAGTGGTGTGGATTAACTCTTTTTCGAGAGCTTCCTTGGCACTTTAAGTTTTTATCACGATAAATCGATCTGCTTCAGGATCGATTTTCAACCTATGCTGCTAATTTTCTCTATTCGTTCCCTATCAGTTTTCGATTTATTGAATAAATAATAAAAGTTGCGTCTTTTTTTATTTTCTTACGTCTTAAGTGAATCAATAACATTTTAATCGTTTAAAACAAATGAAAAATGAAACGGCTCCCTTTGGAATGACTGCATCAGTTATCTCATCTCGGCAGGTATTTTTAGTAAGCATTCAAGTCTAAAGGTTAATAGCAGCACGATGAATATTCTCTATAAATTAAAAGGCTACCTTAAAATGTTTAGTCGTCACTATCTGATTGCTTTTGTGGCATTACAGGTCGTTGCGTTGATTAATTTGGTGCCTTCATGGCTGATAGGTCGAGTTGTTGACGGCATAAGTGAAAAGACACTCGACACGCAAATGATGGTTTTATATGTGGTTGGGATTATTGTTTCAGGCGTTGTTATGTACTGTCTACGTTTTGTATGGCAAAGCAAACTGTATGGCGCCTCAATTGCGATAACCCGTGTTATTCGTAGCGAATTATTTCAAAAGTTTCTGTTACTTTCCCCTGTATTTTATGCGAGCCGCAGCACGGGAGAACTGATGGCCCATGCAACGAATGACTTGAATGCAGTTGAAGAAACTATGGGCGTGGGGATCATGACCTTGGTAGATTCTTTTATCGCTGGCATTACAATCATCTTGGGAATGATCTTTATTGTCAGTGGTGAGCTAACAGCAGTCGCATTAATGCCTTTTCCTCTTTTAGTACTCATGACTCGCCGTTATGGTATCAAGCTGCATAAGGCCTTCGGGAAGGCGCAGTCGGCATTTTCTGACTTAACTGAAGAGACGCGTGAAACGGTATCAGGGATCCGTGCGGTTCGCTCACACGGCATTGGCCAACGTCAACAAAAGCGCTTTGTAAAAGTCCTAGATGACACGGTAGAGGCAAACATTTCTGTGGCTAAAGTAGATGCGGCTTTTGCGCCTACGATCCAATTGGTTTATGGCTTATCGTTTGTTATTTCGCTGGTTTATGGAGCATGGCTGATTGAGCAAGGCAGTATCACAGTGGGTATATTCACCACATTCACACTTTACCTAGGGCAATTGCTTGGGCCTTTTATGCAGTTTGGGTGGCAGTTTAATGTCTTCCAACGAGGCGACACCTCTTGGCGTCGTTTGGAGCGACTATTTTCTGAAAATACAGAGGTGGTCGAAGGGGATAAAACATTACCCAATGACGGCAATGCATGTATGTCTTTTGATATCCAGTCATTCACCTATAAACAGGCCAATCGTAAAGCCCTTGATAGGGTGACATTTGATTTGCCATCAGGCGGGTTAGTTGGCATTACCGGGCCAACGGGCAGCGGAAAAAGTACATTATTACATTTGGCCTTACGCCAGTTTAAGCTTGATAAGCCGTCGAGCATACTTCTGTCGGGTATACCAACCGATAGCCTGACGTTTGATTCCTTACGCAGCAAAATGGCATGGGTTCCACAAAAGCCACATCTATTTTCAGGCTCTATCGCAGAGAATATTGCGCTAGCAAAACCCTGTGCGCAACAATCTGAAATTGAACATGTCGCTGAAATGGCTGGCATTCGAGCAGAGATTGTTGCTATGCCTGAAGGTTTTAATACTCTATTACGCGAGGGCGGGACAAATTTGTCGGGTGGTCAAAAGCAGCGATTAACACTTGCGAGAGCGCTATTATCTGGTGCTGATATCTTATTACTCGATGACCCTTTTAGTGCGTTGGATATGAAAACCGAGGTGCTAGTACGGCAAAACCTTAAGATACATTACCCTCATAAAACGATACTGCTGGTGACACAGCGATTAACCAACCTTATCGAAGCGGATCACATTTTGGTACTCAATGATGGACAAGTCGCTGAGCGTGGTTCACATCATGAATTGGTAAACATCCAAGGCTGGTATTCGCAAGTGTATCAGCGTCAAAGTCAACTGGGGCAGTCCATCAATGTTGCTGTTATTAAAGGCACTGTTGTTAAAAAGAATGGCATTAAGGTGGCAGGCGATGAGTAACCGTCAAACAAGTGAAACTTCCCAGGGTAAAGATAAGTCAGAGCAGTCTCTGAAAGGCTATTCACTTTATCGTCGTTTATTGAGTTTTTCATTACCGCACAAGGCCCGCTTTGGCTTTGCTTTTTTAATGTTGGCGTTAGCTGTCAGTGCCGAAATGGCGATCCCTTGGATGGCAAAAATTATATTGGATGAGGTGATTGTTCCTCAGCAATTCGAGTGGCAACAGTTGCTTACGTTGACTAGCCTTGTGATGTTATTTTATGTGCTGGCCGCTGTGTTCGGCTATTTACAAGCGATAGCTTTTAAACACAGCGCGCTGCTGGTAGTAAAAGATGTACGAGAACAATTGTTCACACATGTATTGCAATTCCCGATCGCCGCATTCGACAAACTGTCAACCGGCAAACTGGTTTCATATATTACCAACGACACCGAATCACTTCGTAATATGTATGTCTCGACGCTACCTACGGTGATACAAGGGGCTTTGCGCATAACAGCGATATTCATTGCCATAGCTTTACTAGATTGGCGTTTGATGTTGCTCACTCTCGTACTTATCCCTGTTTTGTTGATCACGATGAATCTATATCGAAAGATCTCAACGGGCGTGTTTGACGGTATTCGTATTCAGGTTAGTCACATAAACGGGCAACTCAACGAATCACTCCAAGGTATGGCATTAATTCAGGCATTCCGTCAGGAAAAGTCGTTCCAAGCGAAGTTTGAGAAAGACAACCAGAGCTGGTTTAGCTTCCGTACCCAGTCAGTCAAGATAGATAGCCTTATGCTGCTGCCTTTGACCCGTTTGATCGCCACTTTAACAGCAGCAGGCATTGTCGCTTGGTTTGCCGGTGCTTCAGTGTCGACAGTGGTCGAGATCGGTACTTTATATGCCTTCTTGAACTACATTGAGCGTTTCTTTGACCCGTTTCGACAGCTATCAATGGAGTTGCACAAGTTGCAAGTGGCAACGGTATCCTCAAAACGTGTTTTTGAACTACTCGATGATCATGCTGACATTCATCATCAACCTATGCCGGAAGTTAAGTTCGACCAGGCGTACGACATTGAGTTCCGTAATGTCAGCATGGAATATGAAGCGGGTAAACCGGTACTTAAAGATGTCAGTTTTACAGCTAAAAGTGGCGAGTTTACTGCAATTGTTGGACACACAGGCAGCGGTAAAAGTTCGGTCATCAACTTGTTGATGCGCTTTTATCAACAGCAGCACGGTGACATCCTTATTGGTGGGCAACCAATTGATGAACTTCCTGAAGCACAGTTGCGTAAGTTGTTTGGCTTGGTGTCGCAGGACCCAACCATCTTTAGTGGCTCAATTGTCGATAACATCAATTTATCTCCTGATAGCTCAGGCACTGATGAAGAAGCGTTGACAGGTAACCGCGATAAAGCCATACAAGCGGCTGTGATGGTAAAGGCTGACCACTTCATCC
Organism: Shewanella sp. c952; assembly: GCF_019654975.1. Taxonomy (GTDB): domain Bacteria; phylum Pseudomonadota; class Gammaproteobacteria; order Enterobacterales; family Shewanellaceae; genus Shewanella. Next base: position 21,069 of record NZ_BPEW01000018.1, read on the forward strand.
ATCGCTTACCCGAAGGCTTTGAACATTCCCCAAGTAACAGCGGCGGTACGCTGTCTGTCGGTGAGCGACAGTTACTCGCATTGGCGAGGGCGATATCCCACGATCCGAAAATATACCTGCTGGATGAAGCTACAGCCAATATCGACAGCGAATCGGAAGAGACAGTTAAACAGGCATTAGAAAATATACAAGGTGACAGAAGCGTTATTACTGTAGCTCACCGTTTATCGACAATTCAAAGCGCCGATAAAATCTTGGTTCTGAATAGTGGCAAGCTGGTACAAAGTGGTACGCATCAAGCGCTAATAGCACAAGATGGCGATTACCGAGATTTATACCTTGCGCAGCAAGCGCAAGAAGAAAATGAACATAAAAACAGCTCATTAGGCTTGACCGCTGTGAGCGTTACGTAACTCATAAATGAGTAAGAGCCATACATTATGAATAAAAACACGATTATTAACGACAGCAAACAATTTGTCTCTCAACACGTTATTGACGATATCCTTGAGTGGGAAATCATGCATGGGGTGGCATTTCGTCAGGCCGATAATACTGCCAGACATGTGCCATTTAGCATCGCGCCGATGACGATGGAGCGTTCGGTATACCAACATCTACAATCAGTGACACCACTAATAGCGAAGTTGGTCAGTAACGTGTCTGAAGACCATGACTTCTTGCAAGAATCGCTGAGTGACATGGCAAAAGCGGATCCGTTTTTTGGCCGCTTGATGGAGTTACATCAACTGGCACACGGTGATGCGACTCAGCGTCATCAACCTGCTCGTCAGCCATTACTGTTGATGCGAACTGATTTTATGGATGATCGACAGTACGGAGCCAAAGTTATTGAGTTTAATGGTATTGCTGCTGGCATGGGGCCGTTTGGTCAGCGCGCTACTGAACTGCATCGCTATGTACAAAACCAATGGCACAATGTTTACCAGCATTGGCTAGAAGATGCTACGGCAATATCTGCTGACAATCAGGGCATGGAACAACTGGCCCTTGGCATTGCGACAGCGGCTAGAAAAGTGAGGGCGCACTTTGTCGACCTAGGAGAACAAACAGGTGAGCAAAAGCCGACTTTTTTAATGGTAGTGCAAAAAGGTGAAGACAATGTTTACGATCAACACCTATTAGAAGTGGCATTGCAGCAGCTAGGGGTTCGGACGGTAAGACGTACTTTTGAGCAGTTGAGTACACTGCTTTCAAGCGGTGATAATCAGCGCTTAATCCTTGAAGAATTTGGAGAAATTGATACGGTTTACTTACGTGCTGGGTATCAATATTCAGATTACTGGGCGCCAGAATTAAACGAAGAAATTTGTTGTCAAACATTAAGCCAAACGCGTTTATTTATTGAGAAACATTTTGTCGCAATGAATGCAACTATCAGCCAGCAGCTAGCAACCAGCAAATCCATGCAGATGCTATTGACTATGATGCCCACACAAGAGTATGCCCGTTGGGGGATCACCCTAGAAGAAGCTCAATTAATCAAGAGTGTTTTGGCAGAAATGAAGCCTATTTCGTTAGAAACAATAAAATGGTTTAATTCCGATGCTGATAAGCAAGAGTGGGTACTCAAGAATCAAGGGGAAGGTGGTGGCCATTGTGTCTTTGGCGACAATATCAGTGACACTCTTGCAAAACTGAAACCTGAAGAGTACGACGCATGGGCACTGATGCAGCGTTTGTATCCTCATGAGCGAGATACGCCGACTATTGCTGTGCGGGATGGCAAGCAGACGCTGGTGGACGATCTTGTCAGCGAAGTCGGCTTGTTTACTGCTCATTATCAAGGGGAGCCAGTCACTAATTTTGACGGTTATGCTGGCTACTTGATACGCAGTAAACCCGCCAGTGAAAACGAGGGAGGTATTCATAGTGGTCAAGGCATATTGGATTCACTGGTGCTTATTGATGGATAATTGTTTATGACGATATGATTTTAATCCTGAAGGTATACTCTGCGAGATCTTGCATTCATTTATTCCCAATGTGTATAAAATTGACTTGGCGTAACCTAAGGTTGCGTCATTTGATAATACTGGGGCGGGAATATCGACAGTTATTGGCTACTACACTGATAAGGTTGCTGCCGACTCGGCTCTTTAACCATCAAGCTTTCACAGGGATATATGCTCGATGCTTGTCGAGCGGAGCATTCTTATCTAACTTGTTTTGTCCATTAGTGTGCTAGCGCTCAGCGAATGAGCACATTGATGATCTCTCATCGAATGCTACAGCTAACTTATTGCGATAATTTTTACATTCAGCGCATTTACTTCTATGTTAACAATGTCGTGATGCCAATTATTGAATAAGGAAATTGTATGCTGGAGCAGATCACCGCAATGCTTGCTTTGTTGGGGGTTCTATCGCTGTTTTGTCAATGGCTTGGCTGGCGACTCAGGCTTCCCGCCATTTTACCTTTATTACTCTGTGGATTGCTGCTTGGCCCTGCTCTGGATTTTTTAGACCCAGATGCTATTTTTGGCGATCTGCTGTTTCCGATTATCTCGTTAGGTGTGGCGGTGATTCTGTTTGAAGGCGCGCTGACGTTAAACTTCAAAGAGATCAGTGAACACGGCGGCATGGTAACGCGTTTAGTCACTTTAGGCACGGCTATCACATGGGCGTGCATCAGTGTGGCGACGCATTATCTGCTGGGGTTTGATTGGCTGATGGCTATCCTGTTTGGCGCGTTAGTGGTGGTGACTGGGCCAACGGTTATCGTACCTATGCTGCGCAGTGTTCGGCCTAAAACAGAGCTTGCGAGTATTTTGCGCTGGGAAGGTATTGTTATTGATCCCATCGGTGCCATCCTTGCGGTGTTGGTGTTTGAATACATAGTTGTCGCTGCCGATCCAACAACTCACGTACTGCATGCATTAGCGACCATGCTCATTGTTGGTTTAGGTTTCGGTGCATTAAGCGGCTATCTGGTCGGGCTTATTTTACGAAAAAACCTGTTACCCCATTATTTACGCAATACTGCGGTACTGACCTTAATGCTCGCGGTGTTTGTCGGTTCTAACATGTTGCAGGAAGAAGCTGGCCTGTTGTCTGTGACGGTGATGGGAATTTGGCTGGCGAATATGAAAGGGGTTGAGATCAGCGATATTCTTGAATTTAAAGAAACGCTAACAGTACTTTTAATCTCAGCGCTGTTTATCCTGCTAGCGGCTAGGCTTAATGCAGACGCGCTATTAAGTCTAGGTTGGCAGGGCTTGGCGCTGTTAGCTGTGGTGATGCTGGTAGCAAGGCCGCTGAGCATTTGGTGTTGCGGTATAGGTACCTCTCTGTCGAGTGGCGATAAATGGTTTTTAAGTTGGGTTGCTCCCCGCGGTATTGTTGCGGCAGCTATCTCTTCGTTGTTCGCGATTAAACTTGAAAACGCGGGTGTTGCGGGCGCTGAGCTTATAGTGCCTTTGGTGTTTTTAATTATTATTGGCACTGTGGTGATCCAGAGCTTAACGGCCGGGCGTTGGGCTAAAATGTTAGGAGTGACCGCAGGCTCTTCTCAAGGCTTACTCATTTTTGGTGCATCGCAGTTTTCACGAGCGCTGGCAAAAACCTTAGTCTCAAAAGGGGTGACAGTGCTGCTTGCTGACAATAACTGGGACAATATCCGTTTGGCAAGAATGGATAATATTCCTGTCTATTTTGGTAACCCAGCCTCGGAGCATGCTGAGAATCATATGGATATGAGCGGGATAGGGCGAGTGTTAATCATGTCGCCTTATAGGCAGTTTAATCCATTAGTGAGTTTTTACTTTCAAGACGTATTTGGTGGCGAGAAGGTTTATGGGCTTAATAATGGTGATAGCAGTAATGGCAGTGCTAGGCATCAGTTATCGGAGTCATACCTAAAGCGTTTATGCCTATTTGGTGATGCGGTGTCATACTCAAAGTTAGCCAGTTTGATGGCTAAAGGCGCCACAATAAAAAGTACTAACCTCACTGAGAACTTTGATTATTCAATGTTCATGCAGCAGTACGGTCAAACCGCTATTCCTTTAATTTATTTGCAAGAGGGTAAAGTTAAAGTCATTAGTGCGGCAGATACAGCATTGAGTCATGGTGTAGAGTTGATAAGTTTAATACCAGCTGATACCACCGTTATTGAATTGAGTGCCAAAGAGGCTTAATGCCATTGTTATAGTACTAATCAGAACCATTAAAAAAGCCAGTCGAGATTAACGACTGGCTTTTTGGTGTGAGCTTAGTTTTACAGGTTTTTGCTATGCAGCTTGTTCCTGCTTAGCAAACTCAAGCACGCGGGCTTTTAACTCTTCAGGGTCAAAGTCATCAACATTGATAGACTTCATACGACCGATTTCAGCACGCTCTAATAGCGCCACTTCATCTTCGCTCAAAACACCTAAAGCTTTACCTTCAGCAGCTATCTTATCTAACCACATAAACGGTAGACGCTTACCTGCAGCTTTACAGACTTTGTCGTAGATAGGCTCTGACGCCAAGATATCCTTAAAGGTTTGCTCTTGAATACCCACTGGGTTGTGCTCGCTTGGTGTCCAGAACTGGCCTTTACCCATACGCTCTCGGCTGGCACAAGGAGTTTGCATTATCTTAGCAACCTTATGGTCTAGTACGTCTGTAGGACGTTTTAATGGACGACCAAATGGGAAGATAATGGCACGCAGTGGTAGACCAAGCCCCATAGGGAAGTTGTCTAGTAGATCATCGAGTGATGTTTGTAGCTTGTGCAGTGAATCTTCAACGGCCCACTGTACTAAAGGTAGATCTTCAGATTGACGACCTTCATCTTCATAGCGCTTCAATGTGGCAGAGGCAAGGTACAACTGACTGAGCAAGTCACCTAAACGAGCTGAGATGCGCTCTTTACGTTTAAGGTTGCCACCGAGTGTCGCCATTGCAAGATCTGATAGTAATGCCAAGTTTGCGCTGAAGCGGTTCATTTGCTGGTAGTAACGCTTCGTTTTATCTGAATAAGGCGCGTTAGAGAAGCGGCTTGAGGTAAGACCTAACCAGAAGCTGCGGACTAAATTACTGGTGGTAAACCCGATATGGCCAAAGATAGCGGCGTCAAAATCACGCAGACCTTTGCTTGCGTCAGTATCAAACGCTGATTCCATTTCTGCCAGTACATACGGATGACAGCGAATTGCGCCTTGACCATAAATAATCATAGAACGGGTAAGAATGTTTGCACCTTCAACCGTAATGGCAATAGGCGCTGCTTGGTAGCCACGACCGAGGTAGTTTCCAGGGCCTAAACAGACACCTTTACCACCGTGAATGTCCATTGCATCAATAACACAACCTTGCATTCTGTCGGTAAGGTGGTATTTAACAATCGCTGAGATAACAGAAGGTTTCTCGCCTAAGTCGATACCGGTGGTTGTTAACGTTGTCACTGCATCCATCAGGTAAGCATTACCACCGATGCGCGCCATAGGTTCTTCAATCCCTTCAAGTTTGCCGATAGGCAGTTTGAATTGACGACGAATGCGAGCGTATGCACCTGTGGCTAATGCTGCAGTTTTTATTCCACCCGCAGAGTTAGAAGGCAGGGTAATACCACGGCCAACAGATAGACATTCAACCAACATTCTCCAACCTTGGCCTGCCATCTCTGGGCCACCAATGATAAAGCTAAGTGGTACGAAGACTTCATTACCGCGGGTTGGACCATTTTGGAACATGCAGTTTAGTGGGAAATGTCTGCGGCCTGTTTCAACCCCTTCAATATCAGTAGGGATCAGTGCACAGGTGATGCCTAGCTCTTCTTGCTTACCCAGTAACTGATCTGGATCGCGAAGTTTAAAGGCAAGACCGAGTACGGTCGCGACTGGCGCAAGAGTAATATAGCGTTTGTTCCAAGTCAGTTTCATACCTAGCACTTCTTCACCTTCCCACTGGCCTTTACAAACGATGCCGAAATCTGGGATTGCGCCTGCATCACTACCAGCTTCTGGGCTAGTCAGTGCAAAACAGGGAACTTCTAAGCCTTTTGCAAGACGCGGTAGGTAGTGATCTTGCTGAGCAGTAGTACCGTAATGCTGCAGTAATTCGCCGGGACCGAGCGAATTAGGTACACCTACGGTAGAGGCAAGTTCACTGCTTAAACCTGCAAGCTTTTGTAAGACTCGCGATTGAGCGTAAGCTGAATACTCTAAACCGCCATATTTCTTTTTGATAATCATGGCAAAGAAACCATGATCTTTTAAATACTGCCAGATCTCTTCAGGTAGATCGGCTATCTCATGGGATACTTGATGCTGATTAAGCATCTTACAGACCTCTTCAACTGGGCCGTCTAAAAAGGCTTGCTCTTCAGCACTTAGCGTGGCTTTTGGGTAGTTGTGAAGTTTGCTCCAATCAGGTTTCCCTGCAAATAAGTCGGCTTCCCACCAGGTGGTACCTGCTTCAATCGCTTCTTTTTCTGTGGTCGACATTTCTGGCATAATCCCGCGGTACATTTTTAGTAGCGGACGGGTAATGACATTTTGTCTGAAAGAGCTGAGGTTAAGCGGTAGGGCGATAACAAGAAACGCAACCCATAATAGCGGGCTGATAACTGCAGTACCTGTGCCGATAGCCATCACGATGGCAGCACCTAAGGTCGCAGTGAGTAGGGAGACTCTTAAATAGGCAAAAGCGCCTATGGTAAAAATCATCGCCAAGATCCAAAGTAGGGTAGTCACTGTAATTCTCCTTTTAGTTGTGACTTATCACTTTCAGCGAGTCACTTATTTGCGGGTCTACTTCACAATTATAGCGTGTGGTCAGACCTGTGTCTCATAAAATCTAAACCCAAGTCAGTTTTAATACAAGCCTTTTTCAAACAAATGTTTAAATTATTTGTGTTAAGGGAGCATTCCACTATGCGCAGCAACTGGTTAGAATGGGTTAATAGAGTTGTAGCTTATACCAATCAGTATAAGACGTTGATCTACTCAGAGTGTTTTTGGCGAACTAATTCAAGGCGGGTAAATGACACAATGGTTATTCCCTTATGAGTTTATTCAACGCAGAAGTAGGAAGCCAAAAACACTCCTAACAGGCGAGTTTTAGAGGCTTTGATGCTGTGTTAATGAACTTGAATGTAGAATAACTATGTTCTTCATTCATTGCCTTACCTCAAAGTCGCTAAACTCTTGCTGAGCGATCAAATCTTTATACTGATTGGTATTATTGAACGGGATTAAGATTAATGTGTGAGTTACTGGCCATGAGTGCCAATGTACCGACTGATATTGTGTTTAGTTTTACAGGCCTTGCTGAAAGAGGCGGGGTAACCGGACCACATATTGATGGTTGGGGAATTACCTTTTATGAAGGTAAAGGCAATCGAACATTTAAAGATGCACGCCCAAGCAGCGAATCCCATGTTGCAAAGTTAATCAAATCTTATCCGATTAAAAGTGAAGTGGTGGTGAGCCATATAAGACAAGCTAACCGCGGTGGTGTGTCTTTGGAAAATACTCACCCCTTTACTCGTGAGCTTTGGGGACAGTATTGGACTTATGCTCATAATGGTCAGTTAAGCGATTATCAAGATAAGTTTATCTCTACACGTTTTAACGCTGTAGGCGATACCGACAGTGAAATGGCATTTTGCTGGATTATGGATAAAGTGGTTGAGCAGTTTGGTGATAAAGCACCTGATGATATGCAGCAAGTGTATCGCTTTATTGCAACCTTAGCGGACGAGATCAGAGCCCTTGGCGTGTTTAATATGATCTTAAGTGACGGTGAACACTTAATGAGTTATTGCAGTAATAACTTGTGTTATATCACTCGATGCGCGCCTTTTGGCAAAGCTAAACTGATTGATACCGATGTGGTGATTGATTTTGATAAAGAAACAACCCCTAACGATGTGGTGACCGTTATTGCTACTCGTCCACTGACAAAAGATGAGCAGTGGAATGTACTTACTGCTGGAGAGTGGAAGCTGTTTAAAAAAGGCGAGTTACTGATAGGCTGAATTTGAATGTGAACCGTCATCAATCATTGGCATAAGTAATCGGTATATAAAAGGCAGTTATTAGGGGCTGTTGATCTTTCGAGCTTAGTTTTTGTTCGAATTCAATTGTTTTAGTACAAGGCTTGAGCGATGATGCTTAGCTGGCTAAGCGAAAAGCTCGTAACGCAGTAATAAAAGAATTGAAACGAACCCAAAGGGCAGCGTTTCTTGGCTATTTTTACTGTGTTGTAGACTATTTGTGGAGAATAACTAAACGGCATAGCCTCCGCCTTGTCAAAATAGCCAATAAACTGCGGCAAAAACAACCGTGAAAGATCAACAGCCCCTAGTTAATAGCTGCCTTTTTATTGTTGCAGTTTTACGATTTTAAATCGTGATCAAAACATAACTTAATGAATATTCGCAATCACTGCACTGGCGCCATCTATTACCATTTGCACACCGATAACCGCCAAAATAAGCCCCATTAAGCGTGTCACAATACTTAAACCGCTTTCGCCAATGGCGGATATAATCTTTGATGAAAACACAAAGCAGATAAAAGTAATCAGGCAGAGCACTGCAAAGGAGGCCACTGTTAAGGTTATTTCTTGCCAACCACCAGCTGCCGAGTAGTTCATTGCGGTGGCGATGGTGCCTGGCCCTGCAAGTAAAGGCACGGCCAGCGGTGAAATAGCGATATTGTTATCTGTACTTGCCGCTGCAGTATGCAGCTTAGAGCTTTGTCCGTGGAGCATATGGTAACCGACAAGGAACACCAAAATACCACCCGCTATGCGCAACGCTGGCAGCGATATGCCAAACAGGTGGAAAATGGTTTTACCCAAAAATGCAAATAACACGATGATGACGAAGGTAATCATCAGTGATTTAAAGGCAATCTTTCTCTGCTCTGTATTACTCATTCCGGCAGTTAGACCTGCAAAAACGGTTGTGTTAGCAATAGGATTCATGATTGCAAAAAATGCCATAAATACGGTTAGTAAGTGTTCAATAAACTGGTTCATTAGTGTTTTTTCCTGTAAAAATAGATACTAACAGTCATTTTTGGCAGAATACGTTATTATTTTAGATTTTGCTATCAGTGGTTTACTGTTTTTATTGAGCACGATTAGGTTGCTCCGTTAATCTTGGTCGAGGAACTGCAGCGCAATGGCATTAAACTCATCGGTTATTGTTAAGAAACAATCAACCATGCTGGGGTCAAAATGGTTGGCACGCCCCTCAGCAATAATAGCGACTGCTTTTTCATGGCTAAATGCGGGTTTATAAACACGGCTGCTAATTAGCGCGTCGTACACATCTGCAATGGCCATTAACCTTGCCGACAATGGAATATCTTCAGCAACTAGCCCTTCAGGGTAACCCGTACCGTCCCACTTCTCATGGTGGGAATAAGCGATCTCTTTGGCGAAGGTTAAAAAGTTGTCAGCCACTTCAATCGACTTTTCAGCAGCGACAATGGCATCACGTCCATATGCGGCGTGCTTCTTCATTATCTCAAATTCTTCCTCTGTGAGTTTGCCTGGCTTTAGCAATATATTGTCCGCAATACCGACTTTACCGATATCATGTAACGGTGCAGACTTGTACATGGCAGTTATGACTTCAGGTGTTAGTTGCTGTTTATATAGCGGCATTTTTGATAAGGCTTGTGCTAATACTCTAACGTAATGCTGGGTGCGACGAATGTGGTTACCTGTTTCTGGATCTCTTGATTCTGCCAATGCCCCCATTGCAACCATTGCCACATCCTGTAGCTCAGCGAGCTGATTGGTTCGCTCAATAACCCGCTCTTCAAGAATCTCATTTTGTCTTTCCATGAGATCTCGAGATGCTTTTAGCAGTAGGTGATTCTTGACACGCTCTTTAAGGATCGCAGGGCTGATAGGCTTAGTAATATAGTCAACCGCGCCAAGTGCTAATCCTTTGGTTTCATCGTCCTCTTGTACTTTTGCTGTTAGAAAGATGATCGGGATATCTTTGGTTGAGTCCTGCGACTTTAACTGCTGGCATACCTGATAGCCGTCCATTTCAGGCATCATTACATCGAGCAAAATAAGATCTGGCTGCCGTTTTTCAATGATCTTCAATGCCATTTTGCCACTTAGAGCAGCTTGAATAAGATAATCCTGAGACAATATTCCTTTGACGACTTCAATGTTGGTAGCGGTATCATCTACTGCAAGAATTGTTGCCTTCTTTACATCGACCATTGTTATATTCCTTTATTATTGGTTTAGGTGACGGCATCATTTTTTATCAATCGTACTCAAAAGCTGTTTGAGCTGTGACTCTGCAGTTTCAAAATCGTATTGACTCAAGGTTGCGAGTAGCCCTTGCACAGCTTGTTGCACATCCGATGGTAGTTGGCATTCGAGCAAGGATTCGATGCCATCAACCGCAGCAGAGTCAAAATCCTCTATTTGCGACTCAATGACTTTAAGTTGGCTTACGATCTCATCAACTGCAAGATGGTTAATTTGCTGCACAGGATCTGCTTGTTCAAGCAATGACAGTAGGTCATGGCTGAAAGGTCCGATGAGCGTTTCAGCTTCGTCGAAATCATATTGTGATAGTGCTTTATACAGTGATTGACCGATAAGTGAGTCATTAGCGGCTTGTAGCTGTTCAAATAGGGTATCTAAGCCATCGACTGCGGTGCTATCAAGTTGCTCTATTTGTTGATTAAGGTTTTCAAGCTGTTTTTTCAATTCAGCTTTAGATATCCCACTCCCGAGTGTTGTCGTGTTTGCCTTAGTTAATGCCTGTTCAATGGTGTTGACCATTTTATTTAGTTGTATTTGGCACTCGTTTAAAAGTCGTTGCAGCTGTGTATCAACAGCACAATAGTTGTCCTGTTTTTGCTGGTTTAGGTTGGATTCAATTTGTTCCGCGACTGGTACCACAAACATTGCGCCAATATTGCCTGCTACTCCTTTTAATGTATGAATGGCAATTATTGCACTGGTTATATCGTTATTGGCAATAGCTTGGCTTACGGTGGCAACAGCATCCCCTTGGGATTGCACCACTTTTGCTAACATTTTCTGGTATGCCTTTTGATTGCCAGACATGCGTGCTAGTGCACTGTCGACATCAAAATCAGGTAGTTCAAGCTGCACTATTTTGTCATGTGCATCGTTGCTATTAACGGTTTGAGGCAACTCTTTTCCTGTCGGTTCGATCCACTTGGCCAGTGTTTTGTATACCTCTTGCGGGTTGATAGGTTTTGGAATATGGTCATTCATCCCTGCTTCAAGGCATTTCTCTCGATCGCCACTCATCGCATTGGCCGTCATGGCGATTATAGGAATAAGCTGTCTGTCAGGATTGCGCCTAATATTTCGGGTGGCTTGGTATCCATCCATAATTGGCATTTGAATATCCATTAAAATGGCGTCGTAGTGATTGGCAAGTGCCATATCGACAGCGACTTCACCATTGCAAGCGGTTGAAACCTCGATGCCTGCCATATAGAGCAGTTCGGTAGCGATCTCTTGGTTAATATCATTATCCTCAACTAATAAGACATGGGCGCCAACGATATCTTTTGCTGCAGAGATATTCAGCTTCCCATGCTGGTTAGCTGCGGGTTGGGGCGAGGTCTTACCCATTACGGCCATCACTGTGTCGAATAGGGTCGAGGCACTGACGGGTTTGGTTATTGCACTATCAAGTTGCACTTTGTCCGCCTTCTTTAGCATTTCATCACGATCGTAGGCGGTGACGATGACTAACTTAGGTTGGTTGACTAATGTGTCGTCATCTTGGATTTTTTTGCACAGCTCTAGCCCATCCATCTGAGGCATTTTCCAGTCCGCGAGTACCAGTTGGTAAGGTTCACCTTGGCTATCTGCAAGCTTAACTTTCTCTATTGCTTCTGCGCCTGTCGCGGCTAAGTCTGCTCGGAAACCTAGACTCTCTGATAGGGTGTATAAGATCTCTCGAGCGGCAACGCTATCATCGACAATGAGCATCGGAAGATCTAATAAGCTCTCTGACGAGACTTCAGTCTGGGTGGTATCTATGTCTGCAATGGCAAACTTAGCCGTGAACAAGAAGGTACTGCCTTCACCATAGGTACTTTCAACCCAAATTTCACCAGACATTAACTCGGTCAATGTCTTACAGATTGTTAGTCCTAATCCAGTTCCACCATATTTTCGAGTGGTCGATGCATCTGCTTGGCTAAAAGATTTAAACAGACGACTTTGCTGCTCAGGTGTCATACCTATGCCGGTGTCTTTTACCGAGAATTCGATTGTTACATGCTGTTCGTCTTGCATTGCTGCACGGGCTTTAACGATGATCTCGCCTTCTTCGGTGAACTTCATTGAGTTGTTGGCAAGGTTTATCAACACTTGTCCCAGCCTTAAAGGGTCTCCAATGAGGTCTACTGGTAGATTGGGTTCAATATCGATAAGCAACTCTAACCCTTTTTGTTGGCTCTTATGGGAGATAATTTGCACAAGATTGTCAAAACTATCATTAAGGTTAAAATGTGTTGTTTCGAGCTCCAATTTTCCTGCTTCAATTTTAGAAAAATCGAGAATATCGTTAATAATGCCCAGTAATGATTCGGCTGAATTTTGGATTTTGGTTACGTAATCAGATTGTTTTCGGTTTAATTCTGTCTGCTGAGTTAAATAACTCATCCCAATAATAGCGTTCATTGGTGTACGGATCTCGTGACTCATATTGGCTAGAAAGTCACTTTTAGCACGGGTCGCTTCATCGGCCGTTTTGACGGCTATTTCAAGCTGTCTGGCATTTTCCTTCTCAGTGGTAATATCAATAAAATTACCGACTAAGCCAGCGGGGATGTCGTTACTGTCTTTAAACCCCGTTACCCAATATAGCGTGTCGTGCACCTTGTTATCGGCAAAGGGGATCCGCATCTCCTTTTTGATGGTGGTTTGATTCGATATGACTTCATCGTCTTCTGCTTGGTAAAGTTTGCGATCCGCTTCGCTCAAATAGGTGAGGTCATTGACTGTTAAGCCAACCAAGTCTTTAGACTCAACTTGAAATATCTCTTCGTAGGCTTTGTTAAACCCTAAAAACTTGCCATCAGCATCTTTATAGAAAAGTGGAATAGGGACGGTATCTATCAGTAATTGTTGGAATTTCATCTGCTCAGCTAATGATAGTGTCGCCCCTTCAGCTTTTTGCATGGCAGCTTTTAGCGCTTCGGTTCGCTCTTTAACAAGCACTTCTAGCTCTTTACGTGAACGGGTTAAGGCGCGAGTTGCACGGGTACCCACCCGTAAGGTAAATAAGGTACTGCCCAATAGTAGGGCTAATGAAATAAACACAATCGACCAAGCGGTGTATTTAAAGATGCGAATAAGGGCAAAGGACTCATCGACATCAACCTCGGCGGCAAGACCCATGTCGAGGTTTTCATCCCATAGCCAGCTGCCGACTACTTGTACACCTCGGTAGTCATTGTAACCCTCCAAATTAAAACCTGATTGCTTATTAGATATTCCCGCTGACATTAAGGTTAACGGCCAATTTGCATCGGGGGTCACAGGGTTTTTAGCATTAAGTAAATTGGTTCCGGGATCGGCAATGCGCACATTTAGTGAAGCGTCTTGATCTTGTGTGATAAGCCCGATATCGCGCAGTTGGGTTTCAAAGCGCACGTTAGATAATAGTAGGCCTGTTTTATCAATGGCATAGGTTTCACCACTGTGGCCTATAAAACCTGCCGATAGAATAGAAGAGAACTCGCCATTAAAATTCACTCGTTTGGTTATAATGGCAATAACTTGATTGTTGCTATTCACCACTGGCGCGGCAAAAAACATTGTCGGCGGCTTATCAGCAATACTGCTACTGGACTTTTGCTCAAAGAAAACGTCTGATCTGATAGGCGGGACGAACACACTTTCGCCTTGGAGCACTTTTTCTAGTAGCGCTGGGCGTTGCAGCTGAATGATATTGATAGCGCCAATATTGGCATCACGGCGTGAAGACAGACTGATTTTATCAGGGGCGATGATGAAGAAGCCAAAGGATCCAGGCTCGCCTTCACGATCACTAAAGAACTTACGTACTTTGGCTTGAAGCGTTGCTTCAAGCAGTGATTCTTTATCTCTTGGTAGCACCAGTAGTTGTTCAACTAAATCGACCAGTTCGTGGTTTCTACCCACTTGTTGCAAACTGCTGAGCTCGTAATCGACCCAAAAAAACAGTCGTTGATGCGTTGAAGCAAGTAAGGTTTGTAAGTTGTATTCGACTTCGCTAAGTGTTTTTTGCTCTGCAAATCGGGTGACCATGGCTATAACACCAATAAGCACGATGGATAAAACCGTAAGCCCGATATAGATCGCACGTTTAAAGCTTTTGGAGCTAAAACGTGTGGCTAACTCTTTGTCATTAGCTTTTAAAATTCGTGAACTGATAATAGTGGCAAATACGAACAGAGCGACTACGATAAGCATGATCGTAAATAAAGAATCTAGGTACTCAGGTTGCTTCTCTCGGGTAGGTTCCACGTCCGAGGTTAACCAATCGTTCTTGGTTAACATTAGATCTCTTAGTTTGAGTGAATCAAGTCCTTTTTGTAAAATAGAATGCAGAATAGGGTAGCGATTAGTGCTAAAAAGGTGCACCGAAGTCGGTGGAAATACATCCTCATCTATTGCTCTAATCTGCTCGGTATTACCCTGTTGACGCATAGCGTGTTGAATGGCTAACTCTGAGTCGAGTAATGCATCCACTTCTCCTGATAAAACCATCTTAATAGAATCATTAATATCCGCAGTCTCTACGATAGTGATATTAGGGTATAGCTGGATGAGCTTTTTACGACTGGTATAGCCTTGCGGCATTGCAATCGTGGCGTTGGCTAGATCGCCATTAGTGAGTAAATAAGTATTTTTGTTTTTTACATGAAAGAGTTCGCGGACTAAGAAGAAAGGTTTGCTGTAACGACCAAATGCTTTTCTGTCCTCCTCATAATAAGCATCAGGCAGTAGATCTATCTCGCCACGTTTAAAGGCGTCTACATTGCTATTCCATTCGCCTTGTTTAATCTCAAACTGTAACCCGGTATTTTTAACTATCTTGTTGATGATAGCGCCAGCCAAACCACCAATGTTGCCGTCCTCTTGCATGAATAACATTGGTGGCCAATTGTCGATACCAATAACCACTTTATGTTCAGCTATCCACTTCTTCTCTTCAGGGGTTAATATGACTTTTTGATCGGTACTGTCTGTTGAGGTGGTTACCCTAGCGCTAAGTGTTTCGGTAAAAGAGATAATGTCTTCGAGATAGTCGTGTTTTAGCTTGTGATATTCATCACCGTTGATAATTGCCATCGCTTGCTTGCGATCGCCTTGCTTAATAGCATTTATCATCTGATTTTCTAAAGTCACGAGCTTAACATTAGTGCTTTCCAATGCTTTAACTAGTTCGTTGTCTGCTGCATTTTGTCTTGATAGAAGTCGCTCAATTAACTTTTCAAGTTTAGGTTCATATTCATCATAGCGATTTAGCCATTTCTCATCACCAGAAAACCCATAGCTGAGTACGGAGGAGGTTAGAATTTCATCATAGTATTTCAGCTCTGTAGCGATATTTTTAATATCAGCCGCCGACAACTGAGCTTGGTATGCTTTTGGCTGGTCTGCTGCATAAGAGTATGAAAATGTAAGACCAATGACGAGTACTATGAATAAAACAACCCATTGCATCCTGTTGACCGGCTTTCTATTTTGTAGAATGACAGTGTGCATGTTTTACGTCCTAGTAACATATGTAGAGGGCTACCTTAAAACTACACAAGAATGGTACGTCTAACAAGGAAAACAGGTTGTTGCTTATTGAATAAGTAGAAGTTTTTATTTTATATTTACGCAGGTAAAATCTTAACTAACAGGCTGAAAGTGCTATACCAATATTGCTAATGGTTTAACGTGTTTGTATGTAAAAACGAGCTAAAGCTTCTCTTATCCCCGTTCTACCTGAAGATGCAGGATTCAGTGGGAATTTAATGGACTTTAATCACGGCATTGATTGCCACGAATGGTCATTCCCTTAGTAAAATCAATAACACTGAGTAAAGCCGATTAAAGCCCATCGACGAAGGCTTTGTGTCAGCCCACTTCGTTGTTGCACTCACTTAAAAGGGAATAACCATTTTTACGTTAATGCGCCTAGAATTGAACTGGCACATTGCCTCTGAAACGAGCATCTTCAGGTAGAACGGGTATATACTGATTGGTATTAGCTATCATAAAAGAGAGGCTCAGCTCATTACAGTAAAAAGCGAGAACCTCTAGTTATCTGACCCTGCATCTTGTGGTTTTGTCGTTTCAGTTAATGCTTGCTCGGGAGTGGTGATTATCGGAGCGACTTTTTGCTCAAATTTATAGTTGAGTAGGGTGATATCGAGTTGTTTACTGCCTTTTTCAAAATGAGTTAGGCGGATTGGTAGGTAGCTTAATTCTGGCGCCATCCAGAAAAAGGTTTGTCGTTTAGTACTGTCACGCTTAACTTCAAACTTTATAGTTTGATAGCTTCCACTCTCAATATTAACCCGCTCTTTACCGACAATTTTAAAGCCATAGTCATCAATCTCACCCTCTTTCACCATGGTGTAATGCAGTTCCTCTTTCTCTGCAGCCATGTCGAGTCTAAATTGCAACTGCACCATCAGTGGATCAAATAGCTGTTCATCGTAGGGGAATTTTGCCCGCTCATCTTTATAGCGGCTATGAACGACGTTTTGTCCTTTAGCAAAGGCTATCTGTTCTCTAAAGTTAGGCCCTGTCCCCGTTCTTTCTACTGAGTAGCGCATCGGAATGAGTTGATTATTGTCTAGTGTAAATTCGCTGCGGATATGACGTTGGTCTGAAAGCATGAGCAGGCTGACGTCGCTATCAAAACGGTAGCGGAATTGATCACCCTCGGGAGCCGCTAAAATGTATCGTGCTCGGCCAAGTTCAATACTGCCATAGTTGACCTGATACTCTGCAGTGTGAGGCGTCAGAGGCGTAGTGTCTGCAATAACTATGTTGCTTGTAAACAGTAAGCTGACCGCAAATATAATCGATAATTTTCTAGACAAATACGTCTCCTTTACATTGAATTTTGGGCTTCAAAAGGGTATTGAAAGTACTAATGTTGCCATATCCGGTCGCCACTCGTGATCTGATAATTTCACTTTACCGCGATTAACCATAACACCTTCGCCGCGTAGTCTCTCCATTTGATCAATATAAGGTTGGGTATGTTCTGCAAAAGAGATTTTACCCTGACTATTGATCACTCTATGCCAAGGCAGAGCGAGTGAATCAGGCGCTGCCTTCAGTGCTTTGGATACATAACGCGCTCGACCTGGTAGCCCTGCTAAATCTGCTATTTTTCCGTATGAGCTAACTTTCCCTTCAGGGATCATAGACACAATATGCCAAATTTGCGTCATCGGTGAAGCTTTGATATCGCTTTGCATTTACCACTATCCCTAGATTTTATACTGATTGGTATTGAATACTATCGCTAATTTGTATCACTCTACAGTGCTTTTAAGCTTTTTTAATGTGTTTAATTACGTTACGTCTGTTAATGTTTTACGTGCATGCTGCGCACTTATTAGTGCATTGTAATATAAGGTAAAAGTTCTTGCTGACACTTGGTGCTAACGTAATAATAGCGCTTTTTTACGGTATATATCATGTCTATGCAGGTTACCAAGCCTCTTGTTTGTTCATTGTTGCTGTCAACTTTTTCCGTGCCTGCTTTAGCCGAACAGTATCGCCATATTGCTGATCCACTAAATCTCAGCGATTCGCTCTATGTTGGTTTTGATGGCGATGTGCTTAAAGTGGGTGGTAGTTTGGCCACTAGCCATCAAAAATTTTCGGGCAATACGAATACCGGCGGTGATAAATGGCATTTGGGTTACCTTTATTCAACTAATCAGTGGCACCTGCGGGCGTCGATTGATCATGGTAAAACCGATACCCCTGACGGTAGATCGAGTCATTACCAATATCAGCTAGGCTTAATGTATGAGCACAAAGGCTGGCTAAACACTCAAGTGTTTACTGAGTTAGCGGTTAACCATTTGGCGGTTAAATCCTACACCGATAGCACTGCAGCTAATGCCAGTATGACAGTACTTAAACCTATCACAGAACATTGGTACAGCGAACTGTACGCCAGTGCGAATGCTGGTATTGACGGCATTGAGCGTTTTGATGCTCGCGGATGGTTGGCAATGGGTTATCAAGTTAACCCGCAGTGGTCATGGGTAATTCGCTATCAGTATGATTGGGAAAAACTTGAAAATATTGAAAGCAATGATACGCAGTGGGTGTTTGCGGTACGTTCGCAGTTCTAATCTAGATAAAGCCCGCGCAGATAGCATTTGCGCGGGCTTTATCATGACGATTTAGCGCTTATATCAATTTAATTTGCTTGAGCAAGATCGCCATTAATCTCATCTTGTGCTTGTGGAGTTACACCAAATTTATGGAAGATGATCAAACCAAATGCGGTGAGTAGGCCAAGTGCACCAATAATAAACCACATTAGATCTGGGCGTTCAGCACCTTTAGCGACTTCACTGTAAAGGTAACCAGATAGCGGGCCTGCCAGTAAGAATCCAATCGCTGATGATACAAAGTAGTAACCCATGAACATGGCTTTCTTGTCATTGGGAGCAAAGCTTGCGACATACTCTTGGCTCTTTGGAGACGCAACCATTTCGCCAATCGAGAACACTAAAATAGATGTCAGTACCATCGCGCCGCCCATGACTGCACCATGTGCAAAGCCACCAATTGCAGTACCCAGTGCGAGAATAATCGTACCACCAACCAACACTGGTAATGCTTGGAAACGTTCAACAAAACGGCTGATTAATAACTGCATCAAAACAATCGACAAGAAGTTAAGTCCAATTAGGTATTCAGGGTTCACTTGGCGATAGTCATTAGCCCAGCTTTGAGCATATTGTGCTGCTAAGGCTGGGGTTTGAGAAATGGCGGCAAACGCTTGGCCTATTTCTGTTGTAGGCACCATCACTTTGGCATGAACTAGCTCAAAATAGGCTTGCTTGGCATTTAATGTGCCTGCGCCGAACTCTTGCGCTAAGCGAGTTAGCTCTGATTGCAGTAACGCGGTATCGACAGGGGCAAAGAATTGCTGCAAGTCAGGGTAGTTGGCTAGCATTAACACTAAATCCGTAGTGTCGACAAAGTCGCGAATGTAGATTGGAAGGGTAATAAATATCTGCTGATAGACCATCCATAGGCCAGATAGAATAAGCAGATAGATCACAAAAGGTTTATTGCCTAAACTAATTTTTTGACCATACCAAGGTGCACCCTTATTAGAGGAAGCTAGCTTGTCCCATATAAGATGACCTGTGAACCAGGCAGCGTAGATGATTAACGTTGTTTCGCCGGTGATCCACTTCGCGCCATAAGACATTAATATAATGAGCGTACCAAAAAATAGAATAGCGAAACGGGCGTTACCGAGTACTTCTTGGATATCGTTAAAGACTGCTTTGAGTGGTTTACCTTTTTGGCTATTTTGATCTGTTGGTTCTTTGTAGAAAAACAGTGCAGGAATAAAGTTTAGTGCAATCCAGAATGAGGACATGATGAACACCCAGTCCCAGCTGATGGCGCGAACATAACCAGCAACGAATGGACCCAAGAATCCACCAATATTGACCATCATGTAAAAGATCCCAAAACCTAGACCACGGTTAGTATCATCGGTTGTGCGTGCCACGGTACCTGTTACGACAGGCTTAAAACATGCAGCTCCGACGGCAACGCCCATAAAGGCAATAAAGAAACCGCTGAAACTGTCTACTTGACCAAGTAAGTAGTAACTGGGACACATGATCGCATAGGCGACTAAGAACATTTTTCGGTAGCCATAGCGGTCAGCGAGAGCCCCCGTTAGTACTGGGAAGAGATATAAGAAGAAAGGGATCATACCCTGTAAAAGGCCACGCTCTTGGTCTGAAAACCCGAGTCCCCCTTGGTTTTGTGGTGACGTCATATAGAGGGATGACAACGCGAAGAAACCATACCAAGCGAGTCGTTCAAAGATCTCCATAGTATTAGCGACAAAGAATGTAGGGGGTAAAGGGGAGCGCACAGCTTGTGACATATTATTATCCGTATATTTTATACATTTCTGCAAATATAACATAACTGATCCATTAAATGGACTGAATTGTCTGCTTATGGTTTTTGTAGGGGAAGTTGCCGAGGGGCTCAATTGGTATAAGTTTACCAAGCTAAACCAGCTGGGAGTTGCCTTTGTTGTTGATTCGGTCATAATAGCGCGAATTTTTTAGTTAATACTAGTGTGATAATGATATGGCTGTGTTAGAAATTTTAACGATCCCTGATGTTCGACTTAAGCGTAAAGCTGAGCCTGTTAAAGACATTGATGCGGTACAGGGTTTTATTGATGACTTGATTGAAACCATGTACGACACCGATGACGGTATTGGGCTTGCAGCAACACAAGTGGGTAGCCTACACGCCATTTTGGTTATCGATCTGTCTGAAGAGCGTGATCAGCCTATGGTATTAATTAATCCTGAAATTGTTGAAGCACGTGGTGAGTTCCAAGGCGAAGAGGGCTGTTTATCTATCCCAGGTTACCGCGCTAAAGTGAATCGCCATGAAGGTGTTAAGGTCACAGCATTAGATCGCACAGGTAAAGCATTCGAAATTGATACCGATGAGTTTCTTGCGATTGTACTGCAACATGAGATGGATCATCTGAAAGGTATTGTGTTTACCGATCATCTGTCGATGCTAAAACAACAAATCGCGCTTAAAAAAGTGAAAAAGTATAAATAATTCATTCACTGTAAACCATTTCGATAACGCCCCTCTTTTTAGAGGGGCGTTTTTTTTGGCTGGAAGAACTGGCTTGGTATAAACCAATGCTTGCGATCTTAATGAAGATAACTATACTGTATGTATATACAGTGTTTGTTGTGTGGGAATAAATCCAGTCAAATGTGCAGGGGTCCCTTCAAATGAATACGCTTTTATTACCACAAAAGGTGTAGATATGGGGCATTCAAGTGCGAAGGCATATTCGATACTGCAAGATATAGCGACATCAGAGCGGGTTGGCAGTGCGCCGCGTCTAAATCCCGTTGAGGATAATGCGAGCTCATTGAATCAATTACTGGCACGGCAAGATATTTGGCGTGGGCAGCAGTGGCAGCAGCAACAGTTGGCTTATCCAACGGGGTTCTCACTACTTGATGAGCACCTTGCAGATAATGGCTGGCCACAAATTGGTGTATGTGAAGTGCTGTGTGATGGTGTCGGTCAAGGTGAACTGAGTATGGTACTACCCATGCTCAGTCAACTTATTGGCTATAATTTATCAGCAACAAAAGCCTTTACACAACAGCAAGATGCGATGGTTATGCTGGTGGCACCGCCTCACATTCCTTCTGCTCAAGCACTCTTGCAGCAAGGGCTCGAATTAGCGCGTTTAATCTGGATTGATACCGAAGAGCGAAAAGAACGTCTTTGGGCTATTGAGCAGGCGCTTTCGAGTGGTTGTGTGCCGCTAGTGCTGGCTTGGTTAGATAACTTGTCGACCACTGAAGCGAGACGTTTACAGCTCGCAGCAGAGAAGGGCGAGTCGTTATGCATGCTCTATTTGCCAACCCGTTGTGCACAGCAGTCACATCCTGTGAACTTACGCTTAGGGCTGCAGCGACAGCATTTTTCGGCTCGAAATAGCGTTAATCACCTCAGTGCTCATCATGACCATGCAGGCTCAAGCGCTGCTGCGCCTATATTGAAATTGGTGCCTAAACAAGCCGCATTTACCCCATTTTTAAATAGTCATTTAGGTATGACCGAGGTCAATATTATTAAACGCAGAGGAGGCTGGCCTAGCCCTATGTTGAGTTTGCCCTTGCTACCGCCACATATAAAGGAAAGTCTACTTGGTGTCGATGCACACCCGATGCAAAATACCTTACAGGAACAGAGCTTTGATGTTGAGCCGCACAGTTGCCAGCAGTTTACTCAAGTACACGATACTGCAGCCTTTGAAACGTTATCGATGAGCATTGATGAAGGGCTTGCCGATTATAGTGTGGTGTTTAGCCAGCCACTGTTATTGATTACTGCAAGTTATCAGCATGCATTTATCAAGGTGACAAATGTGAGTATCGCTATGACAACACTGACTATGACAACACTGACTACGACAACCACTAGGATTACCAGTCATCGTACGGGTATCCGCATTAAAGAGCAGAACGGCGCGGATCTTCAACCCGTTTATCAAGGCTCGGTACAGGATAAAGAGTCAGCTTTATCCCTTGAACCTATACGCAGATTAAGCCTGCAAGCTACAAGCTCTCTTAAACGCCCCTTTAGTGAGTTTGTGCAGGGCTCCATTAAACAAGGTGACGAACTTGCCGCTACCTGGTTTTCTAAGGTTGGAGATTGCCCCCAAGGTACACTTGAAGACAGCTCCACTGCCGATTCGTGGGCTGACCCCTCTTATAGCCTATTACCTGCAGCGCGCAATCTTGCTCACAAGATCCATTAACCCTTATATAGGCTGCTGATTGACATGTTATGGCTAGCCGCCCATTACCCGCAATGGGCATTGCAATATTTTTGTTATCGTAATGAGCTGGAGCAAAGCACAGCAGTATTGCTGTATGAGCCGAAGTCACTGCAAGTGCTCGCGCTTGATAGTCAGAGTGAACAGGCTGGCGTGAAATTTGGAATGAGCCTGTCTACTGCACAAAGTTTAATGCCATCGGCTATGTTGGTGGAGTTTGATGCTTCTATTAGCCAACAAGCTTCAGACTGGTTGTGTCAATGGAGCTACGAATTCAGTGCCAGAGTTGTACCGCTACGCTGTTCATTAACCAATGAGCAGCAAAAAAAGACGTCGAAAACTAAGCTTGATGTCGATGACTTTTTGCCCAATACACTGCTACTGGAAGTCAGTTCCATGGCGCTCATTTTTAATGGTATTGATAAGCTTGTTGAGCAGTACCGCCAACGCGCTCAAGCGTTAGGTTTAGAGGTTTCACTTGCGCTCGCCAAAACCCCTTTAGCCGCGCAGCTACTTGCGTGTGATATTTCAATGGGAAATCAACAAGCTAAGCTCACTGCTGAAACGTTTAGCCCAAATGACTATCTTAACGCCGATAAAACTTTGCCATTACTTAATCAACTACCGATTGCTTTATTACCACTATCAGATTTTTTAAAACAAAGTTTGCACGATATGGGTATTAAATCTTTTGCATCACTGTCTGCTTTACCTGATAAAGAGCTTGGAAGGCGCTTTGGAGTAAAGCTGTTGCAGTTACTGGCTAAAATATCAGGCAGCTTACCTCAACCGTTAATCTATTTTGAGCCGGAAGAAAGCTATCAACAAAAGCTCACCTTACTGTATGAGGTTGAATTAATGCAGGGGATCGTTTTCCCCTTGGGAAGAATGTTAAAAGAGATGGCAAGCTACTTACAGCTGCGTCAGCTTGCCATTCAACAACTTAAGCTGAGCCTTATCTATCGTGACAGCGATCGGAGTAAGCTCGATATTGTTATTCAATATCCTTTTGCAGAGCATCGTAGTGACAGTTTATTGAGCCTATGTCGTATGCAACTTGAGCGTGTCACTCTGTATCAACCTGTGGTTGAAATGGTTATTTATGTCGATAAATTTGTGCCAATAGCGGTTTCGCATGACAGTTGGTTTGGGCAACAGAAAGTAGCGCAAGGGCAGAGGTCAGAAAAAGCATTGCGGCTAATGGCTCAGTTGCAAGCAAGGCTTGGCAAAGACAAAGTAAAAGGGTTGCAGGCTAGTTCTGCGCACCTGCCAGAGGATAGTTGGGTAGCTACCGATCTGTCTGTAACAGCTAAAGATCAGTCTATAACGGACAAACGACAACAAGCATTGCCTGAAGTTACATCTGGCTCAAGTGCTCTGTACGCTGGAGCGTGTCGCCCAAGCTGGCTGTTAACAACGCCAGAGTGGATCGCGGTTGAACAAGTTGAGCTTTTAAAAGGGCCAGAAAGGTTGCAAACCTTATGGTGGCAAGAGCCGCAAGTATGTCGAGACTACTATGTTGCCTGCCATTATCAAGGTGGACTGTGTTGGGTATTTAAAGAGGGTAATCGCTTCTTCTTACATGGCTGGTTTGGCTAATGTATGCTGAATTACATGCTATCTCTAATTACACTTTTCTTAGAGGTGCCTCACATCCCCATGAGTTGGTAGGGCAAGCTGCTGAGCTTGGTTACCAAGCGATTGCTATTACAGATGAGTGTTCATTTGCCGGGATAGTCAAAGCGCATGAGGCTGCTAAAAAACATCAAATAAAGCTGCTGGTGGGCACTGAGTTTCAGTTAGCTGAAGGCGTATTTGTATTACTTGCCATGAACCGCAAAGGTTATGGACAGATCAGTCAACTGATCACTACAAGCCGCCGTGCTGAAAAAGGTGCATATCGACTGCAATTTAGCGAACTGTTGCAGGGCTTAGATAGCACCATTTTGTTATGGCAACCGCCTACGCTTAAATCTATCCGCAGCGATCTCGGTGAGCTTTCGACTCAAATTGCCGCTTATCAGGCTGCTGTATTAGCGGTGGGGCAATCTCTGCAGCAGCATTTTTCTCAGCGTTGCTATCTGCTGATGGAGCGTAGTTTGGTGGCTGGTGAAGCATTAAAAATCCAGCTTTGGACACAAATGGCTATGCAACTGGCTATGCCTTGCGTGGCTGCGGGTAATGTACGCATGCATTGCCAGCAGCGGCAGAAGTTGCAAGATGTGCTTACTTGTATTCGATATGGGACTGAACTTGTGCAAGCCGGAGAGTTGCTGCTGGCCAATGCTGAAACCGCGTTAAAGCCGACTGCGACCCTCTATAAGCGCTATCCAAAGGAATGGATTGAGAATAGTTTATCGATTGCTGAAAGATGCAACTTTAGTTTGGAGGAGCTTAAATATGAGTATCCCAGTGAGGTGGTTCCGAGTGAACTCTCAGCAAGCGAATACTTGGCACAAGAGGTGTATAAAGGTGCATTGCGCCGCTTTAATAATCAAGTTCCAGCCAGTGTAACAGCGCAATATAACAAAGAGCTGGTTTTGATTAAGGCGATGCAATATGAGTATTTCTTTTTAACTATCTACGACATTGTTAAATATGCGAAGTCACAACAGATTTTGCACCAAGGGCGTGGTTCGGCGGCAAACTCTGTGGTCTGTTATTGCTTAGGGATCACAGAGGTCGATCCGACTAAAGTCAATATGTTGTTTGAGCGTTTTGTCTCGAAAGAACGTAATGAACCACCCGATATAGACGTTGATTTTGAACATGAACGCCGTGAAGAGATCATTCAATATATCTATCGCAAATATGGCCGTGAACGGGCAGCGTTGGCGGCGACAGTGATAAGTTATCGCTTTAAGAGTGCGCTCGCGGATGTGGGGAAGGCTCTGGGGATTGATAAGCAACATTTAGATCATATGCAGCACAGTATCGATAGGCGTGATACAGAAACTGACTGGTTGATGCAACTGCAGGAAAAGTCATTGCTGCCTAGCGAAGGGATGGGGAAATACCTATTCCCCTTAGTGCAGAGCATTTTGGGTTTTCCAAGGCACCTGTCACAGCACGTTGGTGGCTTTATTATCTCCTCTGGACCGTTAAGTGAACTGGTCCCGGTTGAAAATGCATCGATGGCAGATAGAACTGTTATTCAGTGGGATAAAGATGATTTAGAGAGCTTAGGGCTGCTAAAAGTCGATGTGCTTGCACTCGGTATGCTCACAGCCATTCGTAAGTGTTTTGAACTTATTAGCACGCGCAAGCATCGTTTTACGATGGATCAAGTCGAATGGGAGCAAGCGCCGGTGTATCAGATGCTACAACGTGGCGATAGCATTGGGGTGTTTCAGGTTGAGTCGAGAGCGCAAACCTCAATGCTACCTAGGCTTAAACCCAATTGTTATTATGATTTAGTGGTGCAAATAGCCATTGTCCGACCAGGGCCTATTCAGGGCGATATGGTGCACCCCTATTTGAAGCGTAGAGATGGTATCGAAAAAGTGACTTACCCCAGTAAAGAGGTAGAGTCAGTATTGTCGCGCACTATGGGGGTGCCTATTTTCCAAGAACAAGTTATTCAGTTAGCTATGGTTGCTGCAGGCTTTTCTGGCGGAGAGGCTGACCAATTGCGGCGAGCGATGGCGAGTTGGAAACGTTCCGGAGAGCTACAGCAGTTTGAAGCCAAATTATTGCAAGGCATGCAGAGCCGAGGTTACTCGGCAGAGTTTTCTAAGCAGATTTACCGGCAAATAAAGGGATTTGGAGAGTATGGCTTTCCAGAGTCTCACTCCGCAAGTTTTGCATTGTTGGCGTACGTATCTGCTTATCTGAAGTTTCACTATCCGGCAGCATTTTGCTGCTCGCTACTTAATAGCCAACCTATGGGCTTTTATAGCCCCTCGCAACTAATCCAAGATGTGCAGCGCCATGGAGTGGTGGTACTCGCTGTGTGTGCGAATCGTAGTCAGTGGCAGCATACATTGGTGACAATAGCAGACAATCGTGTCGCGATCCGCCTCGGTTTTCGCTTGGTAAAAGGCCTAAATAGACAAGAGATCGAGAAGCTGATAAAGCAGCGACCTGAGCAAGGTTTTTCGCATATTGACCAAATCTATTACCTAGGTATCGCACGTCATGAACTGGAAACACTTGCCAGTGCCGATGCATTCACCGACATTGCAGGCCATCGTCATCAAGTGCGTTGGCAATTATCAGCCTGCCAACCAAGCTTACCGCTATTTGATACTGCTTTAGAAGATATGGCTCTTAAGCAAGGCGATAGTCAACTGCAGCAAGCTCCCAGCGGATTGAGCCAGAAAGCAGAGGTTGCTCTGCCCAGTCCAAGTGCTGCTGAGTCTATGCAGGCTGACTACGCCTATACCGGCGTGACACTAGGCCAACATCCCATGAGCTTGCTACGGGGGAAATCTTGCGTACACCATTGTTTAACTGCTGAGCAATTGGATGAACGCCGCAGTGGTCAAGTGGTTACTGTGGCTGGACTTGTGGTTGGACGACAACGCCCAGGTACGGCATCCGGTGTTACTTTTATTACGTTAGAAGATGAAACTGGCAATGTGAACTTAATTGTTTGGAGCGCAACGGCCAAGGCGCAAAGGCAGGCTTATCTGGTTGCTAAAATCATGAAGGTGACCGGTGTGTTAGAACGTAAATCAGGAGTCACTCATGTGGTTGCTGGCAAGTTGACTGATATTTCAACGGCGTTAAATGAATTAGTTGTACGCTCACGAGATTTCCATTAATAACAGCTAAGGTAATGATTCACTCATTTAGCAACGCTCGTATATAATGAACCAGTCGACTGTAAAAGAGAAAAGCGCTTGCAAATTATTCTGTTAACCCATGAACGAGAAGCTACCCGTCCAACGAATACCGGCCAGCTTGCCATTAATGTTTACCCTGAGCATTGCAAACGCATTGTTTGGGCTAGAACTGCGCCAGATGAAGCATTATTAAAGCTACTTAAAACAAGTGATTGTGCTTTGTTGTTTCCTGATGAGGCCGTAGTAGAAAAAGCTGACTTAGCTGAAGCTAGTTGTACAGAAAAGCATGAAAGCCGTATTAGCAAATCCAGGCCTAACACTTTGGTCATCTTAGATGCTACCTGGCAAGAAGCGCGTAAGATGATCCGTCGAAGTCCATATCTCAAAGAGGCAAAGAAATACGCTTTAACAACTAGCCAAAACTCTCAATTTAACTTAAGACGTAACCAAGTTGACGGCGGACTTTGCACCGTTGAATGTATCATCGCACTTTTTAAACAAGCCAATATGCGACATGAGGCCGAAGTATTAGCTATCGAGTTTGAACAAATGCTTAGCCAAGCTAAAGGTTAGCAAAAAGCTTTATCATTATTTTGATAAAAACTGTTTGTATGGTTAGGGTTAATGAAGCCTCTAAATCACCGTCAAATAGATACACAGAAAGTGACTAATTGCGCCGCCTAATACAAACAGGTGCCATATGGCATGATTGTAAGGAATGCGTTTAGCGACATAGAATATAACCCCTAAGCTATAAAACAGCCCGCCAATAATTAATAGGTTAAAGCCCAAAGGCGACATGCCTGCAATCAACTCTTTCATTACTGTTACGCAAAGCCAGCCCATCGCAAGGTACAAGAGCAAACTGAATACTTTGAAACGGTTAATAAATAAGGTCTTAAACAGAATACCACCAACGGCCAATGACCAGATTGCAATTAATACTAAGTTAGCATTCTCATTGCCGGTTTCACTGTTTAAGCTGATCAGCATTAATGGCGTATAAGTACCTGCTATAAGAAGGTAGATAGCACAATGATCTGCCACTTTAAGCTTATGTTTTAAAACAATATCGGTTGCACTGTGGTACAGCGTTGAGCAAAGGAAAAGTAAAATGATACTGGCGCAATAAACAATAACACCAGCCATTTGGACAAAGGTTAATTGCTCGTACCCTTTGAGGATACACATGATCAAACCTACGGCTCCGGCAACTACACCTAGCCCGTGGCTTAAGCTGTTTGCAAGCTCCTCTTTAACACTATAACTCGCGTTAGTGACCACATTTGGCTTTGAAGAAAGGGTAGACTCTTGACTCGGCATAGGGGAAAGCGACTTCTGGTTAGACCACGATTATCTGCAGTGTATCAGCTTTAATCATAAAAGCTATAATTTTAGCGTACACGTGTTAGCTTAAAATAGTATCTAGTGCATAGTACTGATATTTAGGTAATTTACCTGAAATATTGCTGTTTTATTCAGATGTTGAACTTTTGTAAAAAAGCAGTCTCTAATGGTTTAAACTGCAATAAAATAGAGATTATTGTTTCAGTTTGGATTAAAGGGGTTTTGAAATTGGCATATTTAGAACACTCGAATGTAAGCCGTTAAGTTACTTATCTCGCAGCTTTTTATGGACAAAAAATAAATTATCGGACTGAAAATTTGAAGAGATCTGTTATGCCATCTTTTACGGCAATTAGCGCTAATGGACAAGCGCAAAATGACTCAAAATCTAAGCAACGCGATAGCAGCATAGGGAAAATCAGTGCGAGTAGAGATCTTGCTGAGTCTGATTGTAAGCGGTTATTAGCGCCAATATATGGAAATAACGCTACAGATGGAGTCACTGCGATAGCAACGGCAATAAAAAGAACCAAGGATAGCAAACAGCCTATCAATCCTGCGTCGTCTTCACCCAGGCATAGCCCCGCGTTTATTCTACTTTTGTTCGTTGTTGCCATGCACGTTTTAGTTATCGCAATAATTAATCAGTTCTGGGCTAAACAAAGTTTACATCTGCCAGCTCTAACGCCAGTGAAAATTAGTTCCTATCTTTATGTTGCACCTAAAAAAGCACAGTTACAGCCTATTGATGATGAAGCGATAGCAAAAAAGGCGTCAGTCGCAAAAGAGCTTGTCGAGAAAAAAGCAAAAATAAATGGAAAACTTGAACCGGACACACCTGCGGAAAGTTTACCTAGCGTAATAGCTGACCAAACAATGCTAAACAACAGTGCAGAAGCAATTAAAGAGAGTGTTATAGAGACTAGCGCTAAGATAGTGAGTAAAAGCAATCGTTATAATGCCATGGCAGCCGCACAATCATATTTACAACGTCAAAATGATGCGGCGCTGGATGCATTGATCATCGACAAAGCGAATGAGTTCACAGGCCCTCACTCTTTAAGCGTAATGGATGGTGATATGGAGGAGCTGGTGTTTCCTGATGTGGATGAGTACAGCAAAGTTGTTACTAACGATCATCGACTCGATCCAAATCGAGTGGTGCGCCAAGGTGATACCTGCTTTCGGATTGTAAAGACCCCAACTCAGATTAATCCCTATGCTGAAAATATCGGCTTTCCGTTTAACTGTGGTGGCGATAAAGTCAAAAAAGCGATCAATGCAGCTATCTCAGCACGGTTAGAAAAACGCATGATCAGCCGAAAGAAATGATTAATTGACATGATGTTTTTTCACCATAAAATTCAACATTTGGAGTTTTTAGAGAAATATTCTTTTATTTATAGTTGTTTATGTGTTCTTTTTTATTGATTCTAGATTGAAGTATTATTATGGCTGTTAACTTGTGTCTTAGCCTGAGATAGGATTATACTGCAGCCTCATCTTGTCGGAGTGCCATATGGCTGAGACCGTTTATTCGGGATCCGTTGAACCTGATCAGGCTAGAACCTGCGAAGGAAACAAGCGAAATTTTTTGCATTTGTAAGGCTATATTAAAATAGCCATCTGCAATATTTCGGTGGTTAAGTGCATCTTAAAACTGCGTGCATACGCTGTTTAATTTTGAGCTTTCAACTTTACATTCTCAACTCTCCTGACAAGCAACTTCATTTTTATAATAGTGAGTTTGCTAATGTCTAAACGCCGCGAAACCCGAGCTCAGGCTCAACAATTCATCGATAACTTAAAACCATTACAGCATCCAAATTCTGAGAAAGTGTATCTACAAGGCAGTCGTCCTGATCTAAAAGTGGCTATGCGCCAAATTCACCAAGCTGACACATTGCTTGGAGGAGATGAGAGCAACCCTCAATTTGAAGCTAATCCGCCACTTAAAGTTTATGATTGCGCAGGTGCTTATTCAGATCCTGACGCCAATATTGATGTGCGTAAAGGCTTGGAAAAATTCCGTAATAACTGGATCATTGAAAGAGGTGACACTGAGCAATTGAGCGCAGTTAGCTCAGGCTTTACCCAGCAACGTCTAGCTGATGATGGTTTAGATCACCTACGCTTTGAATCTTTACTGCCTCCTCGCCGTGCAAAAATGGGTCAGCGTGTCACTCAATTACACTACGCCCGCCAAGGCATTATCACTCCGGAGATGGAATATATCGCCATTCGTGAAAATATGGCAATGGCTGAGGTTACGGATCCAATTTTGACCCAAAAAGATAAGGGGGAAAGCTTTGGCGCCTCAATCAGCGAGCCAATTACTGCTGAGTTTGTTCGCAGCGAAATAGCCCGTGGCCGCGCGATTATTCCATTGAATATCAATCATCCTGAAGCTGAGCCTATGATTATAGGGCGTAACTTTTTGGTAAAAGTGAACGCTAATATCGGTAACTCTGCAGTGACTTCATCTATCGAAGAAGAAGTTGAGAAGCTTGTTTGGTCAACACGTTGGGGCGCAGACACTGTAATGGACTTGTCTACTGGCCGCTATATTCATGAAACCCGTGAGTGGATCATTCGTAATTCACCAGTGCCTATTGGTACCGTCCCTATCTATCAAGCATTAGAGAAGGTGAACGGCGTTGCAGAGGATCTTAATTGGGAAACGTTCCGCGATACTTTGATTGAGCAAGCAGAGCAGGGCGTTGATTACTTTACTATTCATGCAGGCGTACTGTTGCGTTACGTGCCAATGACGGCAAAACGATTGACAGGCATCGTGTCTCGTGGTGGTTCAATCATGGCTAAATGGTGTTTGTCACACCACAAAGAAAACTTTCTTTATGAGCATTTTAAAGAGATCTGTGAGATCTGTGCCGCCTATGATGTGTCATTGTCACTCGGTGACGGTATGCGCCCAGGTTCGATTGCAGACGCCAACGATGAAGCACAGTTTTCTGAGCTTGAAACGCTAGGCGAACTGGTGAAAGTGGCTTGGCAATATGATGTGCAAACAATCATTGAAGGCCCAGGTCATATTCCGATGAATTTAATCAAAGAGAATATGGATAAACAGCTAGATGTTTGTGATGAAGCACCTTTCTATACATTAGGCCCACAAACAACAGACATTGCGCCAGGTTATGATCACTTCACTTCAGGGATTGGTGCGGCGATGATCGCTTGGTATGGCTGCGCAATGCTATGTTATGTGACGCCAAAAGAGCATTTAGGTTTGCCGAATAAAGAAGATGTTAAGCAGGGCTTAATTGCATATAAGATTGCTGCACATGCCGGTGATGTTGCTAAAGGGCACCCAAGTGCGCAAATTCGCGATAATGCATTATCAAAGGCTCGTTTTGAATTTAGATGGGAAGATCAATATAACCTCGGTTTAGATCCCGATACGGCGCGCGCTTATCATGATGAGTCTCTGCCACAAGAGTCAGCTAAAGTGGCACATTTCTGCTCTATGTGTGGCCCTAAGTTCTGTTCAATGAAAATAACCCAAGAAGTACGAGATTATGCGGCAGCGCAAGAGAAGCAAGCGCTTGAATCTAGCGGCTTAGAGGTCAAGTCTGCTGCTGAATATCAAGCATACAGTGAACAAGCCACTCCTGCTGGGCTATCTGATAGTGATATTAATAGCGGAATGGCGCAAATGTCAGCCGAATTTAAAGCCAAAGGTGCCGAGCTTTATCATGAAGCGGGTGTTGAACAAAGCGTTAAAGAAGCTGCTTTAGAGGATTAAATATGGCGCAGGTTAATACTAACCCAGTGCCAAACTGCAATCGACCTATCGTGTGGACGATTGCAGGATCTGATAGCGGCGGCGGGGCGGGCATTCAAGCTGATTTGGCGACGATTAATGATTTAGATGCGCATGGCTGCAGTGCTATTACTGCTGTCACAGCGCAAAGCTCTGTCATTGTCGCATCAGTGGAAGCGGTATCTCGACAGATGTTTACCGCACAGCTTGATGTGTTGGCGGCAGATATTGTTCCTCATGCCATTAAAATTGGCTTACTGGCAAACCAGCAACAGATAGATTTACTGGCTAGCTGGTTACAGCAAAGCCACTTACAGTGGCGAGACCGTGGTTTAGTTGTGCCAGTGATTCTCGATCCTGTGATGGTGGCAACTTGCGGAGATACGCTTACTGGGGCTGCAACGCTCGACTTTACGCCGCTTAAAGGGCTGCTAACATTGATAACCCCTAATGTCACAGAGCTTGCGACGTTAGCTGGACGGCAGTTGCTAACACCGGAGGAGAGTGTTCAGGCTGCACAAACGTTAGCTGCGCAGCTACAAACGTCAGTACTCGCCAAAGGTGGCGATATTGGGCCTCATTGGGATGAAGAGCTTGCTCGAGACTTGCTGGTATGTCATCAAGTAGCTGGCATATCTAGTATGCATAGTGAGCAAGTATTTTGGCTCACCTCAAGCAGAATCAGTACCAAGAACAACCATGGAACTGGTTGTACACTGTCATCGGCAATTGCGACTGTGATGGCACATGGCTTTGTGTTAAATGACGCGGTAGTGGTTGCTAAAGCTTATGTTTCTCAAGGATTAGCTCAAAGCTACCAGGCAGGCAGTGGTCCCGGCTGTTTAGCGCGTTGCGGTTGGCCAAATGCACTGTCCGTTTATCCATTTATCGAACCGCTATATGAGGCTACGGCGAGAACGAGTGCTAATAATCTGAATACTAGTGGCTTTAAGAAACTCACTATGCAGTTAGGTGTTTACCCTGTGGTTGCTGAGCTTGATATGTTGCAACAACTGCTTAAAGCGGGAGCTAAGACGATTCAGCTACGAGTTAAAGATCCCACTGACCCGTTACTTGAGCAAAAAATTGTACAAGCAATTGCGTTCGGACGAGATTACAGGGCTCAGGTCTTCATCAATGATCATTGGCAGTTAGCCATAAAGCATCAAGCTTTTGGGGTTCATCTTGGCCAGGAAGATCTTATTGCTAGTAATCTACAGCAGCTGAGTGATGCAAATATCGCACTTGGATTATCGAGTCATAGTTACTTTGAGATCTTGTTAGCGATGCAACATAAACCATCCTATATCGCTTTTGGGCATATTTTTCCGACAACGACGAAGCAGATGCCATCAGCGCCCCAAGGGCTTGATAAGTTAGCTCGCTATGTTGACTTGATGCAGGGCGAGCTACCAATAGTAGCGATTGGCGGTATCGACTCAGATACGCTCGCTAAAGTGAAACTAACGGGTGTGGATGACATCGCAGTCGTGCGAGCTGTCACGCAGGCAACACATCCAGCCGAAGCTTACCAAGCCTTAGTCAACCAGTGGACCGAGGGGGCTGTTAATGACGCTCTCTGATAAGGACTTTTTGCACTACTCACGGCAAATCCTTTTGCCTGAGGTGGGTGAGCAAGGCCAAAGTACTTTTAATCAATCCCATCTATTGATTATTGGTGTTGGGGGGTTAGGCACATTGGCGGCGCATTACCTTGCTGCAGCAGGCATAGGCAAAATAACACTGGTAGATGGCGATGTAGTTGAGCTATCGAATCTTCCTCGGCAGTTACTATTTAGCAAAGAGGATTTAGGCGTTAATAAAGCACAGGTTGCAGCCACAAAGCTGATGCGTGCTTATGAAGATTGTGAGATCTATAGCTACTGCGAATACCTAAGTGCAGCCAATACTGATGATCTGTTTAGTCGCAAGCCATCGGAGTTTGATCTGTTACTCGATTGCAGCGATAACTTTGCTGTGAGGCAGCTAGTTAATCAACAAGCTTTAAAGCATGGGATCACTTTAGTGTCAGCATCGGCAGCTAATTTTCAAGGGCAGCTATTGAGTATTAACCAACAAATCGCTTCTGAATCAGGTTGTTACCAGTGTTTATATCCAAGCGATATGAGTGTGAGTCAAACCTGCCAAACGATCGGCGTGTTAGGGCCAATGGTCGGCACGTTAGCCTCAATGCAGGCATTAATGAGCTTGAACCTATTGCTAGAGGCTGAGCTTAGACCGTTATTAGATGAGATTGCTGACACAGCAAACACTAGCGGCTCTCAATTACTTGGAAAGCTATTTCGCTTTGATGGTGCAAGGTTTGTTTGGCGACAAGCATCTCTTTTACGCGACCCCAACTGCAGTGTCTGCGGTGTTTAGGGGTTTCACTCTGAAATTGATTGCTAAACAGAATAAGGAAAATGAGAAATGATTAGCATTTTTTTAAATGATGAAGCGATGAATGTCGCTACCGGCTCATCATTGACTGATGTATTACAAGGTCAAACCATCGCTGAAAACGGCGTGGCTTTAGTACTCAACTCTGAAGTTGTACCTCGAAGTCGATGGCCGCATATCATGTGTCAGCAAGATGATACGTTAGAAGTTTTTTCCGTTGTCGCTGGAGGTTAATGATGTTGAAAATTGGTGATACAGAGTTTAGCTCTAGGCTGTTTACTGGCACCGGCAAGTTTGCTGATGAAAAGGCGATGCTCGCGGCGATTAGCGCTTCAAGTTCTGAACTGGTGACGCTGGCAGTTAAGCGGCTTGATCTTAAAACGGGCAGCGATAATATTTTAAAACCACTGCAACAGCGTGGAGTAAAGTTACTGCCAAACACAGCTGGTGCACGCAATGTGAAAGAGGCCGTTTTTGCGGCGCATTTATCTCGAGAGATGTTGGGGACTAATTGGATAAAACTTGAGATCCACCCTGATCCTAAGTACCTGATGCCCGATCCTATCGAAACATTAGCCGCAGCACGGATTTTATGTGAGCAGGGCTACGTGGTGCTGCCCTATGTGCATGCTGATCCCGTCTTGTGTCGACGTTTAGAAGAGGTTGGTTGCGCCGCAGTGATGCCACTTGGAAGCCCTATAGGCTCGAATCAAGGTTTAGTGACAGAACCATTTTTAAAGATCATTATTGAGCAGTCACAAGTGCCTGTAGTGATTGATGCTGGAATTGGCGCACCATCGCAAGCGACTAGAGCGATGGAACTTGGCGCTGATGCGGTATTGGTCAACACTGCGATTGCTAGCAGTGCTGATCCAGTTGCTATGGGGCGCTGCTTTGCTCAAGCCGTAGACACGGGGCGAACAGCATTTATTGCTGGGTTAGGAAGTGTCAGTAAGCAGGCAAATAATACCAGTCCATTAACGGGTTTTCTAAATGTTTAACCGCTTACACACCCAAGCTAGCCAAAAGGTGGCATCATGAGTTTTGTCGATGAATTTAGAAAGCTGTCACGCAGTGAATTACAGATGTCCTTGTATTCAACGACTAAGCAGGATGTAGAGCAAGCGCTTATCAGCCCTGAGGGCAATTTATCGAGTTTACTTGCGCTGCTTTCGCCAGCCGCAGAGCCCTATATTGAACAGATGGCGCAGCGTTCTGTAGCACTTACTAGACAACGTTTTGGCGCGAGCCTTGGCATGTATATTCCGCTTTACTTGTCTAATTTATGTGCCAATGAATGTGACTACTGTGGCTTCACCATGAGTAATAAAATTAAGCGTAAGACTTTGTCTGAAAGGGAGTTGTTGAAAGAGTTATTGATAGTGAAAAATATGGGCTATGACTCAATACTGTTGGTCTCGGGAGAACATGAAACCAAAGTCGGCATGGACTATTTTAAGCAGATGTTGCCGTTGGTAAAACAGCAGTTTAGTCATGTTGCGATAGAGGTTCAGCCGCTTGAACAAACGGATTACCAATCTTTGATTGAAGATGGCCTTGATGCGGTCATGCTTTATCAAGAAACCTATAATCCAGTGACTTATGCTAACCACCATACCCGTGGCAAGAAGAAAGATTTCAGTTATCGATTAGAGTCCCCTGAGCGAGTGGCTAAAGCTGGAGTTGATAAAGTAGGCTTAGGCGTATTACTTGGTCTTGATGATTGGCGCTTAGATGCACTGCTAATGGGCCACCATTTAGCCTATTTAGAAAAAAACTATTGGCGCAGCCGTTACAGTATCTCACTACCGCGTTTAAGACCCTGTACAGGCGGAGTACCACCTAAGGTAGAGTTGACTGATAAGGGATTAGTGCAGATGATTTGTGCTTTTAGATTGTTTAACCACCAACTTGAAATTAGTTTGTCTACCCGCGAAAGTCCTGCGCTGCGTGATAATCTGTTCGCACTTGGGGTAACCAATGTCAGCGCGGGTAGTTCTACACAACCAGGTGGCTACGATAAACCCTACTCTCAGTTAGATCAATTTGAAATAAGTGACGAGCGCACGCCTATGGAAGTCGCCACAGCAATGAGTGTTCGAGGCTTAAACCCAGTGTGGAAAGACTGGGAGATGGGCTGGAAGTAAAAGGTAGGTAAAGCTGATACTAAGTAAATATGTAGACTATTGTTAGCGGATAAAAGGGAAACAGAGTGAATATAGAAAAGATCTCAATTGATAAACTCGATGACTTCGTGCCTCTGTTTGATCAATACATGGTGATTTATACCAATTGCATTAAAAGTTTGACCATTCAGCGGGAATTCAAAACGCTGTAGGAAAGTAGTGGGATTTGAGCTAATAGTTATTCTATATCCAAATCCCATAGCGAATCATACAGCGTTTTGAAACCCGCACTACGTGAGCTCCTCAGTCTTTCCACTTCTGCTTTGCATTGGCTTAAAAGGGAACAACCATTTCTTTACCAATGCGCTTTGAATTGAAAAGGCTGGGGGGCTCTGACCTGGTCAAATACTTAATGCAATTGGTATTATAAGCAAGCTTCTGCACCAATTAAGTATCGTGATTATTTAAAAGAGCGTTTGGGTAATGGCGAGGCGACAGTCTTTATTGCCTATAGCGATAATGAGCCAGTCGGATTTGTGCTTAATTATCACACTTTTTCTTCTGTTTCATTAGCAAGAGTGATCGTTCTCAACGATCTATTTATCTGTGCATCACATCGGCAGCAAGGTATCGCGAATAAGCTGATTGGAAATGTTATAGAGTTAGCTAAATGTACTAACTCTGCACGAATTGACCTAGGCACTGCTATCGATAATTACACTGCGCAAGCATTGTATGAAAAGATTGGTTTTATTAAAGATACTGAGTACTTTTCATATAGCCTATCAGTTGCTTAAGTCACTTTAACCAAGGTGTTTTTTTAATTTGCTGTAAACATCAGCTGGGGTGATGGGCTTAAAGATGTAATCTTGAGCGCCTAACCTTAGCGCTAAGTTTTCATCTGAATTTTCATTTAAGCTACTAATAATAATGACAGGGATCGTGCGAGTTAAGTCATTTTCCTTGATATCTTTTAGCACTTGATAACCATTTTTATCTGGCATCATAATGTCGAGGAAAATGCAGTTTGGTTGCAAACTAGTGGCAAGTTCAGTCGTTTGTATGCCTGAATTGGCTGTGGTGACATGGTAATCATCACCTAATATTGACAGTAAAAGGCTTGAGCAGATTGGGTCATCATCAATCACTAATATTTTGGGTTTTTCCATATTCAGATTTACCTTTATTTCATATCTAATGATTTAGTTTTTACCGTATCATTTTAATCTGTTAGTGGCTAATTTAAAAAGGACTTAAGTGGTATAATAACTCGCTTTTTTGTAGCGAACTTATCAGTGTTAAGGGCCTATTGCTGTATCTAACTAATGATGCAAAATACTACACTCATTAACTTGTACTCGTGCTGAACAGCTAACGATTTGCAGATTTTTTCAATTTGAAACCTAGTTGTAAAATGCAGTCAGCGTCGATTAATATCTAAATAAGTATAGCCGGTTAACTTATTGGAACTGTTAATTATGTTGATAATAGCTGTACAATTTTAGTACGTTACTTGATAATCTAATTTCTAATTACAATAGAGCGCTGTTATGCAAATTCCTCCTAGTATTATTTCAGGACACAATGGCTTTCAAAGTGCGCAGTCAGATTTGACTCAAGCAACTGTTGATGTTGCCAGTTCAAGTCAATCTGCTGTAGCGACAACAAGTGCAAGTGTTGGCGATAGTAGCGTAGATATAAATAGCGCGCTTATCAATGCCACTCAGGCTGTCAATCATGCCGAAGCATCGGCTGAAGTCATTGAAGCTTCCTCAGAGATGATTGGCACTATAATTAACATCAAAGTCTAGAAATAGAAAACGCTCTTGCGAGCGTTTTTTTATTGGTTAGATTGACTCAACTAGATGGTGTTGTTTAAACAATCGCTCAATCATTTCGCTCGCTGGTCCTTGCTTGTCACGGTTGGGGATCACTAAGCTAAGAGTGGCTTTGCGTTTTGTTGAACCTTTCAAGTTAAGTTTTTTCAGCTCACCACTTTCAATTGCATTTTTCACTAGTTGTTCTGGTACCCAGCAAAAACCTAAGCCTTTTTTGAGAATTACGATGGCTTCATGAAAATTTGCAACAGTCCAGCGCTGCTCTGCCTTAAGCCAGCCTAAATCTGTATTAGGACCTTGTGAGGTATCTTTGATCACAAGTTGCAGATGCTGGGCAAGCGTTTGATCTTCTTCGATGACGTCGTACTGAGCTAATGGGTGATTAGAGTGGCATACAAGACTAAAATTGATATCCACTAAGGGCTCTGCTAAATATCCCTTAGGCGGTGGCCCACCGCAAATAGCAATATCAACCGCTTCATTGTTGATGAGTTCAGCTGTGCCTGTTAAAACGGTATCGAGCACGGTGACCCTTGTACCGCGGCTAACGGGGTAGAACTGGCTGAGTACATCAACAAGATCATCCATCGGATAGATGATCTCTCGGGCGATTGTTAGTGATGGCTCCCAGCCAGTTTCCAAGTTATTGGCCAACAACTCTAGTTCCGTCACAGATTGGGTAATATGCCTAGAACGACGAAGCAACACTTCTCCGCATTCAGTGAGGTAAGCTTTTCGGCCTTTGACCTCAAGTAGCTGCACACCTAACTGAAATTGCAGCTTAGCGACTGCGTGATTAAGTGAAGATTGGCTTTTATTTAGCTTCTCTGCAGCTTGGGCGTAACCGCCATAATCGACAACCGCTTGTATTATTCTCCACTGTTCTAATGTTGATTTTGCTCTGTCCATTACTTAGCTTTAACCTGTTTTGGCAGATACTTCTTGGTTGCTTTTAACTCTGCAAGATGAGGGCCTTTGTGAAGTTTCTCAGGCCAATCCAGCAACATCATTGCTAATACATTTCGGTGTTCACCCATGACGAGATCTGGGTTGCCACGAGGTGAGGGGATAATCTGCTCTTTCTTGTTGAATGCGTTGACGATATGCTGCTGAGTTTTAGCCACCACCGGGTTATCTGCTTGCCCTGCTAATAGAAAGCTAATACCGACCTCGGCAATGATGTCATCAGTGGCATCTTTTAAAATACGATCAATATTTTGCTCAAAATGATCTAATATCCAAGCGAACTCTTTAGCATCAACATTATGCTGGTAGTACTCACTGGCAGCGAATATAAAATGAGTCATACCATAGAGCTTGTTTCGGTATTGTTTTTTATCTAGCTGACTGTCTTGGTTATCAGGGTAAACTCCAATGAAGGCCGTTTTGTAGTCAGCTAAGTAATCTCCTACGCCAATCTGCTTTGCCCAGTAAACATAGTTAATCAGCTGAGCAGCCCAAGTCTTAATCATAGCTTTATCTGTTAGGCCAGTCTTTAGATCGGCTTTTTTGAGCGTTTTGACTAATTGCTCATGACAAGGACCGGTTAAATCAAATTCATCAATACGGCTGGAGTAACGCAGTAGTACATCGGTATAGAAAATAAACTCCGGAAATGGTTTTAATGCCTTTTTACGGGCTTTGGCTCGAGGACCTTTTCCTAAAACAGAAATAGCCTTATTTGCCTCATTGCTGATGAAATCTTTCTTATCCAGATTACAAGCGTAAAAAGCTTGCGCCTCAGTGACGGCATAAAGATCGACTAAAGCTGCGTTAGCGTATTTTACGTCACCAGTCATACGGTATTGTCTAATACCATAATGGCCTTGAATACGTGGCGGTAGTTCAAAAAGGTGCGTTTCAAGATTAGCTTTTATAGCGTGATAGACTTCAGCATTTTTTGCTTCAGTGGCTGTTGGCGCAGCAAAACTACTGGCGCAAAAAAGTGCAGCTGCTAGGGTGCTTATTCTGAGCATCGAAGGCATGTTGAATCCTTTTTATAAGTGAATCGGCGGTAACGGGCGAGCCTAAAAGCATGTTAAGAACTGTTTCTATGCTATTTGATCCCTCATTAACGACTAATGTATCAAAAACAACTGCTTGATCTTGGCAGTTTTTGGTGGACTGATAAATATATTCAGCAATTTCCTGTTGCCATAATTTTTGGTAATAAAGCGGTCCCTGATAAACAATGGCACTAAAGGTGTAAGGTGCATCCTCTGTCTTATCCCAGAATTTACCAAAACTAAGATAAAATTGCTGATGGGGATCAAACTGATTTTTTAGCTGACGCGCTTTATATAGATTTACTGCGATTTTAGCTCTAAAAACATAAAGTTGCTTTGAGTATAGTTGCAAAATTGCTTCTCGAGAGCCGTCCATTGGTTGCGGAAGCAGTCTGTCAGCTAACCAATATTGTAACCATAACGCATCCAAGTTACTGCTATCGTCTGTTTGGCTAATGGTATTGAGTAAGTAAAATTGCTGCCCTTTAGCTAACTTTGTGATTGCGGTTGAGATAGCTTTTATCGCTTGTTTTTGCTGCTGATATTTAGCAAGCTCGGTAGGGAATGACAATTCAATTTGTCCAAATTGTTGTCCAACCACGAGCTGTCTTATTGGTTTTACTGCTATTTTGTTACTCTCAGATAAATAGATCTCGCCAAGTAGACGGTTTCTATGCCATACCCGTATTATTTTATTGTTTATCCAATCAAAACGAATCTCAAAGGCCAACAACTCTTTTTCTACCAAAACTAACCACTGTGTAGAGTTAATTTTGCTAACTTTTGTAGACGGTGCATTTGCAAGTTCGCTGCCGATATTCCAAGGGGCGATGGCTATATTTTCAGTTTGAGACAGTAAAAATTGCTCAACTAACTTTGGAGAGTGCAGCATTTGTCGTTGCAATCTGTACTCACTGTAATTTGCAAAACCTGCCTGTATAGCTTGTTGCTGTCTAAGCTGCTCAATTGTTGTTAACGCGAGTTTATTTTTACCCGAGGCGCGTGATTGGTAAGCTTGCCAGACTCGCTTTCTACATTGCTCGTCGTCCTGCTTAATCAGGTAACTGGCTAATGTACCATTAAAGTCCCGTGATACTGAAACCGTTCCAAGCTCTGAAATTTGGCAGCTTGAGTCGGTAATATTTAAGCTAAGTGCTTGCGAGCTTATTTCCTGTTTAAAAGCCGCTTGAGCTGTATGTAATTGTGCTTTGTGCGTGGGTGACATGTTGTTGTTTGATAAGTAATTTATCCGAGTCAGTAATGCACTAATTTGTGGTTGTTGATTTTTAGCAAAGCTAAACTGTAGTGATTGGAAAGGGACTGAATTGAGGTAAATGGCCAATTCATCAGCAAGGTAGAGTTGACACTGCAGTAGCTGCTCCCTATCAGCATAGGAGAGTGGAAAATGGCGATAATACTTAATGCGGTCATTGATGTTAAAAAAACCAATAAGTTGCCTTTCAAGGGTTATCGCATTGGTTTTACTATCCAAGCTTGGGTCAATGGCTAGTGTTGGAAAGTCGAAGCGAAGACATTGCTCCACTAAGAGTGGGATTGGAGATACGGCAGCATTCGCTGCCGTATTGACCAAACTTGTAAGGACGATAAAGAGTCCTACAAGGTGTATTTTTAATTTAGCTGCTAGCACTAAAATGTATTTTTGCATATGCCACGCGTTCTTCAACTGACATATTGTGGTTTTTCATCTGCTCAACATGGCGTAAATTACCTAAGATCCCTCGACCGTTGGCGATTTGAATCGCAAGGCCTGGACGGGCATTTAGCTCTAGTAATAACGGTCCCTTGTATTTATCGAGCACCATATCGGTACCTAAATACCCAAGCTCTGACATTTCATAAGCTTTAGATGCTGTATGTAGCAAAGTATCCCATTGTGGAACTTGAATTGCTGTCAGCTCTTTTTGCGTATCTGGGTGTAAGTCTATAGGCGTATCAAACTGCACTGCGTGCAGTCCCTTACCTGTAGCGATATCAACACCGACCCCTACAGCCCCTTGGTGCAAGTTAGCTTTACCATCAGATGCTGCAGTGGATAGGCGGATCATTCCCATAATGGGGAAGCCTTTAAAGACAATCAGTCGAATATCAGGCACTCCTTCATAGGAATAGCCATCAAATACAGGATCAAATTGTATAAGACCCTCGACGATGGCGACATCAGGGTTACCACCTAGCGAGAACAGTCCACTGAGCACGTTAGACACATGACGATAGACTTCTGAAGGGGTTACCTCCTGGCCATTTGGCTTGTAATAACGACCATTCTCTACCTTTGTGACAACTAAGATCCCTTTACCACCAGAGCCTTTTGAAGGTTTGATGACAAAAC
The DNA here is from genome assembly GCF_019654975.1 of Shewanella sp. c952. Taxonomy (GTDB): domain Bacteria; phylum Pseudomonadota; class Gammaproteobacteria; order Enterobacterales; family Shewanellaceae; genus Shewanella. Next base: position 64,295 of record NZ_BPEW01000018.1, read on the forward strand.
CGTCTTTGTCATCAACCATGGCAGGTATCTCACCAATTTCATGCTGCTCTGTAACCGTACCGATAAGGTCTGGTACCGCTATGTTGTTGGCAAGCGCCAACTGCTTGGTTGTTAGCTTATCATCGACTCGTTTATAGAACTTACGTGGATTATATCGGCCAATATAGTCGATATTACGTTTGTTCATACCCAAAATACCGCCGCGGGCGAGAGCTGAAGGGTTTGCGAGAAACATATTATTCTCCAGCCAGAGGCTTAAAGCGTTTCAGCTCAAGCAAGCGGTAACCAGTATATTGGCCCATCAATAGTACGAGAGCCAAAATGACTAAGTGGATCCCTAAGAAGTTAAACACCCAATGTTGTACCCAAGTCGCACTCATCGCAAGGTACGCCAATGTCGCAACGAATAGACTGCCGCCACCTTGAATAACAACTTCTTTGGCGCCTTCCTCTTCCCACAGAATAGACATTCTTTCAATTGTCCAAGCTAAGATGATCATTGGGAAGAAGGTAATTGTTAGCCCTTCGCTTAAGCCAAATTTGTAAGAGAGTAGGGTAAACAAACCAATAATGCCGATAACCACGATAATTACCGCCGAGATCCTGGATATGAGCAATAGGTTAAGCTCAGATAGATATGAGCGGATCATTAGACCGAAAGCTACAATCAACAAAAAGCCTATAAGGCCAGTAAAAAGAGTCGTTTGTATAAACGCCAACGCAATAAGCACAGGCATAAAGGTACCTGAGGTTTTAATACCGATAAGTACTCGTAAGAATACCACCATCAAAACACCGATTGGGATCAGCAAAATGCCCTTAAATAGGCTCTGCTCTTCAAGTGGCAATTGATACAATGAAAAATCTAAGGCATTGTCATTTTTCATCACATCGATCGCGGTAGCGAGCGCTGAGCGTGTATCTTGCAACATGGAAAAGTTAACTTGAGAGTTCACTCCACCAATGACGTCGAGTACTGACTTACCTGAGCGATCCCAAAGCAAGAGGTTTTCGGGTCTTCCTTGGGTACCGTTTGCAGGGTTAAATAGATGCCATTCACCGTCATTATAGACTTCAACAAATGTCGAAAGCTGTTGTCTACGACGTTGATCTTCGAGGAATAAACCACTGACTTCTTGAGCTGGAATGCCCTTACTGTGCAGCATTCTAATAAACAACTTACTTGGTGAGTTGCCTGCTAAAAGTAGCTCAATATTTTGGGTACGTTCATCTGCATTGAGATCTTTATTGAGTTGTTGTGCGAATGATAGGTTGGTTGCACTTTTTGCCCAAACTTCTTCCGCAGCCTGTGCTGCCGCTGCGCTTTCTGTCGCAGGCCACATGTATGCAGTTGGCGCTTCAGGCTCAATGTCAGTGAGTAATTGTGTTTGCCCTGTCGGGATCAACGTGACTTTATAATACAGATCTTGGCGGCCTGTAGCACTTCGGATAGACCATATCGCTCGGCGGTCTACTTTATTGTTGGTGATAGTCAAACCATAACCAGGTGAAGTGGCGTTTTCGACTAAGATCTCATAAGCAGGATCTTCCGGTAAAGAGAAAGAGACTTCAGCAGGTTCAGTCGTACCTTGGAAGCTGACTTTAGCGTCTACTGCCCAGCTCTGTACTTGTTTGCCCGGCAAAAACGGCACGCTATGTTCAATGCCGCGATAGACGCTTGCTGAGATCCCTGCAATAAAGAGCAGGGCAACCAAAATATAAAAAGGCTTTCTTGAATGCATTATTATTATTCCTATTATTTAGAAGCAGACGATGCACTACCGCCTTTCTTCTTTCCGTGAATATAGGTCTGGCCCACGTCTACCACGGCTATGTCTTGCATAAATTTTCGTCCCAGTAATAACGGGAACTCTAAATGGCTACGATCGGTTAGGTTAAGGTCTGTTTCCGCTTTATATTTACCTATCTCTAGGTGGGCATGGATAACTGGACGCCTATCAGTCTTATCATCTGCCTCTTTGATTCTTACAAAGCGTTCGACTTTCGATTCGAATGTTTGTGCTGGCTGTTTAGCACCATTGGTAAATACGTCGAAGCGTACCCATTGGTTGCCATCACGTTCGAACAAGATAATATTGTGAGCGTCGAGCGACGACGACTCTGCGCCTGTGTCGATACGGGTATTAAAGCTTGCTTTTAATTCATCAATAAAAACATCTTCAACTGCGCCTAAAATAAACTTACCTTGCAGCGGAGAAGGAGGGCATTGCGCTGGAGTGATGACCGGTACAACGGCTGTTTTGTCTTTCTTTAGCGTAGCGACTTGGGCGTTGAGCTGCTCTAATTGAGCCGATAACGTTGTCATGCTTGCGCTTTGTGTCTCTTTGCAAGAATCAATTGCATTAACAATATTAATTTCTTGTTGGTTCAAACTGGCTTCTAGCACAGTTGCATCAACAGGTACGGGTTTGTTTGCATCTTTAGTTGATGCACAACCAGTGATTACGGTTGCGATGGCGGCGATACAAATTATCTGCTTAAACATAGTGCTTCCCATTACTATCGGCTAGATTAAATCTTTATTTGGTTGGTTCTTTGTTGCGATTATAGTTGCTCTCTTTGGAGCGGGATAACCTTCAACTGTAAGGCTAACATCATTAGGATCTAAATAATCAACTAATGACTCATTAGGCATCCAATGAGTACTTCTTTGTTCTGCGAGAGAGGTGACATCAACATCTACACAGCGGATGTCGATAAAGTCACTCTTTTTTAGCCACAACATGAGTGCTTTTACTGAGGGTAAAAACCATACATTGTTCATCTTTCCATAGCGGTCTTCTGGCACAAGAACAGTATTCTCGTCACCGTCTATGACCAAGGTTTCTAAAACGAGTTCCCCACCTGTTCTTAATTGATCTCTAAGCTGAATGAGATGATCAATCGGAGAACGGCGATGGTAAAGTACCCCCATCGAAAAAACAGTGTCAAATGCATCAAGTGGCGGCAACTCTTCAATACCTAAAGGTAGGAAGTGAATAGGGTGCTCATTACCTGCGATTCTTTTTACGGCTTCAAACTGGCACATGAACATTGGTGAAGGATCGATACCGACCACATGCTTAGCGCCATCACCTAGCATGCGCCACATGTGATAACCGCTGCCACAGCCCACATCAAGAACTGTACGATTTGCTAAAGGAGAAATATGCGGCGCAATGCGCTCCCATTTCCAATCTGAGCGCCATTCTGTGTCGATTTCAATGCCATGAATAGAGTAAGGACCTTTACGCCAAGGCTTGAATATTGCGAGCAAGTTTTCGAGTTTCTCTCGCTCACCAGCTGACAACTGCTCACCAGAACCTATGGAGACACTTGTTGTGAAATCGATAGTATCGGGTTGTGGGTAGTGTAATTTATTAAGCACTTTTTCCCATTTAGGAAGCGAGCCATGCTTATGCTCGCGCTGCCACTGGCCTAAAATAGCCGGTAGCGTTTCTAGCCAATGCTGCAGGCTAGAATCTGAAATTTGTTTATAAAAAGAACTAAAACTTATCACTTAATTGCCACCATAGATGCAAAGTTAAAACATTGGAACCAAACACTAAATTGGCTAAATCCCTGCTGTTTTATTCGTAATTCATGTTGTTGAAGCGTGTCAGGCTTCATTACGTGCTCGAGTGAGCTTCTTTTTTGGCTGATCTCTAACTCACTGTAACCATTTGCCCTTTTGAAATCGAGATGTAAATCATCTAATGTCGATTGTATTTGGTCTTGTTCGAAGTAAAGCTTCTCTGAAAGCACTAATAAACCACCTGGCAGTAAACCATCGTAGATTTTTTTTAGTAAGCTTTGTCTATGTTCAGGCGCCAAAAATTGCATGGTAAAATTGAGGATCACTAACGATGCATTTTCAATTTCAATATCACGGATATCACCACAAACTAACTTAACTGGTGTTTCACTGACGTAGGCTGACAAGTTCTCTTTACAGCGCTCGATCATAGATTCACTATTATCAACGGCGATAATCTGGCAATTTCGGCCCTCTACTCGGCGACGTACACTCAAGGTCGCGGCGCCTAATGAACAGCCAAGATCATATATTTTGCTGTTTGGCGTTGCATATTTTTGTGCTAAATCTCCAATAGTATTAATGATTTGTCCATAGCCCGGTACCGAACGACGGATCATATCATTAAACACACCAGCAACTTTATTATCGAACTGAAAGTCGCTGACTTGTTGGTAAGGTTTCGCGTATAAGTCGTCTTGTGAAGATTTCATGTGATCAAATAGTGGGAGTTCAACTCTTTATTCTAGCTAAACATATCGGTTACCAGCAAGACTAGTACTGGAAATTCCTCATAAAATTTTGTCTAATAGCTATATTGATACAAATTATTTACAGATGTTTGACCTTTTATAGGGATTGTAATTGAAATATAACGCCTACGTGTTGCTCATTGTTTTATCACTCTTTTATACGCATCCAGTTTTTTCGGCTCAAAATGATAATATTAAGCCATTGCTGATATCGATGAGTGACGACTCTTACCCCTTTCAATATGTTGATGAAAACGGTGTTAAAAGCGGTTTACTGGTTGATTATTGGTTGCTATGGGCGAAGAAAAATCAGCGCCAGATTGAATTTAGGCCTACAAATTGGCAGCAGTCTTTAAAAGATGTCGAAATTGGTTTAACCGATATCCACATGGGGATGGCAGATACCTTATCTCGTCGTAACGCTTTTGATTTTTACCAACCGATTAGCAAAGTACAAAGCTACCTCTACATCAATAAAACTCTCGCTAATATTAAAGAGCTCTCACAGGTTAGTCCCTATCGAGTTGGGGTCGTTAAGGGAGCGGCACATATTGAGTTATTGCAGCAAAAGTTACCTAATGTGTCATTTGCCTATTATGACAATCGCAAGCAGCTTATTGATGCAGTAAAAGCTAACGAAATTTTGGTTTTTGCCGGTCTAGAAGGCTACCTAAGAAAAAGTGAAGTCAGCCAACAGATACTGATGTCATACCCGTTTAAACGTCGAATAGCGCTTGATGAATTATCTTTCTATCCGGTGGTCAAGAAGGGAAATGCCTCTCAATTGCACGGTATAATGCAAGGTTTTGAGCAAATAGAGCAAGCTGAGCTGAATGGGGTAAAACGTAAGTGGTTAGGCCTTCAGCGTGGCCAAAATGAAGTGATCATTGCTATGCAAGCAGGCGTGGAACCTTATGCTGATATAGGGCCTAATGGCTTACCCCATGGCCTATTAGTTGATATTTGGAAGTTGTGGTCAGATAAAACGGGGTTACCTATAAAGTTTATCGCTGGCGATATGAAGCAGACGATAGATAATGTAAAAAGAGGTACTGCTGACGTGCAACTTGGCTATCCTGAAAGCGAATCGATGAAATCTGGGCTCAATCGTGCGCATCTCATTTATCAAGTCAGCAGTCGGTTATTTACTTTTAAGAAACAGTATAAGACGCTCACTGAGATGAAGGGCAAGGTATTTGCCGTTGCACCCACTTCGCCTTATCTGAGTGATTTAATCGAAGCTTTACCGGACTCGGATTTCCGCTACCTTTCTAGTGTAGAGAAGATGATAGAAGCAACAGAGTCTGGAGAAATTGATGGTTTTGTCGCTGCATCTGCTTGGACGCAACATTACTTGTTGTTGAAACAGCAATGGGAGGATTTTTATCAATTTCCAACATTGCATTTTAAAACTGACCTATACGCCCTAAATAGAGGAAATGACCCTGGGTTTTCTGAACGCATAGCGACAGGTTTTAACTCGATGACATCGGTAGAATTGGCTGCAATTGAAGCTAAATGGATTCTGAATCCACAAGATCGGATCTATTCTCCAACGAAAGAGTTATTGCTACTAAACGCCAAGCAACGCGCCATGATAAGAGGCCTAGGGAAGATAAAAGTCGGCTATGTTAATAACTGGGCACCAATGGAATATAAAAATGCAGAGGGTCACTACGCTGGCATAAACAGTGAAGTCTTTAGCATCCTTAGCCGGGAACTGGGACTAAAACTCGAATACGTTGAATTTAGTGATTGGCAAGCGCTGCTTGATGCTCTGTTAAAAGGCGATATTGATATGTCTGGCAGTATTGCGGCAACTGCAGAACGTGAAACTGACTTGGTTTTTTCTCTACCATATTGGCCGTCTCCTTGGGGCGTTGTGACCTCGTTAGACAGCGTTAATATATTTAGCTTATCGGAACTTAATGGGCTGCGACTCGCCGTTGTTGAAGGTTATCACATCGTTGCAGATCTTATGCGAGAGTATCCGAGCTTAAAGTTGGTGCTGGTTCCTAATAGTCATGCTGGACTTAATTCTGTCGAAGAGGGCAAAGCAGATGTCTTTATCGATAAAGTCATAAATTTGAGTTCTGGCCTGAAAAAAGGCGATTTTTCAAACTTAAAAATGTCGATGTTAGTTGATTTCGCTGAGCAGCGCAGTCACATTGGGATTAACAAGAGTAAGCAGTCTCTATTGCCCTTTATTAATGGCGTAATTTCTACTATTGATCGTGAGCAGCAACAACAAATCCACCATAAATGGGTGTCGCAAACCATTGAGTTTGGACGGGAAGATTTTGAGAATAGGTTACGAGTGAGTATTCTTGTATTCTGTGCCTTAGCTGTCTTTGTCGTCATGGCGCTATTGGCGAATAGACGTTTACGAAAAGAGGTTGCGTTAAGGATTGAAGCTGAAAGTAAAATGGCACAGTTTGCCAAGCACGATAGTTTAACCAAACTTCCTAATCGCTCTATGATTGAAGAAAGACTAGAGCAAGCGATTTTAATTCATAGTCGTGAGATGTCACAGTTTGCGGTTATTTTTATTGATCTCGATGGTTTTAAAGCCATTAATGATGCACATGGCCATCATGTTGGTGATGATTATCTTGTGGCTGTAAGCGCGGCATTAGCGGCTTCAGTCAGGCGCTCGGATACTGTAGGCCGATTAGGCGGTGATGAATTCATTGTCATTCTTAATCAGGTAGAGTCGATGGCTGCGGTAGATAATGTCGTTGAACTGCTCCTGCAATGCTTAGCTAAATCGTTCGTTATCGATGATTTAAGTTTGTCTGCTTCTGCGAGTATGGGAATCGCTTTATACCCTGCAGATGGTGACAGTGTCGATACTCTGCTTAAAACGGCAGATACTCATATGTACCGTGCTAAAAATGCGGGCGGAAAATCATCAAGAAACTCACTACAACAGTAACGTTGGCTTAAATCTATTCATTTTTATTTAAAATTGACTGATACTTAACCGACTAGTCGAGAAGTTATTTCGAAAACGGCAATATACCTCTATAATGCCGCTTTTGTCTTGTTTTGAACCAGAACCTCAAACATCGTTTTGCGGAATAAAGGAAAGAGCTAAATGCGCAGTCATTATTGTGGAGACGTTAATAAGTCTCACGTTGGTCAAGAAGTAACCCTAGTGGGTTGGGTTAATCGTAGCCGAGATTTAGGCGGCGTAGTTTTTCTCGATATGCGTGATAGAGAAGGGATTGTTCAAGTTGTCTATGATCCAGACCTTCCTGAAGTGTTTGAAGTTGCAAGCAGCTTGCGTAGTGAGTTCTGTGTTCAAATTAAAGGCCTTGTAAGAGCAAGACCAGACAGCCAAGTCAACGCTGATATGCGTACTGGTGAAATTGAAATTCTTGGTCTTGAACTGACGGTATTAAATAGTTCTGCGCCGCTTCCAATTAACATGGACAAGAATCAGCACAACACTGAAGAGCAGCGTCTGAAATATCGCTATTTGGATCTGCGTCGTCCAGAAATGGCTGACCGTATTGTTTTCCGCTCAAAAGTGACCAGTGCTGTAAGACGTTTTCTTGATGGCAACGGCTTTCTAGACATCGAAACGCCTATTTTGACAAAAGCCACACCTGAAGGTGCGCGTGATTACTTAGTGCCAAGCCGTACTTATAAAGGTCAGTTTTTTGCGCTACCGCAGTCTCCACAGCTATTTAAGCAGCTGTTGATGATGTCTGGTTTTGACCGTTACTACCAAATCGTAAAGTGTTTCCGTGACGAAGATTTGCGTGCTGACCGCCAGCCAGAATTCACCCAAATAGATATCGAAACCTCTTTCATGACTTCTGAGCAAGTGATGGCTAAGACTGAAGAGATGACTCGCGGTCTATTTCAAGAGCTGTTAAATGTTGATCTTGGTGAGTTCCCAAGAATGACATTTGCTGAAGCGATGCGTCGTTATGGCTCTGATAAGCCAGATCTTCGTAATCCACTAGAGCTAATTGACATTGCTGATCTGGTAAAAGAAGTCGAGTTCGCAGTATTTAATGGTCCTGCAAACGACCCTGAAGGGCGTGTTGCAGTGCTTAGCATTCCAGGTGGCGCTAAACTATCGCGTAAGCAACTTGATGAATACGCCAAGTATGTCACCATTTATGGTGCTAAAGGCTTAGCATGGATGAAAGTTAATGATCTTGATAAAGGCATGGAAGGGATCCAATCTCCAGTGCTTAAGTTCTTAACTGAAGATGTGGTTAAAGCATTACTTGAGCGCACTGGTGCACAAACTGGTGATGTGATTCTCTTTGGTGCTGATAAAGCCAACGTTGTTGCTGAAGCCATGGGTGCACTACGTCTTAAAGCGGGTGAAGATTTTGACCTGCTTAAAGGTGACTGGAAGCCACTTTGGGTTGTTGACTTCCCAATGTTCGAGCGTACTTCAGATGGTGGTTTGCACGCTATGCACCATCCATTTACCGCGCCTAGCAATATGACACCAGCAGAACTAGAAGCTAACCCAACAGCCGCTATTTCAGATGCCTATGATATGGTATTAAATGGTTGTGAGCTGGGTGGTGGTTCAGTACGTATCCATAATAGCGAAATGCAATCAGCGGTGTTTAGAATACTAGGCATTAACGATGAAGAAGCAAACGAAAAGTTTGGCTTCTTATTAGAAGCGCTACGCTACGGTACGCCACCTCATGCGGGACTCGCGTTTGGTTTAGACCGTATTATCATGCTAATGACGGGCGCAAGCTCAATTCGTGATGTGATGGCTTTCCCTAAAACAACGACGGCGGCCTGTCCGCTAACCAATGCACCAGGATTTGCCAATCCAGTGCAGTTAGTTGAACTTGGGGTCAGCGTTATAGAGCCAGAAGTGAAAGACGGCGAATAACAACGCGTAACAAGAGCCGAGTTAAGACTCGGCTTTTTTTTCGGATAATTTTGGCAAACCACAGAAGAACAAAGTGGTTTACTTGAGCATCGTATGTAGGAGATAAACATGGCTGGTCATAGTAAGTGGGATAATATAAAGCACCGTAAAGCTGCGCAAGACGCTAAGCGTGGTAAGCTTTTTACTAAGTTTATTCGTGAGCTTACTGTTGCTGCTAGAGAAGGAGGTTCAGATCCTGACTCTAACCCAAGACTCCGTGCCGCCATCGATAAATCACTATCAAACAATATGACGCGTGACACGGTCGAGCGTGCGATTAAACGTGGTGCGGGTGAACTCGATGGCCAAGTATTAGAAACCATAATTTATGAAGGTTACGGCCCAGGTGGCACTGCTGTTTTAGTTGAAACCATGACTGATAATAAAAACCGCACAGTGTCTGGCGTAAGAAACGCTTTTAGCAAATCAGGCGGTAACCTAGGTACTGACGGCTCTGTAGCCTACCTTTTTGATAAAAAAGGCATTATATCTTATCAAAACGCAGATGAAGATACGGTGATGGATGCGGCGTTAGAGGCTGGCGCGGATGACGTTGTGGCACATGAAGATAACTCTATTGATGTCTTTACCACCCCAGAAGACTTTGGCGCAGTTAAAGATGCATTAGATGCTGCAGGGCTTGAAGCTGTCAATGCTGAAGTGACAATGCTGCCGTCTACTAAAGCAGAGTTAGATGCAAGTACCGCCCCTAAATTTTTGCGATTAATCGATAACCTTGAAGATCACGATGATGTGCAAGAGGTTTATCACAATGCGGATATTTCTGATGAAGTGATGGCGGGTTTGGAATAGATTCTATGGCCATTATTTTAGGCGTCGATCCAGGTTCTAGGATCACTGGTTATGGGGTGATCAACTGTGTCGGCAGGCAACAAGTTTATGTTGGCAGCGGCTGTATAAGAACCAGTTCAGATGAACTTCCTCTTAGGTTAAAACAGATTTTTGACGGTCTATCTGAAATTATCAGGCAGTACCAGCCTGATGAATTTGCCATTGAGCGAGTTTTCATGGCTAAAAATGCTGATTCAGCATTGAAGCTGGGCCAAGCTCGTGGGGCTGCTATTGTCGCAGCAACCGCTGCAAATTTGCCGGTTGCAGAATACAGTGCTACGCAGATAAAAAGTGCGGTTGTGGGCACAGGCCGGGCACAAAAGTCACAAGTGCAGCATATGATCCAGCAACTATTAAAATTACCGAGTGCTCCTCAGGCTGATGCCGCTGACGCATTAGGGGTCGCGGTGTGTCATTATCATACAAATCAAAGCTTAGCGGCCATGGGCGGCAGAGCAAACTCTAGAACATACGGAAGATATAAATGATTGGTCGGATACGAGGTTTACTTGTTGAAAAGCAAGCACCCGAAGTGCTTATTGATGTTTCTGGTGTTGGCTACGAAATCCAGATGCCGCTGACTAGCTTTTATGAGTTACCAGAAGTCGGCTTAGAGGCCGTAGTTTTTACCCATTTCGTTGTTAGAGAAGATGCGCAGCTTTTATATGGCTTTATCTCAAAGCAAGAGCGTGCACTGTTTCGTTTATTGATAAAAACCAACGGTGTTGGTCCTAAACTGGCGTTAACGATCCTGTCCGGTATGACAGCAGGGGAGTTTGTTGCTTGTGTTGAAAGAGATGATATTGCCACTTTGGTCAAGCTTCCTGGTGTTGGTAAGAAAACAGCAGAGCGTTTACTGGTAGAAATGCGCGATAAACTCAAGAGTTTAATGGAAGCATCGGTTGGCTCAGAAAGAGAGTTTATGTTGCAGTCTAATTATACCGCTCCCGTTGTGGCCAATACCGCCGAAGAAGATGCAATTGCTGCTTTATTATCGCTTGGCTACAAACCTGCGCAGGCCAGTAAAGCGGTATCTGCTGTTTATGTCGATGGAATCGATTCTGAATCGCTGATCAAATCAGCGCTTAAGTCGATGCTTTAAGGATAACCTATGATTGAAGCTGATCGCCTAATACAACCACAAGTTATCGAGCCCGATGAAGTTGTCGATAGAGCCATGCGTCCAAAATTATTGGATGAGTATACGGGTCAAGATGACACTCGTGCACAGTTAAAGATTTTTATTGAAGCCGCGCAAAAACGCGGCGAAGCGCTAGACCATATGCTTATTTATGGTCCTCCAGGTCTGGGTAAAACAACACTGGCAATGATTGTTGCTAATGAGATGGGTGTTAATATTAAATCGACCTCAGGGCCTGTTTTAGAAAAAGCGGGTGATTTGGCTGCATTATTAACCAATCTTGAAGAAAATGATGTGTTGTTTATCGATGAAATCCACCGCTTAAGCCCAGTAGTAGAAGAGATCCTCTATCCCGCAATGGAAGATTATCAACTCGATATTATGATAGGCGAAGGGCCTGCTGCGCGCTCAATTAAGTTAGACTTGCCGCCGTTTACCCTGGTTGGCGCAACAACCCGTGCTGGTTCATTAACGTCACCACTGCGAGCACGATTTGGTATTCCACTGCGACTAGAGTTTTATAACGTTAAAGATCTATCAACGATTGTTATTCGGTCGGCAAAGGTGATGGCACTTGAGATAGATGAAGAGGGCGCGATTGAGATTGCAAGGCGTTCCCGTGGTACCCCAAGGATTGCTAACCGTTTACTGCGCAGAGTTCGGGATTTCGCTGAAGTGAAGCATAGTGGCGCGGTGACTAAAATCGTCGCTGAGTTAGCATTGGATATGTTAGATGTCGATGCCGAAGGCTTTGATTATATGGACCGAAAACTACTACTGGCCATTATAGATAAGTTTATGGGCGGCCCGGTCGGGCTAGATAATCTGGCCGCGGCTATTGGTGAAGAGCGTGAAACCATTGAAGATGTATTAGAGCCTTTCTTAATTCAGCAAGGCTTTGTGCAGAGAACGCCCCGCGGGCGTATCGCGACACAACGTGCATACAATCACTTTAATCTAATTCAGCCTGAAGCCAAGTAAGCCTATGTTTCATTAGAGGAGCAATCGTTTTACTGTTGCTCCTCAATCCTCAGAATATATTGTGGGTTTTTGTCTCCCGCAGTGGCATTTTTCCCCGCTACGACTTTTGCTCCAATCGCTATAATCTCGCCATCTGCGCCTGGATTATCCAGGTCGATAGTTGGAAAACTCTTATAAGTTTTGTTCTTGTATCTCACTCGCAGTGTTTTTAAGTTCACTTTACTTTCATTAGCCAGTTGAAAGAACTCAATAGTAATAGGGAGGTTAGAGTCTGAACTGACCAAGTATTTGCCTTGATAGTAATCATTGTCGAGCAGCGTGGCGTTTGTTGCATTACCAAGGTTTCCTTTCCAATTGACGACTACAATTGTCGACTTACTCTGGTTTTTGACGGTAGAAGGGTATTTTATTGGCTGTAACTCAGTAATCGTAATTGCTGCTTCACTGGTTGCGGAGACGGTTGCTATCAGCAGCAAATGTAGGACTATCATTCTTTTGAGGCTTAACATTATATTCCCCTTTTTTAGACGTAGGTTAACCTGAACAGTTTTCAACAACAATAGAATTATCTGTAGCGGCTAAGTTTGTAGTAGTTAAGTATTACAAGTTCTTGCTTTTTGTTGTTGTTTCAGTGAAATATCGCGTTTTATTAGACTAAAGGCTTAGTGTTGTTGGTTATTAGTTATTCCATTTAGCTATTACTTTGGGGCGGCACAATAAATTCTCAGTAGATTTTAATGCTGCCGCATATCTTTTTTTTGGGGTCTTACACTGCTTGGTTGTGGCTTTTCTGGTGTTTAATCTCTGAAAGCGCTACCGCTAAACCGTATTTTATTTAGGGGTAATAAACGTTTAAAAATTAATTTTAAGCGGCACTGGGCTCTTCAAGGTTTAAAATATGTTGCTAAATGTAACGTAATTGTTATCTTTTGTTCCCGAGCTAATTAAAGTGCGGTTAAACAAGTGCTTAGGCTCTACTCAAAACTAATGATAATTTCTTGCGCTACAATGGGAACAACATAATGAATAAAAAAATACTCCTTTCATCTTTAATCGCCTCATCTGTATTACTTACATCTCAGGTCGGAGCAAGCGACTTTACCGGTAAAGCTAACTTTAACTTAATCACGCCACTCGTTATTTCTGAAACGACCCAACTTAATTTAGGTGATATAGATATCGGAACTACTGGCTCTTGTGGTTTTACAGCAGCTTCGCTAGCAACTGGAACAGTTTGTTTAGCGACTGGTGCAACACAAGTCGCTGGTGTATTTAAAGTGACTGGTACCGATGGAGTTGTAAACGTTAGTGTTTCTGGTGCTGATACTTCTCTTGATGGTATTACTTTTACACCATCAGTTATTAACGCTACTGAGACTATTGGTGCTGTAACTTCGGGTGAAGTCAGCTTTAATGTTGGTGGTAATGTTGATGTAGATGCTAGTGGCACTGTAGCATCGGGTGTGCAAGTGTTAGATTATACTGTCTCTGTAACTTATTAAGAGAGTTGGATCCGAGATAGTCATAAAATAAGAAGCTGGCTGCGGATGCAGTTTCTTATTTTTATTAAAATATTCTTTTGTAAAATGACAAGATGACTTAACAGTTTTAAGCTCGAAGTAAGCTAAACAAATAACAATAATGAGGCTAAGCCTCACAATTAGCTGGGCGTATCATGAATAAACTATTTTTAGGCTGCTTTGCAGTGTTTTTTTCGTTTCAAGTATCAGCTAACTTGCTGGTTAATCCTACTCGTGTTGAACTCGATAACCTCAAGAATCGTAGCGCAGTGTTCTCCTTAGTGAATAAAAGTTCTGCAAATTCACGTTATAACATCTATTTTGAAGATAAACAGATGTTGGATTCTGGAGAGTTTGTCACTTTAGATAAAGATGATGTTGATTTTTCAATATCTAACTATATCCGTTACTCACCACGTAGGATCAATATTCAACCTGAACAAGCGGTGAAAGTACGTATAGCAGCCAGATTACCTAAATCCATTGAAAAAGGTGAATACCGTAGCTACATCGTATTTCACCAAATTCCGTTGGCAGCAGAGAAAAAAGACTCAGCCGCAGATGAGTCTGATGTTTTTAGTCTCAGTATTTCTGCTTACCTAAAAATATCGGTACCGGTTATATTAAGGGTTGGTGATTTAGATTCAGAACTCAATCTTAGTAATAGTGTACTTGATGCTGGTAGTAACGCTCTGCAAGTGACGTTAAAAAGAGCCGGAAATAGAAGTACCTACGGTGACATTGAAGTTATTAACGCCGATACAAATGAAATAGTTGGTGCCTCAAAAAATGTTACTATTTATACCGAGCTTTCTGAGAGAACATTCTCTGTGCCGATCACCGAAAGTGTAAGTCATAACGCAAGGTTAATTGTTCGCTACACGGAAAATGATAAACTCAATAATTCTAAAAGCGTCGAGGTTAAGCTAGCACTTTAGTATTTGTGAACTTGGAACTTCTCCTAAAACTCCTTTCTTTATGTCGCTGGCTAACATTAGCAGCGATTTTGTCGATTACGCTAATTAGCCCACAAAACGTAGATGTAAATGATGAAAGGGCGCTATTGACACTGATTCAACTCCGTGATGACGATTATTCGGACTTACTCTCAACTCATTCCAAACATGAACTTATTATTGATCTGATTAGTGATGTAAATGCGACGGGCTGCAAGTTAGATGAAAGCTCACTTATTGTGTCGAACATTAAAAGTGATTCAAGTTATTTAACACCTTTGGCTGAACACGAAACCTCAGTAAAACGGAAGTCTATAACTAAGTTAAAGGCTAAAACGAAAACGAATCCGGACAGCAAGGCGAAAAAACTAAGCCAAGAAACACGCTCGAAAACTGAATTATCTACAACTTTGAGCGCAGACAAGCAAAAAACTTCTGCTGTACAGTACTCAAAAAACAACGTTACATCAGCCTTGACAGCTAAAAAAGAAGGGCTCGATACTACTGAAATAACCAAACAAGTTAGTGACTTACAATGTAATAAACGTATAACAAGATCATATGATAGTCGCTCCATCGATGAGCAGAACTTCTTAGTCACACAAATCTCGTATGCAAAAATGCTATTAAGTGAAGAGATGTTTGTTTATCACCTAAATGGTAATTATTACTTGCCACTCGAATTTTTTGCAGAGCAGTTATTATTGCCAGTTCAGGTTGATATTGAGACTAAAAGTGCAGAAGGCTGGTTTATTGACGAAACACGGCTGATCGATATAAGTCAAAATTTGATGCAGTATTGGGCCAATAATGATGATTGTAATCACCTTAAAACGATAGTCTATCATGATGATTGGGATCTCTATATCGATGCCAATATTATCGCGCAGATGTATGGCCTTGTTATTGCTTTTGATTCTGCAAGGCAA
The DNA here is from genome assembly GCF_019654975.1 of Shewanella sp. c952. Taxonomy (GTDB): domain Bacteria; phylum Pseudomonadota; class Gammaproteobacteria; order Enterobacterales; family Shewanellaceae; genus Shewanella. The sequence continues at coordinate 79,879 of NZ_BPEW01000018.1, forward strand.
AGCTACAGCATCGCAGAATCAGAGGCTATCCCATTAAGTCAATTGATCGCGCGACAAAAACGCTTTGATTTATTTAATAAGAAGAAATCGAATGCTAAAGAAGGACTTGTTAAAAATATCCCAAAGCAATACGCAAATAGCGGGGATCTGGGACTCAATATTGATATTGGTGCTAGAAGTCAACGACTTAATCACCACAGTACTACCGCGATAGATGGTGCAGTGCAAGGTCGATTTGATTTACTTCAACATAATGGCTATTTCTCCTATTCTTGGTCTGACAATAATACTGATCTTACTGCCTATGTCGATAAAGAGCTAACTGATAGTTGGGTGAGTCATTATCGATTAGGTAATATAACGTCGCATAATTTAGCGTTAGTCTCTGAAGCAAGTTCAGGTATTGGCGCTCAGTTTTCGGCTGGTAGCGAGTTCCACAGTGATTTACGCCATATTGTTGTCGAAGGTGAAACGGGACCTGGTTGGGATGTCGAATTGTATCGAAATAATGGACTCATAGATGTTCAGCGAGTTAAGGCTGATGGGCTCTATCGTTTTATAAAAGTGCCGTACTACATCGGCATTAACCAGTATCAGCTGCGCTTTTATGGTCCTAATGGTGAGGTTCGCAGTGAATCCTTTAGTAAATTACTCGATACTTCAGTTATGGAGCAGGGCAGTTTCGGGATGAGTGCTGGCGCTATGTCTAGAGAGCAAGATGATTTAAAACAGTACTACACTAACTTTAACTGGGCATTGCTTGATAACTTAACAGCGGGACTTGCTTTGATCCAACAGCAAGAAATTAATGAACAGTGGCAATTTTTGCCAAAGTTATCAGTTAATCTCCTTAGTGACTCAAATTTGCTACAGCTCAATTACGTGCATAGTGAGGGAGGCCACGCTGCAAGTGTTGCGCTTCAAGGTAGTTTAGATGCTATTGACTGGCAGGCTGAGTGGAGCAGTTACAATAATTTCAGCTCTTGGGACAATGCAGAGGACCGTATTAAGCAAGAAGCTAACGTAGATGTAAGTGGTTTTTTTGATGGAGCAGGCGTTAACTGGGGCTTAGGTGGAGACTGGCAGCGACTAAGCTCTGGCGGAGAGAGAACTCAAATAGGTTTTAGCCTATCTGGCCAGCTGTCAGTGATTAATTTAAGTAATGAATTACGTTGGTCTGCTTTCAGCAATGGCAGTAAACTCAATGAGAGGTTTGCAGTATCTGGCCGTATTGGCAGTTGGTCTTTAAGAAGTTATGTGGATATAAACTTATCTCCAGATATAGAATTTAATCAATGGGTTGCAAATATAAATACCACTTTAAATGATGTCGCAAATTATCAACTGGAATTGCGCTATCAACCTAGCTTAGACGGAGATTTCAGCACCCGCAACACGCTGTCCTATTTGTTTGATTATGGAACATTAAGACTCTCTGTCGACAACTATACCACCGGAGACTCGATTGCTCAGTTAAGGTGGAATAGTTCGCTACTTTGGGAAACGGATCAGAATCGTTGGTTCATTGACCGTAACAGTTTTATCAATAGCAGCAGTGTTAAAATTATCGCGTTTCAAGATGACAATGCTAATGGTCTATTTGATGCCAATGAAGCGCCTCTTTCTGGGTTACAGTTCTCGGGTCATAGCAGTCCGAATAATATGACTGACAATAATGGTGAATTACTCATTACCCAACTTCAAACTAGTCGTGGCCATAAGCTCGCACTTAATGAACGCAGCTTACCGGACCCATTTTTAGTACCCGTTGCTAGTATTATTAAAGTAAATGCCCATCCAGGTTTTATCCAGCCCATTGCTTTTCCTGTAATGTTTACCGCTGAAGTTGAAGGCTACATTTACCAATTGAACGATAAAAGTCAACAAGCTGCAAAAGGGGTGAAAGTTAGCCTTAAATCGACCGTAAGTGACAAAGAATATTTTTCACGTGTGGAATACGATGGCGTTTTTATTTTTGAACAGGTAACCCCCGGAGAGTACGAGTTGTGGGTTAAGGATCGTTTTATCCAACCTGTTTCACTTAAACCCGGTGATTTCCAGCAGTTAGAGGAGATAGTGCTCTAGTACGCAATTGTGTGCTGTGTCGTTCGCGATGGGTGGTGACAGCATCTATAATAGTGTCAAATACTTTACTTCAATCAGTAGCAAATATGCTTTCAGTTATAGTCTTAGTATCTGTCATCGGGCAAGCTCAGTTTAATCTTGTTTTACCAGTAAGTATTGCCCAGGTAAGCGAAATTGAGCTAGGCGATATTTACAATACTAAAAACAATGTTTGTACGTTAACGGCGACTAGCCGAACAGGTAGTGCTTGTGCCACATCTGATTTTTCTCTAGGGGAAATTCAGCTGCTGGGAAATGAAGAACAATCCGTATTGGTAAGGGTGTCTGGTAGCAATAGTAGCCAAGTCGAGTTTACACCTCTACTGCCTAATGGTAAGCAGCATCAGTTATTCTCGCTTTCTACCAATGCTTCCATCTATATTGGTGGTGAGATAAAAGTTATTTCTGATGATAACGTAGGTAATGGCAGTATCAGTTATACGATCGAAGTTAACTATCAATAAACCACAGTAATTCTCTATACCTCCCAATGCGATCATTGACTAGACACTTTTGCACTGCAATTTTTTATGCGGATAATGTGATTATTTATATATGTAACATTTACACTGTTGCTGGACAACAGTTGCTATCGTGATGTTAATTCTTTACTCCGAATTATTACACTGTTGCTACAAGCCATCTCTTGCTGAAGTCTTCATTTCTGAACAAATTCTTTATGGCTAGTCTATTTAATACCAAAAAAATAGGAGCTAGGTCTAAAAAATTGCTATTTACCCGGCTCTCTTACTAAAAAAATACCCTGAAAAGTGTGACGTACGTCACGTTTCCTTTATTTTGTGTGGTTGCGTACTTGTTAACTTGTTTGTGGTTTATTCTACTGCTATTGCGCTTTATGGTGGGTTTTTATCTCGTCTTAATCCATTTTTAGATTTGCTTTAAACGTGGTGCAATATTAATGATTACTTTTGTTGTCATTGTTATTAACATTGTAAAGTGAATAGTTAACGAGTTGGTGGATTGACGCTTTAAACGTGAAATTGCAGTATCCCTAGCAACGTCAGTGATAACAAATGACGTGCATATAAAAATAATTAAGTTAGGGAGTACGACATAAATGAACAGACCATCTAAATTGGCCTCAGCAATAAAGTTCGGATTAATCGCATCCGTCTCAACATCTGCAATTACAGTATCAACTGCCGCATACGCAGAAGAGGAAGCTAAAGTAGAACGTATTGCTGTTACCGGCTCCCGTATTCAACGTCAAGATATGGAAACAGCTTCTCCAGTAACCGTTATTGACGCGGCGACTATTAAAGCAGAAGGTTTCACCTCTGTAGACCAAATGCTACAAGCACAAACATCTATGGCTGGCGCAGCAGTTGGTTCAAGCACCAATAACGGCGCTGACGGTGTTGCTCAAGTAGACCTACGTGGTATGGGCTCACAGCGTACACTAGTACTCCTTAACGGCCGTCGTATGGTTAACTCTGGTTCTGGCGCAGACAGCGCTGTGGATCTTAACTCTATCCCAGTAGCAATGATTGCTCGCGTTGAAATCCTAAAAGATGGCGCTTCAGCTGTTTATGGTTCAGATGCTATTGCTGGTGTTGTTAACATCATTACTAAGAAAGATTTTGAAGGCTTCCAGATTGATGTAACTGGTGGCATGACTGATAAGAGCGACGGCGAAAACGGCGAAATCAGCGCGCTATACGGTTTTAATACTGATACAGGTAACTACACATTTGGTGCTGCTTACTCCGAGCGTCGTGGTGTTATTCAATCAGACCGCGACTGGACTGATCCAGGTGCAAGCTCGTTCATTCCAAATGGCTCTTTGGGCGGAATGGTTAAAGATGACAGCGGCAACTGGGTAGATCGTGAAGAAAGCTACGACTACACCCAAGATAGTTTTTATCAAACACCAAGCAAGCGTTATAGCTTGTTCGCCAATATGACCCAAGAGTTGGGTGATGACTTAGTGCTAACAGGTGATATCCTGTACACCAAGCGTAAGTCTAACCAGCAGTTAGCTCCTCAACCAGCAAACTTAGATCTTGCTGTTTGTGAAGCTGGTGTTGTTTCTGACTCATGTATCGAACTTGATGATGACATGATTGCTGCTGGTATTAAGCCAGACGATAAAGGCAATGTTAACTACAGAAAACGTATGAATGATGTAGGTCCTCGTATCTACAGCCAAGACACAGACACCTTACGTGTGTCAGCAGGTCTTGCCGGTTCAATTGATGTTAACACTGGTATGGATTGGGATCTTTCATATACATACGGTAAGAACAAAGCTGATACCAAAGTAGAAAACTCAATTAACGCTACTTTAATGACAGAAGCTATCTATGCGGATCAAGATGCTTGGTTCACTGGTCAGCCTATGACTGATCAAGAGTTGTTAAACAGTGTTGCGTACACTGAAGAAGCTGACGGCGGTAACGAACAGCATGTTATTTCTGCAGGTATCAGCGGTGAGCTATTTGACCTTGATGCTGGTGCGGTCGCATTTGCAATGGGTGCAGAGTACCGTTACGAGAGTGGTTACTACAATCCAGACCCAATTGTTGTTGCTGGTGAAAGTACAGCTGCACAGCAAGACCCAACAGACGGTAACTACAACGTTATTTCAGTGTTCCAAGAAGTTAGCGTACCATTTACTGATAAATTAACCGGTGAATTCGCTCTACGTTTCGATGATTACTCTACATTTGGTAATGCATCAACTTGGAAGATTGGTCTAACATATGAAGCAACTGATGACCTAATGATCCGTACTGTTGCCGCTACAGGTTTCCGTGCGCCAAGTGTGAGTGAGCTATACGGCGGAAACTCAGGTTCATTCGATTACCTAGATGATCCATGGGGCAATGAGCAAGACCCACAAATCCTAGTTATCCGTACCTCTGATGAAGATCTTCAGCCAGAAGAGTCAGAGTCTTACACTGCTGGTTTAGTATACTCGCCTAGCTATGTTGATGGTTTGTCTCTAACAGTCGATTACTGGCGCTTTAAGGTTCAGAACGCGATTGCGCGTATGGACACTCAAAATGGTCTAAACAACTGTTATGCGGGTGACCAAGCAGCATGTGAAGCGTTTAACATTGGCCCTGATGGTGACTTATCTAACCTAACGAACTCGCTAACTAACGTTGGTTACCAAGATACAAGCGGTATCGATTTCAACTTAGCTTATAGCTTTGAAGCGCTAAACTTAGATTGGACCGTAGCTAACGATACAACCTACTTGCTGAACTTTGAGCAAGATGGCGTTGATTACACCAACACTATTGATGGTAACTTCGGTGCATACGCTCAAGTACGTAACAACTTTAGCATTAAAGCCGGTCAAGACGATTGGAGTGTTATGTACTTCAACCGTTACATCGGTGAGATGGATGACTTAGGTGCTGGCACTAAAGTCGATGCAGTGCTTTACCACAATGTTTCTGCTAGCTACTACATCAACGATACTTGGATGTTGAGCGCAGGTGTTAAAAACTTGACTGACGAAGAGCCTTCAACCGTTTCGAATGGTAGTGATGGCGGTACAGTTCCTGAAGTTTATGACACCATTGGTCGTCAGTACTTTGCGGGTGTAACTGTTAAGTTCTAATCTTTAAGTCTAAATCTGAAAAAGCGCCGTAAGGCGCTTTTTTTATATCTTTAATTCTTGTATTTAAATGTGACGACTAATACCAATCAGCATAAGAAGTTGATCTACTCAGAGTGTTTTTGGCGAACTAATTCAAGGCGAATAAAGGACACAATGGTTGTTCCCTTATGAGTTTATTCAACACAGAAGTAGGAAGCCACAAACACTCCTTACAGGCGAGTTTTAGCAGCTTTTATGCTTCGTTAATGAACTTGAACGTAGAATAACTATGACCTTCATTCATTGCCTTACCTCAAAGCCGCTAAACTCTCGCTGAGCGATCAAATCTTTATACTGATTGGTATAAAAGGGCTTAAACACAGAGCGATTATTGATATTTTAACCAAGACCTTTTTGTGATGAGCTCATTTGGATTAACTCTATTTTGTAGCCATCAGGATCTTCAACAAATGCGATTTCAGTGGTTCCGCCTGCAACAGGACCTGCTGGACGAATAACCTTGCCACCTGCATTCGAAATGGCGTCACAACGAGCATATATATCTTCTTCGCCAATGGCTATATGACCAAAAGCATTACCCATATCATAGGATTCAGTATCCCAGTTATAAGTAAGTTCGATCACTGAGCTACCCGTTGACTCTTCGTCGTACCCAACGAATGCGAGGGTATACTTATATTCACTGTTCTCGCTTTTACGAAGCAGTTTCATACCCATAACTTGAGTATAAAATGCGATACTGCGCTCTAAATTACCGACTCGCAACATGGTATGTAGTAACTGTGCCATTTGAACCTCTTAATTTGTTGGTTTTTCTCAATGATTTATAGCAGAAGTATATCTAATTTATACAACTTGGGAACTATTTGTGCGTACCTCGCATACTCGCAAGAAAAAGTCTGTACCCAGATCACAAAACGTTGAGAATTGCCTGAGAAAGCCTCAAGTTTCTTATAGTATTAACTGACTACATTAAGGAGTTATCGATGCAAACTGAACTAAAAATGTCGCTAGGTCTTAGCGCTATTATTGCGGTTGTTCTGTCAATTTTCTTTATCAGCATGTTTTAGAAAAAAAGCCGCATTAGCGGCTTTTTTATTGAAGCTATTATGTGCGTTAACGCACTATAATGGTGACTATTCTTCTGGATAAACCTTATCTTTGAATTCACATAAATCTTCAATAATACAACTACCGCAACGCGGTTTTCTTGCGATGCAGGTATAGCGGCCATGTAATATCAACCAGTGATGTACATCAACCTTGAACTCTGCAGGGACGACCTTTAAAAGTTTCTTTTCCACCTCTACAACATTCTTGCCCATCGCGAACTTAGTGCGGTTTGACACTCTGTCTATGTGAGTATCTACCGCAATGGTCGGCCAGCCGAAAGCGGTATTGAGTACTACATTAGCCGTTTTTCTGCCTACACCTGGAAGCGCTTCTAAGGCTTCTCGGTTTTCAGGGACTTCGCCGTCATACTTCTCAACCAATATTTCACAGGCTTTTACGACATTGACTGCTTTGTTGTTATAGAGCCCAATGGTTTTAATATAACCTTTAAGGCCTTCAACACCTAGCGCAGCGATAGACTGTGCGGTATTGGCAACAGGAAACAGTTTGTCTGTTGCTTTATTGACACTGACATCAGTTGCCTGCGCCGAGAGCGTGACTGCAACGAGCAGTTCAAAAGGGCTAGAGAAGTTGAGCTCAGTCTCTGGCTTTGGGTTGTTCTCTCGTAAACGCTCTAAAATAAGGCGGCGCTTTTCTGTGTTCATATGCCACTATCCATCTGTTATTATTTAAGGATGTAACTCTTAATCGTTTATTTGTTCAGTACTAATTTACTTTAGTTATTCTGACTCTAGCTGGCGCTTCTTGTTCAACTTTAGGCTGTCTAGCTTCAATATAGTTATCAATAACATTCTTAAGTGCAATAAGCAGCCCCATACCGATAAAAGCACCGGGTGGAAGCATAGCTAGTAGGAAAGTTGTATCGACCTGCCAGATTTGAATCGTTAGTCCTTTAGCCCATTCACCGAGTAATTGGTCAGCACCATAAAATAGCGTACCTTGACCTAAGATCTCCCGGCTTGCTCCGAGTACACAGAGCACTAACGTAAAGCCTAAACCCATCATTAGTCCGTCAAATGTCGACTTAGCAACACTGTTGCGAGAGGCGAAAGCTTCTGCTCTACCAATAATGACGCAGTTAGTTACAATCAGCGGTAAAAAGATGCCAAGCGAAAGGTAAAGGCCGTAGGCATAAGCGTTGATAAATAGCTGAACACTGGTGACCAAAGCCGCGATAATCATAACAAATACAGGGATGCGGATCTCTTTTGGTACATAGTCTCTGACGAGTGAAACTAAAATATTTGATCCGATTAATACCAGCATAGTCGCTAAACCGAGCCCCAACGCATTGGTCAATGTCGCCGTTACTGCGAGCAGGGGACACAAGCCTAAAAGCTGAACCAGTCCTGGGTTGTTTTTCCATAGGCCTTGCCAGGCTAGCTCTTTGTAATCACTCATTATCTACCTCACAACTCGCTGGTGCGCTCAGTAACTCTTGTTTATGTTCATTGAAATACAGTGTCGCTAATTTCACTGCTTTAACGTAGGCACGCGGGGTGATGGTTGCACCAGTAAATTGATCTATTTCGCCACCATCTTTTTTTACATGCCAGCGTTTGTCTTTTTCAGAAGACACGCTAAGCCCATTAAACTTGGTTACCCAATCAGACTTGCGAAGTTCAATTTTATCACCCAGTCCAGGTGTTTCTTGGTGAGATAAGGTTCTGACTCCAAGTACTTCGCCTGCTTTATTTAAACCAATGATTATTTTTATATTACCGTTATATCCGTCAGGCGCTACGGTTTCAATTGCGATCGCAACTCCATCGCCATTACGCGTAGCGATATAAGCGGGTAAAGGCTTAGAGGTGCCTAAAACCTCACTACTTTCAATCGTGATGCAGTGCTCCGTGAGCTCATTATCATGGATCTCATCAGGAATAATCTGATGCAGCACTCGCGAAAGCTCAATCTGCTCTTGTTGCTTTATTTTTGCAAAGGTAAGTTGATTCACTACCGCTACAAGCCCAGTACAGAGCAAGGCAAACAATCCGAGTAACAAGCCATTTTTCAACATTGATTTTTTCAAAATTTTGTCTTTAACCTAATCGTCGATAACGTCTATTCTTAGTCGCAGATTTTTACTGCTGCAATCGAAATTGCTATGTGATTAACTGCCTGCGCGGTGACCGTAACTTCTTGGCTTAATATAATAGTCGATAAATGGTGCGCACAAATTGGCTAGTAAAATGGCGAATGCAAAGGCATCGGGGTAACCACCATAAGTACGGATAACATAAACCAATACTCCGATTAACGCCCCAAATAGCAGTCGTCCACGGACACTTGTGGCTGCTGTTACAGGGTCGGTAGCAATAAAAAATGCCGCTAGCATTGTCGCACCAGAAAATAACTGGAACAGCGGGCCGATGTGAGTGTCTGGGCTTAAGAGATAACCAAAGCTACTGCAAACAAAAAGTGAAGCGAGTATACCGACGCTGATCTGCCAGCGGATCACTTTTAATTTGAGCATGGCTAAGCCACCGATTAAATAAGCGACATTGACCCAGAACCAACCAACGCCATAACCGTCTGCAAAAATGGCTTTTGATAGGCTTTCTGTAATCGTAAGTCCAAGTGATAAATCCGTTTTAACCGTATCCAGTGGCGTCGCCATGGAGATACCGTCAAAGCCTACCTTGTAAATCGAAAGCTGCTCTGGCGTCATTGAGCCAAATATAGCGTTAAGGGTTAGCCCTAAATCCATTGGTGTTTGTGCTAAAGATAGCGGTACAGACCAACTCGTCATTTGAACAGGAAAGGAGATCAGCAACATCACATACGCTGCCATTGCAGGGTTAAATATGTTTTGCCCAAGTCCGCCATAGAGATGTTTTACGATTACAATAGCAAAAATAGTACCAACCACTACCACCCACCAAGGTGCGATAGAGGGTATAGAAACGCCTATGAGTAGCGCTGTAAGTACAGCACTGTTGTCACTTAATGTCGGCATTATTGGACGTTTACGCAATTTAAGCACCGCAGCTTCACTAAGGAGTGCAATGGCTATCGCCAGTATGACTTGTACTATCACGCCCCAGCCGAAAAAGTAAAACTGGGCTGCAATACCTGGTAATGCGCATAAAATCACTCTAAGCATAACGCTCTGCGTCTGCATTTGCACTTTTAAGTGAGGCGATGACGCTAACTTAAATGCCATGAATTATTCCTTCTCTTCCAGTTTAGCTTTTGCTTTTTTTGCCTTCGCTTTTGCTACAGCTGCTGCAACACGCGCTTTTTTAATATCTTCAGGTGACTGCAGAGCATCAGTTTGCGAGATTACATCGCTAGGCTTTGCTGCATCAGTTTGAACTGTTTCTACATCAGTCTTTACAGTATCAACTTGAGTTGATAGAGCATTGTCTGTTGTTTGTGCCTTTTTAGCCTTTGCTTTGGCTACCGCGGCGGCGATACGGGCTTTTTTAATCTCTTCTGCTGACAGAGGCGATTCAGTTTGCGAGTTCAACTCGCTAGCTTGTTCTACTGCAGTCTCTACAGCATCAACTTGAGTTGATTGAGCATTGTCTGTGGTTTGTGCCTTTTTAGCCTTTGCTTTAGCTACCGCGGCGGCGATACGGGCCTTTTTAATCTCTTCTGGTGACAGAGGCGCTTCAGCTTGGGAGTTCAACTCGCTAACTTGTTTTACATAAGTTTCTATAGTATCAACTTGAGTTGATTGAGCATGGTCTGTTGTTTGTGCCTTTTTAGCCTTTGCTTTGGCTACTGCGGCGGCGATACGGGCTTTTTTAATCTCTTCAGGTGACAGAGGCGCTTCAGCTTGCAAGTTCAACTCGCTAGCTTGTTCTGCATCAGTCTCAACAGCGTCCAACTGTTGATTGTGAACAACATTAGCCGACTGAGATTGCTTTTTAGCTTTGGCGCGTGCGATAGCTGCGGCTACTTTAGCCTTTTTATCGTCGACTGCAGTACTGCTTGCTTCAGCAATAAGCGCTGAATCAGCAGGATTGGTCTGTTGTACCTTTTTCGCTTTAGCTCTTGCGATAGCCGCATTTATCTTAGCTTTTTTGTCATCAACTAAATCGTTTGTTTCAGTCGAAGTGGTAGTTGTTTCTGACGATAATGACTTTTTAGCTTTTGCGCGCGCTATAGCTGCAGCTACTTGTGCTTTTTTATCTTGAACAGGTTCTGTAGAGGCATTGTCAGCGGATGCTTCTGCAGCCTTCTTGGCTTTGATCCGTGCCATCGCTTCAGCGACTGCATTCTTATCGGTGCCGGTCATATTATTTTTACGGCGTTCGGCAGCTTCTTTAGCCTTGTTTTCGCGGGCTAGTTTTTCGTCTTCCAAGCGCTGCTGCCTTGCATCAAAGCGTTGTTTAGCAAAATCAGCTTGTTTCTTTTCTTCTGACTGTGTGCGAAGTGCTGATTTCGCGACCCGGTAATATTCAACCAATGGAATATCACTAGGACAAACATAGCTACAACAACCACACTCAATACAATCATTGAGGTTGAAGCTGGCTGCTTTATCATATTCTTGTGCCTGGGCATGCCAAAATAGTTGTTGCGGTAAAAGCAGTGCAGGGCAGGCCACGGCGCATTCACCACAGCGGATGCATGGCATTTCAGGTTGCTCTGGTGCTATTTCGTCACTACTTGGCAGTAGAATGCAGTTAGTGCCTTTGAGCACTGGAGCTGCTATATCTGGCAACGAATGCCCCATCATAGGACCACCGATGATGACTTTGTCCTGTTCAAGCTTGCCTTTAAAGCCATTAGTTTGCAGTACATGGTCAACCTGAGTACCAATCGGAACCCAGTAGTTACCTGGCTTTTTACTATTTTGTCCCGTTACAGTGACGACTCTTGAGATCAGCGGTTGACCATTAATCACTGCATCTTGTATTGCGTAGGCCGTTCCAACATTTTGCACTAACATTCCCAATTGTGCAGGAATGGCACCAGATGGCACCTCTTGCCCCGTTAGGATTTGAATTAATTGCTTTTCTCCACCTGAAGGGTATTTAGTTGGTACGCTAGTTATTCGAGTTTTATCGCTAGACAACTCACTTCGGTTTAGTGAATGCTGCATTGCCTCGAATGCTTCAGGTTTATTATCTTCGATGGCGATAATAATGCGCTTTGGCGTCAATAAACGTTCAATAATAGCGATGCCTGCAATAATTTCATCGCTGTACTCTTGCATCAGTCTATCGTCAGAGGTGATATAGGGTTCACACTCGATGCCGTTTATGATCACTAGTTCAATATCGCTAGCGGGTCGCAGTTTTATATGAGTGGGAAACGCTGCGCCACCAAGACCGGCAATGCCTGCATCTTGTATTTTTTTTAAGATCTGTTGATTATCTAACGCTGAAACGTCACTGATATTGGTTTCAGCGGCTTCATCCTTGCCATCGGCGATCAATATACAGCTTAACACTGCTAAACCTGACGCATGGTTACTTGGCATAGGCTTAATTGCAGCGATAGTACCGGATGTAGGCGCGTGCACAGGACAATGAGCAAAGCTCGTTCCAACGGTTAGGGCTTGCCCTTTTAGTACATGGTCACCAGCCTTAATAGTAAGCAGGGCACTGTCACCAACTTGCGGGATCGGTAAAATAAATTGCTTAGCTAAGGGCAATGTCTCGATAGCCGTTCTATTGGATAAGGCTTTTAACTCTGGCGGGTGGATACCGCCATGGGAGCGCCAAATGGTTCCTTTATCAATTTGTTCTAATAAAGTTAGCACTGCGGTTCCTCTAGCACTTGTTTCACCGGGATGGCATTTAGCTGCCAATCCCATGTTTTAGTCGTTTGTTCTATCGGTAGCATGTCAATACAATCGATGGGGCAGGGAGCGACGCACAGATCGCATCCTGTGCAATAATCCGTGATAACGGTATGCATCAGCTTACCTGAGCCTAATATGGCGTCTACAGGGCAAGCCTGAATGCATTTAGTACAACCAATGCATTCATCTTCACGTATGAATGCGACTTTTTTCTCTTGTACTTCTTCAGTCGCATTTAAAGGCTCGGGATCGACGCCAACCAAGTCAGCAATCTTTTCCATGGTCGCTGTGCCACCAGGTGGGCATTTATTTATTTTGTCGCCGTTGGCAATCGCTTCTGCATAAGGTCTGCAGCCGGGGTAGCCACATTGGCCACACTGAGTTTGTGGCAGCAGTGCCTCGACTTGTTCAACGAGTGGATTACCTTCTACCTTAAATTTTTCGGCTGCGAAGCCCAGTAATACACCAAAAACAAGGGCGAGTATCGTGAGGACAACAATTGCGATAACAATACCTGACATGTTTATTTAACCAATCCTGTAAAGCCCATGAATGCGAGGGACATAAGACCTGCGGTAACCATGGCAATAGCACCGCCTTTAAATGGCGCTGGGACATCAGCAGCAGCAAGCCGTTCGCGCATGGCGGAAAACAGGATTAGCACTAAAGAAAATCCAACAGCAGCACCAAAACCAAATATCGCTGACTCGAAAAAGTTATGGTCTTCATTAATATTGAGTAGAGCAACACCGAGTACTGCACAGTTTGTCGTAATCAGTGGCAGATAAATGCCCAGGGCGCGATGCAAAGACGCACTGGTTTTCTGCACTAGCATTTCGGTAAATTGAACGACGACGGCAATGACTAGAATAAAGCTCATTGTTCTGAGGTAGCCAAGATCAAATGGCAACAGCAGGTACTGGTTCACTAGGTAGCTAAGAATAGATGCCAAGGTCAGCACAAAGGTGGTCGCCATTGACATACCAATAGCTGACTCAAGTTTGCTTGATACCCCCATAAAAGGGCATAAACCTAGAAATTTAACTAATACAAAGTTGTTGACCAGCACAGTGCCGACCAATAACAGGAGATATTCACTCATCTCAATTCATTTTTTAGACAATCTTAGCGCTATTATCGGCTTTTCCGCCGTCATAAACAACACAAAGAAAGCAAGGACAAATGAATTTGGTTTCTAGTGAGTGAATTTAAAGCACTATTTCTGCTTTATCACTGTTACTTACTGTTAATAAAGGAGTTGGCTTTGCGATGTAGTAGCCTTGAAGCCCGTCCATTAACAGGTGCTCCATTGCCAGCTTTTCCTCTTGATTTTCGACACCAGTGGCAATCACTCGGATAGTGAGCTTTCTTGCTATATCAATAATCATTTTGACAAAGAACTGGTTGTGGGCGTCTGAATTTATCCCTTGGGTATAGCTACCGTCTAATTTGATAAAGTCTGGTCGAACATCTTTGAAAAACTTAAAAGAGGTGAAACCTAGGCCAAATCGTTCAATAGAGACGCGTGCTCCAACACTATGGATTTCATTAATAAAATGATAAGTAGCGGACAAATTAGTTTGCATCCCTGACTCATTGACTTCAAAAACTAATCTGGCTGCTATGTGACGCTGACGAACTAATACATTTTTAAGCCAAGCGACAAAACTCTCGTGGCTTGCAGATGATGCCGATATATTTATGCCAAATAATCCTGACATTGATGGTGTTTCATTGAGTATGCTCAGGGTTTTTAAGATGACAAGCTTATCGAGTTCCTCGCTCATTCCATGACGTTCTGCCATGGCAATGACGGTTGCTGTGGGGAGAGATTTTCCTTGATCATTATAAAATCGAGATAGCAGTTCTCGGTAGGACTCCACATCATTTCTACAAGGTCGAATAGGCTGGGCATAAAATTTGATTGCGCTGCGTTTTACTATGTCATCGATAGCTACTTTCCATCTACTGTCTCCAAATAGCTCATCACCTTTGAGCCTTTGAAGTACATGTATACTATTAGGGCCTAATGTTTGAGCGATGCTCACAGCGGTATCCGCAAGAGTCATTAAAGAAACGGGATCGCTATTTTGTAGGTAGGGACATAATCCAATATAGGCAACCGAATCGGTTCCCAAGTTTTGCTGGTACTCATCGAATGCATTCTTTACCTGCTCAATAATACTGGTACCTTCCTTAAGCGTAACGTCGGGTAATATGAGCGCAAAATCTGCTGTCGAAATCCGGTAACAATAAGCATTAGGAGACTTAACTAAAGATTTTCTAATGTGATTTGAGATACGGGTTAAGTAATCATCTCCAGCCTCACGACCATGTAATTGGTTTATAGCACCCAGTTCAGTGGCCTTTACCATCGCAAGTACACCGAACTGTTGGCTATTGGGTGAGCAAATATCATTTAGTTTTTCAGTGAATTTCGCGCGGGTTCCAAAACCTGTGATGGGATCTTGAAATGCTGCTCTTGACAGTTTTTCATTGGCGTCGGTGAGCTTATCAATTTCTGCTTTTAAATTATGCTGACATGACTCTATCGCTGTCGCTAGAGGTTTGAATTCACCTTTCAATTTAGACTTTTGTATTGAGTGGAAAGCCAAATTCGGTAACTCTTCTATTACTTTGGCGCTGTATCGTAACTTTTTGGCTTGGCGCAAAGTAAGTGCAAAACTGAAAATACTGATAAGCAAAAATGTAAACCATATGAACATCAGTTGTTTTTTAAACATTATAACGGTTTCTGAAATGGTGTTACCAATGGAGAGTTTTACTTGTAATCGACCATTTTTTAGAGACTGCGTGTATGGAATATCCATTTGAAAAAGTTCACTAATGACATCGTCGTGCAGGGAAAGTAATCGGCCATGGGTGTAGCTATTATCACTGTCATTGCTGTCTATATATTGGAAAAATTGAAAAGAGAACTGCTTATCTAGGCTTAGGTATAAAGCCTTACCATCGTCCTGCCAGTTAGTCGCAGCATCAATACTCGCAACGTACTGCGCTAGCGTATTTTCGCTGTATGTTAATATGTCGGCTCGATTAACTGTGTATGTAACAAACGTTAATCCACAGAAAATAGACACTAAAAAAAGCTGAAAATATCGGAAACTTGTCATATTGAGTCCATTCACATTTATAGGAGACAGTGATAGTTCTAAAAATTTTATCAATGGCCATTATAAACAGGTTTTGAACTTATTATCAGTTGCTTTACTTGCGTAATTTTTTACTTAGAGGTAATTATGCTGAGATGCTGAGATGCTGAGATGCTGAGATGCTGAGATGCTGAGATGCTGAATTAGGTTGGCTCCCCAGACTGGACTCGAACCAGTGACATACGGATTAACAGTCCGCCGTTCTACCAACTGAACTACAGGGGAATCGTTTGTTACCTATAACACGTCTTAATTAGATTGGCTCCCCAGACTGGACTCGAACCAGTGACATACGGATTAACAGTCCGCCGTTCTACCAACTGAACTACAGGGGAATCGCATAAATCTAATTATAAATAAAGTGGCTCCCCAGACTGGACTCGAACCAGTGACATACGGATTAACAGTCCGCCGTTCTACCAACTGAACTACAGGGGAATTGCAT
>NZ_BPEW01000019.1 GCF_019654975.1 Shewanella sp. c952
AATATCCATTCACATATTAAATTATTAATTATTATATTTTAAATGTAATAAAGTTAATTTAATAACAGCAAAGATCAAATAAGCTGCAACAAATTAAATCCAACAAAAACAATAATATAACCAAACCCAAACAAGAGTTGAAATTGAATTCTAAAATATTTAATCGCAACCTCTAAACAAAGATCTTGATCACGTATAAATTATTTTTGAATTTAAAATCAACTTCACAAATACCTATTTAGTAATAGTTGAACATTCGGACTACAATTTTCCTGCAAAATAATTAACAAAAAACACTAAACCGTAAAATAATTAACCGTAAGGCTAAGATGATGAACAAATGTATTATCACTAAGTTACTCTGTGTGATATTCACTTTCGCTTGCTTATCCCTGCCAGTTCAGGCGACCGCCTGGAATCAACTCACTGGTGAACAATTGGAGCAGCAACTGACGGAGAAATTTGCTGAGGGTAATTACTCTAAAAAAGGCGCCGACTCCTGCCTAATGTGCCATAAAAAAAATCCCACAGTGATGGCTATTTTTGATGGTGTGCACGGTAATTCGAGTCAAATAGATTCACCAATGGCAGGTCTTCAGTGCGAAGCTTGCCATGGTCCACTAGGCAAACACAATAAGGCTGGCAAGGAGCCGATGATAGCCTTTGGCAAAGAAAGTAAGTTGCCCGCTCAAACTCAAAACAGTGTCTGTCTTGGATGTCATAACAACCCCGAGCAGATGGCATGGCATAGCAGCAGCCACAACCTAGACCAAGTCGCCTGTAGCGATTGTCACAGTATCCATACTGATAAAGATCCGGTAATGGACCCGCTCACGGTCAATGACAGCTGCACCTCTTGCCACTCCCAGCAAAAATCAGCCATGAACAAGCGTTCATCTCATCCGTTGAAATGGGATCGAATGACCTGTGTCGATTGCCACAACCCTCATGGGTCTTTGAGTGAAAGCGCACTTAACCACAATACAATCAATGACACCTGCTACAGCTGTCACAGCGAAAAACGCGGACCAGTTCTATGGGAACACGCACCGGTGACTGAAAACTGTGCAAATTGTCATAACCCTCATGGCAGCGTGAATGAAGCCATGTTGACTTACCGTGCACCTCAGCTGTGCCAACAATGCCATATGGATAACGGCCATGCTAGCCGTGTCATACAACAAGGCGGAACAGATGCCTTTGGCGGCGGTAAGAGCTGTCTCAATTGCCATAGCCAGATCCATGGTTCTAACCACCCAGCTGGCAGTAAGCTGCAGCGCTAATCAGGAGTCATTAAAATGAGATTCAAATTAAACCTGATCACATTATCATTTCTCGCAATATCGAGCGTGGTAACAGCCTCGGCAATGGCAGCGGACTTTGGCGTTAACAAGGCTAATACTAGCACTGTTAAGCAGAACAAATTCCAATGTAAACGTTGCCCTAAAGTGGATGGCTATAGCGGCACAATAGGTGTCAATGCAGCTTATATCAACAGCGATGACATTCATTCTGGCAATGCATTCGGTACCGATAAAGATGGCGCTAACGCCAGTGTCGATGCCGATCTTAAGTATCAAAATGATGCTGGCTATAAGGCGCTGTTTCAGGCTCACCGACTCGGCCTTGATAATAGCTTTGCTCATCTAACTGCTGGTAAGTCTGGCCTGTATACAGTAACAGCAGATTATCAACGCCTAACCAGTTATCAATCCGGCGATGTACTCAGTCAGCTTTGGTACAAAGATAATCTGTTGACCCCGAGCGTGCACACTCAGACCCAACAGCTCTCCCTGCAGAGAAACCAAGCTGGCTTGGGTCTGAGTTATGGCCGAGATTTTTATAAGGCTTATGTACGTTATGACCATGAACAAAAAACTGGAAATATAAGCAGCAGTATTGTCACGCCACGTCCGGTTAATTTTGGTCAGCCTGTCGATGCCAATACAGATAACCTCACCGCTGGGTTGTCACTATCTGGTGAGCACTGGGTGACTGATCTCAACTACTTCGTTAGCCAGTACCAAAACGATATTGGCACCTTAAGTCTGCCCTACCTTTATGACGTCTTTGCTGCGACCCCAGACAATCAGGCACATCGACTTAGCCTCTCTGGCCAATATCAACTAGACCGCACCGTCATAAGCGGTCGTCTAGCGTCGGGAAAAATGATCCAAGATGATGCTCTCATTCAGATGTCTGGCAACCCGCTACAAAACTGGGATGGTGAGGTCAAAACCTTAGACGGTAAGTTCGCTGTCACCTCGCTTGTGAGCAACAAGTTCAGACTCGGTGGCAGCGTTGATTACAGCGAACGTGACAACAAAGGTTCGGTATGGGAGTTTGCGCAATTTGAAGTTAACGGCATCACGGGTGCATTTAAGCAAAATGTACCGTTAGATACTGAGCGTCGTGGGCTTAAGGTTAATGCCAGTTACCGCTTAAGCAGCGACTATCGCCTGCAAGCTGGCTACGATCGTAAAGAGATGGAGCGTAGTTATGGCGACCGCGAACAAACCAATGACAATGCACTCTGGGCGAAGCTAAATATCCAAGCGCTTGATAACCTCAAACTTAAATTGAAGGCTACCTTAGATAACCGCGATGGCAGTGAATATCAAACTAACGAACTGACGTCATCAGAAACCAACCCATTGCTCAGAAAATATTATCTAGCAGATAGAGAGCGCACCGCCTTCGAAGCTAAGTTCAATCACACCCCAACTTCATGGCTCAGTCTAGATCTAAGCGCTCGTTACGCTAATGACGATTACAACCAGACCCAAATTGGTCTAACCGAATCTGAAGATTACGGCTATGACATCAACCTTGGGTTGCAACTCAACCAGCACCTATCGGCTTACGCCTTTGGCGGACAGCAATGGATCAAATCTAATCAAGCAGGTAGCCAGGGCTTTTCAACAGTCGATTGGTACGCCGATATCGAAGATGACTTTATCAATCTAGGGGCAGGCTTCAACTATAGCGGGCTGATGCAAAATAAGCTCAGCTTGGGCGGCGACTACCTGTTCGCGAATTCAAGTAGCGATACGTCAGTCACCTATAACGTCACAGCGCCTCTCGGAGATTATTACTCCTTCAATCATAGTCTCCAACTACATGCGAACTACGCATTGAGTGAAGAGATGGCGCTAAAACTGGCTTACCAGTATGAGCGCTACTACGACACCGATTACGCGCAAATTGATGTCGATACCGTTCCGGGACTCACCACTTTAGGCGACCTGAACCATAACTATAACGCGCACCAAGTGATGTTGTCGTTTAGCTACCAGCTGCGCTAATGCAAACAGTGCTAACCATAACTGCAATGAGGATATGATAATGGAACGCAGAAGTTTCTTAAAAATGAGTGCTGCACTAAGTTGCGCAGCAACAGTGTCTGGCTGTAACTCAGGATCGAATGATGTTGAAGTCGTACCGCCTACGCCACCCGTGGCTGGTGAAAACCTAAACTGGTCGGCTTGTCTGGTTAACTGCGGCTCAAACTGCCCAGTACAGGTTTATTCAACTGATGGAGTGATCACCCGAGTAGAGTCAGAGTTCACCACCACAGATAAATATGGCGATCATGATGTACGCGCCTGCCTTCGTGGCCGCTCTCTGAGAAAGCGTGTCTATGCTCCCGATCGCCTTAAATACCCAATGAAACGCGTTGGCCCGCGTGGCAGTGGGCAATTTGAGCGTATTACTTGGGATGAAGCGCTCGACCTTGTCGCTGAAAAACTGCAAGGCACCATCGACCAATATGGTAACGAATCGATTCACTTCACCTATAACTCAGGTGCCCGTTATCACTTTTCCGGTAAGCAGTGTCTTTACCGTTTGATGAATCTTAAAGGCGGTTACCTCAACGCTTATGGCGACTATAGCTGGTCGCAAATTTACGAAGCTGCAGGACAAACATACGGCTCAGCAGGCCCAGGCTGGCAAGGCAGCAGCGTCTCTGAGATGCAAAATTCTGACCTGGTATTGATGGTCGGTTATAACCCGTCAGAGATCCGCATGAGTGGTTCAGGTGAAGCCTATGACTTCCTGATGCAAAAGCAGAAGAATAAGTTTAAGACTATCTTGATCGATCCTCGCTATACCGATTCTGCGGTAGGTAAAGAAGATCAGTGGATTGCAATTCGCCCAGGTACTGACGCTGCGCTGTTCGAAGCATTGGCCTATGAATGGATCACCACCAACACGGTCGATCAGGCCTTTTTGGATAAATATTGTGTCGGCTATGACGAAAAGACCATGCCTGCTGGCGTTGGATATGAAGCAAGCTACAAGGCTTACATTCTTGACAACACTACAGTGGGTGACTCAACATCAGGTGCGAATGCTAAGACACCTGAGTGGGCTGCGAGCATCACAGGGATCGAAGCGCATATCATCGTTGAGCTAGCCAGAGAACTGGCAGCGGCTCGTGCCCCGTTCATCCAGATTGCCGCCTCGTTAAACCGTCAGGCTGCAGGTGAAAACAATACCCGCGCAGGTTACATGTTGCCTATTTTATTAGGTCAGCTAGGTCTACCTGGCACTAACTGTGGTGGCTTGTGTAAAGGTTCATCGCTACACGCACCGTTTATGCCTACAGGGGCAAACCCGGTCAAAAAAGCGATCTCATTCTTTACCTTCACTCAGGCAATTGAAGACGGTAAGAACATGACGGTGCTGTCTGATGGCGTGCAGGGCGTTGAGCTTGATGACGACGGCGACGGCAAACTAGACACCGATATCAAAGCTATCATCAACTACGGTGGTAATGCCCTGATTAACCAACACTCAGATGTACGTAAAACAGAGAAACTGCTGCAAGATGAATCTAAGTGTGAGTTCATTCTGGTGGTTGATAACTGGATGACGCCAAGTGCTAAGTTTGCCGATATATTGCTGCCTGACGTAACTTGGTTGGAGTCTGAAGATCTTATCTACCAAAGCTACGCCGCAGGCGATACTGCAACATTGGTACAGATGAGCTCAGGCGTTGATCCTATGTTCGAGAGCCGCCCTATCTATGAAGTCTGTGTCGAACTTGCTAAGCGTATGGGTGTAGAAGCCGAATTTACCGAAGGTAAGAGTCGTAAAGATTGGCTTGATCAATTCTATGCAGAGTCAAAAGCGGCAACACCAGAATTGCCAGAAAAAGAGGTGATGCTGAAGCAAGGGATCTATCGTAAGTATCTGCCTAATGGTGGTTACATTGTATTAGAAGATTTCCGTAATGATCCTCAAGCCAATCCGCTGGGAACCCCATCAGGCAAGATTGAGATCTACTCTTCGCGTCTGGCAGAAAAAGCCCGCACTTGGAAGCTCAAAGAGGGTGACGTGATATCGGCACTACCAAAATATGTGCCGACTTGGGAAGGCTACGAAGATACTGAAACCAAGAAGAAATACCCACTGCAACTGACTGGTTATCATACTAAAGGTCGTGCTCATTCAAGCTATCACAACGTCCCTTGGTTACGTGAAGTAGTGCAAGATGCGGTATGGATGAACCCACTTGATGCCAACACACGCGGACTCAAAACTGGCGATAAAGTCCATATCTTTAACGACCGCGGCACTATCGAAGTTGAAGTTAAGGTGACACCTAGAATCATGGTCGGCGTAACGGCACTGGGTCAAGGTGCATGGTTCCAACCTGGCGGTGATGTGGATAAAGGCGGTTGCTTAAACGTTCTCACGACACAACGCACCACACCGGTAACTAAAGGTAATCCTCAGCACACTAACCTGGTTGAAATCCGTAAGGTTTGATAGGAGTTAGCAATGAACAATAATATCCAATACGGCTTTCATGTCGACGCAAGCAAATGTACTGGCTGTAAAACCTGTCAGGTATCGTGTAAAGATCGAAAAGACCTTCCTGTTGGCATCAACTGGCGCAGGGTCTATGAATATGGTGGCGGACAGTGGACAGAGAATGGTGATGGTACCGTCAGCCAAGACGTATTCGCCTACTACATGTCTATCGGTTGTAACCACTGTTCTGAGCCAGTGTGTGTTAAGGCTTGCCCTACTGGTGCAATGCACAAACGCCGCGAAGATGGATTAGTGCATGTCGCTACCGATCTATGTATTGGCTGTGAAAGCTGCGCAAGAGCTTGCCCATACGATGCACCTCAGATTGATAACGATCGTAAGGTGATGACCAAATGTGATGGCTGTTTCGAGCGGCTAGCGGAAGGTAAGCAACCTTCATGTGTCGAGTCTTGCCCGATGCGTGCAATCGACTTTGCACCTATGGACGAGTTGAAGGCTAAGTATCCAGCAGCCATTCTACCCGATGTTGCTCCGTTGCCAGAGAGCAGTGTAACAACGCCAAACTTACTCATCACTCCTAACCGTCATTCGCGTCCGAGTGGTGCCACCGATGGTGAAGTGTTGAACTTCTCAGAAGTTTAACCCCTGCTTGGTGTCATTCTTCTAGAATGGCACCTTTTTTTGCTGTCAATTGCGACACTTGTGTGCGCTAAACGAGGTTAATATGTCACTCCTTACTGAAAATGAGCTCTTGGAATATCAGGGCATTGCACGCATTCTTCATAATGTACTCTTTAACGACCCGACACCCGAGTTGCTGCAGAGTTTTATCGAACACGATGTTGCTCAAAGCTGGCCTGAGTTTAGCGCTTCTGCGCAAGAATCTAATGGCCGTGAGTTATTATCCAGTTATCTCAAGCTATGGACTGCTGATAAGCAACAAGCCTTAAAACTTGATTATGCCCAACTCTTCTATGGTCCTGGCGAACCTAACGCAGTTCCTTGGGGCTCGGTCTACTTAAGCGAGAGACAACTTCTCAACGATAAGACAACGCTGGCACTAAAAGCCTTTTATCAGGAGCAAGGGATCAGCTTCGAGCTCGATACGAATCAGCCTGTCGATCATATCGGTCTTTTCTTTGCCGTCTTAGATCAGATGTTTAGCCTATGGGCTCAAACCGAAGATAGCGAAACAATAGAGCGCAGCTGCATCGTGTTACTTCAGCAACATCTTCTTCCTTGGTCTGGTCGCTGTTTAGCACTTATCAACGAACACGCAAAAACCGATTTTTATCGCGCGATAGCTTTGCTAACCCAGGCCTTTTTAGATCAATTGATTGTTAGATTAAATATGCTTCCGATGACGACACGCCTGTACCGATAGCGGCTAAAACAGCTTGCTACAAACAGCTAATACCAATTCCATTAAGGATATACTCTGTTCTGGGCTTTCTCAGGGTTTCAATTCAAGGCGCATTGTGGAAGAAATGGTTATTGCCTTTTGAGACAATGCAAGCAGAAGTGGCAAGGCTGAGGGGCTCACATAGTGCGGGTTTCAAAACGCTGAATCGTCAAACTTTTAATGCAATTGGTATGATACCGATGGCAGCGCCAATCGGTAAATGGCGGCAAAACTCAATGAAGGAAAAGTCATCGAGGTAGATCCCAATGACTTTACTCAGCTTAAACCCGCTTATTCAGACAGTGAAAGCAGCTAATTTATTTCAGGTAGGCGCTAAGGCTGTCTTGTTGGCTCAACAAACTCTGATACAGAGTGAATTGATTTTCAGCACGTTCAAGGTTATGACCTTGATGATGGATATGGAAATAAACGTCGCCGTTTAAGTGATCGGTTAAAAACCTCACGCCAATCATTAAGCACATGACTTTGGCACCTAACCATAAGCTGCGGCGTTCTAGATCAGATAGCACTGGTGCTAACTCGCCCAAATAACCTTTACAGATCGCGGCAAAAATAGACTCGCGCACAGTGACTTTATCTAATGCAGTTGAGTCTTCCTCTTCCGGGCTACAAAAAGTACGTACCATGTCACCAAAGTCATACATCAAGTAGCCTTTCATGCAGGTATCAAGGTCAATAATCGCCATACTGCTCATATCGCGCTTATCAAACAGCATGTTGTTGATCTTGGTGTCGTTATGGCAAATTCGACGTGGTAGTTTTGCTTCAACCTCAGCAAGTTCTTGCAGTAGCTCAGTTTGTGCCATCACCATATCAACCCAGTGCTGACAACCACCAAGTCGCCCTTGGCTATCGTTAGCTGCAGCGAGCGATAGCTGTTCAATTCGGCCAGGAAGGTGATGGAAGTTTGGAATAACATCTGCGATAAGCTCGGCATCAAGATCGCTTAGCGAACAAGAGAAGTGACCAAAGGCTTTAGCCGCTATTTCAGCATGTGCTTCGCTGCTAACGACATCAACACTGTGGCTGTGGGGCAGATAGTTAATCGCTCGCCAGAAACCATCTTCACCGAGATCAACACAAAGCCTACCCGCCTGAGTCTGCTCAGGAGAAACGACTTGCAGCTGGTACTGCTGTTGCTGGCTCTTAAGTGTTAAATGGCGACTGATCTTGTCAGCATTATTGACTAAAGCATTAGGAGTGGTAAAAACTTGAGTATTGATTTTTTGCAACACAAATTCACGCTTGCAACCACGAACAAGAAAAGTGTGGTTTATATGGCCATTACCCAATGGCGAAACTTTGGCATCTTCCACCTCTACACCAAAGTGCGACAAAACGTTTTGTCTTATAAAATCAATCACCCAACTCTCCAGATTCTGTCAATATCGTTGCTTCAACCTGTTTATCGTTCAGGTTTTCCATGCAAACTCATTATGTATTAGCTTCTAAGATTAACTTGTTGCTAATTTTTCAAATAATTTCTGTTTAACCCAGTTGGCATCTTCAGGATAGGTCACGCCATACCAAGACTCCTGCGCCACACTGACATTCACATTACGTGTCTCTTCGCTTACTCGATTTTGCTGCAATTTCGCTTGCACCACACTCGGTAAGTAGCACTCACTTTTAGCTTGGCTACCGTGCTTAATAATAAAGTCTGTTAGCTGCGCTTCGATCACAGCAAAAATATCGGCGTTAAAGCCCCAGCATGTCATCGATACTAAAGCATCACTGGCAATCGCTTGCTGCTTACCAGCAAAAGTACCGACAAGCTCATTGGCATGGGACTGGATATCTAACCACTCAGCAACATCCACAAGCTTGCCATTGTTAACTTCACACAAACCACGGTTTACACCGCCGTTATCAGATAAGGTCAAACGGATTGGGTAGGCTACCATCATCCAATCGTCCACGCTGTTAACCAGCCCTTGAGCTAACAATGAAAAAGCACTATCGCCATAAAAATCATCGGCATTAATAACGGCCATTGGGCCTGTTATCAGCTTTCTTGCACTCCATAATGCATGGGCTGTACCCCATGGTTTTTTACGTGTTTCTAAATCAACATAATCCGTCACATCCTCTGGCAAGTCATCCAGTGACTGAATACAGTAATCACAATGGAAATCCTGCGGCAACTTGTCAGCTAAGAGTCGATCTAAGCTGGCTGCAAGCTCAGGACGGATCACCAACACAGCCCGATTAAAACCAGCTTTATGCGCGCTGCGTAGCGACAGTTGCAGCATGGTTTCGCCATTTGGCCCAAGCCCTGCTAGTTGCTTATCACCACCAAAGCGTGTGCCTAAGCCCGCCGCGAGAATCACTAAGGTTAAATCGACCATTCTGTCACCCATCAAACCCACTGGTACATGCATTTAGCGCAAACGATTATGCAAAAGTTAAGGCGAAGCAGTTTAATGACTCTCCCTTGCGATTTCCAGTCATACCTATCAACAATACGCTAAGTTATAAATAAGTGGCGAACGCTGCAACTTTTCCGATGGCGGCTTGGCTGCCTTTAAGGCTGAAATTATAACCACAGAGACTCACGTTTCCACGGCGCGCCATATCAACAATAATCGCCTTAGTATCAAGCGGAGAAAAACGTGCTTCGGTGCCAGTATCGGCTAATAAGTCGACCTCAACGGGGCGATACTCAGTGCCATTATTAAACTTAAGCGCTGCACAGGTTCTATCACCTTTTGCAGTAGCAAGAGACCATAACGTGGTCGGTGATCCGGTCTCCCCTAACCATCTTACAATCAATACATCATCTTCAAGCACTAAACTAAAGCCATCCGGCAATGTTGTCATTTTGCGTTCAACAGTGGGCGCCTTAGCGATCTGTTCGACTGCAGTTATGTCTTGTTCTGCCGCAGTAGCATTATCGCTAGGTACTAGCGACCAAATGCTCAATAACAACATGCAAACCAATAAAGCTGCCACTCCTGAGAACGCTATTTTCTGATTGGCCATAAGCCAGCGCTGTATTTTAATAAAGCCGCTGCTATTTGAGTTTGCTCCCTGCACAGGTGAATCTGTTGCAGTGTCATTAGCAAACCCTGCTTCAAAATCAGTTTCTGAGTTCGAAAAAGTAGTCGTTGCGGCTTCTTGATGACTCTCGCTGGCAGTTAACGTTGGCTCAACACGTACCCTTGAACCTTTTGTAACTGCGCGGTCGACTATTTTGATAGGGCCAGAATATCCCTGTCGGTAACTAGCCTTTGAAATCGAGGGTAGAATGGCGATGTAGCCTATGGCTAACGCCGCAAACACCATAAAGGTAAGTAGCAGCATCACACTGTCAACATATACTAGAGTAAGCAATACCAAGATGAAAGGAGCCAGCGTTAACGCTATCAAGCGTGGCGTTTTGCCACTATCTCGTAGTCGTCTATAACTGGTTAAACCTAATATGGGTAGCAACAACATACCAACGACATACAATGTCGCTGTAGAGCCTAGTAGCACTGCAGCCAATAATAAAACAAAGAAAATCAGTCCACTGATGACCGCAAATCGCTGGCCGTTATCACGACCTACCAAACAAAAAAGTGCTGAAAACTGCATACCCTGATATTCCTACCTTCTCAATCAAACCTAAATGAAAGTGGATGACTTTCCACTTAACTGTATTAATGCTCAGGCGAAAGCATAAAACTCAGTAAATAGCCTACCCAATTTGCTTGAGGATGTCAGTGTTTTAGCTGTATACCGCGAAATTAGTCTGAGAAATAGAGAGAAGCACTAAATTATGCCTCTACACGCTGTGATCACTAGCGCAAATATCGTCCTAGGCTGTATAATGCGCGGCTAAATCTTTTCACTGGCCCCAAAGAGGGCTAAAGCACCGGATAGGCAAATCATGACTGCACGCGGGAATCTATTTATCGTCTCAGCGCCAAGTGGCGCAGGTAAATCATCACTGATATCAGCTTTATTAAAAGATCAACCAGCTGATATGCAAGTATCTGTGTCGCACACTACACGTCAGCCTCGTCCGGGTGAAACAAATGGTCAGCACTATCACTTTGTCAATCAAGATGAGTTTAAAGCACTCATTGCAGATAATGCGTTTTTCGAGTGGGCTGAGGTATTTGGTAACTACTACGGTACTTCACGAGTCACCATTGAACAGACACTTGCACAAGGTATCGACGTATTTCTCGATATTGATTGGCAAGGTGCCCAGCAAGTGAAAAAAGTGATGCCAGAATCCATTGGGATCTTTATTCTTCCTCCTTCACGTACTGAGTTAGAGCGCCGCCTTACTGGGCGTGGCCAAGATAGCCAAGAAGTGATTGCAGGCCGCATGGCACAAGCGGTATCAGAGATGTCGCACTATAATGAGTATGATTTTATTTTAGTGAACGATGATTTCGACAAAGCGCAGCGCGATCTTTTAGCAATCATTCATAGCCAAAGATTAACCACTGCTAGCCAAATTCATACGCAAAATGATATGATTAAAGATCTGTTGGCAGACTAACTGTCTTCATGTACAATTTTGCGTCATTTTTTCAATCGATAAAACACTGGAGTTTCCAAACATGGCTCGCGTAACTGTAGAAGACGCCGTAAACAAAATCGGCAACCGTTTTGATATGATTCTGGTTGCAGCGCGTCGTGCTCGCCAAATCGCCGTGCAGGGTAAAGACCCTATGGTTGAAGAAGAGAACGACAAGCCAACGGTTATCGCTTTACGCGAAATCGAACTAGGTTTAGTCACAGCTGATACTTTGGACGCCGATGAGCGCCAAACAGTTCGTGAACGTGAAGCGGCTGAAATTGCTGCCGTTGCTGCCATCGCTGAAGGCCGTAACGCTATATAAGGAGTAGAGTCACTTGTATCTGTTTGAAGGTCTCAAGGAGTCTGCTTCAGGTTATTTAGAACCTGAACAGGTAGAATTACTCAAGCAGGCCTATCAGGTGGCGCGCGATGCCCATGAAGGTCAGATGCGCACGAGTGGCGAACCTTATATTACCCATCCGGTTGCGGTAGCCCGCATCCTGGCCGATATGCGTCTCGATCATGAGACGCTTATGGCCGCACTCTTACACGACACCATCGAAGACACCCCTGTTACCAAAGAGGAGCTGGCTGAAATATTCAGTGAGTCTATTGCCGAATTGGTGGAAGGTGTATCTAAGCTCGACAAGCTAAAATTTCGCGATAAGAAAGAAGCACAAGCTGAA
The DNA here is from genome assembly GCF_019654975.1 of Shewanella sp. c952. Taxonomy (GTDB): domain Bacteria; phylum Pseudomonadota; class Gammaproteobacteria; order Enterobacterales; family Shewanellaceae; genus Shewanella. Next base: position 12,407 of record NZ_BPEW01000019.1, read on the forward strand.
AACTTCCGCAAAATGATGATGGCGATGACCCAAGATATTCGCGTCATCTTAATCAAACTTGCCGATAGAACGCACAACATGCGTACCTTAGGTGCTTTACGCCCCGATAAACGTCGCCGCATTGCCCGTGAAACCCTCGAAATTTACGCCCCAATCGCCAACCGCCTTGGTATTCATAATATTAAGAGTGAGTTAGAGGATTTAGGTTTTCATGCCTACTATCCAATGCGCTATCGTGTATTAAAAGAGGTGGTAAAAGCCGCACGTGGTAATCGTAAAGAGCTAATCCAAAGTATTGAAGCTGCTGTTGGCACTCGACTCGAAGACACCGGCCTTGAAGGCACGGTTAAAGGTCGTGAAAAGAATCTTTATTCCATCTATAACAAGATGCGCAACAAAGAACTGCAGTTTCAAGAAGTCATGGATATCTATGCCTTCCGAGTCATCGTTGACTCCATCGATACCTGTTACCGCGTTATGGGTGCCATGCATGGCCTCTACAAACCCCGTCCAGGTCGATTCAAAGATTATATCGCTATCCCTAAAGCCAACGGCTATCAGTCATTACATACTTCACTATTTGGTCCTCACGGCGTGCCTGTTGAGATCCAGATCCGTACTGAAGATATGGACCAAATGGCAGATAAAGGGGTCGCGGCACATTGGTTATACAAGAAAGGCAGCTCACAAGAGCAAGGCACCACCACCCAAGTTCGTGCACGTAAGTGGATGCAAAGCCTGCTTGAACTGCAGCAAAGCGCCAGCACCTCTTTTGAATTCGTAGAAAACTTTAAGACTGAGCTATTTCCTGAAGAGATCTACGTGTTTACCCCTGAAGGGCGTATTCTAGAACTACCCGATGGTGCCACCGCAGTAGACTTTGCTTATGAAGTGCATACAGATGTTGGCAACACTTGTGTTGGTGCTCGCGTCAATCGCCAAGCCTATCCGTTAAGCCAACCGCTAATTTCAGGCCAAACCGTTGAGATCATCACCGCGAAAGGTGCACGCCCTAATGCTGCATGGCTCAACTTTGTAGTGACAGGTAAAGCGCGCGCTAAAATTCGTCAGCTGCTCAAGAGTCTAAAAGAGGATGATGCAGTTCTGCTCGGTAAACGCCTATTGAACCATGCGTTAGGCGACACTAAGCTAGATGACTTGCCAAAAGAGCAAGTTGAAAAAGTGGTCAATGATACTAAGCACGACACGCTTGATGAGTTACTCGCCGATATCGGCTTGGGTAATGCAATGAGTATTGTTATCGCCCAGCGTTTACGTGGCGATCAAGTTGACGCCCAAGAGACAAAAGAGTCACATACCATGCCGATCCGCGGCGCTGAAGGTATGTTGGTGACGTTTGCTAACTGCTGTCGCCCAATTCCTGGTGATGCGGTTATTGCTCATGTTAGTCCAGGTAAAGGCTTAGTGGTACACATGGAAAGCTGCGCCAATATCCGCGGTTACCAAGGTGAGCCCGACAAGTACATCCCAGTACAGTGGGACAGCGCAGAAGGCGTTGAGTACCAAGCTAACTTACGAGTAGAGATTGTTAACCACCAAGGTGCGTTAGCTAAGATCACCTCAATTGTTGCCGCTGAAGGCTCCAATATTCATAACTTAACCACAGAAGAGCGCGATGGGCGTGTATTCCTCATCAACTTACGCATTTCTGTGCGAGATCGTATTCATTTAGCTAACGTGATGCGCCGTATTAGGGTTCTGCCTGAAGTACTGCGAACGTCACGTAACCGCTAGTTCATTTGAACTAAACATTAGTTTACTTAATACAGATAAAGGGAAGATCATGGCAGAGAAGATTATCATTGCAACCGACAAAGCGCCGCAAGCTATCGGTACATACTCTCAAGCAGTTAAGGTAGGCAGCACGGTTTATCTATCAGGTCAGATCCCACTGAATCCTGAGACAATGGAAATGGTAAGCGATGAGTTTGATGCGCAAGTAGTACAGGTTTTTGAAAACCTAACTGCTGTTTGTGCAGCTGCCGGTGGTTCATTAAGCGATATTGTTAAGCTTAATATCTTTATGACAGACCTAAGTAACTTTGCTACCGTGAACGAAATTATGGATCGCTACTTTGAGCAACCTTACCCAGCTCGTGCAGCAATCGGTGTTAGCCAACTTCCAAAAGGCTCATTGGTTGAAATGGACGGCGTAATGGAAGTGTAATTCCACTCCATTGACTAAAGAATCGGGCGCTACGGCGCCCTTTTTATTGATAAAAAAGTTTGGTAAAAAACATGAGTCCAGAACGCTTCGCCCGCATTAACAGTATGCTAGACAACCGCCAGCCAGATCTAACACTGTGTTTAGACAAGGTGCATAAAACCAATAATATTGCAGCGGTTATTCGCACTGCTGATGCGGTTGGCATTCACGAAATTCATGCCGTATGGCCTGAGATTGAGATGCGTGTTTCCGGTAACACCGCCTCTGGTAGTCAGCAATGGGTGAAGTCTAAAGCGCACAATAAAATGAGCGATGCGGTGGCAGAATTTCGTCGCCAAGATATGCAGATCCTCGCGACCAATTTCTCCGAAACCGCGGTCGACTTTCGTGAAATAGATTACACCCGTCCAACCGCTATCATTTTGGGTAATGAACGTGATGGCGTTAGCCCTGAAGGCATCGCCAGTGCCGATCAACATGTGATCATCCCGATGATTGGCATGGTGCAGTCACTCAATGTTTCTGTTGCTGGGGCACTGATAATGTATGAAGCTCAGCGCCAACGTGAAGCCGCTGGCATGTATGGTACTCGAAAGCTTGATGAGCAGTATTGTCAGATAAAACTGTTTGAACAAGGCCATCCTATATATGCCAAAGCCTGTCGCCGCAAAAAGCTTGTCTATCCAGCCATAGATGACGCCGGCCAAATTGTTGCTGATGAGCAATGGTGGCAAAAAATGCGTGCTCCTTCTGAATAATAACCTACAACACAGTCAAAATAGCCAAGAAGCGCGGCCCTTCGGGCTCGTTTCAATGCTTTTATTCTTTTATGACTAGAATGCGTTACGAGCTTTTCGCTTAGCCAGCTAACCTGGAATCGCTCAAGCCTGGTACTAAAATAATTATTCCTTACGGTAAAGAATCGAACAAAAATAAGCTCAAAAGATCAACAGCCTCTAGTCATACAGTGCTAGCTCGATCAGTTAGCACTTCCTTATCCCCCACTGCATCTCCACTCCTTCTAGCCCAAAAGGCATGCTTTAACGACATCATTGCGAGAAATTGTAACGAGCGTTTGAAAAAGTTGTCATAGATCACATTTTTCGCCATACTCAATATTGTCACATCAGACTGTTAAACAAACGATTAAAACAAAAAAGCAGCAACAGTCTGAATTGGAATTAACAATAATCAATATGGAATTGCGATGGAATCTTCTATGAAAACCCCAATTGAAATGCTTGAACATTGGGTTGAAAAACAAGGCGATCAAGTATATTTAAAGCAGCCTATTGACGGTCAATACAAGACCTTTACTTGGCGAGATGTACAAATTAAGATGCAGCAAATTGCTGGTGCACTTAGACATCTAGGCCTAAACCCTGGCGATAAAGTTGCCATTCTTTCTAAAAACTGTGCCGAATGGTTTATCACCGATTTAGCCCTTATGCATGGTGGCTATATTAGCGTTCCGATTTACCCTACAGCCAATGCCGACACCATACGTTACACGCTAGAGCACAGTGAATCTAAAGCGATATTCATCGGTAAACTTGATTACTGGGCAGACCAAGAAAGTGGCGTTGGCGGTGAAATTTTACGTATGGCAATGCCTTACGACACCATGCCTGCACAATACCATTGGGATAAACTACTCACTCTAGGCCAGCCGTTAATCGATGCGCCATTGCCAACTCTTGAACAGATCATGAGCTTAGTTTATACCTCTGGCTCAACAGGAAAACCTAAAGGCGCAATCCAAACTTTTGCCAGTTATGGCTGGACTTGTAACGCTGTAGTGCGTGATTTAAAAACTGATGTTGAAGATAGATTAATCTCATACCTGCCACTCGCACACATCACCGAGCGCGTTGCGATGGAAGGCTCTTCATTCTATTCAGGTAGTAGTGTGGCTTTTGTTGAGAATCTCGATAGCTTTGTTGCCGATGTGCAGCGAGCTAGACCGACAGTGTTCTTCTCGGTACCGCGCCTTTGGAGCCTGTTCCAGAAAAATATTATCGATAAGATTGGTGCCAGTAAACTTAATTTTTTACTTAAGGTCCCTATTGTTAGCGGCATCGTAAAACGTAAAATTCATGCCGGGCTTGGCCTTGAGCATTGTCATCTTCTCGGTTCCGGTTCAGCCCCCATTCCACCATCACTGGTCAGCTGGTACCACAAAATCGGCCTTAATATTAGTGAAGCTTGGGGCATGACGGAAAACTGCGCCTACTCCATTATTAACCATCCATTTGATGCCAGCAAAATTGGTACGGTAGGACACGCGGTTGAGGGATGTTCCATCAAGCAATCTGATGTCGGCGAACTCATGGTTAAGAGCCCAGGATTAATGCAGGGTTACTATAAGCAACCAGAAGAGACTGCTGCTTGCTTTGATGAAGAAGGTTACTTCTATACTGGTGATGTAGTCAGTATCGATGACGATGGCTGCGTAACCATTACTGGCCGCGTGAAAGATAACTTCAAAACCTCTAAAGGTAAGTATGTTGCACCTGTTCCTATCGAGCGTAAGTTAGCACAAGATCTTCATGTTGAAATGATCTGCGTTATTGGCTCAGGCTTGCCGCATCCAGTTGCGCTAGTGCAACTGTCAGAAGGCGCTTCGTTACAACCTAGAGAAGAGATCAGAACCTCTTTGAAGAATACTCTAGATGCAGTTAATCCTCATCTTGAATCCCATGAAACAGTCGATGCAATCATTGTTGTAAAGGAAAATTGGGACGTCGACAATGATGTATTAACTCCAACGTTGAAGATCAAACGTCACGTACTGGAGAAAAGTTTCAGTGAGAAAGTCGACGGTATTCGCGGTGGAAAAATCTGCTGGGAAGATGAAATTTAACTATCTTCCGATGATGCTTTAAAAATTAACAGCACACCTTGAGGTGTGCTGTTTTGTAATGGCTACACTTCAAAGCCTAAGCTGTATCATCAGGCAGAACGAGTAAACTATATTTAATGCTTACTGGCTGATTATTTGTTGCGCTCTTAGCAAAAATAACTATGCTAGCCGTCCTTTTAATTTCATCTAATAAGTAGTGCTATGATCACTTGGTTATCGATTATTGGCGGGTTTGTGATTCTAACCCTAGGCGCTGAATCACTAGTGAGAGGCGCAAGTAGTATCGCGCTTAAACTTGGCTTATCACCGTTAATTATCGGCTTAACGATAGTAGCTTTTGGTACCAGTGCGCCAGAGCTTGCGGTGAGTATTAAGTCGGCAGTTGCTGGCAATAGCGGAATTGCACTGGGAAATGTGATTGGCTCCAACATTGCAAATATAGGCTTGATCTTGGGTATAACCGCGCTTATCCGGCCGATAAAAATTGAGTCGCAAATGGTGAAACGTGATATCCCCATTATGATTGCAGCATCACTGCTATTTTGGGGTTTGTTGCTTGATGATGGATTAAGCTTTATCGATGGTGCAATTCTTAGCACTCTGCTCGTAACCTACTTAAGCTACGCCTATTTCACTGCTGACAAACAAGCCTCAGATGAAACTGAAGACGTAGGACAACGCCAATGGCTTTCCATCATCTTTATCATTGTCGGTATTAGTATGTTGGTTGGTGGCGGGATCTTATTTGTTGATGGCGCGGTCGCACTAGCGCAATCCTTCGGGATCAGCGAAATCATTATTGGACTGACAATTGTCGCCATAGGGACAAGTATGCCAGAGCTGGTGACCTCTATCGTTGCCGCACTCAAAGGGCAAAGTGATATTGCTATCGGTAATGTTGTAGGCTCAAATCTATTCAACATTTTGGGGATCTTAGGCGTCACCGCACTTATTCACCCTATTATTGGCAGCGAAATTAGCCCCCTTGATTGGCAAGTGATGATAGGACTCGCGGTTATGCTACTCCCCTTTGCCTACACAGGTTTGCGTATTGGTCGCCGCGAAGGAGCGATCTTGATATTGGGCTACTTGGCCTATATCAGCTATTTAGTGACTCAAGCATAAGCTAATGACATTTGTCATGCTGATCTGGTGACGTTTGTGCCTACAGCGTCATTCCACAATCTTTAATAATAGTCCTGTACCCAATACAGGGCTCAAAAGGAGATTGATATGAAATCACTATTACTGGTTACTTCAATGGCTATTATCAGCCAATTTGCTCAAGCAGATACTATTAGCAATATAGATGCCGCCGCAAACCATATGGACGTTAAAAGCTTACAATCACTCACCGAACAAGGTGATGCTTACCAGCAAGCCTATGCAGGCTATCGTCTCGCAATCAGCGCCAATATTTTAGGTCAACGCGAGCTTGCTATCAGTGCTCTCGAGTCAGCAAGAGAGAGCCTTGAGCCACTAACGACATCGAATGCTAACGCAGACAACCTAGCCCTGCTCTCTTCTGTTTACGGCATGTTAATCGGCCTAGATTATAGTAAGGGAGCACTTTATGGACCCAAAGCTGCCAGTGCGATAGAACAAGCTAAAGCGTTAGATCCTACTAACCCTCGGGTGCCATTAGTGCAAGCGATTGCGGCTTTTAATACCCCTGAAACCTACGGTGGCAGCAAACAGCGAGCTGTAGACTTGAGTTCCCAAGCGATTGAGCTTTACGCAATCCCCTGTGATAACATTTGCTGGGGACACGCAGAAGCCTACACATGGCGAGGGCTCGCCAAGCAGAGTTTAGGCGATGCAGAAGGCGCAATAGCTGACTGGCAACAAGCCTTAGCTGTTGAAGAAGATTATGGTTGGGCACAGTTTTTACTGCAGCAAAATAGCCAAAGTGCACAGCGATAAGCACTGCCTCAACAGCAGGAGAGCGAAGTAAGGCTTCGCTCTCCAATAACCACACTCGTACTGGTTTTCATTTAAGTGGTCAGCTTCTAAAAGGAATTTTTCATGACTGAGTCAGCTCAATCAAAAGAGGATAAATTTGCCTGGGTTTACCTAGTTAATCTGGTTTTTTATCTTATCCCCATCTTCGTTACAAACATGCTGCCTTGGGAGATAGCCTTAAGCTTAGCGGCTTTAATCCCTTTTGTTTATTGCTATTTTTGGGCTTACCGTTCAACCACGGCTAATGCCTACCGGCCGATTTTGGCGATGATAACCATTGGCGTACTTGTCACACCAATTAATACTGGTTCACTATCACTGTTCACCTTTGCTGGCTTCTTTATCGGGTTTTTCTACCCGCTAAGAACCGCCATTTTCAGCTTAATTGGGCTCATAACACTACTATCGCTACTTAACGCTGGGCTCAACGTTGACCATTACTATTGGGTGATTTATGGCGCTGGACTCATTGCCGGAATCGGTCTTTTCGGTGTAGCGGAGCGTAAAAGAGTCGAGCATAAATGTAAGGAAAAAAAGAGCCAAGCAGAGATCAAACAGCTGGCAACAATGTTAGAACGAGAACGAATAGCTCGCGATCTGCACGACATCATGGGACACAGCCTTTCATCCATCTCTTTAAAAGCAGAGCTGGCTGAAAAGCTCATCGCCAATAATCAAACTGAACAAGCAAGGCAGCAATTAACAGAGCTTAATTGTATTGCTAGAGACAGCTTAAGTCAGATCCGCCAAACAGTATCAGGCTACAAACACAAAGGCTTGGCCGCCAGCGTTACCCAGCTTTGCCAGACTCTGCGTGACAAAGGCTTGAGTGTGAGCTTATTTGGCGAGATCCCTAAATTAGATCCCGAGTTAGAAACCCAACTGATCTTAAGTTTAACCGAGCTTTGCAGCAATATTGTCCGTCATAGCAAAGGAACTCGCTGCGAGTTACACTTTGAGCAAACCACAACAGAACTCCGAATTGTCATCAGTGATGATGGCTGTCCAAGTCAAATTGAGCAGGGTAATGGACTGACTGGGATCAACGAAAGACTCGCTAAATTTAAAGGTGCACTCAGTTGGAGTTTAGATCCTGATTGCCAATTTACGATTAGTCTGCCGACACAAGGATAACTCTTAGGTGAGAATTTTATTAGCAGAAGACCAAGCCATGGTGCGAGGCGCACTTTCAGCACTGTTATCATTGAGTGGCGAATTTGACATTACCCAAGCCGCAGATGGAGATGAAGCGCTAGCGCTATTAAAGACTTCTGAATTTGAGCTGTTACTCACCGATATTGAGATGCCAGGTCTCAGTGGTTTAGATCTGGCAAACTGGTGCCACCAAAATAAGCCAAAATTAAAGATTGTGGTCATCACTACTTTTGGCAGAGCCGGATATATAAAACGCGCCATAGAATCTGGGGTTGGCGGCTTTTTACTAAAAGATGCGCCATCAGACACCTTAATCAAAGCGATAAACCAAGTGATGGCAGGGAAACGCATTATCGATCCAGAGCTGGCCATCATGGCGGTAGGAGAGTCGGATCCACTCAATGACAAAGAGCGTAAAGCACTGAAGCTTGCAGGCGAAGGGAGATCCACTTCAGACATTGCCGCAACACTATTTATTGCTGAAGGAACAGTACGAAATTACCTCTCTGAAGCGATCAGTAAACTACACGCTACAAACCGTATTGATGCCGCTAGAATCGCCCAACAAAAAGGTTGGCTTTAATATAAAAAAGCCCAGATTTGCGTAAAACCATATCTCTGATAATATATGTATAAATTTACAGTGTTTGAGTGCTAAACGTTTGCAGAGACTCGATCTTGTTCCGATAACAGAACTCAAGGGCGTCGCTAAAAAGATGGCCGAGAGATTAGCAAAGCTGGGGATCACAACAGTGCAAGATCTGTTGTTTCACCTGCCGCTGCGCTATGAAGATCGTACTCAAATTTACCCGATTGCCTCACTCTACCCTGGCAGCTACGGCACAGTAGAGGCAGTGATCCAATCCAGCCAAGTATTGCAGGGACGTAAGCGCATGCTTACCTGTACTGTGCGGGATGATACTGGCAGTTTAACCCTGAGGTTTTTCAACTTCTCAGTTGCACAAAGAAATGGCCTACAAACGGGTAGTGTTATCCGCGCCTATGGTGAAATCCGCCGCGGTAAACACTTCAATGAGATCATTCATCCGGAATACAAATTAGTTGCCATTGATGACCCTACACCATTAAGTGACACACTTACTCCTGTCTATCCAACAACCGAAGGTCTTAAACAAGCCAGTTGGATTAAGCTAACGGAACAAGCACTAATGATGTTAGCCAACGGCGGATTACCAGAGTTACTACCAAGTAATCTTCAGCCCAATCAGATGGAGCTGAAACAGGCACTGCAGCTATTGCACCGTCCAAATAATCAAGTGTCGCTGTTTGATCTGGAAAACGGTACTCACCCCGCACAGCAACGCCTTATCCAAGAGGAGTTGCTGGCGCACAATTTAAGTATGTTGCGCCTTCGCCAGCGCACCCGCCGCGATAAAGCCGTTAGTATGTCGGCGACAGGTCAACTGCTAAACCCATTTTTAGCATCGCTGCCTTTTAAACCAACAGGGGCGCAGCAACGTGTGGTTAGCGACATCACTCGCGATCTCGAAAAGGCAGAACCTATGATGCGCCTTGTTCAGGGCGATGTTGGTTCAGGTAAAACCTTAGTGGCAGCGCTAGCCGCTTTGCAAGCTATCGAGAGCGGTTACCAAGTCGCGATGATGGCACCAACAGAGCTACTTGCCGAACAACATGCCGTCAACTTTAGAAGCTGGTTTGAACCGCTAGGCCTTAAAGTCGGTTGGCTAGCAGGCAAGTTAAAAGGTAAAGCTAGAACGCAATCTTTGGCCGATATTGAATCGGGTGCCGCCAATATAGTCATTGGCACCCATGCTATATTTCAAGAGCAAGTGGTGTTTAATAAGCTCGCGTTAATCATCATCGATGAGCAACATCGATTTGGTGTTCATCAGCGCTTAGGCTTGCGCGAGAAAGGTGTCAGTCAAGGCTTTCATCCGCATCAGCTGATTATGACCGCAACGCCTATTCCGCGAACTTTAGCGATGACAGCTTACGCCGATCTCGACACCTCAGTCATTGATGAACTGCCACCAGGACGAACTCCTGTAACCACCGTCGCAGTATCAGATCAGCGCCGTGAAGAAGTTATCGACAGAGTACGCCAGGCAGCCGTTAACGATAATCGCCAAGCCTATTGGGTATGTACCCTCATTGAGGAGTCTGAGGCATTAGAATGCCAAGCTGCAGAAGACACCGCAGAGGAGCTCAAACTTGCCCTGCCCGAGTTAAAAGTAGGTTTAGTGCACGGCCGAATGAAACCTGCAGAGAAACAACAGATCATGGCAAGCTTTAAAGCGGGCGAAGTGCACTTGCTCGTTGCGACAACTGTGATTGAAGTCGGTGTTGATGTGCCCAATGCCAGTTTAATGATTATTGAAAACCCTGAGCGTCTAGGACTAGCTCAACTGCATCAGCTTAGAGGCCGTGTTGGCCGTGGTGCCATCGCCAGCCATTGCGTATTGATGTATAAGCCGCCGCTGTCAGCCACTGCAACTAAGCGCTTAGGTGTATTAAGGCAAAGTAACGACGGTTTTGTTATTGCACAGCGAGATTTAGAGATCCGCGGCCCGGGGGAAGTATTAGGTACAAAGCAAACGGGGGTTGCAGATATGAAAATCGCAGATTTAATGCGCGATCAAGCGTTAATCCCTCATGTGCAAAAGCTTGCGCCGCATGTTATGCAGCAAGCTCCAGACAGTGTCGATGCCATTATTCAACGCTGGCTTGGTGATCGTGAGCAATTTGTCCAAGCTTAAAGGATATATCACTGCAACCAGCCAATAGCGCCATACTCTGTATGGCAATTCAACTATGTTTAAAGATTGATACAAATTAAATATCCTTAATAGAGCTTCAACCTATAGACAAGCCTGTTTAATTTTGCAAAATGGGTGAATAGCAAATGCATTACCACTATAACGATCATCGTGCGGTAGCAGAGGAAACTAAATGCAACTCAGTCAAGAAGATAGAATTACACCTCAGGAGAAATCCTCAGGTACAAATGGCCTAGCAATTATTGCCATTGCCGCAGTTGTGTTGATCTCTGTTGGAGGTTACTACTATTTAAGTGGTGATGATAAGAGTGAAGAGCCACAGATTATTGCACCAGTAATCGTGCCAGATCCAATCCCAGAAGAACCGCTTGAAACAGAAGCGATTTTGCCTGAACCAGAGCCTGAAATCGTTGAACCTGTGCAGCTACCTGAAGTGGAGCCCGTTCCTGAAGTGGAGCCCCTTCCCGCTCTTGCCGACAGTGACGCTTATATTCATCAAAAGGCGATAGACATCGCCGACGGAATGGCCATTGAGCCACTGATGATTGAAGATAATGTTGTACGCCAGTTTGTGGTGTTTGTAGATAACTTGGCTCAAGGGGAACTGGCTCGTAAAGTGAGTCCATTGAAAGCACCAAATAACAGCTTCACGGTGTCGGAAATAGCGAACAAAACCTATGTCGATCCTGATAGCTACCATCGTTATGATCTGTACGCTGACTTTCTTGCCAGCCTAAATGAAGAGGAATTAGCTAAAAGTTACAAAGAGATGACTCCACTATTAGGTGAAGCATTTAGTGAACTCGGCTATAACGACACCTCATTTGATGAAAGAATGCAGCAGGCTATCGCTATCATGCTGGATGCGCCTATTATTGAGCAGCCTATTGAGCTCGATGGCGTCAGCGTAAACTACCAGTTTGTTGATCCGAATTTAGAAGCGCTACCGAATGCACAAAAGTTGATGATCCGTATGGGACCCGAGAATTCTCGTAAAGTGAAATCGGCACTACGTCGACTACAAAAGCACCTAAATTGATCTGTTAACAATATTTAAAACTCTATTAAGGGCTCTTAAACAACAGAGCCCTTACCTTACCTCTACACATCGATAACCACCTGTCGCATTAAGTTACAGTCGTATCTTAAAACACTTCTTGTTCAAACATATTCTGTTGTAGAATGACGCCTCAACAGCGTACTTTTGGTGGTAGGAGATTACTCCCCATCACAAGTAATCTCCGCTGATTATGTACTTATTTGACGCTCGTTCAGCATATTTGGTTTATAATTTAATAAATCAGTCACTTACACATTCTATTTTAGGCACTACGAACGGATATTCGTATGTGAGGCAGTGCAATGAAGTTTAGCATTCTTTCATGGGGCGCTTGGTCGCCGCAGTATCAGCATAAAGCTGACTGGCAAGCTTGGCCTGCTGCGATATCTGATATTGGAGCGACAACAACGGCTGCGCCTAAATTGCCACAAGTTCCTGCAATGCAACGCCGCCGCCTGAGTAAGCTGACAAAAATAGTCCTGGATTCGATTTTTCAATGTGAGCCACCCGCGCAATGCCGCAGCATTTTTGCCTCACAACATGGAGAGATAAACCGCACCATAAACTTGCTCAACGACATTGTCGAACAGTCTCCTCTATCGCCAACTGCATTTAGCCAATCAGTACATAATACTGCCAGCGGTATCTATAGCATTGTGAATCAAAACCAAAATGCATCAACCTCCATTGCAGCAGGAAGTGAAACGCTTTATCAGGCATTTATCGAAGCATATGCATTGTTAGTTGATGATCCTGAGCCGCTACTGCTTTCTTATGCCGACGATACTGTCCCAGATATCTACCAGCAGTTTGCTAGCGAGCCTGAGTGGCCAATTTCTGCAGCCTTTGTGATTGCGCCGAGTAACACTCAACATGTTGCGCTTGCCCAAATCGATTTGAAACCAATACAGGCAGAGGTAAACCCGCTAACACTCGTAGAATTGCTCGCCAGTATTGCCAATAAAACGGCGATCTCTGGTAACTTCTCTGGCGCGCACTGGAGCGTAAGTTTTGACTAGACAGCCTGCTCCTGCTCGGCTATCAGGCATCGCTTACCTACCACGCTGGTTAGGTGGCACTTTGTGCTATATCGTTTTTGGCCTTGGCGGCCTACTCAGCTCATTAACCATTTTGCCCATTCTCAGGTTTTGGCCAGGCACAACCACACAACGTATAGAACGAGTGCAGTATGCCGTTCATATTATGTTTAAGGGCTTTGTTCACATGCTAACTTGGGCAGGTTTGATCAAAGTGAGCCATGGCGATCTACAACAGCTACAAGATGCCAAAGGTATAATTGTCACCTCTAATCATCCAACGCTTGTTGATGTCGTTGTGCTGATTAGCTTAATGCCCAATACCAGCTGTATTGTTAAACAAGGCATATGGCGTAATCCGTTTATGCGTGGCGTCGTATCGAGTGCCGGTTATATCCCTAACCGAGGTGCAGAGTTGTTATTAGCTGACTGTAAAGAGGTGTTAAACCGAGGCAATAACCTGATTATTTTCCCTGAGGGTACTCGCACGGTTATCGGAAAACGAGTCAATAACTTCGCCCGCGGAGCGGCTAATATTACCATCCGTACCCAAAGTGATCTTTTACCCCTATTACTTAAAACCAACTGTGTAGGTTTCAGTAAACAAGAGTCTTGGTATCAACTACCTAGACGCACAATCGGCATGCATATCGAAGTAGGCGAAAAACTGCCCTATCTACGCTATGATGCTACTGCGGGTGGCGATGCTAAAATGGCTCGCCAAATGACTCGTGATCTTGAAGAATATTATAAACAACAATTAGATAAATACTTATGAGCTTAGAAAACGAAATTAAACAATTGATCATCGACAGTCTTGATCTTGAAGATGTCACTATTGATGATATTGATGCCGATGCAGCGCTATTTGGCGAAGGATTGGGATTAGACTCTATTGATGCCCTTGAACTTGGTTTAGCCATCAAGAAGCAGTTCGATGTAAAAATTGAAGCAAATTCTGAAGCAACCAAATTGCATTTTTACAGCGTTGCTAGCTTAGCAAACTTTGTTAAGTCACAGCGAGTGTAGGAGATATTATGCAAACTCGTGAACAGATCCTAGAAGCACTGACTCACATCTTAGTTGATGAATTTGAAGTAGAAGCAGACGATATAACGTTAGAGGCATCACTCTATGAAGAACTAGATCTAGACAGTATTGATGCAGTCGATCTAGTGATCAAACTGCAACAGATGACAGGTAAAAAAATTAAGCCTGAAGAGTTCAAAGCAGTCCGTAGCGTCGGTGATGTCGTCACTGCGATTGAAGGTTTAGTTAAAGGCTAATGCGGCTATTTTTGCAAGTAGTGACCAGCTTGGTGGTTATTGGCTACCCACTAGCCGTCTACTTCGGTTTGCACTATTTGCCCGGCGGTACAATAGCACTGCTGCTATGTGCAGTATTACTACTGCGCTTAATGCTGCAAAAGCAGAAACTTAAAGCATTACGCCTACCGATATTTATTGGTATTGGCCTTACTGCAGGTAGCTTTTTCGCCAGGGAGCATGATCTTCTATTGTTCTATCCAGTGGTGATTAACCTCACCATGTTAGGGCTATTTAGCTACTCACTGCTTCGCGGTCCTAGCATGATCGAACAGTTAGCTAGACTAAAAGAGCCCGATCTGCCACAGACAGCTGTTGGCTATCTCAATAAAGTAACGCTGATTTGGTGTGGACTGTTTATTTTCAATGCAAGCGTGGCACTTTATACCGCGCTCTATACAGATTTAGCGACTTGGACACTCTATAACGGTTTAATCGCCTATTTGCTTATCGGTTTACTGCTCGCACTAGAGTGGTTATACAGAACATTGTGGTTAAAAAAGACATGACTCAATTACTTAAATCTTGGTTGTCTCAAGGGCCATCCGCACAGCAGTTGATCAGCTTCAACCATCACAATATTGTGACTGGTTCCGTATTCAGCAGCCAAGTGGCTCACTTACATCAGCAGTTAGTCAGCTCAATAGAGAAACGCTGGCTACTTAGTTGTGACAGCAGTGATATGTTTGCCGTCGGCCTCTGTGCAGGTTTACTCGCTGGCAAACAGATTATCTTACCAGCCAATACTCAAGCTGGAACATTAAGTGAATTGACTCATGAGTTTGAAGGGGTGATTTCAGATCTACCTCTCTGTGAAGGCAAAGCTTTTCTGCGCCTAGATAAAGAGCTCAACCTGCCAACATCGGCCTGGCCTCAATTGGCGCAATGGGGCGAACTGGTTCTATTTACCTCCGGTAGCAGCGGTAAACCTAAGAAAATTGCCAAGTCACTTAGCCAGCTAGATGCTGAGGTCAGTGTGCTAGAGCATACCTTTGCCGAACATTTGCCTCACTGTAGTGTGATCTCCACCGTTTCACACCAACATATTTATGGTCTGTTATTTAAAATTCTTTGGCCTTTGGCTGCCAGTCGCCCATTCCTGAGCGACCTTGTCGAATACCCCGAAACCCTGAGCTATTATGCAAACCTATTTCCAAATCTCTGCTTAATCAGCAGCCCTGCACAACTGTCTCGTTTACCCGACGCACTTGATAACGAGCGGCAACTTCGCGCGCCAAGCTTAGTATTTAGCTCTGGCGGCCCGTTAAACTTTGACGCTGCCATGGCGATTAAACATTGTTACGGTAAGTTACCCACAGAGGTGTTTGGTAGCACTGAAACCGGAGGAGTTGGTTATAGACAACAACACTCCCCTTTAGAACCTTGGCAAACTTTTGCCAAGATAGAGATTAAGCGTGATGCCGCCGATGGTGCACTGCAGCTTCGCTCCCCTTATTTAGAGGATGATAATTGGCTGAGGTGTGAAGATAAAATTAGCATTGTGGCCGATGATAAATTTACGCTCGAAGGGCGCCTAGATCGCATCATCAAAGTTGAAGAAAAACGCTTATCGCTGGTGCAAATGGAGTCATTGTTAGAGAGCCACCCTTACGTTAGCAAAGCAGCTTTACTGATGTTAGAGCAACCTAGAACCCAATTGGGCGCGGCAATTGAGCTTTCTCCACAAGGTATAGAATTGCTAGAGTCAGATGGGAAATTAGCGCTCAACAACCAGTTTAAGCAGCACCTATTATCTCAGTTTGAACGCGTTACACTGCCAAGACGCTGGCGCTATCCAGAGCAACTACCACTGGATCCACAAGGTAAACGCGTGCACCACACAATGTTAGCTTTATTTGATATCGATAAGTTTAAAAGCAAATGATTAAATCAGCACTTCCAGCCATTATCAGCACTCAGACTGATATCGATTCTATTTGCTGGCGCCTCAATATCGCAGCCGATCTCGAGTACTTTAGCGGCCACTTTCCCGAGCAACCAGTATTGCCAGGGGTCACTCAGCTTGATTGGGCCATCAAACTCGGTTGCCTACACTTTGGCTACGACTGTAATGTGGCAGTGCTTGAAGTCCTCAAATTCCAACAGCTGATGCTACCTGATACTCAGGTGGATTTAACCATCAGCCACAACGCCGCTAAAGCCAAGCTTATTTTTGCTTATAGTGATGGAGAAAAGCGCTTTGCATCGGGGCGAATAGTACTCAATAAAGCGGAGCAAACTACTCTCCAAACCACGGATGAGGTAAATGGTTAATGCGTATTGCCTTGGTCATTCCCAATTACAATCACCGAGCAGCTATTGCTGAAACGCTTGCTAAACTGGATGCGCTTGCTCTGCCCTGTTACTTAGTGAATGACGGCAGCGATGATGAAACTCGCTTTTTGCTTATTGAACTGGCAAACAAGTATCCTTGGGTAACGCTGCTGCACCACCCTTTTAACCGTGGCAAAGGCGCTGCGGTAATGACAGGACTGCGCACCGCCTACCAAGATGGTTTTAGCCATGCGTTGCAAGTTGATGCCGATGGCCAACATAACCTCGATGATATTCCAGCTATGCTCGCGCGGGCAGAGTCAGAACCAGAGGCTTTGATTTCAGGCTTGCCACAATATGATGACTCTGTGCCTAAAGGACGCTTGTACGGCCGCTATATCACCCACTTTTGGGTTTGGATAGAAACACTGAGCTTTGATATTCAAGACTCTATGTGTGGTTTTAGAGTTTACCCCTTAGCAGAAACAGAGAAGCTATTTTTAAGCCATGCCCTTGGCGAGCGAATGGATTTCGATATCGAAGTATTAGTGCGCCTATATTGGCAGGGCGTACCCGTTATCCATATTCCAACCCGCGTGATCTATCCTGAAGATGGTATTAGTCACTTTCAAGGTTTTAAAGATAATGTGCGCATATCAGCGATGCACAGCCAATTATTTTTTGGCATGTTACTACGCCAACCTAAGCGCTTATGGCAAAAATTGAGCCTGCGTAATCAAGATAAACACTGGTCAAGTATGCAAGAGCGCGGCAACTATTGGGGCATAAAATTCATAGCCGATAGCTATCGTTACGGCGGCCACTGGCTATGTCGCGCTATTATGTATCCTGTTATTTGCTACTTTTTTGCCACAGGTACAACCGCCCGAGCCGCATCAAAACAGTTCTTAGCTCAAGTGAAAACAACTCAACCTAACCACCCACTGCTTAGTGATAAACTTAGCTGGCGCGATAGCTTGAAACACTTTTTTGCCTTTGGTAATGCCGCTCTCGATCGGATTGATGCTTGGTGCGACCGCATCAAACTTGCTGAAGTCGATTTTCCAAATAGACAGCTACTGACAGACCAGCTTGAAACGGGAAAGGGCGCGGTTTTACTGGTCTCGCACTTAGGAAATCTAGAGCTTTGCCGTGCGATATCGATCCACCAGCGTAAAGTAAAAGTTAACGTCATGGTGCTAACTGACAACGCAGAAAACTTTAACCGCGTACTTAAACAACTCAATCCAGACAGCGCACTGAACCTTATTCAAGTCACGGAACTGGGCCCAAGTACCTCGATCTTATTGCAGCAAAAGATAGACGAGGGCGAATTGGTGGTGATTGCAGGAGATAGAACCTCATCACAAACTGCAGGACGGGTTATATACGCACCATTTCTAGGTAAAGAAGCGCCATTTCCCCAAGGGCCTTTTATCCTTGCTGGATTATTAGATTGCCCAGTATTTACCCTATTTTGCTTACGTGAGCAGGGGCGTTATCACGTACATGTAAGCCACTTTGCAAATACCCTAAAAGGTCCGCGTGCAGGCCGCGCCGAGCGGCTAGAAAATGCGGTACTCGATTTTAGCAAGCGCTTAGAATATTTTGCGCTGCGCCAGCCACTACAGTGGTTCAATTTTTATGATTTTTGGCACAGGGACGAAGATGTCCAACGTGCCAACATTAAAAGCAGTAAAGGACAACAACAAAAATGACACAGGCAAGCTCCCTGAACACCAATAAGCAATCGGTAGAATTTGGTTACCGCAACCTGTCTCTAGAAGACGTTGTAGCGATTGCTAAAGGCGCAACTGCAAAGCTAAACCAGACTGATGAGTATCGCGCCTACATCCAAAAAGGCGCCTGGTTTATCGACAGTTTGCTAAAAGAGGAAGGCGTAGTCTACGGCGTAACCACAGGTTATGGCGACTCTTGCACTGTCACTGTTGGACTTGATCTGGTGCATGAATTACCACTGCATTTAACCCGCTTTCATGGTTGTGGCATGGGCGACATTCTCTCTATCCCACAAGCAAGAGCCGTAATGGCCTGTCGCTTAAGCTCGCTCGCTGTCGGTAAATCTGGCGTCAGCTACGAGCTACTCGAGCGCATAGAAACACTGCTAAACCTTAACATTACTCCAGTCATCCCAGAGGAAGGCTCTGTCGGCGCCAGTGGTGACTTAACCCCACTGTCTTACCTCGCGGCAGTGCTAGTTGGTGAGCGTGATGTGATGTATCAGGGTGAACGTCGCCCAACCAGCGAAGTCTATCAGCAGCTAGGTATTGTGCCGCTTACACTGCGCCCTAAAGAGGGCTTAGCACTAATGAATGGCACAGCGGTAATGACTGCATTAGCCTGCTTAGCTTACGATAGAGCCCAATATATAACGCGTCTTTCAAGCCGTATTACTGCGATGGCATCACTCGTGTTAAAAGGGAATTCAAACCACTTTGATGACATCTTGTTTGCCGCCAAACCGCACCCTGGGCAAAACCAGATCGCGACTTGGATCCGTCAAGATCTCAATCATCACACTCATCCGCGTAATTCCGACAGGTTGCAAGACCGGTATTCAATTCGCTGCGCACCGCACGTCATTGGCGTACTGCAAGATGCACTGCCGTTTATGCGTCAGTTTATCGAAACTGAGCTAAATAGCGCCAACGATAACCCCATTGTTGATGCAGAAGGCGAGCATATTCTACACGGCGGACATTTCTATGGTGGCCATATCGCCTTTGCCATGGATTCAATGAAGAACGCAGTGGCAAACATCGCAGACCTTATCGATCGCCAGATGGCTTTAGTGATGGATCAAAAGTTTAATAATGGCCTACCAGCTAACTTGTCCGGTGCCATGGGTAAACGTAAAGCGATTAACCACGGCTTTAAAGCTGTGCAAATAGGCGTATCCGCTTGGACTGCTGAAGCGTTAAAAAATACTATGCCTGCTAGCGTGTTTTCACGTTCAACTGAATGCCATAACCAAGACAAAGTCAGTATGGGTACCATTTCAGCTCGTGACTGCATCCGAGTTTTACAACTGACGGAACAAGTGGCAGCTGCCGCGCTGCTGGCCATGTCACAAGGCATTCGTTTGCGGATCGCTCAGCAAGAACTCGTGCCAAGCACTCTCACCCCCTCACTAGGTAAGACGCTAGCGCAGGTTGAAGAAGATTTTGAACTACTTACCGAAGACCGACCGCTTGAGCAAACACTTCGCTCAACTGTAGATAAAATCCAATCGGGTTATTGGGAAGTATGCTAATGCATACCAGCATTAAGCGGAGAGCTGTGAACTGATGAAAGGCATAATAAGCACCGAGATCGAAGTTGTTATTCCATTCCATGATGTCGATTCAATGGGTATCACTTGGCATGGCAACTACTTACGCTATTTTGAGGTTGCTCGCTGCCAGTTACTCGATAAGATCGATTATGGCTACCGCGCAATGCAGAACTCAGGCTATAGCTGGCCCATTGTCGATCTGCAGATAAAGTATGTTCAATCGAGTACTTTCGATCAAAAAGTGATTATCAAAGCGGCCATTGTTGAGTGGGAGAACCGCCTTAAAATTAACTACCAAGTGTTGGATGCAACCACACGAAAACGCATTACCAAGGGCTATACCATCCAAGCTGCAGTAGATATGCAAACTCAAGAGCTGTGCTTTGTGACCCCTGATATATTTCAGCATAAAATCGCAGCGCTAATTGCCGATGTCGAACCATCAAGCCCAGCAACAGGATCAGCTAAGGGCATAAGCCAATGAGTTTGATGCCGCTGAAAAGAGTGTGTCAGCAACTTACCTTGCTAACCACTTTACTACTGGCAAGTAGCGCAAGCTTTAGCGCCGATAACCAAATAGATTTTACCGCTTTGTTTAGCCAACAGGCATCAAGTAGTGAGCTTGAGCAACTGACGCAGCAACTATCACCGAGTCCACAAGCAAAGGGACGGTTTACTCAGTATCGCTACTTAAAAGTACTCAAAAAGCCATTGGTGAGCCACGGTAATTTTGTATTTTCTAAGCAGCTTGGTATCGTTTGGCAGCAGCAATCTCCTTTTAGTAGCACCTTGATTCTACAAGCAGGCAGGCTAACGCAAATCGACAGCCAAGGACAAATACAGGTAACCGCCCAGCAACCTGCTAGCGCAAGCCAGTTATCACAGCTTATGCCAACCTTACTCAATGCACTGCTTAGCGGCGATCTGCACACGCTGCAACAGCATTTCAAGCTCAGCATCCATAGTGCCACCAGCAGCAATCCACAATGGCAGCTAGGGCTTATCCCTATTGACCCTATGGTGCAAAAGGCCATGCCTCGACTCGTATTGACCGGTGAACAGAAAATTCAAACCTTGACCCTATTTAGTGACAATCAAGACCGCAGCCGTATTGAGTTTTCCGAGCTTGTTGAACAACCATTAACTGAGCAAGACAAAGCGCGCTTCTCGCCCGCTATGGCAGATAACCTCAGAGAGAGCCAATGAGCGCCAAACTGCAGCTTGTGGCACTTGGCTTTCTATCCCAAATAAGCCCAAATAAAAAGCTCGCTATCTGGTTGGCGTTAGTCGTTAGCACGCTAATTGCTGGCTGTGTTCAATGGCAGTCTGGTGCAAAAATTCAAACCGACATTTTAGCTATGTTGCCCAAAGTGAGCGAAAGCCCACTGACACAGCGAGCAATGGCATCCGTTGAACAACAACTCGCCAACAGGCTTTATATCGGGGTTATTGCAGCAGATAAAAATCAAGTAATTAATGGCGCTTCCCTGTTAATGCAGCAGTTGAAAACACACAGTGCAGCGGTATTTACTGATGTTATCAGCGCAGATATATCGCAAGCACAGACTTTAAATGCTTTTTATTTCCCCTATCGCTTTAACCTGCTCACCGATAGGCAGCAGCAACAGCTCAGTCAACAACAATGGCCGCAGCTCACTCAAGCCAGTCTACATAAACTCTATAGTGCATTTGGCTATGCCAATAGCGGCCTCATTAGCCAAGACCCGCTGCTGCTCTACCCTGATAACTTGTTAGCACTTGCTCCTAAGCAATCACTGTCGGTACAAAATGGCGTATTGCTGAGCACGTATCCGCAAAACCGCAGCGATACTTCCTCCAAGTACATCGCAATTGTAATGGCCAAAGGGCTACAAAGCGCCTTTAGTCCCACTGCTCAACAGCAGCAATTAGCCGCATTAAATCAAGCCATGAGCGCTGTTACTGATGATAATGCAGAGATAAGTTTCATCAAGGCTGGAGCACTGTTTCATGCCGCTGCGGCTACAGATAATGCCAAGCAAGAGGTCTCAAGTATTGGGCTTATCTCGCTTATCGGTGTAATCGCATTGGTGTGGTTGGCTTTTCGCTCTGTAATGCCATTGACCATAGCTATCATTACCTTGAGTAGCAGCCTACTGTTTGCCATCGTGCTGACTCTATTGGTGTTTGGCGAACTGCATCTACTTACCTTGGTGTTTGGTACGAGCTTGATAGGTATTGCCATTGATTACTGTTTTCACTTTTACTGCGAGCGCCTCAATAATGCGAGCCTTGATGCTAACCAAACCTCATTAACTATTTTACCTGCTATATCACTGGCGTTAATCACTAGTATTGTTGCCTATGGCTCTTTAGGGTTAGCGCCCTTCCCTGGTATGCAGCAAGTCGCTATATTCTGCGCTGCAGGGCTCATTGGTGCTTACTTAACTTTAGTGTTTGCTTACCCCAAACTGGCCAGCGCAAATCTAAAAGATAACCAATATCTACTCAATATAGCCGACCGCTACCAAGGCTTTATGCTTAAGCGTGTTATGCCATCCTCTCGATTAACCAGTTGCATATGGCTACTAGCCGGCATGACTTTTACAGCGATTGGATTGAACCAACTTCGCAGTGACGATGATATTCGGCAGTTGCAGCACACTCCCACAGCGATTCAGCAACAAGAAGACAGCCTGCGCACAGTGCTAAGTGGCGGCACTGACAATCAGTTCTTGCTGGTTCACGCTAATAGTGAAGAGGCACTTAAGTTGCAGCTTGAACAACTCGAGCCACAGCTTGAGTCGGCAACTAAACAACAGTTGATAGGAAACCATTTCAGTTTAAGTCGCTTTCTTCCGAGTGAGAAAACCCAAGCGAGTAATTATCAGCTGCAACAACAGATCTATCTAGATAATTTAACTGAAATCTTAGCCAGACTCGGTATTGAAGAGAGCATAGCTCAACCACTTGTGGAAGAGTATCGTGCCGCAAATGGCCGTTATATCGACGCAAATGCATTCTTAAACTCAGCAGCAGGCCAGCAGTTAGCTCCGTTATGGCTTATGCCAGAGCAAGGCTCAGACTACGGCGCTATTGTGATGCTTGGAGGCATTAAGCAACTTGATAAACTCTCAGCGCTATTTAGCAATAAACCTAACGTGCAGTTGATTGATAAAGTCGCTGAGATCTCAAAGTTGATGAGCCATTACCGGCAACTCACCTTAGCATTACTGGTTATCGCGCTGGTTGCAGCACTGGCTATTTTCAGTTTGAGATTTGGCATTAAATTGGCAACTATCGTGGTTTGCGTGCCTGCTTTGTCAGCTTTATTAACCCTATCCGCTTTAGGTTTACTGCAGGCACCTCTGACGCTGTTTCACGCCTTAGCGCTGATCTTAGTGTTTGGGATCGGTATTGACTACAGCCTGTTTTTTGCTGAAGCCAAGCAACAGACTCGCGGGGTGATGATGGCGGTACTAATGTCAGCAACCTCAACCTTGCTAGCCTTTGGTTTACTCGCCTTTAGCCAAACCCCAGCAATTAGCGCGTTTGGTTTAACACTACTAATCGGTATTAGCTTTACCTTTTTACTCTCTCCCTTTATTCAGATTTTCACAAGGAAAACAGCCGAATGCTAAGCACTCACGCACATCAAAACACCATAAGTGTTGAAGAAGTCGATGTCGCCATTATAGGTGCAGGTCCATCAGGTAGCATTGCAGCAAGCTTGCTGCATGCCCAAGGAAAACGTGTGCTAGTGCTTGAAAAGCAACATTTTCCACGCTTTTCTATTGGGGAGAGTTTGCTACCTTGCTGTATGCAGGTAATAGCAGAAGCCAATATGCTCGATGCGGTCAATCAAGCGGGTTTTCAATATAAAGATGGCGCCGCATTTAGATGTGGTGACCAATACACCACTTTTAATTTCGAAGACAAATTTAGCCAAGGTCCAGGTACCACCTTTCAGGTTGAGCGGGCAAAGTTCGATAAACTATTGGCTGACGAGGCTACCAAGCAAGGCGTTGAGATCCGTTACGGGCAATCGGTAGAGTCGGTAGATTTAGCCAATGAGCCACAGCTAACCGTTAGCAGTGATACAGGCGAAAGCTACCGTGTTAATGCCAAGTTTATTCTTGATGCCAGTGGCTTTGGTCGAGTATTACCGCGATTACTTAAGCTAGAAAAGCCATCAAGCTTACCAACACGCACAGCGGTGTTTAATCATATTCAAGACAATATTACTTGTAGCGATTTTGACCGTAATAAGATCCTTATTAGCGTTCACCCACAGAACCAAGATATTTGGTACTGGCTTATTCCGTTTAGCGATGGCCGTTGCTCAGTTGGCGTGGTGGCAGAGCCCCATCAGCTTGGCGATCTAAGCGCTAATCTTGATGATGTATTGCTAGAGATGATCTCCCAAGAACCAGGGCTTAAACGATTGTTAGCCAATGCCGAACTGATTAATGATAGCGGCATATTAAAAGGTTACTCAGCTAACGTGACCACCTTAGCTAGCGACAAATTTGCACTACTTGGTAACGCTGGCGAGTTCCTCGACCCTGTGTTTTCATCGGGTGTCACCATTGCGATGCAGTCCGCGTCTTTAGCGGCAAAAGCGCTGGTTAAGCAACTCGATGGTGAAAGTATTAATTGGCAAACTGAGTATGCTGAGCCGCTGATGAAGGGGGTCGATACCTTCAGAACCTATGTGGAAGCTTGGTATGACTGCCGCTTTCAAGAAGCTATCTTCTATCAAGACCCTGATCGCACTATTAAGCAGATGATCTGCTCAATCTTAGCTGGCTATGCATGGGATCAAAAAAATCCTTTTGTTAGCGAGTCTAAAAGACGCCTCAATATGGTTGTAGAACTATGCCGCAGCTAGGGTATCGCTTAGCAACATTCGCCATTGTAGGGCTACTGCTATTAACGGGTTGTAGCCATACTGTGCAAAGACAGACCTGCGTTGAACTTCCAAGCGATGTGAGTTATTGCCTAGCGCCGATAGCGGGTAGCAGTCAGAGTCAACTGACGCCTATTATTGAGCGCAGTCTGACGCAAAAAGCCACCATAAAAACTCAATCGAGCCAGCATGAACTGTTAACCCAACTTGAGCTTACTGCGCAGCAGTTGACCTTAGTAGGTTTAGCCCCTCTAGGACAGCCATTATTCACGCTCACTTATGACGGCCACCAACTCATTAGCGAGCAAAGTACACTGCTCGGGTCGCAATTTAAAGCAGAGTATCTGCTTGCCATTATGCAGCTTATCTATTGGGATGAAGGCAGCATTAATCAGTATCTACAAAATGGCTATATACAAGGCTATAATTGCGATGCAGGCTATTGCCGAAGGCTTTATGTCGATAAGCAACACAGTACTGTTGACGATGAGCCGATTGTCACGATTAGTTATAGTCAGCAAGACCCATGGTCAGCTAACGTCAAACTCAACATAGATGCAGCGAGCTTTGAGCTCATCATCAACCCGTTATAAACCCGTTATGGTGATTTAAAGTGAACTCAAAGACTGCAATAGCAATAACTCAAATAGGTTTATGTACGCCATTAGGTGACAGTCCAACTGCCGTGCTCAATAACTTGATTAACGCCAATACTGACGGTATGAAATGGCGCGACGACTTGATGCCTGAGCGTGCTGCACTTGTGGGTGAAGTCCGTACCGTATTGCAACCATTAGCCATCAAATGGCAGCGTTTTGATACCCGCAATAATCAAATAGCATTAGTCGCCGCTAAGCAGATTGAACAGCAAGTCTTAGCAGCTAAAGAGCAATATGGCGCAGATAGAGTAGCGGTAATCATCGGCACCAGCACCTCAGGTATTGCCACAGGCGAGCAAGCTTTAGCTCAACACAGTGAGCATGGCGAGTTCCCGACAGGATACGATTATGCCCAGCAAGAACTAGGCGATACGAGCCAATTTTTACAGCATTACTTTGGCCTCAGCGGCCCCTGTTTGACGGTTTCTACAGCCTGTTCCTCAAGTGCCAAAGCCTTTGCTAGTGCTCGCAGAATGCTGAATGCCGACCTTTGTGATATCGCTATTGTCGGCGGTGTGGATTCCCTGTGCCAATTAACCCTCAATGGTTTTAACTCGCTTGAGTCTATATCTAAGGGACACTGCCAACCTTTTAGTGTCAATCGTGACGGTATCAATATTGGTGAAGGGGCAGCGCTGTTCCTGATAGCGCGCGCAACTGAGCAAGATGAAATATTATTAGCTGGTGTCGGTGAATCAAGCGATGCCTACCATATCTCTGCGCCACATCCTGAGGGTATAGGCGCCATTGCCGCTATGCAATCAGCGCTAAAGATGGCCCAGTTAGCGCCGGAGCAAATTAGCTACTTAAATTTACATGGCACTGCGACACCTAAAAACGATGCGATGGAAAGCCGCGCCGTTAACACCGTATTTAGTCATCACCCTCCAGCATGCAGTTCAACTAAACCGTTGGTTGGTCACACCTTGGGAGCGGCAGGTGCGATTGAAGCGGCTTTTTGTTATCTACTACTTAGTGAGTTAAATACTGATAATCAGTTACCACCACAAGTGTGGGACGCAGAGCAAGATCCCAATAACCCAGTATTACCTTTAGTCGCTCAGGGAGATTGTGCTCCACTACAGCATATTATGAGTAACTCTTTTGCCTTTGGCGGCAGCAATGCCAGCTTAATCCTCAGCAGAAGTACAGCAGCAACTAACCGAGCAAATGCAGATGTTTGATTTAACCACCCTTGCCAGCCAAGACGTTGAGCAGTTTATTCCCCATAGACAACCTATGGTGCTGATAAGTAACTTACTTGAGTTTGAAGCTGACAGCTTACTCACTCAAACCGTCATCAGCAGCACAAGTGCCTATTTTGACCCAACGTTAAAAGGTGTCCCAAACTATGTTGGCATTGAATATATGGCGCAAAGTATTGCCGCCCTAGCTGGAGTAGAAGCACGTCTTAGGGATGACATCATTAGAGTTGGTTTCCTGCTTGGCACCCGCAAGCTCAAGATGCATATTCCCCACTTTAAAGACGGTGAAACCTATCAAACCCATGTTACTCGCCTCTATCAAGAAGACTCTGGTCTAGCGGTGTTTGATTGTAAGATAATGCACAATGAGCAACTGGTTGCAGAGGCTAATGTTAATGTATTTCAGCCGCAAGATACCCAAGCCTATATAGCTGAAGCCACTGACTAACAATAAAAATAACATCACAGAAAACAGCATAATCCCGTTAATCAACGCTAAGGGGCTGTTAGGGAGAAAAGATGACTAAAAGAATATTAATTACCGGTTCTAGCCGTGGTATTGGCAAAGCAGTCGCATTAAAGCTGGCAGAATCAGGGTTTGATATCGCCATGCATTACTATCAAAACATCAGCGCTGCGAAAGAAACCCAGCAAGCGCTAGAGCAACATGGCGCAAATGTCTCTTGCCTTAAATTTGATATTGCCGATCGCGCAGCAGTCAAACAAGCTATCGAGCAAGATATTGAACAGCATGGCGCCTATTACGGCGTTGTCTTAAATGCAGGCATAAACTGTGATACCGCCTTCCCTGCCATGACAGAGTCAGAGTGGGACAGCGTAGTGCATACCAACCTTGATGGTTTTTATAATGTTATCCATCCAACAGTGATGCCGATGGTACAAGCAAGGCAAGGCGGACGCATTATCACCATGGCTTCAGTATCCGGTATTGCAGGTAACCGCGGCCAAGTTAACTATAGCGCTTCAAAAGCGGGCATTATCGGTGCAACTAAAGCGCTATCACTTGAGTTAGCTAAACGTAAAATTACCGTTAACTGCATCGCGCCTGGACTTATCGAGACCAATATGGTGTCAGACGTTCCAAAGGATATGGTCAACTCTATTGTACCAATGCGACGTATGGGTAAAGCCTCTGAAATAGCAGGACTGGCTAACTTCTTAATGTCAGATGACGCAGCCTATATCACTCGCCAAGTTATATCGGTCAATGGAGGCATGATATGAGCCACCTGCCACGTCGAGTCGTGATTACAGGTATAGGTGGAATAACCGCTCTAGGCCACGACTGGCAAACCATTGCAACGAACCTAAAAGCACAGAAAAACTGTGTTGTTAGGCTTGATGAGTGGGATAAATTTGATGGCCTAAATACCCGTTTAGCAGCGCCAATTACCGATTTCCAGCAGCCAGCGCACTATTCACGTAAAAAAATTCGCTCCATGGGACGAGTATCCATCATGGCAACTCGCGCCAGTGAGCTCGCACTGATTGATGCCAATCTACTAGACGATCCAGTCGTCACTTCTGGCGCGATGGGAATAGCCTACGGCTCATCTACCGGCAGTACAGATCCTATTATCGCCTTTGGTGATATGTTGAAAACTGGCGATATGTCTGGCGTCACTGCCACCAGCTACATTCGAATGATGGCGCATACTACCGCAGTGAATGTCGGAGTATTTTTTGGTTTAAAAGGTCGGGTGCATACCACTAGTAGCGCTTGTACCTCTGGCAGTCAAGGCATAGGTTACTCCTATGAAGCGATAAAATATGGCCAGCAAGATCTGATGCTCGCGGGCGGCGGCGAAGAGCTTTGCCCAACAGAAGCGGTGGTGTTCGATACCCTGTTTGCCACCAGTACCTTAAATGATACCCCAGCAGCAACACCGAAACCTTTTGATAAACAGCGTGACGGATTAGTGATTGGAGAAGGCGCTTGTACCTTAGTGCTGGAAGAGCTTGAACATGCACAGGCTCGCGGCGCAAAAATCTACGCAGAAATTGTCGGTTTTGGCACCAACTCTGATGGCTTACATGTCACCCAGCCAAATGCTGATACCATGGAGAAAGCCATTAGGTTGGCACTCAAAGATGCTGATATCGAAGCCAATAAGATTGGCTATGTCAACGCACACGGCACAGCAACAGATCGCGGTGACATTGCCGAAACGCAGGCGACTCATGCAGTGTTTGGCGCCTCACAGCCGATATCATCGTTAAAAAGTTATACCGGACACACCTTAGGTGCTTGCGGGGCGCTTGAAGCCTGGGCTAGTGTTGAGATGATGAATCAAGGTTGGTTTGCACCGACATTAAACCTGAAAGAGATTGATCCCGATTGCGGTCAACTCGACTATATCAAAGATGATGTTAGACAGATTGAAACTGATTATGTCATGAGTAATAACTTTGCCTTTGGTGGCATCAACACCTCTCTCATCTTTAAAAAGTGGTCTAGTTAATCCTAAGACGATGCCTCCTTCTAGGTGGCTTTTTCTCAAAAACGTTGATTAGTAAAATCTTATTGAAGTAAGTCTAATAATAAGTTTTAATAGACTCACTATTATTGACGTCACAACGAGAGAAAAATTTATGTCTAAAGTTACACTGTCGAAACTGTCTCATTGTGAGCCTGGTGATAAATGTTGGCAACTGATTGAGCAAGGCGCTACTGTAATAGATGTGCGCAGCCCACAAGAGTTTGCAGGCGGGCATCTACCACAAGCGGTTAATGTTCCGCTAGATACTTTAGCTACTTGGGTTGCTCGCGTTAGCAATCCTCAGCAGATATTTTTACTCTATTGCGGCGCAGGGATCAGAGCACAAAAGGGCTGCGATATTCTATCGGCAAGTGGCCTTCCAAGCGTAGTCAACGCAGGTGCACTTAAAGATCTACTCGCCTGTGAGCCAAAACGTTAACCCGTTGCCCAAATCAGATGCCGTGATCTTTGCGGCTTTATCACTATCAAGCCAAAGTAAGCTTCCACACACCTAGAAAACTCTCTCCTCAACAAAAAATCCTCAAAAAAATAATAATTTTTTTCATCTGCATAAACATCAACATACTCAATAAATCAGCCCCAAAAGAACAACTAAAGATATGCAATATGTAACAAAATTGTGATCGTTATTTTTTTAAAGGCCGTATAGCGAATAGAAACCAAACACAACAAGGGAAATGCTATGCAACGCTTATATCCTAGCGCCTTAATAATTTCAGCTCTGGCCTTAACTGCATGTAGCAGTGACGATGACAATAAAGCAGTAGTTTTACCTGAACCCGACACTTTCTCGCAGGTTCGCATCATTCATGCCAGTGCAGATGCACCAGTGGTTAACATTTTAGCCAATGGCGGCGAGTTACTCAAAGATGTCGA
This sequence comes from Shewanella sp. c952, assembly GCF_019654975.1. Taxonomy (GTDB): domain Bacteria; phylum Pseudomonadota; class Gammaproteobacteria; order Enterobacterales; family Shewanellaceae; genus Shewanella. Next base: position 42,475 of record NZ_BPEW01000019.1, read on the forward strand.
TTACGCTCAGTCTTCAGGTTTATTGCAAGTAACTTCAGCAGAATACAATATTGCAATCGATGCTCAATTACCGGGTGATGAAACCCAAGAGGTATTCACTGCATTCCTCGATGCTGAAGCTGATATGGAATACACAGCGGTTGCAGTCGGCAGCGTAGCGGGGAATACATTAGATCTGGCCCTAATCGAAAATGCCAAAGCTGATATCGCTGCTGATTACGCCAGAGTTCAAGTACTGCACGGCACCGTTGGTGTAGGTGAAGTCGATGTGTACGTTACAGGCGTCGATGCAGATATCAGCATGATGTCCCCGACTCTTTCACTAGATTACATGGCATATACAGATCAAATTGAGCTTGCTGCGGGTGAATATCAAATCCGTATCACCGCTGCGGATCAAAAAGCGGTGGTATATGACTCAGGCAACGTAACGCTAATGTCTCAGACTGATTATTTGCTCACGGCGATCACCAATGTATGGAGCGGCTCATCACCTGTCGCGCTGCTTGCAGCATTGCCTGAGGGACAGGTACTAATTCAAGACAAAGATGCTGGGGCCGACCTACGTGTTGTTCATGCTGTCGCCGATGCTCCCGCTGTTGATGTGTTCTTAGATGGCAGCATGACACCTGCTGTTGATATGCTCGCATTTAAACAAGTTACTGGTTTTTTAAATGTACCAGAAGGCGACCACACAGTGACGGTTGCCGCTGATGCCGATAATTCAGTGGTTGTTATCGATGCAGCGGAAGTGACCTTAGAACAGGGCATGAGCTACTCAGCTTACGCAGTCGGTTCACTAACTGATTCGGACATTTCACCGTTAATTGTGATGGAAAGCCCACGTAGAATAGCAACCGCAGCCAAGCTTAATGTCGCCCATACTTCGTACTCAGCGGGTAATGTAGATATCTATCTAACAGCCACTGACGATATCAGTGATGCGACTCCGGCCTTGAGTGATGTACCCTTTATGGCAACTTCAGGAGCTCTATCAATCACCGCGGGTGACTATGTGGTAAGTGTGACTCCTCACGACAGCAAGACCGTTGCTATTGGGCCATTACCAGTAAGCTTAATGGCTGGCGGGATCTACAGTGTAGCTGCCGTTGACAACATGGGTGGCGGAGTGCCGTTAGGTGTAATTTTAATGGATGACTTTGTAGCAAAGTAAAAGACTAAAGATTTTAAAAGCGGCATGCTTCTAGTGCCGCTTTTTTGTGTGAAAAATTTAGTCACTGCTTTTCGGTAGACTGACGAAACGACCATCAAATACGGCACACAGTTTATCAGCACACCAAAGCTCTATAGATAAATTGACTCGAATTCGTTTACCACGTTGCAATGCTGATAGATCTGTATCTATCCATTCTGTTTTGGCAACAGGATCTGCAGTAATAGGGGCAATATAACGAACATTGGCATCCGCCAGTACGATATCACCTTCAACCTTAGCAAGTTGTTGTTGCAGCCAAACCATCCCCCAACCCGTCAGGGTCATAAGCGTATAAATACTACCGGCAAACATAGTTTGATGCAGATTAACATTGGGGGTTAATGGTGCAGTAACATTAAAACTATGGCCAGAAAAACTGAGAGGAGTGATCTGCATAAACTGACTAACGGGGATCGTCTGATACCAAGTGCTTTGCAGTTGCTTTAGTAAGCTATCTTCGTCAAAAGCCAGGTTTCGCATAATCACTATACCTGCAAATTAAAGGTAACCGGGCCGTCATTGACCAAAGAGACTTTCATGTCAGCGGCAAATTCACCAGTTTGTGTGTTAACGCCTTTCGATAGACAAAAATCAACAAAAGCTTGGTAAAGCTCACGCGCTTGATCTGGTGTTCCTGCCCCCGAAAAGCTAGGCCGTAAACCGCGACCAGTATCTGCCGCTAAGGTAAACTGCGACACCACTAATAAACTGCCGCCAGCTTGCGCTAAATTGAGATTCATTTTACCGTTTTCATCGGAGAAGACTCGATAACTCATCACCTTAGTCGCAAGTTTTTCCATTTTTGCTAAATCATCTTCGCGCTCCACACCTAATAGCACTAGCAGACCTTTATCGATCTCTCCAATGGTTTCACCATCAACGACTACGTTAGCTTCACTTACACGTTGAATTAAGGCAATCACTTACACTCTCTCCATTAAAAATTAATAACTTAAATAAAAAAGCGAAGACGAATGCTTCGCTTACGGATAACTGAACGATCGCAAATTCACTTACGGAAAATAGTTTTCCAGCATTCTGTAGGTTGGCATTTATGCCGACAAATCCTAAAAACAATTGATGGGCTAAAGCCCAACCTACAGAAGAGACATACTTTTCGTAAGCGCAAAGTTCCGTATGTAACCAAGTCACACCCGTAAGGTCATTTGTCTTAGCGTTCTCTAAGACCTTTCTTAGCCTTGCCTAAAGCCTAGAGCTTTCTGCTCCTAGGCTTTATTTTCCTTGAGCCTTATTTAAATCGACTGAATATTCTGCATTACTGGGATAGGTTTAATCACATCTTCCGAGCCCTCAGGTAGCGACTTGCCAACCTGACGTAAACCTTCATCGGTCCACAATATAAAACGACGGATCTCTTCCATGCTAATGGTATCAACAAAGGTTGCCGCACCTTGCACTTGGATCACTGCCCCTCGCTCTCTTACGACAAATTTAGCAAAGTTAAGTTTCTGATTAAGGGTACCAATCATCACTAATATCTCTTTACTACCGACATACTTAGGGTGAATAGCATAGAAACGGTTCATTAAAATGCGGTCAATCCCTTCAGGATTAATGCTCGGTTGTAAGATAAACTGGCTATTATCAAACTCCACAGCTACACCATTAGGACCCGCTTTCTTCGCTAAATAACTTTTACTCAATAGCGCTTCTAGAAGTTTATCGGTTGCCTCTGCATCCGTCATATCACCAAGAGTCACGCTATCAGGGGCTTTAGTCGTTACTTCAACGTCTGTATTACTCTCTGTTGCTGCACATGCTGTCAGCCCTAACATTAAAGCTATGATTATTAGTTTTCTCATTTATGCTTATTTCCTTTCTCTATTATTTGGGCCATTTCCCGAATCGCGCTTACCACGGCTCTAGTCATTTTTATATCAGCCAAGGCATGGTAACCGCCTTTAATTTCCACCAAGTTAATGTGTTGGTTTTTGTGATTTTGTAAAAAGCTTAATAGCACTCCAATCGGGCAAACCCAATCTAGTTCTCCTTGTATAATGACGGTTCGCGCCTGAATATTTACCAATGAATCACATAGTTGTTCAAAAGCAGCAAAATAATTATTAGCCACATAATAAAGCTCGATGCTTGCTAACACCTGACTGAGATTTGTATTTTCCTTATATTGCTTACAACCTGGGTAAGCCAAAGCCATTTCCCAACGGAGCCAACGACGAGTAAAATCCTTGCGAACGCTAGTACATTGATGCTCTAGCCCATCTCTATAGCATGAAAAAAGCTGCTGCTTATCGGAGCTTGCAACAACACTAAAATCAAGCTGCTCAGATGGAAATAACCGCGCAGCCCCTTGTTGGCCATACAGCCATTGGATACTCTCTTCGCTAGGAATGAACGCGCCCCACAACACCTGTTCGATGACCCTCGCAGGGTACGCCGCTGCGTATAACAACCCTAGCGTTGCACCAAAAGAGCCTCCAGCTAGAGTCCATTTTGATATGCCCAGCCATTGTCGAACCTGTTCTATATCCGTGAGTAGCTTGCTCACGTTATTGTGCCTAAGCTCACCTCTAGGCCGCGACAGTCCAGTCCCCCTTTGGTCCATAAAAATGACTCGGTATACCGACAGATCAAACAAAACGAGCTCTTCGGTTGAACAGCCTGCTCCAGGACCGCCATGCAGATATAACAGCGGGATCCCATCTACATTGCCATATTGAGCGACGTAGAGTTCATGCCCATCACCAACAGTCAGCCAGTCCCGTGATATTGACTGACACTCCACCTTTTTAAGCTCCGTCTTCAGCAGTCGGTTTCGTCTGTTTTGCAGCTTGCTCTGTTCTTTCTGTCGCTAAATCCAATTCCTCTAACTGAGCCGCTTCCGCTAACCGAGCCGCTCTCGAGATCTGACGCTCACGTAAATATTCAGGCATTGCAGCGGTAATTTCGGCACCGACTAACACGATGATCCAGGAAACATATACCCAAACAAACAAAATCGGGATCACCGCTAATGCACCGTAAATAGCTTCATAACTAGGGAATTGAGTCACATAAAATGCAAAGCCTTTTTTACCCAACTCAAACAACATTGCTGCGACAATCGCTCCCAACAGTGCATGGAAAAACTTCACCTTCTTATTTGGCACGACCATATAGAGCAGCAAAAATGCCGCGACAGAGAACATCATCGGCAAGCGCTCGATGATTAATGGCACCACACCAGACAGCTCTGAGTCATTAAATAGCTTAAGCGACACTAAATAGGAAGTCGCAACCAGACTCGCCCCGACTAATACAGGCCCAAGTGTCAGCACCATCCAATACATAGAAAAAGACACGGCTACCTGACGCTTCTCTTTAGTACGCCAAATACTGTTGAGTGACTTATCTATTGCAGAAATCAGCATTAGCGCCACCACAACCAAAGCGGCAATACCGACGGTCGTCCCTTTAGACGCGTTATCAACAAACTCATTAATATAGATCTGTACCGTATCCCCAGCAGCAGGTAAGAAGTTGTCATAAACAAATCCTTCTAACTGACCCCGTATACCGGCAAAAACCGGAAATGCCGACAACATAGAAAACATCACCGCAACGATTGGAACTAAAGACAACAAAGTGACGTAAGCAAGATGTCCTGCCTTAATGTTGACTTGATCCTCTTTAAAGCGGCGCAGCAAATGTAAAAAAAATGCCCAAATACTCCACAAAAAAGACCGAAATTGATTTACTGCTATCTTATTTTTCACTTGTTACTCTTGATTCTGTTAAAGTTGTACCAAATATGTACGACTATAAATGATTTATTTAGATCTATATTGGTACAATAAAGCTTATAACCTTCTCTTTACAAGTATAAGGATTGAATTGATGTCTCAACAAGGTTCCGCAGGCAATGTTATCGCCGCTATCGCAAGCTTTTTCTTTCCCGGTCTTGGGCAATTAGTACAAGGTCGCATATTAGCGGCATTGGTGTTTTGTATTGTCGCGGTAGTCGGTTATGCCATGTGGTGGTTGATCTTCCCTGCGATTATCGGCGGTATTGCTCATCTGTGGAGTATTATCGATGCGGCTAGATTTCGCGCCAACTAGTGTATTTAAGTCTAGCCCCTAAATTTTAGAATCACTTTCAGGATTGAATAAGATGAAGAAAATATTATCGGTTGCCATTGTTAGCGCCAGCTTGTTATTGACTGGCTGCCAAAGCGCTTACTATGGTGCGATGGAAAAAGTCGGTTACCATAAACGCGATATCATGGTCGATCGAGTTGAAGACGCTAAAGAGTCTCAAGAGGAAGCACAAGAGCAGTTTAGCTCTGCACTTGAAGAGATGCAGGCACTGCTTAATCATGACGGTGGCGATTTAGAAAGTGCTTACAATAAAGCCAAGGATGAGTATGAGTCAGCCCAAGATGCCGCCGATGATGTGACTAACCGTATTGATAAAGTTGAAGATGTAGCCGAAGCCCTTTTCGATGAATGGCAGACCGAAATAGGTGAGATAAGTAAAGCTAGCTTGCGTCGTAATAGCGAATCTAAGCTAAAAGAGACTCGCCGCTCATATACTCAGCTCGTCAAAAGTATGCGTCGCGCTGAAAGTAAAATGCCACCAGTACTCACAGCAATGAAAGACAATATGCTGTACTTAAAGCATAACCTTAACGCCCAAGCAATTGGTGCTATCAAGGGTGAGTTTACGAGTTTGCAAACTGACATCTCAGGTCTTATCAAAGAGATGAATAAATCAATTGATGAGTCTACTAAGTTTATTGCGACCTTAGAAGGCAAATAAGCGCTGTCTAAAGTGAGGTTCCTAAGCCTGCAGGCTTAGGCACCAAACTTGTGACTTACCGCTGTATTTTTCATAATTTAAACTTCAGTTTACAACCTCCCTCACAACATACGCACACCGCTAGAACTTCTCCATTTAAAAAGTTTCACAATAGTATCAATCATTATTGAACAGACACCGTTATGAGCTTTATCGAATCCTTAACGCTTACATTAGCACTCACCTACAGTGTTAGCCTGCTTTATTGGAGTGGCAAAAAATGGGGAGCAGCAGCAAGCGGAGTCCTCGTTTCAGCCGCTATCTTATCGAGTCTATATTGGCCCCTAATAGCTGCTCTCGCGATTGCAGTCATCATCATAGGCTTAGTTAACAAGTTCCAGCCTCAAGTCGCTCAGGGCGATATGAGGAGCAATAACCTTCGTGAAGGAGTCCAACATCTGCTGGCACTGTCGATGCTGCTGGTTGGGGTGCAATTTGCCGTGAACAGTGCACTGCTCAAAGCTGGCGTGACCCCATGGCTAATGCGCCCAGATGTGGGCGACGCCTTCCTGCCCATTGCAGGCGGCATCGAACTAAAAGCCATCGTGACACTGGGTATATGGGATCAAACCCACCCTGCTGCCGCAGTCATGCTCACCGTCGTGCTATTAACTGGCTTGCTCTGTAAACGTGCATTTTGCGGCTGGGCTTGCCCACTTGGACTCGCTGGAGAGTACCTGTATAAACTCAGAAAGCGCTTTATCAAAGCTGAATACTTGCCACCTGCATGGTTGGATTGGCCGCTAAGAATGCTCAAGTATCTAATCTTAGCTGGCTTGCTATACATTATTATAGGAATGCCTGCTGCTGGTATCCCAGGCTATTTAAATAGTAATTACCACAAGATAGCTGATCTCAAAATGGCGCTGTTTTTTATCACTCCAGGCTTAGTCACGCTGCTGTGTTTCGGCTTTATCTTGAGTCTGTCGGCATGGCGTCGACAAGGGTTTTGCCGTTACATCTGCCCTTATGGCGCACTACTGGGGCTAGTTAGCTTTCTAAGCCCCTTTAAAATCCGCCGCAGCACACAGCATTGCTTGATTGAAAGTAAAGGCATGAACTGTGATAAGTGCACTCGTGCTTGTCCGGCGAATATTAGCGTGCATACTCAGCTCAATGTTCGCTCAGACGAATGCCAAGCCTGTATGAGGTGCGTGTCTGCTTGCCCGAAACCAGAGGCATTACACCTTAGCACTCGCAATGGCATTAAGTTGTCAGCACGAGGCCTTACCATTGGCTTAATAGTGCTACTGTTTTTAATCCCACTTATCGCCTATCTAAGTGGTTTCTGGGTTAGCCAGACTCCAACAGAAACGAGGATGTATTTGATCCAGCATTTAAACTCGATAGGTCATTAGCAAGCGACTTGCTAAAGCAAAAATTATTGGGCAATTCATCGCTATGAGTTGCCCTTTTTTAAATCTAAATTTTTGTTAATGGAGAAAGTTGGAACCATCTAAAACTTTCGCACTCTGATTATATGAGGCCAATGTTTACGCGCCAATTTTATTAGCTAACCACTGTAAAATGCTTTGCTAAATATTTGTTTTCTTGTTTTGTTCATCATCCCAACTGCACATTCCTAGTTAGGTTTGGCACCAGATTCAGTTTCGACGCTAGCGCACTCCAAATTGAACACCTTTTACGGCAATCCATATGGGTTGCCTTTTTTTTGTTTTAAACATTTACATGAAAAAGGCTAATTGATTCAGTTTGATAATATCCTTTTTAAGTTGGCGCTGATAATGTAATCAGCTCTTACAAACATGGAAGCTTTATCAAAGATGGAATTACAACAACAGTCACTACAGGGCAATAAGCTGTCGCTTGAGCCCGCCCGCAACGCTAATATCGATTCGATTAGAGGCCTAGCAGTGCTGGGCATTTTATTTATCAACATCTACTTCTTTGGTAATGGCTATTTGGGCTATGCCGATCATGAAAGTGTCCCACTGCATGACACCTTAACAATGCTGTTCAGTAACTTTTTTCTAGAAGGTAGATTCATTAGCCTCTTTTCAATACTGTTTGGTGTCGGGCTAGCCATTCAATACGATAAGTTGTCGACTCAAGGTGGAGACGCATACAAAGCCATGAAGTCCAGATTAAAATGGCTGCTACTATTTGGCGCGATCCATGCCGTATTTATCTGGTACGGTGACATACTGTTTACCTATGCCCTCGGTGGGTTTGTGGCACTTTGCTACCTTAAGCTCGATAATCGTAAACTGATAAAGAAATCAGTTATGTTCATCACTATCCCACTATTTCTCATGACCATAATCAGTTTATTTGCACCAGAAGAGCCTATTATCCGTGGCACAGCCCTTTTTGAAGAGGACGTATCGATTTGGTCTGCAGCCTACAGTGAACAACTAATGATGCAATTTATCATCTTTGTTGGACTACTATTTATCACTCCGTTCACGACTATGTGGATGGCTGCAGGTTTAATGCTATTAGGAGTGATGTTGTATCGAAAAGGTGTATTTGAAAAAGGCTTTAGTCAAAAACAGCTAGTGGTGTTTGCCCTAAGCACCTTACTACTTTCTGCTGTCGATAGTTTATGTTCACTTGCCGCAGATCCTAAATTGGTCTCATTGTCTATAACCATAGTGATGGCCAGTGCTATTCCGATGGCGCTCATTTATCTTCATCTGGCGGTAAAACTATGCCAAAACCGTGCAAACGTATTGGCTCCGTTACAGAAAGTCGGTCGCCTAGCATTTAGCCTCTACATACTACAGTCAGTTTGCGGGGTACTGCTGTTTCGCCATTTTGCACCAACATTAACGAGTACTCTCGACCGCCCAGAGTACATGTTGATTGCCATTGGCTTTTCTATCTTCCAAGTCATGCTAGCCAGTATCTACCTTAAGTATTTCAATCAAGGACCACTGGAGTGGTTATGGCGCAGACTTGCAAGCCAAAAACCGATAAATCCAGAGTCAACGCCAATAGCTGCAACTGACAGCTAACAACTAACGAGAACGTACTTTATAGGGGGAATTCCTCCTTCTATACAGCACGTTGATCTTAAGAGTAGCCATCAATTATCAACAAATCGCCTTGAAGCTGCTGATCTTTCGAACTCGAAGGGTCGCACTTCTTGGCTTGTATAAATACCAACACTCCCCATGACTAAATGGATTTAGAAATACTAAGCAATATCGGTAATATTTCAGGTGCCATGGGTGCAGGCATAAATGTTCCAGATACAAACCCTTGTAGTACATCCTCTACTTCGGGGATAAATACATCTGACCGCCAAAGGCCTATGACATTCCCTATATCACTTAGGCATTCCCCGCATCCCTGTGGGTCAAGGTGGGAATGCCAATAAATGAATGGAACACTCTTACTCATAAAGTGTTGGCCATGTATAAATACCAGCACTACCCATCCATGGGTGCTGGCATAAATGTTCCAGACATAAACCCCCTTGTAGTACATCCTGTACTTCGGGGATAAATACATCTGACCGCCAAAGGCCTATGATATTCCCTATATCACTTAGGCATTCCCCACATCCCTGTGGGTCAAGGAGGGAATGCCAATAAATGAATGGAACATTTGTGGCCATGTATAAATACCAGCACTACCCATCCATGGGTACTGGCATAAATGTTCCAGACATAAACCCCCTTGTAGTACATCCTGTACTTCGGGGATAAATACATCCATGTATAAAAAAGCCCCGAGCATTTTCATGCTCAGGGCTTTTATAACTTTATGCTTCAAACAAACTAACTAACTGCGCAGCATAAGCTGCAGCAAATTATTTTGCGTCTTTAGAAGTACGGTTATGACGCTTACGATCGTTTTCGCTCAAGTAACGCTTACGAATACGAATGTTCAGCGGTGTTACTTCTACTAGCTCGTCATCATCGATGAACTCAAGCGCTTGCTCAAGTGTCATGTCGATATGTGGAGTTAGTACTTGTGCTTCATCAGTACCTGATGCGCGCATGTTGGTAAGCTGCTTACCTTTCAAACAGTTAACTGTAAGATCGTTAGCGCGGGCATGTAGACCAACGACTTGACCTTCATAAACTTCTGCAGCGTGGGTAATAAATAGACGACCACGTGCTTGAAGGTTAAACAATGCAAATGTCAGTGCTTTACCTGTTGCGTTAGAGATCAATACGCCACGAGCACGTTGACCAATATCGCCGCCTTTCACTGGACCGTAATGGTCGAATGAATGGTAAATAAGACCAGAACCTGAAGTGGCAGTCATGAAGTCAGTTTGGAAACCGATTAGACCACGGCTAGGGATAATGAAGTCGATACGCACACGACCCTTACCATCCATTTGCATGTCTTTCATGTCACCCTTACGGATGCCAAGCTTCTCGATAACACTACCTTGATGCTCTTCTTCAACATCAACAGTCAAGTTTTCGTACGGCTCAGACATGACGCCATCGATCTCTTTTTCGATAACTTCTGGACGAGATACTGCTAGCTCGTAACCTTCACGACGCATGTTTTCAATCAAGATTGAAAGGTGAAGTTCACCACGGCCTGATACGCGGAAACGATCTGGGCTTTCGGTTTCTTCAACACGTAGTGCTACGTTATGAACAAGCTCCTGCTGCAAACGCTCAAGGATGTTACGTGAAGTTACGTACTTACCTTCTTTACCTGCGAATGGAGATGTGTTGACTTGGAAAGTCATTGTTAGTGTTGGTTCATCAACAGACAATGCTGGTAACGCTTCTACTGTAGTAGGCGCACAGATCGTGTCTGAAATTTGCAGTTGACCAAGACCGGTAATTGCAACGATGTCACCCGCGTTAGCTTCAGCAACTTCGTGACGTTCAAGACCCATGTAACCTAATACTTGGCCCATTTTACCATTACGTTTCTTACCATCAGCACCAATAATAGTGACCTGTTGGTTAGTTTTAACGCTACCACGCTTGATGCGACCAATACCGATAACACCCACGTATGAGTTGTAATCGATTTGCGAGATTTGCATCTGGAAATCACCTTCAGCATCAGCATCAGGAGATGAAACTTTCTCAACGATAGTTTCGAATAACGGAGTCATATCTTCGCTAGTTTCGTCTGGATCTAACGTTGCAAAACCGTTTAGTGCAGAAGCATAAACGATTGGGAAGTCTAACTGCTCGTCAGTTGCGCCTAGGTTGTCAAACAAGTCGAATACTTGGTCGATAACCCAATCAGGACGTGCGCCGGGACGGTCAATCTTGTTAATAACAACGATTGGCTTAAGACCTTGAGCAAATGCTTTCTTAGTCACGAAGCGAGTTTGTGGCATTGGACCATCTACTGCATCAACTAGTAGCAATACTGAGTCAACCATAGATAAAACACGCTCTACCTCACCACCGAAATCGGCGTGACCAGGGGTATCAACGATGTTGATACGGTAATCGTTCCACTTGATGGCAGTGTTCTTGGCCAGAATCGTGATACCACGTTCTTTTTCAAGATCATTTGAATCCATCACCCGCTCAGTGGCTTCTCCTCGAGACTCAAGGGTTCCTGACTGCGCCAGCATCTTATCAACCAAGGTAGTCTTACCATGGTCAACGTGTGCAATAATGGCGATGTTACGTAAATTCTCTAACACGGCTAAACCTCTTACCATCGGTATAAAAATATAGGGGGGTACTGACAACTGCTAAACCAAACTAGTATAGTAGTTGCAATAAAAAGCGTGACATTCTACTCTAGGTAGCGAGTATCTCACAGGATTATTTTTAACCAATCGTTAAAAATAACGCTTGCCCGTTGCTTTTCTCCACCATAACGCCCGCTTTATATACACTTTTTATCAATCACTTTACTGACATTAATTATATTCTCGCTCTCTATTACTCTGCAATTTTCAGTTGTTTGGGGTTATTTTTAGTCTTTCTGCTACCAAATATCCTGTTTCATTGGCCTTTTCCGTGTTTTTACCATCATGCCCGTTAATCGACCATTTCAGTATCGATGTTCTTCTAAGGTCTAAACTGTCTTGTATTTAAATAACACTTATCTATATTCGGTCGAGTTTTCTTTGACTTACCCCCTATAAAAAATCCTCCTGCTTGTTATTCTTGGCGTCAGCTTTTGCAATTTGAGCCGTTATTTATATATAGGTAACAGATCAAATTGCACAATTATGTCGCATGCACCAAAATGATCCGTCGGGCGCACCATTAAAGTGCAAAAAACGACAAGGTTAGTTTTGCCACTTAGTCATAATTGATTAATATCAATTAGTTACATGTTTGGCATGACTCTCGCTTTAAACAAAGCAGAATCGCACTATGCGCTAAACATTAAGATAAGAACAAGGGATAACCCTTTACCCTACTCGGAGACTTTAGAATGTCAGCTGAATCAGTTTTACAACAACTAAAAGAATTAGAAGTTAAGTTTGTTGATTTGCGTTTTACCGACACCATAGGTAAAGAGCAACATGTTTCAATTCCTAGCCATCAGGTTGATGAAGACTTTTTCGAAGACGGTAAGATGTTCGATGGTTCTTCAATCTCAGGCTGGAAAGGCATTAACGAATCAGACATGGTATTAATGCCAGATGCTGCAAGTTTCGTACTTGACCCTTTCACAGCAGAGACAACAGCTAACATTCGTTGTGACATCTTAAACCCAGGCACTATGACAGGTTACAACCGTGACCCTCGTTCAATTGCTAAGAAAGCGGAAGACTACTTACGCTCTACAGGTATCGCAGATACTGTATTGATTGGTCCAGAGCCAGAGTTTTTCCTATTTGACGATGTTAAATATGGTGCTGACATGTCTGGCTGTTTCTACAAAGTAGATGCAGAAGAAGCTGCTTGGAACTCAGGTACAAGCTACGAAGATGGCAACAAAGGTCATCGTCCAGGTGTTAAAGGCGGTTACTTCCCAGTCGCTCCTGTTGATTCGTCACAAGATATCCGTAGTGCTATGTGTTTAGTACTTGAAGAGATGGGCCAAGTTGTTGAAGCGCATCACCATGAAGTAGCAACTGCTGGTCAAAACGAAATTGCGACTCGCTTTAATACTCTTACGCTTAAGGCTGATGAAGTTCAGGTACTTAAGTACGTTATTCATAACGTTGCTCACGCTTACAACAAGACTGCTACGTTTATGCCTAAGCCAATCGTTGGTGACAACGGTAGCGGTATGCACGTTCACCAGTCTCTAGCTAAAGATGGCGTTAACATCTTTGCTGGTGACAAGTACGGTGGATTGAGCGAAACAGCACTATTTTACATCGGTGGTATCATTAAGCATGCGCGTGCAATTAACGCATTTGCTAACCCATCAACTAACTCTTACAAGCGTCTTATTCCGCACTTTGAAGCGCCAGTAATGCTAGCTTACTCAGCAGCTAACCGTAGCGCTTCAATCCGTATCCCAGTGGTACCAAGTGCAAAAGCACGTCGTATTGAGCTACGTTTTGGTGACCCAATGGCAAACCCATACTTAGCATTCTCAGCAATGTTGATGGCTGGCCTTGACGGTATTCAAAACAAGATCCACCCAGGTGAAGCAATGGATAAAGATCTTTATGATCTTCCTGCTGAAGAAGCTGCTGAAATCCCAACAGTTGCGACTTCACTAGAAAATGCACTTGAGTGCCTAGACGCTGACCGTGAGTTCTTAACTCGTGGCGACGTATTCAGCAACGACTTCATTGATTCTTACATCAAACTTAAGTCAGTTGACGTTGAGCGTGTGAACCAAACAACTCACCCAGTAGAGTTCGAGCTTTACTACAGCTTGTAATCTATAAGCCGCTGTAGTGGCTTAACGGGAACAAAATAATAAGCCCTAAGCAGAAATGCTTAGGGCTTTTTTGTGCTTACAATTCAAGCGTTTCTTTTTTGTACAATGCGACTACAATGATCAGCAGCTATAGTTATGACAGTAACTAGGTTTACCGTATTTGTCACACAAGAAGGAACTGCTATGCCTGCCGGGATCTACGCTCAATGCCGCTTCATTGTTGCCGTTTTTACACTGATGTTGCTAGGCCTATTTAATGCTAACGCTATCGAGTGGCCGCAGGAAGTGACCGCTAAAGAAGGCAACATTGTGGTGTATCAGCCGCAGCCAGAATCACTAGACGGTAATATCCTGCAAGGTCGCGCCGCGATGTCTTTAGAACTTATCGATAGAGACGAGCCTATTTTTGGAGCTTTTTGGTTCAGTGCTCGCATTGACACGAGCGCAGAAAATGCAACGGTTAGAGATGTTAAAGTCACTCAAGTTCGCTGGCCAGAGTCAACCAAAGCCGACGAACAACGCTTTACCGAAGTGGTTGAAAAATCCATAGGTACTAGTAGCTTTACTATCTCGATGGAGCGCCTGTCAGCCAGTCTCGCCAACGCTAAACAGGAAAAGCAAAGCCTAGAGAATATTAAAAATGATGCGCCTAACATTATTTTTCGTCAGCAGCTTACAGTTCTCCTCTCCTATGATGGTTCACCGCAATTTAGAGAGATCGAAAATAGCCCTTATGAGCGAGCGTTAAACACTCCCTTTGCCGTAGCGCGCAACAAACAAACCAAGAAGATGTACTTAAGCAGTGGCACTTTTTGGTACACAGCCGACAATCCTATGGGTCCTTGGCAAGTCACTGAGTACCCACCTGAAGATTTGGTGAAGATGCTGCCAAAGCCCGAGGATGCAGTAGCAAAAAGTTCTGCGACGGCGCCAGCTGTAATAGCAGTTAAAATCCCAACAGAACTGGTAGCAACCGACGGCAAACCTAAGTGGAAAAGTCTAACCGAAGGTAAGCTACTTTATGTGAGCAACACAGAAACGGCCTGGATAAGAGAGGTCTCTTCCGGTGACATGTATCTGTTACTTTCAGGACGCTGGTTTCAAGCAAAAAAAGAAGCAGGGCCTTGGGCCTTTGTCCGTGCTGACAAACTTCCTGCAAGCTTTAATGATATTCCGCCCGAGTCAGATATTGGTGGACTAAGAGTATCCGTCGCGGGCACAACCGAAGCAGATCAAGCGATGCTTGACGCCCAAATCCCTCAAACAGCCGCCATTAAACGCAGTGAAGCTAAGCTTACCGTCGAATATGATGGTGAGCCCAAATTTGATGCTATTCCGGGCACTAAAGTCGCTTATGCGGTCAACACCGCGACTCAAGTTCTGAAAATAAATGGCCAATTCTATGCCGTCGACAATGCTGTTTGGTTTGTTGCACCAGCTGCTAAAGGGCCATGGAAAGTTGCCGATAATGTACCGACGGATGAAATAGCAAAAATCCCTCCAAGCTCGCCAGTTTACAACACCACTTATGTCGAGATTTATGACTCGACACCCGAGGTTGTCTATGTCGGTTATACCCCAGGTTATATGTGGTCTTATCCTTATTACGGCGTACCGGTATATGGCACAGGTTGGTATTATCCACCCTATTGGGGGCGTTACTACTACCCTCGTCCACCAACCTGGGGGCTGCATGTCGGCTATAACCCCTGGACAGGCTGGAACGTTGGCGTAAGTTGGAGTAACGGCTTCTTCAGCGTCGGTGTAGGCTGGAGCGCTGGCTGGGGCAACCACTATTACCCGGGTCGTTGCTGTGGCGGATACTACGGTGGAGGTTACCGACGCCCAGTGGTGATAAACACTGGCGACATCAACATTGGCAATAGCGTCAGTATTGGCAATCGAACTAACATCTCTAATAAGGTTGCCCGTAATAACAATATTTCCGGTAATCGTGTCGGTAAAAACAATCTATACAATCGCCCTGAGAATCGTGTGCGTAATGCCGATGCCAGCAAGATAAACAGCAACTTCAAGCAGGCAACTCATAACAAGAATCGTGCTAACAATGTTTTTGCTGATAAAAATGGCAACGTAGCGCGAGATTTAAACGGTGAGTGGCAAAGCCGCGACAAAGGCAATTGGACTCCCGCGCCAGCAACCAGAGAAAGAGTTGAAACAGGGCTTAGTAATCGGGATATCAGTCAGCCCGTCACGCTGCCTTCTAGACCAAATACAGAATTAAACAGGCCTAATAATATGAATAGGCAGATGAACAACCGTAATTTTGACCGTGAAAGCCTAAACCGTTCCCGTAACGCTCGCCAGCATGGCGTGGCGCGAGAAGGCCGTAGAGGACGCTAATTCCCGTTTTGCCCATAATAAAAGGCTTGCACATCGCAGGCCTTTTACATTTATATTTCCATGCCTATCTCGCCCTGACTAGGTTGACACTCTGTTAATGGCTCGTTAGTTTAACGGATAAAACACAACATAAGTCAGTCCTCTGACATCAAACAATAAGTGGCTTTACATCTATGTGGCAAAAACTCCAACCCTATCGTTCATCGATGATTCTTTTGTCGGCGCTACTCATTGGTGGCGCTATTGGTATCGTGTTACCAGAGTTTGCTTTATCGCTAAAACCCATAGGCCAAGTGTTTCTAAATTTACTGTTTATGATCATTGTGCCGCTAGTTGCCATTAGCGTGACCTCCTCTATTGCACGCATGACCGACTTAAAAAAGTTAGGCATCATTCTTATCACCTTGTTCATGGTGTCTATTGCCATGGCGATTATTCCTGCGGTATCGATCGTCGGTTTAGCATTGGCTTTTGACCCGGCACAAGGTGTGGTACTCGATCTGCATCAACAGGTTGAAGCCGGATCTGGCAACATGGATTTTGTAGGGCTGCTGACCACCAATGACTTTGTCGGCTTACTGTCTAAATCTAATATTCTGGCGCTCATCATCATGTCAGTCATTGCCGGTATTGCGATTGGTCAATCAGGCAAAGATGGTGAGAAAGTCTCAGCCATGCTCGACAGCCTCAATACTGTCATTATGAAAATAGTTTCTATATTAATGGTCGCCGCGCCTGTAGGTTTAGGCGCTTACTTTGCCTCAACCATGGCCAGCCAAGATACCGAACTGCTCAGCACTTTTGCCCGCGCTATCGGCCTATTCTTTGTCGCTGCCTTTTTCTATTTCATTGTTGGTTCAACAATTTACGCATGGCTTGGTGGTGGAGTAACAGGCGTTACTCAGTTTTGGAGGAATGCGGTTGACCCATCGGTCACAGCATTAGGTACCAGCTCCTCGTTAGCCACATTGCCAGTCAATATTCGTGCAGCAAATAAGATGGGGATAAAAGAGGAGATCGCCGATATCTGCCTGCCTTTGTTAGTTAATCTCAATAAAGGCGGCGCTTCAATGACCACCGCATTGAAGATTGTCTTTATCTATTCAATCTTAGGCTTAGATTTTAGCGCCGATGTTTTTGCTCTGACAGTACTTATCTCAGTGCTATCCGCCTTTATTATAAGCGGCGTACCTGGCGGTGCATTTTTAGGTGAAATTTTTATTGTCACTACCCTTGGGCTACCTATCGAAGTGATCCCAATTTTAGTCATTATTGGTGCGGTTACCGACGCCCCAGCGACATTGATTAATGTCATTCACGACCTTAATGCTACACAGATCATCGAACGGATAAATGGTAAGCGCTATAAGAGTGAAGCTATTAGTGAATAAGCACTAATACACAACAAGTAGAAAAGCCAAACTTAGCGACTATTATCAACAACTTAAAAACATGACATCCGAAGTGTCATATGCCTATAGTGCGACTGTCATATCGATGACGGCGTAGACAATAGTCATTTGTGTTCAACTTGCTGCAATTCAAATGCAAACACAGCAAGGAGCACATTATGGAAAACTCAATTACTCGACATAAAATGGATAGCATTATGGATATGCCCACGATTACCAATGGATATTGGTACTATTTTGAAGATGCCGGAGTGCGAATTACTGCTCACGGTTCAGGGTATTCAGGCCAAGAAACCGTCTATGTTAATGACGAGGTAGTGAGTGATAAGCGTAATCTTGGAATGAAAAGCTCGCACGAGTTCTGCCATATGGGTAATGATTACGAGGTGAGATTCCAAGTAACTAGTCTTCTGACTGCCACTGTAGCTTGCGCCCTTTATAAAAATGGCGAGTATGTCACTACAGAAACCAAGGCCTATCGCAATATGGATGGCAAATCAGCCCTCAAGCTAATATCTCTATTTTTTGTCGCTGGGCTCATTTTTGGTGGGGTAGCAGCCTGGTTAGCCCATCAGTTTATAGCTTGATTAAAAGCCAGATATATCGAACAAACTAAAGGAGTTAGCGGAGTAAAATATGGAGATTAATGCGATAACCGTAAAAGCACTGCGCCAATCTAAAGGCTGGACACAACAGCATTTGGCCGATGCTTGTGCTATTAGCTTACGCACGGTTCAGCGAGTAGAAAAAGAGGGGAGCGCATCAAGCGAGACATTACTGGGTTTGTGTGCAGTGCTGGAGGTTGAACAAAAAAATTTGTTACAGATCCCAATTCCCGACCGCCAACAGATGCAACAAGTCTCTTTGCGAACTCAATCAATAATACTCGCTATTGCAGTGGTATGTGGTGCCTGTATCGGTGCCATTATCACCTATCTAGCAATAAGCTAACACAAAGCCCAAGTTAAACACTTGGGCTTGTATGATATCTTCATGCTGCTAAAAATTTGCCCTGGCAATTACTGCCTTTGGGGCATGGTAAATACTGCAACTCTGCCGTCATGCCCAGCAGCAACCACAGTGTCGTTATCAATAGCCAGCGAATAGTAACCTTGTTTTAATCCGTCTATCTGCAACGGTTGCCAACTGTAACCATGGTCAAATGAAATATCTGTAGCGAGCTTTCCAGTCGCGATACAAGTGGCTTGATAACAAACCATTGCTGTGCGCAGGCCCGGTGTCGATTTTCGGGTTTTATGCCACACCTTATTCTTTAAATATACCATATTGGCATCATGCTTATCCCGTTGCTGGTAGTCGCCACCAACCACAAAAATATCATCAACACTATTTATCGAAATCCCATAGCCACCAGCAGTTTGAGTGTCATCGAACAAGGGGATATGCGTTCGTTGCCAATACTCGCCAAAGTCTTGCGAGGTATAAATCGAGCTACTGTAACCGCCAGTAGTAAACCATGCTTGGCCAGACTCACCGACCATTAAGGTGTTACCGCTGGCCGCAAATGCCACTTCTCTATCGAGCATTTTTGGGAGTTTTTTCTCGGCAATTCGTTGCCAAGTTTTACCACCATCTCGGGTACGCAAAATAACAAAGCTACCGCCAACGGGATCGCCTAACAACAGACCATTATTTCGGTCCCAAAACGCAATCGAATCAAAAAAGCCTGCTTGATGTTTGTTTTCAAGTAATAACTGCCATGAAGCGCCCTGATCTTCGGTAATGTAGAGTTTAGATAACTCGCCTTCGCCAGCACCCATGACTATCGCCGTATTGGCATCAAACACTTCAATATCACGAAAATCAGTTAATGGTTGGTTTTTAACAGAAACATCGAGCCAAGTTTTCCCTGCATCCTTGGATAGGAATACGCTATTTTTAGACCCACTAACCCAGAAGACACCGTCAGCAGCTGCGCTACCACGAAATGATAGATTGGCATCTATTTGCTGGGTATTCCACGCACTGGAGACCGCTGAAAAACTGAATAGACAAAGTAACAACATGATTAACTTCATTAAACTCACCTTGTAATACTGAAGTACTGTAACTATCACCTAATACTAGGTAATAGGCAACTAACGCTTAAAAGACAAAAACATATCAATCATCCTAATTCCCCCAGTGAACATTAGCACTCGGTTAATTAAGCCGATATTAAGCAACAACTTAGCTTAAAATAAACACAAAAAATAGTGGACAATTATTATGCAGCACGCCTAAGATGTGATCTAAATCACAGTTTTATGGAAGGAACTAATAATGAAAACATCCCTTACGACTCCATTGATACTAGCAACACTTCTATTCTCAACATCAACTTTGGCAGCAATGGCGCCTGTGGCAAAGTGTAACGATTGCAGTGCAACAGCCGCACTTGATGCAGCCAAAGCATTAGCTGCAGACAATGTTTATGTCGTTGACTTTGTAAATGCAACAGCCCAGAAATTTGTATCAGATGATAAAGGCAATACAGTCGTCGCGAAAATGAGTCTGGGTGATATCACTAGATTAAACCAACAGTTTGACTATCGAAAAACCCACCTACGTGCACTTAATCGCTAGACTTTAATGATCTTTCAAGGTTGCTGTTGCCGCAGCTTATGGCTCTTTTGATAAAGCTGAGGCTATAGGGTTTAGTCATTCGCCACAAGTAGCCTATAGCGCAGTAAAAATTGCCAAGAAGCGCGGA
The DNA here is from genome assembly GCF_019654975.1 of Shewanella sp. c952. Taxonomy (GTDB): domain Bacteria; phylum Pseudomonadota; class Gammaproteobacteria; order Enterobacterales; family Shewanellaceae; genus Shewanella. The sequence continues at coordinate 62,757 of NZ_BPEW01000019.1, forward strand.
CCTTCGGATTTGTTTCAATGCTTTTATCACTGCGCTACGCGCTTTTCACTTAGCTCGATGTCTTTCGCTGCCTATAGATGCAACAAAAGCGTCGCTTAGCTTTATGTTGATTTAACCAGTTGCAAGAACTCCTGGATATCGGCCTCATCATTATAAATATGCGGTGAGACTCGCATTCCCAAACTCCGTACATCAACACTCACATTAGCGCTTTTTAGTGTTTGTAAGACTTGTTGCTGCTTATCTGCAAAATCTAAAATGATGGTACCGCTGCGCTGGCTTTTCTCGCGAGGAGAAACCACTTTGCCTTCTAATTCCTCTGTAATAACATCGAGTAACTGTTGGTTATGTTGTCGTAGCGCAATCGAGCCCACGCGACTAAAATATTCAATGCTGTGAGATGCTATGGCGTAAGGGGCAATAGAGGGAGTACCGCCCCAAAATTTCAATGCAGTTTGATGATAACGAAAGTCATGAATATCAAACTCGAATGGATTCTCATGGCTAAACCAGCCGACATCTTTAGGTTGGCAATCTGCGATATGTTGATTATTGACCCAGAGGTAAGCCGCTCCAGGTCCACCACATAACCATTTAACGCTAGAACCTATCATGAAATCGGCCTGCAACGCGTTAAGATCTAGCGGTACAACCCCTGCTGACTGTGCGATATCGATTAAGCTTAATGCCCCTTTTGCTTTAGCCGTTTCGACAATCTGCTCTATTGGCGATAGCTGCCCCGTGTTTGAGTAAGCATGACTAACAAACACCATATCAACATCTGAAGTAATATAGCTACCCCATACATTAGCGTCAGTAATGTCGCTTTCAGCGGGGATAAACCGCAGCTCACAACCATTAGGTAATGCCTTCTTCAGCACAAACCCCATACTCGGAAAATCAAGCTCACTCATTAACACTACAGCGTCATTTTGCTGCAAGCGTTCTACTGACATCACCAACTTTGTCAGCGCACTCGACAGGTTAACTTGCGGGCAAAACTCGCTAGCAGGGGCGTTAAACAATGTTGATAGCACCTGAGTGAAGCGTTCAATAATACCAAGCCAGTCTCCCCAAGGTTCTACACCTGAATCTTGCCACGGGGTAAAGAACTGCTGTTTAAAAGATTGCTCTGCTGTTTTTAGTGGCCGCCCCACTGAGTGGTTCAATAAGTAACAGCCCGGAGCTAACATAAAATCGTTTTTAAAGTCTTTCATATTAAAGCGCCTCTAAACTGGCTTTGAGCGACTTAATATCATCATAACGCGTGTTGATATCACTGCGCTCAGCGGCAGCTCTGCGATCGCGTAGTTTTTCTAATGCATTCAAAAGTACCGGTAATGGTGGACCACTGGCGGTCACCTTGTCCATATGCTGTTGCTGCAGTTTCTTTGAAGGAACAGCAATGTACTTGTTCACTAGCTCGTTATGATGTTGAATTGCAGTATCACCATGCAAAGCGCAAACCTCTAAGAACAGTGTTACATTTTCTGTAAACCACGGTTGCTGATTGAGATGCTGTAGTGCTAGAAGCTCATCCATAAAGCTGGTTCGACGCATGCAATCACGCAAAATGCTTTGATCTTCAGGCATCATATACAAAAACTTATCCACCAGCATTTGCGAATAAGCAGGTTCATTAGCCTCACACAGTCCTAACAACATATCGATGACGTTAATGCCTGCAAAATCACCCGCATTGGCACCACGATACACCTGACTACCCACTCTATATGGCTTGTAATAGGGTCTTACACAATAGAAAAAGTCATCAGTATCGAGCTTTTTAAATAACTGTTGATTTGATTCTTTAACATCAACTAACGCTTGCTTCGCAACCTTGAGTAAATCAGCAGCAATAGGGTGAGTAATCCCAAGAGGCTCAATTTTAATTAGCGCATCAGCAGCACGTTTATACGCCAAAATACCTTTAGTGTTGTAATCAACAAATAGCTTTTCCGCAGGCAGGTTAGTAAAGCGTTTATAGAGACCATTTTGCGCACTGTTATGGGTGGTTAAATGGGCTGTGGCAAATCTTGGCGTCACACCGATAGAGGCACCAATGTGCATTGCTAACGCTGATGCTTCAGTGAGTGGTGATACTCTTTCTCGCGACGGCTCGGTGATCTCATGACGGCGACAAGCCGCCATATACAAACCTACATTCCCCAATAGATCAAAGGCATGATCAAAGCCTTCATCGGTGTTTCCCTCTGCCAGCAGGGTCGCAATCATCTCTCGCCCTTCGACTTCCAAGGCTTGCTTCAGATGTTCACCAACACCTTCAACATTGGCACGGTCTGCCTGCTCAGCATAAAGTTGCTCTAATTCGGTATTAATTTCGACAAATCGAGTGCGGATCCAGTGATCAAAGGCACGGGTATTGAGCGTCATTAATGAGTCCTATTGTTATTATTATTTTGTTGAATTAGCCTATCAGCATCTCTTGGGTTGAAATCATCATTTTTCTTTGAATAACTTCAGCTTAAGATCGGATTCCACCATTAAATAGCGCTATAGTGTTGAAATAGACTACAAATAAAAAGGATGACTCATTGGATAGCAAAGATCGCAATATTCTCGCTATTTTGCAAAAGCATGGCCGCATTGCAATCTCCGAGCTCGCCTCACGACTCAACATGTCTGATACACCTTGCCTGCGCCGAGTCAGAAAGCTCGAAAGCAGCGGTGTTATTAGCGGCTACGCTGCCCAAATAGAGCCAAAAGAGGTTGGCCTAAACGTAGTGGTATATGCATTTGTTCGCCTCACTGAGAATTCCGACCATCACGCTGAGCGCTTTGAAACTGCCATGCAAAACCTTGAGCAAGTAATGGAGTGTTCAGTGGTAACTGGCGGGCATGACTACGTTTTAAAAATCGTCGCGAGCGATCTACTTAGCTACGAAAGTTTTGTAAAAAAATCCCTTGGTAGCCTTAATTGTATTGCGGGTATCGAGTCTACCGTAGTGCTAAAGCAAAATTTCTCTCGTAGCACCTTACCGTTGCAAGTTGACTAACCCCTCTACTATCAACAGTTTAAATTAAAGTGCAATCTCAGACTTAGGTTAAAGACATTACAGATAAATCAACAACACTAAACTTACTAGACGACCGGTCTAATACACGGTAAGATACTAAGCATGAAAATTGAATCTCAGCAAACACGTCAACATATTATCGATTCTGGCTATAGCCTTATTTCGAGTAAAGGCTTCTCGAATGTCGGCTTATCGCAGATCTTAAAATTTGCCGAGGTGCCAAAAGGCTCGTTCTACCACTACTTCAAATCTAAGGAGCAGTTTGGCGAGGAGATAATCAATAGCTACTTCAAAGGATACCTTAGCAGTATCGATGAATTGTTTGAGCCTCGACATGGGTCGGGTCTTGATCGACTGATGAGCTATTGGTTACGCTGGCAAACAACACAGAGCGATTGCAGTATCGACCAGAAGTGCTTAGTGGTTAAGCTAAGTGCTGAAGTCGCCGACCTATCTGAATCAATGCGTCTTGCGCTTGATAAGGGTTCATCGGCAGTAATAGCTCGCCTTGCTGGATGTATTCAAGCTGGTATTGAAGATGGCTCACTGCCAACAATGCAAGCAGACATAACAGCAGAAACCTTATATCAGCTTTGGTTAGGTGCTAGCTTAAAAAATAAGTTATCCCGTGATCCAAATGCAATCGAACGCGTATTGCAATTCACCAAAGCCCTGTTGGCACAGCCTATCCCTCCGCTGAAATAGCCAACAGTTTTATCTCCCCCGCCTATGCTTAAGGCGGGTATTTTTTAACTACTTACTAGACGACTGGTCTACTAAATTATATTCATTCGGTGCAAAGCATCGATAGATAGGAACCATTATGAACAGCTTTGATTATTACAATCCAACCCACATTAGCTTTGGTGAAGGAAAGATTGCGGAACTGGACAACCTAGTCGCAAAAGATGCAAAAGTATTAGTGTTATTTGGTGGTAGCAGCGCAGAGAAAACTGGCACGTTAGGCGAAGTAAAAGCCGCACTAGGCCAGCGTGAAATCGTTGAATTTGGCGGTATCGAAGCGAACCCGACCTACGAGACATTAATGCAAGCTGTTGAAATAGTTAAACAGCAGAACATCGACTTTCTACTCGCAGTGGGTGGTGGCTCAGTTATCGATGGTACTAAGTTTGTTGCGGCTGCAGCACTTTTTGAAGGTGAGCCATGGGATATTCTTTTAAGCTGGGGCGCAAAAGTCACTCAAGCAATGCCTTTCGGTACAGTACTGACACTGCCAGCAACAGGTTCTGAGATGAACAGCGCCAGCGTTGTAACTCGTAAAGAGTATCAAGCTAAGCTGTCATTCATGAGCGATCATGTCTATCCAAAATTCTCCGTTTTAGATCCGAGTAAAACCTTTACCCTGCCAGAGCGTCAAGTCGCCAACGGTGTGGTAGATGCATTTATTCATATCACTGAGCAGTACTTAACCTACCCTGTAAATGCTGCCGTGCAAGACCGCTTTGCAGAAGGTTTACTACAAACACTCATAGAGCTTGGCCCTAAAGCCTTGAGCGAACCAAAAGATTTTGATGTTAGAGCTAACCTAATGTGGGTAGCCACAATGGCACTTAGTGGTGTAATTGGCCGTGGTGTTCCCCATGACTGGGCAACCCATATGATTGGTCATGAACTCACAGCACTTTACGACATCGACCACGCCCGCACTATCGCTATCGTATTGCCAGGTATGCTTGATTGTCGCCGCGAAGGTAAGGCAGAGAAGCTACTGCAGTATGCCGATCGTGTCTGGGGACTCACTCAAGGTACTAACGACGAAATTATCGATGCAGCAATCGCTAAAACACGCGAATTTTTCGAAGCTATGGGTATCAATACTCGCCTGACCGACTATGGTTTAGATGCCAGCAGCATCGACAAAGTGATCGAACAACTAGAAGCTCACGGCATGACAGCTTTAGGCGAAAAGCAAGATGTTGATCTCGCCATGAGCCGCAAAATTTTAGAGCGCAACCTGTAAGCATAATAACTCGACTGCAATCAACTTATCGCATACCCCGCTGGTAAAGCGGGTTATGCCTACAACAATTAAGCACCAACAAGGATTATTAAATGAATGTATTAATGGTACTAACCTCACACGACAAACTAGGCGATACCGGATTAAAAACAGGTTTTTGGTTGGAAGAGTTTGCCAGCCCATACTATCGCTTTAAAGACAGCGGGTTTAACGTCACCCTAGCGTCACCAGCTGGCGGCCAGCCACCACTCGATCCAAGCAGTGAGCAACCAGACTTTCAAACGGCGGCGACAGATAGATTCAATAAGGACAGTGATGCGCAGCAACAACTTGCTAGCACCCAAGTGCTTGCACAAGTTAACGCTGATGATTATGACGCTGTTTTTTACCCAGGCGGTCACGGCCCACTTTGGGATCTAACCAATGATACGAATTCGATTGCACTGATAGAGAACTTTTATCAAGCAAGTAAACCTGTCGGCCTGGTATGTCATGCACCTGGGGCGCTTAAAAATGTCAAAGCTGCTGATGGCACACCATTAGTTGCCGGTAAAAAAGTAACGGGCTTTACTAATACTGAAGAGGCTGCTGTGCAGCTGACCGACATCGTACCTTACCTTGTTGAAGATATGATGCTAGCTCACGGTGCGCTTTACAGTAAGAGTGATGATTGGGCGAGCTATTTAGCCGTTGATGGCAACCTCATTACTGGTCAAAACCCAGCATCTTCTGAAGTTGTGGCCGATGAGATCATCAAGCAGCTTAAGTAATAGCCATCGCTAGTTATAAGCGGCGTACTTTTGGGTTCGCCGCTCAATATATTTTGTAAAGGACTGCCAATGATCACTCTGCATCATCTCAACAAATCACGCTCAAAGCGGATTATCTGGTTACTTGAAGAGCTGGGACTAGACTATCAAGTTAAAGCATATCAGCGAGATAGCCAAACCTTCTTAGCGCCACCAGAGCTTAAAGCGATCCACCCATTGGGTAAGTCTCCGGTAATTGAATATAAACAACAGGTTATTGCCGAGTCAGGTGCGATCACCGAGTATCTTATTGATACTCATGCAGCAGGTAAGCTCGCTCCAGAAAAAGGCAGTAGTGATTATGTCGAGTATCTGCAGTGGCTTCACTTCGCTGAAAGCTCAGCCATATTACCTTTACTACTGAGAATGTTTGTCGCTAAAGATGGCTGCCAAACCAATTTCTTAGAAGGTTACGCGGCCGTAGAAACTGAAAAAATTCTCAGCTATGTCAACCAAGCTTTAGCTGGAAAACGCTACTTAGTTGCAGATAAACTCACTGGGGCAGACATCATGATGTCGTTCATCGTAGAGCTGTTAGTTGCCAGTGGTGAAACGGAGAAATACCCTCATATCGCCACCTATGCCAAACAGTTAGCTCAACACGCTAACAGCATTAAGGCGGGTGAAATAGAATTAAAGTACGAGAATAGCTAATCTATACCCGTTCTACTTGAAGAAGTAAAAAGGCAGCTTATAGCTGCCTTTATTATTTTCGGATTTTACATTTCGCTGCAGTGTCAAAATAGCGAACGCTAGCTTCGCCATGATGCTCCCAAAACTCAAAGTTTTGCCCCTGATACTTGGCGCCACTCGCACTGATCACATTGCTGGCAATCAACTGATGATCATCAAAGCTAAAAACTGCAGTTACGGGTTCTAATTGAGTATAAAAAACGGCAGTGATCTGTGAGAACTCACCGCAATTAAACACCACACTGGCAGGGACTTCCAATAACCCTCCCTCAATCTGCAATTCAATGATGCGGCTTTGGTAGTTTTGCGCTGTGCATTGACGAACATCTGCTGACTTCCAGCAATCATTGCGCCCTTTTATCCAACCTCTTTGCATCGCCTTAGGTTGCTCTGCGGCTGGGATATTAGCCAAGGCTTGGTGGTAAACGCTTGCCAGCCGTCTATCTAACTTAGCCAGTCCTTCATCGTTGCAGATCAGTATTTCAACTTCACCATTTGCCTTGTTACAGTCAAAACTTGGCGACGCCGCTAATGATGGGAAACTGATAAAAAGAGTCAACATTAACCATAATCTTATTGTCATAAACCCCTCTTCGAAATTTATTCAGCTTAACTGCAATCGGTTAGATCTAATTCAACTATCGGTAAGCTGCCTAAACCAACAACATTGCCGCGATTAGGCGTAAAATAATACAGGTAACAAGCATCCTGATTAACGTTATTACCCTGCGGAAAAATAACAAAACCCCGGCCACGCTCTGCGCTATAACCACGACTATCAAACCAAGCACGATTTCTCTCACGCGCACACCAAGCAGTAGCAGAGTTATCTTCAGTACACTGGTTATTAGTCACAAATGTCACGCTATCAAAGTCAACAATCTGGTCGAAGGTATCTTCCCAGCGCCCATCAGGATATTGACCACGCACCTCTATCACTTGGCCATTTTCAAGCGTGAAACTTCGATTGTCAGCACTTAAATTTTCCGGCCTAAGCGCAATTTGGGCAGCCACTAGATCTCGCGCTGACTTTAGACTACCTTGCATGCCTTTTAATACCGATGTTTCTGCATCTGTTCTTAAATCGAGGAATTTCGGCGCTGCAATCACCGCCAAAATTCCCAGTACAATAATGACTACAACCAGCTCAATTAAGGTAAAGCCTAGATTGGATTTTTTCACACCCTATTCCCTATATCTACTATATCCATGTACGCTGTGCGCTTCTCTATTCAACAGTAGCACAAAAGTCGCCGTGGCTAATATTTAACATGAATATCTTAAGAGCCAGTATAAGTTAGCGGCAACAAAGTTCATGATTTATTGTTAAAAAAGCGTTAATCTGACTAAGCCAATGTTCATCAAGGAAACCACTATGCGCCTCAGTTTACTTATCTTAGCTCTACTCATTAGCCCGCTGGTCCATGCAACGGTATACAAGTGGGTAGATGAAGATGGCAAAGTTCATTTTTCTGACGAGCCTGTCAAAAATGCCGAAGTGGTAGAGTTTAATAAAAATACCGAAAACCAAGTAAAACTTCCCCAGCCTTATATCAAGGCAGAGTCCGCCCAACTGACGGCTGATCGCGTCAATTATAAAATGCGTATCACTTCGCCAAGCGAAGAGGAAACCATTAGAAGTAACGAAGGCGAGATCTCAATCGCGGTGCAGCTTGAGCCAGAACTCGCCTCCTCTCACCTACTTGTTCTGTTTATGGATGGCAAGCAGTATGGAGATGCGCAACAAAGAGGCTTGTTCCGAGTGACCAATATAGATCGTGGCGAGCATAGCTTTATTATCAAGGCACTAACACAAGACGGCAAACTACTTGCATCTACCCCACCAAGAAAAGTATTTCTTCATCGAACAATACAAAATAGAGCTAGATAGTGCTTACAATAAAGGCGATAAAATACATTAAAACCTTTAAATACAAAGTATTACTTTTTAATAATTAGCATTATTGCTTCGATGAAGTCTAGTTGCAGAGCGCACCACTTTGGTGCACCATAGTGGTGCAACCAAATTAAAGTCCCAAAATGGTGCAACTGAATAAGGCGGAGTCGTAGATGGATACAGGTTTATTGCTCAATCACTTAGTGACTGCGGTGCTGGTCATAAATGATGAACTCGAGCTGCTTTATACTAATGTCGCTACAGAGCAACTCTTAGGCGTGAGTAACAATAAGCTGCTTGAACTGAGCTTTCCTAACCACTATCAAACCTTAGCAGTCGACTTGCCACTGCTACAAGTCGCCATAAGAGACAATCAGGGGCTTACGGTTAACACGGTATCGCTCGTCACCCTTGATGGGCAGCAGCATACTGTTGATGTCACCTTAACCCCAATTGAACAAGAAAATAGCCAAGCGCTACTTGAGTTAAGACAGGTCGATCAGCAACGACGGATCCACCAACAACTCACTCAAGATGCCCAGCAACAAGCGGCACAATTTCTAGTGAGAAATCTCGCTCATGAGATCAAAAATCCATTAGGAGGGTTGCGCGGCGCGGCGCAGCTTTTATCGCGAGAGCTTAAGGAGCCTGAGCTCAATGAGTTTACCGACCTTATTATTGAGCAAGCAGATCGGCTACGAGGCTTGGTTGACCGGTTATTAGGGCCACAAAAACCAACCCAGCATAGCCTCTATAACATCCACGAAGTGGTACATAAGGTATTGCAGTTGGTCAATCTAACTCTGCCGCAAAATATTGACCTAACCCAAGATTATGATCCCTCGATCCCTGATATCGAAATGGATCCCGATCAGCTACAGCAAGCTCTGCTTAATATTGTGCAAAACGCGGTACAAGCACTCGACAAAGCAGGCGGGAATATCCGTATAAAAACCCGTACTCAGCATCAAGTCACTATTGGCACCCAGCGGCATAAATTGGTATTGATGTTATCCGTTATTGATAACGGCCCAGGCATTAATCCCGAGCTGATGGACACGTTATTTTACCCAATGGTAACCGGCCGCGAACAAGGCTCAGGCTTAGGCTTATCTATTGCCCATAACTTTGCCCGTCTCCACGGCGGCCGCATTGATTGTGACTCATCTATCGGTCGTACCGCTTTCACCATCACCTTACCCATCAATAGTTAATTGAGGAATATATAAACATGACAGAACAAGTGTGGGTCCTCGATGATGATAGCTCTATTCGCTGGGTACTTGAAAAATCGCTCAAAAGTGCCAATTTAAGCAGCGCCAGCTTCGCTGCTGCAGAGTCGCTATGGGACGCTTTAGAAATGGCGGAGCCCAAAGTCATCGTGTCTGATATTCGTATGCCAGGCACCGACGGGTTAACTTTACTGGAGCGCTTGCAAAGCCACTACCCGCATATTCCCGTTATTATTATGACGGCACACTCAGATCTTGATAGCGCTGTTAGCGCCTACCAAGCTGGCGCATTTGAATACCTGCCAAAACCATTTGATATCGATGAAGCCATTTCCTTGGTTGAGCGAGCGATAACACATGCTAACGAACAAAATAGCTGCAACACTGCAGCAGAGCCCGTTATTGCTACACCAGAAATCATTGGCGAAGCCCCGGCGATGCAAGAAGTCTTTAGAGCTATTGGCCGACTATCACGATCATCAATTAGCGTATTGATTAATGGCCAATCAGGAACGGGTAAAGAACTGGTAGCAAGCGCGTTGCACAAGCACAGCCCGAGAAAAGATAAATCTTTTATTGCCATCAACATGGCGGCTATTCCCAAAGACCTCATTGAGTCAGAGCTGTTTGGACATGAGAAAGGTGCCTTTACCGGCGCAGGTAGTGTGCGCCAAGGGCGATTTGAACAGGCTAATGGCGGTACGCTGTTTCTCGATGAAATAGGTGATATGCCACTCGATGTGCAAACACGTTTACTCAGGGTCTTAGCAGATGGGCAGTTTTACCGAGTGGGTGGCCACTCGCCAGTGCAAGTCGATGTGCGAATTATTGCTGCAACCCACCAAAATCTAGAGTTACTAGTGCAGCAAGGTGAATTTCGAGAAGATCTGTTCCACCGACTCAATGTAATTCGAGTGCATCTGCCACCTTTATCGCAACGACGAGAAGATATTGCTCAACTGGCTCGCCACTTTCTAGCCATTGCCGCAAAAGAGATCGATGTAGAACCGAAAACATTAACCAAGGAAACGGCCAATAAGCTAGCGACTTTGCCTTGGCCGGGTAACGTACGTCAACTGGAGAATACTTGTCGCTGGTTAACGGTAATGGCGTCAGGGCAAGAGATTTTACCGCAAGACTTACCGCCTGAATTACTACAAGATACCAATGTATCCACCGAGATAAATAGTCATGATAATGATTGGGAAACGGCACTTAAGCTGTGGATTGATCAACGCCTAGCAGATGGTGAAAGCGATCTGCTTACGGAAGTTCAACCAGCTTTTGAGCGTATCTTGTTGGAAACAGCACTAAAGCATACCAATGGCCATAAGCAGGAAGCTGCCAAGCGCTTAGGTTGGGGACGTAACACCTTAACTCGCAAGCTTAAAGAGCTCGCAATGGAATAGCTGAAGCCCCAGGCTCAAAACTAAAAAAGGATATCAAACGATATCCTTTTTTATTACTAGCAAGATACAGCATCAACTATGCTTAGAACTGGTAATGCATGCCTAGCGTGACGTTCGACAGATCCATATCAATATCTTGGGCACCAAAATCATCTGAATCAAGGTCTGCAGAGGTAAAGTCATAACCCAAACGGATATTTAGACTATCTGTGATTGCAGCATTAACACCCGCACCAACAGTTAACCCAAAACCTGAGTAATCAACGTCACGAATGAAGCTATCTGCAACAACAGCTACTGATGCCACACCGATTTTACCGTACAAAGAAAACGTATCGTTAAGCACAAGCGTAAACTTTGGCGCAACACTAAAAGATGCAGCATGTATGCTACCGAATTCATTATCAACAAAGTCGTTAGTGACGTAGATAGTACCTTCTAAACCAAACCATTCGTTAAAGTTGTATCCACCGTAAGCACCATAGCTTTGTCCAGACTCAGAATCGCCTTCAACATCTGCTGAAAAAGCACCAATTTGACCACCAACGTATGCGCCAACACGATCTGTCTCTGCAGAAGCAACTGTTGAAGTGGTTAAACCTAATACTGCTAGCGCTATAATTGATAATTTTTTCATGATTCATTCCCTACATCGTTTTTGATGCGAAGGAATTTACCATAGCGATGATACAAATTGCTACATACATATGTAAACAATTATTTTAATTACCTTTTTGCAACCATAGAAGCCATATGCACAACATTTATTCAACGAGGTAGAGCCTCATTCTTGTATCAAACTAGCCCGATTTCATACTGGATCTTGATGGATAATGACCTCTGCATCAGTAAACTCTTGGCGGATCCTGCTTGAGGTTTCAACCGCTATATTATGAGCCTGCTCAAGGCTCAGCGCACCATCCAACTCTAAATGGAATTGAATGAACATGGTTTTGCCTGACTCACGGGTACGAAGATCATGAATACCTCTAACTTGAGGATCGTTAATAGCGATATCAGTGATTTTAGTTCGCGTTTCATCGTCTAGCTCACGATCAAGCAGTGATTGCACCGACCGATAGGCAAGTCCTATTGCTTGCTGACCTATAAACAACGCAATCAAGACTGCAAATAAACCATCAGCCCACCACCAGCCGTATTGCGACAGCACTAAGGCAAGCAAAACCGCAGCATTTAAAAATAGGTCTGATTTATAGTGCAAAGCATCGGCTTCAACCACAGTGCTAGAGGTTGCCGCAAGTGCCCTTTTTTGTAGCATTACCAGTGCAAAGGTCATGATTATCGCAATAATAGAAACAATCACGCCTAAAGTGGCATGCTTAACTTCTACAGGATTAATTAGACGCTCTCCACCGTGGAAAAATAACAGAAAGGCAGAGCCTAGAATAAAGGCAGATTGTGCGAGAGCCGCTAATGGCTCTGCTTTACCATGACCATAACGATGATCTTGATCTGCTGGCACGATGGCATAACGAATCGCAATAAAGTTAACGATAGAAGCCAAAGCATCAGCAAAGGAATCAGTTAAAGAAGCCAGCATACTGGCTGAGCCAGAGTACATCCATGCAGCAAGCTTAATAACAATAAGGGTTAATGCTGTCGCAACCGCAGCGCGGCTAGCCAGTTTAACCCAAAAGTCATATTGGGAAGAGTCATTCATAAGATCTGTTTACTAATACAGTAAGGGAAACACAGAGCTTAAGTTTATAACAAACTTGGAAGAAAATCCGATGACTCCTCCCAAGTTAATACAATCAGCTTAATAGATAAAAGTAATCAACGAGTCAGTCAATTACTTAATCCACAATAGCGACTTGTTATCTTTTACCGTGCTTAGCAAAACGTTGCTTAAACTTCTCTTGCTGCTCAGGCGTCAACAACTGATAGGCTTGGTTTTGCAATTTCAACATATCTACGGCTTTTTGCTGACGTGCTTCTTGCTTAGCCGCTAATGCTTGTCTAACTTCATCTTCACTAAAGTTAGTGGCTGTAATAAAGTTCAACATCTGCTCTTTCTGTGCAGCCCTTTCCTCTTTTGATGGACGGCTTTGCTTCATCTCATCACGATGCGAAGTAAACAATGCCTTTAATTCGGTTTTTTGTTCATCCGTTAGATCTAAACCGCGGAACATTTTGCGCATGTCTTTATGACCGCCACGATCACCTTTCATTTGGTGATACCCTTGTTTACCATGACCGTCGTTAGAGTCTTTAGCATTATCAGCAGCATAAACACCCGCAGTTAATAATGTAGTGCTAGCCACTATGGCGAGCAAACTTGCTTTCAATGTATTGTTTTTCATAATGGTAGCCTCTTTAGGTTTTACTGAGCTTGGCATCGCTAAGCTGTAATTGACGCTTTCCAGTATAGAGATTGCAATGTAAGTGAGGGTTTAGCTTGCGTAAAACACTGTAAATCTCCTGCAACTAAACGTGTCAACTACCATCTTTACGTTCAATTACACTCCTAAACTGCAATTGACACCAAACAAGGTATACTCCAAATATTAAGTAAGCTAAAAAGGGTTAACATGAGCCGTATATTGTTGATAGATGATGACTTAGGTCTTTCAGAACTGCTGGCACAGCTATTAGAACTTGAAGGGTTTGAACTGACGTTAGCTCATGACGGACAGGCTGGACTCGATCTCGCTGTGGAGCAATCCTTTGACCTTATCTTGCTAGATGTCATGCTCCCAAAACTCAACGGCTTTGAAGTATTACGTGCACTACGCACTAAAAAGCAAACCCCGGTGCTGATGTTAACCGCACGTGGTGATGAGATAGACAGAGTTGTCGGCCTTGAAATTGGCGCTGATGACTATCTGCCAAAACCTTTTAATGACCGTGAACTTGTTGCTCGAATTCGCGCCATCATTCGCCGCACCAATGTGCAGCCTGATGATAAAACTCAAGCAGTACACACTTTTGGCGATCTCAACTTAGATCCAGCCCGCCAAGAAGTGCACTGCCAGGAACAACTTATTGTACTCACGGGTACTGAATTTAGTTTGTTATTTGAGCTAGTACAAAATGCTGGAGAGCTTGCATCTAAAGAGACACTCAGCGAAAAGGTGTTAGGTAAAAAACTGATGCCATTTGATCGCAGTTTAGACATGCACCTGTCTAACCTACGAAAGAAAATGCCCGAACGCATCGATGGTCGCCCAAGGGTAAAAACCATCCGCGGTAAAGGCTATATCTGGTTACCTTAGATGCCAATACGAAAAAGCCCCAATAATATTTTTGTAAAATTGCTGCTTGGCTTTTGGCTCTGCAGCTCACTCATCATTGCGCTAATCGGCCTGCTACCGCTGCTGCAACAAAATCATGACCAGTCAGCACTTCCACCTCATCTTGAAAGACTGCTATCAAAGTTTGCCCACAAGATAATGGAATCGCCACAGGTGCTACAGCCTGAGCGGATCAAACGTTTTAGTCGCTTTAAAGAAAGCAATGGCCGCCCGCTGAGGATCTACCTTGTCGATGAGAATGCCAATGTGCTCAATACCCATAAACCTTCACGAGCACTGCGCCGATTTATGTTATTGGCAGATGAAGCGGGTAAGCCAATAAAGCACCAGTTTAGAGATGAGTTATTATTTGGTCCTTATGAATTTCAAGTCGAGGGCAAGCAATATGCTCTATACGGCCGACTTCCAGAGCACCACCCCCGTCCGTGGTTCTTCTTCTTTATTGACAATAAATTACTGACATTAAGTATTGCGATTTTATTGTCTGGTTTGCTCTGTGGCTTATTTGCTTGGCACCTTGGTAAGCCACTTCGCTCACTCAAAACCAGTGCCGATGCACTCGCTAACGGCGATCTCAGTAGCCGTGTCGACACGGCCACCGCTAAGCGTAATGATGAAATTGGTCAACTGGCGCAAGCTTTTAATGGCATGGCCGATTCCGTTGAAGATATGGTCAACAGTCAGCAGCGACTCATCAGCGATATTTCTCATGAGCTGCGCACTCCTTTGACACGACTAAAACTATCCTTGGCATTGAGTCGTAAAAAAGGGCAAGACACACAGGAGACTGAACGAATAGAGTATGAAGCCGACCAATTAGAGAAGATGATTGCTGAACTATTAGAGCTTTCAAGGGTGAAGCTAAATGCCAATGAGTCGAAACATCAGCTAGAACTTGCCGAAGCGTTAAGTCAGGTGCTCGATGATGCTGACTTTGAAGCCCAACAACAGAACAAACTACTGCATATTGATATCGATGAATCGATACAGCTGCCCATTTACCCAAGGCCGCTCACTCGAGCCGTAGAGAACTTACTGCGCAATGCAATTCGTTATGCAACGTCGCAAGTTACTATTCAAACTTCAATTTCAGCTCAACAGCTTAAACTTGAAATTATTGATGATGGCCCTGGGATCCCGGATGCAGCCGATTTAGAAGCTATTTTCAAGCCATTTTATCGACCACAATCAGCCCGTGACAGAGAGTCCGGCGGTTGGGGATTAGGCTTAGCGATTGCAGAAGCGGCAATTAGTGCTCATCAAGGCCAGATAAAGGCCGAAAATTGTCAGCCCAATGGTTTGAAAGTCACAATTACCCTACCGCGCTAACTTAGCAATATAGAGGAAAATGCCGCAATATCAAGCAGCGTTAGCAGTACCTTCAAGCTCTGCTAGCCAGTCGATATAGTAATTTAACGTCGGTAGGCGCTGATTTGACTGCCCAAGTAGCTGCGCCAACGCATAGCTAAATTGATAATAGAGGTGGTGATCGTTGTATTGCTTATCCGCGTCATTACAATTTATCTGGGCACCGCGCAAGTAATTAGCCACCAACTCAGCTCTGTTAAAGCCTTCCACGACTCCCATAGACTCAACGAGATGACGATTCCATTCAATGTATTCAGCATAAACCTGCTCGAAGGCATAACGATTATCATCTGTCGCTTGCGCGAGTAATTCAGAGTTAGGCATCACTCGAGCAATGATAAAACGATCATGCAAAAGATCGTCACGGATTGACCAACAGTGATGCATTAGAAAGCATTTGAGATAATTAGGATAAAGTTCGCTATCAATCACCGCCCTTTCTAAGCGATGCTTGAAATGAGCAGTTGCAACAGCAACCACTAGATCCGCTTCGCTGGGGAAATGGTTGTAAATAGTTCCCTTAGAGATCTGGCTAGCTTCAACCAAATGAGAACGGCGCAAATCAAAACTTTTATGACCGCGTAAACATCGCTCCGCCACCTCAGCTAAATAGCTTTCTCGCTGCTGCCAATTACTCATGTCGACCTCTTCACAATTCTAACAATAAACTTAAATAAACTTCACATTCATACATTAGCAGCCTAGGAGCTATAGGGTTATTGAGTAATACTGATAGCATCATGAATAAACTCAATAGCCCATGCTTAAAATTGAACTATTAGAAAGCTTTATTGCGGTAGTTGAATGTGGAAACTTATCCAAAGCTGCGGATAAACTATGCCGAACACAATCAACTATTAGCTTACAAATCAAAAAGCTAGAGGAGAGTGTCGGCCAACCTTTATTGTTAAGAGACAATAAAGGAGTCAGCTTAACTGAGTCAGGAAAGACGCTGCTTAACTATGCATACAAGATGATGCAGCTTAGTTCTCAAGCACTTGACGAGCTTAAAGAATGTCAAAACCGTGAAGTCATACGACTCGGAGTACCGACAGATTACATCAATCGATATCTAGGTAGCTGCTTACTTGAGTTTATTCGCGAATTTACCTGTATTGAGTTAGTCATTGATACCGATGTAAGCGGCAACCTTTATAAACGCTTACATAACGGCGAATTCGATGTCATTGTGGCCACTCATTGGCAAGCGCCTGCGGCAGGTCTTGGCGAATTGCTGTTTGAACGCCGATTCCATTGGGTAGCCGCTAAAGGTGGCAGCGCCTATAAACGTGAGACAGTCCCTGTAGCGCTATATCCTGAAAACTGTCCGATACGAGCGCAAGTATTTGCCAACCACCAAATATCGATGCGACCAATGAGCGTACTGCTATCGACACCCTCACCAGCGGCAATGTGCTTAGCGGTAGAAAATGACATAGTCATTTCACCCATTGCAGAGTTTCGTATTAACGACAAGATGCAGATCCTCGATCCGGTAGAGCATAACATTCCACCGTTACCAGTATTCAATGAATCGCTGTACCTCAATCCAGAAACTCAAACAGATGCGACTCATCAACTGATTAACCTCATTAAAGCCAACGTGACTGAATTAGGTGAAGCATCACCTGCTAAAGAAGCTGATTCAGATTACCAATAAAGTTTTTTAAACATAAAAATACCAACGATAACGTTGGCATTTTTGTTTAATACCAATAGGCATTAAAGGCTTACCTAGAAGTAGTAAGCAAAGTTAATGTTGAAGCGATGATCCCAATCATCATTAGCTTGGGTCAATCCAAGACTGTTGCCACCAAGCCAAAGCACATTTTTTGCTGCGTAATAATCAACGTAAACAAATACTGGTCCATAGCTTAGTGAAACACCTGTGGTATTCAGTATCGAGTCATCATATTCATCAAAATCTGGCTGAACCATGCTGAAATCATTGTAGATAGTATAACTACCCCAAGAAGTCGCAATGTTCTTTGATAGGTTAGCCGTGTAGATATTACCTTTACTGGCTACTTCAAAGAAACTATCTAACATACCCATACCAATCTTATTTGGATCAATACGACCATCATCATATTGGTCATAGTCATAAGCTAGGTATTGTGCCTGAAAGCCCCAACCATCGTAGTTCATATCTAGATGCACGGCGTAATTGAGTGTGTCACCATTTTCGCCAAATTCGGTATTGTATAGCTGACCATACTCAACCGATGCACCAATAACCGTGGTTAAATCTCCACTGTTTAAGGTGAAACTCTGACGACCTGCGATGGTGTTAGTTTCTTCGTTATTGTAGTCAATATCACCGATGGTGCCTTTAGCCACCGTACCGGCAAAATCTCGGTGATCACTGCTACCGTATACCGCATTTTTAATAAATGCGAGTTCAGTTAATGAACTACCTTTTTGATATTTAGCAGCAACACCAACACCGTAGTCATCTTCAAAGCCTAGGTAGTAGTTTAAGCTATACCACCAGTTATGAGATGCATAACCTTTATTGCCAAAAGGTTTATTGATAACACCACCACTAACGGTAAGATCTTCATTAACATCCCAGTAGGCATAACCATATTTTAAAAAGTCATAGCCTTGGTAAAAACGATATTCAGCAGCAACACCAATATCGTTCCATTTATCGGCAAAAGTGATTGAAACCAAGTTAAAATCGAAGTCGCCTGCTTTATCTTTTGAAGAATCAGAATAATCGCTATAACTGTAGTTAGCTCTAACAGAACCTCCAATTTTTAAATCATCTGCAACTGCTGGAGCAACAAGCATTGGAAATAACACACTTGCAACCGCTAAGCTTATAATTTTATTTTTCATCATTACCTCTAATCGAATCCTTTCCATCGCAATATGTTATTTTTATATTCGTAAAAACATAAAAAATTGTGCGAAGGATATATGTAGATATTTCTTATAATTTAATTAAAACAATATTCCTTGGCGTTAGTGGCAAGGGGAGCTCTTGCCACTAATACCTAAAATATATTTACCACTTCAACTTAGTTAAATCGCACTGAATGACTTCACCACGTTTAGCGGGAGTACCAGGATTTGCAGCGGATTCACAAAGTAGAGTCGTTCCATAGTCATTACGCTTGTCATGAGCATTACTTCGAGCCCATACAGACACAATTGCGCGCTCTTCAGGCTTGGCTTCACAGCTGCCGTCGATGTCAAAAGCGTGAATAGTATTTTGATGGAAGTACATGAGTGGATCTTGCTCTGCACTTGCTGATAACCACATCGTTTGCGAATTATGTTGACCTTCATCGAACTGTACGCGACGCATACTATCGTCTTCTTTAACCGTCTTAACTAATGGTGAGTCTTCGCGCACAGCCATTGTTTTAAACTGATTAGTACATGCTGGAACACGCATGTTGTAGTACATTTCAGAGATAGCGTGGTTATGGAACGGATAAAGAGTATCAACTGACTGCACTGTCATACCCACTTCAGCACCGACCTTTTCACCATTGATTTCGTCAATACGTAATAAACCCCAGTGACCAAAAATTTCCGCATAGGCGTAACCGCCACGAATGTTATTAAAGTTCTTGTCATTACGCTTACTTTCTTCAGCATACATAGGGAACCAACCCGCTGCTGCCCATAGGTTTGGCAATGCTTTAGCACTAATGTCATAAGGGAATACGGCAGGCATTTTAACTTCATCACCTGTCACCATTTTGTAGAAGTTTTTGGTGAATTGCTCACCATACTTTTTAACGTTTTTGTCGGTGACTTTCTTATCAAAAAACTCTTTAAATGTCGTACGCTTAAAATGCTGCGCAACCGGTGAATTTTTAGTTAACTCTCCGCCTGGATTGTAGATCCAACTAACGTCTTCTCTGGCACCAAAACATTTTTTAGCTTCATCTTTATTATTCAATACTTGATAGATATTCTTCACCATGAGCTTCATATCACGTCTATCCATAACGCACATGCTCTGGCCACCTTCAGTTGAATCAACCAAGGCAGTGTCTGAATTTAAACAACCGCTTGATTGGTCATTAGTCAACGCGACAGCGTAGGCCTCTAAATAACTTAGCGTTTCATTCCATAAAGTATCAATGTACTTTTGATCTTTAGCTGAATAACTTGCTTGTTCCCCCAAACAAACAAATTCAGCAGACTTCATTTCTTTGGCATCTAGAAAGTCAGGAATATCTGCAGCAATAGCGCCATTAGATAATAATAGAGCTCCTAATAATACTTTAATCTTCATACATCACACCTGTTTATTTATAATTATTTACATCAGGAATAATACATGTGGAACTGATTCCAAAAATTGGTAACAACCCAACTTTAAATAAAAAACAAAAAAACAAAAAACCATATAAAAGAGTTAACAATATTAATAACGAATTATAAAGCTACAACTAAAAAAGAGAAAAGAAAAAGAAAAAGAAAAATATAAAAACAAAAAAGACCTCTAATAGAGGCCGAATAAAATTCTTTGCAGGGAATTTTTAAATTTAAATAAAAATGGCTATAACTAATAACGGTTATAGCCACTACCTAATTTTTTAGGACAATTGAGATGGAACTTAACTCAAAGTAAAGCTAATTATTACTCTTTAAACTTATCAAACTTGAATGTATGACAGTTACTACAAAGTGGTTGCTTTGAAGTATGCTCACCATGACATTCTTGACAAGGTAACTCTTTGCCATAGTGAAGATTATTATGTGGATTTTGCCACTTATCTTCTTCACTACGTGCAGTTTGCTCAGCTAAGTCATCAACATCATGACACTGCAAACAGGCTTGGTCTGATGGGAACTGCTTGATGCCATTGTCATGACATGTCTTACAGTCTTTACCAATCACTTCCTTATGGTGGTCACGTATTTCAACAGCTTGTACCGATAAGCTTAATAGGCAACCTAAGGTTAGTGCCAACATCGCTTTTAATTTAATCATCACTCATTCCTCTTATTATCTGGCAGAATTAGGCTTTCATGACACTGCGAGCAGCTGTCATACCCATCACCATGCATTCAGGAATTGAGCAACTACCTAAGCGACTCACACCGTGAATACCACCACACACTTCACCAGCAGCATACAAACCTGGAATTGACTGACCAGTAAAGCTATCTTTCACTGCTGCGTCTGTATTGATCTGTACACCACCTTGGCAGTAGTGAACTTTTGGCCACAAACGAACCACGGTAAATGGAGCTTGAATATACTTGTCTTTGGCTTTTGTCATATTCTTGCCAAACTGCTTATCTTCACCTGATTTAACGTACTCATTGTATTCAGCAATTTGTGTTTTAAGCGGTTTAAGTGGCACATCAAAATGCTTAGCCAACTCTTCAACCGTATCGAATTTCCAACCTACGTTGTACTTGATCACTTTCTTGGTATTTGGATGCTTTTTAGAATCCTTGTAGCTAGTGATCAAAATCGGAGGCAGTGCTTCACCTTTCTCATCACGACATGCTAGTTCTGCATCTGCACGAGTCTTACGGTCAGCAATTTCATTCATAAAACGCTTACCTGTTAGACGGTTAACAGCCATTGAATGAGGGAAATTGTAGATTGAGTAGTTAGATACGTAGCCGAAGCCACCTTCATCTGGTGATGCCCAAGGGCCAGATTGGATATGAGCTAAATGTACTGGGATAGCACCTAGACGGAACATCTCGTACATACCTTCACCGGTAGCGCCTGGAGCATTGGTACAACCCACTTCTGAAGTAAGTGTTGGATCTTGCGCCATACGTAGATCGACGTTTTGCGCAAAACCACCAGTCGCCATAATCACGCCACGTATTGCACGAATATTACTGACTTTACCCGGTTGGTCTTCACCAAAGTGATAATTCTCACGCATTTTAACGCCGACTATTTCGCCCTTTTCACCCACTAAGAAACCTTCAAACTTAGCGCGGTTATGAGTATGAACGCCTAGTTTACGACATTCATTTAGCAATGGTTGAGTAATACCAGCACCACAACTAACGGTAGTCTGATAAGTACGAGCGACCGAGTGACCACCAAGCTGTTGTAGGTACGGATGGTATTCAGAACCTGCATCTAATGTCATTTGCAATGCTTCAACGGCATGCTCTGCAACGTGACGTAGTAGCGCTTCATCGGCGATACCACGGCCAGATTTAAGCTGATCATTAACCATACGATCAACTGAATCTTTAACACCTTCCAGCTTCTGCATAGGTGTACCTGGCGCAGCGAATAAACCGCCGTTAATCGCAGAGTTACCACCGAAGTAGGACATCTTTTCGAAAATATGAACGTCTTTTGCGCCTTTACGTGTAGCTTCAATAGCTGCCGCAAGTCCCGCAAAACCCGAACCAATAATTAGGACTTCAACTTCTTTGTCCCACTTAACGCCATCCGCTTTTTCAGAAATAGCCATTGCTGGTGCAGCCATTGCGACACCCGCAGCAGCTCCCATTCCTTTAATGAAATTACGGCGTCCCAGCAGATTGTTATTGCTCATCTGTCATCACCTTTTAGTTTTAATCGACAGGAACATAATAGGACTGGAACCAGTTCCAAAACGGGAGTAAAACGGCGGAACATTTAAAACAATAAAATAACATCTGAGAATTCAAAGCTAGGTCTAATGTTTAAGGTTTTTACTACTTTAGGAGTATTTTGGAATCTATTCCAAACAATGCGCCATCGCAATAAATTGCCTGCAACTACCATTGCAACGCTAATTTAGTGATTATACTCACCTCTTGTTTCTCGGTAGAAACACTAACAGCAAACAAAAGTATTGGAATAAGCTAATGGAGTTCCAATAGTTAATGGTTCGTAAAGAAATAGAGATGGTAAAATTGTGTATGCAAGCAGTAGTTCCGAGAAATATACTTTCATGCCATCATTAGGCTTGCCAAACTAACAGCTGCTTCGAAAACAAAATAATCTAAGGAATCGCTAGGAATTATGGAATTAGAAGAGATCTACCGCCAAGATCTGAGCCTACTCATAGCGCTGCAAATTTTGGTAGAGGAACGTAGCGTCACTCAAGCAGCTAAAAGATTGCACCTTAGTCAATCCGCCACCAGTCGCATTCTGGCTAGGCTGCGAGAGATGCTCAACGACCCACTGTTTTCTCGGGTAGGACAGCAGCTAGTACCAACACAGTTTGCACTCGACTGTTACCAACAGCTACAGCAACCAACTGGGCAACTCATTAATTTATTAACGCCGAAAGCATTCGTGCCACATGAGTGTAAGCAGCAGTTTTCTATCGCGGTAACCGATTATGCGATGCAGGCATTAGTGCCCTTCATTCTACCCAATATTTATCAGCAGGCTCCCAATATAAGACTGGAGATATTACCGGTACAACACACTGAATTACAGGCACAACTCAGTGTCAAAGGTGCAGATATGGCGATATGCCGTGCTATAGGGCAAACCGGCAATTTACAACATACATTTTTAGGTAAAGTGGGGGTTAGTTGCTTACTTTCACCTAACCATCCACTGGCAAGTAGTGATATAAGCTTAGAAGATTACCTCAACTACCCTCATGCAACGATAGCCATCAGTGATGGAGTAAAAGCGCTACTCGATGATGCGATTAGCCACTACCCTGCGCGCACGGAGTTACTTAGAACGCCTCATATTGATACCGCACTCGCCCTGCAATCGATTCATCCTATTATCATTACTCTGCCAGAGGGAATGGCGGAAATAGTCGCTCAACGTCATAGGCTTAAAGTCAAACCGCTACCCTTTAAATTACCCAGCTTAGATTACAATCTTTTTTGGCATTCTCGCTGTGAGCAAGACAAAGCACAAAAGTGGTTACGTGAAGAGATAAGCGCAGCCACACAAAAATTGTTAGCCCAAAGCCCACAGAATTTATAGTGAAGATAAATCCGCTGGAATGAAGCCACAAAAAAGCCCAGCGATAAGCTGGGCTATTGTTTATATCGTTAACTTAAAGTTTAACGAGTACGCGCCCTGTAACTTGGCCTTTAATAATACGCTGTGCAAACTCAGGCACTTGCTCAAGTGCAATAGCCTCACAAGCTGTTTCAAAATAGCTTGCAGGTAATAATCTAAGCACATCTTGCCACGCTGTTTGACGCTTTTCAAATGGGCATGATACCGAGTCAACGCCCAATAGACTGACCCCACGTAAGATAAATGGCATTACGGTAGTCGGTAAAGCAAAGCCGCCCGCTAATCCACAAATTGCTGCTGCGCCGCCGTACTGCATCTGTGCCAATGCAGTTGCTAATACCTTATTACCTACGGTATCGATTACCCCAGCCCAACGCTGCTTTTCCAATGGCCTAGCATCAACTTCAAGCTCACTACGCTCTATAACTTCACTAGCACCTAGCTTGGTCAATAGCGGTCCGTTCTGTTCAACACGACCAGAGCTTGCCACCACGCGATAACCTAACTGCGCTAGCAAGGTTACCGCAACACTGCCAACACCACCGCTGGCGCCCGTCACCAGGATATCGCCATCGCTAGGCTTAATCCCTGCTTGCTGTAATGCCTGAACACATAACATGGCAGTCAAACCTGCGGTGCCAATTTGCATCGCTTTAGCTGCGTCGCAATTTTCAGGCATTGGTACTAACCAGTCTGCTTTAACTCGCGCTTTTTCAGCTAAGCCACCCCAGTGATTTTCACCGACACCCCAGCCTGTTAAAATAACTTTGTCACCCGATTTATAACGCTCATCGCTTGATTCGAGTACTGTTCCAGCAAAATCGATACCTGGCACCATAGGAAAATTACGGATAATCCGTCCTACCCCGGTAACGGCCAAGCCATCTTTGTAATTCAAAGATGAACATGCAACTTCAACTAATACATCGCCTTCAGGCAGTTCAGCCTCAGACATTTGACGAACGTTAGCATAAGTAAGCTTTTCTTCTTGGGTCAATACAAGCGCGTTAAACATGACGAGTTCCTATTTAAACTGATAGAGAGAGCATAGGCTATAAACAATTATGACTGAAGTGCATATTTTGCATAGAAGCAATGCACTACACGCATAAATTGCGATAAATTAGTCTACCGAGCCTTAATATAGCTAATTCCACTCGTAACAAACTACCCGACTTTATTCCTATACCTTGACGATTGCTTTGAGGCTACACTGAGTTGTCGCATAAAAAACGTACAAGGAATAAAAGTATGATTTATAGCAAACCTGGAACTGCCGATGCAGTCATTAATTTCAAACCACAGTACCAAAACTTTATTGGTGGTGAATGGGTTAAGCCCGTCAATGGTCGTTACTTTGATAACCCTTCTCCTGTTGATGGCCAAGTTTTTTGCCAGATCCCGCGCTCTGATGCCAGTGATATTGAACTTGCACTTGATGCCGCCCACCAAGCTAAAGATAGCTGGGGGAAAACCTCAGTCACCGAACGCTCTAATATTTTGCTTCGAATTGCAGATCGTATTGAGCAGAATATTGAAGCACTCGCAATCGCTGAAACATGGGATAACGGCAAAGCTGTACGAGAAACATTAGCTGCTGATCTACCGTTGGTTGTCGATCACTTTCGCTACTTTGCAGGCTGTATTCGTGCTCAAGAGGGTAGCGCTGCCGATATTGATGCCAATACAGTTAGCTACCATTTCCCAGAGCCTCTAGGAGTCGTCGGACAGATCATTCCATGGAACTTCCCTATCTTAATGGCTGCATGGAAGGTTGCTCCCGCACTCGCTGCGGGCAATTGCGTCGTATTAAAACCCGCAGAACAAACGCCAGCCTCGATTCTAGTCATGCTTGAACTCATTGAAGATCTGCTCCCTAAAGGCATTCTCAATGTCGTTAACGGCTTTGGTAATGAAGCTGGGCAAGCATTAGCTACAAGCACTCGAATCGCCAAACTGGCATTTACTGGATCCACGGAAATAGGTCACCATATTCTAAAATGTGCCGCAGAATCTTTAATCCCCTCTACCGTTGAGTTAGGCGGTAAATCTCCCAATGTCTATTTTGCAGATGTGATGAGTCATGAAGATGAGTATCTCGATAAAGCGATTGAAGGTATGTTGCTAGCCTTCTTTAACCAAGGTGAAGTGTGTACCTGCCCGTCTCGAGTATTAATCCAGGAATCGATCTACGACAAGTTCATTGCCAAAGTAATAGAACGTAGTAAAACCATAAAGCAGAGCAACCCACTCGATACCGAAACTCAGGTGGGTGCTCAAGCCTCTCAAGAACAGTTTGATAAAATTCTAAGTTACTTACAAATAGGCAAAAATGAAGGAGCTGAGGTTCTGGTGGGCGGTGACTCTTGCCAACTTGAAGGTGAACATAGTGAAGGCTTCTACATTCGTCCTACAATATTGAAAGGCACTAATGACATGCGGATCTTCCAAGAGGAGATATTTGGCCCAGTCATATCTGTAACCACCTTTAAAGATGAAGCCGAAGCACTGGCTATTGCCAATGATACCGAATACGGCTTAGGTGCTGGAGTATGGACTCGAGACATGAACACTGCTCAACGAATGGGTCGTGGTATTCAAGCAGGCCGGGTATGGATAAACTGCTACCATGCCTACCCTGCCCATGCTGCATTTGGCGGTTATAAAAAATCAGGTATCGGTCGTGAGACTCACAAAATGATGCTCGACCATTACCAGAATACTAAAAATTTACTCATTAGCTACGATGCAAATCCACTTGGTTTCTTTTAAAAAAGACCAACAGTCATAAAAATATAGTCTGCTCAGACACAAAGCCAAATATAGTTGCTATTAACTGCATTATATTTGGCTTTTACTTTCTGAAAACCTGCGATCTCCGCTACCGAGTTTCCATTTCAGAAAAACCTCCTTGCTGGCTTTTCACTATAGGAATTTGGAGGTTTACTTTAAAATATTACCCATAGAATATTAGTGGATATTACGCCATGACCTTACAAACTCGTCTCACTCAAATTACTCGCAACGCGACACTTTCCCCAAAGCAGAAGTCCAACCTTTTAGCGCTAGAAGCAGATGCAAGTTTACCCTATGTTGCTGTGTCGCCAGCGGTTGAGCATGCCATGCAAGCGGGTGTTATTTGCGATATGTTTGAAGGTAATGCGCCTTTTAAGCCAAGATATGTTCTGCCAAATTATGCTAAGTATTTAAAGCAAGGCTCTAAATACTTGGAGCTCAATGCTGCGCAAGATTTAGATGAAGCGCTAAATGCATTAACGATTCTTTACCACCATGTCCCTTCAGTGACCAATATCCCGGTATATTTAGGTCAGCTAGACGATGTACTCATGCCGTTTTGCCAAGACCTAGATAGCGATACTATTTATCGGAAATTAAAGCTGTTCTGGATAATGCTTGATAGAACCCTACCTGATGCCTTTATGCACGTTAATATTGGCCCGACTGATAATGTTGTATGCCGTACAATTTTGAAGATAGATGCGGAGCTGAAACAGATAGCGCCCAATCTAACTTTTATGTATGACCCAAGCATTACACCTGATGAGTTACTGCAAGTTGCCACAGCCAACATCTGTGAATGCAGTAAACCCCATATTGCCAACTATCCAATCCATGCTAACAGCTACGATGTTAAAGGCTTTGGCATCGTCAGTTGCTACAACTCTCTGCCACTGGCAGGTGGAGCGAACACCTTGGTACGCCTTAACTTAAAAGAGGTTGCGTTAAAAGCTACTGACATCACTGACTTCTTCGAAAGTACCCTGCCACACTACTGCCAATTAACCTATGAGCTGATAAATGCCCGCTGCAGGTTTCTACATCAAGAATCGAACTTCTTCAGTAGCTTTTTAGTTAAAGAGGGACTGATTGAAGAATCTCGCTTTGCACCTATGTTTGGTATTTATGGTATGGCAGAAGCCGTTAATATTCTGCGCGGACACCCAGAGTTAACAGCATCAAACTCCGAAAAGCCAAGCCCGTATTATGGTCACGACCGTGCAGCCAATGAGCTGGGGCATCAAATATCCAAAGCACTTGATGCCATTGTGAAAACGACAGTTGTGGATTACGGCTATAACGATAGAGCACTACTGCATTCACAAGGCGGAATTAGTCTTGATAAGGATGTGACTCCAGGGGTGCGAATTCCCTACGGAACAGAGCCAAACCCTATCGCTCATATCAAAGCTTTAGCGGTTCATCATCAATATTACACTTCAGGGATCAGCGATGTTCTCACCATAGATGAAACGGTTAAATCAAATCCGCTCGCAATGTTTCAACTTTGCAAAGGTGCATTGCAACATGGCTTTAGAGAGTTTACCGTCAATGTCGCCTCCAATGATTTAGTTCGCGTCACTGGCTATATGATTAAGTTATCTGATATTAAGAAATTTAAAGAGAGCGGCTCTAGAACTAACACCACAGGCTTAGGTGCAGAAGCAGCGGCTAATACCAAAATATTGCTACGTCAGCCGCGAGTTATAGCGCAAGAATTTAATCCAAGTTATACGGATTAACCCTTGGGCAATATAGCGATAATTAATCAAGTAATACCCTTTTCTTGCGTTGATGGGCCTGGCAGCAGACTCGCTGTCT
This sequence comes from Shewanella sp. c952, assembly GCF_019654975.1. Taxonomy (GTDB): domain Bacteria; phylum Pseudomonadota; class Gammaproteobacteria; order Enterobacterales; family Shewanellaceae; genus Shewanella. The sequence continues at coordinate 91,012 of NZ_BPEW01000019.1, forward strand.
TTCTGCAAGGCTGTAACTATCGCTGTAAGAGCTGTCACAATCCACACACAATAGATTTTTGTAATAGCTGTGGTGATTGCCTACCAAGCTGTCCAACGCAAGCGCTAAGCTTGATAACAAGCAACGATAAACCGCAGGTTATCTGGAATGAAGCGTTGTGCACTCAGTGTGACCTATGCTTGAGTGCATGCCCTAAGCAATCAAGCCCAAAAACCCAATTATATAGTGTTGAGCAATTATTGGCGTTGATTCGTCAACAGGTACACTTTATTAATGGCATTACTGTAAGCGGGGGGGAAGCGAGCCTTCAATTGCCTTTTATCATCGAATTGTTCAGTGCTATAAAAGCGGATGATGAGTTAGCACATTTAACCTGCATGTTAGATAGCAATGGCAGCCTGAGTATTAACGGTTGGCAACAATTACTGCCTGTTTTAGATGGAGCAATGATTGACTTAAAATCCTGGCAACAAGATACCCATCGTTATATTACCGGCAGAGGCAACCACCGAGTTATTAGCGCGATAGAGTTATTAGCCTCAAAGGGGAAATTGCATGAAGTACGCTTACTTCATATTCCTGGGATTAGCGATTTCGACACTGAAATTACTGCTGTGGCAAACCACCTCAAAACCTTACCTAAAAAAGTTCGAATCAAACTCAATGCATTCCAGCACCATGGCGTGGCAGGAGCCGCCCTAAATTGGCCTACTTGCAGCGAAACACATATTAAACAACTAGCAACAGAGCTTACGCAACACGGTGTGATTAACATAGTGCTACCAAGCTCTTATCTGTAGCACTTATCTAAGAGTTTTAGCTAAGGTTTTAAACTAAAGTGCATTGTCATTAAATAGCTCTGCAATAACCTTTTTAAGTTGTTCGTAGAACCAACGATGGGCAGGGTCATTCATACTTTGCTTGTGCCACACCAGACTATAGGCAACTTCGCCATAATCGAAAGGTAATCTTTTAGTGATTAATCCCTTAGCTTGCAAAGCATTGTCCGCCCAGTGACGTGAACAGGTAAATAACAGCTCACTGTTATGGCACATCAAAGCGGCACTACCAAAATCCGCAACAGATAATGGAGTTGCCCGATTTAGAGCTAGTTGTTCAAGTTTTAACTCAAAAAAAGGCCGATTGAGATCAACATCACTGATCCCAACATGGCTGTAATCTAGGTAATCATCTATGGAAATTGTGCTTTTATCTGCTAGCGGATGAGCGGCGTTCATCAAGCATACCATTTCATCATTAATCAGCGTCTCCCAAACCAGATCCTGCTGAGCGATTGGCGGTTGGCTTCGGTCATGGGGTAATAGGATAAAATCTAAACTACCTTTTACGACGCCCTCGAAGCCAATACTGTCTTTAGCATGAATATCGAGCTTAATATGCGGTGCTTGTTGCAGTACATCTGCCACCAATTTGGCAGCAATTAACTCAAACGTACTTTCACGCATGGCTAATGAAAAACTCCCTTCATAGCCTGCTGCAGAAAACTCCTCTTGAGTTATTAGCAGATTCATATCATGAATGATTTGATGTACATTCGGCCCTAAACGCCGCGCCAAAGGCGTAGCCACCAACTTATTACCGTGACGATAGAAAAGTTCATCATCTAAGCTTTGTCGTAATTGGCTCAACGTCTTACTTACAGAAGAGGGGCTTAAACATAAACGCTTAGCACTTGCTGTTACACTTTGCGTATCGAGCATCACATGTAAGGTAATTAAATGCTTCATACTGATCCGTGAGAGTTTAGCGATATCCATCATAGTGCCTATTAGTGGAGGGAGCTCTAATATAGTGCAATATAGACCTAATTGAGTTTTGTGCATATCAAGCTAACTCGGATATACGAGCAAACTCACGTCACGGCGCTATTTTCAGCACCCCATTGTTTGCCGTATAATGTTTTACTCTTTGAATAATGATCAAATCAAAGCGCTTAATCTCTCGTATCAATCAAGTGAGTAGATATTCAATCTATTTACTAACCAACACTTACGATTGGAGTAGATTTCAGCTCTTACATTTTAGGCAGGCCCGCATGTTTCATATCGCACTTTACGAACCGGAAATTGCACCAAATACCGGTAACATAATAAGACTCATCGCTAATAATGGCTGCCAGCTGCACCTCATTGAGCCTTTAGGTTTTGACTTGGAAGATAAAAAGTTACGTCGTGCTGGTTTAGACTACGCTGACTTAGCAAAGGTTACTCACCATAAAGATTTCGAATCTTTTCTCGAAGCAATGCAAGGCAAACGAATTATGGCTTGTACCACTAAAGGTAGCCGCCCACATTCAGAGTTAACCTTTCAACAGGATGATGTGTTACTTTTTGGCCCAGAAAGTCGTGGTTTACCTGCGGATATCATAGATTCGATCCCAACAGAGCAACGACTTAGAATTCCAATGATGTCTACTAGCCGCAGTCTAAATCTCTCTAACGCCGTAGCGATCATCAGCTACGAAGCTTGGCGACAACTGGATTACTCTGGAGTTTAAGCCTTTTCGATGCTCGTTATACTTCAAGCGAGCTACTTAAGATAATCACCGCTACATTAAGGCCGTCTCTTGGCGGCTTTATCTTATGCAAACACAATAACCCATTCTTAGTACCTTTCCCTCAAGTCACTCAAATTCCACAATACAATTAACCATGCATACTGCAGGACTGCTTTGCGCCGCGATAAAATATAACTAGCGCCCCCTCTAATGTTAATAGCAACTCCACTAAAGAGTTGCTCATTCAGCGGGAGTTAAAATCACTTTAGACAAGTCATTGGCTTATCGCTAATCGTTATTCTCGGCTCTGGCATCCTGCTCCGCTCTCGATAATTGCTCCTGCATTATTCTACCTTTGACCATCCTTGGTCTCGTAACTCCTAAATCTGACTGCCAAGGTGGGCCGGAATGTCTTATTTTTATGGAACAAAATAGACCATTTAGTCGTATATCGAGTGGCACATGCGCTGTATTAAGTGATTTCCCCACGCCTTAACTATCAGCCGCACGTTGTGAGCGTCTCAGGACTTTCACTGCTACGTTCCATAGTCTCAAAAGGGAATAACCACTTGTTCCACAACGAGCTTTGAATTGAAAGCCCTGAGAAAGCTCTAAACTGAGTATATCCTTAATGGGATTGGCATAACTCTTAAACTCTCGAGATAGATAACAGGCAAAGCATAGTTACAAGTAACCTGACTAAAGCGACACAAGGGCCGCTCTAGCAGCAGATAGACAAACACAGCATGACCACTCCAAAAGCTAAGCACTGCTAATCAACAACAAATCACAGTGATACTTGAGAAGAGATATAAACCACACTACTATCATGCAGCTTGTTCAATAAAACTCATTAAATGCAAAAACTCGTTGCGTAGGCAAAGGGCTTTTATCTTTTCTATTTCGAATAGTGACTGATAAACGATAAACTCCTAATTATTAGGGAGCATATCGGCCACCCCATTATAAGTATCACCCTAAGGAGTATCGTTAAATGATTAACAGACTCAAATCGCAGTCGTAAAAAAGCCCGTTGCGTTAACAACGGGCTTTCTCGTATTAGGCGCCTGGAAATCACCTACTCTTTATTATCCTCGCAGGGGATACATGGGGGCGAAGAAACTCTGATTTGAATGCAGCGCATTCATGGACTTAGTAGCGCGAGTAACTTGTTACGAAGCTGGGAACCCCGCTCAGCGGCGGGTTGACGTCGAGGTAGGCATTTATGGCTTCTTCACTTAATTGAGCGCCTGGAAATGACCCCGTCACACATGGGCATATCGGCCACACCGCTATCTACTATCACATGTAATGATGCATGCTTCGCATGCGCTTTCAATTTCCCCATGTTCGAGTCAGTAATTCAAAAGCTGATAAACGAAAAAATCCCTAGTGCAGAGCACTAGGGATTTATCGTTATTAGGCGCCTGGAAATGACCTACTCTCACATGGGGAAACCCCACACTACCATCGGCGATACTGTGTTTCACTTCTGAGTTCGGAATGGGATCAGGTGGGACCACAGCTCTATGGTTTCCAGACAA
>NZ_BPEW01000020.1 GCF_019654975.1 Shewanella sp. c952
TCTATTCTTTTATGACTAGAATGTGTTATGAGCTTTTCACTTAGCCAGCTAAGCTTTATCGCTCAAGCCTTGTACTAGAAGCATTATTCCTTACGGTAAACAACCGAACAAAAACTAAGCTCGAAAGATCAACAGCCCCTAAATCATACGCACAAAAAAAGCACCATATGGTGCTTTTTTTTGATTATAAAATAATTCGATGTCCGTACTGCGATTATTTTATCTTCTTAATTTTTGCCGGTGAGGCATTTTTCACTTTCACGCGACGGCCTTGCATGTTTTTCTCGGCAATCACTTGAGCACCAGCATTATCGCTACGTTGTTGCTTCTTGGCGAAGCTACGACGAGTTTGCAGCTGTTTGATAAGTAAATCACGACTACCCACTTCGTAACCCGGAACCGTTACGCGACGTAGCTTTTGACCAATCAGTTTTTCAATGTCAGCTAAGGTGCGTTCTTCTTCACGGCTCACAAATGAGATGGCAACGCCAGATTTACCCGCACGGCCAGTACGGCCGATACGGTGAACATAATCTTCTGCAAGGAAAGGCAGGTCGTAGTTGACCACATATTCAAGGCCTTGAATATCGAGTCCTCGAGCAGCAACTTCGGTTGCAACTAGCACGCGCATTTTGCCTTCTTTAAATTCACGCAATGCACGACGTCGGCTACCTTGCGCTTTTTCACCGTGTACTACCGCCGTTGGGATCCCGTCTAGATTAAGCTCTTTCTCGAGTTTATCTGCGGCATCACGGGTGGCAGTAAACACCAATACTTGTTGCCAGTTTTTCTTACCGATAAGCTCTGAAAGTAGCTCGCGCTTACGGCGTTGCTCTACTGGGTATATGACTTGGCTAACGGTATCAGCAGTGGTGTTCTGTTTGTCAGCAGTGATGACGTTAGGTTTTACCATCATCTCACTGGCAAGCTTTTTCACAGGAGCAGAGAAGGTGGCTGAGAACATTAAGTTCTGACGCTTGCTATTCACTGCTTGTAGAATTTTTTGGATATCGGCACTAAAGCCCATATCGAGCATACGGTCGGCTTCGTCGAGCACCAAAAAGTCAACATTTGAAAGGCTAAGGTTACAGGCAACGATATGTTCAAGTAAGCGACCAGGGGTGGCGATAATAATATCGGCACCGCGCTTTAACTTAGTTGCTTGGCTATCCATCTTAACGCCGCCAAAGATAGTGACCACATTCACTTCTAAATACTTGGCGTAATCATTAATGTTGTCCGCAATCTGTGAAGCGAGTTCACGAGTTGGGGTCAAGATCAGTGCGCGGGTATTTGAGCGTTGCGTCGCGCTTGGGTTATCGAGCATTTTTTGCAAGATAGGTAGCGAAAATGCAGCCGTTTTACCAGTACCGGTTTGGGCGCTAGCTAACACATCCTGACCACGGCGAACTGCTGGAATTGCCTGCTGCTGAATAGGTGTCATTTTTTGATAACCACATTCAGAGATGGCGCGCAAAATCTCGGGAGCAAAACTAAAAGATTCAAATCTCATGATGAGGGTCCTGTAATCAACTATTCAACCGCTAGCGAACGGCGCTAACTTCTATCTTCCATTAAAATGGAGGCGGCGGAGTATAGCAAACTTTCGGTTAAAACCTGCACTTATTTTCTAAGTTACCGCAATTGTAATCAACAAAAAAGCAGCGCCTAGGCGCTGCTTTATCGAACCACGGCATTATATCGCTGCGGTAACCTTGTTAAGCCAAGTCAGTTCAGCGCCTTGCATGTGTGGAGATAGCTTTTCTCGTACTTGCTGGTGGTATTGGTTGAACCACTGAATTTCAGCGCTAGTCAGTAGGCTCTTATCTATCAGTCGAGCATCCATAGGGATAAAGGTCAGTACTTCAAACTCTAGCATGTCGCGTTCGCAATTGGCTAAGGTGACTGATGGACGCACAGCGACTAAGTTTTCCAGCCGTATACCGAACTCATTGGCGCGGTAATAACCTGGCTCATTTGATAACACCATGCCAGGCAGTAAAGCGACAGCACTTCTATGTTTAGCAATACCTTGCGGCCCTTCGTGAACGCTAAGGTAGTGGCCAACACCATGACCTGTACCATGATCGAAATCGAATCCATGTTGCCATAGATATTGGCGAGCGAAAGAGTCTAACTGTTGCCCTGATGTGCCCTGTGGAAACTTAGCTTGATCAATGGCGATATGACCTTTAAGTACCAAGGTAACCATCTTGCGTTGTTCATCCGTCACCTCACCAATGGCAATGGTACGAGTGACGTCGGTAGTTCCATCTAGATACTGAGCGCCAGAATCGACCAGATAGATACTGTTCATGGTCATCTGTGCTGGCGTGCCATCGTTATGGTTGTAATGACACATTGCAGCGTTGGCACCTGCGGCTGATATAGTATCGAAGCTTGGCTCTTGATATAGCGGATCTTCTAGGCGGAAGCTTTCTAGTTTATCGGCAAGTTGCCCTTCATCATATAAACGTTCAGCCTGTACTTCGCTATCGAGCCAAGCTAGAAAACGGCTAACGGCGACACCATCACGAATATGGCAGGCTTTCATGCCGCTAAGTTCAGCGTCATTTTTTTGCGCTTTAGGCAGCGCAACCGGATCGGCACCTGCAATAAGCTCAGCTCCGGCATTTCTTGCGGTGATCTGTAACCAAGCATTTGTAGTATCTGGACTTGCGAGCACTTTGGCGCCTTTAAGCTTGCCTAGCTCCGCTTCAAGTTCAGCTTCGGTTTTAAAGCTAACCCCGCTACCGACATGTTGCTCAATACCTGCTGGCAATTTAGTGGTGTCAGTAAAAAGCACCATATCGCCGTTGGCATGTAGCAAGGCAGTACCTAAAACAACGGGTAAACGTGGCACGTCTTTACCACGAATATTGAGCAGCCAACAGAAAGAATCCAGTGCCGCGATAATCGCCACATCAGCGCCAGCGGCTTTTATTGCAGCGCCAATAGTGCAGCGTTTTTCGATACTACTGCGGCCGGCACTTTGTTCGCTAAAGGCCATGATAGGTTCACTTGATGCTTGTGGTCTATCGCTCCAGTTAAGGTCAATGGGATTGTCTTTTACGGCAACTAATTCTATCTGCGCTTTGCTCAAGGTATTACGAGTGTTATTGAACCAAGAGAGGGTATGCAGTCTTGCATCAAAACCAACATTGGCATTGGCACTGAGTTTCTCTGTCAGCCATTGGGCTTGAGGTGTGTCATGCAAGCTTAGGTACTCAAACAGCTCAGCATCTACTTGTTGACGAACCTGCACCGTATAGCGACCATCGACAAAAATAGCTGCTGAGTCTTTTAACACAATGAGCATACCAGCAGAACCGGTAAAACCACTGCTCCATAACATGCGTTCATTATGGGCTGGAACATACTCTCCCAAATACTCATCTGCACGAGGAATAATAAAAGCATCGAGATTGGATTTTTCCATCTCAGTTCGAATTGCACTGAGGCGTGCGGCAATAGTATTTGACATGATGACTCCCAACTAGCACTTGATCAGCAAAAGGGTATTGGCTGAAGGTGATGAATTTTAGTTCTACTTTAGCGCGGAGGTTATCACAATCTAATATCGCTAGGGGAGTGGCTTACTCGCTTATTTGTATCATCTTTTTTACTGGCTTGTAGCATTGTCTGTGACTATAAGCCTATATTCAGAGGCTTACCTAGTGAGTTAACACTTAATTCGTGCCACTATGTCGCAACAAATTTTAGATAAATGTTACAGCTTCGCGTATTTAATGCGTTGTTGAAGGATAATAAAAAGCTTATGCCATTTAATGTATGGGTACTAACGTTGGCACAGGCTTTTGCCATGAGTGCCACGCCAATGATGATGTTGTTAGGCGGCATTATCGGCGCAGAGATCGCGCCATCACCAGAACTGGCAACCTTGCCGATAGCCTCTATGGTAATTGGTGTTGCATTGTCTATTGTACCAGTGTCCAAATTTATGCAGGCTTTTGGTCGTAAACCCGTCTTTATTTCTGGTGCATTAGTGGCAGCAAGCTCTGGCATGTTGGCAGCTTTTTCGACGTCACAGCAAAATTTTTTTCTATTTTGTTTAAGCGGCATGATGCTAGGTTCTGCAGGTGCTGTGGTGCAGCAATATCGTTTTGCTGCGATGGAGTCGGTGTCTGAAACCTTGGCAGCTAAAGCGGCTTCAAGAGTATTACTGGGTGGGCTGGTCGCAGCCATTATTGGACCTGAATTGGCAGTATTAGGTGACATCTTGTCAGAGCAAACTTATGTTGGCGCTTTTTTCTTTCTAACCATGGTGAGTTTGATTGCTGCGACTATTCTATGTTTCTATCGGGAAGCAAAAATCGAACGTAAAGCAACGATGGAGTTCACTGCTGCCACGGGTCGGCCTCTTGGTGTAATCTTGTCACAACCACGAATTTGGGTGGCTATTGCGGGGGCAACCTTAGGCTATGCCATGATGAGCTTTGTGATGACTGCCACTCCGCTGCATATGCACCATATCGAGCATCATTCGCTTGCCGATACCAAATGGGTTATTCAAAGCCACATTATCGCTATGTATCTGCCTTCATTAATCAGTGGCGCATTAGTGGTACGCATAGGTGTATCTAAGATGATGTTGCTCGGCTTACTTGCTTATGTGATCACCATTGTCACCGCGCTGCTTGGGCATGATCTACTTAATTATTGGGCCGCATTGGTATTACTTGGTCTAGGTTGGAATTTTCTTTTTGTGGCGGGCACCGCTTTGCTACCTCGCTGTTATAACAAGGATGAACGCTACAAAGTGCAAGCGTTTAACGATAGCTTTGTTTTTGGCGCACAAGCGATGGCGTCACTGAGCGCAGGTTGGGTGATTTATGTTCTAGGGTGGGAGATATTGCTAATCAGCTGTTTACCACTGATTGCTGCCTTACTGTTACTCATCGCTTGGTGGAAACTATCCAAAAGTCGCATGTTACAAAAAGATGGCTAACTAACCTGGTATTAGGTTTGTTGTGGTAAGCTATTTAATCGATATTTGTGAATGTCTTAGGAGTAGTTGGTGCAAACTTTAACGGTGGATATAAGTGGTTCAAAAGCCTTATTTGAGATCGAAACTCAAGGGCGAGTTGAGCAATATAAGATCGGTGCCAGCGATACGTTCAATATAGACAGTTTAAACACTCAAATTGCTGAGTTAGAGCAAGACTACGATCTCAATGGCTATTCGCTGGGTATTGCCGTTCCAGGTTTAGTGCAAGACAAGCAATTAGTCGCCTGTAAGTCATTACCCGGGCTTAATGGTTTGTCAGCTGAGCAGTTGGTGACACGGGCTAAACGGATCATCATTGCTAACGACAGTGATGCCGCAATGCGAGCATTGCTTGAGCCCAAGCAGCAGTGTGAACTGCTAGTAATGTGTGATACTGGTATTGGTATGTCGATTGCGATTAACGGTAAGCCTTTTACTGGGGCTGCGGGGATAGCTGGAGAGCTTGGGCATTGCAGGGTAATGACGGAATCAGGGGAATTTAGTTTAGAAAGGCTTGCGAGTGGCGAATCGATTGTGGCAAGAAACCTCAGTAGCAGCGCCGATCTATATCGCGCAGGCAGCTACTTAGGCATGGGACTCGCGTGGACTGTTAACCTTTTTAATCCGTCGCGAGTCTATCTTGCTGGCAGCATGATGAATAATCTTGATTACTACAAAGGCTGCGTCGACACATTAAAACAGATGGCATTAAGAGCGCCGTTGGCCAGCGCCAAGATTAATCGCGTCGATGACCGTGAAACCATAGTATGTCGCGGGCTAAAAGCGATGTTAGCTAACTAAAGACTAAATCGAAACATTTTTAAGGAGCGCTAGTCGCTCCTTTTTCATTGCTAATAAGCGATGTTTTCTGCGGTTAAACTAGACTTTCCGATAACTATTTATCAATTACCAGCAATTCTCAGTGAACTTCTGTATATTTTATGCTAGAAAGTGTGGCAGATATTTTAAGATCGATCTTCCTGTTTAAATATTGCAGAAGTAAGGGCATAAGATGGGGAGAGGGCTTCATTTATAATAAGCGCTGAACGCCGTGAGTGCGGAGTGACTTCGCCGCTTAGAGTTAACTTTTAAAGTAAGGGTAAGCAGATGACAATAGGTGTAGGCGGTTCTACCGCAGAACAAGAGCTAGCAAAGCTCACAGACATGACTCAAGGCGCAGCGCCAATTAGCCGTGATGAGTACTCAGCGCGTATCGCAAACGCGCAGTCAATTATGCAGGCTGAAGGTATTGCCGCTATTTATGTCAATGCTGGCACTAACCTATACTATTTTACTGGAACACGCTGGTATGCCAGCGAGCGTATGGTGGGAGCGATTATTCCTGCTAGCGGCGCTGTTGAATATATCGCGCCAGCATTTGAAGTTGATACCTTAAATGGTTACATGACGATTGAAGGTAAGGTAAATACTTGGCAAGAAGATGAAAGCCCTTACGCACTCTTTGGTGATATTCTGGCTCAAATGGGCATTAGCTCTGGTGATATTGGTATCGATGAGTCTGCAGCATTCTTTATTTTTGATGGTGTTCGTCAAGCGCACCCACAGTTTAATTACGTCAATGCAAAACCTGCGACAGCGGGTTGCCGAATGATTAAATCTGCGACAGAGCTAAGTCTATTACAACGCGCTAAAGATATGACGTTAGAGGTACATAAAGCTGTGGCGCGTATTCTTCGCGAAGGTATTACCACCACTGAAGTTGAAGCCTTTATTAATGCGGCGCACATTAAGGTTGGCATCCCTGCGGGATCGTATTTCTGTATTGTGCTGTTTGGTGAAGACAGCGCTTATCCTCATGGTGTTAAGTCTCCTAAAGCACTTGAGTTAAACGATACGGTATTGATAGATACCGGCTGCCAGCTATTTGGTTATAACTCGGATATTACCCGTACGTACGTTTATGGTGAACCAAGTGCGCGCCAACGTGAGTTATGGCAGTGTGAGCAAGATGCGCAAATAGCAGCATTTGAAGCGGCGCAGTTAGGTGCAAGCTGTGCCAGTGTCGATCGTGCTGCCCGTGATGTGCTAGAGGCTAAAGGTTTTGGTCCTGGTTATGACGTACCGGGTTTGCCACATCGTACAGGGCACGGTATTGGCTTAGATATTCATGAATGGCCATATTTAGTGCTTAACGATCAGACTCCACTCGCAGCAGGGATGTGTTTTAGTAACGAACCTATGTTATGTGTGCCTGGCGAGTTTGGTGTACGCCATGAAGATCACTTCTACATGACAGAGCAAGGCCCTGTTTGGTTTACTAAGCCTGCTCACTCTATCGATGATCCTTTTGGCTATGAAGCTTAGAGTGGACTGAAAAATATGACACAAAAAAGCCCGAATGGTTATCCGTTCGGGCTTTTGTTTAAAGTGGCTTCGTTAATCGATACTGATGAGCTCTACATCGAAAATCAGCGTTGAACCACCACCAATTTTACCAGCACTGCGATTGCCGTAAGCCAATTCACTCGGAATGAAAAAGCGCGCTTTCTCGCCAACAACCATCAGTTGCACACCTTCTGTCCAGCCCTTGATGACACGATTCAATGGGAAGCCAATCGGTTCGCCGCGCTCAACGGAGCTATCAAATACAGTACCGTCGATTAAAGTGCCATGGTAGTGAACGGTTACCGTATCACTTGCCTTGGGATGGACAGTACCATCGCCCGCCGCCAATACCTGATATTGCAGCCCTGATGCGGTGGTCGTTACGCCTTGCTCTAATTTGTTTTTAGCAAGAAAGGCATTACCCAATTCAATATTTTCTTTAGCAGCTTTTTGGTTATTCATTGAAGTAAAAAAGTAAAAAATTACACAGGCGATGACGACTACGGCGAGGATCATTTTCATTATGGTGTCATTTGATTAATAGAACGATGGAGCCATCATAACCAATCTAAATCTTAAGTTACATCGTCGCCATCTCAGATTGCTGTATAGAGATAGAACTTCGCATTTGCACGCAGCATATTAAGATAAAAAACTTCCGTTCTTATATAACTATATGCTTAATATTTAAACTGAAAGCTGGTGAAATACTAAATAGGGTTTAGACTGAGTATTCAATAGTTGTTAGCCACTCTGGTGATTGAATTTTCTTGCTCAAGGAAGAATATATGTCAAAGTTGATCGTTATTAGTTTTTCTTTCTTTACGCTGTTTAGCGTGATGTTTTCATCGGCTGCATCTGCAAACCCTAATGACTCTGAGTATGCTCAAACACCATCGTTTGAGTCATATTTCTACGCTGGCGCTAAAGTTGGTCAAATGCATTATCAAAATGCCTGTGAAGACTGGAGTATTAGTTGTGAGGCTAACGATACGGGTTATGGTGTTTTTGCTGGGTACCAGTTTTGGCAACACTTGGGATTTGAAACTGCATATTTAGATTTAGGTGAAGCGGTTGCGGATTATTCTGAAAGTGGTGTTGATAACCGATATGTCGGAACAATGAAAGGCTGGGAGCTTTCAGCTATCACTCGTATGAACTTGAGTGAGAACTTTGAACTGTTTGCTAAAGCCGGCAGTTTATACTGGGATGGTGACAATCAAGGTCCGCTGAATACCACATCGGACTCGGACTGGGCGCCAATGGTAGGTATTGGCTTAGAGTACGCAATGACACCATCTTGGATTGCGCGAGTTGAATATCAATACATAGACTCGCTTGGAAGTGAGCTTATTGGTGGTAGCAATGGCCACTTGACGACTTTAGGTATTAGTTATCGTTTTGGAAGCAGTCACTCTAAGACAAAATCTGCGCCGCAACCAATGGCAGAGCCCGCGATTGTTGAGCCAATAATTCCCGCTGTTATTACCTTACCGGCTCTTGCTGTGACCACTCTGTTTGAATTTGATAGCAGTGAAGTTAGCGAGGTCGCACCTTTAACGTCAGTACTAGAACGTTTGTTACAACAGCCTACAACCATCGCTAATATAAAAGGCTACACCGACTCCAAAGGTAATGTTGAATACAATCAAGCTTTATCAGAACGACGGGCTCAAGCCGTTGCTGATTACTTTATTTCGCAAGGTGTTAAGCCTCAGCAAGTTGAGGTGCACGGTTATGGTGAACAATCTCCTATTCTCGATAACAACAGTGAAAATCATCGACATGAAAATCGTCGAGTACTTATCTATATCCCGCCTATGACCTTGCCTGCAAAATAAGGACTGATAACCATGAAAATGTTGCAATCGATTTACAGCTATTTTTTGTTGATGAGCCTACTTTTTATTGCTGGTTGTGGTGGAGATGACGATGGCTTTCCAACAGGGCAATGTGGCGGGCCAGATAATCCGTGTGCTGCCTATGCTGTTGGGCTGGAGGTTACGCCTAAGTTAGCAACGTTAGCAGTCGCAACTCAAACCCCATATAAGGCGGTGGCCACATATAGTGATGGTGTGCTGCTCGATGTGACAGATGAGGTTATGTGGTCTAGCTCTGAAAACGTGATTGCGACAATATCTAATGTTGGAGTTGCTATAGCAACTGCTGCAGGGCAGACACAGATAACCGCAACCTTGCCGCCAGAGCAACAGGGTGGGAAAACGCTTGTCGATTCAGGGATTCTGAATGTGACAGACGCAAAACTTACAGCGCTAAATATAGAGCCTGGTCAAGCCGAAACTCTTGTGGATATGCAGCAAGCTTTTTCGGTGCATGCACTTTATGCTGATGGCCATCAACAAGATGTTACTCAAGATGCAACTTGGTCGGTTGATGATGCCAGTATTGCGACAATCTCCAATGAGCCAGCAATGCAAGGCGTGGCCAAAGGGCTTAATGTTGGCGTTACCAGTATCAAGGCATTATGGGCTGAACAAACCGCAACAGCAGTATTGGCAGTGCTAAGTGCGCAGCCAAGCCAGCTCATTATCAATCCAATCGATCAAAGTTTGCCAAAGGGAACAAGTCTGCAGTATCAAGCTCACCTGTTATTGGATAACGGTTTAAGCCTTGATGTCACGCAGCAATCTCTATGGCGTTCAAGTAGTGCTGAAATCGCGAGTATTGACGACGGTGCTTTTTTAACGGCGAGTCAACTGGGGGTGACGAATGTTAGTGCGAGTTTAGTCTTTGCCGATATCAGCCTAAGTGCAGCGACAACTGCCACCGTGACAGATGCTGCAGCTGAAAGCTTGCTAGTAACTCCTAGCAATGGCGCGTTCCCACAGGGTACCAAGGGGACTTATATCGCGACAGCATATTTCTCTGACGGACAAGTGAAGGATGTTACCCGAAATTCACTGTGGTCAACGTCAAATGACAGTGTTATTGCTATTGAAGCTCAAGGCTCTCAAGCGGGGGATGCAACTGCACTGAGTGTTGGTGCAACTGATATTATGGCGACCTATGGCGAGCTTACCAGCACTGCTAATGCAGAGGTGACAAACGCGACGCTTGCAGCAATTCAACTATCGCCGCTCAATGAGCAAGTGCCTGCTGGAACGAGTGTGCAATATCAAGCAAACGGTATATACAGTGATGGTAGCGTTAGAGACCTGACCCAATTAGGCTACTGGCAGAGCAGTGAGACGAGTGTTGCCAGTATAGGGTTGACGGGCGGGCTTTCGGGGAGAGCTGACACTTATGTTGCTGGTAGCACGCAAATCAGTTTTACCTATATGGGGGTTGAGCAAGTAACGGGGTTAACTGTTACTGCAGCAACAATGACGGCGTTACAGATCTCGCCGATTAATGAGCGAGACCCTATTGGAACCGAAGGTCAATATAGAGCAATTGCGTTTTATTCAGATGGTCATAGCCAAGACGTTACTCAAGATGCTAGTTGGGTGTCAGATGCGCCGAATATCGTCAGTATTGTTAATACTGGCGCTAATGGTGGTTTTGCCTCTGGGCTTGCCGTTGGCAGTACTAATATTTCCGCTAGCTATGGAGGTATAAACACCGGAAGTGCATCTGCAGCATCGGATAAATCAGTTGGTGTAGCATCTCCAAATAGTGCCACGGTGAGCAATAAAACTCAGGCAACTGTCACCTCTGCTATTTTGCAGAGCTTGGTTATTACGCCAAGCAATGCCTCAATTGCGAAAGGAAATTATCAACAATATCGTCTTTATGGCCTCTTTTCTGATGGTAGTAGTAAAGAGGTCACCCCTTATGCGTTTTGGCAAACAAGTGATGCCAAGATAGCGCAAATTTCGCGTTTCGGTCGAGCACATGGGCTTGCTACTGGTGAAGTACAGATTGCAGCTCGTTATCTGGGGATGAAAATCACAGCAACACTAACGGTTACAGATGCTGTGATTACATCATTACAAGTTGCACCTGCTGTCAGTACACTCATTTCTGGTTATCAGCTGCAACTGGTTGCGACGGCTTATTATTCTGATGCGCACAGTAGTGATGTGAGTGAGTTGGCAAACTGGGTGTCGACTCGGTCTGATATTGCAGAGGTCGGCGCAACGGGCAACATTGGCGGGCTTGTCCATGGACTCGAGCAAGGCAGCACTCAGATTGAAGTTAGTTTTGATGGGATGCAGGCCGATGCGAGTGTTGATGTCACTAGTGCCATTTTAGAGTCTGTCAGCTTAACACCAACTGATGCATCAATTGTCGCTGGCAATAGCCAACAATATAGCTTTATTGGTTTCTTTTCTGACGGGACCCACCAGGATTTAACTCAACAGGCGAGTTGGCAATCGAGCGCTTTAGATATTGCAACGATAGACAAGCAAGGCTTAGCCACAAGTTATAAAGAGGGGGTCAGTGAAATTAAAGCCTCCTATATTGGTTTTTCTTCTATAGCTAGCCTAAGAGTGACTCAAGCGACTGTTACCGCTTTGCAAATTACACCTAATAACGTGGTCGTGCCATTAGGCACTAAAGGGCAATATCAAGCCGATGCTTTTTACTCGGATGGTTCAAGAAGTGATGTGACCAAACTAGCCATTTGGAGTGTTAGTGACCCTAGCGTTGTCAGTATGACGCCTGCTGGAACTGGTGCGGGACGTGCTGAAGCGGCTAAGGTTGGTACTACTGAGGTTCAAGCCGTGTTTGACGGGGTAAGCAGTACTGCGAAGGCAACCGTTAGCAATGCGATTATCGAACAGCTAATCGTCTCTCCGAGCAGTGCATCGGTATCGCTGGGTCTAACTCAAGCTTATCAAGCTGTGGGAATTTTTTCAGATGGAACTCATAAAAATCTAACTCGACAATCAAACTGGTTTAGCTCTGTTGCGAGTATTGCGACGGTTAGTCGATTGGGAGTTGCTCATACATATGCGGTTGGCGAAGTTACAATCACTGCAAACTATGCCGGCCTGATGGGCACTGCAGCATTAATGGTCAGCGCTCGGTCGTTAGACTATATAAAAATGACACCGACGCTAGTAGAGGTTCCTTTGGGCACTGAAGGACAGTTCACGGCTCGTGCTTATTACACCGATAAGTATTCTGAAGATATAACCCAAATAGCCACTTGGAGAAGTGCTGATAATGCTGTTGTTCAAGTTGCAACCGAGGCGCCTAATGCTGGCTATGCCAAAGGTGTCGGAGTTGGGCAAACAGCAATAACGGTCGAGTACAAGGGGCGCACAGACACTGCGGTGGTAAGGGTTAATGATGCCGCGGTGGTTGAACTCAATGTTTCTCCGCACGATAAAACGATACCTGCAGGTTTAGAACAAGCTTATCAGGCATTTGCTGTCTTCTCTGATGGTAGCAATAAGGATGTAACTTTAGCATCGAGTTGGCAAAGTTCTGTGCTCAGTGTGGCATCTATTGATGCCGAAGGAATCGCGCACACGATTGTTGAAGGCCAAACAGGAATAAAGGCAAGTTACCGAGGAAAAACTGCAACAACGACCTTATTTGTCACAGCCGTGGAGCTGTTGGAAATACAGGTGACGCCGAGTATTTCGCAAGTCAATATTAACGAACAGCAGCAATATACAGCGCGTGCTTTCTACAGTGACGGTCATAGTGAGGATGTGACTCAGCTGGCGACATGGAGTATCGGCGATGAGATTATCGCTCACGTTGTAACTGCAGGCAAAGAAGGTGGCTTAGTTTCGGGAGAAAGTCATGGTCGCACCTCTGTCAAAGCCAGTTTTAAAGCTATTAATGGCTTGGCTTTGGTAACCGTTACTGATATTGAATATTTGGGCGTTAATATTGAACCTGCAGACAGTAGCATAAAGATTAATGATACCCGGCAGTATATTGCCTATGCTGTTTATGAAAATGCGGCAGGTGATCTTTCAACTAAGAATGTCACGCTATTGAGTGATTGGTACGTCAGTAAACCCAATATTGCTGCTATTTCTGAGCGAGGGCTTGCGACGGGTCATGAGGTGGGCAAGACTGATGTATTTGCGATTTATAACAACATTGAAGGCCAAGCTAATTTAACGGTTATAGATACCTATGTGGTGAGAGTTAAAGTATCACCAGAGCATTTAAAAGCACCGGTGGGATCAAAAGGGGGTTATCGCGCAAGGGCTGAATATAGTCATGGTTTACCACCTGAAGATATAACTGAAAAAGCGAGTTGGGTCTCTAGTGATCCTGATATCGTCCATATCGTTGCTTCTGGCTATAAAGGCGGTAGAGCAACTGCTGTTGCTGTTGGTTCAAGTGATATCACCGCGACATATCAAGGTGTGAGTGATACGACTTTAGGCACAGTAACGCCAGCCGTTTTAGTCAGCGTAGAGATAACCCCTAAAGTTGATTCGCTTTACACTCAGAGCTATTTTCAGTTTACGGGGCTTGCGCACTATTCGGATGGAAGTACCAGCGATATCACTTTAGATGCGAATTGGAAGAGTGATGATCCAAGCGTTATTGAAATTGATACTGGAAATATTAATGCTGGCCGCGCCATAGGTTACGCAGAGAGTAACAGCGCGACTATTAGCATGAGTTATCAAAAGTTAACCGACAGTATGGAACTGCTTGTTAAACCTGTTGAGCCAACAAAAGTTGAGATTATTCCAAGTAGCATGACAATTGCTAATGGCAGTTATCAAGAGGTACAAGTAATGGTCACTTTTACCGACGGTTCAGTGTTTGATTATGCTGATTATGTTGATTGGAGTTCAACGGACAACGATGTTGCATTTGGGGCGAAAAGTATTGTCACGGCCTCAGGTGTTGGCACTGCTACTGTTACCGCAAAATTTGGCGCTATTACCGGTAGCGCATTAGTGACAGTAACGCCTAACAACTAGACATTATGCCGGGGTTACTTCAGTGGTAACGTGCTTTTTCTAGGTAGATTAAATGCAGCATTAAATACATTGCTGCATTTTTTGCTCTAAATATTATGGTTAAAAAAGTGCTCTAATAATAGATAGACAGTTGTTAGGTTGACGAGAATACTTAACCAAAGCACTATTTTAAATGAGGTTTTTGCTGACTTATGCCTTAATGTCTGCTGCGCCAGTAACGCTCCAGGCCAACCGCCGAGCAGTGCTAAAAGGTGCAGTCTAGACTCTTGTATACGCCAGCTTTGTTTTTTTGCTGCTCGCTTATCCAGTGCGTAAGCGATAAATGTAATGCCAGATGCCGCTAGAAAATAAACTGCGGCAGCAAGTGGTATTATACAATCAGTATAAAGATTTGATCGCTCAGCGAGAGTTTAGCGGCTTTGAAGCAAGGCGATGAATGAAGAGCATAGTTATTCTACGCTTAAGTTCATTAACACAGCATCAAAGCCTCTAAAACTCGCCTGTAAGGAGTGTTTTTGGCTTCCTACTTCTGCGTTGAATAAACTCATAAGGGAATAACCATTGTGTCATTACTCACTTTGGATTAGCCTGCCTTGAATTAGTTCGCCAAAAACACTCTGAGTAGATCAACTTCTTATACTGATTGGTATTATCGTCATGTAGTACAGAATGAAAATGCCGATAATCGCTAAAACGGCAAATAGACTCACAAGATTTAGTCGGCTACTGGTTGTTCGGCGCTGGTGGTGTTTATTTGCATTTTGCATCGACTAGAGCTCTACACACTTCTAATTTGAATTCCCGCGGAATGGTCAAACTTTTAAGGTAATTGGTATTATTCATAATATACCCATCATATACGGACTTCGACAGTTTAACTGTACTCGTTATAATTAGTGCCATTTAATTGGGTTTATGCTGTCATCGAAATAACTAAGTAGCAAAGGGGAATTTAATGTTAAATATGGATTTAAGCCAGCGAGTCGTTATTAGCACCCAAGAGCAAGCTTGGTTAGATAGCCCGTCTCCAACGGTATTTCGTAAGCCATTGGAGCGCGCAGCAGCAGAAAGTGGCCATACAACCAGTATCGTTAAGTATCAAGCTGGCGCCAGTTTTAACAGCCACTCCCACCCTTATGGTGAAGAAATATTAGTGTTAGAAGGTATATTCTCCGATGAAGAGGGTGATTATCCCGCAGGCACTTATATTCGTAATCCGCCAGGAAGCAGTCATGCGCCATTTAGTAAAGAGGGCTGTGTGCTACTGGTAAAGTTAAACCAGTTTGATAAACGTGATTTACACAAAGTGCGGATTAATACTTGCACCCATGAATGGCGAGCGGGTATCGGTGGTTTACAGGTGATGCCGCTGCATGAGTTTGAGCATGAACATATCGCGTTAGTTAAATGGCCTGCGGGCGAGCGCTTTCAAGCGCATCGTCACTTTGGCGGTGAAGAAATTCTAGTGCTGAGCGGCGAGTTTAGAGATGAACATGGCGCTTATCCACAATACACATGGCTTAGAAGCCCACATCAGAGTGAGCATTTTCCGTTCGTTAAACAAGACACTATCATCTATGTAAAGACAGGCCACCTTTATCCTAAAGGATAATGAGCGTTAACACTTCTCGTCGCTGCAACACTCTTCTTGCAGAAAAGCGACTAACCCGTCTAAACAATCAAATTGAGGGATACAGTGCAGTACTCTTCCCTCTCTTTGCTGCTTAACAAGCCCCGCGGACATCAAGCTTGAAAGGTGATGTGACAAGGTTGAATTTGGGATCTGTAATGTCTCTTGTAGTTGTCCAACCGGCAAACCTGCGTGACCTGCTTTTACTAGACAACGGAATAGCGACAGTCTTGTAGGGTGGCCAAGTTCTTTTAATGCCTTTGCGGCAACGTCAATATCCATAATGTTAACTCAGTGTCAGTGTTGCCATTGTCTTTAAGCGCAGAGTTAGAATCCTGATAAAGCTCGATTTCTCTGCGCTGCTATTATTTCGGTCATTACCGAAATAGTAGCAGGGTAAACACAGCCATTGAAGCCATATCCACAAATATTTTATTTTCTCGATGGTTTTTCTGAGATCCACAACTTAATGGTGCCCTGCACCACAGCTACGCCGTCGGTATCATACGCAGTTACTGGCACTAACATGTCACCAACAACCCATTGCTCAGGCTTTACTTCAGCAACACAAGTGATATCGCTGCCAGCTTTAGCGGTGTAATCAACGCTCATTCCCTTAGGGATCCAACGTAAGTGGCTTGGAATAGAGGCTTCAGCCATTGTGCCCATTGCCATCTCTAGGCCATTACATATTGCGATTACGTGCACAGTCTGAATATGGTTGTGGACTAATTTACGCTTTTTAATCAGGCAAACGCATTTATTCACTTTTAATTCACTGATAAAAGGTTTTACTGTACCGAAGTAAGGGGCCATGCGGCAGACCATGAGTGAAAATATCTTGTTGCCAAACGGTAAGCGAGTAATTCGCTTGTACAGAGACATCACCTTGGTGGGTTTATTGCTTTGCTTGTTATTCGTTGAATTGCTCATCTTCTTCCTTGTGAACTTTACTGGTCGGATGAGATTAACATTGAATTAACATCGATTACTAGCATCTTACTTGCTTCAAGAAAAAGATAAGCTTCGCTTCTCTGGTGTAGCGCAGTATAATTTTGGCAGAAAACTCTACTGAGTCGATTAAGGAATAAAGTGAACTATTTAAAGACCTACCTTAAAGGGATGGCAATGGGAGCGGCTGATGTCGTTCCAGGTGTTTCAGGTGGTACTATCGCCTTTATTACAGGCATATTAGATCAACTGCTTGATAGTATAAAAAAGATTAGACCTTCTTTATTTAGCGTTATTAAAGAGCAAGGCGTTAAAGCGGCTTTTATGCACATTAATGGTCCATTTTTGGTGTGCGTATTTGGCGGCATCTTAACCAGCATTATGACGTTAGCTAAGCTTATTACTTATCTACTGCACACCCATCCTATTCCCGTTTGGTCGTTTTTCTTTGGGCTAATCGTAATATCTGTGGTGCACATGCTCAAACAGGTTAAGGGCTTCACCGTTGGTCGTTTAGCCTTGTTCGCATTAGGAGTCGCTATTGCATGGGGGATTACTATGCTAAATCCTATTGCGCTAGAGATGACTTACCTCAATGTATATCTGGGTGGTTGTATTGCGATAACCGCGATGATTTTACCTGGGATCTCAGGCAGTTTTATTCTATTGCTGCTAGGGCTTTATACTTCGGTTATGGGGGCTGTAAAGGGATTTGATATTGCCATTATGGCAACCTTTGCAGCAGGTGCTGCCACTGGCCTACTCAGCTTTAGCCATGTGTTATCGCTATTATTGCGCAAGTATCACGATGCAACTTTAGTATTTTTAACTGGGCTAATGCTTGGAACACTAGGCAAAATTTGGCCATGGAAACAAGTCCTGACTTTTCGTGAAAACTCAAAAGGTGAGATGGTGCCACTGGATGAACGTATATTGTCGCCTTTGCAGTATGAACATATTACCGGTCAGCCAGCATTGTTAAGTTATGCCATCGTCGCCATGTTATGTGGCATTTTATTGGTATGGGGACTCGAGCAGTTCGCTAATAAAAACCGTCCCTAGCAAAAAAGCAAGTTGAGAAGATAAACGCCAGCATCCAGCTGGCGTTTTTTTTGGGATAAACCCAGCAGAAATGCTGATAGTTGTCATACTGAATTATAAACTTGTACAAGAAAGTGATCCTTGTACAAGTATGCTGCGTAATGACTTTAAAATTAAGGGAGTAATACTATGAGCCATTTTAATTCAGACAAAATTCAAATCGGAATAAGTGCATGTTTATTGGGCGAGAAGGTTCGTTTCGACGGCGGCCATAAAGCCTCAAGCTATTGCCGCAAAGAGATCGCTGAACATTTTGAATATGTGCCCGTTTGCCCTGAAATGGCAATTGGCATGGGTGCACCAAGAAAGTCGATACGCCTTGAAAAAGATGGCGATATCATATTTGTTAAAAGTGCAGATGGTTCTATAGATGTTACCGACAAACTTAATGAGTTTAGCGATAAGAAAGTGGCACAACTCGATTTCCTCGGCGGCTATATCTTGTGCGCAAAATCTCCAACGTGTGGAATGGAACGTGTAACCGAATACAAGTTTGGTACCAATAATGGTTGGAAATCAGGTGTTGGGGTTTACGCGCGTAAACTGATGGAACGTTATCCGTTGTTGCCCGTTGAAGAGGAAGGGCGATTACATGACCTACCAATTCGCGAGAACTTCTTTACCCGTGTTTATGCTTATCATGACTGGCATTGCTTGCAAGCATCTGGTTTTACCAAGAGTAATATTCTCGATTTTCACGCTCGCTATAAATACATGTTGATGGCTCATAACCCAAAGCTTTACCGCGAGCTCGGTCCTCTGTTAGCGGACATGAGTGGTGACTTGAACAAGATCGCTGATACCTATTTCACTCACTTCATGCAGATCTTAAAGGTCAAAGCGACTCGAAAGAACCACACCAGTGCGCTGCAACATATGCAGGGATATTTTAAAAAGCACCTGTCGAGCTCGCAAAAGGCAGAGTTAACAGAAGCAATCTTAAAGTACAACCAAGGGCTACAGCCTATCTTGGTGCCAATGACCTTAATTAACCATTATTTGCGTGAGTTTCCAACGCCGTATATTGAAAAGCAGGTTTACCTTAACCCGCATCCACAAGAGCTCAAGCTACGCTACGCGTATTAATGGATTAGCGAGTGATTGTCATCTGGATAAAGTCAGTAAACATCAGTGGGGAGGGATCATGACTCAGCTTAAGGCAGAAACAACAGCTGAAGCCTGGTTTAGTATCGGTGAAGCGGCAGAGCAAACAGGGGTAAACCCTGTGACGTTAAGAGCTTGGCAGCGACGTTTCGGTATTGTAATCCCCAAGCGTACAGCCAAAGGTCACAGACTATATAACCAAACACACATAGATCAAATTGTAGAGGTTCTAGGTTGGCTCGATAAGGGCGTTGCGATAAGTAAAGTGAAGCCACTACTGAAAGGCGCCGCTTCTGGATCCCAGCAAACCTTTACCAGTTCGACTTTAGTCAATGCTGATGAGCAAGTGAGTTTCTGGCAGATGAATATTAGCTACTTGAATCAATGCTGTATCGGCCTTGATGGCAGTGGATTACATCGCAAACTTAGCGAACTGACAGCCATCTACCCATTTAATGTACTAGAAACTTGCCTGTTTTTACCTTGGCTAGCTGATTTTAGCAAAAGTTCAGCAATAAGCTGTGAGGATAAAATTGTTCAAGTGTGGTTGGCAAGAGAGTTAGCGGATGCTTTCTCTGCAAGGCGTTTAGCGTTATTGGAGGGTAATAACCCTGCAATATTACTGCTGAGCTTTGGCGATGTGGATGGCTGGCAGCCAATGCTGCTGTCAGCAGAGCTCAGTGCGAACAATATTAAACATCAGCAGCTTACGATTAGTGAGCTTGAGCAGGCCTCAAAGCTGATTGAGCGGATCGGTTGTCAACAAGTGTTGCTCGTTGCCCCGCCTAAATTTAACCCGGAAGATGCGCAAACCGTTCAGTTGTTACGAAAAAAACTGCTAAGTAAAAAACAACAAGTTGAACTGTACTTGTGGGGCATCAACGCCCCAAGTAATAACAGTCTTTTAGGGTTAACCAGTGTCTCCATGCAGCAGTTATCAAGCAATACATTAGCGGCAGAAACTGCAACTAAAATGAATAATGAGAGAGATGCAAATGACAGTTAAAGCTGTAAATACACTTGTATGGTTTCGTAATGACTTACGCGTACAAGACAATCAAAACTTAGTTGCTGCCTGTGAACATGCACAGCGTGAAGGTCACTCTGTTAGATCACTATTTATTGCGACTCCAATGCAATGGCAACAACATGACGTTGCTCCAATTCAGTTAGATTTTGTTGAAAGACAGCTTAACCAACTTGCGGCGTCGCTGGCAGCACTTGGGATCCCGCTAGATGTTTATCAGCTAGATAGCTTCCAGCAGATCCCAGATTATCTCGTGCAATACACAACTCAATGGCAGGTCGATTACGTGTTTGCCAGCTGCGAGCCTGAATATAATGAGCAGCAAAGAGATCTGGCCGTTGCCGATAAAGTCGAGCTGGTGCTCTGTCAGCAGCACTGTTTGATCGCGCCGTTAACCGTGCTCAACTTGTCGGCAGAGATGTACAAAGTATTTACCCCATTTGCTAAAAAATGGCGCGCAATAGCGAGTCGAAGCGCTATCTATACCATTGCTCCACCCACGCCTATTGGTGCGCCATTACTAATCAATGACAAAATCACCCTCCATTGCGACAAGGTATCCAGTGATGCTTGGGCGGTTGGCGAAGAGGCCGCACTCACACAATTACGTCAGTTTGCTTTGACAAAAATGGCAGACTACCAAGCAAGCCGAGACTTTCCTGCTATTGATGGTACCAGTCAAATTTCAGCTTATTTAGCGATTGGCATCATTAGCGCACGGCAGTGTGTTGTGGCGTTGCTTAGTCATTATCCTGATGCTTTGATTGATGATAAAAGTCCTGGTCGCTGCTGGTTAAATGAGATTATTTGGCGAGAATTTTATCGACATCTGTTGGTAGCATTTCCTCGATTATCAAAAGGGCAAAGCTTTAACGTCTTAGCTGACAACATTGCTTGGAGAAACAATGAGCTGGAGTTTAAAGCATGGTGTGACGGTAACACTGGCTATCCGTTGGTAGATGCCGCTATGCGTCAATTAAACCAAACTGGCTGGATGCACAATCGTTTGCGGATGGTAGTTGCCAGCTTTCTTACCAAACACCTACTCATAGACTGGCGTTGGGGAGAGCGTTACTTCAGACAGAAACTCATTGACGGTGATCTGGCGGCCAATAATGGCGGTTGGCAGTGGTCTGCTGGAACCGGTTGCGATGCGCAGCCCTATTTCAGAGTATTTAATCCTATATCTCAGTGCGAAAAGTTTGATCCAACGGGTAGGTTTATTCGTAACTACTTACCAGAGCTTGAAGCGGTAGATTTAAAGTTAATTCATAAACTTAAAATACCTAATCAAGCAGAACTTTTTTCAAATAAAAGCTATATTTACCCTATCGTCGAGCATAAATTTGCCCGCGAAAGAGCATTGAAAGAGCTAGCGGCAATGAAGCGCGGAGTTAGCCAAGTGGAAGTGGTAGATCTAGACAAGGAGATTTTCGGATGACAGCAAGTGCAGATTCACTAAACCACGACACTCTGAATGTTTTGCCAAACAAAACTAAAGATTCAGCTGTTCAAGTAGATGAGCGGTTGTTAGGCACCGATGCATTGCCGCTTGAGATTATAGAGCGCTTTGTTTCTGTGTATCAAAAATTAAACAAAGACAATCTCGAGCTGCTCAATGAGATCTACTCAGATGACATCCGCTTTAGTGATCCACTACATAAGATCGCCGGCCTCAATGCATTAACGGATTATTTTAAAACACTATATCAAAATGTTGAGTCGATAGACTTCGTTATCCATCAAGTGATCCGCGATGACAGCACCGCAGCATTGAAATGGACTATGAACCTTGTTCATCCCAAGTTAAACGCGGGTAATGGCATTAGTGTTGAGGGCGTTAGTTTACTGACATTTGATGGCAAAATTAACCAGCATCAAGACTATTTTGACTTAGGCGCTATGCTCTATGAGCAATTGCCGATAGTGGGTGGCTTGATTGGTTTTATTAAGTCTAAGGTTGCCAAATGAATCCTTCAGCCTCCGCCTCGCAGCAACAAAAAACAGTACTGATCACCGGTGCTAGCTCTGGTATTGGTTTACAGCTTGCCAGTGACTATCTGCAGCAAGGTTGGAAAGTATTTGCTTGTGGCCGTAATAAACAAGGGCTGGACAAGCTAGTTGGTGCAGAGAAACTACTGTTTGATATTAATGATATTGATGCGATAAAGGCTGAGGCTGAGCGCCTTCAAAATGGTGACTTTGCAAATCTGGACTTGGTGATTCTCAATGCGGGTACATGTGAATACGTAGACGATGCATTGCACTTTGACTCTGCATTGTTTGAGCGAGTTATCCGTACTAATGTTATCTCGATGGGTCACTGTATCAGTGCCTTTTTACCGCTGATGTCTGGCGGCAGCCAGCTGGCTTTAATGGGCTCAAGCGCTGTTTACTTACCGTTTCCAAGAGCAGAAGCCTATGGTGCTTCAAAAGCGGCTGTGCAATACCTCGCTAGTAGCCTTGCACTTGATTTAAAGCCACATGGGATTGGGGTAAGCGTTATCTGTCCTGGTTTTGTGAAGACACCATTAACAGATAAAAATGACTTTGCAATGCCGATGCAACAAACGCCGCAGCAAGCATCTATTGCTATTCGAAAAGGCTTAGCGAAGGGTCAGCAAGAGATACACTTTCCACTTCGTTTCACTCTACTTTTAAAATTTATCTCACTATTACCACGAGGGGTTTGGCAAAAGTTAGTGCAACCAAAGCATGATGAATCATCAGCTATTGATACAAACAACTCACAACATGATGTTAATGAGCATGGCCAAAGTAGCCGCTCAAATACCCCTACAGAGAATAGGAAGGTGCGCTAATGGAAACGATTGATAACAGTAATCGTAAAAGAATTGCCATTGTAGGTTCAGGGATCTCAGGCCTTACTTGCGGACATATTTTATCGCAAAAACATGATGTGAGTGTATTTGAAGCTAATGACTATATCGGTGGTCACACCGCCACCATCGATGTTGAAAAAGACGGTAAACAATACGCCATTGACAGTGGTTTTATCGTCTTTAATGACCGAACCTACCCAAGGTTTGAGCAGCTTTTAGCCCGCTTAAACGTTAACGCTTTGGCGACAGAGATGAGCTTTAGCGTGCACAACTCACTGACCCAGCTTGAATATAATGGTAATACGCTAACAAGCTTGTTTGCGCAAAAACGTAATATCTTTCGCCCACGCTTCTGGCTATTTATTAGAGAAATTTTACGTTTTAACAAGCTGTGTAAACAAGCATTTGTCGACGACAGATACGATTACCAAACACTCGGTGATCTGCTTGAAAAAGAACGCTTTAGTGAATTCTTTAGCCTGCACTATATCCTGCCTATGGGCGCTGCTATTTGGTCCTCAAGCATCGATGACATGAAGGCATTTTCATTACGTTTCTTCATTCAGTTCTTTCAAAATCACGGCTTGCTAAACATTACCGACAGACCGCAGTGGTACGTATTAGAAGGTGGTTCACGTAGCTATATACCTGACCTTATTGCACCGTTTAAATCTGCAATTCACCTTAATAGCCCGGTGAGCGCAATAGTGCGCAGTGACGATGGCGTCAAGCTGCAGGTCAATGACCAATGGTTAGAATTTGACGAGGTGGTACTTGCCTGTCATAGCGACCAAGCACTCGGCATGCTGAGTGATGCCAGTGAAGATGAAGTTAACGTATTAAGTCAGCTTGCTTACCAAAATAATGAAGTGGTTTTGCACTGCGACGAGTCTTTATTACCAAAGCGCAAGGCTGCTTGGGCCAGTTGGAATTATCGCTTAGATGGCGATACTCGCAAACAAGCGTCGGTCACTTATAACATGAATATTTTGCAGCGCTTGCCCAGCGATGCGCCAACCTTCTGTGTAACGCTTAATCAGTCTGAACTTATCGATAAAAGCAAAGTGCTGCGGGTATTTAACTATTCGCACCCAGTATTTAATGAGCAAACGATGCAGGCTCAGTCGCAGCGAACGCTGATTTCTGGCGTGAATAACACCCACTTTGCGGGAGCTTACTGGTACAACGGCTTTCATGAAGATGGTGTGCATAGTGCCTTTGATGTGTGTGAATCATTTGGGCTGCAGCTATGAGCATTCAATTAAATAGTGGTGTTTATAAAGGCGATGTTAAGCATCGCCGCTATAGCCCGCGTAAGCACGATTTTGACTACCAAATGGCAATGTTGGTGCTTGATCTAGATGAAGTTAACTTGATCGAACAGATGAGCTGGCTCTTTTCTGCAACAGGTTTTGCTCCCTTGCGCTTTAATCCAAATGATTACTTGAGAGCGACCAATCGAGACTCAGTCGGTTCAGCTAAAGTGAATGATTTAAAGGTAAAAGTGCTTGAGAAAATAGCAGTGCTTGGTGCAAAAACAACCTGTAATCGAGTGGTATTTGTCGGCCAGGTGCGTCACTTCGGGATCTACTTTAGCCCGATAAACTGCTTCTTTTGTTACCAAGGTGATGAGCCTAAATATATGTTGGCGGAAGTCAGTAATACCCCTTGGAATCAACGTCACTATTACTTGGTTGATTTAGCGAACCCACAACCGAGTGATAAGGCCTTTCATGTATCGCCGTTTATGGACTTAGACATGAAATATATTTGGCGCATTCAACCGCCCAACTCATCAGTGAAAGTGGGTATTGAAAACCGTAGTAGTCAAAAGTTATTTGATGCCAATTTGTGCTTGTTTAGGCGAGAGATGTCTCATCAGAGTTTACGGAAAATGTTACTGCAGTTTCCATTGATGACACTGCGAATTGTGCAAGGGATCTATTGGCAAGCACTGAAAATTTTTATCAAGCGAGTGCCTTTTATTGGGCACCCCGGTAAGTCAGCGGAGAGATAATAATGGAAAATATAGCAACTAAGAAAAATCTGGCGAGCGCGGGTTTACCGGATAATTTAGCCAAAAAGCTGTTTCTAAGTGTATTGCCTGCGCTAGCTGATGGGCACTTGAGTCTTATTGATGGAGACAGCAGTTATGAGTTCGGTAACAAAGACTCTGATCTGCATGCCACCTTGGTAGTGACTCATCCACGATTTTACCGACAGATATTACTGTCGGGCTCTATTGGTGCAGGAGAGGCCTTTATTCAGCACCACTGGAGTAGCCCAGACTTGACCAAAGTGGTGCAGATTTTCGCTAGAAATTTACCGCTACTCGATAAGCTTGAGCAGAAATTATCTTGGTTAACCACGCCATTTAGTCGACTTGGGCATCTGTTTAACCGTAACACTCAAGAGGGCTCAAAAAAGAATATTCTAGCGCATTACGACTTGGGTAATGACATGTACCAAGCGTTTTTAGATAAAGAGATGCTCTACTCTAGCGCGTTATATCCACACGCCGATGCCTCGCTTGATGAGGCGCAGCAACATAAGCTTGAAACTATCTGCCAGCGATTGGATTTAAAAGCGGGGCAAACTCTGCTTGAAGTCGGCACGGGTTGGGGAGCATTAGCTATTTACGCGGCAAAACACTATGGCGTTAAAGTGACCACTACTACGATTTCAGATGCACAGTTTGAATACGCCAAAAGCCGAGTCGAACAAGAGGGGTTAGCTGAGAGCGTTTGCTTGCTCAAAGATGATTACCGAATACTAACGGGTGAATACGACAGGGTGGTGTCCATCGAGATGATTGAAGCTGTGGGGCATGAGTTTTTGCCAGGGTTCTTTAAGAAACTTGAATCACTATTAAAGCCCAATGGTCGACTACTTATTCAGGCCATTACCATTGCTGATCAACGTTATAATAGTTACCGAAAAAGTGTCGACTTTATTCAGCGCTATATTTTCCCCGGTGGCTGCCTACCGTCAGTGACCCGCATGACGAACGAGTTAACCAAGCATACTGATTTTGTCACTTGGTCTGTTGATGACATGGGGCTCGACTACGCCAAGACCCTGAAAGATTGGCAGAATAACTTTGATGCTGCACTGCCAAAGATCAAAGCGCTTGGCTATGGCGATGACTTTATCAGAATGTGGAAATTCTACCTTAGTTACTGTGAAGGCGGGTTCCTTGAGCGCACGACCAGCACGGTGCATCTGGTTGCCGTTAGACCACAATATCGAACTGAGCTATAGCGTTAAGATGCTACTCGCTCGAATAGGAAAACTCACCACAACACAGCTGAATCTGATTAATTTACTGATGTTTCAAGCTGTGTGGTGGTTATCTATCTTGTACCAGAACAGCGCAATAGCAATAAGCTCAGGGTTATTGCTGCTGCACTTTGCATTATCGAGTCATAGGCAATCAGATCTGCTGAGTATGGTTAAAGTGGTTGCTTGCGGGGTGATTATCGACTCGCTTCTTACCTATATGCAGCTGTTTGAGTTCCAACAAATGCCATACTGGCTCGGGCTGCTTTGGTGCCACTTTGCTATAAGTCTGCGCTATAGCTTAGCTTTTACTCAAAGACTGCCTTTTTATATCAATGCGATCCTTGGTGGTGTATTTGGTTGTATCAGTTACCTCGCCGGAGCACGCTTTGATGCGGTTGTGCTGCCACAAGAGTATTTAGCCAGTGTAATGATCCTATTTAGTGTCTGGCTCGTAATATTTCCTATATTTGTTATTGTCAGCAGGCAACGTTAAAGCGTCAACCCGGCTGATATACCCTTACAGGAAGGTTATCATGGGATCCTCTCTCCTTTTTCGAGCTGCAATATGTTTTGCGGCCGCAATTAGCACTAACTCTGTGGCTCAACAGGGCTTTGATGAACCGCAGTTGCGCACTGTTGGCTCAACAGAGCTGCAGGCCCTACCTGCTAGCTCCCGGCTCGTTAACAGCAAAAACTCTGCGATGAACTCAACAGCAGAGCTAACGTCTCTCAAGGAAGTGGGCAGAGGTGAGATGGAATGGTGGTGGTTCACACTTTACCGAGCTCGTCTACTAACCGTAGATGGTGAATACCATCAAGGTACTTATCCAATGGTACTGGAGATTGAGTACTACCAAGATATCCCCAGTAAGCGCTTACTCGAAGCGACAGTCGACCAATGGCAACATTTGCAATTGGATCAAAGCCGTCAACTTCAGTGGCAAGCATCGCTTAGTGAACTATGGCCCGACGTGAACGAAGGAGACACCTTGAGTCTGCAAGTGCTAAGCCCCGAGAGTAGCCAGTTTTATTTTAACGGTAAGCCGTTAGAAGAGTTGATGCCGGAAGGCTTTAGCGAAGATTTTCTCGCGATTTGGTTATCATCTCAAACCAGCCGACCTGAATTACGTAAACAGCTGTTAGGGGAGATCGCATGCGAATGTTAAGCAGCATCAATCAGTTTAAATCGAGTGTGCGGATCTCAACTCGCGTTAGCACTTTGCTTAAAGCGTTTGCTATTTTCGGCACGGCTTTACTACTGAACGCCTGTAGCAGCCGTGATATAGAAGATTACCAAGACAGCACACCCGCGCTAGATTTGAAACAGTTCTTCAATGGGCCGCTAACGGCTCATGGAATAGTGCAAGATTATAGCGGTAATGTGGTGCGACGTTTTACCGTTGAGATGATCGCTAAATGGGACGGTGATGTCGGTGAGATAAAGGAGTGGTTTGTCTATGATGATGGTGAGAAACAGATCCGTATTTGGAATATCACCAGCCTCGGCAATGGCAATTACACCGGTACTGCAAACGATATTCTTGGCGAAGCTACTGGCCGTGCCGTAGGTATGGCATTGCAGTGGGAATACGAAATGATACTGCCGGTCGATGGCAGCGAATACCAAGTTCGCTTTGATGATTGGATGTTTTTAGTGGATGAAAATACCATTATTAATCGCACCGATATTATTAAGTTTGGGATCACCATGGCTGAGGTGACCTTGGTGATCGCTAAACAAAGCGATACAGAGTAACGAAATCATTGATCTATTTTGGGCTAATCAATCCTCAATCAGTAGACACATTTTCTGGCAAAACATGGCTAACTTTTTTTAGATATTTCATTTATGCTGCTAGCACTCGTCTATTTAAAAGGAATTTTTTAATGAAACATTTAGCAGTTTTATCTTTGTTTATACTGTTGTCAGCATGTGGCTCTAATGCCAGTTACTCGGTTTCAGCTAGTTCAGATGATGATGTGATGGGCTCACGGCAAGCGCCGATGATGAGTGACAATACCCCGATTATTAATGACGATCTGGTGAAGGAAGCTGACAAGAAAGAGCAGGCTAGTAAAGCAAAAGAATAGAGCACTACAGCGTGAGCGCTCTAGCTTATAGCTGGTAATTAAGAGCTTTTACGACTGTTGTCGACCTGCTTCTTATCGTAATACTCAAAGGGGAATATGTTTCTAATTCTTTGAGTAATGTCATCGCCGACATTGGCTGATACATGCAATCTGACACCATTGAGTTTTTCAGCTCTAATGGTGCAGGTCAGTTTGTTGGCTTTGGCGATAGCGCGGCACTCTTTTTCAAACTTCTCGGGGATCTTACCTTTGTGGGAGCTTAATCTGCCTTCTTTAAAGTGCATTTCAAAAACGGTTAACCCCTTCTTACCGCTGAAAATTAGTTTGTAGACAATGAAGATACCGATAGCTATAAAAGCGATTTTGAGTAGCGTTGGCGTCATATCTATTCCTTCTATTTTAGGGACTGTAGATCTTCCACGGTTGTTTTAGCCGCAGTTTATTGGCTATTTTGACAAGGCGGAGGCTATGCTGTTTAGTTATTCTCCACAAATAGTCTACAACACAGTATAAATAGCCAAGAAACGCGGCCCTTTGGGTTCGATTCTATGCACCTATTCTTTTATGACTAGAATGTGTTATGAGCTTTTCACTTAGCCAGCTAAGCTTCATCGCTCAAGCCTTGTACTAGAAGCATTATTCCTTACGGTAAAGAACCGAACAAAAAATAAGCTCGAAAGATCAACTGCTCCTAGTCCTATCACCTAAGATACTCTGGCTGATTGTTTTTTTAAAGTGGGCAGAGCACAGTTTGCCAAGATTTGTAATTTTTAATCAATAGGATATATTAATGCTAATTGCATTATGCAATTCAGATAGTTAATACAGTGTGTATTAGCGGCCAAGGAATGATGGCTGGCTATTCTTTTCGGTAAAGGATGACAATATGAGCGTTTCCAACGCAAAAAGGTGGGCAGAGCTGTGTCAACAGCAGGCCGAGTTAATTGATAATCTAACTCGTGTTTTCCCCGAGCGCAGTGATGAACATGCAAATTTGAGTGAACATTGGCGTGAAGTCGGTCGGAAGATCACCGATGGTGAAGTTGTTTTAATGCCAAAACTTAGATAGTTGAATATGATTCAACTAATAAAAAACCGCCTGCAGGCGGTTTTTTATGGGTGGGGGAAACAAGGTAAAAGTAGTATTAGAAAGCGTAGCTTGCTGAGGCTAATACTGTGCCATCGTTTCTCCAAGGCTCAGACGAGTCGATGATATTGTCTGAACTTAGGTTGGTATCTAACCAAGCTAGAGACAGCGCTACGCCGCCAAGTTCTGTGGAGACACCAATAGAGTAATCGGCGTAGTCTTCACCCCAATCATAGTCAGCTCCATCGCCATAGCTGTAACCTACGTGAGCATCAATACTCCAGTTTTCAAAAATCTCATAGGAGTAGTTAAGCTCGGTATAGTTTAACGCGACATCTGCATTGGAATAATCATTGGTATACCACTGCGCAAGATGGAAATCGCCATAGTATAAGCCGACTGAAGCTTCTAAATACTGTGAGCTTTCATCTTGTCCTGGGTAAGTGTAGTAGGTCAATGTAACGTCATATTCCCACTCTTCATCGGCACCGAAAGCCCCTGCATATCCGGCATAAATATCAACTTCTACATCGGCATCGTAGCTAGCATCATCAACATTACTTGCCCACACACCAAGGAAAATACCATTTTCCATGCTGTAATCAACACTGCCCTGAACGGCAAAATCACCCGCAGTCTGAGATACGCCACGGAAGCGATAATCATTGGTGACTCCAATTTCACCAGAGAACTCTGCTTGAGCAAGTGGTGCAATTAGCGCTGTTGATAAGGTTAGACCGACAACTTGGGCAATCCGTTTTTTATTTAATTTCTTATACACGGTAGTATCTCCATTTTACTATGTTGACTTAGACGCTCCATTATTATGTTTTAAGCATCTTATGGTTTTGCCAAACAGCAGCGTTTGCTACGACCTCATGGCTAAAAATGATTTCAGCGCCTAGTCGGCTCGAAAATCACATACACTTTGCGACAATCTTCAAGTACCTCCCAGGTACCCTCAAACCCCGCTGGGATCACAAATCTATCACCTGTTTTTACGGTGGTTTGGTTACCATCGTTGTCGGTGACGACACTCGCCCCGGATAGAATTTCGCAGTATTCATGTTCGCTGTAACAGACTTTCCAGCGGCCAATATCACCTTGCCAAACTCCTGCATGAAACTGGTCGCAATCACTTGAGTAATGGTTTTGCAGCTGCTGTTCAGGGTCGCCCTGAAGCAGTTTTTCTGCAGCTAGCTTGTAACGTTCTACGGCAGTATTGATGGCCGAAAAATCAATAATTGAATCAATGCCTATGCTCATCGGACTCTCTATTTCCTTTACTTGCATGAGTTATGTTGCTGGGTGATAACAACGACAAATGCGCAGCGTTAACTGCGCATCAATCGGTTATTTCATTGTTGGCATAACAAACTCTGCTTTGGCTTGCTTACTTGGTTGAGGCCAGCGAGCGGTAATCGCTTTACGTTTGGTGTAAAAGCGTACTCCATCTGGGCCATGCATATGCAAAGGACCAAACAGTGAGCGCTTCCAACCACCAAAACTATGGAAAGCCATTGGAACAGGGATTGGTACGTTCACCCCAACCATGCCCACTTGCACGTGATGGCAGAAATGACGCGCCGCTTCACCACTTTGGGTAAAGATGGCGGTGCCATTACCAAACTCATGGTCATTGATGAGTTGCAACGCTTCGGCGTAGTCTTTTACGCGCACAATGGCGAGGACTGGGCCAAAGATCTCCTCTTTATAGATAGTCATCTCAGGGGTGACATGGTCAAACAAACAGCCACCTAAGAAATAACCTTGTTCATGGTCAGCAACAGTTAGCGCTCTGCCATCGGCAAGTAATTTGGCACCTTCGTTGAGACCCGTTTCAACATAGCTGGTCACTTTTTCTAAGTGTTGCGCCGAGATAAGAGGGCCCATATCCATCTCAGGTGTTACGCCGTTTCCGACCTTTAGTGATTTTATTTGTGGCAGTAGCTTTTCAACAAGGGCATCGCCAGAGTCACCAACCGCTAGCACCACTGATATCGCCATGCAACGTTCGCCAGCACTACCGTAGGCCGCACCCATAAGTGCGCCAACGGCTTGGTCAAGATCGGCGTCAGGCATTAATACCATGTGGTTTTTAGCACCGCCTAAGGCTTGAACACGTTTACCGTGTGCTGAAGCGGTGGCATAAATGTATTCTGCAATAGGGGTTGAGCCAACAAAGCTAACCGCATGCACATCTTTGTGCGTTAGCAGGGTATCTACCGCTTCTTTGTCGCCATTAACGACGTTGAATACCCCATCAGGTAATCCTGCTTCGGTAAGTAGTTCAGCCATACGCATTACTGAGCTTGGGTCTTTCTCCGATGGCTTCATGATAAAGCTATTACCGCAGGCTATCGCAATTGGGAACATCCACATGGGTACCATCACTGGGAAATTGAACGGTGCAATACCTGCAACAACACCCAATGATTGGTTTAAGGTCCACGCATCGACACCGCCGCCGACCTGCTCTGTATGCTCACCTTTCAATAGGTGCGGAATACCACATGCAAATTCAACCACTTCTAGACCGCGAATGATCTCACCTTTTGCGTCATCCAGTACTTTGCCGTGCTCACGAGTGATCAGCTCTGCCATCTCATCCATATTGGCTTCGACCAGTGCTTTGAATTTGAATAGCACTCGTGAACGGTTAAGCGGAGTGACTTTTGACCAAGACTCATGGGCCTTTTTTGCTATCTCTACAGCACCAGCAACATCTGCTGCACTGGCTAATGAGACACTGCCGCGCTGCTCGCCTGTTGCTGGTTCAAAAATTGCTTGTGTACGTTGGCTAGGCGCAGTGTGGCCGCCATGAATGTAATGGTTAATCGTAGGCATAACGCAAAATCCTAATTGTAATTCCCTGTAGGGAGCCAATGGTGTGAATAGGTTTTAATGGACTAGCCTGATGCTGTTATCACGCAAATTCGGACAATTAAGGCAACAGGCTATGGGATTAACCGACAGCGCTAATCGCATCCGATAAGGTATTAATGATGGTATCGACCTGTTGTTTATCGATGATCAACGGCGGTGATATGGCAATAATGTCGCCCGTTGCGCGCACTAAGGTGCCACTAGCAAAGCAGTGCTCAAAGATGCCAAAGCCACGCTTGCCTGCGCCTTTGTCGCTAGGGGCAAACTGAATACCACCGACTAAGCCTGTGTTGCGGATATCGATGACATTGGGCAAGCCTTTTAAGCTGTGCACCGCATCCTCAAAATAGCCTTCAAGTTCGCGGCTGCGTTCAAACAGCTTTTCGTTTTCATAGATATTTAGGGTGGCAATAGCGGCTGCGGCTGCCACTGGGTGACCTGAGTAGGTGTAACCATGAAACAGCTCGATGGCGTTTTCAGGTCCTTGCATGCAAGTGTCGTAGATAGCGTCGTCAATCAACACCGCACCCATAGGAATTGCACCATTGTTGAGTGCTTTTGCGGTAGTGAGCATATCTGGAGTGACGCCCCAGCGCTGACTGGCAAAGGCATCGCCAACACGGCCAAAGCCAGTGATCACTTCGTCAAAAATCAATAAGATGCCGTACTTTTTAGTGATCTCACGTAATTTTTGCAAATAGCCTTCTGGTGGCAAAATAACGCCAGCAGAACCTGACATAGGCTCAACAATCACCGCCGCGATGTTCTCGGCACCGTGCAGGGCGACTAACTGCTCAAGCACTTCTGCTTTTTCTGCACCAGTCTTTGGCATGCCACGGCAAAAGGCATTTTCTTGCATATCAAGCGTATGGGGTAGATGGTCAACACCTTGTAGTAGCTGCTGATTAAAGGTCTTGCGGTTGTTACCAATACCACCGACTGAAATACCGCCAAAGCCGACGCCGTGATAACCAAGCTCACGGCCAATAAAGCGTGTACGAGTGGCTTCACCATTGGCGCGATGATATGTCAGGGCAATTTTAAGGGCGCTATCAACAGACTCAGAACCTGAATTGGTAAAGAAGGCTTTATTCAGCCCTTCCGGACTTATCTGTGCTAAACGTTCAGCTAGTTCAAAAGCAAGCGGGTGACCCATTTGGAAAGAGGGCGCGTAGTCCATCTCGTGGATCTGCTTGCTAACGGCTTCAGAGATCTCTTTTCGTCCATGACCAGCATTGCAGCACCAAAGTCCTGCAGTACCATCTAATATGGGGCGACCAGCAGTGTCTTTGTAATACATGCCCTCGGCATGAGCCAACATTCTGGGGTTAGACTTAAATTGTCTATTGGCCGTAAACGGCATCCAGTAATTTGATAAAGACGGTGTTTCGCTGTGGTGGTGCGTCTGTGAATCTGCCATATCATCTACCTTGATTCAGTTTAATTATTGTTGTTTTTTAGGGGCTGTTGATCTTTCACGGTTGTTTTTGCCGAAGTTTATTGGCTATTGTGACAAGGCGGAGGCTATGCCGTTTAGTTCTTCTCCACAAATAGTCTACAACACAGTCAAAATAGCCAAGAAACGCGGCCCTTTGGGTTCGTTTCAATTCTTTTATTACTTCGTTACGAGCTTTTCGCTTAGCCAGCTAAGCATCATCGCTCAAGCCTTGTACTAAAATAATTGAATTCGAACAAAAACTAAGCTCGAAAGATCAACAGCCCCTAGTAAGTGTTGCTTTTTTAATCGAGCGGTTGATATTTGCTATGCTATGTCAGAAATAATGAACATGAAAGCTTTTTGTGCATTTATTTATAGCAAAAATGAACTTTTTGTAAAATATATTGAAATTTAGGGGCGGTTAAGCGTAATCTTGCTCAACACCTTATTGGGTTCTATTGCCGTTTATAGGCAAAAAGAGCACATTTAAAGCGATTCTAATAATTACATACAGCGTTAAGAGGTCATCATGAGCACACCCGAAAACCGCAGCCAGTGGCAAGCACTCGCAGATTCAATCGCTATTAATGGTTCAGCGTTCATCGCTGGCGAATATGTTGAGTCACAATCGAACGCGACCTTTGACTGCATTAGTCCGATAGATGGCAAAGTGTTGGCTAAAGTGGCGAGCTGTGATGAGGCTGATGCTAATATTGCAGTTAGCAATGCCAGAGCAACATTTGAAAGTGGTGTGTGGGCAAACCTGCCTCCTGTTAAGCGTAAACAGGTTATGATCCGTTTTGCCGATCTGCTCGAAGAGCATGTTGATGAGTTAGCGCTGTTAGAAACCCTTGATATGGGCAAACCTATTCAATACTCCCGTGCCGTGGATGTTGCTGGCGCTGCGCGTTCTATCCGCTGGTCAGGTGAAGCGATAGACAAGATTTATGATGAGATCGCGCCTACTGCCCATAACGAGATCGGTATGATCACTCGTGAGCCTGTCGGTGTTGTAGCTGCAATTGTGCCATGGAACTTCCCGCTATTAATGGCATGCTGGAAATTGGGGCCTGCATTGGCAACGGGTAATAGTGTGGTATTAAAGCCTTCTGAAAAATCACCACTAACCGCTATACGTATGGCAGAGCTTGCCATTGAAGCGGGGATCCCTAAAGGCGTGCTCAACGTACTGCCGGGTTTTGGCCATACCGTTGGTAAAGCCTTAGCGCTGCATATGGACGTTGATACCTTAGTCTTTACCGGTTCGACCAAGATAGCCAAACAGCTGATGGTTTACGCGGGTGAGTCAAACATGAAACGTGTTTGGTTAGAGGCGGGTGGTAAGAGCCCGAATATCGTATTTAATGATGCCCCCGATCTTAAAAAGGCCGCTCAAGCCGCAGCGTGCGCCATTGCGTTCAACCAAGGCGAAGTATGTACAGCAGGCTCGCGTTTATTAGTTGAAGCCGGCGTTAAAGATGAACTTATCGGCCTGATTGCTGAAGAGTTACAAGCTTGGCAGCCGGGTCATCCACTCGATCCAAATACCACATCGGGCGCGGTGGTTGATAAGCAGCAACTCGACAATGTGCTGGGTTACATTCAATCGGGCAAAGATGAGGGCGCGAAGCTAGATTTTGGCGGCTGCCAAGTGATGCAAGACAGCGGCGGCGTCTATGTTGAGCCGACTATTTTCTCCGGTGTTGATAATAAGATGACCATAGCGAAAGAGGAGATCTTTGGCCCAGTGTTATCGGTGATCACCTTTGATGGTATGCAACAAGCGATTGAGATAGCAAACGACAGTATCTATGGTTTAGCCGCTGGCGTGTGGACCGCTGATATTAGCAAAGCCCACAAAACCGCCAAAGCCTTGCGCAGCGGCATGGTATGGATAAATCATTATGACGGTGGTGATATGACCGCACCATTCGGTGGCTATAAGCAATCGGGTAACGGCCGCGATAAATCGCTACATGCGTTTGATAAGTACACCGAGATTAAAGCGACTTGGATCGCGCTGGATTAAATCTTGAGCTTAGCCATAAGGAAAGCCAGCCTCATTAGAGACTGGCTTTTTGTCATTATTCCATGGTCTGGTTGGCACGTTGCAGAAGCAAAATAGTTACTGCGAGCACTTAATTAAACGACGACGGCGCTTTTCCAACAGTTGTCAATTTATGCAAACCAGCTAATTTTAAGCAGTACTTTTTGCCAAATTTCCCTCTATTTCCCGATAGAGTTAGCTAGTTACGTCTTCGAGCACATTGTTTTGGCTTCATCCATTTTACCTTTTGTTTTTCCGCAATAAGTATTGAAAGTGCTTTTGCAGAAGTAGGGTAAGTTAGTATCAGTTGATATTGAGATGGAAGCTGGCTATGTTATTGATTTATAGTGGCTGGCTAATAACAGAATGATGAACTTTGTATCTAACTTAGGGGTATTTGTATGCCCTCATATTTTTGATAATTCACGTCCTGTACTATATGTAGTTCATGAAGATAATGAATGGCAATGCTTATGTGGTCAAGATGATCATGATGAACACGGTCATCTTGTTGGGATGGGACATTTGGTCGAGAGAGACTCTACAATTGATACTTTGCATGACTTACCAGATGGTTGGGAAGCAGAGAGACACTCTGTGAATGATAACTGGATCAGAGCTAAATCTTAGATAAGGGCAGGGCTGAGGATCCATTAATAAAGGCTGTGGAGGAATGGATTGAATAAATTTAATTATCTAAGCAAATTTAAGTGGTTTACTTTATTTGTGTTCATTTTGCTAATGACCTTAGTTTTGTCATTTATAACCAGCGAAATTTTTAGCCTATTAATCTTTATTATAGGAGGTACCATCATTATCTTTTTGTCTTTTTATGCTGACAATAATAGATGGGAATGGCCTCCTCGGTGGAAGAAGTAAACAAGCTGTAAATTTGACTTAAAGCCCCTTGTGGGGCTTTATTTTTTGGCTACTTTTAAGCTAACTCCGAGTTGAAGCAGCTGCTTCTAATCCTTTCTCATTATAAGGTCTTGATTGGCAGTTTTATGTTTATATTATCTAAATAAACTCTGCGGAATAGTCAGCCAATTTACTTTGGATCTGATGCTGGCCTCGTTCGGAATGCCTACCGAAAGTGATTGAGTTTTGTGTTTATTACCGCTGACAATTATGGCGTGACGATATTAAATACCCCTTTGGGTTTATCTAGTTTGGAGAAGAAACTGGCTAAATCAATCTTACTACCCTCAATTTCTAACTCATCTGAGAACAACACATCTTTTACGCCAGCATTACCAATAATCAGGTCGATAAACAGTTCGTGACTGATATTAAGCGTGGCATTAGCGGTAGAAGATTTAGGGGCGAGCTTATGGTGCAGCACAGCATTTTTCAGTGTTAGCACATAGTTGTTATCAAGGTCGGTAAAGTAGATATTAAGCTCAAACTCCTCACCAAACGCCTCAGGACCAATCACTCTCGATGCCATTGACTGCATAAAATTCTCGACTGGCGATCGCAGTAAGATCTGTTTCATTGACGCGAGATCGATTCCTTTCTCTGGTGCTCCGTGACGTAGCTCGAATGCCGCGCTCAGGTACACGTCACGCCAAGGTGCTGACTCAGCTTGATATCCAAGTTGGTCATAGCTTGAAGCCAACAACTCTTTAGCGTATCTGTTGCTATCATCTGCCACTACAAGGTGGTTGATGAGCTCTGCCGCCCAGCGATATTCGCCGTCTGCTATGGCGATTTCAGTCTGCTTGATAATATTGTCTGCGCCGCCCATTAAGGCGACATACTTTTCTGCTGAGTCGACTGCTGGTAGCGGATCTAAGTGAACAGGGTTGGCGTCGTACCAACCTAAATAAGCTTGATAAACTGCTTTCGCATTGTGTTTAGCGGTGCCGTAATAACCGCGACTAGAGAAAGTATTTGCCAGCACCGGCGGCATCTCAATCGCTTCGGCTATCTCTGCTGGAGTAAGCCCAGCATTAAGCATGCGCACAGACTGGTCGTGAATATATTTATAGGTATCGCGCTGAGTTTCTAAAAAGTGATTGATTGGCTCTTGCCCCCAAATGGGCCAGTGGTGACTACCAAAATACACTTTGGTATCGCGTTGGGCATTGAGCGCTTTATCAATCGAGTTGC
The DNA here is from genome assembly GCF_019654975.1 of Shewanella sp. c952. Classification (GTDB taxonomy): domain Bacteria; phylum Pseudomonadota; class Gammaproteobacteria; order Enterobacterales; family Shewanellaceae; genus Shewanella. The sequence goes on from NZ_BPEW01000020.1 coordinate 37,823, forward strand.
TCCATGTTAGCGCATCGCGAACCTTTGCTCCGCGCAAAGTATACAAGTTGTGCATGTTTTTAGAGACCAGTTCTGCGCCGCAATAAGCCTGTTGCTCAGGTAGGTAAAAAGTAAACTCCGCTGGCGCCTCACTGCCAGAGACTATTTGAAACTCAAATGGCACGCCATCGATGAGCTGTGCTGAGTCATGCTCAATAACAGTAGTGGGGCTTAGAATTCCAAACTGACCAAAAGCGGGCTCTTTACCTAAACCGGAACCAATATGTCCCCTTACTGAGCGAGGAAGTTGTTTGCCATACATGTACATAGCGCGGCGACTCATTGCGGTGCCAGCCATTACATTTTCGCTGGTGGCTTCATGCATAAAGCCAGCGGGTGCGATTATGTCTATCTCATCCAGGGAGCGATTTTTTGGGGTATTATTTTCAAGTAAGCCTAGCGCGCCGCCAAAGTGATCCATGTGGCTATGGGTAAATAAAATGGCGCTAATCGGTCGCTGTCCTAGTTGTTGGTTAAGAAACTCAAATGCAGTTTTGGCTGTTTCAGCGGTGGTTAGTGGGTCAACCACTATCCAGCCTGTTTTGCCTGCAATCACTGTCATATTGGCTAAATCAAAGCCTCGCAGTTGGTAAACGCCTTCGGTGACTTTAAATAGGCCATCAATGTTGTTTAATGTTGCTTGGCGCCAAAGGCTTGGGTTGACGCTGTTTGGGGCTTCTCCAGTAATGAAGTCATATCCAGGTCTATCCCAAATTATCTTTCCCTGCGGGTCAGTAACAACCAATTTTGGCATTTTGGCAATGAAGCCGCGTTTAGCGTCTTTAAAGTCCTGGGTGTCGCTAAAGGGAAGCTTTTCTAACAGCGCTTTATTTGCATCGATGGTGTGGCTACTTGCCGCGGTAAAGCCATCATCATCAGCGCCGCCTTTATCTATATTAGCTTGATTTGGTTGGCATCCTGTTAACAGTATTACGGCTAAACTTCCAGCCAACAACGGCAAAGATATGCCAGAGGTGAAGAGGTAAAAACATCGTGAAGAATGACTTGGCATAATGACTCACAGGCTAGGGAATTAACAATTAACCGTAAGTTATTACAAGTTGGCAACTAGTTAGTTATCATTTCTCGCCAATTTGGCTTATGAATTTGAAATTATCCTCTGGATTGTAGGCGATAATTTAGCGGACTAAGGCCGTTCCACTGGCTAAAGGAGCGGCTAAAATTACTGACACTGCTATAACCTAAGGTGTCAGATAATATGCTAACGGGCATTTGAGTATTGACTAGGTAATGATGGGCTAACTCTTGACGTTTTAACTTCAACAAAGTTCTAAACCCAGTCCCTTCAATTTTGAGGTAACGGCTTAAACTGCGCTCACTGATGTTGTACATTTGCGCAATTTTTAGGGCGGTTGGCTCGCCATTAACCAATAGTGCATGGATCCCTTGGCTGGTTTTCTCTTGCCAGTTTAGCGCATGCATCTTATTAAGATACTGCCTAACAACTTGTTCATTGTGTTGTGCTAAGTGGCGATTTTTACTGATGACGGTTTGCTCAAGCATGGTGCGGTCCATCCACATACAGTTACTTTCTGCAGCCATAGTCACCGGACAGCCAAACATATCTAACCAAGCTTGCTGTGACTTAGGTGCAGCTCTGAGCAGGTCAATTTTACGGACAAAGTGGCTATGACCAATCATCTGTTTACCGTGCAACATCAAGCTTGCGAAAAAGGCATCAATCGCTAGCTCGCTGATTTCAACACCATTCAGTGGAATTATTGTAAACCCTAGTAACTGCGGGGTACGTTGTAAGCTAATCACCGCTGAATTACTCACTAGAGCAGCATAGTCGGGCAAGGTCTCAAAGGCTTGGGCGAGGGTATCACTGCTTAGCATTAGTGCGCCAAGGGCGCGAAAGTTTATTGGGTAAGCATATTGGCCGACGGTAAGCCCAAAAGCCGCAGAGCCAGACGCTTGCTCTGCCGCCTGCCAAAGCAAAGTCATTTTATCAATTGCCACCCGTGAGTCGGGTTCGGCTTCTAGCAGTGATAGAGATAACCCTGCTCGTTTAAATAATGCATCAGCGTCTATATTACTTGCACTGAGAGCCCGGGCAATCGCTAACGACCAAGCGGCAATTGTGCTGTATTTTGCGGTTGTCATAGCTCATGCCCTTTAATGGTTAGCCGATGTTATGTCTTAATCTGTATGGTGATTGTAGCGTTAAAATCTATAAAATTGATATGGTTATAATTCATTCGCTTAGGTAGTCTGGGTGGTGGTAATGGCATAAAAATGGAAAGGTATAGGTGTTATGGCTATAAGGCAGTTAACAGAGCAAGATTGGCGCGAATATAAGCGTTTACGCTTGGCATCTTTACAAGATGCCCCCGACTCATTTGGATCGACTTTTGAAAAAGAGCAGCTGTTCAGTGAAGCGACATGGCGTGCACGTTTAACGCCAGCAGCAGTTACTGCGCAGTTGCCATTAATTGCATCTGTAGATGGCACTGCGGTTGGCTTGGCATTTGGTGTACTGCATAACAGTGGTGATAGCTGCGCTCATGTATATCAAATGTGGGTAGCTAACAGTGCTCGCGGTCGAGGCATTGGTAAGCTGTTGCTGCAAAAAATACTTGATTGGGCTGCACATTTGAATATTGATGAGGTGAACTTGCTGGTGACGGTTGATAACGTTGCGGCTATCACGCTTTACCAAAGGTTAGGTTTTCAAGCCCGGCCAGAACTTGAACCACTTAGAGATGGTTCAAAGATCATGGTGCAGGCGATGGTCTATAAAGTTGGGCCGTTAATCCCTAGTGACTAGAAAGGGTAGTGGTTAAAGATATCGTCTATCATTTCAGCTAATGGCGCGTCTCCATCGCAGGTTCTGCTGTATGTGCGCAGACCTGAGATCTGGATCTGAATATGGCAAGCTAACTTCTTAGCATCTTTATCTTTGCAAATGTCACCTAGATCTTGGGCTTCTATAATGAGTTTTTCAAACTCATGTTCCATCGCTTTCAATGAGTCTTTTGCAGCTTGTAATAGCTCCTGCTGCTCATTGGTTAGTTCAGCAATGGTTTTAGCTAGCATGCACAAAGGGCTTGGCGCGCAAGCTCGCTGTTCAATAATCATTCTTTTCATAAAGGCTTTTAGCGCCTCAATTGGCGAGCTAGCCTCTGCACGAGATTGCGCGAGTTGTTCGATACCAGCTTGGGTATAACTTGCTAAAGCTTCCTTAAATAATCCCTCTTTACTACCGAAAGTCGCGTAAATACTGCCGGGCCGCATATCGATGACATCCTGTAAATTACGCATAGAAGTAGCATGAAAACCTTTCTCCCAATACAAGTCTTTTGCTTTTTCAACAACCTGTTCTCGATTGAATTTTGCATTCTTTGCCATATAGCCATCACACCAATAAAAAGTTTGAACGATTGTTCAATTTTAACTTGAACGATCGTTCAAAGCTAGTTATATTGTTTTTAAAGAAAGCGATGTTGTTTTTTAATCGAGTAATCAGAGTGACGTAGTTGCTCTTGAATTAGTGAATCAAGTAATACTAACTTTAGGAATATCCTCATGAATGACTTTAAATTTCATACCGTTGAATCTGCACCAGCCGAGAGTAAAGCTATTTTAGAAGGCGCTGAGAAACAGATGGGAAGAATACCCGGCTTATATTCAGTGATGGCTGAGTCACCCAATATTTTGCAAGCGTATACGCAGCTGCACCAGCAATTCACCAGTTCGTCTTTTGATGCTGAAGAGCTCACCGTTGTATGGCAAACCATTAACGTAGAACATGAATGCCATTATTGTGTTCCTGCTCATACCGGTATTGCGCACTCAATGAAAGTGGACCCCGCTTTAACTGAGGCGTTGCGTAATCGTCAACCAATGCCAACAGCTAAGCTGCAGGCACTACAAGACTTAACGCTGAGTATGGTACGTAATAGAGGCAATGTTGAGCCCGCAGAGTTAGAGGCATTTTACGCGGCAGGTTACGAACAAAAGCAGGTGCTAGAGATAATCCTAGGCTTATCGCAAAAAGTGATCAGCAACTACGTTAATCATGTAGCCAAGACTCCGGTAGACAAAATGTTCGAGCAGTTTGCTTGGTAGCGGATAGTGGCATAAACAATGTGAGTCAACAGACAAAGCCTGTAGAGAAATCTGCGGGCTTTTCTGGTTATTAGCCAGAGGGGTAATATAGATAGTTTATTTACAACAGTATGTTACAGGTGCTAGCTTATAGTACAAATAAAAAGCACTATGAAAGCGCCTTGCTGTATCTAGCATGGTAAGCCATGAGAAACCATTATGAAAATCGAGGTATTACATTGTGAAGACCGCAGCGTATTTGACGCATTAGTTGCCGGTCTTCGCCAGCATAGAAATGAAAAAATCGGTGATGAGGACACTCAGCCATTGTCCGTTGTCGCCAGAGATGACGCCGGAAAGATTATTGGCGGAGTTACCGGCCGCAGTATTTACAAAAACTTTCTCATTGAAGTGGTGTGGGTCGATAAAGCGGCCCGTGGCAGCGGTCTTGGACGTCAGTTAATGCTACAGGCAGAAGAGCAGGCTAAGCAAAGAGGTTGCCTTGCGGCTCAACTTGATACTTTGTCTTTTCAAGCACCGCAGTTTTATCAAAAGCTAGGTTTTGAAGTTGTAGGAACTGTGCCAGAGTTTGCTGGCAGTCCAGCACGTTATTTTATGCTAAAACGATATGAATAGCTGGTCAGGTTAAGCTATTTAGATGGTATTTTTCAGCTTTATTTTGAGCAAGCTAACAGAGGCTTGGTAGCAAATTGAATCTTCCTGTTAGCTTAATCATTAGTTTTATACTGCAGTACTAAATCAATCGCTAGACTCATCCCCCAGCTATCTAGCTGCAATGATATTGATCTTTAAATACATAAAATCAATATCTTAATCTTACTTTGTACTTTCTGTGAGTTTACCAACTCCAGCAAAAAGCATTGCCATTTCTTGATTTTACAAAAAAAAAGACTAGACCGATCGGTTTGGGGTGGTTACTATGTAACCAAATTAATGGCTGAGAGCGACTCTATGGCCGTTTTAATCGGCTTTAAGCCTTTATTTATAAACGATGACTAGCAGGAGTAACTTTATGTTAGAACGATTTTTTGAAAAGACGATGACCGCTTACTTATTGGTAACAGGGTTTTTGACCGCAACAGCCTTCTCTACCTTTTTAGCTCCAGAATGGAGCATGCAGAATCTGTTTGCTTATGACGAATCCATGATGGTAAATAAGCAATACTTACAAGCAACCTATCAGCACTGGGGAGTGATGGTTGGATCTATCGGTGTACTGCTGATGTTTTCTGCTAAGTATAAGCAACTTCGCACCTCAACCATGATCTATAGTGCATTCGAGAAGTCTTTGTTTGTAGGATTGTTTTTATACAATGTATTTATTAATCAATATGAATGGTTTTATGGCTGGAGTGGTGTATTTGCCCTAGATGCTTTTGTGACCCTCTATTCATTAGTTTATGTTTACTACTATATCAATCGTGACAAATCTAAAGTTGCAGCCCATTTACGTTAATCATTAATAACTGAGTTAACCCCGTTTAGATAAAAAGCCCATAGGATTCTCCCTATGGGCTTTTTACTTTTAACATTGCAGCTTGAGTTGCTATTGAATCCCCCCAGCAAAGATGATCAAAATTTAATCTTATTTTTGATGTTAATTTACCTACTTGTGTAGACCGGTCGGTTTGCTGGTGTTAAAGTTTAACCATATTCACATATGAGGCAGACATCATGGCAACGACAAACTTTAGCTTTAATCTTAAAACTATCATTCATGCACAGGAAAGTGGCATTAACGACCTGCCTGCACTTTTTAGCCGTTTAGGTGCAAAGCGAATCGTACTATTCACCGATAACGGATTAGCATCTTTAGGCTTTGTGGCAAAGTTTGAAGCTATTTTTGCAAATCAGACCGATGTCGGCATTGCAGGGATTTTCGCCGATATAGAGCCAGATGCTGGTTGCGACAATATCAATGCTGCAATTGAATTTACTCGTAGTGTTAATGCTGATGCGATTTTGTCTGTTGGTGGTGGTAGCGTTATTGATGCATCCAAGGGGGTGAAGTATGCGATGCATAAAGGGCTTGATGATATTCGAACTGTGATAGCGGGTGGCGGTCATATGGATGTCTGGCCTAACAATCGCAATATTACAGTGCCTCATATTGCGGTGCCAACGACAGCTGGAACGGGGGCTGAGGCATCACCTATTGCTGTATTTTTTAATGAGCAGGAAAAAATTAAAGCCAGCCTAGTCGCATCTGGTCTTGAAGCAGATATCGCCGTACTCGATCCTGTGCTGACTACCAAGCTGCCAGCAGCTTTAACTCGTTCAACAGCAATGGATGCACTGACACATGCTATAGAAGCCGTAGTTTCTCCATTAAGTAACCCCTTTACCGACGCATATAGCATACAAGCAATTAAGTTGATTACTCATAACCTACCTATCGTGCTTGGACAGCCGGAAAACCTAACGGCTAGAGCTGAGCTTTTACAGGCCAGTACAATGGCTATCTCAGCTTTTTATTCATCATTGGGCGGCATTCCTATCCACAACTGTGCTCACGCATTTGGTGCGATTTGCCATATTCCACACGGCGATGCCAATACAGTGCTTATGCCAATTGTGATTGAAGCGCTGCCAGAGTTCTATTTAGCAAACGCTAAGAAACTTCAGGCAGCTCTCTCATTGCAGGTATCTGACACTGATGAATCTGCTTTAGCTGCAGTTATCGACTTTCTAAAATCTCTGCAGCAAACAACTGCAGCAATGACAAGCTTTGCTGATTGGACGATTGATGCTGTTGCACAAGCAGAGATTGTTGATGCGATCCGTAAAGATATCTGCTTTCAGTTTTACCCTATTACTGACGCTAAGATTGAGCAAATCATTACTGCCGCAATATAGATAAACCGAGAACTTTTCAATTTTATGCGGAGTAAATGATGGCGAATTCCAATATCAAAATGGCAGTCAGCGCAGCATTGTTACTGAGTTCATCACTTGCTGTGAGTGCTAGCCAGATGGATCCACAGAAGCGGTATTCATCATTTGCGGATAGCCATCAAAATGCACTGCTAGGCGACCCGAAAGCTCAAGTAGCTATTGCGCAGATGTACTTAAAAGGAGATGTAATTACAAAGGATGCAAAGCAAGGTGCGCAATGGCTGCAAGTTGCAGCTGACAACGGCGATGCCGAAGCACAAGTACAACTCGCACTGCTGTATGCCAGTGGAACTGGCGTATATAGAGACAAAGCACTTGCTGTTGCTTGGTTAGGAAAAGCAGCCAAGCAGAATAATTCACATGCCCTCGACTTATTACATTGGATGTCACAAGCGGCGCACTAATTATCGACGACTAAATACTGTAATAACTTTAGTTTTACTGAGAGGTAATCGTATGAAAAATTTTAATAAATCTTTGCTGGTAACGGCAATGGCTAGCGCTTCTTGTGGTGTGTATGCAGCAGCTGAAACAGACAAGCCTAATATCTTAATCATTGTTGGTGACGATGTTGGTTTTGCGGATACTGAGCCCTATGGTTCTGAGGTCAACACACCTAACTTAATGGCGCTTGCAGATGAAGGGGTAAAGTTTACTAATTTCCATGCTTCACCAACCTCTTCTGTAACTCGGTCAATGATGTTAACTGGTGCTAATAGCCACGAAGTTGGGTTAGGCACTTTTGATTATGCCGTTTACCCTGATGCTATTGGTAAACCTGGCTATGAAGGCTACCTGACTCGAGGCGGAGTCACAGTGTCGACTTTGCTTAAAAATAGTGGTTATCACACCTATTTGGCGGGTAAGTGGCATTTGGGGCATGAGGATGGATTCTTACCTGATGATCGCGGTTTTGAAGAGAGTTACGGCATTCTTGCAGGCGGTTCAAATCACTTCAACCGTAATATGATGTTTCCTGCTAAAAATGCCAATACTGCCAAAGCACTCCAAAAGGGCGAGATCCCCGTAGTGGAAGAGGAGCCGCTATATCGCAATGGTATGGTGGTTAAAGATCTCTATAAAGGAGAGTACTCCGATCAGGTTTATACCAACGAAATTATCAAGATGATTGATAGAAATAGGGCTGACGGCAAACCGTTTTTTGCCTACGTACCTTTCACTGCAATTCACTTGCCCTTGCAAGCACCAGAAGCGGCCTATCAAGATAAGATTGACTACTACGTAAAACATGGCTGGGACGATATTCGTGAAGATCGTTTCAATAAAATGAAGCTGATGGGCGTGATCCCTAAAGATGCCACTATTTCGGAGCGTAATAGCTTAAGCCGGCCTTGGGATTCGTTATCTGCGCAAGATAAAGCTTGGTACGGTAAAAAAATGGCTGTCGCGATGGGCATGATGGAGCTGCAAGATCAGCAGATAGGTCAGATCACCGATTACCTTAAAGATATAGGCGAATATGACAATACCTATGTTATCTACCTCGCGGACAATGGCCCTGAAGCTGCTGATGTGACGGGGGAAAATATTAGTGATCTTATTCGCACTTGGACAGGGCATCACTTTGATAATTCGACCGAAAATTTAGGTAATGCAAACTCTAGTGTGTCCCTTGGTCCTGAGTGGGCGAGTGCTTCAACTGGCGGACTTTCTTGGTATAAAGCTTATACCGCAGAGGGTGGGATTCGGGTGCCGTTTATTGTTAAACCCGCAAAATCGATGCTAGGAAAAAAAGGAGCATTAGCAGCTGGAACTCAAACAAATAGCATGTCCCAAGTTAAGGACGTCGCGGCAACAGTTCTCGATATTGCAGGGGTCACTCACCCAGGAACCCAATATCAAGGCCGTAAAGTTGCGCCTATGAGTGGTGTCAGTTTACTGCCATTTTTTGAAGGCAAAAACACTGAAGTGCATCATGCTGATAATCCAATACCGTTTGAACTCTTTGGCAGTGGGATCTTGCTAAAAGGTGATTACAAAATTATCCGTATCTCGACGGGTATGGGGGGAGATAGCCAGTGGAATCTGTATAACACTAAGCTCGATCCTGCTGAGCAGAATGATTTAAGCACTGAAATGCCTGAGTTATTTAAACAGATGTTAGCGGACTATAAAGCTTACTCGACTAAGCAGAATATTGTTCCAGTTGATGAGAAGTGGAACCCGTTCGAAAACGTGAAATAAGACCTGAGCTAGCAGCGCTTGATATTAAGTGCTGCAAGTTTGGTTGCTATATTAAGGTGGTCATACATGAATATAATCTCAGCTCCTCAATTTAATGGTAAAGCTCATAGTAAATTTCAAGCACTTGCAAAACCTATTGGTGCGATATGCAATATTGATTGCAGTTATTGTTATTACTTAGGCAAACAACAATTGCTTGGATATTCTGCAAATGATAAGCCCGTTATGACAGATGCAATGCTTGAAAACTACATTAAGCAATATATAGAGGGGCAGAATACTGCCGAGATTATTTTTTCATGGCATGGTGGTGAGCCTACTCTATTAGGCATTGATTACTTTAAGAAGGTGGTTCAGTTTCAAGATAAGTACTGTCCGCCGTACTCAAGGGTTAGTAATGACTTACAAACTAATGGCACCTTGTTAAACAAAGACTGGTGCCAATTCTTTAAAGCTAATGACTTTATAGTGGGGGTGAGTATTGATGGACCTGAAGCATTGCATAATCATCATCGGACCAATAAAGCGGGTCGAGGTACTTTTGATAAAACTATGCGCGGTATTAACTTGCTGCATGAGTATGGGGTTAACTTTGCCACACTTACCTGTGTTAACGACGTCACGAGTTTACAGCCGTTAACGGTTTATCGTTTTCTTCGCGATGAGGTTAAATCACCACAAATACAGTTTATTCCAGTTGTCGATAAAGAGGCAATCTCGACCAATGGCAAGTGGCTTGAACTAGGCCACCAAGCCATTATTCCAGTGCAGGGAAATGTCGCTAAGTGGAGTGTTTTACCTGAGGATTGGGGCACGTTTCTTATCGCAATTTTTGATGAGTGGTACCAACATGACTTTGGTAAAGTGATGGTGCCTTACTTTGAAAACTTTATTGGTGTTTGGATGGGAAATGACAGCACCATGTGCACCTTAAGTGAGTTATGTGGAAAAGGTTTGGCGGTTGAACCTAATGGTGATGTTTATGCTTGCGACCATTATGTTTACCCTGAGTTTAAGTTGGGTAATATCAAGCAAAATAACCTAGCAGAGATGGCATTATCTCAGACTCAGCAACACTTTGGTTTTGCTAAACAGAAGTCATTACCTAAACAATGTCAGCAATGTGACTTTTTGTTTGCATGTCATGGAGAGTGCCCAAAAAACCGCATTGCTAGAAGCATAGATGGCGAGCTTGGTTTGAATTACTTGTGTAGTGGATGGCTGAGTTTCTTTACCCATATCGATCCGATACTGTCTACACTGATTGAACGCAACGGATATGCATTGGAAAGATAATGATTATTGGTAGTGATTCGTATATTGCAATAGCCATGTTAATGGCGTTGCTTAGCTTATGGAAAACCTATTCAGGGCCGGCATTGGCCGGTGCGCTTTCATATAGTTACCCTGAAATGCTGCTGTTTAATGTAATTCCAGCACTGATAGCAGGTTTTAAAGGTTGGTATTATGGGCCGTTGTTTTTTCGAATCTTACCGCAGCGCAGTACACCAGGATTTAGGCCTAAACTGCGTCGATTCCTAGTGATTTGGAAGCGATATGGTCAGCTAGCAATGGCATTTTTGGCACCTGTGCAAGTGGGGATCCCAAGTTATACATTGTTATCTAAAAGACTGAATCAAAGCGCAAGCAAAACTTTTAGCTTATTGTTCGCTTCGATATTGATATGGAGTAGCTTGAGCTACTTTGGCTTTCTCTACCTTGATTTTGAACAGTACATATCAATAGAGAGTTTAATTCCCTTTTACTCAGAGCAAAATTCTTAAAATTGAAAACTGTTTAATTGATAGATCTATTATTTCAGAGCCGTTAGCGTTTCGGTCATAGCGTTGTCTAAAATCGAGCGATTACGTAACATCGCCGTCATTAATGTCGCGCCTAACCATAGGCTAAAGAGTGTACGTGAAAGAGATATAGGATCGGCAATACTAAACTCTCCCGCCTCATTACCCTCTATAAATAGCTCCGCCATACATTGAATAATTTTTTCCACACCGTCAGCCATGGTTAGCTGCATTTTATTGGGCGTGCCAGCCATCTCTCCAGCTAATTTCACCACTAAACACTTTATATGGAAGTCACGGCTTAATTTGGATTCACCCCAAAACTCAAAATAAGCTTCTACACGGGCTTTACGCGACATAGATTCATCGTTAAGAAAAGTCTGTAGTTTGGCTAAGTGTTCTTCAAAATAGTCATTGAGTAATATCTCACCAAAATGTTCTTTCGACTTAAAGTAATGATAGAAAGATCCCTTGGTGCCCTCGGCTTCATTGATTATTTTCATCAATCCCACGCCTGCAAATCCATGTTCATTAATTAGCTTGAAACCAGCATTGAGCATGGCTTGTCGTAGATCTTTCATTACTTTATGCCTGTGACCAAATCTTGATGTAGAGTTTAACGGCTAAACATACCAACCGTCCAGTCTAGTTAGTGTAGAGAGCTGAGTTAAGAAAAGTGACACAGAGAAAGGGTGTTGAACGACGATAAGCATTAGTTATCTGGCTAGCCATAGATGTAAAAGCTAACAGCGGCACAAGCCGCTATTAGCAAAGAGCATTTAGAACTTAAAAAATATCTCTGAATCTATGATACAGCATGCCCATAGCAAGTAACGGCGAACGTAGGTGAGGACCACCTGGGAATGTCATGTGAGGGATCTGTGCAAAAATATCAAACCGTTCAGCTTGAGTGCTAATGGCTTCTGCAATCAGTTTGGCTGCCATATGGGTAGCATTTACGCCGTGGCCTGCATAAGCCTGAGCGTAGAAAATATTTTTCGCATCTGGCAAGCGGCCTATTTGTGGGAGTCGGTTTGCGCCTATTCCTATCATACCGCCCCATTCGTAATCGATACGTACCCCCTTAAGCTGCGGGAATACTTTTTCAAGGTTAGGTCTAAGGGCTGCTTCTATATCTTTTGGGTCTTTACCTGAATAGGTGCACAAACCGCCAAATAGTAGACGGTTATCTTCTGAGAGATGGTAGTAGTCGAGGTCGACTCTGAGATCGGCAAAGGCCATATTCTTTGGAATGATGCTGTCGCATTGCGCTTGGGTTAAAGGTTCCGTGGCAAGTATATAAGTGCCTGCTGGTAGCACTTTGCCACCAATATCACTTTCCAGTTCGTGACCAAGGTAAGCATTACCAGCTAGCACTAAATATTGGCAATTAACTTCACCATGTGCTGTTATCACTTTCGGTTTATCACCTTTAATGATTTTCTCTGCCGCGCTGTACTCAAACATCTTAACGCCTAGGCTGCGGGCAACCTTGGCTTCACCTAATGCTAAATTTAAAGGGTGTAGGTGACCGCTAGCCATATCAACTAACGCGCCTTGATAGAAGTCTGAGCCTATGACTTCACTAACGCGAGACTTGTCGAGCAGGGTCATGTTTTTGCCGTAACCAATCTTGCTCAGGTGCTCAAGATCTGCTTCGAGCTCATGCATATGTTTGGGCTTTATCGCCAAGTCGCAGTAACCCATCTGCAAATTACAATCGATGTTATGCTGTTTGACTCGCTGCCTGACAATATCAACAGCTTCAAAGCCCATCTGCTCGATGCTGTTTACTCCTTCACGGCCGATGATGTTTTCGAACTGTTCAATATTATGACCAATGCCGCGGATAAGCTCTCCGCCATTGCGCCCTGAGGCTCCCCAGCCAATCCTTTTCGCTTCGAGTAGCGCGACAGAAAAGCCTTTTTGCGCGAGTTCTATCGCAGTATTAATGCCACTAAAGCCACCACCTACAACACATACGTCAACATCGATTACCTCTTCCAATCGCGGTGATTGGTGTAGCTCTTTTGCTGTGGCAAAGTAATATGAGGCAGGGTATTGCTCACTATGCACCGGGCTTTTAGTTGACATATTTTCTCCAAACATGTGTTTTTATTGTAAATTGGACTTGGGACAGTATACTCAAGACTGTGTAAATAAATTATTTACAGATGTTCGTTATTTTTAACACGCTTTCCTGTAGAATACAAACACGCCCGATAAAATGAACAGTACTTATTTGATCAAGCTGTACTGCGTTAGAACCGGAACGTGCGTTTTGATTGTTCTGCATGTTGTTGGAGGCATAGAACGACAACTTCAATTAGGGGAAAGAATTTGGATATTGGAGCAAGCCTTAAAACCGTTAGAAAAGAGAAAGGCTTATCACAGCGCGAACTTGCTAAGCGCGCAGGTGTAACTAACAGTACCATCTCGATGATTGAGAAAAATAGCGTTAGTCCGTCAGTGAGTTCTTTGAAAAAAGTACTATCTGGATTACCTATGTCTTTGGTGGAGTTTTTTTCCATTGAAGATGAGACTGTCAGCGAACAGAAGGTGGTTTATCGTAGTGATGAACTTTTGGATATCGGTGATGGTGTTTTGGACTTCAAATTAATTGGACGAGATTTTCCGAATCGCGCCATGTCTGTGATGAGTGAGACTTACCCTCCTGGTGCTGATACAGGCATTGAGATGCTTAAGCACGAAGGGCAAGAAGCTGCGATGGTGATTGAAGGGAAACTCGAGCTCACCGTCGGCGAAGAGGTCTTTGAACTTAACGAAGGTGATAGCTATTACTTTAATAGTGAACTACCTCATCGTTTTCGCAATCCGTTTGATACGCCTTGCCGTATTGTTAGCGCGACCACCCCAGCTAACTTCTAATCGTATAAGAAAACCATTATAAGACCTTACCAGCTAGATACTTATTTAGCTGGTGGCTTTTGGTCGCTTTTTTTACACAAATGTCCAGTGTTCTTTCTAAATCACAGCGTTCCATGTGTAAATAATATAAAGCATGGCGGCGCTATTTGTGTGAAGCGTGTCAACAATGGAAAACATGAGTAAAGCACTCAACTATTGCCTGCTAAAGCCACTGTTTTACTAGTAAAACAAACCATCATACCTTTAAGTTGTTGTAATTTATCATTGTTTGTTTTTAGTTCGATATTATTTACATTCCTAGCTGTTAATCTATTGCCTAGTTTCAAAATTAAGTGTACTGTGTGAAAAAATGAACATTTGAGTGTAATTTGTTCATTATAAAAAAATTCGTAAATCAAGATTAAAAATTACTATAAAAACCATTGAAAAAACTCTGAATACGAAGGATTGAAGGTGTTATATGTCGGAAGTAGGGCTCGCGGTAGTAGGTGTGACGGCATGCAATCAACAGTTAGGTTTGCATCCATTTAACATTGTTGGCGAAAAGTACTTATTAGCTATAGCAGATGCCACTCAAGCTTGGCCTCTGGTTATCCCTTCGCTGGGACATTGCCCTGCAGAAGTCGTGTTATCAAGGCTCGATGGCATTCTGTTTACCGGTTCCCCCTCAAACATTGAACCTCATCATTTTGATGGACCTGCAAGTGCAGCGGGAACGCATCATGACCCTAAGCGAGACGCCACAACTTTACCGTTAATTCATGCCGCTATTAAGGCGGGTGTACCAGTACTTGGTATTTGTCGTGGTTTTCAAGAGATGAACGTTGCCTTTGGTGGCAGTTTGCACCAGAGGTTGCATGAAGTCGGTGGCTTCATTGAGCACCGTGAAGACAAAACCGCACCCGTTGAAGAGCAGTATGGTTTATCCCATGAGGTCAAGATAGAACCTGGGGGACTGCTTCACGATGCATGGGGCCGCAGCTCCGCAGAGGTGAACTCTGTGCACACTCAAGGCGTAGACCGTTTGGGTGTTGGGTTGCGGCCAGAAGCATATGCAAATGATGGATTAATTGAAGCGTTTTCAGTTAAAGACGCAAAGAATTTTGCATTAGGTGTTCAATGGCATCCAGAGTGGAAAGTGTTAGATAACGCTTTTTATACTGCAGTTTTTAAGGCCTTTAATCAGGCATGCCAGCGCCGTGCAGCGAGCAGAGTAAAATAATAATGAAAAAACTAATTAGCTATTTAAAAGACGAAAAGATCACCGAAGTTGAATGTGTTGTTTGTGATATGACCGGTATCGCTCGTGGAAAAATTGCCCCTGTGGGTAAGTTCATTGATGAAAAAGGCATGCGTATGCCAGAAAGCGTGCTGTTGCAGACGGTGACTGGCGATTATGTTGAAGATGAAGCTTATGACGCTTTATTGGATGCTGCAGATATCGATTTTGTTTGTGTGCCTGATGAGAATGCCGTTTATAAACTGCCTTGGACGATTGAAGCTACGGCGCAAGTGATTCACGATACCTACGATAAAATGGGTAATCCGATAGAGCTGTCTCCACGCAACCTACTTAAGAAAGTACTTAAGTTGTATGAAGATAAAGGTTGGAAGCCGGTTGTAGCCCCTGAAATGGAGTTTTATCTTACCCGCATTAATGAAGATCCCGATCAGCCGCTTATTCCGCCTGTTGGTCGCTCAGGTCGTCAAGAGTCTGGGCGTCAGTCCTTCTCAATTGATGCTGCCAATGAGTACGATCCGCTATTTGAAGATATGTATGACTGGTGTGAAATCCAAGGTTTAGATATCGATACCTTGATCCATGAAGAGGGCACAGCGCAAATGGAGATTAACTTCTCCCACGGTGATGCACTGTCGCTTGCTGACCAAGTGTTTGTATTTAAGCGTACTTTGCGTGAAGCGGCGCTGAAGCACAATGTCTGTGCCACCTTTATGGCAAAACCTATCACTAATGAGCCTGGCAGTGCGATGCACTTGCATCAAAGCATTGTTGACATTAAATCAGGAAAAAACATTTTCTCTAACGAAGATGGTAGCAAAGGCCCATTGTTCTACAGCTACATTGGTGGCTTACAGAAGTTCATTCCTGAATTGCTGCCACTTTTCGCGCCAAATGTGAACTCTTTCCGCCGCTTCCTACCAGGCACATCGGCGCCAGTTAATCTGGAATGGGGCGAAGAAAATCGCACCTGTGGTCTGCGTATTCCTGAGTCTTCACCACAAAACCTACGTATTGAGAATCGTATTGCTGGCGCTGATGCCAACAGTTACCTATCGATAGCTGCAAGCTTATTGTGTGGCTATATGGGTATGGTTGAAGATGTTAAACCTATGACGCCAGTTCAAGGGCGAGCTAACGAAACCCGTAGCGGAATATCGCTGCCACTCACCCTTGAAGAAGCGCTGGCTGTTATGGCAGAGAGCTCAGCTTGTCGTGAGTATTTGGGAGAAATCTTTACTAACGGCTATGTGGCCGTTAAACAAGCCGATTTAGAGAACTATCGCCAAGTTATCAGTTCTTGGGAACGTAAATTCCTACTGTTAACCGTTTAGAGCGTGTCGCTACAGTTATCGATTTTGGGGATTGATAGCTGCAGTGGTTTAAAGCAAAAGTTGAGATTTATAAAAAGGAGTCATTCATATAGATAGTGCTATAAAACAAAGCATTATCTATATGAAAGCTGTAAAGCAGTAGCAACTGCCGGTGCGGTTTTTCAGGTGTAGCATTGGTTAACAATAAGAACTAAGTCGATTAATCGGCAAACAATGCAGCAACAGCAGAGAAGGTATCTCTGCTGCTACGCTAAATAGGAGATAGCATGAAGCTTATAAAAAAGGTGACCACTCTAGCACTCGTCACAGCAAGTGTTTTGGCCAGCAGTGTCACTTACGCTGAAGAAGTGGTTAGAGTATATAACTGGTCTGATTATATTGCCGAAGATACGCTTGAAAACTTCCACAAAGAGACAGGTATTCGCGTTGTCTACGATGTGTTTGATAGCAATGAAGTGGTTGAAGCCAAGTTACTTTCTGGTCGCTCAGGTTACGATATCGTCGTACCATCAAATAGCTTTTTAGCTAAACAGATTAAAGCGGGTGCTTTCCAAAAGCTTGATTCGAATCAATTATCAAATCATAAGAATCTAAGCCCTGAGCTAATGACTCAACTGGAATCTGCTGACCCGGGCAATCAGTATTCAGTGCCATACCTGTGGGGTACCAACGGTATTGGTTACAACGTCGATAAGGTCAAAGCGGCACTGGGCGAAGATGCACCGGTTGATTCATTAGAGCTTATCTTTAATCCTAAATATGCCGAGAAACTGTCTAAGTGTGGACTATCGCTGTTAGATAGTGCTGATGAGATGATCCCAATGGCACTTATCTATTTAGGGCTTGATCCAAACAGCACTAAGTCTGATGACTTTAAAAAGGCAGGCGAAGTACTGGCTAAAGTGCGTCCATACATCACTTACTTCCACTCTTCACGCTACATTACTGACTTAGCCAATGGTGATACTTGTGTCGCATTTGGTTACTCTGGGGATATTTTCCAAGCCGCAGCTCGTGCTGAAGAAGCTGAAAATGGCCAAGTAATTGAGTACTCAATTCCAAAAGAAGGCTCAAACCTATGGTTTGACATGTTAGCGATACCTGCAGATGCAGCTAACGTGAAAAATGCCCATACCTTTATCAACTATCTGCTTCGTCCAGAAGTGATTGCGCCTATTAGTAACTATGTTGCTTATGCGAACCCAAATGTTCCCGCGCTACCGTTGGTAGATGAAGAGGTACGTACTAACACCTCAATTTACCCAAGCAAAGAGGTGCTAGATCGCCTTTACGTCGGTAATGTGCGTCCAATGAAATCACAGCGTGCCTTGACTCGCGTGTGGACCAAAGTGAAATCGGGTTATTAATCAAATATAGGGCAAGGTATTACCTTGCCCTTTTTGATCAACAGCAAAAATAGACACAATTTTAAAAGGTAAGCCTGTGACCTTAATGGCTTATCTGTTGGAGAAGTAATATGGCTAGTACCTTGGGCGTCACCAATAAACCGATTACAAAGACGCAAGGCGAAGTGCTACTTCAGATCGATCGAGTAAGTAAGCTTTTTGATGAAGTGCGCGCAGTAGATGATGTGTCACTGAATATAAAGAAGGGCGAGATATTCGCACTTTTAGGCGGCTCAGGCTCGGGAAAGTCAACTTTACTGCGTATTCTCGCAGGTTTTGAAAAACCGTCCGAGGGGCGTATTTTCCTCGATGGCGAAGATATTACCGATATGCCGCCCCATGAGCGCCCTATCAATATGATGTTCCAGTCCTATGCACTGTTTCCCCATATGTCAGTAGAGCAGAACATCGCCTTTGGTTTAAAACAGGACAAACTAGCAAAAGCCGAGATTGCTGAGCGTGTGCAGGAGATGCTAAAGCTGGTACATATGGAAGCCTATGCTAAACGCAGACCGAATCAATTATCTGGCGGGCAGCGCCAACGTGTGGCATTGGCTCGCTCGTTAGCCAAGCGTCCCAAATTGCTTCTGCTGGATGAGCCAATGGGCGCGCTTGATAAGAAGTTACGTACGCAGATGCAACTAGAGGTGGTTGATATTCTTGAGGCTGTGGGTGTGACTTGTGTGATGGTGACCCATGACCAAGAAGAAGCGATGACCATGGCCGGGCGGATCTCTATTATGAATGATGGCTGGATCGCACAAACTGGCACGCCTACAGACATCTATGAAAGTCCAAGTAGCCGCATGGTTGCTGAGTTTATTGGCAGCGTTAACTTATTTGAAGGTGAGATTATTGAAGATCAAGCCGATCACCTGATGATCGCTAGCGAAGGTCTGTCGCAGAATATTTTCATTGATCACGGAGTGTCGACCAGTGTTGAAGACAAGACCGTTTGGGTCGCAGTGCGCCCAGAGAAGACGCGTATTACACGTGAGCAGCCTCAAGGTGAATATAACTGGTCTAGTGGAGTCGTGGAAGATATCGCTTATTTAGGCGGGATCTCGGTGTATTACATCCGCCTACCAAATAAGCAGTTAATTCAAACCATCATGACTAACCGCGAACGTCGCTCCGACCCTCCTACGTGGGAAGAAGCTGTTTTCATTAGCTGGGAGGCCACCAGCGGAGTGGTCCTTAGAACATAAGGAATCGATCATGAAAAAGCCGTTAAAGTTTCGATTACCTAAAGGCCAATGCTGGACCATAGGCGTTCCCTATTTTTGGCTACTACTGTTTTTTGCACTGCCCTTCGCGATTGTACTCAAGATCAGTTTCTCTACTCCGATTATTGCAATACCGCCTTACGAGCCGTTATTTCAATACGCAGAAGAATCGCTAAATATTATGCTCAATTTGGGCAACTACCTGCTCATTCTTGATGACTCGCTGTATTACAACGCTTATTTAGGTTCGCTGAAAATGGCGACAATCTCTACCATAGGTTGTTTGCTGATTGGTTACCCGATGGCGTACGCCATTGCGAGAGCGCCAAAGAGTAGCCAAACCTTGTTGGTGCTGCTGGTCATGTTACCGTCGTGGACCTCTTTTCTCATTCGTGTTTACGCCTGGATGGGGATTCTGAGTAACAATGGTGTCATCAATAATGTATTGATGTGGACTGGGCTTATCTCTGAGCCGCTACAGATCTTAAACACCAACACCGCGGTCTATATTGGTATTATTTATACCTATCTACCGTTTATGATTTTACCGCTGTATGCAACCTTGTCACAGCTAGATATGAGCCTAATTGAAGCCGCGTCAGATCTTGGTTCACGTAGCTTAAATACTTTTTGGAAGGTGACGCTGCCGTTATCTAAGGGCGGCGTTATTGCAGGTTCAATGCTGGTGTTTATTCCTGTGGTTGGTGAATTTGTGATCCCTGAGCTATTAGGTGGGCCAGACTCCTTGATGATAGGTAAAGTGTTGTGGCAGGAGTTCTTTAATAACCGAGATTGGCCGGTAGCGTCTGCGCTAGCGATTGTGATGTTGGGCTTATTGATTATCCCTATCACGCTATTTCATCGTTATCAGGCACGTGAGATGGAGAAAACAGCATGAAGAAGTTAAGTTTCTCTACCATTATGCTTTGGGCTGGTATGTTCTTCCTTTACGCGCCAATGTTCATCTTAGTGTTTTACTCATTCAATGAATCTAAGCTCGTTACTGTATGGGGCGGCTTTTCGGTTAAGTGGTATGGCGAACTGTTTCGCGATCAGCAGATTCTAGATGCGGTAGGCACCAGTTTGCAGGTGGCGTTTTACGCCTCTACCATGGCGGTTATTCTCGGCACGATGGCGGCGTTTGTCATGACCCGTTTCGCTCGTGGTTGGGGCAAGTTAACCCTGTCGAATATGATTACGGCACCGCTGGTAATGCCTGAAGTGATTACTGGTTTATCACTGCTATTGCTGTTTGTGCATATGGCCGACTTTCTGGGTTGGCCTGCTGAGCGTGGCATGTTAACCGTGTGGATAGCTCATTCGACCTTCTGTGCGGCTTATGTAGCGGTTGTGGTGTCATCGAGACTGCGTGAAATAGACCGTTCTGTCGAGGAGGCTGCGCAAGATCTTGGTGCTACGCCGTTGAAAACCTTCTTTCAAATCACTGTGCCGATGATATCACCAGCAATTGTCGCTGGTTGGTTACTGTCGTTTAGCTTGTCATTAGATGACTTAGTGATCGCAAGCTTCGCATCAGGTCCTGGCGCAACAACCTTGCCTATGGTGGTGTTCTCCTCGGTGAGAATGGGCGTCTCTCCTAAGATTAATGCTTTAGCGACCTTGATTATCTTGATGGTGTCCTTGATAGCATTTGTCTCTTGGTATTTTGCCCGCAGAGCCGACGCTAAGCAGCGTTCAAGCTCAGCCTAGACAATCAAAAAGAGGCCGGTCATGTGGCGCATAGTTCTGCATGGCCTGCGACAAGACATTATTAATTGTTGAAGATTTAGAGCTGCATATAGCTCACCGATAGTGATCGTAAAATTCGTTTAGAAAGCGAGAAGGACAGAAGTTATGTCAATAATAAATAACCAAAGACAGGCGGAAACCATGACCAGTACACCACATGCAGATTCATACTACGCGGCATCGGCTAATGACAAAACAGAGCGTGCTCAACTGCAAGATAACATCGATACTGATATCTGTATTATTGGCGCTGGTTACACCGGTTTATCGACTGCACTGCATCTATTAGAGATGGGCTATAGCGTGACGGTATTAGAAGCTGCGCGCATTGGGTGGGGCGCATCGGGTCGAAATGGTGGTCAGATTGTAAATAGCTTTAGCCGGGATATCGATTCTATTGAAAAGACTGTTGGCAAAGAGGCTGGCCAATTGTTCGGTGAAATGGCCTTTGAAGGCGCTCGTATCATTAAAGAGCGGATCAATAAGTACAACATTCAATGTGACTTACAAGATGGCGGGGTATTTGCTGCGCTGAATGATAAACAGATGGCACACTTGCAGTCACAAAAGGCGCTGTGGGAAAAGCACGGCCACATGAATCATTTAGAATTACTTGATAAAAATGATATCCGTAAAGTGGTTGATACTGAAGCTTATGTTGGCGGATTACTCGATAAAAGCGGTGGTCATATTCACCCACTGAATTTAGCCTTAGGCGAAGCTGCTGCGGTGGAGTCACTTGGCGGTAAAATCTATGAAAACTCTGCGGTAATTAAAGTCGACGAGGGGGAAAACCCTGTCGTTCATACTGAAAATGGCAGCGTAAAATCGAAATTTGTGGTGGTGGCAGGTAATGCATACCTTGGCGGTTTGATCCCTAAGTTGCAAGCTAAAGCGATGCCATGTGGCACTCAAGTTATTACCACTGAGCCGCTTAGTGCGGAGTTAGCTAAAAGCTTACTGCCACAGAATTACTGCGTCGAAGATTGTAATTATTTACTGGATTATTTTCGGTTGTCTGGTGATAACCGTCTTATTTATGGTGGCGGTGTGGTTTACGGCGCACGTGACCCTGCAGATATCAAATCAATCATTACCCCTAAGATGTTGAAAACGTTTCCTCAACTTAAAGATGTGAAGATTGATTACACTTGGACCGGCAATTTTTTGCTGACCTTGTCTCGTCTGCCTCAAGTCGGGCGTATTGGTAGTAATATCTATTATTCACAGGGTTGTAGTGGTCACGGTGTAACCTATACGCATTTAGCGGGGAAAATTCTAGCTGAAGCGATTAATGGTCAAGCAACACGATTCGATGCTTTTGCAGGCTTGCCGCATTACCCGTTCCCTGGTGGACATATGTTCCAAGTGCCATTTAGTGCCATCGGCGCCTGGTACTACACCATGCGTGATAAGTTGGGCGTATAACCTGAGTCATTGTCGATTTAATATTAAAAAAGCCTACTTGAGTAGGCTTTTTTGTGTTGCTGCAATGGCTTTATTAACTCGATTTACACTTTTTTATGACTAGACCTAAACCAATCACCAGCACTTCAACAGCGCCAATCCCTGCGACAAGGTAAAATAATGCAGGTACATGCCTAATAAAATCCATCTCTATCTCTCTAGATACATATTGTAACTTACTTTCAATATCTCATACCTATCGGCATAAATTTTTGATGTTGATCTCAAAAATCAGCTTTTTGAACGAAGAGCGCTTGTTTCCTTTTAAGCACTTAAAAATGGCAAGAACCGATAGATTGCCTGCCAAATTACTTTAGATAGTGAACCAATCTTACTATGGCAACGTAAAATTATTTAAATGTTATAGCTGGCAAATTGAGCAATCCATACTAGTTTCAATAGGGTGCATAAGAAAATAAGAGACAACTAATGAATCGAATAACCCTGCTAATCGTGCTTTCTTTTTTAGCCTTCAACGGTAAGGCTAACTACGAACCGTCGTTTGAAATAGGTAAGCAAAAAGCCAAAGTTTGTATGACATGTCACGGTGAAGATGGCATATCGACTCTTGATCCTTACCCAAATTTACGTGGGCAGAAAGTGGGTTATTTGATCTCCTCTCTCAAAGATTATAAATCGCGGCAGCGTACCAGCGGCCTGGCGATTCTAATGCAGCAGCAAGCCGATGCGTTATCTGAGCAAGATATCAAGGATATAGCTTACTATTTTTCAGTGCTCGGTACGCAAAAGGAAGGGGAATAGTATATGTCACATATGTCACATATGTCACCGGGCATGGAGCTTTATGACGTAAAGGTTGTCCGTTACTTTATTGTGGCTGCGGTGGCTTGGTCCATCGCTGGAATGTTTATTGGCGTAGTTCTGGCGGCTCAGCTGTACTGGCCAGTGCTCAATTTTGATTCTGAATATATCCAGTTCGGCCGTTTAAGACCGCTGCACACCTCCGGGGTGATCTACGGGTTTGTGGTCAATATGTTGATGGGAACTTCACTTTACATAGTGCAACGAACCGGTCAAACCAAACTGTTTAATCAAAGCTTGTCCTGGATGGTTTTCTGGGGCTGGCAGTTAGTATTGTTTCTGGCGCTGGTCACCTTGCCGATGGGGTACACCTCGAGTAAAGAATATGCAGAGTTAGAGTGGCCTATTGATTTACTGATTGTGCTGGTATGGGTGCTATACGCGGTACTGTTTTTCGGCACGATAGCAAAAAGAAAAGTAAATCATATCTTCGTCGCAAACTGGTTCTTTGGTGCCTTTATTATTGTTGTGGCGTTGATTTTTGTCCTTAATAATTTGGCAATGCCTGCATCATTCATGAAATCCTATTCGGTATTTGCCGGTGCACAAGATGCCATTGTTCAGTGGTGGTGGGGACACAACGCGGTTGGTTTTCTGCTTACCGCTGGCATCATCGGCATGAACTACTATTTCATTCCTAAAATCTCAGAACGTCCGATCTACTCATACCGGTTATCCGTTATCCATTTCTGGGGATTAGTCGGTTTTTATACTTGGGCCGGAACCCATCATCTACTCTACTCATCAGTGCCTGTATGGGTGCAGAACATCGGTATTGTGATGTCACTCATCCTGTGGCTTCCCTCCTGGGCGGGAGCATTTAACAGCGCCATGACCTTATTGCAAAACAAGCAAAAGCTTAAAACTGATTACATTATGTGGTTCTTCATGTCGGCTATTCTCTATTACTGTTTGGCGACATTTGAAGGGCCGTTACTGGCGATCCGCTGGTTTAACATGGTGGCACATAACACTGAA
The DNA here is from genome assembly GCF_019654975.1 of Shewanella sp. c952. Taxonomy (GTDB): domain Bacteria; phylum Pseudomonadota; class Gammaproteobacteria; order Enterobacterales; family Shewanellaceae; genus Shewanella. The sequence continues at coordinate 61,967 of NZ_BPEW01000020.1, forward strand.
TGGATTATTGGTCATGTACATTCGGCAGCGCTTGGTTGGGTTGGTATGTCCGGTATTGCAACTTTCTATTACTTTATTCCGCGCTTGTGGGGTAAGACTCAGCTCTGGTCAAATCGAATGCTCAAATGGCATTTCTGGTTAGCCCATGTGGGGGTGGCGCTTTATGCCATTGCGCTTTGGGTTGCAGGGATTGGTGAAGGTTACATGTGGTTAGCACAGCAAGAAAATGGCGCGCTTGTCTACAGCTTTGTTGAAGCAATGGACTTTAAAGCTCCTTGGTTATTTGTTCGATTCTTTGGCGGTGCATGTTTTGTAACGGGTCTGCTACTGATGGCATTTAATCTCTACAAAACCGTTTCGCTAGAGCAGGAGGGAGTTGCTGATGCTAAGTAAAGACTTTACGCACTCGGTTGTTATCCTGATTATTTCAACTATCGTGGTTGCCAGTTTTTCTATATTGGTGCTGGTGGTACCTAACCTTGTTCGCACCGATGAAATTAGAGCGACGTCGTTAGCCAAACCGCTTACGGCTATAGAAGTCGCGGGCAGAGATGTTTATATCAGCGAAGGTTGTCATGTTTGTCATACACAGATGGTGCGAGGCATTGAGCCTGAAATTAAACGTGATGGTCGAGCGAATAAGGAGGGGGATGATATTTATGAATTCCCTAACCTTTGGGGGTCGAAAAGAACCGGTCCTGATTTGACTAATTTGGGGCGGAAATATTCAGCGCAATGGCAGAGATTACACCTCATTAACCCAAGACAGGTAGTACCTACCTCCTTGATGCCCAGTTATCCGTGGTTATTCAGACAAGTATTATCAGGGGACGATATTGAAAATAAGATGCGCGTCCTACAGGGGTTAGGTGTGCCTTACACTGAGAACGAAATAGAGCGTTCGCGTCTTGCTGTGAAAGGGGTGACAAAAGGAGAAGCTTTGATTCACTACTTACAAAGCTTAGGGAATGACACTGCCAGCGATCAGGAGCGTTGATATGACTGTTTTCTGGAACACCTGGGTGATTGTATTCATCTTTATCTTTCTCGCATTTATGGCATTGGTGGTCATTAAATACTGGCGAACTGAGCATACTGCCGATAAAGACAAAACCATTGAGAGCTTTGACGGTATTGATGAAAACGATGCACCTCCACCGCGTATTTTCTACCTGTCTTACTTAATAGCATTTATTATTTCTGCAGGATTCTTAGTCTTATATCCAGGTCTTGGAAACTGGTCGGGTTTAATGGGCTGGAAGCAGATTGACGATGCGCTAAGCTCCCCGACGACTGACTTAGATATGCAAATAGCACCTTTAAGCGATCTCAGTCTAGGGTCATTAGCCGCTAACCCGCAAGTTACCAAAAGCGGCGAGTTATTGTTTCAAAATCATTGCGCGGCATGTCATCGTGCCAATGCTCAAGGGCAAAAGCATTTCCCCAACCTTACAGATAATGAATGGCTTTATGGCGGAACCGAAAAAGATATTATCCACTCTATTGAACATGGCCGTCACGGCGCAATGCCTGGCTGGAAAGATATCTTGTCGGAAGATCAAATTCTTAAAATGTCTTACTACATCGGCTCCCTACAGCGTCGAAACTTAAATGCTCCACAAGTGAAGATCGATCTGGGTAAAGAGATATTTGTGCAATATTGTTCCAGTTGTCATGGCGACGGTACGGTTGCCAATATTGAAATAGGTGCGCCAGTATTATCAGATGACATTTGGTTACATGGTGGCAGTATTGAGGAGATAAAACATACTATTGAATTTGGTCTGAATAACCTGATGCCAGCTTTTGATGAACAGTTAAGCCGCAATGAGGTTTTGGCTATTGGCGCTTATATTACCGAGCAAAGGCAGCGTTATGACGCCAAACTTGCAGCGCTCGATGCTGACTCAGTTGCCAGAGGAGAGTATCTCGCCAATGCGGGTGATTGTGTTGCTTGCCATAGCTCAGAAAGTGGTGAGCGCTTTGCTGGTGGATTGCCATTTAAAACGCCTTTTGGCACTATCTATTCAACCAATATTACCCCGCACTTCAGTGAAGGTATTGGTGATAATGACTATGCAGAGTTTAAAGCTGCGTTATTTGATGGAAAAGGCAAGCATGGTTATCTCTATCCCGCAATGCCTTACACTTCTTATCAGTATTTAACCGAGCAAGACACTCAAGACTTATGGAGTTACCTACAGTCGATAACAGCGGTGCCAAGACAAAACGATGCCAATGAGATGATGTTTCCGTCCAATGTCCGCCAAGGATTATTAGGTTGGAATCTAGTGTTCATGGATACCGAACCTCTGTCTTATGCCGCGCCTGAGCATGTAGAGCTTAATGATCATGAACTTAAGCAATGGCAGCAGGGTAAGTATTGGGTGATGGGATTAGGTCATTGTTCTGAATGCCATACCCCGCGAAATTTGGCGCAGGCTTTAATCCCCGAAAAAATATTCCAAGGCAATATTATTGATGGCTGGAATGCCCCTAATATTTCTGCCCAAGAACTGCATGAAGACAAGTGGGATTTAGAGTCGCTGACAGACTTTTTACACACAGGGCACTCTGATAAAGGTTCAGCGTTTGCCGGTATGGCTGATGTGGTGAAAAATAGTACCAGCTTGATGACTCGTGATGATATCGAAACAATATCACGCTACTTATTGGTCGGTGATGTTCATAACACCATTCCTGAGGGGCAAAAGCAGTTATCACCCACAGGCTTTGTCGCCGAGTCATATTCAGCTGATCAATTTGAAGCTTTTGCCATGTATGCTGATACCTGTGGGGCTTGTCACGGAGAAGATGGTAAAGGTCGCGATCCTATTGCACCAACTCTGCTTAATAATGGCATTATTATGCACAGCGATCCTTTCAATACCATCGCCGTGACGATCCGTGGTTTAGCGCCGACCTATCTGGATGAAGAGCGAAACTTTATGCCGATGACCAGCTTTCAGAATGTGCTTACCGATAGCGAGTTAGCAAAACTCATTAGCTTTGTACGCTTATATTTGGGGGGCCGTGAAGAGCCGGTGACTGCCGCACAAGTTAAAGAGGTGCGCCAGCAGTTGGAAAAAGCGGGATTTGCGGGCAACCTGCACACTACGCCGGATATGTATGATCATAAAGATACTGATATCAATATTGATTAGCGCGTTTTCGGCATAATAAAAAGCCTGCAAACGCAGGCTTTTTATTATGCGTTTCATGAAGATGATTAACGAATAAAGGGGTTGCTAAATTTCTCATCAGTTAGCAAGCTTTCATCGGTTAAGGTGGCTAAAAATGCCAGCAGTTGTGCTTGCTCTATAGCACTGAAATTATAGCGAACGGGGTTACCTTCACTATCCCTTAGTGAGCCTTGTAGTGTAGGGTGAGCAGCAATGCCACTGCTGTAATGTTCTATCACTTGCGATAGGGTATCGAATCGCCCGTCGTGCATATAGGGAGCGGTAACCTCAATATTTCTCAGAGATGGAGATTTAAATTTCCCCCTGTGCCCCATATTCCCTGTTGATTCAAACACGCCAAGATCGGCATCAGAGCTTGCATCTAATCCATTGTTACTGGCACTGGTGGTCGCATTCGAATCTTCGGCAATAACAGGTCCAATAAATGCCTCACTGCTGTGACAGCTAGAGCAGGGAGCAATGCCATTCCTTGGCGTCATAAATAATCGTTTACCAGCATTCTCATCGAGACTGTAATTGTCAAAGTCATCAAGCGGGTTATTGACCGTCACTCGACCTTGGTCATATCTAGCATCAATGCTGACCATGGATCGAATAAACTGTGCCAAAGCAAAGCTTATTCGTTCACTCGTGACCGTTTCATCGCCAAAGGCACTGCTAAATAATGCTGCATAGTATGGTTGAGCAGTTATGACATCGACCAGTTGAGTTAAGGTTAAGCCCATTTCTACGTTGTCTTGAATCGGCATCAATACTTGCTGCTCCAATGTTTCTGCTCGCTCGTCCCAGAAAAATTTTCCTGTTTGATAAAACCTTGTATTGGCTAACGACATCGAGTGGCGACGCGTTTCTCCTCCATCAAAACCGACACTTAAACGACGAGAGTCGGAAAAGCCTTCAGCTTGTACATGGCATGACGCACAAGATACTGAATCATTTAAGCTCAACTTTGTTTCGTAAAAAAGTACTCTGCCTAAGGTGGCTCCATGATCCGTGATGGGATTATTGTCCGGCGTATTATCAGATGTGATTGCAGCAGATTGAAACGGAAAATTATTTGCGAACGCATTAACGTTGTAATGCTGGGGCAACACAATATTGGCGTAGTTAAACTGTGATTCTGGAAGTGTTAGCAGGCTTTGTTGGGTAATAGGGCTGATGGTGACTAACAGGGTTTGTTCAACGCTAACCTGCCCATCCGATAGACTAACTATAAGGCTTTCTTGTTGTTGTGTTTGTACATCGTTAGCATTGATAAGCAGTTGGCTGCCCTGTATTTCGGCGCTGATGAAAGATGGACTGCTGAGGCTTAGGGAGAGTGAATCACCATCTGCATCGCTCGTTATCAATTCTATGCTGCTAGTACTTAAACTTTCGATCTCTAGGCTAGAGGCTGCCAAGGTCAATATGGGTGCTGTGTTTGTGGGCGCTTCACTGATGGGCGCGAGATCTGCAATTGTGGTGTCAGTGCTGTCTCCACCTCCTCCACAAGCTACGAGAGAGATAGTTAATGCTGCTAAAGCGATGTGGGGCGTTATTGAGTCATGCAATCTCATAGAATTCACTCTTAAATTAACCAATAATTAACATTTGTAACTATAGATAATTAGAGGTCAACGAGTGACTGCTGTTTGTAAAGATACGCAAAGCTGCAGCGAAAGCACCTTTTGATTACACAGCACAGGCAGGTAATAGACTTAGCTGCTTGAATGATTCTAACTTGATAATACAGCATGCCACTGCTAGCTTTTACTGCAGTATTTTATACTGCGAAAAGGTCTGCTGTTTGGGGAGTTGTCCTATTTGATCTGGCCGTGAATATGCAATTTCGCATGAGCTAAAAGGACTAAAGGGATTTGTATGAGTTATCTAAAAACAGTTGTATTGCTGTTGTGTATGGTGTTTTCTGTCAACGTTATAGCTGGCGATAGTCATGATACAGCGCCATCGAGTGGCGCGAAGGATATGCCAGGTGCTAAAGGAGTATTTGCCTTTAAACCCAGTGACTGGATGGAAGGAAAGAAAACTTGGTGGAAAGACAGTGACGGCGTAGCACCTGGTGTTGCGGGTTGCCATATTGGTACTGATGAAAAGGGAGTCGCAAACGGTAGAATGTTTGGTGAAGCTTGCTTACCAGATGGCTTGCTAGTGGAATCTAACCCAGGCAAAGATGTACTTCATGCCCATACTAATGACACCGGGCACCCTGATACATTTGATTGTAATGCGTGGTGTGTTGGTACCGGTAGCACAAGTGGTATGTGCAGCGTTGCTGCAGCGGCCCCTTGCGCCCAATCCGCTAAGTGCGTCTGCAAATAGTGGTTTATATACTTTCATACACGCATGCCGTTTAGCCAGTATCTAGCTAAACGGCCTGCTTGTGATTTACTCAACTCAAGCTTACTATTTTACGTTATTAAAGGCTGAACTCTCCACGTACTGTCAGAGCTAACTGTCTCGGAGCGCCTAAGCTCGGGGTGCGGGTGAAGTTACTCGTGATATATTCTTCTTCGAATAAGTTCTTACCTTGCAGATATACACCAAGGTTCTGCCATTCATAACCAATCTGCATATTGACTAGCGTACGACTGTCATTTTGTAAATCAAACTCGGCATCGCCTTCAACTAATCCTTCTCGGTAAGGGTTCACCTTATTCGGCGAACCACTCGCGTAGTTGGCATTTATATTGGCAAATATCCCGCTGTCTGCAGCGTAGGTCGCGCCAATATTACCGCTCCACTCTGGAGCGGTAAATTGTCTGCCTGATAGATCGTTCACGATAGGTGTTGTATCGGTTGGAATACTAATAATGAAGTCGGTAAACTCCGTTTTTGCTTGGCCTACAGAGGCATAAATTGAAAGTTCGCTGCTAAGCTGGTAATTGAGGTCAAGTTCGAAGCCCTTCACGTTTGAACGACCTGCGTTGACCGTTTCGGTGTCGTAGCGGTTAGGAGACAACTGCACAGTGACCTGCTGATCTCGCCAATCAACATAGAACACGTTTGCATTTGCGACGAGATCGCCGTCCAACCAAGTTGAACGCAGCGAGAACTCATAGTTGTAGGTAAATTCCGGATCGTATTCAAACACGGTTGCACGCGCACTATTAACTCCCACACCACCAGAACGGTAACCTTTTTGGAAAGAGATACTAGTGATAAAATCTTCGCTCCAGTTATAGCTCACACCGAGTTTTGGTAAAATGGTATTAAAGTCAGTATTTATTGGTGGCGTTGTTTGTGAGGCATTTGCGGCCAAATCTGTAAACATCTTATTGATGCCTGCGATAAGCGGTGATAATGCTTCATATGGGGTGCCAAGGTAATTTGTTGGATTTGGCATTTTGTCTTGATTCAAGATAACGTATTGCGCATCGCTTTTAGTCTCTTGGCTTTCATGGTCGAATCGAATGCCTGCAAAAATATCCCATTCATCGGTGACATTCCAAACACCATCAGCAAACAATGCATAGCTCGCAACGGTTTGCTCAGTCGATGACAATGAACTTGTATGGGCTGGGTCAAATTCAGCATATTGTGCCACAACAAGGTCAGCGATAGGTTCACTTAAGCCATACTGGGCTTGTAACACACTACTTGTTAGTCCTAAGCGGTTTAATTTTAAGTTATTCAAGCCATTGGTGTGATCATAAACGTCAGTCTTGAAGTAATACGCACCAATAACACCACTTAATGTGTCATATTCGAAGGTCAGTCTAAGTTCTTGGCTAAGAGAGTCAGTCTTGTTGTTATAGTTGGAAACACTACCGCTATCTTCAGGGTATTCGCTGCCTGTAATTGCGAGGAAATCTGAATCCCAAATGAATCGGGTATCGACTGCAGACCAAGTAGTATAAGCGCCTAGGCTCCATATATCACTGAGATCATAATTAAGCGCTAATACCAATATGTCGGCATCTGTCGTCTCTTGCCTTGCATCATTGTTAACTGTTTTACGGTTCTCAAATGGGTTTTCACCTTCAGCAATTTCAACCGCAGTATTACCGTATGTGGCACTTGCATAGGTGTAGCCTAATTGGGCTGAGAACTCTGGGAGGGCGCTAGGCTGATATAAAAATTTTAATCGGTATGTTTCATCTTCATTAAAATCTGAGTTCTCGTTACGGACTAAATTTTCATTGTAACCGTCGATCTCTTTCTGTTCACCACTAAAACGAAATGCTAATTCATCTTCAATAAGGCCGCCACCAATAGCTACACCTAGCTCTTTTTGACCATTTTCACCAGCAGTCAGTTGGTACTTTCCTTGCCACTCGTCCGTTGGAGTTTGGGTGGTCATGATAATTGCACCCGCTAGCGCATTTCGACCTTGAAGAGTTGATTGCGGTCCTCGTAGCACTTCGACCTGTTTAGCATCCCAAGTGGAAAAAGCGCCACCATAAATCATGCGCTCTGGTAGAGGTGCACCATCAACATAAACACTGGCTAAGAAGCTGTTGCCACCACCAGAAACGTTAAAACCATCAATACCACGAATGCTAAAGCTGCGATTTTGTGTGGTATGGGTGTTAGCAGTATTTATTAGCACTTCACGAAAATCATTAATATTTTCCTGTTCCATCTGCTTCTCTGTTAGCACGGCAACACTGGTCGTGGTTTCTTGCACTGTTCGAGCAATTTTCTGACCTGTAACCATGATCCGTTCGATGTTTGTTGTATCGATGCTGTCTTTGGCGATGACCGATAGGCAGGTCAAAGAGGCTGGAATGATCAGCCCGAAGCGAATTGCGTTGGTGATAGGGTTTAACTTAGATGATCGCATTGTATATCGTCCAACTGATAATGATTGCTATTTGTTATGGCGCAGGATGCTATCACAATCTTCTTGAATTTCTTTAACGTATTTACGATAATAAATACAAATCGTTATCATTTGTATTTAATTTGGGTTGTGTTTATGGTTATTGTGGGTACTTTATTACTTTGGTTTTCCTGCTACTTTAGTTATTTATCATCTAATAAACAGCAGCTTATAAGCCATTCCATATCGAAGACTTTTGCTTGGAGTGGGTTTGTTATTGCGGTGGTGTTAGCAACGAGTCTCTTTACAAGTCAGTACGGCTTTATTGTTGCTATGTTAATCACCATGTTGCTGGTTATGGCGATGTGGCTGACGTTAGTGGTTATTTCCGCATATGCTAATTATCGCAGTGTATTGGTTTTCTCCCTTGGAGTTAGTGTCTTTTCAGGAATATTTTTACTCGGAGTGAATTAAAGATGTGGCCTAAGTCTATTATCGCTTTTTTAGGTGGTTTATTACTCTCAGTGAGTATTATGTTGAGTCTTTATCTACTTGTGCCTTTGGCTATTGATATAAAACTGCTGCTTGGTCTGTTATCTGGATTCATTATTTGGGTCGCAGTTATGGTTTATTGCTACAGCTTTAACAAGGGTAAAGATGTTGCCTTTGCTTGTGGTAAGTTGCTGATTTTATCACTGGTCGTTAATGCTGTTCTTTTCTGGTCGTATACTCCGCTATGAATATTCAAACAATGAAAAAACCTCAAAATAAGTTGATTAAAAACCTAACTGAATCCCATAGCTGGATTGGTGTCATTATTTCACCGTTACTGTTCCTTATATTTTGGGCTGGCGCGATGACACTTTTCTATGAAGAAGTGAAGCAGTGGGCAGTATTACCTCAGTTTCCTGTTGCAGTAGAGCAACAAGACCTACCTTTGCAGCAACTGGTCGAAAGCAAGTTAGCTGAGCATGATTTCGATTATAAAGAACACTTGATGGTACAAATGCCTTCGGAGCATGATCCATACTATAAAGTGTATTTGGATTTAGTTCGTGAAGAGGGCAAAGAAGATGAGCACGGTGACGTTGTTTCTTTGCTGGTCGACCCTAAAACTGGGAAAAGTGTGGCTGATAAAGAAGACTTCTTTTTAGGTGATTTCCTCTATCAATTACATTACAACCTTAACTTGCCGGGGGGCGACTATCTAATTGGTATTATCAGTTTGTTCTTCTTTTTTGCTTTGGTTTCAGGGGTATTTATTCATGCAAAAAAGTTGTTTAAACACTTCTTTTTATACAGACATGATAAGAACCGACGCGATAGATTGTTAGATCTGCATAATGTGGTAGGAGTGATGACGCTGCCATTTACTTTGATGTATGCCATCAGTGGTTTAGTGTTTAATCTAGCGATTATTTATCAAATCGCCTTTGTGCTATTTATCTATCAAGGCGATCAGGACACCTTGTTTAAAGATGCAGGATTTACTTTGTTTGATGAGCCTCAAATCGAAAAGACAATCGACATGAGCAACGCATATCAGATCATCAAACAGGTGGGGCAACAGGATAATTTTCATTTAAGAAATGTGATCTTCTATAACTATGGCGATGAAGCGGCCATTATTCAGTTGAGGGGGAATGATCTAACCCATTTCTCACAAAAAGATGAGTTCTTTTATCGCGTTAAAACAGGCGAGTTACTCAATAAGACCGATATCAGTAACTACAATGTGTTCCGCAAAGGCAGGGAGATTATAGCAACCTTACACTTTGGTGATTTTGCTGGCGTTGATGTGCGGGTGATCTATTTCATTTTGTCACTCGCTATCTGTGCAATGATAGTCATTGGTAATATGTTGTGGCTGGATAAACGTGCCTTGCAGCAAAATGTTTCGCAGCGGAGCATGAGTATTATACGAGGACTGACTTTAGGGGGCTGTGGTGGCTTAGTGCTGGCAACTGCGGTGGCTTTCTTTATTGAACGCGTACTACCTGCAAGTATGTCGCAGCGCGGAGATTGGCTGGTTTACGGCTTTGTAGGCAGTTTATTACTTGCCATAGTGCTTGCGTATATTGTCGACGACAAAAAGCGTTTTCTGGCACAGATGATCCTCGCTGCCGTTGTTACTCTTGGCGCCACACTTGTCGCTGATTGGGCGTTATTCGGCTCACAACTATTGCGACTTTGGCAATCTGGATTTCAATCGGTGTTCGGTGTCGAAGCAGGCTTACTACTGTTTATCTGTCTTGGATTATGGGTCGTCAAGAAATTGAATGTATTTAAACCGCTTCAAGTGGACAATGTTACCTCTACAAGCGTATTGGAAGGCTCATAGTTTACGCTATGTTTAATGGCTCATAGGTCGCTCAAGAGCGCAGTGCTAGGCTGCGCTTTTTCTGATTTTTAGTATGTTATATATACATGGAGAGCAGGTTGTCTATGTTTGCTGTAAAGTAAATTTTAATTTTTTCAATGTCTTAATAAATATCATCGTTCAGCAGTAAAATTTTATTTTACAATCTTAAAAATTGGTGTAAATTACGCCGCCTTATCTAGTTCAACTTGTATTGATAGATAGATGCCATAGTCTGATTCTGGTGATTTTACCTGAGTTATTGTGTTGTTTATTTTGAGTACTCTACACCTCCCCAAGCCTGCCCTGGCCCAAGATCTTTAGAGCATTCCGTTTTATTAAGAGATCCATTTGAAAATTTTATTTTTGATGTACCCATGGGAAAACATCGAGCCAGAAACCGATACTACCATTCGATTGATCCATGAGTGCGTTGCGCGCGGCCATACCGTGGCGCTAGCGACTACCAGTAATCTAACCATGCGTGACACGGAAGCGAGTGCATTTTGTCGCGTATTTAGCAAAGAGCAGCCGGTATCTAGCAATATCGTTTCATTTTATAAAAAAGCGCAGTTTAAAACCCTGCGTTTACCGTTAGCGGGCTTTGACAGCATTATTATGCGTGCTAATCCGCCACTGGATACTATCGCACTAAATTTTCTTGATTCAGTGCGTGATGACGTATTTATCATGAATGATATTGATGGTTTGCGAATAGCTAACAATAAGCTGTATACCGCGTCTTTTGACGATCCTGACAATAAGTTCATTCCGGTGACTCACGTGTCTAAGACACCAGAGTATCTAGAGGAAGTGCTACGAGAATCTAAGACCGACAAGATGATCATGAAGCCGCTTGATGGCTTTGGTGGTCAAGGCGTTATTATGGTGGAAAAGGCGGCTCAGAAGAGTTTTCATTCACTGCTAGAGTTTTACATCAACAGCGGCAAGGGCGGTAACTACGTTATTTTACAAGAATACGTAGAGGGCGCTGAGCAGGGCGATGTGCGCATTTTGATGTTAAACGGTGAGCCTATTGGTGCTATGAAACGTATTCCTGCATCTGGAGAAGTGCGTTCGAATATTCATGCTGGTGGCAGTGTGGTTAAACATACTTTGACCAAAAATGAAAAAGCACTTTGCAAGCATATTGGCCCTAAGTTGGTACGTGACGGTTTGTTCTTTGTAGGGATTGATGTCATCAATGAGAAGTTGATTGAGGTTAACGTGCAAAGCCCTGGCGGGATCATGCGCATCAACAAGTTGAATAACGTTAAGCTGCAGAAGAAGGTTATTGATTTTGTTGAAAGTGTTGTTAATGCCAAAGAGGCGTTAAACATCAGAAAAACAGCGTTTAGAAAGGCGATTGATGATGCTCACATTAACTGAAAAAGAGTGCATAGCATTAATCAACAAAGGTGAGTGTTTTCACGCTGAGGTTAACAGCGGATCATACATTGTTAAGATTGATGAGTATTCGCCAGTCGTTTGCACGGCAATTCACAATGGCCATCGCCTGCGAGATGATTTGAATAAAAGCTTTTTGCTGACCAAGCCAGAGCGATTCTATGAAGAAGACCCTTATACCGATGAATTACTGTCGTCTTTTCCTATTGTACTGGTAGGCAACGACTCACGTTTTGAGTATGACTTGAACCGCCCTAAAGCGTTATCGACCTATTTCAAAACAGCCTGGAATAAGCAGGTCTGGCAGAAACCATTAACGCCAAAACAACGCAGTGAAAGTCATGCAAAGCATCAGTCTTTTTACAATGTGTTGGCGGCGCTAATAGCCAAGTTAGAGCAGCAGTTTAAAAACAGTATTGTGTTTGATATGCACTCTTATAACCATCAACGAATTGAGGCAGACACACCGACATTCAATATTGGCACTAGCCAGATTGATATTGAGCGTTGGGGAGCGACTTGTCATCACTTTGAAAAGCAGCTTAATCAAATAGAGCTGCCTAACCTAGTGGTGCGCGCTGCGACCGATGAGGTGTTTCAAGGGCGTGGCTATTTAATCGCTCACGTTAACGCCCATTTTGACAATACGTTAGTGTTGCCGGTTGAAGTCAAGAAAGTGTTTATGGATGAAACCACAGGTGAGCTATATCCGTTGGTATTAGAGGAGTTAAAGGCTGGGGTTAAACAGGCGATATCAGAAACTGCGGCGTACTTTATGCGCCGCTTTGGTCAACGTAAATCGGTGCGTAATGTTGACCTATTATCATCGACACTGTCGCCAGAGATTTTGTCACTTGATAAAAGCTTATTTAAGTTGGCTAATAATGTCGCCACACTGAAATACATTAACCCGATTAATATCGCCAGTGAACGTAAGAAGTTTTTAGCAAAAAAAGGCGCTGTGGCACCTGAATTTAACTATAGGCAGCTGAATATCAATCCATATCAATTTCGTGAGCAGCTATACAAGCTACCGGTCGAAAATGTCATGGATGCCGATATTCAACAGCTTTATCGTCATGTGATTGATAACTTAGCAACCAAAATTGATCTGCTTTGTTCGATTGGCACTGACGACTTTGTGTATAACTCGCTGAAATATTACGGTCAGCCAGATAAAGATGATATTGCCAATGCTGAATTCTTACTGCGCGCTCCCGCGATAGTGGGTGATGACGACGTCGCCATCTATGATGCTGACCATGCGGTTAAATCGTTTCAAACGCAGGCCGATGAATGGGGACTTAAGTGTAAAGTCGAAAAGTCTTCGCGCATTGTCGCCAAAGCGATGGTGGACAATGAGAAGGGCAGTTTGTTAATTAACAAAGATGCCATGTTCTCAGCGAAAGAGCTGATCGCATTTGCCTACCATGAATTAGGTGTGCACATGTTGACGACCATGAATGCTAGACGTCAACCGCTGCGAGTGTTGTCTTTAGGTTTGGTGGGTAATACTCATACCCAAGAAGGTGTGGCAATTTACAGTGAGTACTGCTCGGGGAATTTAACCCTCAATAGGCTTAAAGTTCTGGCGCTGCGAGTGGTTGCAGTTAATTTAATGTTGGAACAGCGCGATTTCTCGATGACATTCCAAACATTAATGCGGCAATATGCGCAAACAACCGAGCAAGCATTTACGTTAACGACGCGTGTTTATCGGGGCGGTGGTTTTACTAAAGATTTTCTCTACCTAAAAGGCTTTAGGGACATTGTTAATCTAAGCAAGATTACATCGCTTGATAATTTATTGGTGGGTAAAGCGGGGATATTAGACTTGCCAATTGTCAGTGAGATGGTAGATCGAAATATGCTTGAAAAACCACTGCCGTTGTTTGCACTTAAGCATTGCCAGTCCGCAGATAGTGCAGTCATTGATTATCTGGTGTCAGCCATTCGATAGGTTAACGTTTTTACATAAAACGCCCAGCTTCTTTTACGGAGCTGGGCGTTTTTTATGTTTCGTGCATTTTCCTGATTCTCGGCATAACTGACATATTTGGCACAAGCTGTTAGTTTGCAGTGCTTGATCCAAAGATAATGTTCAGATACTAGAAAGTCACCTTACTCGGTCCGCGCAAGCACTCAACGGCTATGTTCTGTAAAGTACCTTGGTAACGTAATCATTGCCAGTAACTTGGTTGGCTGATTTATGTTCTGTAAAGCACTTTAATCACATGCCAGCCGAATTTGGTTTTGACTAGGTGCGGAGTGATCAGCTCGCCGCTAAAGCAGACTTTATCAAATTGCGGCACCATCTGACCTCGCTTAAACTCGCCTAAATTACCGCCTTTTTTACCCGACGGACAGCTCGAATGCTTCTTTGCTAGCACGTCAAACTTAGCGCCCTTGTTTAATTGCTTAATAATATCTTCTGCAAGCTCTTTATGCTTGACCAATATATGTAGTGCGGCAGCTGTCTTTGCCATGTTAAGGCCTATTTTTTGTTGAAACTCATGCACTGATTATACCGTTTAAGCTAAACCGTTAGCTAGTGCAGAACACAGGCAGATATATCATCATATTGCTTTATAATGGGGGGAGACCTAAGTACAGCCGTTAGAAGAGTAGAATTAATCGTGTTAAAAAACCGCAGCTACCGCCGTGTTGGCCCCGATTACCGTTTCGATGAACAGGTGAGCTTTGTTGATATCAAACAGGTATTTGGCCTTGGGCATATACGTTTGGGTAAGTGGGTTGAAAATGATGAGCGTGATAAGGCGGCAAACCTTATTTTTGACTCTTTGGCAGACTTGGCTTTTATCTTAAAACTTCCGCCAAAAGCACTGGGTTTGCGTGAAACGTTAAATTTAGCGTTCGGTAGCGGCGGCCAAAAAGGTGTGCAGGCACATTATGCACCGGATAGACGCGAGCTTGCTTTGGCCAAGAATGCAGGGGCAGGAGCACTTGCGCACGAGTTTTGGCATGCATTTGATCACTATATCGCCGCTAAGTCATTTCATACCGCCCCCAAGGGGATATCTTTTGCCAGCCATAGCTGGATTGCTGATGTTAAACCCAGAGTGCATCCTCTCAATCAACGATTAGAGCGAGTCTTTGCTGTGAGTTTATTGAGCGAGAATGGCGAGGATAGTCATCAATATGTTAGCCGGGCAATAGCATTAGATAAGCAATATGGTACGCAGTACTTTTCTAAACCAACCGAGTTAATGGCACGGGCATTTGAATCCTGTATCGAATCCTACGACGATATTAGCAATCCATACTTGGTGGATGAAACACTTAAATCATCACTTTTCGATGCTGGTGGTTACCCGAGCATTGAGCATCGACAGAAAATCTTTACTGCTTTAATTGAGTATTTTGAACCTTTAGGCAAGGCGTTGGCAAAGGAGTGAGGGGATGCTAAAGGCTATTCCAGCCTTTAGCCAAGCAGATTTAGAAGGTAACCGAATAGTAATTGTCGTCGAGCTTATTCATTGCTATCGCTTGATTTAGCTCTACGTCAGTGGTGTAGTTAGCAATTTTTTTTGCCACTTTGTTAGCACCATGAGTCAAGGCAAAATCATGAAATGACTGTCCATTGCAGACCAGCTTTGGAAAAATCAGATCTTTGTTTATGCGGTGTTGTTTCAGCGTGCGATTAAACTGAATCACGTTATCTTTGGTTGCCGCTTTGCAGACTGCGATAAGACTTGTTTCCATTGTGGGGCTGATGGCGGCAGATGCACTGAATGTAAACGCCGATAAGCCTAACCCTATAATTGCGATTCCCTTCTCCATACCTTGCTCCTAATGCTAACGTAAGTTAATGAGGCAAACTAAAAGCTGTTTGCAATATCGGATTAAAACCGATACCAAGGGGGCAAGCTGTAGGTCAATAGTATTAACTTCTCTTTGGGTGAGTAAGTTTCAATAGCTACGCTGGTAAGTAGGACTTTTGACTTAACATAAAAAAGCCCGCTATCAGCGGGCTTCTAATTTTAACGCTTTATAAATTAGACTGTTTTTACTTTCCAGCTAACCTCTTCTCCAGCGAAGAATGGCACTATTGGGTTGCCATTTGGCAAAATGATCTCAGACGGTATCGTCCAAGTTTCTTTTACTAGGGTGACGCTGCCAGTATTGCGCGGCAAACCATAGAAATCTGGGCCATGAGTACTGGCAAAACCTTCAATTTTGTCCAGCGCGCCTAGATCATCAAATACCTGAGCGTATAGTTCTAATGCGCTCCATGCACTGTAGCAACCCGCGCAGCCACAGGCTGATTCTTTACGGTGTTTTTCGTGCGGTGCAGAATCAGTTCCTAAGAAGAACTTACTAGAGCCTGTTGCTACAGCTGCACGCAGTGCTTCTTGATGAGTGCTGCGCTTAAGTACTGGTAAGCAGAAATTGTGCGGGCGCACACCGCCAACAAGCAGGTCATTTCGGTTTAGCAATAAGTGTTGTGGGGTAATGGTTGCTGCAACATTATCAGCCGCTGACATCACAAAGTCTGCAGCATCTTTAGTGGTGATATGTTCAAACACCACTTTTAGCCCTGGGAATGCATTTACAATACGCGCAAGGTATCGCTCGATAAAGAGGGCTTCACGATCAAAAATATCGATGTGCGACTCGGTCACTTCACCGTGAACTAGCAGCAGTAAGCCATGCTTTTCCATAGCTTCAAAAATAGGAAATAGCGCATCAAGTGCTTTTACTGCAGCATCTGAGTTAGTCGTTGCACCCGCTGGATAAAGCTTAGCGGCAACAACACCAGCAGCTTTAGCATCAATGATGTCTTGCTCTGTCGTGTTGTTGGTTAGAAAAATCGTCATTAAAGGTTCGAAAGTAGAACCTGCAGGGCGAGCAGCTAAAATACGCTCACGGTATGCACTTGCAAGTTTCGCATCTGTTACCGGAGGTAAAAGGTTTGGCATTACGATAGCGCGATTAAATAATCTTGCTGTTGCAGGTACGGTCTCTTGCAACATATCTCCATCACGGAAATGAAGATGCCAATCGTCAGGTGTAATTATAGTTAGCTGCGTCATGTAGGGTTCCTAAGCGTTTACGACAAAGTATTAGGGAGTTTTATTATCTATTTTTTCGAGCGCTATTATGCCTGAAATCGTAATTGCTTAATAGGCACAGCGATAGATAACCAATAACCTAATGGTCTATAACCTCAGAAGGTGCAGCACTTTAGAATGCTATCAGCTAACATACCGCTATAAACCCTTTGCTGTATTGTGTTTAACTACCAGTTAAAATAGTGGCAGGCTGTCACCCAAATAGCTAAATTTAACAACTTTCAGAATGGAAAAAATATGAGTAAACAAAAGGGATTTACGTTGATTTAGCTGGTTGTGGTTATCATTATACTGGGCATTCTAGCTGTTGTTGCTGCACCAAAATTTATTAACCTCTCCCGTGATGCAAAGATCAGCGCTTTGGATGGTATTGGTGCAGCGATTAAGTTTGGTGCAGATGAAACTTACTTAAAGGCTCAAATCGAGGGTGCAGCGGAGCAAGCTCGGAGTTCGGCGAATAATCCTCCTTTCGTTGAGATCCCCGCTGGAATCTTTGAGCTGAAATATGGTTACCCTGAAGCGTGGACTGAGAAAGGTTTGGGGATCCTTGATATGGTTGATATTGACGACTCTATTGTGGTTTGCTTTGGTAATGGCTGTAATAGCGCAAGTAACTCTAGTCGAGTACAGATAGGATATAATCTAGTGCAAGGAGAATCTTTGCCTAGCAATGATGAAGCTTGTTATCTGCGGTACAGCGAACCTGGTGGCACGGGGGGGAATTCAGCTACGCGATACACTGTTACTTACTTTACTGATGGTTGCTAAGCCAATGCTGTTTAACGAATGATGAGTCTCATCTTTTATGCGTCTTGATAAGTTTCTATGTAAAAGCACTGACCTTAACCGTGCTGCAGCCACTTTGTGTATTGAACTTGGCGAGGTCAGTGTAAATGGTTGTATTGTCACCGAAGCTCGATTTCAGGTGCATGAGAATAATAGTATTGTTTGGCAAGGTGAGCGACTTGTAGCAAGACCATCACGTTACATCATGCTGCACAAGCCACTCAACACTTTGAGCTCAAATGTCGATGGTGACTACCCGAGTTTATTCCATTGTATTGATATTGAACGCGCTGAAGATCTGCATATCGTAGGGCGCTTAGATGCTGACACCTCAGGGCTGGTGTTGCTAACAGATGATGGTCGTTGGTCATTCGAGATAATCAGGCCTGATAAGCAATGTCCTAAAACCTACCGAGTTATGTTACGCGATCCCATTGCTACTGATGTTGCTGAAAAGTTTAGCGCTGGCATTCAATTACAAAATGAAGCAAAGCTGACCGCTGCGGCAACACTTAAGGTGATTAACGAGCGAGAGGTGCTGCTGACTATTACTGAAGGGCGTTACCACCAAGTCAAACGGATGTTTGCCGCTGTTGGTAATCGCGTCAATGGTTTACACCGAGAGACAATTGGTGACTTGCAACTAGATCTAGCGGTTGGTGATTGGCGTTTTCTAACCGCTAAAGAGGTCGCTAATTTTATGGCTGCGGATCTCGTTTAGCCAGGACGGCGTCAATGAATTATCTTGGTGAAACGATAAACCAGCATCATTGCCATTAATAATGCTGGTTATCTTTTACCTACTCCACCCAATGCAATACATCACGGATAATCGACCAGCGCGGCTGTTTTTCGACGGCGCCTTGCCCGAGCATCCAATAGTTATAGATTTGATCTTGATGGCCATCGACTTTACGCAGCCTTTGCCAATTGTTGACATAATTGAGTAAGGATTGGTTTGATTGCGCCACTGCGTAAGCCACTGGGTAACGAGATTCCCCCTCTAGCAGCGCAATACCATAACCGGGGAAGAATAATGTCCAAGCAGAACCTGCCTGGGCGCTAATAACCACCGCATCATACTTATTTTTTTTCTGCCTAAAAAAGTCTTTATAACCATCAATTTTGACGAATTTTACATTCGGGGCTAGCAAACTTGCATCTTCAATCGCGTCACTATGTTCCACATAGGCAATGGTAACGGGGCCCATTTCGAGGATTTTGTCGTTGCTCTTAAAGGTGTTGACTAGATGGTCTTTGGTCGCGAGCGCAAGGTTTAACTCTAGCACTGGGTCGGCATAACTCAGTGCATCCATTTGCTCGATATCCATCGCTAAACCAGACATGGCAATATCAAAGAATCCTGCGTCTAATGCCTGAGCGAGTTTGTTTTTTCTAAACGGAATAAATTCAACTTTTACATCGAGATCTTCAGCTAATTTGGTTGCCATCGCGGTATCAAAACCAACCAAACGGCCTGAATTGTTGTAGTAGCTAAAGGGAACATTACTCGGTATGTAGCCGACTCTTAATATACCTCGACTACGGATCTGTTTTATTCCTGCTATGGGCGTGTTCGGGGTTGTGCCAATAATGGGAAATTGTTTGCTGACCTTAGTTGGAACCTTATCAGCCACTTGCATATTGGCAATCACACCACTGGTGGTTTCTGGGCTATGAATAAATAGTCCCATCCCGACGCGGCATACGACAAGTGTAAGCACTAAGCTGATACCAATGCCAAGCCCCATTTTTATTAGCTGTGGAGGACGTATTATTAGGTTTTTTTCAAATAGTGCCGCGGTGAGTAGAGTTAGTACAAATAGATTCATCACTGCAGCAATGGAGTTAAATTTGCCTGTAATAAAGCCAGACATAACAAATAGCTGGAACAGGTCTGACGGTAAGTGAACTAAATCGAGCATAAAGGGGATGGCGACATACACACTGCCAAATAGAGACAACAGTCCACTGATAGAAAGTGATGGAATACTGCTAATATCCACCGGGGTGCCATTAAACCAGCCTGCAAACAATACAAACAGAATCACAGTTAACTTGCCGATATTGGGGAAGGTAAAGGCAATAGGCACTAAAATTTCTATTAAGGTCGCACCATCTTCACTTAAGTTTTCATGCTCTCGCATGACTTGCTTACACTCTTCCACGATAACGGGAATTACAATGAAAATGTTACCGGTAGCAAATGCTGTGACTAAGCTCGCTTTTGAGATCCGCAGTGCTTGGGCGAAAGTGATAGGTGTTAAGGAGGCAACAATCCAAGGTAAAATCCAAAATGTAAGCAATAAACACAGTACAAAGTAGCTGATCAAATATACCTGCATACTGGCAAACTCGTCGACCCCCATAGTCCCAGCAGCAGAAGCGGACATTGCAAAAATACCCACGGGCAGAATTTTCACTAAGCCACGAGTGATGCGGGAGAAAATCTCGGAGCAGGTATGCATAAAGGTTAAAATTTGCTGTTTGTTTTCTCCCTGCATGCCAATAAGTGCGAGCCCCATGGCGATACTAAAAACAACCATCGCGGGAACGTAACCATCCGCCATAGACTCGAAAGGATTTGAGGGAATATAGAGTTTAAAGTAGTCGATCGGTGTCACGGGTTCGATGCTACTCGTGCTAAAGAAAGACGCAGACTCAACCACGGGGAAAGAGAGTGGCATCAGTGCTACGGTCAGTAAGCCTACTCCCCAAAGTAGTAGCATGATGATACCCGCTCGGCTAAAAATAAGCTTAGCGGTATTTTTTTGTAGCTTACCGATACCACCTACTAGAGATACGACGATATAAGGCAGAACAGTCATCTGCATCAGTAGAATGACACTAGTACCTATGGTGCCCATCCAGCCCACTGATTCACCAAAGAATAGACCGACGGCAAAACCAACAAACATGGCCACTAACATCTGGGTTGAGCTAGTCATAGATATTACTTTTTTTAGCACAGGTTCCGTCCATTATTATTTTTAATTGGTTTAAAGTTTTTGAGCATAGAGTGCTGTGCTTTAAACATCATAAGTCGCTAGGGAAATCATCAATATTGGAATTATTTTTAACGCTAATAAAGTCATCGTTAAATTAGCAAGGGCACTGCTGGCATACGCTGTCAGCCGTTAATTATAGATATAGAACGGTTTAACTTTAAAGTAAATATTTTAAACTTTTACGATTAACCTTAACAAACTGATTTGCTAACCGCCTAATTTTCATTATCTACTCAAGTGAGCCGTTTATTGTTCTATTTTTGAATATCGACTATATGCATTTTGAAAACACTCTCCCACTCATTAAGATTAGCTTTTCTATTGCTGCCGTTAACGGCTATGGCCTAATAGCTAAGGTTTATGGGAGCCACAGTTGTTAGCTAGCTCGCAAGTTTGCTAATAGTTGCTAGGCTTTAAACGACATTATGTTGGCATCTCTTGAACTCAGAATTCCCCTTTATCTAACTTAACGACCTCGATGCTGACTCACTCACTGAAAGGATGATAGGAATGAAAAATATTCTATTAAAGATAATTGTTGGCAGTTGGTTGCTGACAATGGGCTTGAGCAACGTGGCTTTAGCAGCTCACCATAAACCTGATTCGTTGGCTGACGTATGGGTTATGGTACCTAATCAAGGCCAACAAGCAGCATTTGAAAAAGCATTTGTTAAACATATTCAGTTTCGAGCCAGTAAGGGCGATCCGCGAGCGTGGAAAGTTTATCGGCCAGCGATTGGCACGGGCATGGATAGGTATATCATTCGTTACTGTTGTACCAAATGGAACGATGTAGATGGCTACCAGAAATGGCAAGCAGATAACAAAATTCTCGATGATTGGTACGCCAATGTGGCGCAGTATATAAATCATTACGAGCACTTTTACAGTCGTATTGATATGAAAAATAGCCACTGGCCCAAAGATAGTAAAGGTTTCAAGTATTTTGCAGTGACAAACTATCAAGCGAAAATGGGCAAAGCTAAATCAATCGCTGACGGAAAGAAGTTGCTTAGCGACAACGCTAAAGCGATGAAGTGGCCTTATTTATGGTCATGGGGCAATGCTATTGGTGGAGAAGGAGAGCTATCTCTTGTCATCCCTTATAAGAATTATGCTGAGATGACTCCACCGGATAAATCATTTTCAGAGGCATTAGCGACCCATATGGGGGATGAAGCTAAAGCGGGGGCAGCGTTAAAAGCTTGGTCTGAGAATTTTCACTCGACGACCTACACGGTTTATCGAATCGTTGATGAGTTATCGATGAAAGACAAGTAGTGTTAATTGAAGAAGCACTTAATAAAGCCGCTTTGCGGCTATATACCAATTGCATTAAGTATTTGACCAGTTCAGAGCCCCTCAGTCTTTTCAATTCAAAGCGCATTGGTAAAGAAATGGTTATTCCCTTTTAAGCCAATGCAAAGCAGAAGTGGAAAGACTGAGGGGCTCACGTAGTGCGGGTTTCAAAATGCTGTAAGCTTCGCTATGAGATTTGGATATAGAATAACTATTAGCTCAAATCCCACTACTTGCCTACAGCGCTTTGAATTCCCGCTGAATGGTCAAACTTTTAATGCAATTGGTATTATTCTTTTACAACCTATGCTAACCGCTCAGCTGCCAGATCGATAAATGCTCTCACTTTCGGTGATAGGTGTTTTCGGCTAGGGTAGATCACATACACATCAACAGTCGTCGTTGGAAAGTCTTCAAACAGCACTTCGAGCTGATTGCCCTGTAAAGCTTCCTGCATATAAAACAGTGGTAACCTCGCCACCCCATGCCCCTCTAAAGCCATCGAAAGCTGCATATGACCATTATTACAGAGGACTTTAGGCCGTATATCAACATAGAAAGGTTTGCCATCCTTTTCTACATAATCCCAGCGACTGGGGGATTTTAGGTTGGAGTAACAGATCCCATTATGAGTCGCTAGCTCTCGCGGATGATAAGGCTTTCCGTGACGTGAAATATACGTTTTTGAGGCTACAGTGAAAGCGCCGCAGCTGTATAGTTTACGGCAGATAAGACTAGATTCATCCAGTTGCGAGGATGCTCTGATAGCCAGATCGTAACCATCGGCAATCACATCAGTGCGATTATCACTTAAGTCTAACTCTAGGCTGACATTAGGATAAAGCTGCAGGTATTCAGAGATAATAGCTTTGAGATGAGCTTGGGCAAAACCGATGGGACAACTAAGTTTTAGAACGCCTTTCGGACTTACTTCGTGCTGTGTTATCAAGCCTACCGCTAGTTCAGCATCGCTGATTAGTTGCAGGCATTGTTGGTAATAGGCGTCACCTTCAGGGGTCAAGCCAATTGAGCGCGTGGTGCGATTGAGTAATCTAACACCAAGCCGAGCTTCTAGCTTATTGACCTCTTTGCTCACATATGAGGTTGAGTGACCTAATGCATCCGCTGCAGCTGAAAAGCCGCCGCTCTTAACTACTTGGGTAAATATCACCACACCGTCAAAAAGTTTATTCATAGTCATATGGAAACAGTCATTATCAATTCAGGTTATTAATTACTTATGAGTTGTAATATACACTGCTCCCTATCGAGTTGTCGCTCAAAACTTAGGCTTGTTGCTATTGGTTTCGCTGACAATTTAACGCTTTTACGCTGCAGGATTAACTGCAGAGACAACGGAATAAAGGATCAGAATATGAAACTATTAGCATTTGCAGCCAGCAGCAGTAGCAAGTCAATCAACAAACAGTTAGCAACTTATGCAGCCTCATTGGTAGAGGGCGCTGAAGTTGAGGTCTTAGACATAAACGATTATGAAATGCCGATTTTTAGCCAAGATAGAGAGGAGCAGTTGGGCCAGCCTGAACTCGCACAACAGTTTTTTGCCAAGTTAGGCGAAGCTGATGGGATTATCATCTCCTTTGCTGAACATAACGGCTCATACACCGCCGCTTATAAGAATTTGTTTGACTGGACCTCACGCATCGATATGAAAGTTTTCCAAAACAAACCTATGGTGTTGCTTGCTACATCACCAGGCCCAGGTGGCGCGGCATCTGTATTGGCCGCAGCCTCGGGTTCAGCCCCATATTTTGCTGCAGACGTAAAAGGGAGCCTATCTATTCCTAGCTTTTTCGATAATTTTGATATGGAGCAGCAAACGCTTAGAAATCCAGAATTGAAAGCCTCCCTTGTTGCTGCGCTGGCTGGACTGAAGTAAGCGAGTTAGCGACCTTACAGCGTGATAAATAGCCTGGCTTTGATAGTCAGGCTATTTGGTTGAAGCTACAACTATCCTTTCGCTATATTCTATGGCACAGAATCATTAGCCCCGTTTATCGTTATTTTTGTTGGTCGTATTGTGACCGGTTACGCAGTATTGCTTTTGTTCCAATGCTAAAAGTTGTCTTTGTATTTCATGTTTCTAGCCCATCTAACTTTGTGATTTTGGTCGCTGGTAACATTTCAATTGGGTTTATTCACCCGGAGAAGGCGCTAGCACAAGGACAACACTAATGCTTAAGCAAATTAGTCGGCTCGATTATTTCACCTTGCAGGTTTTTATTGGGCTCGTTGATTTAAAAAATGGCAGTGCAGTGGCAGCAAAACTCAGTACTAGTCAGTCGAAAGTCAGCCGTGCCCTGACAACGATGAGAGATGTATTGGGCGATGAGCTATTTGTCAGGCAAAAGTATGGATTTGAACCTAATCAAATTGCGTTAAAAATCACACCAATGGTACGAACCATATTAGAGCAACTTGATAAAATTATTGAAACAACGTTAGATAAAAAAGATGCGCCTTATGAACTTACTTTTGCGGCAAACGAGCACTGGTCGTTAACTGTTCTTAACTGCATCCAACAGTCGTGCCGCTGTGTTACTGGTGGTGTTTATGTCAATGTGCAGCCCTGGTCAGAGACGGTCAGTCAACGCCTATGCCAAGGAAAAATCGATTGCTCTATCTCTATAGAGCCAGTCAATCACCCTATGGTAACCGACACTAAAATAGGTGATATCAGCCACTTCTTTATTGTTGCTAGAACTGGACACCCTATTTTAAGTTCACCTGAGCCGCTTAAGGCTATCTTTGATTATAAAATTGCCTTGGTAAACTCTAACCTTCAGTCCCATCAGTTACATCGCATTGAGGAGTATGCGCAAGTTGCAGATATTGATATTAAAGTGGTGCTTAAAAGCCCTAGTGTGCGCATGGTTGTTGATCATGTGAGTATGACTGATGATGTTGCCATATTGGTTTCTGCAATGACTTATTATTATTTCGAAAATAGAAAGGACGTTGATTTCTTAGATATCTCGAATGCATGGAAATCGACTCAGGCTTTAAAATCTGATAGCTACTACTTGCACAGCCATCAAAGTGTCATGCCACCAATGGTTAACTGTTTGAAAAACTTATTGGGCGATAAACTGATTGAGATGCAGAGCCATTTTGAAAATATCAATACCGGCAATAATTCTCCAGCCCCCTTAATGACCTGCTGTACTAATAATGACTGCACTGCCACTAAGTGTAATGTTGACTGCTTACAGCGTACCTGTGCAACAGCCAACAATAGTGTTACTGAGTGAGCTTTGAATACAGCCACTAATCGATAGTTAGTGCAGACTGTGGCTAACAATATGATTAATCGCCTTGCTTATATCATCTAACGTGCTCGAACGGTTTGACTTTGCCTTTACTAAATAAATGGTAGGGTGAGGTTGAGACAAGTAGAGTCTGTTGGTTTCCATTTCAGATAAGCAACACACATGCAAACCTGGTAATAGATTACTGTGCTCATAAACCTTGCTATAGGGCAGTAGTGCCAAGTGATCTGTCTGTGCTAGAAGAGGTTGTAAGTCGTGAAAACTTAGATTGCTGTTAAAGTTATCGGTATTAGCTAGTCGACATTGGATATGATGTTGCTGGCAGTAAAATATAAAAGGATCAACGGAGGTCGGAGTTGCTAAGTCTTGTGCGCTGACATAGGGATAGTCAGCAATGGTATCTAAATCCAAATCTCGTTTTAGAATAGGGTGCAAGGCGTCGCTTACAAGGTACATATGGTTTAGCTTTTGTAAAGGGGTTATCTCTAATGCATTGGCATAAAACTGCAGTAATTCATGATTCGATTCTGTGACAATAGCAACATCTAAGGCTCCAGACTCTATGTCGGCAAAGGTATTAATTGATTGAGTGTGTAGCTTGTAACTTACATGAATTTCAGACTGCTCAATAGCTTGGTTAAGCTGCTGATGAAGGTGTTGAGCTAACATATCGCTGGCATATATATTGACTCGTTGGCTACCCAAAGCCGTTACAGATGTTGATAGCTGTTGTAAGTGATCTGAACACTGTAAAAGTTCTTTCGCGATAGGGTAGAGCTGTTGGGTAAACTCGTTTGGGACGAGCCCATGTTTCTTCCTAATAAATAAAGGGTTATTAAATATGAGTCTTGCATTTTGTAGGCAGCGACTTACTTTTGGTGCAGGAATATTCATTTTCTTTGCAACGTATGTTGCTGAATGCTGCTCATATAAATTAACGAGAATGCTAATGCTAAGTATGTCTAGATTTTCAATAGTTATATTTTGCATGCTGAACTCCTCACTATTTCAATCTTTAATATTAACCATACACCAATTGTTATGTTCGGTAAAATAATAATTGAACATACCTGTTTAATTTATTAATATATTCCGCGCTGGTTTTTAATATCAGCAACTATAGTTACCTCCTTAACCTTTGCGCTGCTAACAATTTGTTTTTAATCGATTTGTTTTAATTGTCTTTTAGTGTGAAGTTTGAGTTTCTATATTTTGATAACGTCATATCTACTTTCTGCATATCTGAAATTATTAATATCTATAATTGATTCTGTGATTGCTTATTGATTTATATATAATGATTTTTATATTTGTTGCTAACAGTTTTTTAAGGCGTAATAATTATATCGAAAATTAAAAAGTAAGTAAGAACTTGGAGGTTTATTATGAATGCCACAGTGATATTCAGTTATGCTTTTATATACTTTGTTTTATTTCTGATTGTTCCTCTCGTAATCGTAACTTTTGTAATGACATGCATTAAGTTTTTTAAAGCCAGTGAAGTTGAGATGGTAGGTGCTGAAATTAGTATTAAGCCTCATCTGCTTGACAAAGAGTCAATGCTTTTTTTGAAGAGCTTAAAGGAGATTGCTAATAAACGTTACGATGTGCTTTATGGAGCATCATTGGTCAATGTAGTTGATATTGACGACGCGGTGAGGAATCACGAAGAGGTTGAAGACTTTATGGAGCATTGTCACCTTGATTATGTCGTTGTCGACAACGAGTCATCTTCAGTTAAATTGGTGATTAGCAATCCTGATGAAAGCTCCCCTGAGCAAGCTAAGTTTATTGAGAAGTGCTTAGACTATATTGGTGTGCAATTCATCAAATTAGATAAACACCAACAGTGCGATGAAGCCCTAATAAAGACCGCGCTCGCCGCATAATCTAGTCCGACATGGCGCCAAATGAACAGATTTGGCGCTTATCCCATATCTTTTGCTATTCACCTGCTGGTGTAAGGTTTTGTGATGTCAATGACTAACCGTTACGGCGTTTCTGTTATCTATATCATTTGGTTCCTGCTCTTGTGGTTGAGTTTTCCTGACTTCCCTGTTGCTGCTGAAGTGAGAGATATCGACACTAGCCACTGTTTAAAATGTCATAAACGCAATGGCAAGATGCTGGGTTTGCATGCAAACCAAGGGCTAGCAATTGCCTGTGAAGATTGCCATGGCGAAAAAGGTAAGCATCCTAGAAAAGGTTCGACAATCATTGCTTATGGCATGGAAAGCGATACTGAAATCAGGGTACAAGTAGGGCAGTGTTTAGCTTGTCATGATCATGAAACGCTTGCGCTGGCGCATTGGACCCATAATGTGCATGCGACGCGAGTATCTTGTGCTCAATGCCATCAACTTCATAGCGAAACGGATCCGGTTTTGATGCTCATTGGCCCAGCAATGAGCCAATCATGTGCTAAATGTCATCAAGATAATCATTAGGAGACACAACGTGGATACTTCAAAGAGAAGATTTCTTAAAGGTTGTGGTGGTGTGATTGCTGGGGTTTCAGTGTATTCAATGACACCACAGCCACTGGCTAGAAATGCTGCAGTGGACAGTGATATTAAATATGCAATGCTACATGATGAAAATCTCTGCATTGGCTGTAATGCTTGTGAAGATGCTTGTCGAGAGGTAAACCAAGTTCCCTTAGGTGTCTCTCGAGTTAACATCGTGCGGACTGGTCCTTATGGGGAATATCCTGAGCAAAGTTATCGATTTAGTCGCCACTCTTGTCAGCACTGTGAAGCTGCACCTTGTGTCAAGGTCTGCCCTACGGGGGCCGCCTATATTGACAAAGACACTGGCATTGTTGCTGTTAACGAAGATCGCTGCGTAGGCTGCCAGTACTGTATTGCAGCTTGCCCTTATCAGATACGTTTTATTAATCCGCTGACAAAAGTCGCTGATAAATGTGACTTTTGTCAGCAAAGTCAATTATCTCGGGGATTACAGCCTGCTTGTGTATTGGCCTGCCCAACAAAGGCATTGGTTTTTGGAAACCTAAAAGATCCAAACTCAGCATTGGTTAAGGCGCTTAAGTCGAAACCCACTTACCGACAAAAGGTTGATTTGGGTACTCGGCCTAAGTTATTTCATGTGCGAACTGTTGATGGGGAGATAGTATTATGAGTGCTTTTCACTTTGATGGCCTAGTTTGGCATTGGCCTATTGCTATTTACCTTTTCTTAGCAGGGTTATCGGCTGGAGCAGTCTTTTTCGCCATTATGTTAAAGCATTTTAAGCTGGCTGAAAGGGCATATTTATCCCCCTTTGTGCAAGCGGCTGCCATTATTGCGCCCATTGCTGTTTGCGCCGGTTTAGGCATTTTGGTGATAGATCTGACCAAGCCGTTAGCATTTTGGAAAATACTGGTGTTTTACAACACCTCATCAGTGATGTCGATGGGGGTGCTTGTACTTTTGGTTTATCAATTAGTGCTTTTTGCCTGGATTGGCTGTGTATTTAGCTTGCCGGTAATTAAGTGGTTAGATGGCCGTTTTCATCTGCTTGCTAAGTGCTTAACGCTGTTGGCGAGACATGAGGATATTATTACCGGCGTGCTGGTGATCTTGTCATTATCTCTTGGAGCTTATACCGGTTTCTTATTGTCAGCCTTAATCGGCTTCCCGTTATTAAATAACCCTGTTTTGCCACTGTTATTCTTAATCTCAGGGCTGTCTTCTGGAGCGGCGGCGACGCTTTTGGGAGGAGTATTGATGCGCGGTAACCCTAATGGCACCGAAGTGAAATTTATACATAGGGTTGAGATCCCAATGATTTTAGTCGAAATTATGCTGTTATTTACCTTTTTTGCAGGGCTAATTTTATCAGGAGGACAAAGTCAGGTTGCAGCACTTAATGCTATTGGAGAGGGGTTTTGGGGCTGGATTTTTTGGGGCGGAGTGGTTGGTGTTGGGCTAACTCTACCTTTAGCATTTAATCTATGGATGAAGGTTTCATCAGATCGTAAGTTTACCTACGTTGCAGTGACCGCCAGCTTTAGCTTGCTTGGAGTACTGCTATTACGAAACTTTATTTTGTACACCGGACAGATGACTGGCGTGTAAAAAATATACTTTTAAAATTCAACTCAGAGTTCTTTTCTATAAAAAAGGCTGTTCACTTTATGTGAACAGCCTTAATCTATGTACGGTGAAAAGCGAAATCAACGATAATGTTGTTATTATTGATTTTGCTCCATAAGGTACTCATTGGCTTTGGCTAAACTGCCAAAAGAAGCAATTAGATTGCTTTGACCCTTTTCTTGGATTTCAGGATTTCCAGATTGGGTCATCATCCATATCCATGTTTGGATGAGTGGTAAAGGTGGATATTTTTGATTGGATGAATCCAACATACTTGCATCCCTTGATAGTTAATTTGAACCGAGCATTTCGATGCTCTTGATTCTGTTCACTCTAAAAATTGCAGTAAAGAGAGTATCAAACTCTTTACGGTTGGGTAACAATTTTTGCACTACTTTAAGCAATATTTGAGAAATAAGTAGATGAATATCTTTTACGACCAAAGATAATATCTC
>NZ_BPEW01000021.1 GCF_019654975.1 Shewanella sp. c952
GCGTGAAGTCATCTTTCATACTTCGCCGAAGACGCTAGGTCGTTGGCTTGAGGAGGCGTATTCTACACTCTCCAGTGGCGGCGTCAAGCGCTTATTTTAAGAAGTTTTTCAAGCGATGATTTCTTAATCACTCTCGTGAAAAGAAGCATTACCCGAAGCCCTTAAAGCGTTTGTCACCTGAGGTTAATTCCCGAAGAAGTTAATCTCTCTAACACCGCTGCAAGTCCCGTACTACCTAAGCTTTCGTTTAGTTAGTTGGCCTGCTGTGCCGTGTCAGTGGTTGCGCATTATAGGGAGATCTTGAGTAAGCGCAAGCGCTTTTTAAAGAAATAATACCTTTTTTATCATGTTTTTAGTTAAGCACATTTTAGCCACTAGTTACCCTCAGAGTTATCCACAAACAACAGTTGAAATGGCTATTTTATCGGCATGCGGTCTCAATACCGTTATGGAGTACATTATATAACTGAGCCTTTAATGTTAGTGGTGTTTTCAATTCGTGCTAGTCAAAGTGCTAAGAACTTTAGAACAAGCAGCATGAAGCCCTTATTCGTTTAAAAATACATTAGCTAATAATAAGCAAAAAAAAGGGCGACTTTAATAAGTCACCCTTCTATATCTTGTGTATGGCAGTCTTAGCTTAGCTTACCGTGACACTGTTTGTACTTCTTACCAGAACCACATGGACAAGGATCATTTCGGCCCACTTTCTCGCCTTCACGTACCTGAGGTTGAGTTGCAGCTAATGCTGCGCTCTCTTCTGCACCGACTATAGCTTCTGCTGCAGCGTGTTGGTAATCACGACGGATCTTTGCATCTTCTTGACGACGACGCTCTTCCATCTCTTCAACATCTGACTGCGCTTGAACTTGTACCTTAGACAAAATACTAATCACGTCGTGCTTTAATGATTCAAGCATCTGCTGGAATAGCTCAAACGATTCACGCTTATACTCTTGTTTAGGATTCTTTTGCGCGTAACCACGTAAGTGAATACCTTGACGTAGATGATCCATTGCCGATAGATGTTCTTTCCAAAGCCCATCTAATGTCTGCAGCATAACGGCTTTTTCAAATTGACGTAGAACTTGCTCGCCTACCATCTCTTCTTTTGCTTTATATGCATTTATCCATGTATCTACAATACGCTCACGTAATGTTTCTTCATGAAGATCATCTTCCTTATCTAGCCACTCTTGGATAGGAAGTACCATCGTATATTCTTGCTGCAATCGCTGCTCTAAACCAGCGACATCCCATAACTCTTCTACTGACTGAGGCGGGATATACTGATCCATTAATTCATTGATTACATCAGTCTGAATATTAGTAATGGTATCTTTGATACTTTCAGCATCCATAAGCTCATTACGTTGAGCGTAAACAACCTGGCGCTGATCGTTAGCTACATCATCAAACTCAAGCAGTTGCTTACGAATATCAAAGTTACGAGCTTCAACTTTACGTTGTGCGTTCTCAATGGCACGAGATACCCACGGATGCTCAATAGCTTCGCCTTCTTCCATACCAAGTTTCTTCATCATTGAAGATACACGGTCTGACGCGAAGATACGCATTAAGCTATCTTCCATTGATAGATAGAAGCGAGAAGAACCTGCGTCACCTTGACGACCAGAACGACCACGTAGTTGGTTATCGATACGGCGAGACTCATGACGCTCTGTACCTAAAATATGTAAGCCGCCAGCGTCAACAACTTCGTCATGACGTATTTGCCAATCAGCCTTAATTTTAGCTCGTTGCTCATCGGTAGGATTAGCAAGAACTTCAATTTCCATATTCCAATTGCCACCCAACACGATATCGGTACCACGACCGGCCATGTTAGTTGCGACTGTTACTGCGCCAGTACGACCCGCCTGGGCAACAATGTCAGCTTCACGCTCATGGAATTTAGCATTCAAGATCTCATGTGGGATCTTTTCTTTCTTCAATAAGCTGTGCAGTAATTCTGATTGCTCAATTGAAACAGTACCAACTAGTACTGGTTGACCGCGCTCACGACAACCTACGATATCTTTTACAATCGCGGCATACTTCTCTTCTGCAGTTAGATAAACCAAATCAGGATTATCTTGACGAACCATTGGGCGGTTAGTCGGTACCACTACGGTATCGAGGCCATAGATATGTTGGAATTCGAAAGCTTCAGTATCGGCAGTACCTGTCATACCAGCAAGCTTTTCATACTGACGGAAGAAGTTCTGGAAAGTAATCGATGCTAAAGTTTGGTTTTCATTTTGAATATGAACGCCTTCTTTTGCTTCCACAGCCTGATGTAGACCCTCAGACCAACGGCGTCCAGGCATAGTACGACCAGTGTGTTCATCAACGATGATCACTTCATTGTCTTGAACTATGTAGTCGACATCTTTTTCAAATAAGGTGTGTGCACGTAGCGCTGCATTTACGTGATGCAATAAAGAGATGTTAGCTGCAGAATACAGAGAATCGCCTTCGGCTAACATGCCACGCTCAGTCAACAAGACTTCGACCTTTTCTTGGCCTCGCTCTGTCATATGAACTTGCTTAGCTTTTTCATCGATAGAGTAATCACCTTCACCGATCTCTTCTTCAGTATCTTCTTTCTCTTGCTGAATTAGATTTGGGATCAAGGTATTTATCTTGGTGTATAGTTCTGAACTATCTTCAGCTGCACCAGAAATAATAAGTGGTGTACGCGCTTCATCAATTAAGATTGAATCGACTTCATCGATAAGTGCGTAATGCAAAGGACGTTGAACACGTTCGGCAGGTGAGAACGCCATGTTGTCACGCAGGTAGTCAAAGCCAAACTCGTTATTGGTACCGTAAGTGATATCGGCATCATAAGCGGCTTTCTTTTCTACTTGTCCAAGGCCTGCAACGTTAATTCCTACGCTTAAACCAAGGAACTCAAAAAGAGGACGGTTATTTTCAGCATCACGACCAGCTAGGTAGTCGTTAACTGTAATAACATGAACGCCTTTACCTGTTAAACCATTTAAGTATGCTGGCAACGTCGCCGTAAGCGTTTTACCTTCACCGGTACGCATCTCTGCAATTCGGTTACTATCTAGGATCATGCCACCAATAAGCTGCACATCGAAATGACGCATTTCGAAAACACGCTTTGATGCTTCACGTACGGTTGCAAATGCCTCAGGTAAAACGTCATCTAGGGTTTCCCCAGCCTCTAGACGTTCACGAAAGATTATTGTTTTTGCTTTTAAGTCTTCATCTGATAACTGCCCGTACTCTTCTTCAAAACCATTAATTTTATTAACGACTTTACCGAAAGCCTTAAGCGTACGATCGTTGCGACTACCAAATACTTTTGTCAGTAATTTACCAAACATCTGAACCACTTCTATGTTGTTGGCCAAGTCCCTTTTAGAGCCTGAAAGCCTATTTTCGATTAACCTGCCTTGCGGTAGACATATTTTTGCGGATCAATTTGCTGTCCACCGCGCAACACTTCATAGTGCACATGAGGCCCGGTTGAGCGCCCAGTACTTCCCATAACAGCGATCTTATCGCCTTTAGCGACCACGTCGCCTACGGTTACTGACAAAGCTTTATTGTGACCATAACGAGTTCGCAGACCATTACCATGGTCAATTTCAACTAGCTCGCCATACCCAAACATCTTGTCCGCCCACATAACTACGCCACCTGCGGTAGCGACTACATCGACGCCCTCTTCTCCAGCAAAGTCGATGCCTTTGTGCATCGTACGTTTACCGCTAAAGGGATCATTTCGTAAACCATAGGGCGATGATAACCAACCTTTCTTAATTGGTCGCCCAGATATATAACGTTCTTCATCTATATGGAGATTAGATGCTACCGTTTCAAGTAGTGAGAGCTGAACATTATTATTATCCATTCTTAATACCAGCGCATCCATATCTGCAATGAGCTGTTCGAGTTCGATATTAGTGCCTAATTCACTCACACCACCAACACCGACTTCTGAAGAGAAATCAAATTGATCTTCTAATTGATTATTTAGAGCAACTTGCTGACCCAACGCTTCTATACGCGTGAGTTTAGCTTGCATACGTGCAACGTGCGCCACTAACATCGACAATTGAGTCTCAGTTGCACTCTTTAAAGAGATCAACTCGCTTTTTTGCTCTTCACGAGCCAAGCGTTCACTGTCGGCATTGGTCTGTTGCTCTATAAGCTGCTTAGCATTGTGTTGATAAAGACCTGTTCCTGCTGCAATGAGCAAGATAGGTAATAACAACCAACGCTTTCCCGGTTGCCAGCGTGTGGCACCGTTTCGACCTTGAATAAAAACTGTTACACTCATAGCCTAATTAAGCCATTTTATTATCATATGAAAAAGCCCCCACAGGATCTCAGTCAATTACTGCATCAGCAAGGGAACATGCCCAACTTGGCTGAAAAAGCAGAACTGCTATTACACTTAGATCACTACGTCAAAAAAGTGCTTACTGGTCCAGTGATAGAGCAGCTAAAGGTTGCCAATCTACGCCAAGGTACCTTGGTAATTGAAACAACAACGGCGGCCTGGGCTGCAAGAATTAACTTCCAAAAACCCAAAATATTGCAAATACTGCAAGCCGAAACGCTACCCATGCTTACCGCTATCGAAGTCAAAGTCAACCCAAGCTTGTTAATGTATGAAACAAAATCCAAACCTGCTCACAACCACATAAGTGAAAATGCGGCAGCTCACATTGAAGCTTTAGCTGAACATGCAGAAGGTACGTTGGCGGTAAAACTAAAACGGCTGGCTGCATTAGCCAGCCGTTCAAGGCAATCTTAATTCGTTATTAAGCGAATACTGCACCCGAAGGTACTGAGAAACTTACTGGAGCATCAGCTTCTTTTTCAAAGCTAACGATCTCCCAAGCATCTTGCTGTGCAAGCATTGCACGCACTAACTGGTTATTCAGTGCATGCCCTGTTTTATAGGCACAGAACTCACCAACAATTGCATGACCAGCAACATAGAGGTCACCAAATGCATCAAGAATCTTGTGCTTAACGAACTCATCCTCATAACGCAGGCCATCGGGGTTGAGGACTCGATATTCGTCAAGTACAACTGCATTTTCCATACTGCCACCAAGCGCAAGATTATTTGCTCTCAAGTATTCAATATCGCGCATAAACCCAAAGGTTCTCGCACGACTAATATCTTTTACAAAGGCGGAAGATGAAAAATCCATCACCATATGCTGTTGGCTGCGGGCGATCTCAGGGTGATTAAAGTCAATGGCAAAATCAACTCTAAAACCTTTGAAAGGTTTTAACTCAGCCCACTTATCACCGTCTTCAACACGAATAGGTTTAGTGATCTTGATGTACTTCTTAGCGGCTGCTTGCTCTTCTATACCAACTGATTGGAGTAGGAATACAAAAGGACTCGCACTGCCATCCATGATCGGGATTTCAGGAGCATCGACTTCAATAATAGCGTTATCAATGCCCAAACCAGCAAGTGCCGCAAACAGATGCTCAATTGTCGAAATACGAACACCGTCGTCATTTACCAGCGCAGTACACATTGTCGTTTCACGCACTTGATCAGCAACAGCTGGAATTTCAACTGCCGGAGACAAATCGGTACGAACAAGCATGATGCCAGTATTAACAGGTGCGGGTTTAATGATCAAAGTAACCTTGTTGCCGGAATGCAATCCGACACCAGTAGTTTTAACCATTTCTTTGACTGTTCTTTGAAAAATCATGTATTTACCCGTTTATTCGCTCAACAAAAAAGCACAAACTATACACTTTTTAACCGTGTACAGGCGATGCTGGTCGGATATCTTAGCATATCTTTGCAAATACACCAAAAACACACCCACTATAAGACAATACATTAGTATAGCCTTATAATAGTTAACACCTTATTAACATTCGTTTTAATCAGCTTGCTTACGCAAAAATGCTGGAATGTCTAAGTAATCAAGGTCGCTCTTTTTCTCTGCTGTTGGTGCTGCTGCTGGTTGAGTTGCAGCGGCTGTATTCCCGTGTGATAACGTTGGCGAAATTGGATCTTCCGCAGCAAAGGTTTCAGTACGAGTTTCCGCCGGAACAATCGGCTCTGGACGCGGAGCAGGCTTTGTTACCAACTGAATATCAGGCTTTTTCTCAGCGCCAATACCAGTTGCTACAACCGTTACACGCAGCTCATCTGACATTTCAGGATCAATAACGGCACCGACAACCACAGTCGCATTGTCAGAAGCGTAAGCTTTAACGTGGTTACCCACAGTCTCAAACTCTTCGATGCTCATATCCATACCGGCTGTGATATTCACAAGTACACCACGAGCACCAGCAAGATCGATATCTTCTAGTAGAGGACTTGCAACAGCGGCTTCTGCCGCTTCTTCAGCACGATCTTCGCCACTTGCTACACCTGTGCCCATCATGGCATTACCCATTTCTGACATAACCGTTTTCACATCGGCGAAATCGACGTTAATCAAACCTGGACGCGTGATAAGCTCAGCAATACCTTGCACCGCACCAAGTAGTACGTTGTTTGCTGCAGCAAAAGCGTCAAGCAATGATGTACCGCGACCCAGCACTTTTAATAACTTTTCATTTGGAATCGTGATCAGTGAGTCAACATTTTTAGCCAGTTGCTCAATACCTTGATCAGCGAAGGTCATGCGCTTCTTACCTTCGAATGGGAATGGCTTAGTCACAACTGCAACAGTAAGAATCCCCTCTTCACGAGCAACTTCTGCCACTACTGGAGCTGCACCCGTTCCGGTACCACCGCCCATACCCGCAGCAATAAAGATCATGTCAGATCCTTTAATCGCGTTGCGAATACTTTCTTTATCTTCTTCAGCCGCTAGACGACCAATTTCTGGATTCGCCCCAGCACCTAAACCTTTAGTGACATCGCGGCCTAGCTGAATCGTTGTGCTAGCAGCTGATTTACGTAATGCTTGCGCATCAGTATTTGTCGCTACGAATTCAACACCTTCGATATTGTGCTTAACCATATGCTCGACAGCATTACCGCCACCGCCACCGACACCGATGACCTTGATCACCGCTTCATCTGTATGACTATCCATGATCTCAAACATGGTATTTTCTCCGTTTGCCTGCGTTACTAAATTAAAACTCGCCTTTAAACCAACTTTGGACCCGATTCCAAAGACTGGTGACCCCTTGTCGTTCTGGGCGCTCAAACTGACGTTCAATCACTCTGCGCGCACCATAATGAAGCAGCCCAACCCCTGTGGAGTAGATAGGCTGATCGACATATTCATATAAACCTTTAACTGGTAACGGTTGTGCCATTCTTACGGGCATACCGAACGTTGCTTCAGCAACATCAACCGCGCCTTCAATTGAAGCCGTACCACCTGTTAGCACAATGCCCGCTGCGACTTGATCTTCAAGCCCACAATCGCGCAACTGCTTTAAAATTAATTCAAATAGCTCTTGGTATCTTGGCTCAACCACTTCTGCCAGCGTATGCCGAGACATACTGCGCGATGGACGCCCACCGACGGAAGGTACTTCAATACTGTCTTCTCGGCTTACCATTGAGCTTCGCGCACTAGCATGCTGCACTTTAATTTGCTCAGCATGGGATAACGGAGTGCGGAAAATCTTAGCGATGTCGTTAGTCACCTGGTTGCCAGCAACTGGAACTACCGCACAATGGCGTAATGCACCGTTGGTATAAACTGCGATATCAGTTGTACCGCCACCCATATCAACTAAGCAGACACCCAGATCTTTTTCATCATCGGTTAACACCGAGTCAGCAGAGGCAATGGCCGAAAACACGAGGTCATCAACTTTTAGCCCGCAACGCTCAACACTCTTAGTAATATTCTTAGCCATGTCATTAGCACAAGTCACGATATGCACTTTTGCTTCCATACGCATACCCGACATACCAATAGGGCTCTTAATCCCATCTTGTACGTCGATAGCATATTCTTGCGGCAATACGTGCAAAATTCGTCTCTCAGTTGGAATCTTTACTGAGCGCGCTGTATGAATAACGTTGTCGACATCTTCTTGTGTCACTTCTTCATCATTAATCGATACCATGCCATTTTCGTTCTGACATTCGATATGCTTGCCTGAAATACTCAGGTAAACCGAAGAGACTTGGCAGTCTGCCATTAATTCTGCTTGATCGAGTGCGCGTTGCACACTGCGTACAATAGAATCAAGATCGTTTACACCGCCTTTATCCATCCCTCTTGAAGGGTGGTTGCCGAGGCCGACAATACTGATCTCGCCATCAGGCAATACTTCACCAATGATCACAGCAACTTTTGAAGTTCCTATGTCCAAGGCAACGATCAGATTTCTATCTAGATTCTTAGTCATTAATTAACGGCTCTCTGTTTGTGCATCATCCCAATCTACGGCCAGTCCAGTGTCGTAGCGCAAATCCACCACCCCTACCTTTTTATCTTGCGCTGCAAGCTTGGGGTAGACGTGAATAAACCTTTGTATCCTTGTCATACTATCTTCTCGGCCAAGCTCAAGCCTGATACCGTTATTTAACTCTGCATGCCATGCATGTCTTGCACTTAAGCTCAAACTCTTCAAGCTAAACCCATTGATTGTTAACAGCTCACCTAGTTGCTGGTAGGTTGTCAGCACTGACTTACCTTGTGCCTCAGGCCCCGTCAACGAAGGTAAATTGGGTATCCCCTCTTTTGCTGGAGCATCAAACACATCACCATAGGTGTTGAGCCAAGCATCCCCATTCCAATGGGCAACAGGAACTTGTTCGATTAAATACACTTTTAACTTTGCAGGCCACTCGCGCCTTACCGATGCCTGATAAACCCATGGCAGCGCTTCCAATGCCTGCTGCACTTGATTCACGTCTGCAGAGAAAAAACTCCTTTGCATCAAATCTTGCAGTGCAACTTGAATCTCTTGGTCAGCGGTATAATTCCGCTCACCGTTAATCGCGACAGCTTCAATCGGTAACGCATCCGCATCATTCAATACTGCATTGAGCTTAAAAGCCGCAGCCGAAAGTCCAATTAAAACGCACGCTAAAAACACTAACCCAAAGCATAAATACCAGTCGGTTTTTAACAGCAAAACACGAACACGTTGGCCTTTATCGCTCCAAGACATCCTCACGCCCTCTTTTTAGGTCGTGAAGACGGAAAACCGGCCATTATATAGACCTTATCCTGAGCGTCAAAATTTGCAGTGTAACTCATTGTATATATTTCTAAGTTACTCATTTTTATCTTCAGCTTCTTTTGCTTCGAAACCTAAATTTGACTGTGCCAAATTTCGTGATAACACGCCAATGTTACCCGCGCCTTGAGTGAGAAGCAGATCACCATTTTGAAGTAATTCTGGCAATACCGTTTGTAACTGCTCATTATTGGCAACAAATACAGGCTCTAGCTGACCACGGACTCGAATAGAGCGACACAAAGCACGACTATCGGCCCCTGGTATAGCGGCTTCTCCAGCGGCATAAACATCAAGCAATAACAAGCAATCAACCTGAGACAGTACTTCAACAAAATCTTCATAAAGATCACGAGTACGACTATAACGATGCGGTTGATAGATCATCACTAATCGGCGCTCTGGCCAACCCTGTCTTGCCGCTTTTATTGTTGCTGCGACTTCACTTGGATGGTGACCGTAATCATCTACCAGTTTTATCTCGCCTTTACTGGTTTCAAAATCACCGACCTGCTGGAAACGGCGACCAATTCCCTGAAATTCAGCAAGTGCTTTTACGATAGCCTCGTCTTCTATATCATCTTCACTCGCGACAGCAATTGCCGCTAAGGCATTTAACACATTGTGTTCGCCCGGCAAGTTTACCGATAGTTGCAGATCTGCCACGCCGTTACGCTTAACAGTAAATTGACTGCTATAACCTGTTTGAGTGAAACCAACCGCTTGTACATCGGCTTCGTCACTAAAGCCATAGGTGACCACTCTTCTGCTAAAACGTGGTAATAATTCGCGCACGATAGGATCGTCGATACAAACCACCGCAACACCATAAAATGGCAGATTATGGATGAAATCGACAAAAGTATTCTTAAGCTTTTCTATATCGCCGCCGTAGGTATCCATATGATCGGCTTCGATGTTAGTCACCACACTGACCATTGGCTGCAGGTGCAAAAAGCTCGCATCACTTTCGTCGGCTTCGGCGATCAAGTAACGGCTATGACCTAAGCGGGCATTAGTGCCTGCGCTATTTAATAAGCCACCAATAACAAAAGTAGGATCACGATCTGCTTGGCCATAAACACTGGCAATTAAACTGGTTGTGGTTGTTTTACCATGGGTGCCAGCAACCGCAACGCCGTGGCGGTAACGCATCAGCTCAGCCAACATCTCTGCACGCTGCACCACAGGGATCCGCAACTCTTTCGCGGCTACCAATTCTGGGTTATCAGCACTAATTGCAGTAGAAACTACAACTACATCAACATCTTTAACGTTTGCTGCACTGTGGCCAACATGGATAACAGCACCTAACTGGCTTAGCCGCTCGGTAACTGCATTTTCAGCGATGTCGGAGCCACTTAACTTGTAGCCCTCGTTAACAAGCACTTCCGCTATGCCGCCCATACCCGCACCACCTATTCCAACAAAATAGATATGCTTCACCCTACGCATTTCAGGGATCATGGTTCTTAGCTGCGAATACTTCTCTGCTTTGTTACTCATCTCAACCCTTTTCCGCTAATTTAATACAGACGTCGGCTACTCGTTGTGTTGCATCGAGTACAGCCACATCTCGGGCGCGCTCGCCCATTTTGCATAACTCTTTTCT
Organism: Shewanella sp. c952; assembly: GCF_019654975.1. Classification (GTDB taxonomy): domain Bacteria; phylum Pseudomonadota; class Gammaproteobacteria; order Enterobacterales; family Shewanellaceae; genus Shewanella. The sequence continues at coordinate 10,805 of NZ_BPEW01000021.1, forward strand.
GTCTGACGCTAGCATCGACAATTTACTTATCAACTTACTGCTATCCACTAAAGGTTGTGGTAGTAAAAATGCAGCACCTGCTTCAACCAGTACTTGGGCATTTTTGGTTTGATGGTCATCTACAGCATGGGGATATGGCACTAATAGGCTCGGCAAACCAACTGCTGCAAGTTCTGACACCGTCAATGCACCCGAACGGCACACAACCACATCAGCCCAACGATATGCGGCTTCCATATCATCAATAAACTCAGCGACCTTCACGCTACCATCTTGGCCTAAGTGCTGATATTCGGCCTTAACCGAAGCTAAATTATTACGTCCAACTTGATGCCAGACAGTCATAGGATGAGTTTTACTTACGCCCTCAAGCGCTCCAGGCATGACATCGTTAAATATCTTGGCACCTAAGCTCCCCCCCACGACTAAAACCTTCAGCGCTTCCTCTTCACAAGCTTTATCTCTGTTACCACCCAGTGCAATTAACTCTTTACGAATAGGATTACCTACAGTTTCAGCACTGACATCTGTAAATGTGTCCGGGAATGCGCACAACACTTCAGAGGCGACCTTGGATAAAAGCTTATTGGTCATCCCTGGAATAGCATTTTGCTCATGCAAAACTAATGGGATGCCTGATAATCTTGCAGCAACTCCGCCGGGGCCGCTGGCAAAGCCACCCATGCCCATCACCACATCAGGTTTAAAATCTTGGATCACTGAGCGAGCTTGCATAACTGAACGCAGGATCTTGAAAGGAGCAGCCAATTTACGTAATAAACCGTTACCTCGGACTCCCTTGATATCAAGAAAGTCGATATCGAAGCCGTGTTGAGGCACTAATCTCGCTTCCATTCTATCGGCTGTACCTAACCAGCGTACCTTCCAGCCCTGCTGACTTAGGTATTTAGCAACCGCAAGCGCAGGAAAGACATGACCGCCAGTGCCGCCTGCCATAATTAAAATGCGCTTCTGTTGTGCTTGGTCAGTCATTAATTCACTCATTATTTTGGACCTCGGCCTTCAACGGCTTGGATCACACTTAATCGTCTTTCATAATCAATTCGGATCAACATCATCGCAGCTGCCGTCATGACCCATAAACTACTACCACCATAGCTAATGAATGGCAGAGTCAAACCTTTTGTGGGTAACATGCCGATACTTGCTCCCACATTGACCACCGTTTGAAAGCAGATCCAAATACCAATGCCGTAGGCAAGGTAGCCATCAAATGCGCGCTCAAGCGATAAACACATATTCCCCAGTTTTATCGCTCTCAAAGCGACAAACAGCAGCACCGCAAGTACCACAATAATGCCGATAAACCCTAATTCCTCACCAATAACGGCAAAGATGAAATCGGTATGAGCTTCAGGCAGGTACTCTAATTTTTGAATGCTATTTCCTAAACCTTGTCCAAACCAGTCGCCACGCCCATAAGCCATCAACGATTGAGTTAGCTGATAACCACTACCAAATGGATCTTGCCAAGGGTCTAAAAATGACGTCACTCGTCGCATACGGTATGGCTCTAATGCCACCAAAGCCACAAACGCTAATACTCCGGTGAGGATCAGTGCGAAAAAGTCTAACAATCTGGCTCCAGCCAAAAAGAGTAAGCCTACAGTGCCAACAAATAGCACTACTACGGTACCTAAATCCGGCTGCATTAAAATTAGAAATGCATACACCGCGAAGACAGCGATTGGTTTATAAAACCCTTTGGCATTTTCTCTAATCTCTTGGTGACGTCTTACTAAGTAGCCCGCCATATAAATTGCAAAGACAAACTTGGCGATCTCTGCAACCTGTATCCGAATCGGCCCGACAGCTAACCAGCGCGTGGCACCATTTACGGTGGTCCCCACTAACAATACTGCGACCAGCATGATGCCAACAATCAACAGTAAAAATGGACTAAAGTTTTGCCAATGGCGCATCTCTACTTGTAAAACGACTGCCGCGATAATCATACAGCCCACCAAATACGCGCCATGGCGCCATACAAAGTGAAATGGATTACCCGTTAAACTCTGCGCTTCAGGCATGGAGGCGGACATCACCATCACAAATCCAAAGCAGATTAACGACAATACCGCGAACAGCAATGCTCGATCATACAGCTGCATGCCAGGCGCAGCTCTATCTGCAAATAGGTTTGCTAGCGACCACTTAAAGCGGCCGCTAAACAGACTGAGTTGCTTCTCAGCGCTAGGCATTTAACTTGCCAACTTCAGCGCGAAAGTCATCGCCACGCGCCATAAAATTAGGGTACATATCTAAACTGGCACATGCTGGTGACAGAATAACGATATCACCTGCTGTTGAAATTTCATTGGCTAACGCTACCGCTTCAGCCATGGTTTCAACGGACTGTGCGCCCTCTTTGAGAACGGCAATTTTGTCACCATCTTTACCTAAGGTGATTAAACTACTGACCTTTTCGAGTGCCGCTGCTAAAGCGGAAAAATCTGCACCTTTACCGTCACCGCCAGCAATCAAAATCAATTCACCTAAGTGCTCACTCAAGCCTTCGATGGCTGCTACTGTTGCACCGACATTGGTTGCTTTAGAGTCGTTAACATAAGTCACTCCAGCAATATCGGCGACCACTTCACAGCGATGAGTCAGCCCAGTGAACTGTTTAGCAACTGCGACTAAGTCTTTCCTGCCGATATCAACGCTGCTCGCCAGCGCCATTGCCGCAATCAAATTAGCGTAGTTATGGCTGCCCACCAAAGCGACTTCGCTAATAGGCATAATCACACTGCTACCACGCACGATATTGCCATCGGCAATGCCCCAAGCATCCACTTCTGGCGCATCTAAACCAAAGCTATTTTGGTTCATAGGGCTATTTGGCAACGTCAACAGATCTTCTCGATTAAACAGTACACTTTTGCTTTGGTCATACAGATTCAATTTGGCTTGTCGGTAAGACTCCAAATCACTGTAACGATCCATATGATCTTCACTAATGTTTAAACAGGTTGCCGCAATACAGTTGAGGCTATGGGTGGTTTCAAGCTGGAAACTTGATAACTCAAGCACATAAAGCTCTTTTGGATTCAATAACAGATCCAATACAGGAATACCTATATTGCCACCCAAGGCATAAGATAACCCTGCCGCGGCGGCCATTTCGCCGACTAAGGTAGTGACTGTAGACTTACCATTTGAGCCGGTGATGCCTATGACACGAGCGGAGCTATTGGCGATCGCTCTAGCGAATAGCTCGACATCACCAATCACTTCAATGCCCATATCAAATGCAGCGCGTACCTCTGGCGTTTCAACAGAAATACCCGGGCTAATGATAATCTGAGAGGCTTGAACTAAGTAACGGCAATCAAACCCGCCAGCGATTAGCTCAACATCAGGGTAAGCGGCAGCCAGTTGATCTGCACCAGGAGGCTGCTCTCGACTGTCCATCACCAAAGGGATTACTCCCTGATCACACAGGTAGCGAACAACCGATAAGCCAGTTGCTCCCAAACCTAATACTATGTGTGAATACTGCTGCGCCATGTTATATGTCCGTTTTATCTAAGCTTCAACGTTGCAAGACCAAGCAACACTAAGAACAAGGAGATGATCCAAAAGCGTACGATAACCCGCGGCTCTGGCCACCCTTTTAACTCATAATGATGATGTATCGGTGCCATACGGAAGATACGCTGGCCTCTTAGCTTGTAAGAACCGACCTGCAATATAACGGAGACGGTCTCCATCACGAACACGCCGCCCATAATGACAAGCAAGATCTCTTGACGCACTAATACCGCGATTGCGCCAAGTGCTGCACCAAGTGCTAGAGAACCTACATCCCCCATAAATACTTGTGCTGGATAGGTGTTAAACCATAAAAACCCAAGCCCGGCACCGACAATCGCAGTACAGACAATCACTAACTCACCCGCTCCGGGTAGATAAGGAATGTGCAAATAGTTTGCAAATTGAACGTGTCCAGAAAGGTATGCTATCAATGCAAAAGCAGCTGCGACCATAACGGTTGGCATAATAGCTAGACCATCGAGACCATCTGTTAAGTTAACCGCGTTACTTGAGCCCACAATCGTGAAGTACACTAATACAATAAAGAAAGCACCCAGTTGTGGCATCACATCTTTAAAGAAAGGCACGACTAACTGCGTTTCTCCAGCCGTATCAGCTGATGCGTAAAGGTAAACAGCAATCACAATGGCAGCGATAGATTGCAATAGGTATTTCCAGCGTGCGATCAAGCCTTTAGTGTCTTTTCGAACCACTTTACGATAATCATCGATAAAACCAATGGTGCCGAAACTTGCCAGCACAAACAGCACAACCCACACATAGCGACTACCTAAATCGCCCCAAAGCAGTACACTAATAAAAATACCAGCAAGAATAAGTAAGCCACCCATTGTCGGTGTTCCACGCTTACTAAAATGAGACTCTGGGCCGTCGTTACGTACGACTTGGCCAATTTGTAATAACTGCAAGCGTTCTATCATCTTTGGTCCCCACCAAAGACTAAACATCAATGCCGTCATCAATCCAAGAATGGCTCGGAAGGTGACATAAGAAAATACGTTAAACCCACTGTAAAACTGGGTTAAATACTCCGCCAGGTAAACCAGCATTAAACAAACTCCCCGCGACCAAAGGCCATTGTTAAAGCTTCAACTACACGTTCCATTCTCGCACTGCGAGAACCTTTGACTAAGATTGTGATATCGCCATTAGACTCATTAATGTGAGCGACTAATTTTTCGACTAATCCATCAATATTTTTGTGGTGTGCAGCACCAAAAGCATGACTCGCACCTTCACTTAGCTCGCCAACACAAAACAGTGCATCAACACCTTTTGCTTTAGCTTCTGCGCCTAGCTCATTGTGCAAAAGGGCGGCATTGTCGCCTAATTCTCCTAAATCACCCAGCACTAAACACCGATTTCCGTTAATTTCTTGAAGCCAGTCAATCGCAGCGCCTACTGAGGCGGGGTTAGCATTATAGCTATCATCAATTACTGTCACTCTGCCGAAACGAGTTGGCAACATTCTGCCCTTAACGGGTTCAAGCAGGCTCAGTCCTTGATTGATAAAGCTTAATGACATACCAAGTGCCAAACATATACTACTAGCAGCCAATGCATTAAGTACCTGATGGCGGCCTGCAAGCGGTAAAACCACAGATTCAACTTGCTCAGCATAAGAAATATCGAAGCGGTATCGCCCACCTTTATCGGCGTGCAAAGCAGTCGCTTTCACATCAGCGTCCGCATCAATAGCAAAGGTCAACTGAGTTAAATGGCTAGATGCCGCTAACATCACTGCAGCAAAAGCATCGTCAGCATTGATAACAGCGGTACCATCTGTAGCAACGTGATTGAATATCTCAGATTTAGCCTTGGCAACTCCCGCTAACGAGCCAAACCCTTCAAGGTGTGCCGAGGCGACATTATTCACCATCGCCACACTGGGTTTCACTAGGCTAGAGGTATAATCGATTTCTCCAGCATGATTAGCACCAAGTTCAAATACACCAAACTGATCACCAGCTTGTAAACGTAACAATGTCAGCGGTACACCGATTTCGTTGTTAAAATTACCTGCGGTATAAAGCACTGGGTGTTGTTGTGTCAGAATCGTAGCAACCATCTCTTTTACGCTGGTTTTGCCGTTTGACCCTGTTAATGCAACACAGACTGGCGCTAGCTTTTCGCGTACATAAGCGCCAATTTCACCCATCGCTCGCTGGCTGTTATCTACAATGATTTGCGAGATGGCAAGAGGGAGTTCCCGTTCAACCATCACCGCTCTTGCACCATTTTCAGCGGCTGATGCAACAAAGTTATGGCCATCAAAGTTGTCACCCTTCAGTGCTACAAATAGTGTTTGCCCATCCACAGCGCGACTATCACTCGATACCTGTTCTATCGACAAATCTTCCCCAAGCAACTTGCCACCAAGGTGCTCAGCGATTTCAGTTAACGATAGCTTTATCATGCGTTACCTTCCGCTATGGCTTTGGTAAACGCGCGTTCGTCATAATTCAATTTTTCACCATTAACTTCTTGGTAGGTTTCATGCCCTTTACCGGCAAGTAGCACCATGTCACCAGGCTTTGCCTGTGCAACAACTTCTCTAATAGCGGCTTTACGATTAACTTGAGATTGTGCCTTTTGCGGCTCAGTAAATCCTGAAAAAACATCTGCGATGATATCTTCAGGGTTTTCACTGCGTGCATTATCGCTGGTCACCATCACGTGATCGGCAAACTGCTCTGCACTGCTTGCCATCATAGGTCGCTTACCCGAATCTCTATCTCCGCCACAACCAAACAAGCACCATAATTCACTCTTACAGTGCACTCTCAATGCTTGTAAAGCCTGCTGGATAGCATCTGGCGTGTGGGCATAATCGACGACTAAGGTTACATTAGCGGTGGTGGTAAATCGCTCCATTCGACCAGCAACAGGCGTCAGGGCTGAGGCGAGTTTAACCAGTAGCGCCATATCTTCGCCTACCAGATAGAGTGCGCCTAAAGCTGCCACTAAATTGGAAAGGTTAAAGTCACCTAATAGCCGCGACTGCAACTTAGCTTCACCTTCAGGCCAAACTAACGTGCACGACACGCCGCCATCATGGTATTGGCACTGCTTGGCATAGATATCCGCTTTGGCATTACCCTTAATGCTGAAACCTAGCGTTTTAGTTGATGTAGCTTGTGCTAACCATGATGCTCCGGTTTCGTCATCACAATTTATCAAGCCTGCACGTAATGAGCTGAAATTAAACAGACGTTGCTTAGCTGCGCCGTATGCTTCCATCGTATGGTGGTAATCGAGATGATCACGGCTCAAATTGGTAAATACGGCCACATCAAAAGGCACCGCTTCTACGCGGCCCTGTACTAAGCCATGACTAGATACTTCCATAGCGCAGGTATCAGCATGGCTTTTTTCAAAATTCTGTAACTGCTTAATCAGGGTAATAGCGTCGGCAGTCGTGTTGCCACTATCGACGAGCTCGCCCCATAAACCATTACCAAGTGTACCCATCACGGCAGTTTGCTTCTGTTGCAGTTGCTGTAATTGAGCAATTAACTGCGTCACAGAGGTTTTGCCGTTAGTGCCTGTCACACCGATAATCCGTGGACGCTGACTCGACAAAGGGTATGCCTGCGCAGCTAACGCTGACACTTGACGATTTAATTGGAAAAACGCAATCTGCAAGCCATTTTCGTTGCTAATTTTGCCATGTTCTTCTGGCGAGTCGGTATGTACCAACACTGCTGCAGCACCGTTATCCAATGCGGTTTGAATATACTGTCGTCCATCTACCTGATAACCAGGTACTGCGACAAAAAGATCGCCCGCTTTTAGCGCACGGCTATCAAGCGTGAGATCATTGAAAACTTCTATTCCTGAATAGTGAAACCAGGGAGCAAGGAGATCTCGAATTAACATTATTCTGCACTCCTAGATAAAGCCGCCAAACGAACTTTTTCGCGGCTGGAAATGGGTTCAACATTCAACATTTGTAATGCACCGGACATCACTGATGCAAATACGGGAGCAGCAATATCGCCACCATAGTATCTATCGCCCTTAGGTTCATTAACGACCACCGCGATAGCAAGTCTAGGGTTATGCACTGGCGCCACACCGGCAAAAATAGCCACGTAGTCTTCGCCGTAACCACCGGCAACGGCTTTACGTGCGGTGCCCGTTTTACCCGCAACTGGGTAACCTTCAATATGGGCCTTACGTGCTGTGCCGCCTTTCTCGGTGACGCCAACCAGCATTTCCATCACATTCTGCGCGACATCAGCAGATATGACCTGGGTACCTTCAGGCTTTTTCTTAAGCTTGAGAATAGAGGTAGGATAAAGTACCCCTTTACTGCCAAGCGTTGCGTACATTCTGGCGATCTGTAATGGCGTAGCCATTAAGCCGTAACCGAACGACAGTGTCGCTCGCTCAAACTCAGACCAACGACGTCGATCATGAATAAGGCCCGCACTCTCGCCCTCAAGGTTAATGCCTGAGTAGTTGCCGAGTCCCATCGCTTGATACGAACCAAGCAACTCTTGCACAGGCATCGATAATGCAATTTTTGTCATGCCAACGTTACTTGAATGCACCAAGATTCCGGCTAGCGACAGATCGCCATAGTTGCGAGTATCACGTACAATTTTACCGCCAATACGCATTCGACCGGGATTCGTTTTAATGATGTCGTCGAGCTTAATAGTCCCCGCTTCAAGCGCTGCCGCGACTACGAAGGGTTTAATGGTTGAGCCTGGCTCATAAGCATCAGTAAGTGCACGGTTGCGCATCCGATAACTCTGCAAGTTCTCACGCGAATTTGGGTTGTAAGAGGGAGTATTAGCCATCGCCAACACTTCACCAGTATTGACATCGAGCACCACAATCGACGCTGATGTTGCTTGGTTCGCTTCAGTGGCCTTTTTTATCTCTCGATATGCCAATTGCTGAATACGTTGGTCGAGGCTTAAAACGAGATCATTGGGGCTTTCACCCTCTTGCACCATGTCGAGTCTTTCAACAACATGGCCATCGCGAGATTTACGCACTTTCTGTTTACTCGGCGTGCCCGTTAACCAATCGTTATAGGTATTTTCTATCCCTTCAATGCCTAAATCGTCAATATTGGTAATCCCAACTAACTGAGCCGAGATCTCGCTAGTTGGATAGTAGCGACGTGATTCAGGCTTGAGGTAAACACCGGGTAATTTGAGTTTTTTAATATAATCAGCAACAGCTGGGGTAACTTGACGCTTTAAGTAGGTAAATCGTTTACGCGGATTACTTTGGACTCGTTTTAGAATTTTATCTTTCGGTTCATGCAGCACATCAGCAAGTGCTTGCCAACGGCGCATATCAACAAAACCATTTTCGTCATGCACCACTTTAGGATCGGCATATACAGCTTTAACAGGCACACTGACCGCTAACATCTCACCGTTTCTGTCGGTGATCAGTCCGCGTTGCACCTCTCGGCTAGTGGTTCTTAAAGTGCGCATATCACTTTCATGGCGCAGCTTCTCTGGCTCGATAATTTGAATATAAGCCGCTCGACCAATAAGACTGGTAAATAGCATGCAAACAAACGCCACAACAACGTATAAACGCCATTGAATCAATTGTGGTTTCTGCTTACGCTTTGCCTGTTTACTCATGGGACTCTAACTACCACCTCTTCTTTGGGTAAAGGGCGCCTCATATTGAGCTCTTTAGTCGCCATCCGGGTTACTCGGCTATGTTCTGAGCGAGACTGCTCTTCAAGTAACAGGTTTCGCCATTCAATATCTAATCGGTCACGCTCTTGCAGCAACTGTTCCCACTTACTGGTGTACTTTCGCCCTTCGTAACTGGTGTAAACCACTGCAATAGCGTTGAGCATGACGAGTAATGCGACAACCATGACCCATTTGTGATGCCATAGATCTAGCAACACAATGCGGGTTAGGTTTAGCTGCGATTTACTCACCAAAGCCTCTACACAGACTCGAGATCATAAGGTAAGCGCTCACCAATACGCAGTACTGAACTTCTCGCTCTAGCGTTACGTTCTATCTCTTCTGCCGACGGCTTAATCGCTTTGCCTATACCTTTCAACTTACGAGATTTGTTGATTTCAGCTTCGGTGATAGGCAGCCCATGTGGCACGCTTTCACCTTGGCTATGACGACGAATAAAGCGCTTAACCATACGATCTTCCAATGAATGAAAGCTTATTACTGACAAACGCCCTTCAGGTGCAAGCACTGTCAACGCACCTTCTAGTGCTTGATCAATCTGCTCTAGTTCACTATTGATATAGATACGAATAGCTTGGAATACTCGTGTCGCGGGGTGTTTATTGCGCTCTTTATTCTTAGTAATACGTGCAATAAGATCGGCTAACTCTTTAGTTCGTAAAAAGGGTGTCTTTTCGCGATCAGCTGCAATGCAACGAGCAATATGACGCGAGTTTTTCTCTTCGCCATAGGTTTTAAATACCCAAGCCATATCTTCAATTTCGGCACGAGCAATCCACTGTGCTGCAGTTTGGCCTTGAGAGTTATCCATACGCATATCCAGCGGACCATCGCGCAGGAAGCTAAAACCACGTTCAGCATCATCAAGTTGAGGTGAAGACACACCGAAGTCCAGCAGTACACCGTCAATCTTGCCCTTTAGCCCAAGCTCTTCTACATACTGCGCTAACTGACCAAAGCCACCATGCACAATCTGAAAGCGACTGTCGTCTTTAAACTGCTCTGCGGCCAAAATGGCCTGTGGATCTCTATCAATCGCAATCAAACGGCCATTAGGCCCGAGTTGCTCAAGCACTTTTCTTGAATGACCACCGCGGCCGAAAGTACCATCTATGTAGATGCCATCTTCGCGTATATTTAGGCCCGCTACGGTTTCTGTCAGCAAAACCGATAGGTGTTCAAATGATTGCATCATGTTTATCTTCTATTTGGTTAATATCGCTCATTAGAGCGAAAAATCAGCTAAACGTTGGTTAGCTGCTAAATCTTCATTAAGAATCGCAATGCGACTCTCTTCAATCTGCTGTTGCCATGCAGCTTCATCCCATAACTCAAACTTATTAAGTTGCCCGACTAACATCGCCCGTTTTTCCAAATTGGCGTATTGACGTAAGGGAGTTGGTAACAGAATGCGGCCATTGCCGTCTAATTCACATTCATGGGCATAGCCGAGTAACATGCGCTTAATGGCTCGCTCCGCTGGCTGGGTATCTGATAATTGAGATAATTTAACCGCTATTGTCTGCCACTCTTGCACTGGATAGAGCAGTAAACAGGGCGATTGGATATCGACAGTGATCACTAATTGACTGTTATGATGGGCGTGCAAAGGCTCACGGTGCCGTTTTGGCATCGCAATTCGTCCTTTCGCATCTAAATTGATAGCGCTCGCCCCAGAAAACACGTTATGTCGTCCTTGTTAAATTATCAAAAATCCACAAATATCCACATTTACCCACAACAGCTAAGTTTAGGGACACAATGCAAGAATTGTCAAGGGGTCGGTGTTATTTAAAATCCAGTAACCAAGCGGGTTAGCAGGGAGTTTTAATCTAAATGCTATCGAGTGCACAAATAGGGATTTTTGTGGGAGATGGGTTATTATAAATATCTAAAAAGTAGGAAAAACAGACAGAAGAGAGCGGTACAGTGGACTTGCAGTAACACTTAAGTGGAGTTTATTCCCCTTTGCTCTTCATTAATGAAGCCTAAATTACACTCGCTATTGGCTAAAAATCTAGCTTCAATATCTAGCAACTAAAATTAGGTTAACGATATTTAACCCATTTTCGATTCTATCGAGAGCCATATGCACTTCGCCGCGCTTTCAGATAAGGGATCTGCTTTCACAGCAGATCAAATAGTGTCATTCGCAATAATTTTTATTATATAGCTCATATTTGACTAAATTTTAACCGCAAGCTGCCGATATATAAGTAATCAATAACTTATACCAATTGCATTAAGTATTTGATCCGTTCAGAGCCCATCAGTCTTTTCAATTCAAAGCGCATTGGTAAAGAAATGGTTATTCCCTTTTAAGCCAATGCAAAGCAGAAGTGGAAAGACTGAGGGACTCACGAAGTGCGGCAGAGGTAAAAAATTGGCAAAACGCTGTATGCTTCATTATGGGATTTGGATATAGAATAACTATTAGCACAAATCCCACTACTTGCCTGCAGCGTTTCGAATTCCCGTTGAATGGTCAAACTTTTAATGCAATTGGTATTACAACATGGAGGTTCTATGATTAGTTTAGACAGCGTTTATGCCATGCTAGCTCGGCCACCTCTACGTGAAATCAAACAGAAAAAAGGCGTAAAGCCGGTTGATAGCAGCGCAGCAATAGCCGCTGATAGCCATGAACAGCCTCAAGCTCAGCTGCCACCCCACTTAGAAAGGCGTCAGTCCCGTGAAGATAGACGTAAAAACCCGTCAACACTTTATCAACTCGATCCTAGCTTAGAAAGGCGTAAAAATTACGTTGAAGACAGAAGAGAAGATGAGCCACAGCAAGCATCAAGTCATATAAAAGACGAGGATGACTCGCCTTTTGGGCATATTGACATCAATGTTTAGCGCGTTCTCGCCACAGCCTCTTGCCAGCCGTTATAAAGTGTTACTCTCTGCGCATCATTAAGCTGTGGTTTGAAGCGTCGCTCAACGACCGCCTTATGTTTAAGCTCTGCTGTAGAGTTCCAAAAACCTACCGCGAGTCCAGCTAAAAAAGCTGCCCCCATGGCTGTGGTTTCGGTTAACTCTGGGCGCAACACATCCACATTGGTAATATCGGCTTGAAACTGCATTAAAAAGTCATTGGCAACCGCTCCACCATCGACTTTTATCTGTTTTAGCTCTACCCCGCTATCTTTACTCATAGCATCAAGCAGATCCCGACTTTGATAAGCAATCGCTTCCAAGGCTGCACGAATAATATGATTGCGATTAGCCCCGCGAGTTAACCCCACTAAAGCCCCTCTCGCATCAGGATCCCAATAAGGTGCGCCTAATCCAACAAAAGCTGGCACTAGATATACGCCATTGGTGTCGTCGACTTTTGATGCAAAGTACTCGGTATCTTGCGCATCTCGGATCAGGCCAAGTTCATCACGCAGCCATTGAATCGTTGCTCCGCCCATAAATACCGAGCCTTCAAGTGCATAGTTGATTTCACCTTTAGCGCCCACGGCAATGGTTGTTAATAAGCCATGTTGAGATCTTACCGCCTCAGCACCGGTGTTCATCAGTAAAAAACAGCCTGTTCCATAGGTATTTTTTGCCATCCCTTCATCAATACAGAGTTGGCCGAATAGCGCTGACTGTTGATCACCAGCAATACCTGCGATGGCAATACTACTGCCTTCACCTGCAATGCGGGTTTGACCATAGACAGCAGATGAAGGTTTAACCTCTGGCAGAAGAGAGCGCGGTATATCTAACGCTTCCAGCAGCTTTTCATCCCAAGCTTGTTGGTGAATATTAAACAATAGCGTTCGGGAGGCATTGGTTGGGTCTGTGACATGCACTTTACCTTCGGTAAGCTTCCATACCAGCCAGCTATCGATGGTACCAAACAGTAACTCGCCCTTTTCAGCCCGCGCCCTTGCACCTTCAACGTTATCAAGGATCCACTTAATTTTAGTCCCTGAAAAGTAAGGGTCTAACAATAAGCCAGTTGCGTCTTTTACGTACTCTTCTAACCCTTGCGCCTTTAACTCATCACAGATAGCTTTGCTTCTTCGGCATTGCCACACAATGGCGTTATACACCGGTTTACCAGTCACTTTATCCCAGATAACCGTGGTTTCACGCTGATTGGTGATCCCTATCGCAGCGACATCTTCACTATGAATATCAGCTCGTGCTAGCGCTTCAATTAAGGTTGAGCTTTGTGATGCCCAGATCTCCATAGCATCATGCTCTACCCAACCTGGTTGTGGGTAAATTTGGCCAAATTCTCGTTGTGAGCTCGCCACCATATTGGCATCGTGATCGAAAACAATCGCTCTTGAACTCGTGGTACCTTGATCCAATGCGATGACATATTTCTTTGACACAAAAACTTCCTTATTGACGTGTATCTTTTAGTAAACCGATTTCTGGTTGCACGATATTATCGCCGCCAGACTCAAGGTCACAGGCATGGGCAGGGTAATACCACACAGCATTAATTTTTCCCTGTTTTAGCTCATAAACCCCGATGCTACATTGGCTGTCTAGCTCACCGTCATGACTCCAAGTCACCTTTTCTACAGTGCTCACATAATTGGCTGAGCTCACCGCCTGCGTCAACGTGGCTTTGGCATCCGGCAGCGTTTGAAAATAGTCCGCCATCGCCGAACCAAGCTCATTTTTAGACGAGGTCTCTATCAGCATTTTACTGCCCGATATATTGAGCCAATGCACAGTGTCGGTTGTGTGCGATAAGAGTTTCCCGACGTTATGTTCATTAAAAGACTCTATAAACTGCTCAACAACCTCAATCGAAGCATTAGTATTGCTTGGCATTACATCATCGGCACTAGAATAGGCAGGGACAAAACTGATTAACAGCAAACAAACCGATAAGTTCAGAGATCTAATATTCATTTGAAACCTCTATTTTTAGTTAAAGTGAGTTCCAGCAAAAACACGGGGTTATGTCGAGTACTGAATTTGAAAATCAGCCGCTCTTATACCACTGCAAGTTAACTCTTTTACCATGAAAGCCACCTAATAATCCAATAGCTAACAAAGTAAAAAGCCCCGCTAATGCGAGGCTTAAACTTACCGGCAAACATGTTAAATACATGCCAACTTGTTAGTCGTACACTTTAAAAGCGGTAGCTTGTTTGGATACCGACTAACAAAATATTACCGCTGGTAGTGCCGGTAAAAGTACCACCAAAGTAAGCAGAAGAATCATCTGATGGGATACCTGGACGCGGTTCAACAACTGGAGATTCATCAGCAAAGATATAAGTCAGACCAAAATCCATATCAAAATTTTCGCTAATACGGTAACCCATACCTGCACTCAACCATAGACGATCCATCTCAGGAATTGTCAGAGTACGGTTAGCATCAGACACTGCAGATTTGTCGTAAGCAACACCCGCTCGCATGCTTACAGTGTCGTTCAACTGATAGGTCGTACCCAGCGCAAAACGGTAGTTATCTTCCCAGTTTTCTTGCTTCACTAGCTGAGTAGGCTCAGATAATTCAGGAATAACCGCTTCTAACTTCTCGAAAGAACTCCAATCAGTCCAGTTAATGCTGGCATGAATAGCAAGTTTTTCACTTAATTGATGGTAAGAAGCAAGCTCTGCCGTTGCAGGTAATGACAGCTCCATAGAACCCGCCATTTTCAAAGTTGGGTCCATTGGGTTAAAGGCTAAACCATTAGCTTCGCCTTCAAGGTTTTGATCTACTGCTGAGCGGTAGTTAAAACCAACTCTGTTGTCAGCATTTATCTGCCAAGCACCGCCTAATTGCCATCCCCAAGCGGTATCATCTCCTTCCATGTACTTCAATGCGGTACCTTTCGGTACTGGTAAGTTACCAACTGGTGTAGGAAGAACAGTATCAGCTGAGCTTTTTGCGCCAATGCTACCTTCACCAATCACAAAGCGCACACCGCCACCGATACTAAACTGATCGTTGATACGGTAAGCGACGTTAGGATTGATCTCTATCGTGGTAACTGATGCTTCATTACCAAACTGAGTGCCACGGAAGTTGTCATCCAGTTCAGTTGCCATACCAAAATTACTGCCAAGTGCTAAACCAACAAACCAGTTATCATCTATCTGGTGAGAGACATAGAAATTAGGAATAACAGCATCATCGGCAATGTCGTGAGCAGATGTAGGATTAGTGCCATCGACATAAGTCACTTCACCATTGATATCAATATTCGGCATGACCAAGATCGCACCAGCTGTCATTTGAGTACCATTTAAATAGGTAAGCATTGCAGGGTTACGAAACTGTGCAGCCGCGTTATCAGCCATTGCCGCTTCACCAGCAAACGCACGCCCAAGTCCCGTAGCTGAGTATTCAGCTAACTGAAATCCAGCAGCTTGAACCTGTGTTACATTCCCCAAAAGTACCGTACTAACGGCAAGTGTTAATAAACGCTTATTCATTTGTATTCTCTAATTATGTAATTACAACAAGTAGAGCAATTACTCCACTTAAAAGTGGAGCGGATTTTACAACCACAGAATATCTTTACAAGTGTTTTAATAAAAACAGCGTAAAACACTGGAGAAACACAAGAAGGGCAGTGAAAACAAAAGAGAGATCACGTTTTAAAATAAGAAATAGAATACAAACCGGCAAAAAAGCTCGCTAAGTAGAAATGAAACATGGGCACATAACCAGACAAAACCTAGAAATACAACAACTTACAAAAGAACAGCAAGTAGACAGGTGTTCACTCAAAATAAGCTCAACCAACAGCATAAATGACTAGCACAAAACCAAAATTCAAAGCCTTACTAACAGATGTGAAAAATAACCTTTTAATACAGAACATTAAATCAATGCCATCTGCAATTAAAACAAAAGCCACCTAGCTTTAACGCTAAATGGCTTTGATATATCAACAGCATGGTACAAGTGTACGCTTAAAGCATATTACTTAAGATTCGCGTTAAGCTCTCCAAGCCGGAAGATTTTCTTCGTAGTGACTGATTGCATCGGCATGAGCCAAAGTTAGCCCAATAGCATCAAGTCCATTAAGCAGGTTATGCCTAGCCGATTCAGCTATCTCAAAGCTAAACGCGGCGCCAGATGGTGAGGTTACTGTTAATGCTTGCAGATCAACGGTCACTTCTGCACCTGGTAACGCTACAACTTCAGCCATAATTTGCTCAACTTCAGCTTCAGTCAACTTAACGGGCAATAAACCGTTATTAATCGAATTACCATAGAAAATATCAGCAAAGCTCGGCGCAATAATCGCTTTCAAACCGAAGTCAGCTAATGCCCACGGCGCATGCTCACGGCTTGAGCCACAGCCAAAGTTCTCTTGCGATACCAAGATTGACGCGCCTTTATAGCGCGGTTTATTTAAATTAAAATCAGGATTAGGCTGATCGCCAGCATCATCTAGATAGCGCCAATCATGGAATAGGTGAATACCGAAACCATCACGAGTGACCTTCGACAAAAACTGTTTTGGAATGATCTGATCAGTATCAACGTTTGCGCTATCAATGATAACCGCAAGCCCTGTGTGTGCAATAAATGGTTGCATAACTTAACTCTCTAGTAAGGTTTACGGATATCAACAAAATGACCAGCAACTGCAGCAGCTGCAGCCATAGCAGGACTCACTAAGTGAGTACGACTGCCTCGCCCTTGTCGCCCTTCGAAGTTACGATTACTTGTCGACGCACAGCGATCGCCAGCTTCTAGCTTATCGTCATTCATCGCTAAGCACATTGAGCAACCAGGTAAACGCCATTCAAAGCCTGCATCCAAAAATATTTTATCTAAGCCTTCGGCTTCGGCTTGCTCTTTGACCAACCCTGAACCTGGCACGACTATCGCCTTAACGCCGTCTGCAACCTGACGCCCTTTGGCATGCACGGCAGCAGCACGTAGATCCTCTATGCGTGAGTTAGTACACGAACCAATAAAGACCTTATTGATCCCAACGTCTGTCATTAAAGTACCTGCGCTTAAATCAACATATTCAAGCGCTTTTTCGATGCTTGAACGAACTGTTGAGTTAGTCTCTTCAGCAGGATTAGGTACCAGTTGGTCAATCGCGACCACTTGTCCAGGGTTAGTCCCCCAAGTTAGCTGCGGCGCAATGTCACTAGCTTGCAATACCACTGTTGCATCGAATGTCGCATCAGCATCAGTTTTCAATTCAGCCCATGCCGCTAAAGCCTGCTGCCAGTTATCGCCTTTAGGTGCAAATTCACGCCCTTTAAGATACTCTGCAGTCGTTGCATCAGGCGCTATCATGCCCGCTTTAGCGCCCATCTCAATCGCCATGTTACACACCGTCATGCGCCCTTCCATTGTGAGCGCTTCTATCGCTTCACCACAGAATTCAACCACATAACCAGTACCACCATCCATGCCGATTTTACCAATAATCGCAAGCACAATATCTTTAGCAGTAATGCCCTCTGCCACGTGACCGCGTACTTCAATCTTCATGGTTTTGGCTTTTAGCTGACGCAAGGTTTGCGTCGCCATAACATGCTCAACTTCTGAAGTACCAATACCAAAGGCTAGTGCGCCAAAGGCACCATGAGTCGCGGTATGTGAATCACCACAAACAATCACAGTTCCAGGTAAAGTGATGCCCAACTCAGGGCCCATAACATGCACAATACCTTGGTTCTTATGATGGATATCATAAAGTCTGACGCCAAATTCTTTACAGTTTCGCTCAAGAGTTTGTACTTGAGTGCGTGCCATAGGGCTAAGTGCATCAAGACTTGCACTAGTTGTTGAGGTGTTATGATCCATAGTGGCGAAAGTCTTTTCAGGCGCACGCATTTTACGACCTGCGACCTCTAAACCACTAAACGCTTGAGGTGATGTCACCTCATGCACTAAATGCCTATCAACATAGATAATTGGCGCTTCACCTTCGGCGGCAACCACGATATGTGCATCCCATACCTTTTCATATAATGTCTTAGCCATTGTTAAACACCTTCTTTTACAAGCTGGGCAATATAATCGCCCATTTCACTGGTTGATTTTGCATTATGACGCTCTTCGCTCGATAGCAACTCGCCAGTCAGGTAGCCATCACTTAATGCTTTGCCCACTGCAGTTTCAATTGCAGTAGCAGCCGCTTCTTGCTTTAGGCTATGGCGAAGTAGTAGTGCTGCAGACAAAATCTGCGCCACTGGGTTAGCAATACCCTGACCAGCAATGTCTGGCGCACTGCCGCCTGCGGGTTCATATAAACCAAAACCAGAACTATTCATACTGATAGACGACAATAGCCCCATAGAGCCTGTAAGCATGGCTATTTCATCAGAGATAATATCACCAAATAGGTTTGAACAAAGCATGACGTCAAACTCATCAGGACGACGCAGTAGTTGCATAGTCGCATTGTCGATATAGATATGTTCAAGCTCAACATCTGGGTAATCTTTAGCAACCGTTTCTACCACTTCACGCCAAAGTACAGAACAAGCAAGTACATTCGCTTTATCAACAGAGGTCACCTTTTTGCGGCGACCTTGAGCAGTCTCAAAGGCAATCTTAGCAATACGGGTGATCTCTTTACGGGTATAACGCATGGTATCGAACGCTTCTTCATTCTCACCTTCGCCTTGACGCCCTTTCGGTTTACCAAAGTAAATGCCACTGGTGAGTTCACGTACACACAGCACATCAAAACCACGTGATGAGATATCACTACGTAGCGGCGACATATGCTCAAGACCCGCATGCAATTTTGCTGGGCGCATATTACAGAACAACTCAAAGTGTCCACGTAGCGGCAATAATGCACCGCGCTCAGGTTGATCATTGGGTGCTAGGTGCTCCCACTTAGGACCGCCTACTGAGCCAAAAAGAATCGCATCAGCAGCTTCACAGCCTTTAAGTGTCGCGTCCGGCAGCGGACAACCTTGGCTATCAATCGCAGCGCCACCAACATCGTAATCAGTATACTCAATAGAAAGGGCAAAACGTTCCTCTACAGCCGTAAGTACTTTACGGGCTTCCGCCATGACTTCAGGACCAATCCCATCTCCAGCTAATACAGCTATTTGATAACTCATACGACAACTAACTCCTTTAATTTTCTTTATAATCTAAAATCGGGTACATGAAACACTTGGGTGCCTAAAGCCTAAACACCGCCTAACACGCGCTTCTCTTGTTGTATTTTTTGTTTGCAATCAGCAACTTTATCCGCGCGCCAAGTCAGGTTCATCACATGAATTAAGGCCTTCACAGATGCTTCGACAACATCAGTTGCCAGGCCAACACCATGGAAATTCTGGTTGCGGTAACTAGCAGTGATATCGACTTGACCCAGTGCATTTTGCCCCTCGCCTTTCGCGCCCAGTTGATAACTGGTGATATCAATTTCACAACCACTTGCGCGTGCGACCGCTTTATAAGCGGCATCAACAGGGCCATTACCAATGGCCGCTTCGGTAACTGTTTCGCCATTCACCTCAACTTTAACCGTGGCAGTTGCACTGCCTTCTGTTGAATCTGAATGTACAACTAACTGCTGCAATTTAAAATGGTCATCATCTTCAGCTTGCGCTTCCATAAAGGCCAATGCTTCAAGATCATAATCAAATACCTGCCCTTTCTTGTCTGCAAGTACAAGGAAGTCTTCGTATAGAACATCCATATCATAGTCTTGCTCACCGTAACCAAGCTCACTCATGCGGTGCTTAATGACATGTCGGCCTGAGCGCGAAGTCATATTCAAGTTGTTACGGTTAAGACCAATACTTTCAGGCGTCATAATCTCATAGGTATTTTGCGCTTTAAGCATGCCATCTTGGTGAATACCTGAAGAGTGTGTAAAAGCATTCGCGCCAACAATTGCCTTATTAGCTTGTACTGGCATATTACATAGCTGACTGACCAAACTAGAGGTGCGGTGGATCTCTTTTGCATTAATGCCTGTTTCTAAACCTAGCTCACCTTGACGGGTAGAAAGGATCATCGCTATCTCTTCCAGAGAACAGTTACCAGCGCGTTCTCCGATGCCATTCACGGTACACTCAATTTGGCGAGCACCATGCTGCACAGCTGTAATAGAGTTAGCTACGGACAAACCCAAGTCATCATGACAATGCACAGAGATGACCGCTTGATCGATATTCGGGACGCGATTAAACAAGGTCTGAATAATACCGCCAAATTCACTTGGTACTGTGTAACCCACGGTGTCAGGAATGTTAATCGTGCGAGCGCCAGCCTTAATCGCTTCCTCTACCATTCGGCATAAGTTATCGATGGGAGTGCGGCCAGCATCTTCACAGGAGAACTCGACATCATCAGTAAATCGGCGCGCATATTTAACCGCACCAACAGCCATTTCTAATACTTGGTCGAATGAGCGCTTTAGCTTGCTCTCAACGTGAATGGTTGATGTTGATATAAAAGTATGGATACGGAACTGATCAGCAGCCGATAATGCTTGTGCCGCAGCATCAATATCTTTCTCTAGTGCTCTGGATAGGGCACAAACACGGCTATTTTTTACCGTTCTAGCAATTGTCTGTACTGATTCAAAGTCACCAGGAGAAGAAACGGGGAACCCCACTTCCATAACATCAACGCCTAATCGTTCCAATGCTAACGCTATTTGAAGTTTTTCCTTAACCGTTAAACTGGCAGCTAATGCTTGCTCACCATCACGTAGTGTCGTGTCAAATATAATTACGCGGTCAGACATCTATTCTCTCCATTGAACTTCAAACGTTCAGTTATGCTTTCAGGCAATTTAAATACAAAAAACCCCGCGAATTGTTCGCGGGGTTTATAAATGCAGGCTTTCTTAAGCGTGTAGCACTATATCCTCCGCGCAGTGACTGCGAGAATGAGACTGAGGAGTATGAGTAAAGTGCTTGTATGCTTCATAAATGGTTATTCAACTTTTCTAGATAACTATGTCAGCGTGTTCTGCTGCTTGGGTTAATTTTTAACGCGAGCAGCCATCTATGTCAAGCCTAAATTGCTCAACTTAGGCATTTCACAAACTGAACATTGCTCACAAAAATTACAACCTTGATGATTAACCCTACAAAAAAGACTTTGAAGGCGATATTATTGCGCAGCATCTCTAATAATGCTGTTAAGTCGCAATATTCTCAACTGTTAAGCTTTTTTATGCATATTTTTAGATAAAATGGTTATAATAGCCCCACTCTGCTATTGGAAAGCGGATATAGAGTCACTACTGGAGCTACAAATGGACTTTAGGAGCATCGTACTATGTCTAATACTATGGGTTTCCCCAGTATTTGGCGGTACGTTGGAACAACTAGATCAGTTAAATACACTCGTCTACCAATATCCAAGCAAAGCATTATCAGAGATCAATGCGCTTGAGCGTCACTATTTGGGTGTATCAAGATCTGACACTATATTGATGCGCTTAAACGCACTCAAATGTGAGTCCTATATTCAATTGGGTGAAAATGCTGCCGCCATTAATCTGGCTCGCTTGAATGATGCCAAAGCAAAGCAATTAGCGCTTGAGCATGCCAGGCCCTATTTTCTAAATTGCATGGCGCAAGCTTATGCAAGTTTTGGCGACTACCAGCAAGCACTACCGCTTCTATACTCTTCCATTTCATTGTCGCGCAAACTAAAACAACCTCAAGCCCTAATCGGTGGGCTCTGGCTGCGAAGTAAGCTCAATGCCGATGTAAAACACAACAATGCTGCAATTGAAGACATAAGACTTGCCCTGGATATTTATCCCGAGATCACTTTACAAGATCAGCGCTGGACTTGGCCTCCAAAAGGTTACTTATATACCTCAATGGCTAAGCAGTTAGCCGATATTGGTGAGCCCAAAGAAGCGGCAACAAACCTCAAAAAAGCACTGGATGAACCCACAACGCTAGGTAAAGTGAAGCTTTTCATTGCGCTGGATATGGCCCGATTCGCTCAGCAAAATCAACAGCCGAATCTGCGAGATAAATACACCCAAATAGCCAGGGTTACACTCGCTGAACTCAGTACCCCACTAGAGCTCGCCATTGCTTACAATGCAATCGCTTTAATTGATTTTGATAGTGGTAAATACAGTAGCGCAGAACAACTGATTAACCTTAGTTTGGCGACCTTTCGCAAGGAAGCAGACTCCATCGGCACTATTAGCGCTTTATCGCTCAATGCTCGGATCAAGCTGAAACAGTACCGCGAAGCTGCTGGTCTCACATTAATGGAGCAGGCTATATCGTTAGCGAAAGAGAAAGCGCGCTACTCAGATTTGAAACATAGCTATGCCACCTTGGCAAACTATTTTGCTAAACAGGGAAAGTTCTCACAGGCCTATCAATATCAACTCAAACAATTAGAGGCACTAGAAAGCGAGACACTATCAATTAAAAATATTTGGTTATCGCAACTCAAGTCGGGGTTAAGTCGTGAGGAGCAGATAGCCGCGCCTAATCATTCTCTCATGACAGCAACAACTGTAAACGGCATTATTCCCAGTTCACTTTTCCCTATCGCTCTCATGATCATCAGCCTAATCATATTCATTACTTGGCATCAAAAGAAAGCACCGAAACCAACGCAGCCAGAGCAAATAGTACTGAATCTAGATACTAAAGTTGATAAAAAGAAGTCACTTGAAGACCTGTTAAACATAAGCAAGCAGGCGGGTTATCCGTTGTCATTATTAGTCTTTAACCCTAACCACATTTTTAAAACAGACGTGCCAATAGTGATAGAGCAGTTAAAAACTAAGCTCAGAGAGCAGGATGTGCTTTTACAGCAAAATGATCAGCAGATCGTAATTATGCTGCCGCACACCTCTGAGCAAGGGGCAATAAACGTCATTGATCAATTAGCAAGTACCATTAAAGTTTGGCAAGAAGACTCCAAAGTGAATATTGGTCTTGCCTGTATGCAGCAGTTTGATAATTTAGAGTCGATGATCAAGCGAGCCAATATCAGCCAGTTGAGAAAGCTAAAAGTTAACTGATTGTCCTGCTAACCTTCCGCTAAGTAGTTTTCAATCTCATCTAAAAACTCACCGCCAAAACGCTCCAACTTACGTTCACCAACTCCATTGACAGCCAATAACTCACCGGGACTTGTCGGCAATATTGCAGCCATTTCAGCCAAAGTTGCATCGTTAAAAACTAAGTATGGTGGTACATCTAACTCTTCAGCCAGTGTTCGCCTTAATAACTTCAATCGAGCAAACAGCTTACGATCATAGTTAAGCGGCGCTTTCGGGTTATGACCGCGACGCTTAGTGGTTTGAATCACGATTCTTGGCTCTGCGAGTAACAACTCCACCTCGCCTTTTAACACCATGCGTGCTGATGGATTAAGCGTTACCGATGAACCTCGAGTAATGTCCTGATTAGCAAGCCCAAGATGGATCAACTGCCTAATCACACTCAACCAATGTTCATGACTTTTCTCTTTGCCAATGCCCCAGGTTGAAAGTTTATTATGGCCTCTATCCATTACAGTGGCAGCTTTTGAACCTCGCAGCACCTCGATAAGATGATTGACACCAAAGCGCTGTCCAAGCCGATAGATACACGACAGCACCTTTTGCGCATCTTGAATGCCATTATACTTCTTAGGTGGGTCTAAACAGATATCACAGTTACCACATGGTTCTAACGCACTTTCGTCAAAATAGTGCAGCAACACTTGGCGGCGACAAGTCTGCGCCTCAGCGAACGCAGCCATGGTGTTGAGTTTATGGAACTCAACTTGCTGCTGTGGCCCGGGCTCTGACTGTTCAATAAGGTGCCTGACTCTGCCAATGTCAGCAGGGTCAAACAACATCAAAGCTTCAGAGTCCAAACCATCACGGCCTGCTCGTCCGGTTTCTTGGTAGTAGGCCTCGACACTTTTCGGGATATCGTAATGCACCACATAACGCACATTTGATTTGTTGATCCCCATACCAAAAGCGACCGTGGCAACGACAATATCGAGTTGATCTTTTAAGAACCGGTCTTGGACATCAGCCCGCTCTTCTTGGGTTTTACCAGCATGGTATGCCTCAGCTTGATGCCCCTGCATACGCAAACGGTCAGCAACCTCATCCACTCGACGACGGCTACTGCAATAAACAATACCGCTATTCCCATTCTGCGCATCAATAAACTGTCGTAGCTGGTTGGCGGCATTAAGCTTTTCAGCAACGGTATATCGAATATTAGGTCTATCGAAGCTGGTGAGTAGCGAAAATGGTTCAATGGTTAACCGCTCGCAGATATCGACGCGCGTGGCATTATCTGCCGTTGCTGTTAACGCCATAATCGGCACTTGAGGAAACTGCTGACGTAAACGTCCAAGCGCGGCATATTCGGGTCTAAAATCATGACCCCACTGGGAAATACAGTGAGCTTCATCAATAGCAAATAGCGAGATATTTAACTCGTGCAAACGATCAATAAAGCTGGCTTGCAACAACCTTTCTGGCGATACGTATAGCAGTTTTAGTTCGCCATAACGCATCTGCTGTAAGATCTTTAGGCTCTCTTCTCTTGGCTGAGAAGAGTTAAGATAAGCTGCCGAAACACCGGTCTGAATAAGGCTATCAACCTGATCTTTCATTAATGAGATCAGCGGTGAAACAACCACAGTTAAACCAGAAAGTTGCAGTGCGGGCAGCTGATAACATAGGCTTTTACCACCGCCAGTCGGCATGATCACCAAGCAATCTTGGCCGGCACAGATCTGTTCAATTACTTCACGCTGGCCATCCCTAAACGTGCGATAACCAAATACCGACTGAAGGCTTGCTGATAATTGATCGACCGGATGTTCGAGTGCCGCCTGATCCATAGTGAACCTGTGTTAATCATAAGGCCGACCATTCTAATCGAGCGAACCTCTCTTGTCTCTCTTGAAACGATTTATCGGCCAAAATTTAAACTTGCAACACAGGCTCCATTAGCGATAGATTAAATGCTCTAATACTAAGCGATTGATCCTACTAGGAACACGCAGGGAGCCGTATGAGCAATATTATTCAACAGGAAACATTACGCAGGGTTGCAGAAGTTTTTGACAAGCATGTGCCTTTTCATAACTTACTTGGGATGGATATCAAGCGTTATGATGTGGACGGTGTAGAAGTTGTCGTAAAAATGAAGCCTGAATTAATTGGTAATATCCATCAGCAAATATTGCATGGGGGCGTAACCGCCACCGTCCTTGACGTCGTCGGCGGGCTCACCGCTTTTTCGGGCTTAGTCGCCAGTCGTGACGATTGGAGCCTTGAGGAGCTAGAAAAGCGTATTCAGACATTAGGTACTATCGATCTAAGGGTTGATTATTTACGTCCTGGCCGTGGCGAGATTTTTACTGGCACCGGCACCGTGATCCGCGCCGGAAATCGAGTTTCAGTTTCGAGAATGGAGCTACATAACGAAAAGGGTGACCACATTGCCTTCGGCACCGGTACCTATATGGTTGGCTGATAGCGTTAAAATGCCGTTATATGCGGCGTTTTATGCCATGAATAATCTGTTTATTGATTGAGATGACGTTACCAGCAGTGCGGATAAACAGCGCGGTTAGCTTGAGTCTGCGCTTAGGCAAGATTACAATCACCACTTACTCCCTCTTTTTAGCACATTCCAATGCAAGATAATGAACATCGTAAAGGCATAGTGTTTGCCATTTGCGCTTATACCCTGTGGGGCTTTGCTCCGCTGTACTTTAAATTGCTTACCGATGTGTCTGCTGCAGAGATTTTGCTGCACCGTGTACTTTGGTCATTTGTTTTTGTCGCTATGCTGATGAGCCTCTTCGGCGGTTTTGGTCGCGCCAGACAATTACTTAAAAAGCCAAAGCAATTGGCCGTCTTATGTATAACCTCCTGTTTAATTGCAGCTAACTGGTTGCTATTTATCTGGGCCGTTAACAACGACCACATGTTAGATGCCAGTCTAGGCTATTTTATCAATCCCCTTGTTAACGTGCTCTTGGCGATGCTATTCCTAGGTGAACGCCTGCGCAAACTACAATGGGCCGCAGTATCACTGGCCGCGATCGGGGTATCAGTACAACTAATTTCATTTGGATCAATACCATTGGTATCGCTGGGCTTGGCAGGTTCTTTTGCCTGTTACGGCTTATTGCGTAAAAAGGTGAATATCGATGCGAAAACGGGTCTGCTGGTTGAAACAGCAATCTTAATGCCTATCGCACTGTTTTACTTGCTTACCAATATGGGTGACTCAATGACACACCTGATGAACAACGATATGCAGTTGAACTCATTGCTGCTGGCTGCGGGAGTCGTCACCACAATACCACTGCTATGCTTTGCCGCATCTGCCGTCAGGATCCCTTTCACTATGCTGGGATTCTTTCAGTACATTGGCCCAAGTATTATGTTTATCCTCGCAGTTAGCTTGTATAACGAGCCTTTCGATATGGAAAAAGGCATTACTTTTGGCTTTATTTGGGCTGCTCTTGCGCTTTTCACTACCGACATGTTTTATAAGCGCAAACAAAAAAAGTAATCCTTACCAATGTAAAAAAGCGAACCTAATTGGGTTCGCTTTTTATTATTTTACCAACAATAACCATCTCACCCGTCCGAGAAATAGTTTTACCGCAAGTGGCTTAACAGTGTATCGGGTTGCTCAAGGTCTAATAGTATCGAATAACCTTTGGTAGTCGGGATTAACAGCACATTGTCAGCTTCTGTGACCGCAACAAATGCTTTCGAGTGACCGACTAAACTGAACCAGCCTAATTGAAATCCAGGCATACCCACGCCATTAACCCGAAGATCGGGTTTAAATTCAATATCAGCTCCTGTTGACCAATTTAATTGACGCACTCCCATTAAATCTACCTCTTCTATCGGTAGGCTAAACCGATAAAATGGCACATCAACAGTAACCAAATCCGGCGTCACAATCAGTTTTGCATCATTAACTTTATAGAACATCCAGCTGAATGCTATCAGCATCGGCAGTAACACTGCAGCAATAACAACCTTACTCGTTTGCGGCAGCGCTTTATAATAAATATAAACCCCGATTCCAATTAAGCCGATGAGTAAGGCAATAAAGCTCAACGTACCTGTTGAGCCTAGAGGATTAAGAGCAAAACTTTGAGTCATCATCTAGTCCTGTCAATAAGATAACCTCATCTTTGACTAGAGGACATATTATGTCAAGCTAAGGTTTTCGGCTGCAAGTTTACAGATCCAACGCTAAGATCTTCGATTTGCGTTGATAATTGTAGAGCTGTTTCTTCTTTCCTGGTAACTCATCAACTTCAACAATATTAAAACCATGCTCTAAGAACCAGTGAATACTGCGTGTCGTCAGTGCAAATAATCTTGAATAACCTCTCACCCGCGCTTGGCTAATAATATTTTGCAGCAGCAAACTGCCCCTATCGGCATCTCGATACTCAGGGTGAACCACTAAGCAAGCAAATTCACCTGCATTATCCTCCTCAAACGGATAGAACGCCGCACAGCCAATCACTAAACTGTCACGCTCAATCAGCATAAACTGCTCAATTTCGACCTCTAGCTGCTCTCTTGAACGGCGCACCAGTATGCCTTTTTCTTCCAGTGGACGGATAAGATCGAGTATGCCACCGATATCCCGAATAGAAGCACGCCGCAGACGTTCGGCACTTTCTGTGACAATTTGGGTGCCGATACCATCGCGGGAGAAAAGCTCTTGCAGCAGTGCTCCATCATCTAAATAACTAACAAAGTGACAACGACTTACCCCATTTCTGCAAGCATCGATACTGGCTTGTAAAAATGCCTTGGTACTCAAACAAAGTGGCGCTTGTTCAGGCAAATTATTAAGAATGGCTTGCGCATCTGTAGGCATCAGCTCTGCAAGCACTTCGCCAGCCTCATCCATAATTCCTTTATGTGCACTAAAGCCAATCATCTTATCTGCTTTGAGTTTTACCGCTATTTGGGTTGCAACCTCTTCAGCCGTTAAGTTAAAGCTCTCACCCGTCACTGATGCAGCCACAGGGCCTAACAATACAATGCCACCATTGTCCAGTTGACGCTTTAAGCCTTGGCTATCTATACGCCTCACCCTGCCGCTAAGACTATAATCAACTCCATCTTCTACCCCTAATGGCTGTGCAATCACAAAGTTACCGCTCACCACATTAATCTGTGCCCCTTGCATAGGCGTGTTGCTCAAACTCATCGACAACCGCGCCGTAATATCAAGCTGTAATGCACCTACGACCTGTTTAATGACTTTAAAGGTCTCTTCTTCGGTAATTCTCACACCATTGTAATATTCAGGAGTTAAGCTTTGTTGTGCCAACGCATCATCAATCTGTGGACGAGCACCGTGCACTAGGACGATTTTAATCCCTAGACTATGCAACAACGCGATATCGTTAATAATGGCTTTAAACTGCGGCTGAGCAAGCGCTTCACCGCCAAGCATAACCACAAAGGTTTTGCCTCTGTGGGCGTTAACATAGGAAGCTGAATGACGAAAACCATCGACGAGTTCTGTAGTACGCACGCTAAATCCACCTTTAAGTCTAAATAGACAGTCGCAACAATCTGATTTATTGATAACACCTACAATGATATTGCATTTTAATTCATTTAAAAAGCATTTATTTTCACTATATTTATTAACAAATATCACGTCAAAGCTGTGAAATTAAAAAGATTGAGTTTGATATAATCAAGATCGAATAAGTGAATAGTGTTGCAAACTACGCCATAATGACGCGGACATTAAGCAATCTCATAAATTCTTAAATGGCTGAGACTCTTAATTGAAACAGTGGGATGAAAATGAGGGTGAATAATGGCTATCAGGCCAATAGCTGAAATTAGATAGTTATAGCCACTAAGATCATGATTTAATTGTTCTGCAGGAGTTTGGCGTCGTGGTAAATTTAAGCCAAAAAAAAGCCTCTAAAAATAGAGGCTTTTGAAGATGCTTTAAACGAGTTATTACTTGATTTTAGCTTCTTTGTACATAACGTGCTGACGGATAACAGGATCAAATTTCTTGATTTCCATCTTTTCAGGCATGTTACGCTTGTTCTTTTCAGTCGTGTAGAAGTGACCAGTTTTAGCGCTAGATACTAGCTTGATCTTCTCACGATTACCTTTAGATTTAGCCATGGTTTATTATACCTTCTCGCCGCGGGCACGAAGTTCAGCAACAACAACTTCAATACCTTTCTTATCGATGATACGCATACCTTTAGTAGAGATACGTAGCTTAACGAAACGCTTTTCAGTTTCTAACCAGAATCTGTGATTCTGTAGGTTAGGTAAAAAACGACGACGCGTAGCATTCTTCGCGTGCGAACGGTTGTTACCAACCATTGGTTTCTTGCCAGTTACTTGGCATACTCTTGACATGTCAAACTTCTCCAAAACAATATATATAACGCTCGAGCATTAATGTACCTCGAACACGGCCGTCGCCTGAGGCACACAACAGAGGGCGCATTTTATACAGGATCTAAAATCAAAGATCAAGGGTTAGATTAATCTATCCACCCTCGTTCAGCGAAAGAAACTATCTCTCGATCGCCTACAACCATATGGTCCAGCAAGGAAACATCGATGGTTTGTAGTGCTTGTTTCAATCGCTCAGTAATTCGTCTATCGGCTGTACTTGGCTCTGCAATTCCAGAGGGATGATTGTGACACACGATCACAGCCGCAGCCTTTTTCTCAAGCACCAAGCTCACCACATCTCGTGGATAAACCGACGCTGAGTTAATGGTACCCCTGAACAATTCAACGAATTGAATCACCCGATGTTGGCTATCAAGTAGTAAAATAGCAAACACTTCGTAGGCACGATCTCCCAATTGTCTCATTAAATAGTCTCGAGTTAAATCAGGATCCGATAAAATTTTGCCTCTTTTTAGATTTTCTTTCGAAATTCGCTTGCCAATCTCTACCGCAGCTTGCAATTGAGCAAACTTAACCGGGCCTATTCCATCTAGCCGACACATTTGTGCTTGAGAGGCTGTCAGTAAGCTTCTAAGCCCACCAAACTCCGTAATCATCATACGAGCAAGCTCTACGGCACTTAATCCCTTTAAGCCGACTCTGAGCAATACAGCGAGTAATTCTGCATCCGACAGGTGCTCTGCACCATTAAGTAGTAGTTTTTCTCTTGGTCCTTCACCCTGCGGCCAATCTTTAATTCCCACAATAACCTCCTTGTCATTATTTCTAGTTGAGTATGGTCGACAATTTACTAACTTGTTCATCAACTGCAGAGTGATTGTGATATCTTACGGCTGCGCGGATAATATTTTGATCTGTAAAAATGATTATGGAAAGAGTAGCTATGGGTTTGAAAAACAAGAAAGTACTTTTAGGAATTGGCGGTGGTATTGCAGCCTATAAATCTGCTGACTTAGTTCGCAAACTAAAAGATCGCGGCGCTGATGTTAGAGTGGTTATGAGCCAGAGCGCGCAGGAATTTATTACCCCACTCACCCTGCAAGCATTATCAGGCTATCCAGTCTCGACCGACCTACTTGACCCAAGTGCTGAAGCATCCATGGGGCATATTGAATTAGCTCGTTGGGCAGACTTAGTGATTGTGGCACCAGCTACGGCGAATTTAATTGCGCGTATCAGTAGCGGCATGGCAGATGAACTCATCACCACGACTTGCCTAGCCACCGAAGCGCCTATCGTGCTTTGCCCTGCAATGAACCAGCAGATGTATCGCAATGCCGCAACCCAAGCCAATTTAGTCACAGTCGCTCAACGCGGTATGACGATTTGGGGCCCCGACTCTGGCTCTCAAGCCTGCGGAGAAGTTGGCCCAGGTAGAATGTTGGAGCCTGTGGATATCGCTGAAAAAGCCGTACAGTTCTTTGGCCCTAAATTGTTAGCAGGCATCTCTTTACTGTTAACCGCAGGGCCTACACGCGAAGCGATCGACCCCGTTAGGTACATCTCTAACCATAGCTCAGGCAAAATGGGCTTCTCTCTAGCGAGTGCCGCAGCAGCAATGGGCGCTAAAGTTACGCTAGTTGCGGGCCCCGTTAATCTAGCAACACCAGCGAATGTCAGCCGTATCGATGTTGAATCGGCACAAGAGATGCTTGATGCCGTGCTGCCAGAAGTGGAAAAAAACCAAATTTTTATCGGTTGTGCCGCAGTAGCTGATTATCGAATTGCGGATGTGGCCGAGAGTAAGATTAAAAAATCAGCTGAGCAGATGCAGCTTGCGCTAGTGCGAAATCCTGATATCTTAGCCAGCGTTGCCAGCCATCCAAAACGTCCGTTTACGGTTGGTTTTGCAGCAGAAACCAATAATGTTGAGCAATACGCAAAAGGTAAACTTGAGCGCAAAAAACTTGATATGATTGCCGCCAATGATGTGTCGAATAGCAGCATTGGTTTTAATAGCGACGATAACGCGCTTAGCGTCTTTTGGCATGATGGTGTAACCCACCTCCCCGCTGTCGACAAGCAAACTCTGGCCAAGCAATTACTGACCCTAATCGCAGAAAAAGTAAAAAATAAATGAAAACACCGATCGAACTAAAAATTCTCGACTCACGCATTGGTACACAGTTTCCGTTACCCGCCTACGCAACTCCAGGTAGTGCAGGTATGGATCTACGTGCAATCACTGATACTGCACTCACCATACAGCCTGGTGAAACCGTACTTATTCCAACGGGTATTGCTGTACACGTCGCGGATCCGAGCTTGGCAGCTATTATTCTGCCTCGTTCAGGCTTAGGCCATAAGCACGGTATCGTACTCGGTAACTTAGTTGGACTGATTGATTCTGATTACCAAGGCCCATTAATGGTCTCTTGCTGGAATCGCGCCAGTGAGCCATTCACCATAGAAATAGGTGACCGCCTCGCGCAATTAGTATTTGTTCCCGTTGTGCAGGCAGAGTTTAAGCTTGTTGATGAGTTTGATAGCTCAGATCGCGGTGCAGGCGGCTTTGGCCATTCAGGCACAAAATAACAACCACATTTAAGCATATCACTACATTTTATGGACAGCACGGAGCGTTGTTTCCTTGCCGTCTCGCTCAGTAGTAATCGAGTGAAGGACTGATAAATGGCTGCAAGCCCAAAGATTAATCGCCGCGAACACATTCTACAATGTTTAGCGACCATGTTAGAGACAAGCCCAGGACAACGCATCACTACCGCTAAACTGGCAGCAGAAGTGGGCGTATCAGAAGCCGCACTTTACCGCCACTTTCCGAGCAAAGCTCGGATGTTTGAAGGCCTCATTGAGTTTATCGAAGAGTCATTACTGTCTCGTATCAATCTCATCATGGATGAAGAGAAAGACACCATGAAGCGCTGCCAGCAATTGCTGCAACTGCTGTTGGTTTTTGCCGAACGTAACCCAGGGATTTCACGAGTGCTCAATGGCGATGCATTATTGGGTGAAAACGAACGTTTACGCAGTCGAATTAGCCAGCTTTTCTCAAAAATTGAAACTCATCTGAAGCAGATTTTACGCGAGAAGAGTCTACGCGAAGGGCAAGCCTTTAGCATTGATGAAGCGGTGTTAGCTAACTTATTAATGGCGATTGCCGAAGGCCGAATTGCCCAGTTTGTTCGCAGTGAATTTAAGCTTAAACCGACTAAGCACTTTAACGAACAGTGGACATTCGTGCAGCAGCAATTATTGCAGAGCTAAATACTCTAAAACAAAAAGGCAGCAGACTAAACATGCTGCCTGATCATACAAAACTATTGTTTCCCTCCTACTTTTGGTTTACTTTCCCTGTGATAAACACTTATAAAGTTTAACATTTGTTCTCACAAGGAAGTTGTATGAAACTCATTAAAACCATTGGCCTAGTATGCCTAGCTTGGTTTAGTTGCTATGCATCAGCAAAAACCAACGATGCAGCCAATTTATTCAGCCGTTCGGCTGAGTTCTCGCAAGTCAAAATATCTCCAGCAGGAGATTATCTAAGCGTGATTACCAAAAAAGATGGTAAAAACATGCTACTTATCCTAAAAG
Organism: Shewanella sp. c952; assembly: GCF_019654975.1. Taxonomy (GTDB): domain Bacteria; phylum Pseudomonadota; class Gammaproteobacteria; order Enterobacterales; family Shewanellaceae; genus Shewanella. The sequence goes on from NZ_BPEW01000021.1 coordinate 44,024, forward strand.
CTGCAGATAGATCCTATGTACACGCCATTTTCTTTGAAAGTAATGCACAAGTAGGTCATTACGAATGGGTTAATGATGAACGACTAGTGATGCAAAAAGAATATTTGAAAGGTTGGAGTGACCACCCGCTCTATTATGGCGAATTAATGGCCGTAAATGCCGACGGCTCTAAGGCTACTTACCTGTTTGGTTATCAAGGAGGCGAACAGCAAACAGGTTCAAATCTGAAAAAAAACACCCCAATACGCGCCACAGCTTATATTCTAGATCCACTGCCAGAAAATGATCGTTATATGCTCGTTCAAGCACTTCCCTGGGGGAGTGGCGGTAGCAACATGGCAGAAAACACTCAAAAAGTGTATCGCGTTGATGTTTATAAAGGTCGACGCAAAAAGGTAGCAACCGCGCCCATCACCTACCCGAACTTCCTAACCGATCATGACGGCACTGTACGCTTTGTCAGTGGCACCCGAGATTACGTCAATTCTAAATTATACTACCGAAATGACGGTAATTGGATAGATACTGATAAGTTAAATCTTGGCTTAGACGCAATAAAGCCAATTGCATTTAGCGATGACAAAGATAGCTTATATGTCACCGCAAGCGAAGCAGGTAAACCAGCTGGCGTATACTTAGTGAACATCAAAACTGGCGATAAAAAGCTCGTAAGCCAAGATAAAGTGGTAGACCCAAGTAATGTATGGATTAACGCTATCACCAAAAAGCTATACGCTATCGAGTATGAAAACGGTTACCCAACTTATGAGTTTGTCGATTCAAAAGATCCCTCAGCCAAACTCATTAAACAACTTTTAGCTGCTCTACCGGGGCATCAGATCCATTTAGTTAGCCAAACAACCAGTGCCGATAAAATCATCATCAAAGCCTTCAATGATCGTAATCCCGGCGACTACTATCTATTTAATACAAAGACTAAAAAGCTAGAGTATCTGGTGTCAAAAAAGAAATGGCTAGACCCAGACCAAATGGGCGAAATTAAACCGATTAAATTTACCAGCAGAGATGGCGTAACAATACATGGCTACATAACCTTACCCTACGGTGTTGAAGCTAAAAACCTACCACTAGTTGTGAATCCTCATGGCGGACCTCACGGCCCAAGAGACCGTTGGGGCTTTGACCCACAAAACCAAATGATCGCCAGCCAAGGCGCAGCAGTACTGCAAGTCAACTTCCGCGGTTCAGGCGGCTACGGCAATCTATTTAAAAATGCAGGTCATCAAAAATGGGGAACAAATATTCAGTACGACATTATTGATGCCACTAAGTATGTTATCGAGCAAGGCATGGTAGATAAAGACCGAATCTGTATTGTCGGAGGCAGCTTCGGTGGCTACTCAGCAATTCAAAGCTCAGCGATAGAACCAGATCTGTTTAAATGTGCTATTGGTTTCGCTGGGATTTACGATCTACAGCTCATGTTCGATGAAGGCGATGTACAAGGCCGCCGAGCAGGTAAGCGTTACCTAAAAGAGGTGCTAGGTGAAAATGAAAGCTTACTGAAGTCAATGTCACCAACCCACAATGTCGATAAGCTCAAGGCTAACATTATGCTAGTCCATGGCGGTGAAGATGAAAGAGCACCTATCGAGCAGTTTGAAGCACTCGAAGATGCCTTAGAAGAGCACAAGTACCCGTTTAAGAAACTGGTTATGGATGATGAAGGTCATGGCTTTTATGACGATGCGCATAAGGCCAAATACTACAACGAAATGCTTAGCTTCTTAAAAACCAATCTGAAATTGTAATGCTGTAAATATAAAAACCGACTAATTTAGTCGGTTTTTCTTCTCCCCAAAACGTTTTTCGGTGTATATTTGCAACAAATCGCTGTATCCTCCGTGCTTCTTAGCGCCAAGGCACCGCGTTAATGCTCTATTATTACTGTTCAGCGATACCAATAAAAATGTGAGTCGCAATAAAGAACACCGAGACAGTACCACTACCCGTTACAGTGGAGGACCTTATGACATCAAAAGAAGCTATCCTCAGTGAATCAGCGCAACTGGTTCAAACAGCTCTGCTTGAGCGTGGGCTTGAAACTCCAATGCTGCCCAGTGAGTTCACACCTGAAGAGCGTAAAGACAAAATAGAACATCATATGCGCGAGATTTTGACCTTAATGTCACTCGACCTACGCGATGATAGTTTGGAAGAAACCCCACGTCGCATTGCCAAAATGTACGTAGATGAAATTTTTTCAGGTCTCGATTACGCCAACTTCCCAAAAATCACCGTCATTGAAAATAAAATGGGTTTCGATGAGATGGTTAAAGTTAATGACATTAGCCTGACCAGCACTTGTGAGCACCACTTGGTGACTATCGATGGTTTAGCACGGGTTGCATACTTGCCACGTAAGAATATTATCGGTTTATCAAAGATTAACCGTATTGTGCGCTTCTTTGCTCAGCGCCCACAGGTGCAAGAACGTCTGACGCAGCAGGTATTAGTTGCCCTGCAAACTCTACTTGAGACTAAAGATGTCGCCGTAAAAATGGATGCGGTACATTATTGTGTTAAATCTCGCGGTGTTATGGACTCTACAAGTTCAACCACGACCACAGCGTTGGGTGGGATATTTAAATCTAACCCCGCTACTCGGGCTGAATTCTTGAGTAATTAGCTTCTAATACTAAGCAGTATAAGAATAAGTCTTACGCCTAAAACAAAAAACGCTGCGTCATCAACGCAGCGTTTTTTAGTTTTTGATTAAGCAAGGTTTCCGTCGCCGAAGCTATGCCTTAGATCCCGTATTGGTCACGGTAAGCACTGACTGAAGCAAGCTCCGTTTCCATCCCTGACTTTTCAGAAAGGTAGTTAATCAAGTCTTCTAGCTTGATGATTGAAACGATATCACAGCCAAAATCACGTTCAACTTCTTGAATAGCCGACAATTCACCTTTGCCTTTCTCTTGACGATCAAGTGCAATCAACACCCCAGCAAGCTTGGCGTTATGAGCAGCGATAATTTCCATTGATTCACGGATTGCAGTGCCTGCAGTTATCACATCATCAACTAGCATCACGCGACCTTGTAGTTCGCTACCGACTAGACTTCCGCCCTCACCGTGATCTTTTTTCTCTTTACGGTTAAAGCAGTAAGGCATATCAATATCGTGGTGGTCACACAAGGCTACTGCTGTAGTGGTTGCAATTGGGATCCCTTTATATGCAGGGCCAAATAACAGATCATACTCGATACCTGAATCAACCAACGCTGCCGCATAAAAGCGACCTAGGCGCGCTAGATCGCGGCCAGTATTGAACAAGCCAGCATTGAAGAAATAAGGGCTAGTGCGGCCTGATTTTAACGTAAATTCGCCAAATCGAAGTACCTGACGCTCAAGGGCAAACTCAATAAACTCACGTTGATAGGCTTTCACAATATCTCCTTAAAATATGTAGGGGTGATTCAATTTTTATAATAATTACTTTTATTATAAGTGCTGGCAAAAGGCACTTACAAAAAGGACCCCGCAGGGCCCGAATATCAAATGCTGTTTAGCTTAACGAAGCTTTCTGAATATCAACGATTTCTCGGATACCATGCTTAGCCAAGTCCAATAGGCTTAATAGCTCTTCATGAGTGAACGGCTCACCTTCAGCGGTGCCTTGGATCTCAATCATTTTACCCGTTTCAGTCATGACAACGTTCATGTCGGTTTCAGCAGCGCTATCTTCGATATATTCTAAATCGCAGATTGGCTCACCTTTGTAGATACCAACACTCACAGCAGCAATCAGGAACTTAAGTGGGTTCGTCTTCAATATACCTTTGCCACGAGCCCAGTTCAGTGCGTCAACTAAAGCCACACATGCACCAGTAATAGCAGCAGTACGCGTGCCACCATCAGCTTGGATAACATCACAATCGATAACGATGGTGTTTTCGCCCAAAAGCTTCATATCTACAGCGGCACGTAATGAGCGACCGATTAAACGCTGGATCTCTTGAGTACGACCTGACTGCTTACCACGAGCAGCTTCACGGTTCATGCGGCTATGAGTAGAACGCGGCAACATGCCATACTCAGCAGTTACCCAACCTTGACCTTGGCCTTTAAGAAAACGCGGTACACCCTCTTCAAAACTGGCAGTACAAAGGACTTTAGTGTCACCAAACTCAACCAATACCGAACCTTCGGCATGAGCGGTAAATTGGCGGGTAATCGTCACTGGACGAGATTGTGCTGGAGTTCTGTTGCTTGGGCGCATGGTGAATTCCTGTAGTTAAGAGCTAAGGGGTAATTTGGCTGCATATTATAGGGACATGTTGACCACTATGCCATCTCAATCACCTCAGCTAAGCAGAAAAGCTTGAAACTGTTAGCGAATAAACAGAGTTTGCTTTGACGCACTGCTTAAGCTGGCTATAATCACAGCTCACTTAGACGAACTACACTGGAAATCATCCATGATCCAAAGCATGACAGCCTATGCTCGCATTGAGCACAAAGCAGATTGGGGCACCGCCTCTTGGGAAATCCGTTCAGTTAACCAGCGCTACCTAGAAACTTACCTGCGCCTTCCGGAACATTTCCGCAGCTTAGAGCCCGTGCTTAGAGATCGTCTACGTAAACGTTTAAACCGCGGTAAAGTCGAAGTTAATCTGCGTTACGACCTTAATGAAGGTGATAGCAGCGAGCTGCAATTAAACCAAGAGCTTGCAAAGCAGATAATCAATGCTGCTAACTGGGTAAAAGATGAAGCCAAGCAAGGTGAACTCAACGTCGTTGACGTACTGCGCTGGCCAGGGGTGATGTCTAGCTCTGAGCAGGATATGGATGCCTTAGGTAAAGATCTGCTGAACGCTTTCAACTTAGCCATCGATCAATTCATTGAAGCCCGTGGCCGTGAAGGTGAAGCAATCAACACCATGTTACAAACCCGCCTTGACCAAATTGTTGATCAAGTAGCAGTTGTTCGTGAACACATGCCGGCTGTAATGCAATGGCAACGCGATAAACTGACTAACCGTCTAGCTGAAATCACCGGCGAGCTTGATCCTGCCCGTATGGAGCAAGAGATGGTATTAATGGCGCAGAAGATGGATGTTGCCGAAGAGATGGATAGACTTGATGCACACGTTGCCGAGACGCGTCTAATCTTGAAAAAAGGTGGCGCACAAGGTCGCCGTTTAGACTTTATGATGCAAGAGTTTAACCGTGAATCAAACACCTTAGCCTCAAAATCTATCAGCGCAGAAGTGACTGCCGCCGCGGTAGAGCTTAAAGTACTTATCGAGCAGATGCGCGAGCAGATCCAGAACGTTGAATAATCACCTCCTGGTTGCAATTAAGCCCAGCACTGCTGGGCTTTTGTTTATCTACGGCTAAATTACGTTAAGACGAGTCTAGAACCCAATATCAATACTAATCAACGATAGGTTGCAACCAATCTCCAACAGCTTGTATTGGTTGATGCCTCTGCTCTACCCATGCCACCCAGGCGAGTTTTTCTGCGCTGTTGATATGCTTACTTTCAATAACAACTTCACCAACAAAAGATTGTGGATGCTGCTTTTCAGGCTCAAACTCTTGATGCTCAAGCACGGTAAAGTCATGCTCTAACAGCTTATTGCGATTCTCCCCTCGAGTGACTTTGGTTTGTAGTCCTGCAGCGACTAACGCTAGGTGTAGAGTCAGTGGCACATCATTGCCGGTTTGGTTGTTAAAATGAGCCTTGAGCTGATTGCCTTTTATATTAACCGACAAAGCGCCAACCTCAACTTGTGGCTTACTGAGAACATCACCCAGCTTGCGATCGAACCATCCACGCCACTCTTGGCCATTAATCACAAACTGTGGGGTATAAACTTGGCCAGTATGCTTGGCATTAAGATGATCATATTGACGCTGGCTAAAGACTCGTTTGCCGTAGGGGTCTTTCCAGCCTATGTAGTTCCAATAAGTCACATGAAACGCTAACGGAAAGTATTTGTCCCAAAGCTCGGTCTGTTTACTAAAGGCAGATAGCCAAGTTTCGGCCGGTGGACAGCTGCTGCAACCTTGAGAGGTATAAAGCTCAATAAAGTAGGGCTTGTTGACTGTGCTCTGTTTGTTAAAGTCAGTGATGCTTTGTGCGCCAGCGTTGACTGAAAGCAGCAAAAAGAAGAGCATCGTAAAGCGTATAAATTTGGCTAACATAAACTGATACCGAATGGGCTTTTTAAAATAGACCCTGCTAAGCCAGTAAATCATTCACCAGCTAATACCGATTAGTATAAGGCGGTTTCATGGAGCACTATCAGATTGTAAATTGTCATTGTCATGACTATTTAGAGCTTGCTTGCATACGAGGCTATGCATTGCTTTTAGAGCTAAAGCAGCGCGCTAATCTAACCGCAAAAGCCATTACGCTTGAAACTCACAGCGACAAAACCGAATGGCTAATTGTTGCTAATAACGGTACACAAGAGAGCATTCGGTTAGATCAGATAGTTGCCATAACACCAACCGACAGTGGTGCTAGTTTTCAGCGTGTTAAGATTGCTAGTTAGCTGCAACCGGCATCTGTTTCGGGCTAGTTTTATGATAAAGCCCCAACATCAATAACGCACAAAGCAGTACTGCTAACCAACTCCACAAAGTTGCTATACCTAGGTTAATTAACTGAAAACCGACAAGAGCACTAAGGGCTGCGATGATTGCAAAAGGAAGTTGAGTGACAACGTGAGCGTGAGGCTCACAACCTGAGCTAGTCGCACTTATGACGCTAGTATCGGATATTGGTGAACAATGGTCGCCAAATACTGAGCCCGCCATGACCGCACTCAATACCGGTAACATCAAAGCCTGATCCACAGCCACAGCAATTTCAGCTCCGATAGGGATCATAATCGCAAAGGTTCCCCAGCTTGAACCTGTGGTAAATGCCATGATTGCACAAAGCAAAAAGGTACCAGCAACCACAACATTGCTCGAAATAAACTGCTCTGCCCAACTTGCCAGTAGCTTGGCTACACCTAAGTCACCAATAACAGCGCCTATCATCCAAGTAAACAATAAGATGGCGATTGCAAAGCTAATAACTTTAACCCCTGCCAGCATATCTACAGCCAATAATGCTAACGTTCGTCCCGAGAATTTAAGCATCAATAAGGCTATGCCTGTCGCTAGAATACAGGCATCGCGCATCGCTGCGCCAATATCGGCAGAGGTGATCCACTGGGTGATATCCATTGATTGTGAATGAGTCGCACCAGACCATAGAGTAAAGCCCACTGAAGCCAACAGTAAGCTCGCCATCGGTATACCTAATAGCCATGGGCTACCAGCGTCCACTTCATCTACTGGTTGCTCTTTTTCTGCGGTATAACCAAAGCCAATGCCAAACCATGCAATGAGTAACGACAACACTATAACGGTAATGGCGTAAAAATTGAGTTTTGCTATTTCGATAAAAGATTCAAGTGGCGACATTGGTAATAGGGCGATTCCAGCCAGAATAGCCATCACATACGGGCCCCAACTAGAAAAAGGCAACAGCGCGCATAAGGGCGAAGCATTCGAATCAACAAGATAAGCAATCTGCTCTTTACTCATGTTATAGCGTTGGCTCAAAGGCTGACAAACATGGCCAACCGCTAGGCAACTAAAGATGCCATCAATAAACACCACCCACCCCAGCAGAACCACCCCAACCCGTGCCTGACGACCACTTTGAATGCGGTGATACAACCAGTCTGCAAAGGACTTTACCGCACCGCCTCTCGCTAATAATTGGGTCATCATGCCCAATAGCACCATCGCAGCGAGTACATTAAGATGCCAAGCTTGCCACTGTCCATCAGCATAAAGCTGCATCCAAGCTTTTGATGACAAATATACAATCGTATTAAGCGGATTAAATTCGCTAAGAATAAGTGCACCAGAAACAATACCGACACCCAAGGCAACCAATGTACGCCTTAAAACTAACGCTAACACTAAGGTTAATAGCAATGGAGTGAGCATTAAGATATTGGCCAACATGGCTGCATTTCCTATAGAAATAAAGAGAAGAATACTAACGACTTAGTAACAAGTACAAAAAAAAGCCAATCTCACGACTTTTATCAGAAGATTTTGGTCCATTTAGCATAATTAACTATTCACTAAGACCCCGTCGCTGCTAGAATCGGAGCTATCATCATGCTACCAAAGGGACTCCCATGAGCCTTGAACTATTGTCAAAATTGGAAACAAAAATCCAAGCTGCACTTGAAACTATCGAGCTACTAAAAATGGAGCTTGAAGAAGAGAAACAAACAAGCACCAGTTTGACAGAACAAAACCAACACTTACAACAAGAATTGAATTCTTGGAATGAAAAAGTAACAGGTTTAGTTGGCTTACTTAACGAAGAGGTTAGCTAACCTTTTTAGGTGAGTTGGCGTAATCGTTATTTTTGCAGTTGTGTCGCTACGCTTATTTACATAGCGACACCTGCGAAAATGATTACTGTGATTTACTGAGCAGAGGCGTGTCGTTGTGCTTCAATCCTTCACTTTACACAAAATCATGTGAAACTTTGACCAATTAACAATGCAGCCACTAATACTATGCGGTTTGCATTTCACTATTTTGCGACTCAATTAACTCATTGAGCTCCAATATAGCTTGCTTAACTTTAGGTAAGCTCTTCCTTGGCAATAAAAATCTTCCTTTATCAAATTCAATTCGACCTAGGTCTTTTACCCAGATCACCCCAGTTAAAAAAATGCGCGCATGCTTTACAATTAGCTTAGGTGCATAGACAGGAAAAACTCTCACAAGACCTCCCCACAACTTTTGATTGTTGTTATATGTTTTAGTTGGACAGGTGTTTTACCATGAGAGTTTCATGAGATCGAAAATAAAATTGTAACTATTTGAATCAATTTTATACAAGCTGTAAATTCTTTTTTCCAATCAGGCACCTAAATAGAAACAATAATAAATTGTCGCTTGCCAATTTTTTGACACCCTGTTAACGTTTAACTGTTACTCAGGGTAACGTTGAGCTATATAGCTCCGTAGCCGTGCTTCTTGCGACCAGGAAGCGCGGTTTTTTTATGCCTAGATTTTAACTAATACCAATTGCATTAAAAGTTTGACCATTCAGCGGGAATTCAAAACGCTGTAGGAAAGTAGTGGGATTTGAGCTAATAGTTATTCTCGGCTCTGGCATCCTGCTTCGCTCTCGATAATTACTCCTGCATTGTTCTACCTTCGACCATCCTTGGTCTCATACCTCCTAAATCTGACCGCCAAGGAGGGCTGGAATGTCTTATTTTGTATGGAACAAAATAGACCATTTAGTCGTATATCCAAATCCCATAGCGAATCATACAGCGTATTACCCATTTTTTACCTCAGCCACACTACGTAAGCCCCTCAGTCTTTCCACTTCTGCTTTGCATTGGCTTAAAAGGGAACAACCATTTGTTTACCAATGCGCTTTGAATTGAAAAAACTGGGGGCTCTGAACGGGTCAAATACCTAATGCAATTGGTATCACTGACTCCCTTAAACAGCAGACATAAAAAAGGAGCCATTAGGCTCCTTCATTGTCATGCTATCGTGCTTACTTCATTGTTGTAAGGTAGTAAGCAATATCAAGTAGCTCGTCGTAAGACTTGATAGCACCAGTTTCTACACGGTACTTACCATTAACTACTAGCGCTGGAACGCCTGAGATCTTAGCATTTTGGGTTGCACGCTTCATTTGAGACATTTGTGCATTAACCATGAAAGAGTTAGCAGCAGCGTCAAATGCTTTACCGTCTACGCCGTTCGCCACAAATATCGCTTTAACATCATCACGGTTAGTGAAGTGCTGTTTCTTGTCATGAATTGCAGAGAAAATCGCAGTTTCCATTTTCTCATCAACTTTTAGTTGATGCGCTACAGCAAAGGCACGAGACATCTCTACACCCATGTTGCCATTAATGAAATCAACGTGATTTTGCTTAAAAGTCACGCCTTCAGGCAAGCTAGCTTTAATTTTTGGCACTTCTGATTTAGCGAAGTTATAACAGTGCGGGCAATAGAAAGAGAAATACTCGGCAATTTCAGGCTTTGCCGTTGCAGGGCCTTGATTAACCACGGTGTAATGCACACCCTCTTTATAATCTGCAGCCATTGCTGTCATTGGGGCAACTAAAAATGCTAATGCGACCAGTAATGCTTTTTTCATGTAAATTCCTTGGTGATGCTTAACGCACCTTTAATAATTTTTAAGATAACATAATGCCCTTTCGAGTCGACCTCAAGCGCATAAGTTCATTTTTCTGTTACAAAATGAGAGTCATCACAGAATTTCTCTCATGCTTTCATCGATAAAACGCCAAGCTAATACTGCGGGAGCAAACTCAGTGGTGGCTCATCAAGTGCAGCCAACTGCTCCTTAAAAGATAATATTTGCTGCTCCCAATATTTATCTTCCGCAAACCATGGGAAGTTCATTGGAAAAGCAGGGTCTGCCCAGCGACGACTGAGCCATGCGTTGTAATGCAGCATGCGCATCGCTCTTAAAGGTTCGATAAGTTGTAGCTCTCGGGTATCAAACTCACAAAACTCTTCATAAGCTTCTAGTAGCACTTCTAACTGTAAAACCTGCTGTGGTCTATCCCCAGCAAGCATCATCCAAATATCTTGCACTGCGGGCCCCATTTTGGCGTCGTCTAAATCCACAAAACCGGGGCCATCTGGCGTCCACAAAATATTGCTTGGGTGCAGATCACCGTGCAGCCGAATATTTTTATAATTTTTCGGTTGCCACATAGCGCTGGCTTTCTCGAGGATCTGTTCAACCACAGTGAAATAAGGCAGCGCTAAACCAGAGGGAATATGACCAGACTCTTTAAGCCACTTTAATGACTCGTCACCCAATAGTTGTGGCGACAACGTATCACGGTAGACAAAATCAGCTTGCTTAGAAAACTGATGAATACGACCTATAAACCGCCCCACTGACTCTAACTGATCTAAGTTATCGACCTCAAAAGCACGCCCACCGATAGAGGGAAAGAGTGCAAACCGAAATCCTTGGTATTCATGTAATGAACGGCCATCAATGATGACAGGAGTCGCAATAGGCACTTCTTGCTCGCTCAATGCCGCAGAGAAGTCATGCTCCTCTTGGATCTGTTGATCTGTCCAGCGCTCTGGGCGATAAAACTTTACCACATAGCGTTGCCCTCTATCACAGCGAAACTGATAGACACGGTTTTCATAACTATTCAGGGCCAACAAGCCTGTTTCAGGATAAATTCCTAAGGTTTCAATGGCGGTCAAAATCAGGTCTGGTGTTAAGGCTTGGTAGTGAAATGCTGAATCTTCATCTGTTGCCGTGATGATAACCTTACTAGGCTCTGCTCTATTCATTTTTTTATGCTCTAACTATTAGTCAATATGGCTGAGTTACAGCGCTAAATAAGGCTTCATTAACTTTGCTAAATACACCAGCACGTCAAATTCATCCTCTCTCTCAGTAGATAACCAACAGATATCACCATAAAATTCATAGTGCAGCTGCAAGTGTGACCCTTCAAACTCCAATAACCATTGATGCCTGTCTGCCCCCCACTGCTTTTCAACCACTCGACAATCAATCGCTTTTGCAAACGGCTCTGCAAATTGTTCAAACTGCTCGAAATCAATATCTGCCTGCACCGATAAACTTAACGTTTCACGATCTAACTTAATAGCATTTAGTTTCATCTATCTACTCTGCAACTATTTTAATTAAAACTACCTTTCAGTTAACGGCCGGACACGACTTGATTTTTACACATCAAGTTCTTACCGTCGGCAACGCACAAGTGGCCACATATATAGTCTGGATTTTTATCATCACTCAAGCGCAGCAAGCCTTTACCTTTAGCATGACACTGCTCAATTGATGCATAGTAGCCGCTGATGAACTCTCCAGAGTGCTCCACATTAGGCTTTACTGCTGCATCAGGATAATAAAGCAGCGTCCATTCTGGTGAATCGGTACAAGCTGTTAAGCCAAGAGTTATAAAAGTAATTAAGCATATTAGGCGTAATTTCATGCTAAAGATCCTATAAATAAAAAAGGCGAACAGATGTTCGCCTTTTAGTAAGCAACTTAAGTCCATTCTACACCGCTTAGATGAGAATTGATGAACTTTACTGTGATTACATTATTTATTCGCTTTGGCTTTTGCCTTTTCAATACGAGTAATACGACCTTCAAAACCAGTAACCGTTCCGTCACTCACACCGTGTTTAATTGCTGTCTTACACAACGCAATTGCAGCATCAAACTCTCCATTGTCGTTCAATAACGTCGACATATGCATAAGACCAATCCCTTTAACTTCGGTTTCAGGGTTAGTGGCTTTAGTTTCAGCAAAATATACAGTGAACAAAGCGCTATAGCGCTTAGATAAGCCTGCGCCATACTCAACATACTCGCTCTGCTTACGCTGCTTATAACATTCAGCAACCCCAACAGACATTGCAGTATATTCAGCAGCCGAATCAGTTGCTGCTGCAGTATCGGCAATCGCCTTAGTTAATTTAGCATTCGCCCAAGCTAAACCCGTCGCAGTTGCTTTTGGCTCTGGCTCTGGCTCTGGCTCTGGCTCTGGCTCTGGCTCTGGCTCTGGCTCTGGCTCTGGCTCTGGCTCTGGCTCTGGCTCTGGCTCTGGCTCTGGCTCTGGCATGATTTCAAGCGCCTCCCCTTCAATATCAAGCTTTTTATCAAAGCTGACACCTTCATCTGGAGCCGTTGACACGTCAGTATCTTCTGTAGGAGTAATATCTTTTACTGCAGTCTCAGCAGCCTCATTGGCAGCCTCATCTTGCTGAGCTTTTTGTTCTTGTTCTTCATTTGCTAATCGCTGAGTACGCTTATAGAGATAAACGCCAATTAAGATAAGCAAAATAATGGCAATAATTTTCATTGTGTTCCACCAGTGGTTGGCCAGAGACTCAATCTGTGAGTCTGTTTAAGCATGTCAAATTGCACGAAAATAGAACGTTATTATTAATCTATTCTCTTTCCTAAAATCAAGTATTTATACCTATTTTTTAATCGGGTATCAAAAATAGTGCACTATATCGGCCAATTTAGTCAAAAAGGCAGCATAATTCAGTTGAAATAGTTCACTGATAAAATGGAAAGCTTGCACTAAACGGCGTTTTAAAGCGCTATTTTGTGCGCACCTTCAAACTTTAATACATGAATTTTGTTTGTCGCTTGGTTGAGTTTTATGATGGTAATAACCCAGTAGCTTACTAAGGTATAACATGGCTTTTGAACAACTATTAACTGGCAAATTACTTAGCGAGTTTAAAACCATCTCTGCAATGGTTGATATCTATTGCAAAGCACACCATAAAAGCACTGATGGCGATGTTTGTCAGGACTGCCAAGAATTCAAAGAATATGCTCATACGCGCCTAGACCGATGTCCATATGGACAAGATAAGCCAACGTGTAATAAGTGCCCTGTACATTGTTACAAACCACATATGAAACAAAAAGCTCGCGAAATAATGATATTCGCAGGCCCTAGAATGTTACTTCCACACCCTATCATGGCCATTAGGCATTTACTCTCTGAGCGTAAAGATGCGCCTGGCAAGCCACCAGTAGAAGCTTCAAACAGACATCTTCGCATTAAAGTTAAGTCTGAAAGTTAACCTTCTAAGCACTGCTGGCTAACTCTGCTGGTTGCAGACAAATTATATATCTGACTCATTCTATTGAGAAAACATCCCTAAGCGCACAATACTCTCAAACTAGTGTTATGCGCTTTCTTGTTGTATCTAAGATTCACTACTAGACTTTCGGAAAGTAAACGGACTTATTTGAACAGCGCTGTAATAGCAATATTGCTCGCTGGGACCATTCAGCATGGAGGCTGCAGCTTTGACTAAAGAGATCCTGCTCGTAGAAGACAATAAGGTCATGTTGTTGATGATGTCGCAGATGTTGTCTTCGCGCGGATATAAAGTCGTGACCGCCAAGCACGGTATAGATGCACTCTCACAGCTCAAATCTCACCCCGACATTCAGCTTGTTCTTAGCGACTGGATGATGCCAGAGTTAACCGGTATCGAACTTTGTTACCAGCTAAAATCTCCTGAGTACGACCGCTATATCTTCTTCGTTCTACTTTCAGGCCGAGACGATAAAGAATCAATTGTGGAAGGCATCAACGCTGGCGCAAATGATTTTGTCGCAAAAGATACCAACATCAATGAACTTGATGCCAGACTAAAGGCTGGCTTTAGAACGCTTGAATTGCACAACCAGCTAGTGGCTAAAAATATCGAGCTCGATCGTGCCTACGCCACCATAAAACAAGATCTCGAGTCAGCCAGCGACCTCATTCAACGTATGCTACCAAACCAAACAAGCTTTAAAGGCGTAGAAATTAACTACACCCATATTCCCAGTGCACAAATTGGCGGTGATATGCTGGGCTGTATGCAACTCGATGAAGAACACATAGCCGTTTATCTGTTTGATGTTGCCGGGCACGGTGTTGCTTCCGCCTTAATGTCATTTTCTATTCAGCAAAGTATCAGCTCAAATTCAGGCACCGCCTCCAATGTTAAACGTAAGAAAGATACTGACCCCTTTTATAGCCTTATCGAGCCAAATGAAGTCATCTCTCACCTAAATCAAAGTTATATCAGCCAAGATCAAAATAACCTGTATTTCACTATGGTTTATGCGGTCTTAAATACTAAGAGCGGCCTTTTAAGCTATGCCTTTGCTGGTCACCCACCGATAATTTGGCTGAAGAAATCAGAACATTGTAGTGAATTTATCGAGCAAGATAGCTTTGTAGCCGGCATGTTCGACTTTGCAGAATACAAAACTGAGCAGATAAAGCTTAAGCCGGGAGATCGCGTATTCCTATATTCCGACGGCATCACAGAAGCGGAAGATCAGCAAAAAAATCAATACTCTGAAGTGAGGTTAAAACAACTCGTTCTGGAGCAGAGCGATAAACCAAGAGATCAGCAAACCGACAGTATCGTCCAAGCCGTTAGTACTTGGGCTGGCATAACACAGTTCGATGATGATATCAGCCTGCTTGCCCTTGAGTGGCAAGGCGAATAGAGAGGAAACACTATGCAATTCGATATTATAGAAAAAGGCCAGTACACCATAGTTCAAATCAATGAAGGTCGTTTTGATGCCAAACTAGCTCCGGCATTTAGAGAGCAACTAGAGCAAGTCAAAGGCAATATTCGTGACCACTTAGTACTAGATTTAGGACAAGTACGCTTTATGGATAGCAGTGGACTCGGTGCGGTAATGGGCGCTTATAAAATGCTGCGCAATACCAAAATAAGCATTGTTAACCCACAAAAGCCCGTCACGGATCTGCTCAAACTAACCCGTATGGACAAACTAATTCTCAGCCACCCAACAATTGAAGATGCACTGGCTCCAACCGCTTAAAGAGGTAGATGTTATGAAAGGAATGATCTTAGCCGCAGGGAAAGGCACGCGTATTAAGCCAATATCTTACGCAATTCCAAAGCCGATGGTGCCAATTTTGGGGAAACCCGTAATGGAATCGATGATCCAACTATTTGCCAAAAATGGCATAGATAAAATAGTGATCAACACCAGCCACTTGGCTGAAATTATCGAAAACTATTTTGGCGATGGTCACCATTTCAATGTGCAGCTTTCCTATTCATATGAAGCCAAAGAAGTTAACGGGAAGTTTGTTAGCCAAGCATTAGGTTCAGCTGGCGGTATGAGAAAAGTGCAAGATTTCTCAGGCTTTTTCGACGAAACTTTTGTGGTAGTTTGCGGCGATGCTTGGATCGATCTCGATCTAAAAGCAGCCGTCGAACATCACAAGAAGCACGGCGGTATCGCCACTATTATCACTCGCGAGGTGCCCTCTTCTGAAGTGAACAAATACGGCGTTGTGGTTACAGATAAATATGAGCAAGTGGTTAGCTTTCAGGAAAAGCCACTAGAGTCAGAGGCGCTATCAAACAAGATCAATACTGGCATCTATATTTTCGAGCCCGCCATCTTTGACTTCATCCCCAAAAATACTGAGTTTGACATTGGTAGCGATCTATTTCCTCTGTTAGTCGAAAGAAAAGCGCATTTCTATGCCGTTAATATGGACTTCCAATGGCTAGATGTTGGTAAGGTTAAAGACGTCTGGGAAGTGACCAGTGATATATTGAATGGAAAAGTGAAAGGCTATCCAATTCCTGGCACCCAGTTAGCACCCGGCATTTGGGTGGGTATCAATACCCAAATTGATATCTCTAAATGTAAGATCACTCCGCCAGTAATTATTAGCAGTGGCTGTGAAATTCAAAATGGCGCGACCATCATAGGTCCAGCTGTTGTGGGGGCTAATTGCAAAGTCGACGCTAAGAGTCTTGTCAGCAATACCCTCATCTGCGATTACATCCACTTAGCTAATGACGCCTACATCGTTAACAAAACCATGTTTGGTGATTACCTATTAGGGCACGACGGTTATACCCAGCTGTTGGCCGACTGTCAGTACGTGCATATTCTGAAAAACCGTAATGTTTCACGCCCTTTAACGGGACAAGCCACTATCAATGATTTCTATAATGCACTGCAAACACCAATCACTGCTCCTGTGCCACTACAACAGGTGAAATAAGGTCAACTTATGGATGTGAACACAAGGACGTTTCACAAAGAGTACCTCAGCAGCTTAGAGGCATCTAGAGAGGTCGCGGAAGACATAGTGCCTTACTGGAATAGCTTAGGACTTAATGAACTGATTATAGGGCAAATGGAGCTTTGTCTTGTTGAGGTGGTCAACAATGTTTTTGAGCATGCCTACAGCAATAACGAAGGCGACAAGTTTGTAGCGAAATCCTATTTGACTAAGGCTCAAAATATAATCCTAGAAATCTCTGATTTTGGTCATTCAATGCCAAGTGGCGTGCTTGAAGAGCTATTGAGTACAGACTTTGTAGAACCACTAGCCGACGACCCAGAAACTTGGCTACAGAGCAAACGAGGACTGAAGATCATTCAGGAGCTATCAGACAAGTTAGAGTATTTTTCACACCAAAATCGCAACACATTAAAGCTACAAAAAAGCGCAAGCTGAACCAATATTAATTGCAGTTCAGCCCATGCGGCAAGACTTGAGGTAGCCACAAGATAAAAGCGCCTTAGTCAAAACCGATAAGTGCACGGAGAATAGATAAATGGACTTTTACTTCAGTGAGTTTGAAAAGCGAACTCCACCGCAACCTGCAAGCTATAGCGCATCAAGAGAGCTACTTTATCAGTATCTAGCAACCTGTAATATTGCGCTAGGTATCTGGTATCTCGTGTGGCGTTGGGGATTTGCGCTCAATTACGATGCGATGTGGTTTTCGCTACCGCTGGCTTTTGCAGAGTCCTGTGCGTTTGTCGGTTCAGTGCTGTTTGCTTTTAACCTATGGAAGACTGCTGACGAGCCGATTAAGAATCCACCAGCCACGATAAATGAATGCATTATTGACCCCATGGATGATAGACCCATCGCTGTCGATATCATGTTTCCTACCTACGATGAGGAACCCGAGTTAGTTGCTCTTAGTATTCGAGATGCCTTAAATGTGCGTTACCCTCACGAAATAGAGACCCGTATTTTTATTCTCGATGATGGCCGTCGCCCTGAAATGGCACAGCTTGCTGCCGACATGGGGGTTGAGTACATCACTCGTGATAATAATATTGGTTATAAAGCCGGTAACTTGCGCAACGCACTTGAACAAACCTACGGCGATTTTATTGTTATTTGCGATGCGGATACTCGCCCTTTTCCCAGTATTTTAGAAAATACCTTAGGCTACTTTAAAGACCCCGACGTAGCTTGGGTGCAAACACCACAGTGGTTCTTCGATCTCCCAGCAGGAGAAAGATTACCTGCTTGGCTCAAGAAGCGCTTAGGAACACCGATTAGTTGGCTCGGTACGGCATTTGAGAAGATCTATGGCCCAGTCACACTCGGGCGTGACCCATACGCCAACGATCCACAGATGTTTTACGACGTAATACAACGTCGCCGTAATTGGGCCAATGCTTCATTCTGCTGCGGCGCTGGCTCGATTCATCGCCGTGAAGCTGTCATGGAGGCTGCACTAAGAAGTTATAGCCAACAGATCAGTAAAGAGCATGAGGAAGTTGAAAAACAGATCCGCAAACTCACGAAAGAAAAAAATGTCGATAGAAATATCTCCGCTAACCTGCGGCAAGAGATCATCTTCGATACTGAATTTACACCCTACAAATTTCATGTTTCCGAAGATATTTACACCTCGCTTATCCTTCATGGTGATACCGAACGAGAATGGCGATCCATTCAACATCCTCAAATCGAAAGCAAGATGCTATCGCCGCAAGACTTACAGAGCTGGACAGTACAACGCTTTAAATATTCGGGCGGTTCGATAGATATCTTCATGAATGATAATCCATTATTTAAAAAAGGCATGAATCTAAAACAGAAGCTAATGTATGGCGCCAGCTTTTGGTCTAATCTTTCAGCGATTTGGAATATCATCTTCTTAGCCTGTCCAATCGTGTATTTCCTTACCAGCATTGCGCCTGTCAGTGCTTACGACACAACATTCTATATGCACTTTCTACCTTTTGTTATTACTGCAGAACTTGCGATGATGGTCGGTACTTGGGGCGTTGCGGGTTACCAAGGCAAAACAAATTTCCTCTCTTTTTTTCCGGTCAACTTACGGGCTTTATGGACAGTTCTACGCGGTAAAAAAATCAGTTTTCCCACCACTCCAAAAAATCGTCAGCAAGGTTTATTCCTACACCTGGTGATCCCACAAATCTCAGTATTTGTACTCAGCCTTGGCAGTATGATTTTTGCCTGGTACGCCTACAGTAGTCACTCATTTGGCAGCTACTCCCTCGGCGGACTGATCCTCAATAGTTTTTGGACCATCAATAACATGATGGCCATGTGGGGCATGATCGCCGCCGCATGCTGGTCACCGCCAGCAGATGATGTACCTACCACAGTTGAAACCACCAAGGAGTTAGATTATGGAATCGAGTAGCTCATTTGTAAAAGCGCGTCACCATATCGTGTTCTTAGCAGGGCTATTTACGGCACTCGCCATCGCTTTCACAATCGAAACCCGTGAATACAATCAAGTGATGGGCAATCTCTCTTTCGCACCATCTGAGCCCATTCCTTTCAGAGAAAGCCGAGTATTGACTGATCAAGAATATCAGTGGGCAAAAACTGCTTGGCGCTACTTCGAAAATAATTATCAAGACAATACAGGCTTAGTCAACTCAGTAGATAGCTACCCTTCAACAACCATGTGGGATACAGCATCTTATCTAATGGCACTCATCTCAGCCCATCGCCTTAACGTGATTAGCTATGACGAATTCAACCTAAAAATGGAGAAGGTGTTAGTCACCTTAGCGCGACTTCCTTTAGTTAGAGATGAGTTACCCAACAAAGCTTACAATACACAAACCCTGCAAATGGTTGATTACACGAACCAACCAACAAATGGTACCGATGGCATTGGTTGGTCTGCCATTGATATCGGTCGTATTCTTGTGCCGATGAACATTCTTATTTGGCAGTACCCCAAGTTCAACAAGCAAGTAAACAGTGTATTGCAACATTGGCAAGTGGGAGAAATGACTAAAGATGGCTACCTATTTGGCTCAAGACCGGCAGCTTCTGGCGCTGGACTAGAGTTAGTGCAAGAGGGTCGTATTGGTTATGAAGAGTATGCATCGAAAGCATTAAGCCTTATGGGTCGCGATGTATTTAATGCTTTAAAATATGCCGACTATCTGAAGCTGATTACCATTGATGGCATTGAAGTTCCGACTGATAGCCGCGATCCCGCCAAGTATCACGCCCATAACTATGTGGTAAGTGAATCCTATATTCTCGACAGCATAGAGTTCGGTGCAGACAGTGTGTCACGGATCTTCGCCTTTAGAGTGTATCAAGCCCAAGAACAGCGCTACAAGCGCTCTGGCATTATCACTGCGGTCAGCGAGGATAACATCGACCAAGCTCCCTACTTTGTTTACAACACCGTGTTTTCTGATGGTAAAAAGTGGAACACCATTACCGATACTGGTGAAGATGCCTCTGACTTTAAAACGCTATCAACTAAAGCGGCTTTCGGTTGGTATGCGCTTTATGACACCCCTTATGCCGATAAGCTTATCACTGGTGTCGATAGCCTCTATTCCGATAGTAAAGGCTGGTATTCAGGTCTTTACGAAAAGACCGGCGAAGCCAATAAAGCGATTACCGCCAACACAAATGGCATCGTCTTAGAGTCATTAGCTTATATTCAAAATGGTGCCTTATTGAATGTCGGCGTAGCAAACCAACTATAGAGAGGTGCCTATGAAAATAATTTTAGTGCTATGTATCGCTCTATTTGTGGTTGCATGCGGCAATAGTTACCAAGGTTTTTCTAACGATATCGTTAAGCGACATTCTCATTGGGATGTTCCCGAGCCACGTTCAGGAGAGTTAACCGAACAAGAGATGGAAATGGCGACTATTGCATGGCAATACTTCGTCAATAACTATCAAGAGTCTACAGGTATGGTAAATGCGGTAAACGATTACCCCTCGGTCACTTGGTGGGATGCATCATCCTATCTAGCAGGAATGGTCAGTGCCTTGGAGTTTGGCATTATTGAAAAAGCAGAGTTCGATCGTCGTTTTATCCGCTTTATTGCCACTCTCAATACCATAGACCTATTTATGGGGGAACTACCAAACAAAGCGTATAACACCCAAACTGCCGCCAAGGTGGATTATGCTAACCAGCCCGGTGAAATTGGTTACTCGGCGCTAGATCTGGGGCGACTACTGATATGGCTCCACATTGTTAAACATCGATTTCCACAGTATGCCAGTGCTATCGACTCAGCTGTATTGCGCTGGAACTTCTGCAATGTGGTCGATGAGACTGGCACGATGTTTGGTGCACTGCTAGAACCTGGCAAACCTGTGCAGTATCTACAAGAAGGTCGCTTAGGCTATGAAGAGTATGCCGCTAAAGGTTTTGAGCTTTGGGGCTTTAATACCAAGCAAGCCTTGATGCCTGAACCCTACGCCACCATTAATATGTATGGTTACGACATCCCCTATGACACCCGCGATCCACGCAAGCTAAAAGCCCATAGTTATGTGGTAACAGAAAGCTATGTCCTTGACGGGATAGAATTTGGTTGGGACGTCACCTCAGATCGCAGCGCACACGACAACAATTATAGCCATGAATGGGTCGCCGAATTTGCATTGCAGATCTATCGAGTGCAAGAAAAACGCTACCACGAAACCGGCATTATCACCGCAAGAACCGAGCATCAACTCGCTGGAGCGCCCTACTTTGTTTACGACACGATTTATACCGATGGCTTTGCCTGGAACACCATTTCAGAAGCGGGTGCTTTCCTGCCTCAATACTCAGCGGTCGCTATCAAGGGCGCTATGGGAATGTGGGTGTTATGGGACACTGAATATACCGACCTGCTATTTGAGCATGTGAGCCATGTTTATGACCGCGAGAAAGGCTTCTATGAGGGGATATTTGAGAATGGCACAGGGCTGATTGACACCTTTACCTCCAACAACAACGGTATTCTACTTGAGATCCTACTGTATAAAAAGCAAGGAAAATTACTTCAGTATCAATCAACTACTGCGCCTAGTCTATGGGAAAAAGCACTGCAAAGTCCTTTTGGTTATGAAGGCCAATGTTTACCTAGAACAGTTTCAGCTGACTAGTTCAGCAACCTAACTGGGGTCATATGCTACGACAATGTGTTTTGCTGTTATTACTGCTCAACCTTCAAGCTTGTGGTCTTGTATACCAGGGAGTTCAATCCGGGGTATCTGGAGTAAATGAATCACAGTTTATACGTCAAGGTCGGCACGGTGAACTCAACGAGCAAGAAATTGCTTGGGCCAATACTGCTTGGAAGTATTTCACCAATAACACCCAACTATCTACAGGGTTAGTCAACTCCATAGACAACTATCCCACCATGGATATGACCTCTCTGGCTGATTACCTTATTGCACTGCAGGCGGCCCGTCAGTTTGAACTAATTTCCAGTAAAGCCCATGATGAAAGGCTAACCATGGCGATTGATTTTTTGGTAAAAATGCCACTCACTCGTCAGGGCGTGCCGAATAAAGTCTATTCGACCACCACCCGTACCATGGTCAACTACGCTAACCAACCTGCAGAGTTAGGCTGGTCAGCTATTGATATTGGTCGACTACTCATCGCCTTAGCGATCACCAAACAGCACAACCCAGCATTTTCAGAATATATAGATAAAGCTGTTTTGCGTTGGAATTTCTGCGCTTTAGTCTCCGATAAGGGAGAGCTTTATGGAGGCAATATTAATAATGGCCAGATACACAGCTACAAAGAGGGGCGTTTAGGCATTGAAGAGTATGCCTCTTATGGCTATTTAGACTGGCAAATCATCCCCAAAAAATCAATGAAGCTTGAACCATACGAAGTCGCGACAATCAATGGTATTGATCTGCTTTTCGATGGCAGAGATCCCCGCTTCTTTGATGTGTTAAGACCCGTATTTAGCACGCCTTATCTGTGGTTAGGGCTAGAGTTTAACTGGGACGATATTGACGATCTTAGTTCACTCGACGCCCTGCATAGTAATCAGTCTTTAGCCGCTATGGCTGACTCCATCTATCAAGTTCAGCAAAGTCGTTGGGATATGGAGCGAATTTATACCGCCCGCGGTGAGCATGTCGTTTCTGGTGAACCTTATTTCGTCTATGACGCTATTTATGCACTCGGCACCCCTTGGATAACTGTCGCTGAAGATGGTAGCAGCCACGACCAATTAGCACTTATCTCTACTCGGGTTGCCTTTCAAATGTGGGCGCTATGGAAAACAGATTATACCGAGCGGCTAATCACGCTAGTAAAAGAGTTATACCACCCACAGCGAGGCTGGTATGAAGGCCGCTATGAGCTCTCAAGCGCCTATGAAAAAAGTATCACATTAAAAACCAATGCTGGCGTGCTAGAGGCATTGCTGTACAAAGTAAATGGCAAGCTTTACCAAGCTAAAGAGGGAAAAGAATATCGCGATGTTCGTTTCAACTCTCGCTTCGATCATCCTGGTAAATGCTTAGTGGAGACATTCGATGAGATATAAATATTATTTAGCCATGGCGCTTGCACTATGGCTAGTGACGAGTGGTAAAACCGCGCTGGCTGAAGCGCTTAACCTTGAGTTACGCCCCTTTAGTAAGGGGAACTATCAATTAGCAAAAGGGCGCTATCCACAAGCTGCAGCCCATTGGCATCAACTAAGCGTTTTATTGTTAAGTAATCCGCAAAAAGTATCGCAACAACAGATGTGGCAATCGGCAGGTCTTGCCGCATCACTCGCTGCCATTGCAGCGGATAAATCCGAAGACCCAATCGCCTATCAATATTGGGCAGATAGCACTCGCTATCTGCTAACTGGCGGAACCAATTGGTCTCAAGTGCAACAAAACCTACATCAACGTCTAGAAACCGCTAACACTCAACTGTCGGTCGCCATGCAAGTCACCGATGTCACAAGCGGAATAGACGAGAATCTTGATGTAGAACTGACCGCACTGCAGCTGTGGGATGAAAAATTGAATCTATTTGCCTTTACTACACCTAGACTTGGTCTCAATCGTTATGACGCAGAAATCGACAATAGCGTAAGCCTATCTGTTCCATCTATCGCACCAAATGCTCAACGCCAAGGGACAGGTAAGAAACTATCGGGATACGATAGTAATTTTTCCCATTCCCCCTCTTTTACTCCAACCCCATCACCCACTTCAATTGACGCTACTAACGCACAAGCAGAACAACAGCCTGAAGCGCTGATAATTAACACCTCCGATGCTGGAACTGCTGCATCTGCACAAGCCCTCTCAGAAACAATTATGCCGACGCCAGATATTGCTGAAGAACAAACTACAATCGCGATTAATCCACTGGGAATTAGCAGCATCAATCAAACACAAGCAACTAAAGTAGAGTCGCTACAAAAGCGGCAAATAGAACCTACTCAGCTAACAGAAAAAACGATAGAAAACACAGTTTCAGAAACCGCTACCCAGGAGGCTAAAAGTCAATGAAATCGCTAACAAAGACTAAAGATACAGCGTTATAAACTAAACCAAGGCCGGTGGAACACTATAACCTGCAATTAATAATGTTGCTCCGCTTGCTGTTTAAAGGATCTATTACTACATTTTAATAAGCTTAATGTCGTTGCAGAATTAACTGTAGAGCACTCAGGAAGAGTCAATAAATGAAAGGATTCATTATGAAAATGCATAAAGAAGATCTCCAACAAATCTATCGCTCTGCCAGCGACCAATTTGATCTCACCGAATCCACACATCAGATTTGCCTCCTTGAGTTGGCAGACTCTTTACTCGATCTAAAACAGACCTCACCTGCACAACTCGCCGCGTTGGCTCGAAAAGAGGACTGTCCGCTGGCGTTCAAATTAGCTGTAAAGCTTGTGCAGTCACGAAAATACTTAAAGCAGATCAGCAAACCTATTTCCATTGGCGTTGTCTTTGCCATGTGGGGTGAGCACCACCGATTGCTAGAGAAAAGCCCATCAAATATCAATGGGGAAAACGCTTTACTGACCAAAGTCACTCAGCTCATATGGGCATGCAAAGGCACCAAGGTTAGTTGGCAGCTTTACCCTGTTGATGATGGTTGTCCTCACGGTAGTTTCGCTATAGCCAATCGCATAGCGAGCAGAAGTTCACAACCAGAAAAGATATCGGTGCTCAACCTCACAGACGGCATTACTGCGACTAAGGGGCCACTAGCTAAACTCAATGATGTAGATGATTCAAGAAAAGGCGGCGCGATTATTCATGGCTGCATGCAAGCACTAGACGATGGTGTTGACGCTGTTATCTACACCGATGCTGACAACTCTGTGCACATGGGACAGCTAGGGCTGATATTAGCTCCCTTTGTCGCCAACAACGCTCAGGTTGTGCTGGGTAATCGTAAAGATCCACTGTCTATTTTAGTCAAACAAGAGCAGCGCTGGGGGATCGGAATTAAAACTCTGAGGCATATGCAAAGAATGGTTGGCTCAGCCATTTTTTCACAAGGCATTTACGACACCCAAGCAGCTTACAAGCTGTTTAGTCGTGAAGCGTTGCTTGCAATTCTCGAGCAGCCAACCGTATACGACTTCTCCTTCGATACCGACTGGATTTTAGCGGCGATGCAACAGCAACAGCACATTGCCACCGTACCTTTTGCTTTTATCGACTCAGCAGCGGAGTCAGCCTCTATTACCCAAGGTCCCATGAGTACTTGGTTAACCTTACTGCAAGGCTTAGTAAAAGCACTACGTGCAAGGGGAGCGGATTACAATCAAGAGATGGCACAACTGATCGACAAAGAGATCAAAACGGTGGCAGATTTAGACCGCATCATAGATCTATTGCCAGAAGAACTTTTACATGCCAGTGACGCTGAACTTGGTAGCCCTCAATTGATGAGTCCAGCGGCATTAAAGCAGTGGTTGGATAAAGTAAAAGCCGAGCAACTCGCTACCACAGCTTAGGTAAGACTCATCCAAGCTACACACTCGTGCGCACGCCAATATTCGCACTGCTGCCCTACCTTTTAATATGCTGCACATAGCCGAAAAATGAGTAACAAAGGATCTAAAAATGATAGCCGTTAATGAATTAAAAGCACTATGTGGAGATGATGACGCCATGGTGAGAATGCTACTTAGCATTTACTTAGAAGAATACGGAGAAAGCGATAATGTACTTCAAAGTCGCTTCTCTAAGGATGACATTGATGGTTTATTTCAAATTTCTCACGAACTAAAAGGGATGTTTAGTAACCTTTGCGCTAAAGACGCAATGACATTAGCTCAAGCAATTGAATCAAGCTCTCAAGCTGGAGCACTTCCTAATCAAAATGATATCAATGCGCTTTGCGGCAAGATAAAAGAGATTAACCAGCAGATAGAAGGTATTTTGCAATAGGGTGCATATTGAAGCCACCAGCATCGCTAAAGAGCATACTGCAGATTGCAGTGTGCTCTTTCATCATTCTAAGCGCAGCGACCACGCATCATACTTGGGCAAACAATAATAAAAAGCAGCTAGATGATCAAACGCCAGCATCAGCTAGCCCACAAAGGGTATCAAGGGTCATACAGGGCTCAGAGCCTCAAGTTCAAGTGCAGATTGAGTTTCAGCGACGAGCCGTAATACCGCAAGCTAACGTTATAGAAACAAGTAAAGCAGCTGCTATAACTGCCAATAGCCAAAGCCCTGACAGTACCGTAATCCTTAAGACAAACATCCTCCCCCTCACCCCAAAGCCAATATCCGTTCCCCTAAACCGCCATGAAAAACTTCTCATTAATAAAGCCCAGCGCTACATAGATAAAAACTGGAATGAAGAAACCGGAATGATTGATTCGGTGCAAGGTTACACCCACGCCACTATGTGGGATGTAGCCAGTGGCATAGGAGCACTATTAGCCTTAGAAGCGCTCGGAGTCAGCGATCCACACATCATCGATATTCGACTTGCTAAGCTCCTTAATACTCTTTATGAATTGCCTTTGTATGACGATAAACTGCCCAATCGACAATACAATACTGTCACAGGCAAACCATCAGGTAACTTTAGCCAAACCCCATCAAATGGTAATGGTTGGTCGGCTTTGGATCTTGGACGTCTGTATATTTGGTTGACAATTGTGGCGCAAAGAAAGCCTCACCTAGCTATGGATGTCGACAACATCAAGTTTAAGTGGCAACTCAATGCAGCTGTTCACAACAAAACACTGTATGGCACTAAACTCACATCTAAAAAGGAGTACTTTCGCCAAGAAGGCCGACTGGGCTACCTACAATATGCTGCTACGGGTTATCAAATGATGAACCTGGATGTTGCTCATGCATTTAGCTGTAAGCGACTGCAACAGGTTGATATTGATAGTCTGATGCTAAAAATCGATACTCGCAACCTGCCCTTTCTAACACTTGATCCATTTCTGCTTTACACCATCGAAATTGGTAATAAAGCTTCATGTTGGAACCAGCTAGACACACTGTTCAAACTGCATAACACTCAATATCAAGCGACTCAAAGACTAACCGCTTATGCAGAGGATTCATTGAGCAAGTCGCCTTGGTTTTTATACAACAATATTTACTACCAAGGTCAGGCTTGGCATAGCGTCTCTCACTCTGGCAAAGCCATCGCTGATTCACAAATATTTAGCAATAAAGCCGCGTTTGCGATGAGTGTTATTTTTCAAAATGAGTACAGTCAGAACCTCGCAATACAGGTCATAACCAACAGTGCCCGCCATCAAGAGGTTCCTACTGGGCTTTACCGTGATGGAAAAACAAATACCGCCTATAATATAAATACTAACTCGCTGATCTTAGTCAGCCTTTGGTACAAAATGCGTGGCCGAAAAGCAATTTGGCAAGAGTAAAAACGGTCAGTAACCGAATGCCAAATGCGATTACTAGTTAGGGAAGACACATTTGAAAATGCGCCAAGGACGGACAGGCAATACTGCACAATGGATCCCTATCCTATGTTTTTTTGCGGCTGAAACCTTAGCCAGTGAACACCAAACAGAGATGGCAAAGCATGCGCCTAAACCTGTAGAGGCCAAAGTTATCAATAGTCCGGTTGCCACCAAAATAGAACAGCCGTCAGAAGCCGATCTTATATGGAAAGGCGCCACCAGCTCATTTATGTTGCCATTTGAAACTTGGAACACAGATCTCCCTTGGTATAAACGCTGGAGCGCAAGTATTGCAATAGGCTATCCGTTGGTAAATACCGCTGCCGTTATTCCCGCAAATGCGACCACAGGTCCGAGTAACCAAAACCTAACGGCTAGCCTGTCACTAAAATATTCGATCATTGGTAATTGGTTTATATCAGCAACCGCCTATCACTATTTTGACAAAGAGTTACAGCAAGCCTGGAACCCTGACTTTACCTATGTATTTGGTTATAGCGATTGGCGGCCATATACATTTAGCCTGCTGTATTCTAATTATGGTGGTAACCGTTTCTCGCCAGAGCCGGGGGGGAAGCATACAGAGTTTTCCCAAGGAACCTGGGCGCTAGGCTGGAAGTTTCCAATCAGTAAACCCTTTGTTGACTGGCTTTCTTTCACTGATGACGGGGCGATTGGTTGTCAATTTGATTACAACTATACCCCTGAGTATTTCGACTTAGACACTGTCGAATATAAAACTAGCCACCAAACGATAAGCTTAGGCTGTAAGTATTCCATTGTCGGAAATTGGTACGTTAATGGAACCGCCTTTTATTACTTAGACAGTAGCCAAAAACAACCGTGGAATCCTGATTTCACATACGGCTTTGGTTACTTTGACTGGCACCCTGGTACGATTACCATTCAATATAATAACTATTCTGGCAACCGCTGGAACAGTGCAGATAGAGGAGCTGATACCGGTAGATTTAAAGATGGTTCGATTAGTATTAGTTATTCATTCGATTTCTAATAACCATTTTGATATCTATATCTTAAAGACTCAAACGATTGAGTACTTTTTGATGGCAATGAGGACACTTGTAAGAGTGGCGATGGATCTTATTGCCACACTCTGGGCAGGGCAGCATTTTTCGATCCTTACTCAACAGTAAAATGAGTACCCCGATAGGCCCTAGAACATAACCGAGCAACGCTCCTGCCACTATATTGCCTTTGTAATAACCGATGACAGTTGAGGCCACCAGCATCACTAGATAAAAACATAGCCAAAAGGTGATGTTATCCACCACTAAAACACGAAGTTCACAGTAAGACTTAGCAAATCAACATCTTCTTTCTCGCCGTATAACAGCGGTGAGGTAATAAACTGCGCGCGATTGCCAGGCTCATGGGAAAAGATAGATTGCATCTCCAGATTTAGTGAGATCGTCGAAGTTGCATCGTAACGTAATCCTACCGTCACCCCTTTACTCTCTCTCAACTCGTGACTTTCAGCGTATACAAGGTATGGAGTCAAGTTGTCGAATGCGTATGCTGCACTGGCATACCAGTTAATCTGCAGCTCATCATATTCAATTTCAGCCATCCATAACCAATCATCTAAACTGTATTCAACCCCCAGAGTATATATGTCTAATGTTTGAGGTTCTGGTGATGGACGCTGGGTATACTTTGACTGCATGAACCCGGCATGAATTCGATAATTGAAACTGACTAAGTCAACATAAATACCCGCAAGATACTCAGTATCAAACTGCAGTATATCTGAGCCTATTTCTACTTCATTGAGTTTATCAAAACCATAATAAGGCGAGATATGTAGCGAGAGCTCGTCAGATATTTCATAACTCCACTCGAGAGAGAAGCCATCATAAGAAGTAAAGCCCAAAATTGCATCGTAGACTTCCTGCGGTGGTCTCGCCCACGTATAGGCTTGACCGACATAATAAAACTCTGACACCAAAAATAACGGAATACGTAACCTACCAGCCCTAATTTCAAAGTCAGCAAATTCATAACCTAAATAAGCCCACTCAAGCTCTGGTTCACTCCAGTTATCCTGAGTACGTTTGACCAGTTGCGCCGATGCATCCAGCCCTTCAAAAAGGCCAACATCAAGCTGTAAGCCAAATATGGTGTCGCAGTCGTAACAGGTTTCATCGGTAATTTCACGATTAACAAATAGCGGTGTTTTATTATCTGTTTTACTAATAGAGGTTGAACCAAAACCACTTAACGTGATGTCATCAGTTAGCTCTATACCGGCCTCAGCGTTGGCAATCATCCCCAAGCTCAATATTAAAATCGTACATTGACGGCTTAATAACATGGCTACTCTCCCTGTGGCACGGTAATTAAGATATTAACTTCTTCAGGAACCGACTCAATCGGTGCATAGGCGATACCATTAGGGTTTTCATTTAACCATTTAAGGATCTGCTTTATATCGTCACTATCAAGCTCTTCAGGTGGTGAGCCTTTGCCAGAAAAAGCCAAGCCTGCCCAGTAACCATTCATTTGTGTTACTGATTTCCCCAGCAACATACTGTAAAAATCTTCACGGTGCATGGAGGTTTCAGGTAAATCAACTAGCACAATTTTAAGGCTGCCACCTATCTTTTTAGATTTGCCACGATAGAGCATTCTGGCTTTGTTTTTACTTAAAGCTGGCAGTTCATTATTAAGAGTGAAGATCGCAAATTCGACATCGGAGCTGTCATCGGGATCGGCTGCCAACGCATAAATTGAAGGGAATAAATACAGAGTTGCTATCAATATGAGCAGCTTTGTGTTGCGAAACAAAGCGTTGTGGTTTAATCCATTAAACATATAAAAACCTTCAATCCTTGATAGTTTTTTGTACTATGCTGAATATAGTCAAGAGTCATGTATTACACAAGGATATACCCGTTCAATTCAAGGAGCAGAAATGAACATATTGAATCGTATTTCAATAAAGACAAGGATGTTGGCGCTAGTATTACTGCCGTTACTTTTTGCTGCATTTCTCTCAGCATTAGAGATCCAAAAACAAACTAACAATGTACGCGCACTCAATACGCTCAATAGCAAAATTACTTTCCTTGAATCTTTCTCTGCACTCAACATCAAAATAAATCAATCCAGAGAACAACTCTTTACCCAAGAGGAGTCATTTGAATTAGCAGACTTCACTCCCATTGTCGCAGAATTTGCAGTACTGCTTCCCAAAGCGTTTACCACTAAAAGCACTGACGACATTCAAGCGTGGTTTAACAGTACAAAAGAAGCGCTAACTGAATCGCCTGAGCTCACTAAAGAAAGCCTAATAGATTGGTCAACCTGGATGAGCGAATTGCAAGAACAAGCACTGATCGTACTAGAAAAAGATAAACTTGATGTGCCAGAACAAATTAACCAAAACCTCACCATATTATTTCAGTTACAGTGGCTGTCACTTTGGTCTGCCGAAGAAAAGTGGCTAATTAGCCAACTACTGACTAATCGCAATGATATTGAGCTCTTAAGTCAATTGAACATGAGCGCTGAAAGACAACAGCTTTATGTCGAACGTTTTATTAATATTAGCGCTAAACCAGCACAGGTCGACCTATTACTGAGCACTTTTTCCGACAAAGCATTTGAACAGAGCTATCAACTACGCAGTCATATCTTGCATGAAGAGTCATTGGTTGAAAGTCCTAAAGAAAGCCTCACAGCTTTTAGTCAAAGACTTAGCCTAATCCAATTTGTAGTCACCACCTTCTCAGAGAAACTGACCAGCAATATTCACAGTGAAATCGCCCAATCAAAAAATCTCATTATCGCTTTTTGTAGCGCTTTATTTGTGTCGCTATTTATCATCGCCACTATAGGCGCAAATCTATATCGACGTATCCTTTACTATCTGCAACATGTCATAAAAACCATGTCTAAGATTGAGGAAACTCATGATTATTCGAACAAAATAAATGAAAACGGTAAAGATGAACTCAGCATCTTCTCCAAAAAACTCAATAACCTTATTCATGAGAGATTCCTAAATGATGAGAAAATATTACGCGCCAAATCAGATGCAGAAAAAGCCAATCTAGCCAAAAGCTCTTTTTTAGCCAATATGTCTCATGAGATTAGAACGCCTCTAAATGGCATCATAGGGATGTCTGAGATTCTGGCAGGCACTAAGCTAACACCAGTGCAAACAGAATATCTGCACACTATAGAAACCTCATCGCACACTTTGCTATTGCTAATCAACGATATCTTAGACCTATCCAAAATAGAGTCCGGAAACCTATCGATAACCAATACCGATACCAATATTGCGGAGGTGGTTTATGACACTCTCACAATGGTATTAGCTAAGGTTTCTGAAAAAAATCTCGATTTACAAATTGATATTCCTCCCGAAACACCGCACCTTGTTTCACTCGATGAACACCGTATGCGGCAGGTGCTGATGAACCTGCTGTCGAATGCCGTGAAGTTTACAACTGAAGGTTTTATAAAAGTGGCTATCACCAGCCAGCTTGATGAACCGCCATACGCAAAAATGCAGATAAAAATCTATGATAGCGGCATAGGGATAGCTGCAGACAAACAGCAACAGATCTTCTCCCCATTTACACAGGAAGATGGCACTATCACTCGTCAGTTTGGTGGCACTGGCTTAGGTTTAGCCATTTGTAAGCAACTCGTGGAGTTGATGGGCGGAGATATACTAATTAGCTCAGAAAAAGGTAAAGGCAGCTGCTTCTCCGTTGAGCTAAAAGCACGCATAATTGCACAAGTCCCTCCCGTTAATAATGAATTCAAACACCTTACTTCAGCACTCATATCAAATGATAGCCATATTATCGATACCATTGATGATTCCTGTTTGAGGCAAGGGTTCAAGCTAAACTACCGATATCAATCCTGCTTCGATCTACTACGAGACAAACAGAAGTTTGATCTATTATTCGTAGATAACTCATCAATCACCAGAGATGCCCTAACCACATTGCCAGAGGTGCTCTCCAAACAAGATATGTTTACCATCGCGGTTAATACCCCTTCAGAGCAAAGAGCCCTCGACAATATCGACTCAACAATCACTTTGCCACTTCTAGGTAGACGCTTTAACAATGCTATTCGAAATGGCATTGAAAATAGAATACTGCGCAACGAATCCCAGATAACAACAGCAAAAACACCAACCGATGGCAATGACGACCAAGTAAAAATCGTTATTCTTATTGTCGAAGACAATCTCGTGAATCAAAAAGTAGCTTCACTGCTCGTCAAGCAAGCGGGATTTGATTTCGTTATTGCCAATAATGGTCTGGAAGCCCTTGATTTCATCAGTAAAGGAGAAGTAATCAATGCTATTTTAATGGATTGTATGATGCCCGTAATGGATGGGTTTACTGCCACAACTAAAATCAGAGAATGGGAAAAACAACACTCAGAGCAACGCCTGCCCATCATTGCACTTACCGCCAGCGTATTAGATCAAGACATCGAGAAATGCTATGAGTCGGGAATGGACGACTACCTAGCCAAACCATTTAAGAAAGATGTACTGCTCGATAAGCTCAAACAAGTTTCTAAACGCGCAAGTTAACACCCGCTGGAATAGCCCCACCTAACCCGTCGGTGATTAATCAAGGATCACCGACTACAATTTCATATGAAGCTGTCAACTAGCAACTCTCTATTTACAGACAACGAGCTTGCAACTCATAGCTTAATAGTATGAAATAACAACAATATGAATGAATTTAGTGATTTTGCAGCGCAAGGATATTGGTGGCTCTCTTTGCTTGGTGGTCTTCACTGCCTAGGCTTAGGTTTATACGTTCGTTATATTTACCATGAGAAAAATGGTAACCATAAAATATTGGGCAGTATTTTTAGCCTAATGGCGCTGTATTTCTTTACAGGCTTGCTCACTAAAGAAAATGCACCTGCACCGATACATTTCATCTATTTATTTATCATTCCCGTCTACTTCTTATTGATGCCTCTTCTTTATCTCTATTGCTATAGAAGCTTACATGATGCAAGAAAACCCATGGGATTTTCACCTCATTTCTATCCAGCCTTTGTTGTCGCCCTAATCGTTATTGCGACGGCTATTTACCGTACTTTGAATCAGACCGGATTCCCTGAAATATCACTAAGTATTACGCCAGGTTTAAGCCACCTAAGCTTGCTTGGTGCAGCGCTACCCGCCATATTGTTTATTCAAACTGCGCTGTATTTTTTCTTTATTCTGAAAATGCTAAGTCGCTATCCAGGACGAACATCTCGATTACATCAGGAAAGCCTGAAAGATATTAAGTTCAGATGGCTACTGGTACTAACACTGGCTTTAATGAGCAATTGGATTATTAGAGCGGCTTTGGTCATATTGCCCTTTTATTTTGGCGAACCGTTGGCAGGGGTGAATCATGCCGCCACCAAGTTGGTACTGCTACTAACGGTATATGTACTCGCGCTTTACGGTTTAAAACAGATCACCTATGCCGCATTTTTACGTGGAAGATTAACCCGTCCAACTGAAAAATCTCCCATGAAAGCCAGCCAACAACTACTCAACTCAGAAGAACTCGCTTACTTACAAAAACTGATGCAAGACGAAAAAAAATAATGTTGTAACTCAGCTTATGTCGTGGATTTTACTACCCAAATTGCGATAGTGTACTTAGGTCTATTTCATTATAAAAAATACAGAAATACCGTGAAGGGTAGGAACAACATGAACAAATTGAACAAGCTCACTTTAATTGCGACCGCAATGACAGCTTTGCTCGGCAGCAGTATGTCGGTCTCCGCTGCTGAAAGAACTCATGACATTATCATCGATGATTTTTTCGATATTGGCGGTATGGGCTCTGTCACCCTCAGCCCTAGTGGTAAACAAGCCGTTTGGCTTGAATCTCGCTGGGATAAAGAGCTTGATAAAAGCCAACGAGACCTATGGATTCTCGATACCAAGTCTCGTCAAACAAAGCGGTTAACTTTCACCAACGAGAGTGAATCAAGCCCGCAATGGAGCCCAAATGGTGAGTACGTTTACTATTTAGGAAAAATAAAGCAAGCTGATGCTAAAGCACCTTATAACGGCAAAACTCAAGTATTTCGTATTTCGGTGAACAATGGCGACAGCCAACCGATGACCAAAGAGAAAGAGGGCGTCAGCAGCTTCGAGCTAAGCCACGACGGTAAAAGTTTATACTTTCTAGCCAATAAGACTGTAACAGATACCGACGAATGGGCATCAATGCGCGCCAGCCATAGTGCTCCTAAATATGGTCATGGTGAGCGTAAAACTAACCCGCTTTATCAGCTCGATCTAGAGCACTTTAAACAGCAATTACTGCTCGACGATGACAAAGTTGTTTGGGAATTTAAAGTCAATAACGACGGCAGTAAAATTGCCCGCATCACCACCACCGATAACGAACTCGTGTTCCTAGAAGGCTGGTCTGACGTTGAAGTTTTCAACACTAAAACCAAACAAAATGATGTATTAGCTGATGAACAATGGCGTGAAAAAGCCCCCTCACCGTATGGTTGGTTACTCGGTTTAGCTTGGCAAGAAAATAACACCGAATTGGCATTTAGAATCGACTTTGACGGCCACCCAGGTAAGCTATTTATTAATAACACCAAAGTAATCGATAAGCCGTCACTGGAAGTTTCACGCCCAGATCTGATCACTCTCACGGCAAGCGATCTCACTTGGCGTCCAAATAGCGATGAAATCTGTTACCGCGGCGCCGATCACGCTCGAGTAAAACTGTTCTGTACCGAAATTGATGACGGCGAACAAGGTGATACTCGCACCGTGATCCCGGGCGATATGGTTATAGGTAGTTATAGCTTTAGCCAAAATGGCAAGTCTGTCGCCTTCAGTCATAACGGTTTAAACCACTTCTACGATATGTTTATTGCCGATGCTAACAGCAGCCGCGCGAAACCCCAGCGTTTAAGTAATATTAACCCTCAGGTTGATAGCTGGAAACTGCCTCAAGTGTCAGTCGTTAAATGGACAGCTCCCGATGGCTCAACGGTTGAAGGGATCTTAGACCTACCTGCAGACTATAAGAAAGAAGATGGTCCATTGCCATTGATCGTGCAAATCCATGGCGGCCCAACATCGGCAACACCTTATGCACTGCAGCACCGTTCTTACGGTCGCTCTACGTTTACCGCTAAAGGCTGGGCATTGTTATCACCAAACTACCGCGGCTCTACCGGCTATGGCGATAAGTTCCTAACCGATCTTGTCGGGCGTGAGCACGATATCGAAGTTAACGATATTATTGCTGGTGTTGATCAGCTAATAGCTGATGGCATTGTCGATGGTGACAAAATGGCAGTGATGGGTTGGAGTAACGGTGGTTACCTAACTAACGCATTGATCAGTACCACTGAACGCTTTAAAGCGGCGAGCTCTGGCGCTGGTGTGTTTGATCAACGCTTGCAGTGGATGCTAGAAGATACTCCCGGTCATGTGGTTAACTTTATGGAAGGCCTACCTTGGGAAAAACCTGACGCTTACACCCACGGCTCTACGCTCAGCCACGCTGACAAAATCAAAACACCAAC
Organism: Shewanella sp. c952; assembly: GCF_019654975.1. Classification (GTDB taxonomy): domain Bacteria; phylum Pseudomonadota; class Gammaproteobacteria; order Enterobacterales; family Shewanellaceae; genus Shewanella. The sequence goes on from NZ_BPEW01000021.1 coordinate 80,195, forward strand.
GCTTATCCACATTGGTGAAGGCGATCAACGCGTACCACTCGGGCATGCACAGGGTCTTTATCGTGCACTTAAGCACTACTTAGACGTACCTGTCGAGCTTGTGGTTTACCCAGGTGAAGGTCATGGCTTGAGCAAGTATCAACACCGTAAAGCTAAGATGGAATGGGATCAGAAATGGTTCGAACATTATGTATTAGGTAAGCCAGCCGAATAAGCTTGTCTGCTACATGTATAAAAGCGCCTCATTAGGCGCTTTTATTTTGTCTTTTTAATGAGATAGAAATCGATACAAAAAGCCATTCATTTTCGGTTCAGAATGGGTATGCTAGTGTTTATACTCATTTGTAGTTTGCTAGATAAGGATAGTTTTATGACGAGCTTAATCAAACGCATCTCCAGCAGCATTTTTCTAGTCGCCAGTATGTTAATAGCACCACAAGCATTAGCAGAAGATGGTTATAGCCAAGCTAAGAGTACTTTCCAGCAAGCAAATCAAACCCAGAAATTCTTCGACACTGCCTATGGTTACGCACTTTTCCCAACCGTAGGTAAAGGCGGAATAGGCATAGGGGCCGCGTATGGCAAAGGCCGTGTTTACCAAGGCGGTAGCTATAAGGGCGACACCAGTCTGACTCAAGTTTCTTTTGGCTTTCAACTTGGTGGCCAAGCCTACAGTGAGATCATCTTCTTTAAAGATGAATCCGCTTACAAAGACTTTACCAGTGGTAGCTTTGAGTTTGGCGCACAAGCATCAGCGGTTGCCATCAATATAGGCGCGAATGCTCAAGCTGGTACAACTGGCAACTCAGCAGGAGCGGGGAAAAAAGCCGCTACAGCAGCATACATAAATGGTATGGCAGTCTTTACTGTAGCCAAAGGTGGATTGATGTTTGAAGCAGCATTAGCAGGACAATCTTTTACCTTTGAAGAGAAATAGCCAATAAAGCTGAGTAATATTCTAATCAAAAAGCCTGCCGCTCATTACAAGCGGCAGGCTTTTTAATATTTAACGTCTAAACCCAGTAGGTGCTATCAGTTTTTACTCGCTCCCATAAACTGAATTCTTGTCGGATAAGTTTCACCATTGCTGTTCATGCTTTGCGTAATCCGCTGCATCAAACCATCTAGTTGGGTTAAATCTTCAGAACTTAGCGCGGCAACCATCCGTTTTTCCCGCTGATGCAGTACAGGCATTATTTCTTCAACCAACAACTTACCTTTTTGCGACAACTTAACTAACTTACTGCGTTTATCATCTGGGTTTTCACAGCGTTCAATTAACGCTTCTTTTTCCAATCGAGTCAGTACTTTTGTCAGCCCGCCCGAGCTGAACAACATGCTTTGGTACAGCTCTGTTGGCGACAGCACGTGCGGCGATGGGTTACGGCGCAAACTGGACAACAGATTGAAATCTGAACTTTGTAATCCGTAAGACTCAACACACTCTTTAATTATCTGAATAAAAATATTGTTTACTTGCGTCAATCGCAATAAAGCTGGGTATGAGGTTGCTGCACACTCAGGCCAATTCGCGTCATTCTGTTGCAAAATGTCTTCCATGCACTTTTCCACTTGTTCTACCTCTCACTTTTATTCATTGATCACCATTATATCTTGCGAGAAAGATAAACGCCATCTAGTATCTTTCTAGAAAGATACTTTGACGATAAGCTGATAATGCCAAAAATTTTGGGCTCACACTATTTAGTGATGAAATAAATAAGCTAATAATCAAAGCTTTAAAAATAAACAGTAACGCTGTTTATGTTGAACATGCACAGACTGTTATTTGTGGCAGAGATCAGCAGCCAGTCAGTTAATTGGATTTATCGCGAATTTTTTAGCATTTTTAAACTGCCTGAACTGAATTCAGCTTTAGCAGCACATTTGCAAAACTAGGCATTTGATACGTTTTGCCAGTAAAAATTGATTATGCATAACCCTCAGTTAACTGATCACTGCTAGCAACCATGCTTACAGTGCAAGTAAGCGCGATGCTTAACACAACAATCGGTCGATGCATTCTCTAGGTCTCAAATACTCGCTTGCTGCTTTGCTAATGAGAAAAGCGACAAGCAAACCTTATTAAAACAGTAACGGTTATGGCAAAAAGTGGCTTAAACACTGAAGTGTAGCCCTAGTCCAACCGTACACAGCTGAGTAGCAGACCCGCTACTTGCACAGCAAGACTGACTTTGTGGTTAAACAAACAGACTCACTGCGCAAGTGGCATAACCCGCGCTATCCAAAGAGAGAGCGTGTATAACAAAGAGAGTGATGAGATGGGAATGTTTAAAGCAGCATCCTTAACAATGATGATGGGGCTTACCGTAGTGGGTTGCGGTAGCGATGATTCACCTGATGTAGAAAATAGACCGCCAGTCGCTGTGCCTGATACCGCAGCAGCTGTAGCCGAAGGCGCACCAATTCGTATCAATGTACTCGCCAATGATTATGATCCAGATGGCGATGCTATCGAGATAGTCGATTTTGTCATTACTGATGGCAGCGGCTCTGTATCCCAGAGCAATGACGACTTATTGTTCACACCAGAATCTGCTGGCACGACGTTAATCAACTACACCATATCCGATCCCCATGGTGCAACTGACTCAACCACAGTGACTATCACAGTCACCAATCCCGAGCCAGAAATCGCTGAATATGTAGGTTCAAATACCTGTGTTGGTTGCCACAGCGACAAAGCCACCTTTTTCGAAACTGGGCATAACTTTAAGTTGAATAAAGTGGTCGACAGTAAAGCACCTGAGTATCCATTTAGCTCGATAGACGGCGCGGTTGAGCTTATGCATGGTGTCAACAATAGCACTGGTACACCGAATGACTGGAATGACATCAGCTACGTCATCGGTGGCTACGATACTTGGGCGAATTTCCTCGATAAAGACGGTTTTATTCTGACTGGAACCGGTGTAGCAGTATCAATGCCACACAATGGCGAAGATATTACAATCAACCATATGCAGGGTTACATGCCTAATGCCGCACCAGACTCACAGCCATTCGACTGTGGCATATGCCACTCAACGGGCTGGAAAGACTACACGCCAGACTCAGATCTAAACCCTAACCATCAAGATGGTCTTAAAGGTTTTGCAGGCACTTATAATCAGCCTGGAATCCAGTGTGAAGCTTGTCATGGTGCCGGTAGTATACATATTAAAACCATGTCAGCAGACGATATTTCACGTGTCGCTAAAGGACGCTTAACCGCTGATCTTGTTAAAGATGACATGGGTTATGGTTTAGCCATTACCTGCTCAGAGTGTCACAGCAAGAAAACCAACCGTCACTACCCAGACTTTGTCAGTGAACACAATAAAGACTTTGGTGGCGACAGCATTGGTGGCCGCACGATTCCGTACTTTGACGGCGGCCGAGTGGCTGGTGATGCAATGTTAGGCTTAGATGCTAATACTGGCGAAATGACAGGTAAAAAGCATGATATGGCTTGCCATACTTGCCATAACCCTCACCGCTCAAAAGCCAATACCGATCAGCCAGGTCACGAAGATGCGATGCTAAAAGAGTGTAGTGATTGTCATGGTGATAAAGGCTTTACTCCCGATCTACAAGTACACGCATTCGTGGCAAAATGTACCACTTGTCACATGCCAAAGAGCAATCACTTCTTTAGAATTAATCTAGAGTTCCCATCGGCGAGTCCAGAAAATTTCTCTGATGACGGCATGTATGTACAGCCTTGGAATGTTGCTAAAGATAGTTGTGGCAGCTGTCATGATGATTATGACGAGCGTGCAGCAATCATTGAAAAAATGCACCAATAAGCTAAATCAATAAACGAGCTCAAAACAAAAGCCAATTAGCATCGCTAATTGGCTTTTATATGTTGAAACCCTAGTGTTAGCTAGCCTATAACTACTTATGGCCCCAAGGCACAGGCGGCAGTGCCACAGGCTTGGTTAGATCAAAGTCGACTCTAAAGTCACGTTCTTCTCGGGTTAACCGATAAGTGAACTGTTCAGGTTTAACGTACATATGCCATACGTTAGTAATCGACACATCTAGGCCGTTCTCTCTGAAGTTATTAATCGAATGTGCATCAACAGGGAAAGACTGCTCCGTGGCGCTGCCCATATCGGCTGTCATGCCGCCATACATAGTCACTTTATCTTCACTACCATCTTTATGGCGGTGATCATGGGCGAGATGCAAACCATACTGAGTCTTAGTGATCACCCAAGTTCGAGAGTGATCATCCCCAACGTGAAACGGCACTTTAAGCACAGTGTCACTGCACTCGCGCACATGCATAATCAGTTTTTTGCCACTAAATGCAGAATCCGCAGTATTACCCGCTGTCACCGTACCTTGAAATGCTTTGCCACAATGAGCCGCGAGATTATCGAAAAAAGCGCTCTGCTCTGAAGTCACAGCCATAGCTGGTAGCGATAATGCGCCAACCGTTAACAATGCAATTTGTGAGTATTTTGTTGTTTTCATTATTATCTCCGATGATTTGTGACTAACCCTATCATAAACAGATAAATTTTAACTTAAGCCCAGAAAGTCCTCTCAGCCAAATAGATTACTGAGAGGAAATTGGTCGCAGATGAACTAATACTTAATTTACGCTAGCTAGAATGCCGTGATGCCATTCCAAACCGTTAAGCATATTAGCTAGATCTGCAACTGGAACTGTCTGTATTGAAGACCATTGGCTCAAAATACTTAAGAGTATAAAAGTCCCCTCAGCCAAACAGAATGCAGAGGGGGAATTGGTTGCAGGTGAACTAAACCTTCTCAACTCAGATTGGAAGCATTTGATTAAAATGCTTAAGAGCAGAAAAGTCCCCTCAGCCAAATAGAACACTGAGGGGAAATTGGTTGCTGATGAACTAAACCTTCTCAACTCGAATAGGAATACCGTGGCGGCAGTTCGCGCCAGTCCAATAATCGTTGAGCATACTCGCAGTTTGATTACGAGTCGGATCTGCATTGGAAACATTTGATTAAAATGCTTAAGAGCAGAAAAGGCCCCTCAGCTAAACAGAATGCTGAGGGGAAAGTGTCGCAGGTGAACTAAGCTTTTTTCAAGCTAAACCTTCTCAACTCGAATAGGAATACCGTGGCGGCAGTTCGCGCCAGTCCAGTAATCATTTAGCATACTCGCAGTTTGATTACGAGTCGGATCCGACGGGATCATTTGGTTAATCGCAACACCACCGGCACGCTCTTTTAACCCAGCAAGCTTCTGCCCGTTAATCACTCTATCATCACCACCAAAACCTTTTGCATGTCCAAATCCGTGAGATACGCATACTGCCCCTTTAGCAACCCCCGAATCGGTCTGCAACAAACCAACGGCTGGCTTGCCGTTCGCCGTTATCAGCTTGACGCTATCGCCGTCGTTTAGGCCCTGCTCAATGGCGGTGTCTTGATTCATGTAGACATAGTTAGTCGGACTAATTTCGGCGATACGCTTATAGGCTACCGCATAGTTAGAGCGCACTGTTGCCTTGTAGCTTGAGAACAACAGAGGATACTCAGACTTAGGCCAATGGCTCTCCCAGGTATCTCCATTCCAGAACTTATGTTCCTGATAGGTGATAGTGCCAGGATAACGCTCTCCGGAATAAGCATGGCGCAACTGTGTCACAGCTTCATGATAGATCTGCAGACACTTAGCCCCCGCTCCCTTGATAAACTCACCGTCATAACGATCATCCGCCACATAGTAACCGCCTCGAGACAATAGAGATTCTACCTGACTGCTTTCAGTTGGAGTCAGTCTTGGAGTCAGCGGTTTCATCGCATAATCCAGTCCTGCCCACTCTCTATCCTCAGCCGTCACCTTAGGCAGATCTTCACATTGAGCCGCCACGTTAGCCAGATATTTTGAATGCCAATCATCGAAACATAGCAAGTCAGCTGGCTGGCCATCTGCATGAGCGATCGCACCTTTACCGAAGCCAGGTAGCTTCATCTCTAAGGCGATATCGATCAGCAACTGCTCCATACACACATGCTGACCACGTTCATTTTTAACCGTTCTCGGTGTGACCAATGGCGATGCAGCAACGATGCCCAGCATATGTGAACCCCACATACGATCCGCCGCATACTCTTCCAGCATTGAGCGATCCGGAATGAAATAGTCCGCATAGCGGTTAGTCTCATTCATATGACAATCGATGCCGACAATTAACGGCAGACGCTTAGGATCGGCGATGCTCGCCACTACCTCTTGGCTTATAGATGCAGCACTGTAAAGGAAGTTGTTACGCCAGTTGAACAATACCTTAGCTTGGTACGGATCATTATTGGCATGACTGGTCCACTGCTCAGCCGCGTTCATGGCCGGAAGCATTTCATTCCATGGCGTGCTAGCCGGATAAGGATTCTGTCCTTTGGCGACCTTCTGTTGATACTCGGTCGAAGACTCATAGGCACCGTCGCGACAGGCATTGACTACGCCGTCTAAACTGACACCATCGGCGATATTAGCCAGATCGTAACGCCCTTCCATGCCACCGATAGGCCCATTGCCATAACTCGCGCCACCTTTAGCGTCATGGGAGCCGACTAAGGTATTCAATGTTGCCCAAATCCACCCCATCACAAAACCATCGGAAGAGTTAGTACCGCCGTTACCCGCGATACAAGCCTTACGGCCATAATGACCTAAATCTTTCGCCACCTGACGTATATCTTCGACAGAGATACCCGATTGCTCAGCGTACACCTTCATGCTGGTGCGCAGTGCTTCTTCTCGAAGCAGAGACAGTGAAGAAACCAGTTTAACCCTACGGCCCTTGCTATCTTTAAAGATTTTACTGACAAACAGCTCTGCCTTATCACCCGACTCGGCAGACACTAAGGTCTGACTCCCAGACTTGATGATCAACGCTTCATCGCCACCAAGACCGAAATCAGCCGCTTTCGCAAAACCTTTATAGTTAGGATGCTTAGGATCCATCACCACCAGGTGACCAGCATTGGTATAGTTAAGCTCACCAGCTGCCTTCGCCGCCTTCTCACTCGCGCCTTCAAGGTGGACCTTATTAAACCAACCCTCTTCAAGCATGGTACGAATAACACCGAAGGAGAATGCCGCATCCTGGCCCGGCTTAACTGCTAACCACTTGGCATTGGTATCTGCCGCGACAGTGGTACGCAGTAGTGGGTCCACGCACACATATTTGAATTTTCTATCGACTCGACTATCGGCAAGCCCGCGCCCTACACGGTTAAGGCTGGCACCAGACGACCCTGGGCTTGTGCCCATAAACAGGCCATACTCGACATTTTCCCAATCGACATCGTTAAGCCATTCTTCGAAATCCGGCGACATGCCTAAAGCAAAGCCTGTCGCCTGAGCCGCACCACAGTATGCGTGTTTAGTACCTAAGTTACTGGTACCCCATGACTGCTGCATAAAGCGAGCATAGAAACTGCCACGCAGTGTATCTTCGGCGCAGAAGGTTGCAAACAGGTGGTTAGCCGCAGTACCAAACTCAGGGTAGCCAGGTTTAACTTGCTTATCGAGCTGGCGTATTGTCTTTAGCCCTTCAACATGGCCTTCGCCAAACAGATCACCACCGTTGACGATCTCTGATAGCGCCTGTTCATAGCTGATACTGACCCATTTGCCTTCACCGCGCTTGCCCGCACGTTTAAGCACCTGCGTAACACGGCGTTCATCATCGACCGAATCGGCACAACTTGCGCCCTTGGCACAGGTAGTAGCACGGTTTTCGAGTCCAGCCTCACCCGCCAGGGCAACATAGCTTTGCTTTACTGCTGTATCTATCGGCAGCGGAGCACCTGAGTTGTTCTCGCAATAGGGGTTACCACCCACTTTCAAAATCTTATCATTGGCATCGTCTATACGTACCCGCAGGCCACAGATGTTGTAACAGCTAAAGCAGCGTGAATAAGCGGTACGTATACCTGGGGTTCTCTGCCATTGGCCATCACTGCCTTGCTGGCACTCTGGAGGAATAGGGTGACCAAAGTGTGCCACATCCTGACTACGTTTAGGACCACTGGTGTGGCCTTTATCGCCACAGGCGACTGTCGCAGCGCCGGCAACAGAAACGATACTCGCTCGGGTTAAAAATTTACGTCTGTCCATCATCTGCTCCTAGCGTTGCCATTCAAGGAAGTTAAGCGACAAGATCTCTTGATCGTCTGCCTGCTCGGGTAAACCAATATAGAAAATATTGGGCTTAGTGCCAGAATCTGAAAGCATGGCATACACCTTATTGTCTCTGACTAACTGAGATACCTTGCTTTGGGGATCATTGAGATCACCAAAGCTTCTGGCCTCACCGATACAGGTTTCCACGCAGGCTGGAAGCAGACCCGCTGAAACGCGGTGAATACAGAAGTTACATTTTTCCGGAGGCGTTTCTAACGTTTCATCTTTACGTCTTGCGCCATAAGGACAGGCGTCGACACAGAGCTGACAATGAATACACTCTTCGTGGTCAATAACCACAATGCCATCTTCTTCACGTTTATAGGTCGCCTCAACGGGACAAACATATACGCAGGCAGGGTTATCACATTGATTACACTGATTAGGTACGGCCAGAGTCGCGAAGCTATCTCCCTGCTCAATACAAGCTTGACTAACTCGGGTTCGACCCCGTCCGGCCTCGGTCTGGTTTTCCATTGCGCAGGATACGGTGCAAGATAAACAGCCGGTACAGCGGCGCACATCAAACACCATAGCCAAGCGTTTTCCTGGAGTCTTAGCTTGCAGCTGTGCATTAGGTACGATTGCAAGCATGGCGCCGCCGGCCGCCATTTTTAATATGGAACGTCTATCTAACATACATTGCCCTTAAATATGAGAGTGAAAAGCGATCGCCTTTACTCCATACATCTATAGAAGTCTTATTATTAAAATACACGTAACTAGAATTAATATATAATACAAGACACATTTTAAGAGTCACAATTAAATAAAGATCACATTTAAAAAATAAATTGAAATACTTTGAAATAAAAACAGCATAAGGTATTCGTGAACTAGAGAGTTATTCCTGCATCAGGTCACATCTAATAAATAAATATAAAAATGGTGAAATTTTTCAAACTTAACATTTACTCAACGCATATAGACTGCAAGCTATTTCACCTTTTTCGCATATAAAACAGTAAGATATGCAAAAGAGATACATACACACCAGAAAATTCAAGCCTTTCTAAACAGTCACTTATAAATACCGGAAAACTTCTGCACAAATATCGACATCTGTATTTTGCAATTATCAACAATCGCAATTCGGGAGTTGCATCAAAGTTCTAACAATACTCATATTAAAACTGTGACATATAACACTGAATACTATTAAACATATATAGATGATACTCACATCGAAAAATAACAAGCCATGCATCATGAATAAAATAGACCAATTAAATTACAATCAATT
>NZ_BPEW01000022.1 GCF_019654975.1 Shewanella sp. c952
TATATGAAATTCATTGTGGTTTTAAGCTTATTACTTTTATTAAATGCCTGTTCAAGTGCACCCAATGGTGATGAAACTCTGCAAACTGCAGCGAGAGATAAGATTGCATTAGAGAATAGTGATGCAGTAAAAAGTCAATTAATGCAATTACATAAAGAATGGAAAGGCACGCCTTACCGCTTCGGTGGTATGAGTAAGCGGGGTGTTGACTGCTCTGGTTTTGTGCTGCTGGGATTTGAGCAAAAATTTGGCTTATCATTACCGCGTACTACTGATGAACAAAGTGCTGTGGGTAAAAGTGTCAGTAAAAGTAATTTGAGGCCAGGTGATCTGGTTTTTTTCAAAACAGGTTGGAGTACACGTCACGTTGGGATCTACATAGGTAACCATCAGTTCTTACATGCTTCAACGAGCCAAGGAGTGATGATCTCCAGTTTGGACAATAGCTACTGGAAACAAAAGTACTGGCAGTCACGAAGGCTATAGCTGTGTGGCTTTAGCCTTTGCTCTAACGCATATTCTGATTACTCTCAAAGCTGCATCTTTAAGTTGGATCGGTAACTATTAGATATTTATCAAATCTCGCTAGTTAACTTTATGCTACTTTATAGCCATTCTTGCTGGCAGGTTTTTAGTCAGAGCTTATGCACACTCAGTAAGAGCTGGTATTATAGCCTCAACAGATTTTGACATTCGATGGCAGATAGCCGCGGGTGGTTTCGCAACAGATTAAAGTGAAAGGATTAAGCAATGAGCAAAGCAAAAATAGGTATTGTGACTGTCAGTGATCGCGCTAGTGCCGGTATATACGAAGATCTTTCAGGCAAGGCGATTATTGACGTACTTAATGAGTACCTTACTTCTGACTGGGAGCCTGTTTATAAGGTTATTCCTGATGAAACCGATGCGATTGAAGCAACACTTATTGATATGGCAGATGTGCAAAACTGTAGCCTGATTGTCACCACTGGTGGTACCGGTCCTGCTAAGCGTGATGTTACCCCTGAAGCAACTGAAGCGGTATGCGATCGTATGATGCCAGGTTTTGGCGAGTTGATGCGTGCAGAGTCATTGAAGTTTGTACCGACTGCGATTTTATCTCGTCAAACAGCAGGTCTTCGTGGTGATTCTTTAATTGTTAACCTACCGGGCAAGCCTAAATCTATTCGTGAATGTTTAGATGCTGTATTCCCTGCAATACCTTACTGCATCGACCTTATGGATGGCCCATTTTTAGAGTGTGATGAAGCAGTCATCAAGCCTTTTAGACCCAAAGCAAAGTAGTTCGCTTAAGCTGGATTAAAATGCTCACAAGCCCGAATCAATTCGGGCTTTTTTGTGTCAGGCCATAAATGTTCCATACATTTATTGGCATTCCCTCCGTCCTTGGAGGTCAGAACACTTATGCCAAAACCCATGGATGGGATAGTTTTGGTATTTGTGTCAGGCCATAAATGTTCCATACATTTATTGGCATTCCCTCCGTCCTTGGAGGTCCGCACATAAATGTTCATTCGGTAACTGCATCCAGCGTTACTTTATTTGCTGAGTTCACAACGCTGCTAGCATTTGTTGTTGCATAAGCTGGCGGCGTTAAGCCCAGTGATGAGTAGCAAAGCAGGGATCATTACGAAGTGCACCATTGCATTGGGCTCGATACTAAAATTGAGCCAGACCAACAATGCCCAGCTCAATAACCAATAACTGACGCTGAATAGATGTTTAGTAGAGAATGACTTCATAACGAACTCCTTGTTTTGTCGCTGGTGCCTGTTTGGCTGGACTAATAACAACTTGGATATAGTTTAAATTCTGGACAATTAACAGATAAGTGGCATTATTGACAAAATAAAGGTGATTAGTGACAGGTGGGTTTCTGTGAAAAGAATCGTAGTGTTAGCTGCAGATAATGCAGTTGCTGGTGGCATCATCAGTTTTATGGATGTATTTAGCTTCTGTAATACTTACTGGAAGGTGACACAAGCCAATGCTGAAGAGGATCTGTTTGAGTGTAAAATTCTGTCACCTGACGGAGAACCAATTAGCAGTGACTATGGCTTATCATTGCCTGTCGTGCCTCACTCAGATGCCGAACATTATTTATCACACGCCGATGCGGTAGTCGTTGCTTCATCCACCATCACCAACCGCACAGAGCTAGAAAGTTACTTAAAAGCATTTCACCCACATATGTCGAGCCTGCATCAGTTCGCCGAAACGGGTAAGCCGATAGCTGCCTACTGCTCAGGTACGTTGGTGTTAGCGGCAAGCGGTTTACTCGACGGTAAAACCGCTACTTGCGTCTGGTGGTTGGCCGAGCTATTTAAACGTCGATTCCCAAAGGTCAATTTATGCATGGATCACTTAGTCATCAACGATGGTCAGCTGCATACCGCAGGTGCCACTACGGCTAACTTAAGCTTGGCGTTGCAACTGGTTAAACAACTGGTTGGTGAGCAGATTGCCACGCAAATGGCTAAGGTCTTGCTTATCGACCCCAACCGTATCTCGCAGCAACCTTTTATGACACTAGATGCAGATCCGCAGCATAAGGATCAGCTCGTCAGCCGTATTCAAGATTGGATGCAGCTGCATTTAGCCGAGAGTTTTTTATTGGATGATATTGCCGATAAGTTTGCCGTAGGTAAGCGTACTTTAATCCGCCGCTTTAAAAGGGCACTCAATGAAACGCCAGCAAGCTACATGCAAAGGCTTAGAGTGGATGAAGCCAAACGCTTACTGGAAACCACTGAGTTAGCATTAGAGCAGATAGTGATTAAGGTCGGCTATGAAGATGTAAGTTCTTTTAGAAAGTTATTTATCCAGTTAACCAGTGTGTCGCCCAGAGCCTATCGGCAAAAGTTTAATACTCACAGTTGCTGTGAGTATTAAATTCATTCATATTAAGCCTCTTAAATCGCTAAGAGGCTAATTGTTCTACTTATAAACCAAAGACAATTTTTTCGCTTTTCAGTGACTTTTGCATACCCATTGCTAAGCCTGCGGAAATCACCAGCGTGGTAATGGATGATATAGCGAGTTGCACTACAGGCAGCTCTCTACCTTTAATAAACTCCATCAATGCTTGAAGCTGACCTGATACTGGTAACCACTGTAAAGTATCAGGGGCTATGTTGTAACTAGCAGCCATCGCTAACATCATGGGTAAAATGAGCACTATGGTGAGGTACGACTGGGCTTCCTTAAAGCTCTTAGCCATAAACGATACAAACAGCTGTAGGCAGGCAGCCATAATGGCGACGGGTAGGCCAACTAGCATCATCATGCCGATGAAACTACTGTTAACGCTGACGCTAAAGCCTAGCTCCTGCCAAGGGACAAAGCTGTAAGCAAACTTCGAGACGATTAAGGTCAATAGCAGACCTATCATCGCAAAGATGGTCACGGCGAGAATTTTAGATAATACAATTTGCCCTGTTGATACTGGATGGCTCAGCAATAACGCTAACGAGTTACGTTCGCGCTCACCGGCACTGGTATCAATCGCGAGGTTCATTCCTGAAATAAACACCGCGTAGATCATCGTCATAGTGGCAATACCTAAGATCATGCCTGCTTTTGAATCTGGTGTAGCTTGGTCTTCTACGTTTAGCTTAATAGGTTGCATGACTCTCGGGTCAATACCGCGAGCAATTAGACGTAAACTGCCCATCTCTGCGCTGTATTCTTGCAAGCGTTTTTCGAGGCGGCGAATCGATTTTTGTAGCTTTTCATTGGATGCATCGGCAATAAGAGTAACGTCAGCGCTGATCCCTTTAGCCATATTGCTGGCGTAATCATCACTGATGACCAGCAAAATATCCTTGGTATTCTCACCATCGGTTTGATTAATCCCTTTGCTAGATAGGTACTTCACTAGATCAGGAGCGCCTTGCGGGTTGTCGATGTTGATATTCAAATCTTCTGGGCTAGTTAACTGGCCGATCAACATAAAGAACATGCCGCACATCAGCAGTGGTGCACCCATTGCATAGTAAAGCCCAGCCATTACCGAGCGTTTGTCTCGTGCGGCATCAATAAGCTCTTTGCGGAGCATGGTGATTATTTTATTACTCATTTCAATATCCTTTTGTTGCCGTTGTGCTGGGCTGCATTGCGTGTTTTTATTATTGAATGCATCATGCGGCAATCCCTTCATCGGTGCCGATAAGCTGAATAAAGGCATCCTCCAGTGAGGCTTTGCCCGTTTGTTGGCACAAGGCTTCAGGGCTACCAACGGCAACAACTTTACCCTCAGCCATCACAATCACTTGGTCGCACAGTGCGGCAACTTCCTGCATCACGTGGCTGGAAAACAGTACACAGTGACCTTGGTTTTTAAGGTCTCGCAATATGTCACGCAGTACCCGAGTGCTCATTACATCTAGCCCTCGCGTCGGCTCATCGAGAATAATATTGGTTGGCTGATGAACAATGGCTTGTGCCAGCGCTGTTTTCATTCGTTGACCTTGAGAAAAGCCTTTGCACTGCCTGTCTGCAATATCAGCTAGGTGCAGTTTCTCAATTACATTGCTGGTGGCTTGTTTGGCATCTTTACGCGATAAACCATTGAGCTCGGCAAAGTAACTGATGTATTCCCGTGGGGTTAAACGTTCGTACAGTCCAAATGGGTCGGGAAATAATCCCAGCTGCTGCTTGGCTGCAACCGGTGATTTGGCAATGTTAATTCCGTCGATTTCAGCGATACCATTGTCGGGCTTGAGTAGGCCAAACACTGTGCGTAAACAGGTTGTTTTACCCGCGCCATTAGGGCCTAGTAACCCTGTAATTTGACCGTCGAGAGCTGAGAAGCTTAAATCATTCAGCGCCTGCACATCTCCGATGCGTTTTGACAAGTTTGATACTTTAATCATCAGTGTTTCCTTACTTATTCAGGGCTTGTTGTGGGCTCAAAGCTTTATCAGCATCGGCGCTTAACGTGGTTTTTTGCTCATTAGCATTGGCTGGAATGGCTTCTACGGTACTCGCATTCAAATAGAAATTACGGCGAGTATCTTTGCTTAAACATTCAGCATCTATGTCGGTTACCGCGCCTTTTTCGACCAGTTCGGCAATTAAGTTATTGCCACAAGATTGGTAGGCAACCCCATGAGTCGCATAAGGGGCGATAAAGTGTTTGGCATTGGTTAATTTCTCCATCGCCATCTCTCCCCAACTTGGCGGCGTGGCAGGATCTAATTCTCCAGATAACAACAGAGTCGGAATGTCACTGGCGATGGCTTGGCTGAAACTGTCGTCAACAGCTGGCATGTTCCATACGGCACATGACTGCTCAAAGGTCTTGAGCATCTCTTTACCGAAATAGTTTGCAGCTGTAGTGGCACGTAATTCAGGTGTTAATCGCTGCCAATCTTCGCCACATACCACCGAGGCATGCATGCCCATAGCGATGCCTGTGCTGTCCATTGACATGGCATAGAGACCGGTAATGGGTTGGAAATTACCTTTAGCGGCTTGATGAATGGCGTGGGGGATCAGCGCTCGGACGCTTGGTGAGTAAAGTGCCATGCGCAGCGCACCTTTAAACTTACTGCGAGTCATGGTGAGCTGGGTTGCTTCGCCAGTGGTTGGATCTGCAATAGTGCTTATTTTCGGCGCTTCAGCCAGTTCGCCATCAACCTTTTCCAGATCGGCAGCGAGCTGCGGAAACTGCTTATGACATAAAGCATTGTTGCTACAGTCTTGGATCACCAGCTCAAAAGCACGGGCAATCGCATCACCAATCGCCAATACACTTTGCTGCATCGGAACGACACCATCTAAGGTAACCGTGGCTAAATGTTCAGGGTAGTGACGCATATAAAGTTGTGCCATGCGAGTCCCATAAGAGACTCCATAAAGGTGCAACTTTTGATAGCCTAGATGGGCTCTTACCGCTTCAAAATCTTTCAGTGCGGGTAGGCTGCCATATTGGGTAACATCGGCGTCTAATTCAGCTAAACACTTTTGAGTTTCGACGCGAGTATCAAAGTCGCTTTCGTTAATCGCTAGTGCATTGTCAAAGCCATCACCGATACATTGCAGTTGGTTTGATTGGCCAGTACCACGCTGATCGATCAAGATAACGTCTCGAGTTTGGCGCACCTTAGTGAGCATCTTATCGAAGCCTTGGGCATTCTCTATCGCTGATTGCCCTGGGCCTCCAGCAATCGCTAACAAGGCTTCACTTTTGCCACTGCTCTTAATTGCTGGCATCACCACGTAATGTATTTGAATCTGTTTGCCGTCTGGTTTGGCGTAGTTTTCAGGTACGCTGACCGCGCCGCAGTTCATCTGCTCTGATAGCCCGTCAACATAACAGCTGCTGGCAGTGCTTGATGCTGACGTTGTCGTTGAAAGCGTAAGTGGCTGCGAATGAACAGAAGGAAGCAGTAAAGCTGCCCAAATGGCAACTGCGATGGCAACTTTCTTACGGCGCGTCAGAGTTGGACAAACTCCTGCTCGTAATTGCGAATACATTCCGTGGTGCATGATACTGATTCCTTTTTGCAATTTAGCGGGTATATGTTAACTTGTTACTGTATCGGTGTATCAATGTATTAATACAGTGACTAAAGGCTAATGTTAGAACAACTAAATGTCAACCCTAGTAGTGGTGAACCAATTTATAAACAATTGAGCGAGCAGATCGTGCGCTTGATTGTGGGCGGCCAGCTACAAAGTGAGCAAGTATTGCCGTCAGTACGGCAGATGGCTGAGCATTTAACGGTAAATCCAATGACGGTGAGCCGTGCGGTGCAACAGCTGGTGGAGCAAGGTTGGCTTGAGCGGCGCCGTGGCCAACCTACTCGCGTGGCACAACGTGAGCAGAGTGATATCACCTCCAATGAACAATTATTACACCCGCAGATTGACGCGGTTGTTGAGCAGGCCAAACAACTCGGCATCAGCTTAGATGCTTTAAAAACACTGCTTGGTGATCGCTGGAAGTAACATTTAAAGGATTTTTTTCGATGGATATGAATGAAACACCAATTTTAGTCTGCAAGCAGCTGACAAAAAGCTTTGATGATAAAGTGGCGCTTAATGGATTAGATATGGCGCTGTACCCTGGAATGGTTGTGGGTTTACTGGGGCAAAATGGCGCGGGAAAATCGACCTTAATGCGCTGCGCTTTGGGGATTATACAAGCCAGTTCTGGCAGTATTGAGGTGCTAGCAACGCCCGTTGAGCAGATGACGTCAGAGATAAAAACGCAAATAGGTTATGTGCCGCAGCAACCTTTTGGTTATGAGGGCTTTAGTGTATCTAAAGCACTGGATCTGCATCGGAGTTTTTATCCTGAGTGGGACAGATCATTAGAGGCTGAGTGGCTACAACGATTCGATCTTGATCCTAAGCAGCAGGTGCAGCGTCTATCGGTTGGACAACGTCAGTCGTTAGCACTCATTATGGCAATGGCTTACCGACCCAAACTGCTGATCCTTGATGAACCCGTGGCCAGCTTGGATCCCATCGCCAGACGTAAATTTATGGCCGATCTGTTTGAATTAGCAGTCGAGTCAGGCTCTTGTGTGCTGTTCTCTTCTCATATCACTTCCGATCTTGAACGGGTTGCTAGCCATCTCGCGCTGATTAAGCATGGCGAGCTGGTGATATTTAAAGAGATAGATGAGCTAAGAGAACAAGTGAGGCTATTAAAACTGAGTGAGTCTGCCACGCTGCCTGTCGAGCTAAATGAATTGCATCGAAATGGCAATAATGTGCTGGTTGATAACTATCAACAGCAACAGTTTGCTGGGCTTATCAGTGCTAATGCACTTAATCTAGAGCAGCTGTTTATGGAGTTGCACTCATGAATAGGGCCTTCATAACCTCGGGTAAGTGGTTAAAAGGTTCTGTTCGGCTGTGGTTATTTGATCTTGGTTGCGCCAGTTTTCTGGGTGTTGGCTTGCTGGGGTTAATTATGGCATTAGCTATGCCTTTTTTGCTTGCCGATGACGCCGAGCGCAAAGTCGACACACTAATGCTGTTGATGAATATGTTTGTCGCTTCCACTTGTGTCGCTATCGGTTGGCAGATGAACCGCTTAGCCGCTACAGAGTGGGCCGCTATTGTGCCCCAATATCGACAAAGTGTGCTGCTTCAAGCGCTTACGTTATTGATAACAAGCCTTATCATCGCCACCATTTTTTTAGCCGCACATAACGCATTTGATAAGTTTGATGAGCTACTGCTGACACTATTATTCGGGCTCGGTTTTCTCTATTTTAGCTTGAAGAATAGCAGTGCTTTTCATCTGTCATTTGTATTGTATATCTCTTTGCCGATGTTGCCCTACTTGGTAGACCTTTTACCTGCTAGTGGCAGTGCTTTATTGCTGTTTGCGGATTTGATTTTGCTGGTGCTTCTATGGCGCAAGCTATCAAGGTTTGGTTGGAATAGTAAGGCTCGTATTGTTTACCTTAATGGTCTAGAGATGGGCTGGTTTTGGTTGCCATCACTTAAGTCTTCCAAGCTGCTTAACCGATTCGAGCGCTATCTGCATCCCGCTAACTATTTCATTGGCCCTATGCTGACAATGATGTTGCTAGCAATGCCGCTAGTCACACTGTTTTTAGCACTTGGGGCGTATTTACTTGATGTGCAGTTGCCTGTGCTATTTCTGTTGATTCAGTTTAGTAGTATCGCTTGCGCCATGTTGCACTGGAGCCGTATTCAACGTTGGCGCGCGGTAGAAAGTCTATTCGTATTGCCGGGCTTTGATGGCAAACAGGGCATGATTAATGCCTTCATGTTAGCCCAATACCGTTTACTGGCCATATTAACGGTTAGCATGATGGTGACTGCTGCATTAGTCAGCTTGCTATCACCACTGATGAGTTTGTCGGTTTGGTGCCACATCGTTTTGAGTAATGTGATTGGCTGCGCGGCGATATTAGGTTTAGGCTCGATGTGTCGTACTTCAATGCAGATCTCCGCCACAATCTTTTTTGTCGCACTGCAATCTGGCTGGGTATCTTCCTCACTTTCTACGGTGCAAAGTGGCGGTGATATTTGGCACTGGGTAGCTTGGGACGTTCCGTTGCTAATATTAGCGTTTTTCTGCCTTTGGTACGGCAAATATCGCCTATGGCGTGGTGACCTATTGTCTAGCTAACTGTTTGAAACTGTTATCAACCGGCTGGTTTTGTTGTGTTGCGGATGACAGGTTTTTATTGCCGGGCACTAAACGGCTATGTTTGAAATCAATATAGAATTAATTAGCCAGCCTTTTTGCGGCGTAATTACATACACTTGTTACTGAGGTGTTTCTGTTTTAATTGAGCTGGTTAGCTTAAGATATTTTTTGTTAATCGAAGGCCGTTCATCAGCATGAGCGGTCTTTTTTTGTGTTTGACTTAACACTAATAGAGCAAAAGCTCTTAGTTTTTGAGCGAACTTCGAGTAAACTTACTTTAAAGCGGAACACTTGTAAGCTAAAAGGTAGTTATTTTATGTCACTCGAGTCATTTCACGTTATACGTCTTATACAGCAACAGAGCCAAGCACTTGGCGATGCGATAGCACTCGAAGGATTCGAAATGGCCGCTCCTTGGCATCAAGTTAGCTGGGGCCAGTTTGATGTTGTCACCTCAAAAATTGCACGGGTGTTAATCCAGTTTGGCATAGAGTCGCAAGACCGTGCGGTGATCCTTTCACAGAACTGTCCGCAGTGGACCTGTGCTGATTTAGGCTTATTAAAGGCTAAAGCGGTGGTGGTGCCTATCTACCCGACTAGCACTTTAGAACAAGCTGCTTACATAGTTAACGACGCACAGGCTAAACTTATTTTTGCTGGCGACGCAGAGCAATACGCTATGGCGTGTGATTTGATTGCCCAATGTGATTCAGTATCGCGCATTGTGGTTTTCGATAAGAGTGTGCCGCTGCAAGATAACCATAATCACTTTTACTTAGATACACTGCTGGAGCGAGAGCTCGATAAGGCAGTCGATACAGAGTTGCAAAAGCGACTCGCCGATACCAGTCTTGACGATCTACTCACGCTTATATACACCTCTGGTACCACGGGTGAGCCAAAAGGGGTGATGTTAGATCACCGTAATATTGCATCAACTGTGCGCCAACACGATCAGAAGATGAACTTCGAAACTGGCGATACTTCATTGGCATTTTTGCCATTAAGCCATGTATTTGAGCGTGGTTGGAGCTTCTATGTGCTTTGTCGTGGTGGTCACAATGTTTATCTGCAGGATCCAATGACAGCAAAAGACGCCATTACTGCTGTGCGTCCGCATACATTATGTGTTGTGCCGCGTTTCCTAGAGAAAGTTTATAGCGCAGTACAAGATAAGGTGAGTAAAGCCCCCAATGCACGACAGAAAATGTTTGCTTGGGCGATGTCAGTGGGTGAGCGCCAGTTTGAAGTCAGCCAAGGCCGAGCTAAAGGCTCTGCAATGTTGAATTTGCAGTGGGCAATAGCCAACAAGCTAGTTTATAGCAAGCTGCAACAGGTATTGGGTGGTCGTCTTAAATTTATGCCCTGTGGCGGTGCTGCGCTAGACACTAAAGTGGCTAGCTTCTTCCATAGCATTAATGTACCTGTGCTGTGTGGTTACGGTATGACTGAAACCACTGCAACAGTGACCTGTAATACGTTGGGTAACAGAGTGACTGGCTCAAATGGACAAGTATTACCTGAAACCGAGATTAAGCTTGGTAAAGACAACGAAATTCTTGTTCGTGGTGATACGGTTATGCGTGGTTACTATAACCGCCCACAAGAAACCGAAGAAACCTTTGAAGATGGCTGGCTTAAAACCGGTGATGCGGGCCACATTGACGAAAACGGCAATCTGTTTATCACTGACCGTATTAAAGAGCTAATGAAAACCTCAAACGGAAAGTATATTGCCCCGCAGCGTGTTGAGGGCAAAGTCGGCTGTTGTCCATTCATCGAACAGGTAGCGATTATTGCTGATGCGCGTAACTACGTTACCGCATTGATTGTGCCTGCATTCGAGTCTTTAGAAGTATGGGCAAAAGAGAAGGGCGTGCATTATGAATCGCCACTTGAGTTGCTGCGTCATTCCCATGTTGTAGAGCACTTTGAAGAGCGCTTAAAGACCTTACAAACAGAGCTCGCAGGGTTTGAGAAGATTAAAAAATTCACTCTACTGCCTGATGCATTTTCAATGGAAGCGGGTTTAATCACTCCAACAATGAAGCTACGCCGTAAGGTTATTTACAATAAGTATGCGCGAGAAATCGATAAGATGTATGCGCGGTAAAAGATTAACACAGCAATAGAAAAGGGATGCGATGCATCCCTTTTTGCTATCTGGCTTAAAATAAGCAGAGCAGGTATAACTCGAGGTGAGCAAATACTGCGTTGAAAAAGAAATATCGGTAGAATGAATCGATAACATGCCAACAATAATAACAAGCATAAGGAAGAGACAGCGTGCAGCAGAGTGAATTTAGCTTAACCATACAACCGCGTTTTTGTGAAACCGATGCGCTAGGTCATATCAATAACACGGTGATCCCAGTTTGGTTTGAAGCGGGCAGAGAACCGATTTTTAAGATCTTTAATCCACAGCAAGACTTGTCGAAATGGAATCTCATTGTCGCAGGTTTTACCATCGCCTTTAACGCACCGACTTACTTTGCGAGTGACGTGACAGTCAAAACTTGGGTCAGTCGCATTGGCAATAGTAGTTTCGAGCTCACTCAGAGCTGTTGGCAAAACGGCAAAAAAACCGCAGAAGCGCAAACGGCGATGGTGCATTACGATTATGCCGCCGAAAAAAGTGTACCTTTGAGTGAAGAGGTACGGCAGCAGCTGGCTTTGTTAACGGGTGAATAGTGTCATCCACGTTATTCCATCTCAATAATGATGAAGCTGCAGTTTAGCGGGGCAAACTCGACTTCTTTTAATGGAGTGAAAAGTTGCGCGGGGCTATCGCCTCGCCATGTCTTTCTCATTACCTCTTTACGTATATAGTCCTGCTGGTGCTCCATGATGTGAATAGTGAGCGTCTCGCCATCAAATAACCACTGGCCTTGATAGCTATCTAGCTGCTCTAATTCTGTATCTAACACTTCATGTTCGAGGGTGACATTACCGCCTGGATTTAATGCTAATAGCGTGTCGCCTGCTGTGCAGTTGTCACTTCTTAACCAGCTAGGAAGCGTGGCTGTAGACTGACTGCCGCGGATATAGAGACCGATATTATCGATACTGTAAAAGTGTTTTCCCTCAGCAAATTTATAGGTTTGCGGCTGATTAAACCCAAGTTGTTGTAACAGGGTTATCAACTGCTCGATAGCATCTTGATTTTGTTGGGCGGGGTTCATGGCGATACTGGTATCTGACAATTCAGCGGGGATCTCCAGTTGCGTCAACGTTACCTGCCAGCCTTGCGCTTCAAGTTGCTGGCTTAATGCATTGAGTTTAGCTGGCTTAACGCCATTAGCGCTGATAAAAGCATGTTGCTGGGCACAGCCAATTAGCAATAAAACGCTGGCTAAACTAATAAGTACCGCTTGCCTAATCTAAAGGAATTTTTGTACATACCAACAACTTGCTTCTAGCTGTAATCCTTGCGATTTTGCCCATGCTATACCATGTCTAACCAACTTCTCTGCTAAGCCTTTTCCGCGCAGTTCGTTGGGGACAAAGGTATGAGTGAAATTGCAAATACTATGGTTATTAAGCCGAGTATTACTCGGCAAAATCTCATAAGTGAGTAACGCTTGCGCTGCGCCTAGATTAATCACAAATTGGTGATTATCAGACTGATGGACAATCTTTTCACTCATCTAAAATCCTTTGAATTTACTTAAACTTCAAAAGAAAACCATACAGATATATCTGGCTCAGAGCTACTGCAGATAGGTTTTTAACGCGTCCAATAGCTGTGGCGTTAATTGCGCTTTTTGTCCCGTTTTAAAGTTAAACATCACCACTTGAGATGAGCCAATAGTGGTTACAGCTTGCTGGGTTTGGCTAAAAACGTGGTAGTGCATCATGAATCGGTCATCATTAATGTCACTGATGCTGACACCAACGACTAAGGTGTCGGGGAAGGTCACTGGTCGTTTATAGCGCGCTTGGTTTTCGCTGATCACCGGACCTACCGCGGTTTTTTGTAGATCTTCGAGTAGATTGATTTGGTTAAAGAAGTCGATTCTGGCGGTTTCGAAATAGCGAAAATAAACCACATTATTGACGTGTTGTAGGGCATCCATTTCGCCCCAGGCGACGTTTATTGAAGTATTTATCGGGTATTGCTCGAGAAACTTATCCATAATGATCTCTTATTATTAGTGTAAATCGATTTCAAACGGTTGTTTGATTTTTGTTCAGCATACCAGCATGCTGTTATCGCAACAAGGACTAGTGAGAGGTATCTGTGAGAGCAATTTATATCGGTGGATTAGCATGTTGCAGTTTATTCGCGGTTAGCCTGTGCCAAGCAAAAACAGTGAGCCAATTTGAGCCAGTTAAATCCTCGCAAGAGCAGCAAGCCTACAAGCTAATTAAATCTGTTGAGCCACAACTACAATTGCTAGTTGATGAGTTACCGCTGCAGCAACCTGTACAGATCGTCTATGGTGCCGAAGACGGGCCTCTATTTGATCCTCAGTTAATGCAGATCCATATTCCTTATTCGTTTATTACTGAGGTCTTTAACCGCTTTAGCGCAGACAACTATCAAGAAACAGGCATTAGTGCTGCAACTGCAACTCAAGATGCGTTATTGCACACCATTGGTCACGAATATGGACATGCCTTTATATACGCGAATCAAGTGATGGTGTTGGGTAAGGAGGAAGATGCAGTTGATACTCTAGCGACCTTACTGCTAATCAATTCGTTTGATGATGGTGCAGATATCGCGCTCAGCGCTGCGGATCTGTTTGCTTTAGAAGATGAAAGTATTGAAGAATTTGAAGAGCAAGATTTTGCCGATGAGCACAGCCTAGATGCGCAGCGATATTTTGCTACTCTGTGTTTAATCTATGGCAGTGATCCACAGAAGTTTGTTGGGATGCTCGATAGGCCACAGTCATTGCTACAAAACGGCGAGTATTGCCAAGAGGAGTATTTCCGCCAGAGTGATAATTGGGATAGGTTAAAGCAACAATATATCGTCGAAGAATAAACAGAAAAAACAAAAAAGGCATTCGGTTAAGAATGCCTTTAACAGTATGTGCTATAGCTTACAGTTCAATTTCAGCAAAGCTGCTTATCTGTTTAAAATCACCCGTGCGTTGATTGTCTTGGCGCACCATTTGTACCACATTTAAACCTGCTTCACTGGCTGCTTTTAGCTCTTCAAGCACATCAGAAACAAATAGAATCTGCTTCGGACTAAGGCTTATCGTATTGAGGATATTGCAGTAAGCTTGCTTAAAGCGTTTGTTACCCGTGCGGGTGTCAAAGTGGCCGTTAAACTTATCAGTTAAATCGCCAGCATCGCTATTACCAAATAGTAATTTCTGTGCATCAACAGAACCGGATGAGAAGCTATACACTCGCAGGCCTTGCTGCTTGTAACCGTCTAGTGCTTCGATAAAGTCTGGGAAGATATGCCCTTTAAACTCACCGTTAGCGTAACCTTGCTTCCAAATTAAACCTTGAATGGTTTTAAGTGGTGTCGCTTTGCGGTCTTCTTCAATCCACTGCAACAATATTTCAGTTACTCGAGCAAGATCAGCGTCAGGTTCTAGTGCGATATCTTGTACATCACAAATGCAGTTTTCGACTAAAACATTGTGTTGATTTTCTGCAAGAAAAGCGGGTAATACCTTAGCTGAATAAGGAAAAAGTACATCCTCAATAAAGTTAAGATCGGTAGTTGTACCGGCTGTATCTACGACAATGGCTCTGATACCCATGATGTTTGGTTACTCCGCAATGTGCTATTGATCTGTTTATTGCTCAGATCCTAAGCTGAAACGGCCTGTTTGGCTAGTTTATTCGGACCGCAAATCGTAGTTAATTTTCAGTCATGTAGGTTTGGTAAAACTTTCTAGGAATTGCTATCGAATTCTTAAGCTAACGAAGGAGCTAATACTGAGTAAGTTTGTTGTTCACTAACATGTAGTAAACTTAAACGAACTGCTTTTGTTACATTGTGCAAGTATGGTCATGCTCGTCTATTTAATGGCGGATCTTTTCGGTATGGGATAGTTGCGTGTAATTAAAGTATCTGTACATATAGTTATTGCAGGTAATTGGAACCTCGGGTGCCTGAAGCCACTCCAAGGTTCCTGAAATAATAAAAGACTAACAGCCACCCCCAAAACGATGAGTACCCTCATCGCTCAGGTGTCCCCGATTTTTATAGAAAATTACTGATGTACTAAACGGCCATTCTTAACCACTTCGATACAAGAGCCAACACCGTAGGTGTAGGAAAGCTCTGCGGGGGTGCTAATATTCCATAAACAGAAATCGGCGGTCATTCCAGCTTCTAACACGCCGACTTCAGCTTCAATCCCTAAGGCTTTGGCAGCGTTGCGAGTCATACCTGCGAGTGCTTCTTCTGGGGTTATGCGCATTAAGGTACAAGCCATGTTCAGCATCAAAAGGCTAGAACACATTGGCGATGAGCCTGGGTTATAGTCACTGGCAACCACCATAGGGACTTGGTATTGGCGTAGCAGCTCAATAGGAGGTAGCTGGGTTTCCCGTAGGAAGTAAAAAGCACCGGGCAGTAAGGTGGCACAGGTGCCGCTTTCGCTCAGGGCTTTGACGCCGGCTTCATCAAGGTATTCGATATGGTCTACAGACTTGGCGCCTAGCTTGGCTGCCATGGCTGAACCGCCTAAATTTGATAGCTGCTCAGCGTGGAGCTTGATATCCAGTCCTGCATCTTTGGCTGCGGTCAGCACTCGCTCAGTTTGCTCTAAGCTAAAGGCGATATTCTCACAGAATACATCGACGGCATCGGCAAGACCTTCGGCAATCACTTGAGGCAGCATCTCGTTGATCACTAAATCGACATAGGCGTCGCTATCATTTTTGTATTCTGGCGGGATTGCATGCGCACCTAAAAAGGTAGTTTTTACATCCACGTGATGATGCTTACCTAGCTCGCGTGCTACCCGCAGCAGTTTTAACTCGGTTTCAATATCTAAGCCGTAACCCGATTTGATTTCAACTGTGGTGACACCTTCTTTTGCCAGTGCATTAAGGCGCTGACGGCCTAGCTCAAACAGTTCGGCTTCGTCGGCTTCACGGCAGGCTTTAACGGTTGAGATGATACCGCCGCCACTACGAGCAATCTCTTCGTAGCTAGCACCTTGCAGTCGTAGTTCAAATTCATTGGCACGGTTGCCTGCAAATACTAAATGGGTGTGAGCATCAATCAGCCCCGGAGTAATCCAGCCACCTTTACCTTTGTAAATTGGCGTGGCAAGTACATCAAATTCTGGCAGCTCGCTACGTTTCCCTACCCAGGCAATTTTGCCATCTTTAACCGCTAATGCAGCATCTTTGATTGCACCGTAAGGCTCTGAAATGGTTGGTGACATGGTAGCGATATTGATATCAATCCAGACTTGATCCCACGACATACTGCACTCTCTTTTTGTTGTTTTAGCTAGTGGTTGAATACTAACACTAAGCATCGTCACGAAAAATAATTTGTGAGCTAGCTTGTATTTACTTGTATATACAAGCTAGGATTGTAGCCGAGTTTTTGATCATTATAAATAGCAGACAACTGTTAATTGACCGCTAACACCCAGCATGGTGTATCGGTCATCAAAAATTAAAACCGTGATAGCAAAGCAACCGATAAAGGTAATCAAACCTGATATGGCAATGCCGAAGTTTGAAGAGATTAAGCAATATATTTTAGCCCAAATAGAATCTGGCGAGTGGGCCGAAGACAGCCGTGTGCCGTCGGAAAACCAGCTGGCTGAACTGTTTGGCTGTAGTCGAATGACCGCAAGGCGTGGCTTAACGGAGCTTACCGAATCTGGTGTGTTAGAGCGTTCTCAAGGATTGGGCACTTTTGTTGCGGGGCTTAAAAGCCAATCTTCGATGATGGCAATCCGCAATATTGCTGATGAGATCAAAGACCGTGGCCATGGTTATAGCGTGCAGCAAGTGTCTTTGAGCCAAGCTAGCGCCACAGGTGCCATAGCGATTGCATTAGGGCTAGAAGAGGGCAGCGCTGTTTATCAGTCGGTGCTAGTGCACTGCGAGCAGGGTACGCCGCTGCAATTAGAGGAGCGTTTTGTTAACCCTAAACTCGTGCCTGAGTATTTAGCGCAAGATTTTATTAAACAAACGCCGCACGAATATTTATCTATGGTGGCACCGCTAACGGAAGCCAAGCACACCATTGAAGCCAAAATGGCCGATGATGCGCAGCTAGCACTGCTCAACATCGAGGCCTCAGAGCCCTGTTTACAGATTACTCGCCGCACTTGGTCACGCCAAGGTGTGGTGAGTTTTGCACGTTTAGTGCATCCAGGAAGTCGATTTAGATTAGGTGGCCATCTGACCTTTAACTAGAGGTTGGTTTGCTACAGATCCACAAGTAAAACGCTCAAAAAAATGAGCTGAAAATGATTTAAAAAACAAAAAGACAGTTATAAAAACAAGCATATAAAAACAAATTGAACGAGGTAGTACCGATGGATAAGAGACACGATCCAAGCCGCCGCATCATTGCGCCGACAGGAACAAAGCTAAGCTGTAAGAGTTGGTTAACCGAAGCGCCAATGCGTATGTTAATGAACAACTTACACCCAGATGTTGCTGAGCGTCCTGAAGACTTAGTGGTTTATGGCGGTATCGGCCGCGCCGCACGTGACTGGGAATGCTACGACAAAATCGTTGAAGTACTGCAGCGTCTTGAAGAAGACGAAACCTTAATGGTGCAATCGGGTAAACCTGTCGGGGTATTCAAAACCCACAATAATGCGCCACGAGTGATTATTGCCAACTCTAACCTAGTACCTCATTGGGCCAACTGGGAACACTTTAACGAGTTAGATAAGAAAGGTTTGGCGATGTACGGCCAGATGACAGCAGGTTCTTGGATCTACATCGGTTCGCAAGGCATTGTGCAAGGGACTTACGAGACCTTCGTCGCAATGGCTAAGCAACACTTCGGCGGTTCGTCAAAGGGTAAGTGGATTTTAACCGGTGGTCTTGGTGGCATGGGTGGCGCGCAGCCTCTAGCTGGCACCATGGCGGGTTATTCGGTACTGACCTGTGAAGTTGATGAAACGCGTATCGATTTCCGTATGCGTACTCGCTACGTCGATAAAAAGGCGACGACCTTAGATGAAGCGCTGGCGATGATTGATGAAGCAAACGCCAGTGGCAAGCCTGTATCAGTTGGTCTACTTGGTAATGCTGCTGATGTTTTCGCTGAGCTCGTTGAGCGTGGTATTACACCAGATGTGGTTACCGACCAAACTTCAGCACACGATCCGCTAAACGGTTACCTGCCACAAGGCTGGACGCTAGAGCAAGCGATTGAGATGCGTAAAACTGACGAAGCGGCTGTCGTGAAAGCGGCTAAACAGTCTATGGCAGTTCAAGTTAAAGCGATGCTAGCACTGCAAGCTGCCGGTTCTGCGACGACCGATTATGGTAATAACATTCGCCAAATGGCATTTGAAGAGGGGGTTGAAAACGCATTCGACTTCCCTGGATTTGTGCCTGCTTACGTGC
Source organism: Shewanella sp. c952 (assembly GCF_019654975.1). GTDB lineage: Bacteria > Pseudomonadota > Gammaproteobacteria > Enterobacterales > Shewanellaceae > Shewanella. Next base: position 18,674 of record NZ_BPEW01000022.1, read on the forward strand.
GCCCATTATTTTGTGAAGGTATTGGTCCATTCCGTTGGGTAGCGCTATCTGGCGACCCAGAAGATATCTATAAGACCGACGCTAAAGTTAAAGAGCTTATTCCTGATAACCCACATCTGCACAACTGGTTAGATATGGCGCGTGAGCGTATTGCGTTCCAGGGTCTGCCATCTCGTATCTGTTGGGTAGGTCTTAAAGACCGTGCCCGTCTGGCGTTAGCCTTTAACGAAATGGTTAAAAATGGCGAGCTTTCTGCACCCATTGTTATCGGGCGTGATCACTTAGATTCAGGCTCTGTAGCCAGCCCTAACCGTGAAACTGAATCTATGCTTGATGGTTCAGATGCAGTATCTGATTGGCCGCTAATGAACGCACTATTGAACACTGCAAGTGGTGCAACTTGGGTGTCGTTGCATCACGGTGGTGGTGTCGGTATGGGCTTTAGCCAGCACTCAGGTGTAGTGATTGTGGCGGACGGAACCGATGATGCTGCAGCGCGTTTAGGCCGAGTACTGTGGAATGACCCCGCAACAGGCGTGATGCGTCATGCTGATGCTGGATATGATATCGCCAAAGATTGTGCAAAAGAGCAGGGTCTAGACCTGCCGATGCTTGATACCGCCAACACAGAGGGTAAGTAAACATGAGCCATTTAGTATTAACGCCGGGTAGCCTTACCCTTAAGCAAGTTCGTGAAATTAGCCGCGGAAAAGTCACCCTTGAGCTGGCTGAGAGCGCTATTAGCGACATCAATACCAGTGCCGGTCTTGTACAACAAGTATTGGATGAAGGCCGTACAGTTTATGGTATCAACACCGGTTTTGGCTTATTAGCTAACACTAAGATTGCTGCTGAAGATCTGCAACTGCTACAACGCTCTATTGTGCTGTCGCACGCTGCGGGTACTGGGCAATACATGCAAGACGCTACAGTGCGTTTGATGATGGTATTGAAGATCAACTCGTTAAGCCGTGGTTTCTCAGGTATTCGTTTAGAGGTGATTAACTTCCTTATCGCATTGGTAAATGCTGAAGTTTACCCCTGTGTGCCAGAAAAAGGCTCAGTAGGTGCATCTGGTGATTTAGCTCCGCTATCTCACATGTGTTTACCACTACTTGCTGAAGGTGAGATGAGCTACAAAGGTCAGCTGATCACGGCTGCTGAAGGTCTTGAGATTGCAGGCCTTAAACCGCTTGAATTAGCGGCTAAAGAGGGCTTAGCATTACTGAACGGTACCCAAGCTTCAACCGCATTAGCGCTAGAAGGTTTATTTAACGCAGAAGACCTGTTTGCGGCAAGTTCTGTTATTGGCGCCATGAGCGTTGAAGCTGCGATGGGTAGCCGTAGTCCGTTTGATCCGCGTATTCACGCTGCTCGTGGCCAAAAAGGCCAAATTGATTCAGCAGCTGTATTCCGTCATCTACTAGGTGAAGAGTCTGAGATCAGCCTTGATCATGTTAACTGTGAGAAGGTGCAAGATCCTTACTCACTGCGTTGTCAGCCACAAGTATTGGGTGCTTGTTTAACCCAAATTCGTCATGCGGCTGAGGTGCTAGGCACTGAAGCTAATGGTGTTACCGATAACCCATTAGTATTCCAAGATACTGGCGACATTATCTCTGGTGGTAACTTCCACGCTGAGCCTGTGGCAATGGCTGCCGATAACCTAGCGATTGCGATTGCAGAACTGGGCTCTATCGCCGAGCGTCGTATCGCACTGCTTATCGATTCAAACCTGTCAAAACTGCCACCGTTTCTTGTCGAAAATGGTGGGGTAAACTCAGGCTTTATGATCGCCCAAGTTACGGCTGCGGCATTGGCATCTGAAAACAAGACTTACGCGCACCCAGCGTCAGTTGATAGCTTGCCAACTTCTGCTAACCAAGAAGATCACGTGTCTATGGCTACGTTTGCGGCGCGCCGCTTGCGTGATATGTCTGAAAACACTCGTGGCGTGTTAGCGGTTGAGTTACTAGCTGCGGCGCAAGGCTTGGATTTCCGTCGTCCACTGCAACCAGCTGTTGCTGTGGCGAAGGCTAAAGCTGAGTTGCGTGAATTGGTGACTTACTACGATAAGGACCGTTTCTTCGGCCCAGATATTGAAGCCGCAACTGACTTATTGATCACTGCCAGCTACAACGCTTACTTGCCAGCAGATATTCTGCCAAGCTTGTAATCCAAAGTGATAGTGGATTGACAAAAGGGCCTAACGGCCCTTTTTTATGCGTGTAAAGCAGCCCGGATTAACACTGGATAATCTCATTTTCTATACGTATGCTCCGCCTCTAACGCACAAATGACTCGCTGTGAATACATCCTTGTAAGCTCTACGACAACATCCATGTTGTCGAAGGTCATTTGGTGCATCAGAGAGCGCTGTTTAGGCACTAACAGCCGTGGAAATATTAACTGTTTGCAAATGCGAAGCTGCAATTGTTTAGAGCCTGGAAGGGCTGAATATCAGGAAGCTAATCATTAGTCTTAAGCCTAATGTCTGCATTGTCGAAACGGTTAATGTGTAATAGCGTAGTTTGGAGTTGATGGTCGTTGAAGCGAATTAAGGTGCGGTAATGCAAGCATTTCAAGATTTATACCCCGAAGATCTCTGCCATTGTTATGGTTGCGGTAAAAATAATCCCCATGGGCATCAACTCAAAAGTTACTGGGACGATGATGAAACCATCGCGTTGTTTACCCCTAAGCCATTTCATACCGCCATTCCTGGTTTTGTTTACGGTGGATTAATAGCTTCACTTATCGATTGCCATGGTACTGGCAGTGCTAGCGCCGCTGCTGGTCGGGCATTTGGTGATGGTACGCAGCAGCCGCCAAGGTTTGTCACCGCCGCGCTCAACATTGATTACTTAGCGCCAACTCCAATGGGTGTAGAGCTGGAGCTACGTGGCGTTATTCGAGAGATTAAGCCTAAAAAAGTGGTATTGGATATCAGCCTTATTGCTGCAGGCGTGACTTGCGCCAAAGGACATATGGTAGCGGTTAAAATGCCAGAAAACATGCTGATTTAACTTATTTTTTATAAGGCAATTTTTAGTTAATGATTATCGCTGTTTCAAGCGGGTTTAGTTCTTTTTTATAAGGCAAGTGATAGTGTTAAGCTATTACTTCTTTTCTTTCGCTTGGGATTTTAATGATCTGTTGTAAGCTAAGTCGACAGGGCTTTTTTATTCAAGTTTTCTTTATTTTATTTTTGGTCGCGATAGGTACGGATTTTTATATAAATATAGATACGCTTCGCTCTAGTGAGACCTTTGGAAAAGTCTTAATAGTTATAACTATGGTGCCTTTTTTCGTTTTATATTTACTGGTTCTTATCGTAAGATTCATAGATAGCCCAAAAACAATAAGGTTAGACTTTGTTTCAGAAATGCTCTTTATTGATGATAAGAAACTGGAACTAAGTGAGCTAGAAAGCCTTTCTTTTAGCTATAAAAAAGAGCGAATTTATATTGAGGTAATTTTTCCCAAGGATAATATATTGTTTAAAAGCAAAATAAATTATCTATGCAATATGTCTATTGATGAGATAGACGATAACACATCAGAAATCGAGAATGTTACTGTCTATCATTATTAACAAGGTCTAGTTAAAAGAGGTGTTGTTACTTTGTGCAGCTAGGCTTTAATAGCTAGGTATTCTAGTCATTAAAGCGCTTACTTTTAAATTTTTTGCAACACAAACAGATGGTAGCCAAACTCTGCCGCAAACTGGCTGCAGATATTCACTTCATGTTTGATATCGTTCAGCGCTGCAGAAGCTGCCATTTCTGATTCAAGCTCTTTCGCTCGCTCACCTAACGGGCCGTAATAATCTAACCAAGCCTGTTTGCTCTGAGAGAAATGCTCGACAACACGGTAGCCCGCGTGCTTCATTTGCTCGATTCGGGTTGCGATAGGCTGCATATCTGGATAGTTTTGACTCCAAAACTCAACGGATTTCTGACTTGGATTGTCAGTTTTCCAAACGAGATCGCTAATCACTAGATAGCCCTGCTGATGCAATAGTGGCAGCCACTGCGCGAGCGCTTTTTCTACACCCATTATGTAGGCACTGCCTTCAGCCCAAATAAGATCAAAGCTTTCATCAGTAAACGGCAGTTCGGTCATGCTAGCGCAAACGGTTTTGAGTCGATTAGAAAAACCGAGCTGCTCAAAGCGTTGCACTAGCCTATCTAGTGCGGACTGCTCATTATCGACGGCGGTAATGTTTGCTTTGCTATGTGCGGCTAACACTTTAGTTGCTAGCCCTTTTCCACAGCCTATCTCTAAGATATTGTCAGGTGCTTTGGCTACCAGTGATAAAGCTTTTTGTGTATCACTTTCACTGCCTGGCCCCCAGCGCTCAAATGGTTCAAAAACCGTCATAAAGTCAGCCATATATACATCGTGTTCGTTCATATCTTTTGATAACCATTTTAGTCGTAAGGCCTCTTTCTCACTAAAGCCTTGCTTTGTTAACCAGTCTAGATGAGCATCTGGGGCCAGTTTATCTAAACTCGTGTGCCATGCTTTGAGGTCGCCCTCACCAAGCATGGCTGCAAGTAAATATCGTGACTGTTGCTTTTGCTCTATCTCTTCGTCTAGCGCTTTGAGGCGGTTTTGCAGTAATTGTCTGTCAACTTTTGCTTCTAGACATACTTTGCACTCTTTCATTGTTAAACCGCCAGCCAGTAATTGTTGAATCAAACGGAGGCGTTGCAGATCTTTATCGCTGTAGGCGCGATAGCCATTTTCAAGCCTACTAGCACTGATAAGCTTTTGCTTTTCATAATAAAGTATCGCGGTTCGAGAGAGCCCGACTGCTGCCGCAAGCTCAGAGATCTTATACATGATCATCAGCCTTGTATCCGTTGATGGTTAAGCACTTTAAACTATAAAGCTGTAGACGGGTCAATAGAAAGCTGTAGCTATTTTTATGGGGCTACAGGATGGTTTAAAGCAGATAGGTATTTATAGCCATTTAAAAATAGCTATATTTGTCAGTAGTTGACTACACTGATTTCTCATATGCTTGCGACACCCAACTAATGACTTCGTCATCAATATCATCGAGGGTTTTCAATTGAATCCGGTGAGTGCACATGGTGCCAAATGGCCCCGAATCTTCTAGCCGCCCTTGCAGCTCAACTCCGTTGAGTTTTAGTCCTAGATCTATTCTTGTTTTGGTTGCGGGTTTTATGAGTGCAAATTGATGCTTTCTGATCAGACTGACACTGGCCTTTTTCGGCGTGAAATTAATGTCCTCACCGAACGTTTCAATAATTGAAATAAGCTTTTCATAGAGGGGTTTGAGGTTTTCTTTACCGCTGTATTGAGTGATAACAAGATCTTCTACTGGCTGATTACTCTCTCGAGATAAGGTAACAATAGTATTGGCAAAACCATGAGTGACACCGTGTTCCGTTTTTAGATACTTTACTGCTGCAGTGTGTTTGTCGAAACTCTCTTTTGCCAATATTTTATACCACTCATCGAGTGTCTTGCCTGTTTTTTCAGGCATGTTGTTAATCATGGTCTGCAGTGCTTTATCCATATTGTTCAACCTTTGATCCATAGCAATTGGTATGAATGTTCATTTATGCATTAGTTTAGCAAAGAAGTAATCTACTATTGTTTTGCAGAGCACAGAGTCGCTGGCATATTTTGAATGGTTATAGGATTAAAGGAGGGGAATGGCTTTGGTTTTACGGCTAGTAAAACAAAAAGACCTAGCGCAATGCTAGGTCTCAAAAATAGTTGGCTCAACGACTGAGACTACATGCGTGAGTCCATCTCTTTCATCTTCAAGCTCATTAACTGCTTAGTCCACTGGGCTTTATCGATGTCCTCTATCCATAATACGCGGCTCTCACGGGTTTGTCCTTTGCGTAAGTATGTATCAGGCATTCTGAAAACAGCTTGCCAAACTTTAACGGTTTCTCTTTTGATTAATGCCCCAGAGTCAGCAAACAAACTCACTTCAAGTTCGATCATGACATAGTGTTCAGAGCTATTACTTGATAGCTCGAACGTTAGACCCAAACGGCCATCATCATCCCACTGGCTATCTAAAAAGCTGACTTTAACACCACTTTTGGCGGTTGATTTTAATAGTGCAGACTGAGCGATAGCACTTGAGGTGAGTGCTTCGGTATTTGCTATAGGCGCTGTTGGGGTGACGGCTGGAGTCGTATTCTCGGTGACGGCAACAGCTGCGGCTGCTGCCGGCAGTGTTACTGGAGTAGCTGTGTCTGCTTTAGCCTGGCTTTCTAGGATGACATATTCCCAAGTGAAGTCATCGTTGAGCTTGACGGTTGCACCATTTTCTAAGGTGACTCGTGCCACTTCATCGGCATAAGCGGGAATTGATAGTGAGAATAAGGCAATACAGGCATAGGCCATTAGCGTTTTGTACATGATTGTTAACCTTGTAAAGGAGATTGCCCTAGCATAGACAAACTCCCGCCATAATAACACTGACAAGATCAAATTTAGTGTACATGTAGTCGCGGATTTACATGGTGTAACCGATACTAAATACCGCTGATTCAGTTGCGCTGTTATAACCTGCGGCCATAGTGAAGTGCGGACCTAGCACATATCTAAGGCCGGCTTCTGCCCCCCAAGTGGTGTCTTTGTCGGTTTCCCATACAGGCTCGCCACCAACAATAAGCGGAGTGATGTTATTGGTCGAAGATAGTTCGTGCGTATAAGCTGCGGCTCCGCCATAAAAGCTTAAGCCTGCAGCAATAGGGTAGCTCAAACCAAAGCGCCATAATGAGCTCTGCGAATAGGCTTCGCCAGGTTCTTCTACAGTTATGTCATCTTTTTTGCTTTGAGCATAGCCGATGTAGTAACCCCAGTTAGCATAGTCAGTATCGTAGTGACTAGGAGCAATGGTGATGCCGTAGAGATCGTCGATTGCCGGAATATAGTCTACGGTTATACCAATTGTAGGTTTTGGTAAAACAGGTGCATCTTTGCTGTAATCATTGGCGAGAGCGCTAAAGCTACAGAGGGTGATAACACAGGTAAGTAAGTATTTGGTCATTTTGATCTCGATGAACTTCAGGCAATAGAAAATGGATTGTTGTGAATCTTTAGATTACAGTCAACTGTGATAGCTCAAATTGCTGTTAAACTTGATGATTGTGATTGATTTGTTCGCCACTTGATTGTGGCTTGTTAACCCTATTTTGCAAGCTTGAATAGATTGTTTATGTCTGTTCACTATCGGAGATATCTATTTTGGATCAGGAATTACGTGCAAGTATCACTCAATGGTTGGCTACCGTCGGGATCGACAGCCAACCGGCAGACGGTGTTTCAACCAGTATTCTTGTCATAGCCTGTTTCATTGTCGCTTTTATAGGCTACGTCTTTGTGAAACGTGGTGTTGTCAGCACCATGAATATTGTCATCACTCGCTCGCGCGTCCATTGGGACGATATCTTCATGCGCTATCGTGTATTGGAGAAGTTGGCCAAGTTGGTTCCGGCTCTTATTCTCAACATCATTCTGCCCTTGGCGCTAACCGAGCATGAAGTATTAGCGAGTTTGGCTGATAGGCTACTTGATGTCACCATTGTGATTTTATTTGTGCGAGCGGTTTATAGTGCATTAGATGCCGCCAACGAAGTTGCTGATGTTAATTTAGTTAGCCGTCGGCTGCCGATTAAGAGCTTTGTACAACTGTTTAAGTTGTTTATGTTTTTTGTCGCTATCATCATCTCGATTTCGGTACTGGCTGACCAATCGCCGGTATACTTCTTAAGCGGTTTAGGTGTTGCGACCGGTTTGGTGATGTTGGTCTTCAGGGATACTATTTTGGGCTTTGTGGCTGGTATTCAGCTAGCGGCTAACAGAATGGTCAGCCCAACAGATTGGATCCAAATGGATAAATACGGCGCCGATGGTGCGGTTGAAGAGGTGTCGCTGACAACGGTTAAAGTGCGTAACTGGGATCAGACCATTACCATGATCCCCGCCTATGCTTTAGTGTCGGATGCCTTTAAAAACTGGCGTGGAATGTCTGAATCCGGTGGCCGTAGAATTAAGCGCTCGGTACAGATTGATATCAGTTCTATCGGTTTTTTAACTGAACAAGATAAGCAACGATTGTCGAAGATCAATCTTCTTAAGTCCTATTTCGCTGCAAAGTCGCAGGAGATCAGTACATTTAACGCACAGGTAGAAGATGCCGATATGCCTGTGAATAGTCGTCACTTGACTAACGTGGGGACCTTTAGAGCCTACATGTTGGCTTATTTAAATCAGCATGAGAAAGTTCATAAAGATATGACCTTGTTAGTACGTCAGCTTGCACCTACATCGAGCGGTGTACCGATTGAGCTGTATATCTTCACCAATGACATAAGGTGGGCGGCTTATGAAGATATTCAAGCGGATATCTTTGATCATGTGTTTGCAATATTGCCAGAATTTGGCTTAAGGGTGTATCAAGGGCCAACCGGTGCGGATGTGCGTAGTTTGCAAAGCCATTAGTCACAGTCGCTGAAACTAGGAAGGCACCTTATTAGGTGCCTTTTTTAATATGATTAAACCAAGTGGCGGCCGCCATCAATTTTCAAGGTTTGCCCGGTAACATAGTGACTCTGCAACAGGTAGTTGACCGCATTTAAGATCTCTATCTCACCCCCCTCTTTGGCCATCAGTGCCTTTTTGAGTGCCTTTTGTTTGTATTGCTCGTCATCATCGGGGTTAAACATGAGCAATGCAGGGGCAATACTGTTGACCTTAACCTCAGGCGCATACTTCGCGGCAAAAGATAGCGTCAGATTTTGTAACGCTGCTTTACTGGCAGCATAAGCTGCATGTTTTTTACTGCCTTTTTCTGCTACATAATCGGTGATGTGGATAATGTCAGCCATGCCGTTATTGGCTTTGAGCTGCTCCGCAAGTGCCAAGTTGATGGTATAAGGCACACTCACATGAATGCGCATCATTTTGTCCATAGTCGATAGGGCTGATGCGGTATTGCCGTCTGGCAACCAGTCAGATGCATTATGGATTAGTGCTTTAAAGGCTGACTGTTGAGCAAGCTTTTGCAGTAGTTCATCGAGCTGAGCATCGTGGTAAAAATCACACTGATGTAGCTCAACACCTAAGGCTTCGAGTTCTTGCAGTTGCGGATATTGGCTACGGTAAGTGCCAATGACTTTATGGCCTTGTTGGGCTAAATGCTTGGCAAGGTAGAAGCCGACACGCTTGCCGACTCCGGTTATTAAAATAGCGGCTGTCATCAAATTCCTTAATAGCTGACTAGCGGAAAAACTCTGCTCGAGTTGCGGCGCTGGTTTTAAACTCGCCTCCGAGGGCTGTGGTTTGCGTTTGCGATTGGGTATCCATTACCCCTCTGGATTTTACGCAGTAGTGGGTGGCATCAATACTGACCGCGACATTATCGGTTGCCAGTAATGTTTGCAGGGCAACTAAGATCTGCTTGGTTAAACGTTCCTGCACTTGCGGGCGCTGGGCAAAAAAGCGCACGATACGATTGATTTTAGACAGACCAATAATGGTGCTGCTGGGGATATAAGCCACTTTGGCTAAGCCATCGATGGTAACGAAGTGATGCTCACAGGTGCTGACGACGCTGATATCAGAGATCCGCACCATCTCATCGACCGCCATTTTATTTTCAATCTGGGCGATTTTAGGAAAGTTGTCGTAGTCTAGGCCGGCAAATATCTCGTTGACATACATCTTAGCGATACGGTGCGGCGTCTCTTGTAAGCTGTCATCGCTGAGGTCGAGGCCTAAGGTTGACACGACTTCCGTCATTAAGCCTCTGATACGCTCATACTTCTGTTCGGCGGTCATATCCGAAGGAATTAAAGGGGTCTCGAGTCCTTGTTTGATGAGTGCTTCTCTCACTCGTTGAGCCTGTGATACATCCATAGGTGACTCCTGCTGTGAATGATTAGTTTGGCAATTTTGTATTAAGATTTTCGGTACTCTAAAGACAGTGAAACGGAGTCTGCGAATCTTAATGCATGGGGCTTATCAATAGTCACTCGGGCATATTGAACCCATGGATGCTGGCTACTGATATCGAGTACATCAGAGACTAATTTTTCTAACAGTAGAAAGCGCCCCTCCTCGACGTGCTGAATGACGGCTTTAGTTACCTTCTTATAATTGAGCGCTTCATCGACGTTGTCTTCGCGAATAGCATTACTAGCAGGGTAGTGGATCTCAATATTTATCACTACATCCTGCATTTTCTCGCGCTCTTCAATATTGAAACCAATGAAAGTGCGCAGGCGCAAATTGGTGACTTTGATAATGGCGTTGCTTGTTGTCATTTATAGTCCTTTATCGTTCTTTTAACTAACTATAGGCAAAGATACGGATAATTCAGCAATTTAGATCATCCCTTTAATACCAATTTACACCAAGCAGAGATCTAAATGTCAACTGACATCGTACAGGTTGATAATGTTTATTGGCTGAGTTGAGTGAACTATGGAGCGAAATGAACGTATTTGGCAAGGTCTAGGTTATGCCGGGCTGTTGCCTTTTATTATAGCAACAACAATGGCTTGGGTAGGATTGCAGTTAACTTGGTTAAATGCTGAGTTTGCCTTTATTAGTTACAGCGCGGTCATTCTTAGCTTTATATCAGGCACTTTGTGGGGGCGTGCTATTGCGCTATCAACCAGCAGCACGACTGGGCGTTTGCTTATACAGAGTAATCTGTTTTCAATCTTAGCTTGGTTAGCTTTATTGCTAAATCAACAGCTGATCAGTCTAACGATATTGGCAGTAGGCTACTTAAGCCTGCTTGCGATTGAAAGGAAAGCTAAAGAGTTATGCCTTAACCAAGATTATATATCAATGAGGCTCAGATTAACGCTGGTAGCGGTAACTTTGCATCTACTGATGTTATTCCATCAATTATTCGGAGGTTAGCAATGAAACTACGTATCTTTTATGACTCACTTTGTCCGCTATGTGACGCAGAAATGCAGCACATTAAATCATTAGACAGTCACGATAACATTGAACTGCAAGATCTAAATCAAGCTGATTTTAGCGTTAAGTTTCCTGAGATAGATTTCGCGTTAGCGAATAAAATTTTACATGCTCAACGCGCAGATGGTTCGTTGATCTCTGGACTCGATGTGACCTACGAGGCTTGGGCTGCAGTGGGTAAAGAGAAGTGGGTTTCACTACTACGTTGCTCGTTAGTTAAGCCATTTGCTGACAAAGGCTACCTGTTCTTTGCTAAGCACCGATACCGCATATCTTACTTACTAACCGGCAAGAAGCGCTGCGAAACAGGCACTTGCTACCGCTAAGAGCGGTAATTAAATGATTATTTCTAATTCGACTAAAATTAGTTTTGTACATAATGCAATCAAACCTCCAGCTAACTCGTTATAGGGTTGAATGTGTTATTTATCAAAAGGAATAATCGATATGAAATCTTCAACAACAGCACTGGGTGTAACGGTGGCAGGTATTTTAGCTGCGAGTTTATCTTTAGGTGCACAAGCGGTGCCCGATCAACCGAAAGAGTGGGAGAAATGTGCCGGTATTGCTAAAGCGGGTGCTAACGATTGCGGCGCATTAGATGGCAGTCATGGCTGCGCCGGACAAGCCAAAGCTGACAACCTTCCTACAGAATGGGTTTATGTTCCTGCAGGCACTTGCGACAAAATTGCTGGCGGCGAAGTTAAAGCGGTTAAACCGGCGAAAAGCTAATGCCTAATACTGGCATAGCAGGCGCAGGCATTGGCCTGCGCACTCCTCATGTGCAGCAAATATTGGCTGACGAAAGTATTGAAATCCCTTGGCTAGAAGTGTTGGCTGATAATTGGCTAGTGGAAGGCGGGCTAAACCAACATCTGCTGATGCGTATTAGTGAGCGATTTCCGCTGGTATTTCATAGTGTAGGCTTGTCTCTTGGTGGCGCCAATAGGCTAGATGTTGATTACCTCAATAAGATCAAATCTCTCAAGCAAGCCTGTGGCGGCCATTGGTATTCCGAACATGCAAGCTTTTCCGGTAATAACGACTTTAAAGTCGCAGATCTGTTGCCGTTGCCCTACACAGACGAAGCGGTCATGCATATCAGCAATAGGATCAAGCAAACTCAAGATCTACTGGGTGAAAGAATGTTGCTGGAGAATGTGTCTACCTATATGAGTTGCCAGTACAACGAATTGAGTGAGGGGGAGTTTATTGCTGCTATTGCTGAAGAAGCTGATTGTTACCTGTTGCTGGATATCAATAATGCTTTTGTCACTAGTGTGAATCTAGACCAGCAGTTACAAGCCTTTTTGGATGCCGTACCTGCCAAGCGGGTAAAGCAGATCCATTTGGCGGGCTTTCATCAAAAAGATGATTATCTGCTGGACGCCCATAACCATCCTGTTGATCCGCAAGTTTGGCAGGCTTATCAAAATTACATTCAGCTCAATGGCAATATTCCCACCATGATTGAGTGGGACAGTGAAATACCTACACTGGATCGGCTGTTACAGGAGCGACAGATTGCCGCCGATATGATGCAGTTTAATGCTAAGCCCGTTGCTGGAGTTGATCGATGCGCTTAGCGGACTGGCAGGGAGCATTTATTCAAGCGTTGCAAGCGAATGGCGATGAGCGTGCATTATTGGCTATGGTCAATCAGCGCGAGCATTCTCGGTTAAAAATTTACCAAAACAACGCCTTTCAAGCGCTGCTAAGTAGTCTACAAAGTAGCTTTCCTGTATGCCAGACGGTAGTGGGAGAGCGCTGCTTTGAGCAACTAGCGCAGCAATATTGCAACCGTTACCCTTTGAAAGATGCCAACTTAAACCATTATGGTGCCCAGTATCCAAGGTTGCTTGCCGATGAGGTTAAGCAACATCAAGGATTTATCGGGCTTGAGTACCTACCTGAGCTGGCAATGCTTGAATGGGCGCTAAAGCAGGGCTATTACGCCCAAGATCGCAGTGCCTATGTGCAACTGCCACAAGTACATGAGCTGGACCAACTAGCGCTACTTAGTGAAGCGCAGCAGCAACAAGCAGTGCTACTTCTGCAACCTGATATTGAGCTGCTTAGTTGTCACTATCCGGTGCAACAAGTCTGGGTAAAACACCAAGCCACAGCAGAGCAAAGCCACACAACTAGTTGCGATAGCGCAGCAAACTATCTGCTGATCTTTCGGGACCGCTTTAAGGTGAACTTTAAGCAAATATCAGCGCCTCAAGCTCAGTTAATAATGGCTATAAAGCAGAGTATGTCGCTCGGACAGTTAACTAGCACTGATGTGGATTTGAGTGAATTAACTCAACTGATTCAGCAGGGCTGGATTGCGGGCTATAAATTGGTGGTAACAGCCGATGGATAGAGCGCTATTGCAGAGTCTATATCGCTACTGTTTATGTCTGACTCGGCATAGCGCAGCAGCGGAAGACTTATTGCAAACAGCGATCGAACGTTGGTTAAGCAGCGCGGCTAAGCCTCAATATCCAAAAGCCTACCTACGCACAATTATTCGCAATCAATTTATTGATGACTGCAGACGCCTAAAGCGGATCGACTTTGAGCCTATAGATGAGCACGCCCCAGCATTGTTAGACGAGACCTGTATGGAGCAGGTCGCGTTGCAGCATGACTTAATTGAGTATCTGTTCTCTCAGCTCAATGCCGCCGAAAGGGAGGTATTGTATCTGTGGGCGGTTGAAGGGTTTAGCGCTGCAGAGATCGCCAATGACTTGGGTCAACCTAGAGGTACGATTTTGTCGAGGCTACACCGGATAAAAATTAAGGCGGTTGAGCTTATGCCAAATGAAACTGCCACCACACAAAGTAACGGTCAGGGGAGCGAGTAATACTATGAGTAATAAGCACGATGCCACTGACAACAGTTTTAGACAATCAGTGAAGCAATATATTGAATCTCAGCAACTGTCAGATGAGGCTTTAGCACGCATGGAGGCATTGTATTCTGCTGCAGCGCAGGCAGATGAGGGAGTTAGTGCTGATAGCTTGTTGAACAAAGAGTTACAGCTTGAAAGTGACGCTATTGAAAAGCCGTCTGCTCAAGATTATATAGACGAAACTGAGTTTATACTTGCCAGCCTGCCTGCGGCTTCCAGTAAGGGGCGAAAACCTTTAGTTAAATTAGTTTATGCGCTTGCAGCCAGTGTTTTTGTGCTGGTGGCAGCATTTCAGCTGTATTCATATACCCAGATTCAGCAGCTATTTAATGGTGCATCAAATAGTGTTGTTATGACGAGTATGAGCTGGAAAATTGCCGATGAAGTGGCTCGAAATCATGTAAAGATGAAACCACTTGAAGTGAAAACTGAGCAACTAAGCCAGCTTAGAGGTTACTTTACTCAGCTTGATTTCACCCCCGTTAATTCAAGCTTTCTCGCCAAAGCCAACGATACTGATAGTAAAATGCTTGGCGGCCGTTATTGCTCTATTCAGGGTTTAACAGCCGCACAGATTAGATTTAGTCAAAAAGATAAACAACCTCTTACTCTATACGAAGTGCAATATGACCCAAGTCTCTATGGTGAGCAGCCAATATTGGAGCAGGGAGATAAGCCCACAGAGTTGATAGTTCGCGGCGTGGCCGTATCTATATGGGTCGAGAAAGGGCTGCTAATGGCAACAGCCCGCTCAGTTGATTAACGCCGCGCACTGGTAACGGTCTAGATAGACATGAGCTGATGCTTTTTATAAAGCTTCCATTGGTCGACTTTGTCTCCATTCGGCAGCGTGCAACTGCCATCTGATAGATCAACGCTACCACCAACCTCAATGCAATATTGGGTGGCAGGGTTGGGCATTTTTTGCATCTCAGTCACTTCAGTCTCTTGCTTGTGGTCACGCTTAAACAATTGCCACTGATCTATCACCTCACCGCTAGGTAGCGTACATTGTCCACTCGTTAAGTCGAGTTTACCGTTCATAGATATGCAATATTTGGAAGCTGGATTGGCTTTACCGACTTGTTCGGTTTTATCTTGGGTGCTGTCTTGCTGACTATTTTGCTGCGACTGCCGATATAGCTGCCACTCCTCTATGCGTTCGCCACTGGCTAGGGTGCAATAACCAACTTGCCCCTCTGCTTGATTTTCAATTTTAACTGTACCGCCTTGTTCAATACAGTAAGTTGAGGCAGGGTTGGCTAAGTTTACTTTACTTGCTGCTGGCTCATTTGACTGACTGTCACAAGCTGTTAGTAGCAAGGCGCTACAAGTTAATAGGCTAACTAGCAATGGACTTTTCATGAATCGCTCTCCTTTGGCGTTATATGGATTACTAACGGCCATTACACCGAAAAGGGTTATTCAATCACTATAGCTAAATAAAAGTATTTCTGTTAAGAAATGGCTTTGAGACTGTTAAGGTCTCTCGTTGTTTAGACACACACCTGATTACGGCCTTTTTTCTTGGCTCGATACAGAGCTTGATCCGCTTTTTTCAATGTTTGCTCGAAAGTCTCACCATGTTGATGTTCTGACACTCCAATGGAGATGGTGACATTAACGGTTTTACTCTGGCTTTGTGCTTTGCCTCGTTTAGCCTTGGTTTGCTGCTTACGCTGTTCATTGCGCAGTGCTATGTCATAGTCCTCTATTATCTCTCGTACCTCCTCAAGAAAGTGCAAAATCGATGAGGTATCTTTGCGAGCAAATACGATGGTGAACTCTTCGCCGCCATAACGGAAGGCTTTGCCACCTCCTCTTACTTGAGAGATTTTACTAGCGACTAATTTAAGTACTTGGTCACCAACATCGTGGCCATAGGTATCATTAAACTTTTTAAAGTGATCGATATCGAGCATGGCCACGCTGTACTTTCGTCCTAATGACAGCACTAAGTTATAAAGTGCGCGGCGAGAAGCAAGACCTGTTAGTTCATCTCGGTAGGCAAGAAAATAGGAGTCAGTAAGTACTGTCAGTATATACACAATTGCTAAGGCTGTTATCGACACTGAGATAGACAGTAATTCGGGCATTAGCGCCTGACTGCCCCAAAGTAATAACGTGATGAAGATAGAGGTGTTAACTAAGTTGGCTTGCCAGATCCCGCGTATAAAAACTAACATCGCCCCAAGGTAAAAGGGTGCAAGGGTGCGTATCTCCATGGTTATCATGCTGGGTAGGTAACCATCGACAATGCTCTGGTATTGAGTATTAGCCCATATCCAGCCAAACGCAGCGGCAAAACAGAGTGTTATGCCTAAAACCCTAATCACACCATGAGCGGAAAGCAGTCCTCTATCTTTAATAAATGCAAACCAAGTAATGGCAAAAACACCGCCAAGAAAGATCTGTTGTGAGTATTTGTCAAATAAGATTGTAGGTGAGTCTTGGCCTAAAAGGTACCAATAGGCCAGTAGCAGTAGCGCAAGATATGCTAGGCGGCTGCGATTAAACTGCAGCGCAATAATAACCACCACTGGTAGCAACCAGTAGGGCAACTGTTCTATCACGCTGTGCCAGGTTTGCAGCTGTGGTAGGGAATATTGAGTGACAGCTAAAAGTAAGCCTGTGAAAAAAAGAGGCAAGAAAAAATAGCGGCAGCGATGATAAAAAGCGGACAAGGTTAACCTCAATATAAACGTATGTTTAACTACAACTCGGGTATTTACCTTTTGTAAGTCGACATTTTTAACAAAATATTAAGCCTGTTGTCGTTGCCAGTTCGCAAAAGAGTTATTGAAGATAGTTTTGCGTATTACAAAGATAGATAACGCATTAACTTGATGAGGATTTTACAGAACAAGCATTGAAGCTGTCACGATCATTTGATTGTTATTTCATGAGCTCGTGAGTGGAGTCAATATAGACCCAATGGGTTACTGGGCCTTTCTCGGTAATAAGCTAAGGTAATGCTGAGCACCACTATTGTGATGTTGTGGTCTTATACCAAGTCAGTATAAGAAGTCGAACTACGCAGAAATGACAAGTTACGCAGAAATAGCAAGTCAAAAACACTTCACGCTGGCGGCTTTTAGCGGCTCTTATACCGCTAAACTATTACCGAGCGATTAAACCTTTATACTGATTGCTACTGTTGCATTTTGTTGATGAGGTGCCGCCCAGATACTATCTGGTTCACCGAAATACGCTCTATGCTGTGCTTTTTTGGCTGCAATATAGAATAACAGTGCGAACAAGAGCGATACGGCTTCAATGGTTATTGATGCAAGATCTGTTGCTGTCCATATTGCGAGTTGAGGTAGTAGCAGAGCGATTACACTGGTTATCGGAATTAATAAGCAGCAAAGTGCTAGCAACCTAAGCAGTGAAATAGCAGCAAGAGCTGCTCCCTTAACAAAGCTGTAGGCTAATGCTGCAAAGAAGGCGACATAGTAGCAACTGAGGTAATAGTTGTTTATCTGTTCGCTTAGCAGATAGAGCCACTTTGTGGCTAGCATAGAGACAACGACTCCTAACATCGAGCCCAAACATACCCCAATAGTGAGAGCGGCCATGACCTTAGTTGCTTTAGTTTGTTCAGCCTGTTTCTGTCTACGTTTTTCAAGCCACAGTAAATTACCACTATAAAACAGAAATGCTCCGAGTAAGCCAAGGGAAAAGTATATCCAGCGGCCAAAGCTGCCCGCATAATTACCAAAATGCAGTGCGAATAAACTGTTCACTACAGGGCCGTATAACCCCTCTTCGACTTGATTAATCGTGTTGTATTGTACCGCCATGGTATAAGGGTGCATGTAGATGAAATCACTGTAACCGCCACGCAGCATCCGCCCATTAGATTGCAGCTCCACAGCTAAAGAAGGGGAGGTTGAGTTGAGCTGACTAAACTCCATTGACGCGATTTGATAACCTTCAGATATTGGCGTGACTGCAGCGATATAGCTATCGATGCTGCGCAATTGGTTGACGGAGTACTCAATGGTTGAACGTTCTCTGGGTTCAAATAAGGGCTTGTCACCATAAAGAATACTCAAACCGCCGTAGAACATGTCATGAAACGCAAATACCACTACGGTCCATGCGATAATCAAGTGGAAAGGTAGGCTCATCACACCGACTAAATTATGGCTATCTAACCAAAAACGGCTCACGCCTTTGTGTTGCCTTAACGCAAATAGGTTTTTTACTAACGTCGGCAGTAAAACGATAACGCCTGAAATCAGTGCGAGAAAATATAGTGTTGCGGCGAGCCCTAGAATTAACACACCGAGATCTTCATGGCCTATATTGCCAATGATTCCTGCGGTGCGGTGGAGTTGATCAATAAGCGTTCCTAATTCATTGGTACTGCTCGCTTGGCTGATCCAGTCACCTTCATCGTTGAAGCTGGCGTGACGTAAGTGATCATCAAGGCGTAAACCTCTTCCGCCGCCCTTTTCATACCATTTAATTGGTGAGTCATTGCTATTAAAGCTAACGATAAAACCATCTTTTGCTTTTTCGCTTTGACTTATTGCTGCTTGAATTAAGCTATCAAGTTGTGTGCTGGGTACCTGCTGCAGTGTTTGTGCTGGTGGTGTTGCCCACTGCTCGATTTGCGGTTTAAACATAGTGAGAGCGCCAGCAAAAAAGCCGATAAATAATAGTAGGCCAGCAGTGATTCCTGTCCAGGTGTGAATGGACTGATAAGTTCTTAAAATGTCTGGACGTATTCTCACTTGAACCACCATAAAGCTGCAAATAAACTGTAGATAACGAGGTTCGCTGACATGAGATAACCAAATGCACTCGTCGCTGTTTTGAACAGAAAACTAAACGCTATAACGGGTAACCAGATAAAACTGATAAGCCACATGTTCATTTGCACTTTCATTGGTGCATCGATTCCTCCAGGCCCAAACCATGCAAACACCGCAATGACACCATAAGATAAGCTCAGACCCAAAAGGCTTGCGGTGAGACTTTTTCGCCACCAATGTGGTTGAATTTTTTCCGCTTGGGTTAACCGTGGCATCAATGTGGTTCTCTTGATTTCAAAATCATACTAAAGGGGACGCATATCAATATTGCGATAATAGTGAATAGCCAGGTGAAAACAGCTGCTGTTGTTGTTAGCAGTTGTACCCAACTTAATAATGCGAATAACAATAGAGTCAGTCCGACTAGAATGATGGGCTTGGGTAGAGATTGTGGTAGCAATTTCTGATGCTTACTGGTGGCATATATCATAATGACTCCTACCAAAGTCAATACTAATCCTGTGACTTGAAACATGACTATCAACTCCGCCCTAAACGTCTAATTAACTGCTGTAAGCAACGAAACTAAATAACGTATTCGCTTTATTACATAGGTATTTAAATTGTGTAAATAGTAATGTAAATGTGAATGATTCGCAATTGTATGTGGGTATGGTTTAATGTAAATTGTTGCTGCTTTTAATCAGAACGATAAATTCTATTTACTGTGAACTTGAGGGATCCCATGGAATACAGGGCGTTTAAGAAAAATCTCGTTGTGGCGGCAATATTATGTAGTCCTATATTTTCGATGGCTTATGCTGCTGTTGATGTTGAACCTACTGAATCGATAGAAAGGATCACTGTATATGGTGAAAAAGTTGAACGTAGCCTCAAAGATACCACCTCATCAGTGTCTGTTATCGATAAAGAGACGCTAGATAGTGGCCAATACCAATCGGTATCCAGTGCTTTATCTGAAGTGCCAAACGTTGTGGTAACAACCGGAGCTGTACCGGATATTCGAGGCGTTACTGGTAATGGCTCTGCTACTGGGTTTAACTCTTTCACTGGCGGCGCCAAGGCACGAGTTTCGACCCTTGTTGATGGTGTTGCAGAGCCTTTCGTCGCTGACTTAACCGGTGATACAGGCCTCTGGGACATAGAGCAGATAGAAGTTTTCAGAGGACCACAGTCGACCATTAATGGTCGTAACAGTATTGGTGGTGCAGTATTTATTAAAACGGCAGATCCAAGCTTTGACTGGCAAGCGGCTGCACGTTTAGGTTATCGAGATCAGGATAGTTTTATCGACAGTGCTGTGATGCTATCGGGCCCAATTTTAGACGAGCAGCTTGCCTTTAGGATCACGGGGCAAAATGTAAATGGCAACACCTACAATAATGGTTTGGTGTATGACACCAACCCAAAAACTTTTGACCAGAATGAGCTTATTACAAATCGGTGGCGCGGAAAGCTACTATGGCAACCTGCCGGATTAGAAGACTTATCAGTACTGTACAGTTTTTCATATAACGACGAGCAAGGTGATTCAGGGCGTAATTACTTCACAGGTGATGACCCTTGGGCATATAAACCGCTGTTTCAACGTTATATCACCACCAAGTCAACCACACATTCAGTGACATTTGATTACCAGCTTACTGATGGTCAGTCACTCGATTTACAATTCTCCTTTATGGATTATGACTGGGGGTTTGAATCTTATGAGCCTTTGCCTGCAGCAGAAAGTACCGTCGACATGAATGACAATAGTTACAACGTCGATGGTAAATATAGCTTTGGGCTTAATGACCGAGATCTAAATGGTTTTATTGGTTTAGCTTACTATAAGCGCACTCAAGACTTTGGCAGTATGGGGGGGTTCTCTTATGGCGGAGATGACAGCAGTACCTCTTCCTCTGTTTATGGAGAAATGACCTTTGCTATGGCCGAAAAGTGGTGGCTGACTCTTGGTGGACGAGTGATGCGCGATGAGCAAACACGAAACTTTGCCATGCAATTTAGAGGTTCAGCGATTGATGAGCAACTCGATGAAGCTAAAACAGTGGCATTGCCTAAGCTTGTGGTGCAATACGCCGTTACTGGTAGTACGACTCTTGCGGTAAGTGGTCGACGAGGTTACAACGCCGGCGGTGGAGCCATGGCGTTAACGTCAGCTGGTGGCGATTACTATTACTATGATGATGAGTCTGTTGATACCTATGAAATGAGCTCTCGAAGTAGTTTTGATGGCGGCAACGTTAACCTGAACGCCAACCTGTTTTATAACGATTATGACGGCTACCAAGCGTCTAATAGCTTACGTAGAATCACCAATATTGATAAAGCGGTAACCTATGGCTTAGAGCTTGAATTTACCAGTATGTTAGGTGAGAACTGGCAACTGTTTTCAGGTCTAGGCCTGCTTCAAAGTGAAATTAAAGCAGCAGATCCTAGTTATGGCGATATTGTTGGCAATGAGCTTAACGCTGCACCGAACGTTACTGCTAATCTTGGTATTAAATATTGGCTGTCTGATGAGCTGACATTTGGGTTATCAGGAAATTACGTTGATGAGTATTTTGCTGATATTGCCAATACTGAAGAGCGCGTGGCTGGTGATTACATCTTAAGTCGCTTTAATGTTGATTATCAAAATGATAACTGGCGAATCAGTGCTTTTGTTAACAACTTATTTGACGAGCAAGCGCTTACAGTGAATGAACCTCCTGGACGTGGTTATGAGCATGGTTATGCTGCAGTTGTTGACCCAAGAAATGTTGGAGTATCGGTTACGTACAATTTCTAGTCTATAAAAGCTTGTGCGTGACAGCTTGTACTGTGTCACGCACACGAATCATCAGCCTTGATTGCAGACCTTACAATTTGGCTGCTTTGGCAGTTTCATCTCTCGAAACTCCATAGTCATGGCATCGATCATCAAAATTCGCCCAGCTAACGTGCGGCCCATATTGGCGATGACTTTGACCGCTTGCAGGCAACCGATCATACCGAGTGCAGAGTCTAGAGCTATTTTCTATTCATTAAAAAAATGACTGCAAAGAAAGCTGTCATTAATATGGCCGATTGTAGCAAATGTGTTCCAGCGATACCTGTTAAGCCTGCTACCCAAATGCCAATTAGAGCACTTGCAGTATATCCAAAAAATAGAAATTTGTTACGCATAGACTGACCTTTACTACATTTGGCTATTAGTTTTGTCCTGGTTCACCTTTTGCTCGGGCATTCTCTGCAGCTTGCTGCGCTGCATCTGCAAGTCCGTACCCAGCTAAGCCTGCTCCAGCCATACCTCTATAGCATGTCGAGCACCAGCACTTAAAGCATATCTGGGATTAATAATGGGTGGCTATAGAACCTTTTCCTGACTTTTAAGTTAGACTTCGTCTAACAACTAAATCAATCTCAGCTTGATAAAGGTCGTGCCGCTTCGCCCACACCTTAATTTTTACACCTACAGCGCCGACAATGAATTAGCTATGGGTGGCACTATTTGTCGTCAGCTTATAAATAGTCTTCAATGTACTTCGGCAACTTCGAGCTTTCCAACCCAGTGTAGATATGACTTGTTTTTTGTTTTTCATGAAAGTATTAATAAGATTTAGGGATATGAATCCTAAGATATAAACAATAGAAATTGTAATGATTAACAATGATACATTGACCATCAAGCCTTGCTTGTAGCAAATAGTGATTAATAATGGCTGGCTATAGTTTTTTTATGATCACACCTAAATGTGATCGTCAAATTGGTCGTTAAATTGCCTGAAAAATGTTCGCGATCTCACCCTGCCTGATTGGGCTATGTGGCATTAATTACCTATTGTAAATATGAGTAAGTAATAATGACAGAAAAGTACAGTTCAAACATGGCGAAAAATGCTAGGAACTTACTTTTTTTTCGTAAGGAAATTGCAATGATAAACATATAAATCAATATTAAAGTAATAGGGACTATTATTATCATCGCTATTTCTTATCAGAGGGGCAATAGATTTCAGAAATCTTGGTTATAATGATATCTTCATTTTCTGGAAAGTGTAAATCAGTTTTTAATAAGTCGTCAAAACTAACACCTTTAACTTGTGACTGATAAGCTACCTTAGCCCAGGATTCAAAATAAAACTGCCTAGTATCATTTTCCTCACCCCAATTGGCAAGTCCCTCGCAATATTCAATCGTAGGTTGCCCTCGAATATAATCAGCACTACCTTCAATTAGCCATTTAGGCGACAGTAAAAAACTAACCTCTCCGAGCTCCTCTCTTTGGTTAACATGTTCTAACTCATGTTTAACAAGTTCATCCACGCTTTGGTTAGCATCCTCAGTGCCTTGCTGGTTTATAAATATGTTACTAAAAAAGCTATTAAAACCGAGTGAAGCCCCTGTAAAACTAAAACTGAGAAATCGATAGGTCAATTCATTGCTAACAATCTTTACTGTCACATCTTCACAAGAGAAATTGGCTTCTCTAATCTCAAAGTACTCATTAGAACAAGCGTCATAT
Source organism: Shewanella sp. c952 (assembly GCF_019654975.1). Classification (GTDB taxonomy): domain Bacteria; phylum Pseudomonadota; class Gammaproteobacteria; order Enterobacterales; family Shewanellaceae; genus Shewanella. Next base: position 41,860 of record NZ_BPEW01000022.1, read on the forward strand.
GCTTTTGAATATGGTGTCCAGATAAATAAAGTACAGTAGACGACAGCCAATACAGTAAACAAACTGTCAAAAATAGACTTAACATTATCTCCCTTTGTTTTTTTCTTTTTAAGTATAGGGAACAAAAAAAAGGGGGGGGGTAAATATGACAGAAGCTTATGAAGTTGTATAAACTTAAATTTCATTAATAGTCCTTAGTAAATGAAGGTAAGCGAAGTATCCGCTTACCTTTATCTTATTCAGCTAGCCTAATGAGCTTCGGCAGAGTATGCTAAAGCCCCAACTATTAGTGCTCGAACGCCCCAATATGCGATGATCGCTGGAAATCCACCACCATTTACTTGCTCAATCTCGTTCATTGTTAACTCTTCTATTTTTGAAAATTGCATAATATCTTCCTTAATTTAAACTGTTTAACGTTATGTTTGCTTAGGTGTTTCGTTGCTCGATGAGAGCTACTAAACCTTAAGCGACTGACTAAGGGCGCGCCGCTTTTAACAATGTCACCTTCTGAAACATGCAGTTTGTCAATGTTTCCGCTGCGGTTGGCGTAGGTTTTAATCAAACCTTTGTCAGGAACTAAATATCCGCGAACAGTTTCTTTGCGGGCGTAATGAGAAAAGGATAGGAAAAGTATTATTGCGGAAACAATAAAGACTAAGGTGAACGATGTTGTATATATAGAGATAGGTTGTGCTAAGGAAATGTCACCGTGCAACTTTTGCTTTTGAGCGTCAATGGCCTGTCGACGAAATAACCCTGACATAAAACTTCCGTATTAATAAAATAGTTTCCAAAACATTAAGGGTGACTTCGTGCCCTTTGGATTGGAATCTAAACTAGTACTAATCGTCGAATACATCAAATTTTTTGTTGTGGATTATTTCACCGAGTTGTTACAGTTATGGTACTAAAGGTTGAAGGTTGGAATTATGTCATTATCGAGGTTCTTCACTTTTATTCGCTGGAATTACTTTTATTGCATTACTCATTGCGAAGCACGTGTAGATATTTTGTGTTAACTCAAAGCAAGGCTTGAATCGGAGGCGTTAATCTTTAAGATCACTGTGTGCTCAAATGTTAAGGTGCATAAATCATTGAGGGAGTTGCTTTGGCACCCAAGAGTCACACTCTAAAGTATTATTGGAAAAATGAAGGTGGGAAGGAGAGGTAGCCATTTGCAGTGGGTACCTCAAATTTGTGGGTTAATTTATAATACTTATGTGTTAATTATTGCAAATCTTACAACTTGGCTGCTTTGGCAGTTTCATCTCTCGAAACTCCATAGTCATGGCATCGATCATCAAAATTCGCCCAGCTAACGTGCGGCCCATATTGGCGATGACTTTAACGGCCTCTACGGCTTGCAGGCAACCTATCATGCCAACCACGGGTGCGAGAATTCCTGACTCGACGCAGCTGAGCTGTTGTTCACCAAACAGTTGGCTAAAGCAGCGATAGCATGGTGTTGCTGCTTGATAGTCAAATACTGTAACCATGCCCTCCATACGGATAGCTGCAGCAGAGATAAGCGGGATTTTGTGCTTAAAGCAGCTTTGATTGAGTTGCTCACGCACCATCACGTTGTCGGTACAGTCCATCACAATCGAGTGCTGTGCAACCAGTGCTTCAATCTCGTGGTCATCTAATACAGCATTGATGGTATCGATTTTAATATGTGGGTTTAAGGCTGTTAGTGTCTCTTTAGCGGAGTCAACTTTAGCTTGGCCGACATTGGCATCTTGATGCAGGACTTGACGTTGTAAGTTAGACACTTCAACGGTATCAAAGTCGACTAAAGTGATTGCTCCCGCGCCTGCTACTGCCAAATATTGGCTGGCAGCGCAGCCCAAACCGCCCGCACCTATGATTAGTACCTTGGCTTGTTTGAGCTTCTCTTGTCCCTCAAAGTCCATCGCTTTAATGGAGATTTGGCGGCTATAACGCAATATTTCCGCGTCAGTTAAAATCTCATCTGTGTCAGTCAGTTCACTCGACATTGCTCTATGTTCTCTTAAGCCAGTACGCTATTGAAAGGTTCGACGGTAACTTTCTCGCCAGCACTGATGCCATCGCAATCTTGTTCTAAGATGATAAAGCAGTTAGCGAGTGTCATTGAGGTCAGCATGCCTGAACCTTGGCCACCAGTGACGGCTACTTGTGCTTCACCTTGCTCGTTATAGCTCAGTACCGCACGTTGGTATTCGACGCGTCCCGGGAACTTGCGAATATCTTGGGTCAAGGTGGCTGATAGCGTTACTGGTTTCACTTGCGGTAAGCCTTGCATTTTTTGTATTAGCGGCCAAACAAGCTTGTAGAATGTGACCATAGAGGAAACTGGATTACCGGGTAAACCGCAGAAAACCGCATCACCTAAGTGACCAAAGGCAAAAGGCTTACCTGGTTTAATGGCAAGCTTCCAGAAAGTGATTTCACCCTCTTCATCGAGGATCTGCTTGGTGTAATCGGCGTCACCAACTGATACGCCACCAGAGGTCAGCACCATATCAGCTTGAGCTGCTGCCGTTTTAAAAGCTTGGCGAATGGCTTCTTTATCATCTTCAATAACACCAAGATCAAGCCACTCTACGTTTGCTCGGCTCAGTAGCCCTTGAATACTGTAGCGGTTTGAATCGTAAATTTGTCCAGGGCCAAGCTCGCTGCCAACAGGGCGCAGCTCATCACCTGTTGAGAAAAAAGCAACTTTGAGCGGGCGATACACTCTTAACTGGCTTGCACCTATGGTTGCTAGTACGCCCATCTCGGCGGCGCCAATGAGGGTACCTGCTGAGAGTACCTTAGTACCGGTGGTAAGCTCTTCGGCGCGATAGCGCACATTAGCGCCTTTGGCTTTTGGGGCTTCGATGGTGATGTTGTTACCATCAGCCGTTACCTTTTCTTGCATCTGTACGGTGTCGTAACCTGCAGGTACTGGTGCACCAGTCATGATGCGGATACAGCCGCCTTTAACGCATTGTCCGCTAAAAGGGTGTCCGGCAAAAGAATCACCAATAAGAGTTAGCGGAGTGCCGGTATCTAAATCATCAAAATTAAAGGCGTAACCGTCCATTGCTGAGTTGTCGAAAGGAGGTAGATCGACATGAGAAGCAAGGTCTTCAGCTAAGACGCGTCCTAGTGCTTGTGTCAGCGTTACGACTTCAGAATCTGTGATTGGCTGCACTTGTTCTAGTAATTTTACAATCGCTAGCGAGGGATGCATTAGGCTAGGTTGTTTACACGGGTCTGCATGAGTCTGCATCTATCTATCCTTGAGGCTAAATTAGCGTACGTTAATTAAAAACGAATATAAGGCATTATGCCACGGTGATTGCAGATGACTATGATCTGCTCGGCAGTTTTAACAGCTGATAGTGGCTTTATTATTATTTTTATCGAAATTAGCCTTGGTTAGCCGCTGGATTTAGTCATGTTTTAATCTCTTTTTCTCTATCTATAGGCTAGTTAAAGACTGATTCCTTTGATATTTCTTTGAGTTTACCGCTAAACATTAGCGTTTGCTTTTATGTAAATGAAAACCATTATTATTTATTAAACAGTAACTTAAGTAAATTTTATTGCAATTCTAAGCTAGCTTGATAACAATAGCGGCCATATACAGATACCCAGAGGAATTAAGATGTTGGCCCAGAAGATGATTGACCAATTAAATGACCAGATCAACATGGAGTTTTTCTCCTCTAACTTGTACCTGCAGATGAGTGCATGGTGTGAAGATAAAGGCTTTGAAGGCGCAGCTAAGTTCATGCGTGCCCATGCTGATGAAGAGATGGGGCATATGCACCGTTTGTTCACTTACGTGAGTGAAACGGGTGGCATGCCACTGCTTGGTACTATTGAAGCACCACAAGCTGACTTCCCATCGCTGTTAGCATTATTCGAATACACCTATGAGCATGAGCAGCTAATCACTAAAAAGATTAATGAACTTGCTCACGCTGCATTCACTAATCAAGATTACTCAACGTTTAACTTCTTGCAGTGGTATGTTTCTGAGCAGCACGAAGAAGAGAAGCTATTCAAATCAATCGTCGATAAGATCCGTTTAGTCGGTGAAGATGGTAAAGCCTTGTTCTTCGTTGATAAAGACCTGGCGCAAATGGCAATTGAAGAGTCTGCCAGTGTGATGACTAGCACCGCTGAATAACTGATTATTTGGTGTGATAAAAAAAGAGCAGCCTAGCTGCTCTTTTTTTATGCCTAATTAACCGACACCAGTGCTTTACGATTTACGATGCGGTTGATTGCGGTTTCATTTTCAAGAAAGGTCAGTAGATCCTCGTTGGATAAGGGTTTTGACATTAGGTAACCCTGGGCGTAATTGCAGCCTAATGATTGTAAGAAGTCCCACTGCTCTTCAGTTTCAATTCCCTCAGCGACCAGTGGCATCTCTAAACTTTGCCCCATCATCACAATGGCTTTAACGAGCTTAGCGTCGGACTGACTGACCGTAGCATTGTCGATAAAGCTCTTATCAATCTTAATCACAGAAATAGGGAACTGGTTGAGGTAGCTTAATGCGGAATAGCCAGTACCGAAATCATCAAGATAGATATCAACGCCTAAGTTTCTAATTGATTGCAGGATCTCTAGACTATAGGGCTTGTCTTCAATGAGCATGCTCTCAGTGATCTCTATATGTACATAATGCGCTGCTATTGCATGGCTCTGCAGTGCAGCCTTTAATACTTGGAAAAAGCTTAAACCGTTGGAGTTAATACACTGCCGACCAGATACATTAATGGCAATTTTTAGCATATGCCCTTGGGCATGCCAGCTAGACAGATCAGCTAGCGCTTGATTTAACACCCATTCGCCCAGTGGTTCTATAAGCCCTGTTTCTTCAGCGATGGGAATAAATAGCGCGGGAGAGATAATGCCAAACTCAGGATCTCGCCAGCGGATAAGTGCTTCTACACTGGATACTGTGCCGTGAGTCATATCAACCACAGGTTGATACTCCAAATAAAACTCAGACTTTTTAACTGCCTTTCTTAGTCTCTGCTCAAGCTGCATTCGCTCTAGCATCTCAACATTCATCTCAGGCGAGAAATATTGGAAGTGGGCGCGACCATCACGTTTAGCTTGGTACATCGCCGTTTCTGAATTTCGCAGTAGCATCTCAATATCTTGGCCATCTTCAGGGTAGAAAGCGATACCGACGCTGGCGGAAATGTTACTTTCAATGGCACCCAGTTTTAACGGTTGAACTAATACATCTACCAATTTGTGTGCCAGCTGTTCTGCGGTTTCAATGGCATTATGTAGCGGTGAGATAATGACAAATTCATCACCACCAAAACGAGCAATAGAGTCTTCTGGCCCGAGTACGGTCTCAAGCCGAGTGGCTGATTGCTTTAAAATCTCATTGCCAGCTGCGTGACCATGTAATTCATTGATGAACTTGAAACGATCTAAATCGATAAAGAACACTGCCACCTGAGAATTTGTTTGGTTTGCACCGTCAATAGCGTGCTGCAGTCTAGATGAAAACTGATGTCTGTTGGGAAGCTTAGTTAACGAGTCATAATTACTCTTGTACCAGAGATCTTGTTCATACTGTTTGTGGTTGCTCACATCCAAAAATAGGCCTATGTATTGGCTTATTTGGCCTTGGGCATTTTCAACCGCGGTTATTGAAAGGTATTCAGGGTAAACATTACCATCTTTACGCTTATTCCAGATCTCGCCTTCCCAATGATGGGTGGTTGTAATCGACTGCCATAATTCGCGGTAGAACTCTGGCTGATGGTGGTTAGAACTGAGTATGCTAGGCTTTTGGCCTTTGACTTCCTCAAGTGTATAACCTGTGATTTTGGTAAAAGCGGGATTCACCAATTCAATAAGGTTGTCAGCATTGGTGACCATAATCGCTTCGGATGAATGCTCAAATACCGCAGATGCTTGTTGTAATGATGTTCTCGCTAACATGCGCTCACTTAGCATCTGGTTCAACGCGGTAGATATCTGGGTTAATTCATCATTACCCTTAATCTCAATGTTCAGCTGTAGATTAGGATCTTTTGCCATCTCCTCCACATCATTGACTATGGTCGTAATCGAGCTGATAAGGCTGTTGGCAATATATTTACCTAAAATAAACACTATGTAGAAAACCAAAATACCACTAAGAAAACTGATATAGAGTGACGACAAAATTAGCTGTTTTTGAACATCACTTTGACGGGCTATCTTATGGGTCAACTGGATATTCATTTGGTGCAATAGGTCGATTCGAGCACTGGCGGTAACCCACCATTTTTGACTGTTAATTAATGGTGTTTGGTATTGCAACTGCTGCAATGCTTGGTGCATATCTGCATATTGCCCAGCTAGAGAACTCATAGGAGCTGGCAGTTGCTGGTTCTTGCTAGCTTGTAGTAAATGTAGGTAGTAAGTATTGGTAGTGCGCTTAATCGTTGCTACCTGAGCCGATTGTTGGCTGGTTAGATTATCTCGGCGAGCAATGTTTTCGAGAGCGATATTTAGTTCAAAATGATGTTGTTCGAAATTGATTTGATATTGAGGCTTAGCTGTCATTAAGTAGCGATTATAGTCATAGGTTAATCCTTCATATCCCATTAGCACACTGAGGCCATGGGCTTGCTCTATGAGTTCGATTTGCTGTTTTAAATTATCTAATAATGCTGTGAGTTGCTGTTGTTCTGGGCTTTCTATTATCTGATTTAGTTTGCTGCGATTTTCATCTGTCATCGCTAAGCTTGCATTCTTAAACGTGTTTTTCAGTCGATGAGTAATGTTGTTGATGGCTTCGTATGAGTCTGCGTCTAAGGTGGGGGCTGACAGTAATTGGTTGACCAAGCCGCGCTCTTGCCCCGCAAGTTCTTGAGCTTTTAAGATATTGACTAAATCAGCCTGTATCATTACTAGATAGGAGTCGTCACTCTTAAAACGTAGCTGGGAGATAAAGCTAATCAGCTTCTGATTTAGTTGAGAATAATAGTTAAAGTAATTATCACCAGTAAGCTTGAGTACTTGCTGGCGCATCTTGAGTAGTTGTTGATGTTCATCACTGCTGCGGCTAAAGCGGCTTTGCAACAAGTGAAAAAGTTCACGATCTTCTTTAGTGGTATCAATAACCATTTGCAATGCTTTGTTCTGCAACAAGCTTTTTAGTGCTTGGTCTGTCGCTAGCCACTGCTGTTGCAGTTCATTGTTAAATTGTTTGCCGTGACTGCTGAGATAGCCTGCCGATAGGCCGCGCTCTTTTTGCAATTCGAAAATAATGTTTTCGATATCGAGAGTTACTTGAGTGGTAAACGAATTGGCAGAAGCATCTTGGTATTGCTGGTAGAGCGAAATGGAATGTAGCCCAGCAAACACCACCAATATAAGCATTGGTAGAGAAGCGATAAGAAATAGTTTCTGTTTTAAGCTCAAGTGGCTTAATAGGCTTAACATTCGGCGACAACCTTTTCACGTAACAGTCTGACTGTTAAATATGTTGTTTTAATCTTAAAAGTGAAGATAGGAGATTAAAAAATTGCGCTAAATAATAACCATATTCAGAATGTGGAGTCTCAGTTAATTCATCAAAGTCTAATCTAGGTCACGAATTTAACTAATAGTGTCGAAATTGTGGCTAATCCTCTCTGCTAATCTGAAATTATTTTGCTGCTGTCAATCACCGGAAAAGGTGGTAAATGCGTGTTTACTAAATTATTTTTCCGTTAAGCCAAGACGAAATGTTGACTGATTTATAGCTTACTCGCATAAAAAAGGTCATGCAGTAGGCATGACCTTTTTTATATCATTGGCATAACAATAGACTCAAGTTACGCTGCGACTTAGATTGGTGATTCAGATTATTGCGAGTTACGGTAAGCCACAATATCTTCAATGGTGAGTACTGGCATATTGTGTTGCTGGCCAAAATCGATGATCTCTGGCAGGCGTGCCATAGTGCCGTCAGGTAGTGTGACTTCGCACAGAACACCAAAAGGCTTAAGTCCGGCAAGTTTCATCAAATCAACAGTACCTTCGGTATGACCACGGCGCTCTAGTACTCCACCTGGGCGAGCGCGCAGTGGGTAAACATGACCTGGACGGGCTAAGTCATCAGGTTTTGCACCATCAGCGATAGCGGCTTTTACCGTGGTAACACGGTCTGCGGCTGAGACACCTGTGGTGACTCCCGCTTTGGCTTCGATACTGACAGTAAAAGCAGTGCCATATTGACTGTTGTTATCAACAACCATTGGTGGCAACGCTAGCTGCGCGATGCGCTCATCGGTTAGGCATAAGCAAACAATGCCGCTACACTCACGAATAAGTAGCGCCATCTGTTCATTGGTTAGAGTTTCGGCGCTATAGATAAGATCGCCTTCGTTTTCTCTATCTTCATCATCAACTACTAACACCCCTTTCCCTTGTCGAAGGGCGGTAAGTGCTGCGTTGACGCGTTCGATAGCGTTGCCATAAGGCGCAAGTAAAGACTGATTCATGGTAAACATCCTTAAATAAACTACATTGGGTTGCCAGAATCAGGGCGTACAGAAAATGACACCTGCATCATTGATAGATGCATGTGCTTAATAAGAGGTGAAGACAATTTTGTTCATACAGGCAGCATTAGTCGCTCTGCACCCGGCAAAACACACTGACGCAGCTGCAAAAGCAAGCTTGCTCAATCTTATATTCTCTTTCATCCGGACTCAGTACACGCAACGCACATAGTACGCAGCAGTATTCATTACCGTCGGCTCTGGAATAGGTACAACCTGTAAAAGGTCTGTTTACCAGATCTGCTTGACCCTACTAGTGGACATCTTGTCACTATCAGCAGGCGCTCGCGGGCTTTTATGAAGTTGTATAACCACAACTTACATAACTTACCGCCGGTGGGGAGTTACACCCCGCCCTGAGAATTATGTTTATTTCTGTTTGGTAACAGATAAACGCCGCTATGTTGCGTCAATTTGATTAAAATGACAAGCTGGAGCACTGACAAATGTGGTGGGTGTAGTGAACTTGTTTACTGACTAACGCGCCATGACTTTATGCTGACAAGGACGCCGCGAATGAAATTGATGTTAGCCCTCACACTAAGCACCTTTTTGCTATCTGGATGTAAAAACATGACCCCTAAGACTGAAATCGACGCCCCCATTGCGGAAAAAATCCCTCATACCATGACCTTACATGGTGAGACTCGCGTCGACGATTATTACTGGATGCGCGATGACGAGCGTAAAGATCCCAAAATCATCGCTCATCTTAATGCTGAAAATAACTACACCAAGGCGCAATTCAAACCTTATGACGGCCTTAAAAAGCAGTTGTTTGAAGAGTTAGTGGCGAGACTTGATAAGGATGAATCAAGCGTGCCTTATTTTTGGCACAAGCATTGGTACTATCGTTACTACAAGGAGGGGTTTGAATACCCAATTGTCGCTAGAAAAAAGGCGCTCGATAGTAATGATGAATTGGTGTTGCTTGATGTGAATGAGCGAGCTGAAGGGCACGATTTCTATGGTTTAGGTGGTGTATCTGTTAGCCCCGATGAAACCAAGCTAGTGTTTGGAGAAGACTTACTCAGTCGGCGTATTTATAGCCTCTATTTTAAAGATCTCGTCAGCGGTGAGTTAATAGCAGATAAGCTTGAAGGTACCGATGGACGAGTCGTGTGGGCCAATGACAACCAGCATCTATTTTACATCGCCAAAGATCCACAAACCTTATTAGGTTATCAAGTGTTTCGCCATAAGCTCGGCACCGCACAAACTGAAGATGTACTGGTGTATGAAGAGCAAGATGACACCTTTTATATTGGCCTAAGTAAGTCGTTAGATGAAACCTCAATCGCTTTGTACGCTGAGAGTACCATTACCAGCGAAGTGCTAATGCTTGATGCTAATGCGGCCTTAGCAGAGTTTAAAGCGGTATTGCCAAGAGAGGAGGGGCACGAGTATTCAGTCTCTAAGTTGGGTGATAGCTACTACATCTTAACCAATTGGCAAGCGAGTAATTTTAGACTGATGAAAGTCGCAGTCGATAAAGCGGCTGATAAACAGGCTTGGCAGGACGTGATTGGTCATGATCCACAGTCGAGAATTGAAGATGTCTTGCTGCTAACGCAGTACATGGTGGTGCAAACCCGTGAACGCGGTATTAGCCGTATCCATGTTTACCCCTTAAAGGAGCAAGACTTTGATATGAGCGCGGGTGTCGAACTTGAGTTTAACGACCCAGCCTATGTCGTCGGCTTCGATGTTAATGCCAGCCAACAGAGCGATAAGCTTAGAGTGTATTACTCAAGCCCAACTACGCCTGAATCGGTTTATGAATATGACCTCACTCAGCCTAACCAGCGCCAATTGCTCAAGCAAGAAAAAGTGCTTGGTGGATTTGACGCTACGCTATATCAAGCAGAGCGATTATTTGTAAAAGCCCGTGATGGTCAAGAGGTACCAGTAACGCTGGTTTACCGTAAAGAGTTGTTTAATAAAGATGGTACTAACCCGTTATACCAATATGGCTATGGCTCCTACGGTTATACGGTCGAACCTGATTTTAGCTCCTCGATTTTGAGTCTACTGGATCGCGGCTTTGTCTACTCGATTGCCCATGTACGTGGCTCCGAGATGCTTGGCCGCGGTTGGTATGACGATGGACGTATGCTCAACAAACAAAATAGCTTTAATGACTTTATTGATGTAACTCAAGCATTAACTGCACAAGGTTATGGCGACAAAAGTAAAGTCGTTGCTGCAGGTGGCAGTGCTGGTGGTCTGTTAATGGGTGGGGTTATCAACCAAGCAGCACAAAGTTACTTTGCGGTGGCAGCGCACGTGCCGTTTGTTGATATCGTTACCACTATGCTGGATGAGTCTATTCCACTGACCACAAACGAGTATGACGAATGGGGTAACCCCAATGAAAAGGTCTACTTTGACTATATGCTGAGTTACTCACCTTATGATCAAGCCAAGGCGCAGGATTATCCACATCTGTTAGTCACCACAGGTTTGCATGACTCACAAGTGCAGTACTTCGAACCCGCTAAATGGGTCGCTAAGCTGCGTGATATTAAAACCGACGACAACTTGCTACTGTTTGATACCGATATGGAAGCGGGCCACGGTGGCAAGAGTGGCCGCTATCGCCAATATGAAGACAAAGCACAAGAGTATGCTTTCTTCATTGGTTTGCTCGGTTTAGATAAAGTAAATGCTACTAGTGGCAACTGAATCCGTCTGGTATCTGTATATGGTGCGCTGTGCTAACGGCCACCTATATACAGGAGTAACCACCGATGTCTTACGGCGTTTTAGCGAGCATCAAAGTGGCAGCGCTAAGTCTGCCAAGTTTTTGCGCGGTAAAGGCCCATTAACCTTAGCCTATTCGGAAACAATAGGCAGCCACAGTGATGCGCTAAAGCGAGAGATAGCGTTGAAGAAATGGCCTAGAGCAAAGAAGCTGGCGTTGATCGAAAGCCGCCAGCCAATCTAACGTCCCTGTTATTTTAGAATCATATTTGCAGCGACAACTAACAGTAACACGGCAAAAATTTTCTTTATAACTGAAACGGGTAAGCGGTGCGTCGATTTGGCGCCTAAAGGAGCGGTAAACCAGGAAGTGCAAACAATGCCGAATAAAGCGGGTAAATAAACAAAACCAGCAAAACCGTCTGCTAAAGCAAACTGCTGGCTACCAGAGCTGATGTAACCTATCGAGCCAAATAATGCGATAACAATTCCACATGCAGAGGCACAGCCGATGGCTTTTTTCATGTCTAGTGAGAAAAATGTCAACAAGGGTACCAAGAGTGCACCGCCACCAATCCCTATCATGGCTGACAAGCTGCCAGTGATCGTCGTCAAAACAGTTAACAGACCCTTATTTGGCATTTCTCGCTCAGTGCTGGAGTGATTTTTATTACTGTAAAGCATCTTAAAAGCAATCAGCACTACACTCGCTGCAAACACAATACGCACAATTTGTTCTGGTAATAGTGAGGCCATAAAGCCACTGATAAGAGCGCCAAGAGCAACCCCACCCATTACCCAAGGCGTTAGGCTCCACGGCACATTACCATTCTTGTGATGAGCGATTGCCGACGATGTGGAGGTAAATAAAATCGATGCTAATGAGGTCGCAATTGCGGCTACCATCACTTGTTCTGCAGGTAGAACCTCAAAATGAAGTAAAATGCTGCTTAGTACCGGCACGATAACTAGCCCACCGCCAATGCCCAGCAGACCTGCTAAAAAACCAACTCCACAACCTAGCAATGCGCAGTAAACAATCAACAACAGCAACTCACTCATTTTAGTTTATCTCTTTGTATAAGTAGGACTAGCGTGCCAAATAAATTAGATTGTGCTCGCTTCAAGCTAATTAATATAACTGACATTCGATTCACTTTTCAAACTTAATAGAACATGAATGTCACTCATGTTGAGTGTGAAATAAAAGCACTATTGTTAATGCATCGAAACAAGTATAAATAGATTCTAATATTTACGTTGTCATCATTACCGTTGTTATTTGGTTAAGTCATCAGTAATAAATATTTAGAACTGAAGGGTGAGAATAGATCAACCAAGCAAGTAAAACCCATCAGAGTAAAAATTAATTCAACTTATATCTCAGTAAACAGGATACCGAATAATAATGAGCAATAACTTTAATTTTGCAATCAAGAGTATTCCTCTCGATGAGAATTATCACCCTGCAAACAGTACTCGCATCACGACCAACTTTGCTAATTTGGCAAGAGGCGACAGCCGTCGTGAGAACCTGAGAAATGCATTAAAAATGATAGATAACAATTTTAATGCCTTAGCGGGTTGGGATAATCCTAAAGGTGACCGCTATGCTGTAGAACTTGAAATTGTCTCTGTTGATATGGATATCGAAAGAGATGGGCAGGCCTTCCCGTCAATTGAAGTGTTGAAAACAAATATTATTGATCATAAAAATAATCAGCGTATTGAAGGTATAGTTGGAAATAACTTTTCTTCTTATGTGCGAGATTATGATTTCAGCGTGTTACTGCTGGAACACAATAAAGGTAAATCAAATTTTAGTATTCCAAGCGGCTTTGGTGAATTACATGGTAATTTATTTAAATGCTTTATCAACTCTGAAATATATAAACAGAGTTTTAATAAGTTGCCTGTTATTTGTCTCAGCGTCTCGGATAATAAAATATATACGTGCACTGAGAACCAACATCCAATACTAGGCCTTGAATACTTACCAAATGAATCCTCTTTGACAGAACAGTATTTCAAAAAAATGGGACTGCAGGTTCGCTATTTTATGCCAGCTAATAGCGTAGCCCCTTTAGCGTTCTATTTCTTTGGTGATCTGCTTAGTGATTACAGCAATCTTGAGCTCATCAGTACTATCAGCACTATGGGAGCTTTTCAAAAAATCTACCGACCTGAGATCTACAATGCTAATGCTGTGGCGGGAAAATGTTATCAACCAAACTTGAAGAACCTAGATCATTCATTAACTCAAATTGTTTATGACCGAGAAGAGCGCAGCCAGTTGGCTATTGAGCAAGGAAAGTTCGCAGAGGAGCATTTCATCAAACCATACCAAACTGTGCTTGAGCAGTGGTCTGCAAATTACGCTTAATAACAACCTTAAATAGGCAGTAGCAATTATTATGAAAAAATTATTACCGACTTCAACTGCAGGCAGTTTACCTAAACCCGCTTGGCTCGCGCAGCCAGAAACGCTTTGGTCACCTTGGAAATTGCAAGATGAGGAGTTGCTTGAGGGTAAACACGACGCATTGCGTGTGTCACTGCAAGATCAACAGCAAGCAGGTATCGATATTGTTAGTGATGGCGAGCAAACGCGGCAGCACTTTGTGACGACCTTTATCGAGCACTTAAACGGCGTGGATTTTGAAAAGCGTCAAACAGTAAAAATTCGCGATCGTTATGATGCCAGCGTGCCGACCGTGGTTGGCGCGGTTTCTCGTCAAAAGCCTGTTTTTGTAGAAGATGCCAAGTTCTTACGCCAGCAGACCAAGCAACCTATCAAATGGGCGCTGCCTGGCCCTATGACCATGATCGACACGCTGTATGATGATCGTTATAAAAGTCGTGAAAAACTCGCTTGGGAATTTGCCAAAATTCTCAATCAAGAAGCCAAAGAGCTAGAGGCTGCAGGGGTTGATATCATCCAGTTTGATGAGCCAGCATTTAATGTGTTCTTTGACGAGGTAAATGATTGGGGGATTGCCTGTTTAGAAAGAGCAATCGAGGGGCTTAAATGCGAAACGGCAGTACACATCTGCTATGGCTATGGCATTAAAGCGAATACCGATTGGAAACAGACCTTGGGCACAGAGTGGAGGCAATACGAACAAGCTTTTCCTAAGTTGCAAAAATCGAATATCGATATAATCTCATTAGAATGTCATAACTCTCATGTTCCACTCGAGTTGCTTGAGCTTATTCGAGGTAAAAAAGTGATGGTTGGGGCTATCGATGTAGCGACTAACACTATTGAAACGCCAGAAGAGGTGGCTAATACCCTACGAAAAGCACTCGAGTTTGTTGATGCCGAGAATCTCTTTCCGTGTACCAACTGCGGCATGGCACCTTTGCCTCGCCAAATAGCAACCGCCAAACTAAACGCTTTAACAGCTGGAGCCGACATCGTTAGACGGGAGCTGTCAGCCTAGCTACTGCTGACTAGAGTCTGTCTGATATTTGTAAATAGAGCGCAGCCCCTAGTCAGTCAAGTTGCTACTCAGTAAAGACCTACTGACTTTTAGTTGATTCTGAAACGGTAGGCTGAAGCGGAGTCGGTTTTACTGTGGGTTTAGCTCAGTGCTACAGCATAAAGCTACGCTTGAGAAAGGTCCTGGCGCTATTACGACTCTTTTCAGTGCACTTCGGCAACGCCGATGGTGGATCTGTGTTTTTTGTTAATTTTGCGAAATGGTGGCTTGGTATTTTTTAATTGAAAAGCACACATGCTGAACACTTACGCTTTGATAAATCGGTGTAAATACGGCTGAGGTCTTCGAAACTGAGCCACATAGCTATTGGAACCAATGATGCTAGAAGTTGAGTTGACGATTCAGAATAACGAGCTAGATGGCTTGAAATTGTCGAAGCTCAGCTGATAATTCAGCTGAGCTCCTCAAAGGGTGGGCTGGGCGCTGTTGTACTTAAATACGCTCTTGGTCGACATAACCGACCACTAAGCACATTAATCGACAATAGCACCCACGCCGGGAAGGAATACTCCTTCACTAAGCTAATTTTAGCTCAGTTTTTCAGAGTTGCTATAAAGAGCAAGTTTGAACTGCTCCTGTTGAAGCTTAATTAGACTTGGTATTGGCTTAGTTCATACTCACTGAACCGTTGATATTATCGATGCTTAAATCGCCACTACCAGCTTCAACAATGCTAAGGCCTTTGGTGTTGTCGACTTCAATATCACCTGAACCGTCATCAATAACAACGTGACCATTGACGTTGGTTACCGTCATATCGCCAGAGCCATCATCGATGTTAGTGTCGCCACCAATGCCATTTAGGTTGATTGAGCCTGAACCATCTTCCAATGTTAGCTTGCCGGTGGTGTTAGTAATCGATACTGAGCCAGAACCGTCGGTGATACTAAGGTTATGGCCACCTTGAATTGAAAGGTCACCAGAGCCATCTTCAAGCTCAATATTGGCTGAGACATTTTTAATTTCAATGTCACCAGAACCATCGTCAATTTTCAGTACCATATCTGCAGGTACTTGAATGGTGAGGTCGATATATGGCGAGCGACTAAAATTGATATTACTGTCAAACTCGGCAACCAACTTTGCATTGCTGCCGCTCTTTTCTAGTGTTAAGTCTGCTTTGATATCACCATAAGTGTAGATGTCAGCTACCACGGTGATTTGAGTTAACCCGGTAACGCCTTGGATTTTTAAGTCACCTGCGCCTGTATTGGCGACAAATGTATCGATACCTGCTGCTTCAATCTGGATCTGCTTTTTCTGATGATCAAGCGGCCCGGCACTGGCGCCATTTACATTGATGATGCAACCCGATAGCGCTAGCGTTATGACTGCCGCAAAAAGACTAGAGGCTAATTTCATAAGATGATGTCCTTGTTATATTTTTTAGAATCAATTTTGTATTTAAAGCTATGACCTATCTAAGCAGGTAGCATGCCAACCTGTTATCTATTTGTTTTAATTATGATGTTTTATTGTTATCTTGACTACTGGTGGTGAATTAACTCATAAAATTGGCCAAAATCGACATTGTTAGTGATTTTACTTAATCGTTTATTACTGCTGAATTTTTCGGTTATAGCCTAGTTCAGTCATAGGGGATGGAAGCAAGAATGGATTATTTATCTGTAAATCAACAAGGTTGGGATCGCCGAGTACAAACTCATGTTACTTCCGACTTTTACGATGTCGCTGGTTTTTTAGCGGGTAACAGCTCATTGCAAGAGATAGAGCTGGCTGCACTGAATGTAGAGGGTAAAAGCCTGCTACATCTGCAATGTCACTTTGGTTTAGACACCCTGTCATGGGCACGCTTAGGCGCAAAAGTAACTGGTGTTGACCTTTCTGGTGCAGCTATTGAACAAGCTAAATTATTAGCAACTCAAGCTAAACTAGATGCCGATTTTATTTGCACCGATGTTTATCAAGTGACTAAGCAGGTCGCGGGTCAGTTCGATATCGTATTTACCTCCTACGGCGCCATTGTCTGGTTGCCAGATCTAAATAAGTGGGCGCAAACCATAGCCAGTAAGCTTAAAACGGGTGGTCAGTTCTATATGGTGGAGTTTCACCCCGCACAAGCGGTGTTTGACGGTTATAGCTATTTTCATCAAGATGAGCCTGATGTGGATGATGAGCCTACCTACACAGAAAATGCAGGTGATGAAACCGAGACCTTTATGAGTTGGCCGCACTCTCTAGCTGATGTTATTAATGCACTGATCCGTGCCGGTATCGAAATCGACTCATTCAATGAATTCGATTTTAGCCCATACAACTGTTTCGATGGACTGACAGAGGAGACGGTTGAGGTCACTTTAGCGCAAGGCACTGCGCCACGGTCACGTTATTTTGTCGAGCAGCAAGGGCAACGCTTGCCGCTGACTTATGCTATTTCAGGTTATAAGAAAGCCTAAGTTCGATTTTTAACATAAAAACAGCGCCATTTGGCGCTGTTTTTGTTTGAGCTAAGCTCGGATGTTTACCGATGATTGCAAATTTAGTTGCTTCTTAACACCGGGTATTTTTGGTACTCGTTATCATAATAAGGGCTGCGCTGGTAAAACCAACGCAAACGAGCTTTTGGATCGGCGGCAAACGCTTCATCCTTAAGTGCTTTATCGAATGCTGCTTGCAGTTTGGGATCTTGTTTTAACATCTGCGCTGCTAACGGCTCAACCGCATAGTTTTCGATATACTCTGTACGAGTGAAAATAGGATTGAAAAATCCCCACTGAAATAGTGAGTCAGGCGACTGCGGTTCAAGTAATAAGATTGCAAGATCGCCAAGCGGTTGCTCGGTGTCGATACGTACAGTGCCTGTAGGCAAAGTCGCCTCGATAGTTTGGCTGCTTACCTTAGCTTTAACGCGTTGATGACCTTCATAATCAGCACTGCCAAACTTGGCTTCGGTAAATTGGTATTGTTGCAATTTTTGCGAACTAGGTTTACTGATAGTGGTCATGCGTATGCCGTGCACGCTTAACCGTTCAATCACTTCTGTCCACTGTGGTGGCACATAGTAAGCCGTTGGGCGATTCACTTTGATATCGGCTTTGGTACCACCAATGACTGGTAGGTTAGGGTACAACTTAGGCTCTCCATTCCAACGAACAATCTCATTGCCACTGATTACACTTTGCTCCATCGAGTAACCGATACCCTTAAAGTCCCAGCCTTTTGCTTGCTGCTCTCGTTTCCAAGTTAAAGTTAGACGAGGCGAGTAGCGGTATTTGTCTTGTTGGATAGCCGATTTGAGTTTGGTTGTTTGCTCACCGATGGTTTTCAGCGTTGCCTCAAGCATCACATAGGTGCCGAGCACTCGTTGCTTAAATGGCTTTAGGCTGTGGTTCTCAATCAAAATCGTCGGCAGGTGGCGCGCATCACCATAGCCATTGGAAAAACGTGGGCTAGCATTCCATAAAGACATACCCTTGCTGATGTCGGTATTGTCGATTGCGAAAACGAGTGGTCCAGGAACGTGACCCTCTTCGACAAGTGCTGACTCAATGGCTGGGCGGTAGCTGTTTTCTAACCACTTATAACTGGCAGGGCTCAAACCTTGGGCAAGGTTGTAACCGAAGGTGACATCGTACTGATAGTCGATACCGTCGGTAACATGTACGTCTATGTATAGGTCAGGTTGCCAGATATTAATGGCACGCAGCATATGCTGCATCTCTAGCGTGTCAGCTTTGGCGTAGTCACGATTAAGGTTGAGGTTGTTTGCCGTTGTGCGCCAGCCCATATTAACCGGGCCTCTTTGGTTGACGCGGTTATATTCGGTTGAACGCTCATGGGCGTCAACACTAAAAATAGGCACAAATAATAGATTAGCGTTGTCGAGTAGCGCGGCTTTATCACCAATAACAATATCGCGTAGCAGCATCATGCCAGCGTCTTTGCCATCAATCTCTCCAGAATGAATGCCAGCCTGAACTAACACGCTAGGTTTATTATTTTTAAGTAGAGTGGGGGCATCTTCAGCGCCCTCTTTAGAAGCGACTATCATCCAAATGTCACGTCCTTGCGGACTCTTGCCTATGCTGACTTTTTTGAGCATATCTGTCTGACTAATCAGCTTATCTAACCATGCGAAGGTTTCATCATAATTTGGACTGGTTTTAAGGCCATGCAGTTCAAAAGGTGTAGCCCATTCGCTGTCTGGTGCTGCCAGTAGTGATTCACTCTTACCATGCCATTCGATAATGGGAGGTAAAATGGCATCATTAACGTAAGTGGTTGCTAACTGAGGCGTGTCATTGTGTTCGACGGCAAGAGTGCAAAAGCTAGTGACAGCAACCGCAACGGCTGCGTAGCTTGTTAAAGGGGTCAAAAAGCGCATGGTAGGGCATCCATCTGTAAGATAAATTTGGAATTATTATAAGAGGCTTATATTTCACCAAAATGCTAACAAGTGCAACCGGATAACTGTATCGAAATATGCGACTTAGATTACTCATCAGGCAACATTCTTATTCAGTAAAAAACCATCCTTTAAATTTGGGTAAGTTTGATTACAAAGTTGGTATAAACCCATTTTTACACTTTGCTTTGTTGTTATGGCTGCTTAGTTCTTGTTTAATACCTGGATCTAGTGCAGGGTAATAGTTGAACACTTTGATTTACAAGGAACTTAACTTGAAGAGTTTTATTATTTTTAGTGCATTTTTTTTTACCAGCTTAAGCTACGGTTGTGATGATATAAAGACGGCGCATAGCAATTTATTGTCTTCTAACTTCATTATGAAGCAAATGTTTTTGCTGACAGTCGATGATGAAAAACAAGCGACAGGAACAAACTTAATCCACTATGCGAATGGCCAGTCTAAATATGAGCAACTGGATCTATGGATGAGTGAAGGTACGTCATACGATGCTGACGGGTATGAACCCTTTATGTATCAAAGCTTTAGTTGTGATGATATCGCTCAACAAGGGGATGATGTTTTCATCAACGAGGTAAAAGATGACAAGATCTATAATACTCGCTATCGCCGGCAAGAAAATATGCTAGTGCCTGTAGAGACCGTAATGGAAACAGAGGCTGGCATTTTATTTATGAGTTTTGCGATAAAAATGGTATTTGATTATTCAAACTTTAGCTTGGTTAAAGATTGAAATTGGTGTCACAGTGACTATAGCTAAGCAGCTAAGCAGCTAAGTCACTGATAAAAATTTAAATATCTATTCTTCGTGCGTCGTCTCTTCCTCAAAAATCTGCTCAATAGTTAGCTCAAATAGACGGGCGACTTTAAACGCTAACGGTAAACTGGGATCGTATTTCCCTTTCTCTATCGCATTGATCGTTTGCCGCGATACTTCCAGTTTGTCGGCGAGATCTGCTTGGGTCCAGTCTCGCTCAGCTCTGAGGATTTTTAAGCGATTTTTCATCGGTAGGCCAACCTTCCTTTAAAGATGCCAACAATATAGGTTAGCGCCATAAGTGCGATGAGATATGCGGTATTTAACGGTGGCAATGTGGTGGCTTCCTCAAGGATTGAATAGCTGGAGAAACTAATGATGGCTACCCCAACTGCCAGTGCGAGAGCGCCTAACTGTACCTTACGTTCCATCTCATCTAGCTGAGTGAGGAAATGTTTATAAGATAGCAGCATAGCGATACCGACAATGGCATGAATCGCAATGGCGATCGTTAGCGCTATTGGGCTTGTTAACATCCCTTCTCCGGCTAAGTAGGTACTGAGCATCAAAGTGACTACCCACAGCAATGTTAATAGGTTAACCCTATTGGCGTTTTTAATATCACGTTTTGGTAGCCCTTTAACGCATATGGCATCTAGTGCTTTTTTCATCAGTACAGTTCCCTTTGTATATTTAGTAAAGCAAGCTTGACTTTAAGTTAGGCTTACTTGATACGTAAGTCAAGCTTGCTTTACTAAAAGTTTACTTGGCTTTACTTTAATTTCGGGCTGATAATATTGGTTAGAGGAGAATCAAAGATGCTTTTCACAAAAAAAATCCCAATTTAGCCGGGCTAAATTGGGATTTTAAGCGTAAACACTTATGTTAGAGCATTAAGCGTTTGGCCCTGCATTCTTGATTGAATCAGGCACTTGGTATTTTTCAAAGTTCTTCTGGAAGCTTTCTGCTAGATGCTGTGCGAACTCGGCATACTGCTGCTTATCTTCCCAAGTATTAACGGGGTTGAGTAAGTTGCTGTCTACGCCTGGAATCGTCACTGGAACATGCAGGTTTAACTTTTCAAGGTACTCCGTTTCAACATCTTTTAGCTCGCCGCTAACGATTGCATCGACAATCGCGCGGGTTGTTGGAATGTCAAAACGCTTACCAATACCGTGTGGTCCGCCAGTCCAGCCAGTATTGACCAAGTAAACTTGGCTACCAAAAGACTCGATACGCTTCATTAATAGCTCAGCGTATACGCCTGCAGGGCGTGGGAAGAACGGTGCACCGAAACACGTTGAGAAGGTTGACTGAATAGCTGCTGTTGAGCCCATTTCAGTTGAACCCACTTTAGCTGTGTAACCTGACAAGAAGTGGTAGGCCGCCTGCTCTTTGGTCAGCTTAGAAACTGGCGGTAATACACCTGAAACATCGCAAGTTAAGAACACGACTGCATGAGGTTCTGCGCCGCAGTTTTCCTCTTTACGTTGAGCTATGTGCTCAAGTGGATAAGCGGCGCGAGTGTTTTCTGTTAGTGAAGAGTTAGTGTAGTCAGGTACACGGTTCTCATCGGTTACCACGTTTTCAAGTACGGTACCAAAACGGATAGCATCCCAGATCACAGGCTCGTTTTTCTGGCTAAGGTCGATACATTTTGCGTAGCAACCGCCTTCAATATTGAATACGCCACCGGGTGCCCAGCCGTGCTCATCATCACCAATAAGGAAGCGCTTAGGATCTGCAGAAAGCGTAGTTTTACCTGTGCCAGATAGGCCGAAAAACAGCGTAGTATCGCCGTCAGTGCCTACGTTAGCAGAACAGTGCATTGGTAATACACCTTTCGCTGGTAGCAGGAAGTTTTGTACTGAGAACATAGACTTCTTCATTTCGCCAGCATATTTAAGGCCAGCAAGCAGTACTTTACGTTCAGCGAAGTTTAAAATAACTGTTGCATCAGAATGAGTACCATCACGCTCTGGATTACATACAAATCCTGGTGCATTGATGATCTGCCAAGTTGGCTTGTCTGCTGCATTAAACTCTTCTGGTACGATGAAAAGGTTACGAGCAAATAGCTGATGCCAAGCATATTCAGTTGTTACAGTGACGGGTTGGTAGTGCTCTTTGCTAGCACCAACTTCCAGCTGTGAAACAAACGTGTCTTTATCCGCTAAGTAAGCTTCAACACGATTCCAAAGCGCTGTAAAAGCTTCTGCTTCGAATGGCTTGTTAACTGGTCCCCACTCGATATCAGCTTCAGAGCTTGGCTCTTTCACGATAAAGCGGTCGTTAGGTGAGCGACCTGAGCGTTCGCCAGTTTTTGCAACTAAAGCACCGTTTGCGGTCAATTCGCCTTCGCCGCGTGCTAGCGCAAGCTCGACTAATTGGCCTGTAGAGAGGTTAAGGTACTCGCGGTTTGATCCATCCGCCATGGGTAAGGTCTCCATCTTTAGGGTCGTTTTATGTGCCGGTCTATGGCGCCAGCTATTTTGTCTGCGGCGATTGTAACGTATGCGCAATTGAATATGTGGACTAGATCAAAAAAAATACTAAAAAGTGATCATCAAACTGCAATATTGCAGTGAAACTTGGTAGGAAGGTCATACCAATTACATATTTCATTAAATTGAAGCATAAAAAAGGCGCTCAATGAGCGCCTTAAAATAGGTAAAGCAAATAAAAATTGCTTATTGAGTGGTATCGCTATTTGGCGACACAGCATAAATAGCTTCGACATCAATTGCGTCGAATATATATTTGCTGTTGCAGTACTCGCAACCCATCTCAACCTTGCCTTGCTCAGCAATAATGGAGTCTATTTCCTCTTTCGCTACTGTGCGGATAGCTTGTGCACTACGCTCTTTCGAGCAAGTACAGTTGAAAGTAATTGCTACTGGCTCAAATAGACGAACTTCTTCTTCGTGATAGAGGCGATGTAGCACTTCTTCAGCTTCAAGCGAAAAGAGTTCCTCTTGCTTAACTGTTTCGGTTAACACTGAAAGGTGTTCAAACTCTTCATTGTGGTTGCCGTCAGTTGGCAACACCTGTAGGAACATACCTGCTGCTTGCTTAGCATCGGCAAACAATTTTATCTTGGTTGGTAGTTGCTCTGACTGCTCAAAGTAGGCTTCGAGACACTCACTCAATGTTTCTTTGTCGAGTGCAACAACGCCTTGGTAACGTTCACCATCATCGGGTGTTAACGTTATGACCATATGGCCTTTGCCAAATAAAGATTGCAACAGTGCGTCTGCAGCAATGTCGCCATTCCAGCGTGAAACGCCGCGCAATTGTTGCAAGTTATTGCCGTTGATAACTGCAAGTGATACTGGACCGTCGCCCTGCAGTTGAATGCTAATATCGCCGCTAAACTTCAAGGTTGCTGTCAGCAGTGAAGTTGCCGCCATGAGCTCGCCGAGTAAGTGTTGAATGGCAACCGGGTAGTCATGCGCAGCAATCACTTCTTGGTAGCTTTTCTCTAGTTGCACCAGTTCACCACGCACGCTGGCATTGTCAAATAGGTAACGGTATAAGTTGTCTTTAGTCATTTCGGTATTCCAGTGTTAGCTTTCTTTAAAGCGCATAATTTGACGACGTTGTTTCTTATCGGGCTTCTGTTCTGGAGCCGGATTATGAAGAATATTCAAGCGTCTTTGCTCGGCATAGGTCTCTCGTTTCGCTATGCTCTGCGGTGTTTCTTGGTAAAGGGTTTGCGCGATTAACCCTTTTTGGCGCTGTTCTGACAATTTAACAATAACTATCTCTTTTTCGTCATAGCCTTGTCTTAATCTAATGGTGGCACCTATCTCAGCATACTTACTCGATTTGGTGCGCTGACCGTTGTAGTGTACTTTACCACCATTAATCATCTCTTTTGAGATGGCGCGAGTCTTATAGAAGCGCGCAGCCCAGAGCCATTTGTCTAACCTGACTTTTAATGCTTGTTGCTCGTTGTCAATCATGAGCGACTCCAGTGGTAGATTAACCTTTGTTAAAGTAGGGGTAAGTTCACAAGCTGAGTATTAATATACGAATCTTTACATCTCGACACGCAAAATAGTGGCAAGCTTCACACCCTTTTTAGGCGCGTAAAGTTAGCATATTTGCCCTATTATCGCCAACATTGCTGCTGTTATGGGCTTGTTGCGGATTGAAGTGTGGGTTAGCATGAGTCAGGATTTGCTAAATTATCATAACCAGAACAGAGACCTGTGCAGAGGGTCCACATAAATATGGATTTATTAGATAAGTTTTTAACCAAAGCAGCAGGTGTGCCCCAGAAGCCTGTTAGCTCAGCGATATTTACTATTGGTATCGTGCTAATGCTATTTCTTTTAGCACAGATCACATGGAAGTTAGTCCCTGAAAATTCAGCTGTTTCTCGCTGGACGCCTACGCCTGCCTCATCGACATCTTCCGGTTCAGCCAATATCTCAGGCGTCAAAGCATTGAGTCTATTTGGCCGTGCAGATAGCTCTTCTAAGCCTAAGACGGCGCCTGTAGAAGAGATTATCACCGATGCACCGAAAACTTCGTTGTCGATTCAGCTGACAGGGGTGGTGGCATCGACCACAGAGCAAAAAGGTCTGGCGGTTATTGCTTCTAGTGGTAGCCAAGAAACTTATAGTCTCGGTGATAAAATTAGAGGAACGTCAGCATCGTTGAAAGAGGTTTATGCCGATCGCATTATTATCACTAACAGTGGCCGCTATGAAACCTTGATGCTAGATGGACTCGAATACAACACTAATAGCAATGCTAACCAGCAGCTACAGAAAGCTAAGAGCTTGCCAAAAGGTAAAAGAGTTGATCAACGTCAAAATCGCGAAGTTGCCCGTGAGTTAGGCCAATCTCGAGCTGAGATTTTGGCTGACCCGAGCAAGATAACTGATTACTTAGCCATCTCACCTGTTAAGAGTGGTGGAGAGCTAGCGGGTTACCGACTTAACCCAGGAAAAGACAGAAAGCTATTTACCGAAGCGGGTTTCAAGCCAAATGATTTGGCTAAATCACTTAACGGTTATGACTTGACCGACATGGGTCAGGCGTTAGAGGTTATGGGGCAACTCCCAGAGATGACTGAAGTTGCCTTAATGGTTGAGCGTGAAGGTCAACTTATCGAAATTATGTTTAGCTTGCCGCAATAAAAGAGCAGCAACCAATAACAATAAAGGCTGCTGCAATAATTAATTGAGCTTGCCGCAATTAAAGGTTTTAGGGGAAGTAATACAATGAATAATAAAAGGATTAGACGCAGACTAATCGCTGGTATGGTTATGGGCGCATCGTTACTCGCACCACAACTTGCTTGGTCTGAACAATATGCGGCTAACTTTAAGGGCACTGACATTCAGGAGTTTATCAACATCGTTGGTAAAAACTTGAATCGCACGATCATTGTCGACCCTACCGTTCGCGGCAAAATCAACGTTCGCAGCTATGATCTTTTAGATGACGAGCAATATTATCAATTCTTCCTCAATACCTTGCAAGTCTATGGCTATGCGGTTGTTGAGATGGATAACAACATCATAAAGGTCATCAAAGATAAAGATGCTAAAACGGCATCTATTCGCGTAGCTGATGACAATTCGCCTGGTTTAGGCGATGAGATGGTTACCCGCATTGTCGCGCTGTATAACACAGAAGCTAAGCAGCTTGCGCCGCTGTTACGCCAGTTAAACGATAATGCCGGTGGCGGTAATGTCGTTCAATATGACCCCTCAAATGTATTGATGATCACTGGCCGTGCAGCGGTAGTGAATAAGTTGGTTGAGATTGTACGCCGAGTGGATAAGCAAGGTGATACTGCTGTAGAAGTGGTAAAGCTTGAGTTTGCTTCCGCAGGTGAAATCGTACGCATCGTCGACACGCTCTATCGTTCAACGGCGAATCAATCACAAATGCCTGGTCAGGCTCCAAAAGTTGTCGCTGATGAGCGTACTAACGCCGTTATCGTCAGTGGTGACGAAAAGAGTCGTTTGCGTGTGGTTAAGTTAATTAAGAAATTAGACGCTGAGCAAGCAAGCACAGGCAATACTAAAGTACGTTATTTACGCTACGCCAAAGCTGAAGACTTAGTTGAAGTATTAACTGGTTTTGCACAGCAACTGGTTGATGACAAAGGCAGCGCCGCTCAAGGGGCGAGTAAGCGCCGCAACGAAATAAATATTATGGCGCACACAGATACCAATGCCTTGGTAATTAGTGCCGAGCCAGATCAAATGCGTACCATTGAAAGCGTGATTAATCAGCTTGATATTCGTCGTGCTCAAGTTTTAGTAGAAGCGATTATCGTTGAAGTCTCCGAAGGTGATGATGTTGGTTTTGGTGTGCAGTGGGCAACAGAGGCCGGTGGTGGTACTCAGTTTAATAACTTAGGACCAACCATTGGCGAGATTGGCGCTGGTATCTGGCAGGCTCAAGGTGAAGATGGCTCTACAGTCTGTAATGATGGCACGTGTACTGAAAACCCTGACACTCGAGGTGACATTACTTTACTGGCACAAGCGCTGGGTAAAGTGAATGGTATGGCCTGGGGGGTCGCGATGGGCGATTTTGGTGCCTTGATTCAAGCGGTATCGAGTGATACTAAATCAAACGTACTTGCTACTCCGTCAATTACCACGCTTGATAACCAAGAAGCCTCATTCATAGTCGGTGATGAAGTGCCTATTCTTACTGGTAGCCAAAACTCTAGTAACGGTAATAGCAACCCATTCCAAACCGTTGAACGTAAAGAAGTGGGTGTAAAGCTTAAAGTGGTGCCACAGGTCAACGAAGGTAACGCAGTTAAGCTAACGATTGAACAAGAAGTATCAGGTATTAACGGTAAAACAGGTGTTGATGTTACCTTTGCAACTCGTCGTTTGACTACCACTGTAATGGCCGACTCTGGACAGATTGTGGTACTCGGTGGTTTGATCAACGAAGAGGTGCAAGAGTCGGTACAAAAGGTACCATTCTTAGGCGATATCCCAATTATTGGTCATCTATTTAAGTCATCATCAAGCGGTAAGAAAAAGAAAAACCTAATGGTATTTATCAAACCAACGATTATTCGTGATGGTATTACTATGGAAGGTATTGCTGGGCGAAAGTACAATTATTTCCGCGCATTACAACTTGAGCAGCAGGAACGTGGTGTTAATTTAATGCCAAATACTGATGTACCGATACTTGACGAGTGGGATCAAGATGCTTATCTGCCAGCAGACGTTAATGAAGTACTCAATCGTTATAAAGACGGTAAAGGCTTGGATACTAAAATGCGTGAAACAGATCCTGCATTGAAGAGTATTTCGAGCAGTAAGGATGCTGATGCTGAGAAAGTGAAAGCTGAAGAAGCCACAGATAAAGACTCTAGCGATGAGTGATAATCAACTTCAAGCAGATGACGAGCTAGCACAAGTGTCTAATGAGCTTGGGTTAGTTTCAGAGGCGGAAGCGGATGAAGTCTTCCACTCAACCAGTAAAGAACGCTTACCGTTTGCCTTTGCTCACCGATTCAACGCGGCTTTAGATAAAGACGAAGCGGGTATTTTGTCGCTTTATCATACTGCTGGGACGCCTTTGTCGGCACTGTTAGAGGCTCGCCGTTATAGCGGTAAATCTCTACCTCTCATTAAATTAGCAGATAGCGCCTTTGAAGCGCGCTTAACGCAAGCTTACCAAGCTAATTCGTCAGAAGCACAGCAGATGATGGAAGATATTGGTAATGAGATGGACCTGTTCACGCTGGCCGAAGAGCTACCTCAAACAGAAGATCTGTTAGAGGGTGATGACGATGCTCCGATCATTAAATTGATCAACGCATTGTTGTCCGAAGCGATTAAAGAGGAAGCGTCCGACATTCATATTGAGACCTATGAGAAGCAACTCGTGGTGCGTTTCCGTGTTGACGGGATCTTAAAAGAGGTCTTAAAACCTAACCGCAAGCTGTCGTCGCTGTTGGTATCACGTATTAAAGTGATGGCACGTTTAGACATTGCTGAGAAGCGCGTGCCGCAAGATGGTCGTATTTCACTGCGTATTGCTGGTCGAGCGGTCGATGTGCGTGTATCAACGATGCCATCAAGTCATGGCGAGCGAGTGGTACTGCGTCTACTGGATAAAAATGCCGGCAACTTAGACCTAGTGCAACTCGGTATGACTGAAGATGTGCGGATACAGTTCGATGAGCTTATTCGTAAACCTCACGGAATTATCTTGGTTACTGGCCCAACAGGCTCCGGTAAAAGTACCACTCTATATGCCGGTCTAACCGAACTGAACTCCATTGATACCAATATTCTTACGGTAGAAGATCCTATCGAGTATGAATTAGAAGGTATCGGCCAGACTCAAGTTAACACTAAAGTGGATATGACCTTTGCCCGTGGTTTACGTGCAATATTACGTCAAGATCCCGATGTGGTGATGATTGGTGAAATTCGAGATCTAGAGACCGCACAAATTGCAGTGCAAGCCTCGTTAACTGGTCATATGGTTATCTCAACGCTGCATACTAACACTGCTTCTGGCTCGATTACCCGTTTACAGGATATGGGCGTAGAACCTTTCCTTGTTTCTTCAAGTTTACTGGGTGTGCTTGCACAGCGACTGATCCGGACCTTATGTAAGCATTGTAAGGAGGAGCATGTACCTGACGAGCGCGAAAGAGAGCTGTTAGGCATTTCAGCTGATGATCCAAGTATTATTTATCGTGCTAAAGGGTGTCAGGCTTGTGGGCATAACGGCTACCGTGGTCGTACTGGTATCCATGAGTTGTTAGTGGTTGATGATGATGTACGAGAGTTGATCCACACTGGTCGAGGCGAATTGGCGATTGAGAAGCATATACGTAAATCAGTCCCGAGTATCCGTCATGACGGTATGAGTAAAGTGCTTGCAGGGAAAACCACCCTTGAAGAAGTGCTGCGTGTGACTCGCGAGGAGTAACCAGTGCCAGCATTTGAATACAAAGCATTAGATAAAGCGGGTAAGCAGCAAAAAGGCGTTGTCGAAGCCGATACAGCCAGGCATGCTCGCGGCCAAATTAGAGAGTTACGTTTGATGCCACTGGAAATTACTCCGGTGGTTGAAAAAGAGAGCAAGTCTAAATCCGGTGGTGTGAGCTTTTTTAAGCGTGGCATCTCGGTTTCGGAGCTCGCATTACTCACTCGTCAAATTGCGACCCTAGTGGCAGCGGGCCTGCCGATTGAAGAGGCGCTTAAGGCCGTTGGTCAACAGTGCGAAAAAGATCGTTTAGCCAGTATGGTGATGGCGGTTCGTTCGCGTGTTGTTGAAGGTTATAGCTTGGCTGATTCAATGGCTGAGTTCCCTCACATCTTTGATGAGTTATATCGTGCGATGGTGGCATCAGGTGAAAAATCTGGTCACTTAGAAGTGGTATTAAATCGTCTTGCCGACTATACCGAGCGTCGCCAACAACTTAAAAGCAAAATGACCCAAGCGATGATCTATCCTATCGTGCTCACCTGTGTTGCTGTTGGCGTGATAGCTATCTTGCTGGCTGCAGTGGTACCAGAGGTTGTAGGTCAATTTGAGCATATGGGGCAAGAGCTGCCTTGGACTACCGAGTTGCTCATTAGCTCGTCTGATTTTATTCGTGATTATGGCCTTATCTTACTTGGGCTTATTATTGGTCTATTTGTGGTCATGAAGCGCTTGTTAGTCGTGCCTGCAAATAGAATGAAATACGATACATTGCTACTGCGCCTACCTGTGATAAGTAAGGTCAGTAAAAGCCTGAACACGGCTCGTTTTGCTAGAACATTGAGTATCTTGACGGCCAGTTCAGTGCCACTGCTCGATGCAATGCGCATTGCTAGTGATGTATTGGTTAACGTAAAGGTTAAAGCAGCTGTTGAAGAGGCTACGTTAAGAGTGCGTGAGGGCACAAGTTTAGGGACTGCGTTGGCAAATACTAAACTTTTCCCGCCTATGATGCTCTATATGATCACCTCTGGTGAAAAAAGTGGTCAACTCGAGCAGATGCTTGAGCGAGCAGCAGATAACCAAGATCGTGAATTTGAGTCAAATGTCACTATTGCACTGGGTGTATTTGAACCCATGTTGGTTGTTAGCATGGCGGCAATAGTGCTATTTATTGTTTTAGCTATTCTGCAGCCTATTTTGGCGCTGAATAATATGATCAGTGGTTAACCGTTTCGATGTTGGCATTGCCATTCGAGAAATATGTAAGTAATTCAGTTAAAGGAAGTTTTTAATGCAAACTCGTAATAAGCAAAAAGGTTTCACGCTTTTAGAAGTGATGGTCGTTATTGTTATTCTAGGTATTTTAGCCTCAATGGTGGTACCAAACCTAATGGGTAACAAAGATAAAGCTGACCAACAGAAAGCTGTTTCAGATATTGTGGCGCTAGAAAATGCGTTAGATATGTATCGTTTAGATAACAGTATCTATCCATCTACAGAACAAGGTTTAGAAGCATTAGTACAGAAGCCAACCATGTCGCCTGAGCCACGTAACTACCGTGAAGATGGCTATGTTAAGCGCTTGCCACAAGATCCATGGCGCAATGATTACCTGCTTTTAAGTCCAGGTGAAAACGGTAAGTTAGATATCTTTAGTGCAGGTCCTGATGGCCAACCAGGTACTGAAGATGACATCGGTAATTGGAACTTACAGAACTTCCAATAAGATGACATTACCAGCAGCGCGTCAAGTTCGCCAAACGGGCTTCACCTTAATGGAGGTGTTGCTCGTTGTGCTACTTATGGGATTAGCGGCATCGGCGGTTACCTTGAGTATGGGCGGTGGTGGTCAAAAGCAATCACTCGACCGCTTGGCGCAGCAGTTTATGATGTCCTCGGAAATGGTATTGGATGAAACTGTCCTCAGTGGCCATTTTATCGGTATTGTCATTGAAGAAGACAGCTATGAGTATGTCTTCTATGACGAAGAGGGTAACTGGAAGCCGCTAGAGCAAGATAGGTTGTTAGCGAACAGGCAGATGGAGCCGGGTATTGAGCTGGTTTTGGTGCTTGATGGTTTGCCGCTGGTGCAAGAGGATGAAGAGCAAGATAGTTGGTTTGATGAGCCATTAATCGAAAAGTCTGCCGACGAAAAAAAGAAGTATCCGGAGCCACAAATTCTACTATTCCCAAGTGGTGAAATGAGTGCATTTGAGCTCGCTTTTGTTGCTAAAGACGAAATGGGTAAAGAGATCGAAGTCGTAGTCGTAGGCGATTCATTAGGTCGATTGAAACTGAATTATGAAGATGATGATCGTTAATGGTTTTCTACAAACGCCAATCCCTCATCAAAAAGCGCCTGCCTATGTCTGTTAAGCAGCGCGGAATGACCTTGCTTGAAGTCATCGTTGCTTTGGCGGTTTTTTCAATTGCCGCAGTATCCATAACTAAAAGCCTGGGCGAGCAGATGGCCAATATGCCGATATTGGAAGAGCGCACTATGGCGCAATGGGTTGCCCATAATCAAATGGTAGAAGCGCGTTTAGAGCCCAAATTTCCCGATATCGGTCGTAAAGATGGCCAAGAGCAGTTAGCGGGTAAAGACTGGTATTGGCGCAAAGAGGTTGTGAAGACAACCGATGATAATTTTAGAATGATCCGGATCACCATTAGCGATGATGATCGCTTTGGTCGTGTTATTGCTGAGGTAAGTAGTTATGTCCTCAAGTCGGATTAAACCTAGCGGCGGCTTTACGCTGTTAGAAATGCTGATCGCTATTGCGATATTTGCCCTAATAGGGCTTGCGGCAAATACGGTGCTACATACCGTAATGCAAAACGATACGGTTACCCGTGAATTCGCCGCTAAGTTAAAAGCGATGCAGCAAGGTTTTGGCATTATTGAGCGTGACCTTAACCAGATGGTAGCTCGCACCCCTAGATTACTTGAAGGTGGCCGTGCCACCACTGTGTTTCAGACTGGCGATAACATGCTCGATTCAGAATCTGAGTCGTTAGTGTTTTTCCGTTTAGGTTGGTTAAATCCTGATGGATTACTGCCTAGAGGCAGTTTGCAGTCAGTTGCTTATGTGGTTATAGAAGGGAATTTGGAACGTTGGTATTACCCATATCCTGAGCCCGAAATTGGTGCCGAGCCGATTAAAACGATTGTGATGAAAAAGGTGATTTCGGTTGAGTATGCTTTTTTCAGTGATGATAAGTGGGAACGAAAAACTGATGCTACCAAGCTGCCTAAAGCGATCGCTATGGAAATAGAGTTCGAGGATATAGGCAAGGTGCAGCGTAAGTTCTTATTGCCGACAGGTGCCCCCGCTGGAAGTAATAACAGTGGCGGTAATAACAACGGCGGTAATAATAACGGCGGTAATAATAACAGCGGTAATAACAACGGCGGCAATAATAACGGTGGCAGCAGTACAGAGGATGGTAAGACAGGGTGAATAATTCCTTAACCATGCCAACTAAACAAAGAGGCGTTGCGTTGATCGTGGTGTTGTTGATTGTGGCGTTAGTCGCGATTATTGCGACTAATATCACCTCTAGAAACCAGTTGTCTGTTAGGCGCACCATCAATTTGGCGCAGTATGATCAAGCTTTTTGGTATGCCATATCAGCTGAAGAGATCGCCAAGAAAGTATTGAAACAAGATTTAGAAGATTCTGATACTGTGCACATGCAGCAGTATTGGGCCCAAGCAGATGTGATTTTCCCAGCAGAGAATGGCGAGATAGCAGGTAAAATCAGTGATATGCAATCATGCTTTAACGTGAATGCATTGTCACAGACGACTAAGAAAGTTGAAAATAGTCAACCTAAAATGCCACTGCCAGTGATTCAGTTTAAAGGGCTGTTAGTCGCTCTAGGGATGGACGATTTTGCCGCGGAGCGCTTATCGCAAACCTTAAAAGATTATATTGATGAAGATATGACGGCGAGCCCTTACGGTGCAGAAGATGCAGAGTATGAGGCGCGAAATGTACCTTATCGTGCAGCTAATACCTTGATGAGCCATAAGAGTGAGTTGCGTGCTGTTATGGGGTTCACGCAAGATATCTATCTCAAGATTGCACCGTATGTGTGTGCACTACCAGGTAATACAACACAAGTATTAAATGTTAATACTGTGCCGGTAGAGCATGCCGCGCTGATTGCGGGCATGTTAGACAATAAAATTTCTGTTGGTGAGGCTGAAAGTATCATCAACCAACGTCCTGGCGATGGTTATGAAACAGTAGATAAGTTTTGGGAAAACTCCTCTATTGCTAGCCTCGCTGGCGATGCACAACTTAAATCGAGTTTTGGCGTGACCAGTAGCTATTTTTTATTGGAAGCGGGCGCTAAAGTCGATAATGCCGTATTTAGGCTTGAGAGTGTACTCAATGGCGATGGCAGAACGCTAAATGTGTTATCCCGTCAGTTTGGCGGACAAAAATAACAACAGTCCTTTAAGCAAAATTAAAGAGACTCGTGGAGACAGATCAGTGAGTGAAAGACTATTCATCCGTTTAGGACAATCCTTTGAGCAACCGTGTTCGTGGCTCGTTTGGTCTGAACAGGAACAAGAAATAATAGGTTCTGGCGAACTTAGTGATGCCAGCGCACTATCGACTCTGACTGAAAGAGCAGCTAATCGTGCAGTTGACGTATTAGTCCCGGCATCTAGCATCACTTTGACTGCAGTGGATCTGCCAGAAAAAGGCCAGCGTCAGGCGATTAAAGCACTGCCATTTATGCTCGAAGAGAATTTAGCGCAAGATGTAGAAGAGCTGCATTTTGTGGTTGGTCCTCGTGAAGGCGATGCGCTCAATATTGCAGTAGTTGCTCACGAGCAGATGCAAAACTGGATAGAGTGGCTCGCGGAAGCTGGATTGAAAGCTAAGTGTATTGTGCCAGACTGTCTTGCTCTGCCTTTGGCTGAATGTGATTGGGCGGCTATTACTTTTGGGCAGGAGATTTTGCTACGAACAGGCCAAGGCAGTGGTGTAAGCCTTGAGCAAGAGTGGCTCGAGATGGCGTTACCACAACTCTTGCCTGACAGCGAAGAGGCTACCACAGTTGCTGGGTATACCGAACTTGCTTTGGCAGGCACCGCTATAAAAGCACAACCTCTAGACTTACCTATGTTGGTGTTAGCGCGCGGTATGCTTAATGCGCCAATGAACCTTCTATCAGGTGTTTATCAGCCTAAGCGTGAATACGGCAAGCATCTTAGCCTTTGGCGTAATGCTGCCATTATATTTGCGGTTGTGGTGGTGTTAGCGCTAGTGAATAAAGGCCTTAATATTCACCAAATGAATGCTAAAGCGGATGTGGTAAGACTACAGAGCGAACAGATCTACAAGCAAGTGGTACCAGGTAGTTCACGAGTGGTTAATCTGCGCGCGCAAATGGATAGTCATGTAAGAAAAATGCAAGGTGGCGGCAGCGGCACTGAGTTTTTCAGCATGCTTGAAGGCACTCAAGCAGCGTTTGAGCAAGTACAAGATTTAAAACCGACCACATTGCGTTTTGACAGTAATCGTGGCGAACTGCGGATGCAGATTAAAGCTAAGAACTATGCACAAATTGAGAAGTTTAAAGAGATAATATCTCGCAAATACAAGCTCGATGGTGGCGCGATGAACAGTGGTGAGTCAGAAGTCACCAGCACCTTAACCATTAGGAGCAAATAAGATGGATAATCTTAAAGTATGGTGGGCGGGCTTGATCCTGCGTGAAAAGCAGATGGTTAGCGCTTGTGGCGTAGTCTTAGTTATAGGTATTTTGTATTGGGGTGTTTGGACGCCAATCGCCAATGCCGAAACCGATGCTGAGCGTAATCTTGAAGGCCAGCTCAATACTCTCAATTATGTAAAGCAGACCGCGAATCGTATTGCTGGCTTGAAACAAACAAGCCAAGGCAGTGCTTTTAAAGGCAGCTTAAGCGCTGCGGTTAACCAAACTGCGGGTAGCTTTGGTTTAACAATTACTCGTATGCAGCCACAAGGTAATAAAATTCAAGTATGGATGGACGAAGTGCCCTTTGATACTTTGCTGAGCTATCTCAATGAGCTGGTTCAAAACCAAGGTTTATCATTAGAGAGCTTGGATGTGGCTGAATCCGATACCCCAGGTTTCGTTAATGTTCGCCGAATTCAGTTATCCAAGTAGGATGTTGTTGTGAAATTAGTAAAAAAAATCGCGCTAGGCTTTTTCATCTATTTGGTTTTTTTAGTGGTGTTATTTCCCGCTAGCATGGCAGTGAAGCTTGCACCTATACCGGCTAATACGGTTATTAGTGGTGTATCTGGCACTATTTGGTCTGGCAGTATCGACTCTTTGACTGTGCAAAAACGTCAGCTTGAAATGGTGCGCTGGGACTTGAGTGTTGCTTCACTGTTGATGGGAACGGTTAAGGCCGATATTAGTATAGGAAGTCGCAGTAGCGCCGTTAATGGTAAAGCTGTAGTGGCGTATTCTTTTGCTGGGCTTGACGTTAGCGCGCTGCGCTTTGAAGCGCCGAGTGACTTTTTGTTAGGTAATACTCGACTACCGTTTAGAACTGAAATTAAAGGTGATGTAAGCGCCTTAGTCGATACCTTTGAACAAGGGTTACCTTGGTGCGAACAGTTATCGGGTAAGCTGTTTTTAAACAAAGTACAAGTGACTAATCAGTTTGGTAATTATCCATTAGGCGATATCGCTTTAGGTTTAAGCTGTATCGATGGCCAAGTGCAATTGGCGACAGATGAAAAGCTTAATGGCCTAGGCTTAGACGGGTCTATTTTGTTGGCTGATAATAAGATGATGCAGGTGAATGCCAAGATCCGTGAGGTTAATACACAGCCTGATGACCTGAAAAAAGCACTTGGATTCCTAGGCAAGAAAGATAGCCAAGGTTACTACCCAATTACCTATCAAGGTCGACTACCTATCTAGGTTTATCGCTCCTGTAAAAATGTTAAAAAAGGCACTTTAAAGGTGCCTTTTTTGATCAAACTTGTTTGAGCAATTCATGCAATAGCTGATGGTAATCGTCTATTGCAGGGAAGTCGCTAAATAGCTTATTTGGCTTTTGGCTATCTGGGTTTGCCACACCTAATTGATGGCCGACTCCGGCGAGTTTAGCTGCAGCTAAAATGGTTTCGTTGTCATCAATGAATAAGCAGCGACTTGGATCTAGATCAAAGCGTTCAAATAGTTGTTGCCAAAACAGTGGATGCTCTTTGGGGTAACCTGTTTCATGGCTAGATATCATTGCGTCTAAGCCTAAAGCTAAATCGGTATGCGCCAATTTGAGTGTTAAGCCCTTCGGGTGAGCATTGGTTACTAGAATTCGCTTTTTGTTGGCTTTTTCTAGCGCATACAGAAATGGCAAGCTGTCTTGGCGCAACTGGATCTTCTCCACTAAGGTTTTGTGCAGGGTCATAATATCGAGCCCCATCTGTTGCTCCCAATAATCTAAACAGTACCAATCTAGTGTACCGTCCACCTTTTGGTAGTTTGCTTCAACCCACTCCATTGCGGCACTTTCCGAGATATTACGTTGCTCACTCAGCGCTTTTGGGATCAAACTGAGCCAAAAATGATTATCAAAATGCAGGTCGAGTAGGGTGCCGTCCATATCAAGTAAAACAGTATCAATATCGTGCCATGGAAACATAGTTAGATGATCCTAGTAAATTCAGGTTGTAGATTGGAGCTAGAATAGTAAGATTGTAACTGATCTCAGCAACTATCTGCGGGAAAGATCAATCGCCATAGGATGTGTATGACTATCAAGAAGGTTAAACCGGAAATATTGCATGCTGAAGTAGTGGCTAAAAGCCGACTATTTCAGATTGAACAGCTGCATTTAAGGTTTTCAAATCAAGTTGAGCGTCAATATGAGCGGATGAAAGGTAACAATCGTGGCGCTGTGATGGTAGTACCTGTACTTGGTAATAAACAGTTATTATTAGGGCGGGAGTATGCAGCGGGTACTCACAGTTATGAGCTTGGCTTTCCAAAAGGGCTAATTGATCCAGGTGAGACCGCAGCGGAGGCTGCTAATCGAGAGTTGCAGGAAGAGATTGGCTACGGCTCAAATAAACTGACTCACTTAATGGAGTTGAGCCTCGCGCCAGGTTATTTTGCCAGCAAAATGCAGATATTTTTAGCTGAAGAGCTGTATCAAAGTGAATTGGAAGGTGATGAACCTGAGCCGATAGACATGGTTCCATGGCCATTGGAGCAGTGGCAGGATTTATTGCAAGAGCAGGATTTTTCAGAGTCTCGCAGTGTAAGTGCTTTATTTTTAGCGCAAAAGCATCTACAACTGAAGTAGCTTAACTAATATAACCGGGTAGTAAGTAGTTATGAAGCCAGAGAGTTACATCGATCAAGTCATAGATATCGCCACTGAGGCGGGTAAAAAAATTCGAGATATTTACCAACTTGGTGATTTCGAACGCGAGATAAAGTCAGATAATACCCCGGTGACTTCGGCTGATATTGCCGCGCATAATATCATCATCAAAGCCCTTAAAGAGCTCACGCCTGAGATCCCTGTCTTATCAGAAGAAGATGCCGACATAGCATTTTCTGAGCGTTGCAATTGGCAACGTTACTGGTTGGTCGATCCGCTCGATGGAACCGGTGAGTTTATCGCCGGAAGTGGTGATTTTTCAGTAATAATCGCTCTAGTTGAGCATAATCGCCCTATCGTTGGTGTTGTGTATGTGCCGATGACCGAGGTGTGTTACTACGCTATTGCCGGTTTAGGTGCTTATAAGCGAGACAACGGCAGCGAGATGCGCATTAGTAGTCGTCAGATTAGCCATGATGACAATAGTCCATTGAGGCTAGCAGTTAGTCGCCGCCAAGATCCACAGTCGGTTATTAAGCTGTTTAACCAAAATAAGCATTGCGAACTCGTGGTGCTTGGTGGAGCAGCACTAAAAAGCTGTTTAGTAGCTGAAGGGCGTGCAGACAGCTATGTACGTATTGGTCCTACTGGTGAATGGGACACAGGTGCAGCACAAATTATTGTAGAAGAGGCGGGTGGTCAGATCATGGATCTCGCACTGCAGCCATTGAGTTATAACGAGCGAGAAAGCTTGGAGAATCCAAACTTTATCGTTGTTGGCTCGCCAAACTTGGCCTGGGATGAAATTCTAATCGCTGAGAGTTAAGTTATTAACTGTTTAAAGCCATCACAATGTGATGGCTTTTTTATTGGACTAATTCTATCGCCGCTGGCTTTTATAGCAACTTGTATCAGTCAGTTTTCAAAAGGATATTTATGCTTTTTAGCCGCCGCTTTTTGCCCTATTTTGTGACTCAGTGCTTAGGGGCGCTAAATGATAATGTTTATAAAAATGTGCTGCTATTAATGGTGAGCTACTCACAAATTGAAGCGTTGCCTATTGATGTACACCTTTTTGTAAACCTTGCCGCAGGCCTTTTCATTCTGCCATTTTTGCTATTTTCAGCACATGCGGGACAAGTAGCCGACAGTATCGATAAAGCGACTCTTATCCGTCGACTGAAAGTACTCGAGCTATTGATTATGTCTGCTGCAGTGTTGGCAATCTTTTCTCATAGCTATCTTATTATGTTGTTACTGCTGTTCTTGATGGGGGTGCAATCAGCATATTTTGGCCCAGTAAAATACTCATTATTGCCCCGGGTATTACGCGAACATGAGCTGGTGTCGGGCAATGCTTGGGTTGAAATGGGCACCTTTCTGGCTATTTTGGCCGGTACTTTGTCTGCTGGGCTGATTGTCGCTAGCGAACATGCGACTTATT
This sequence comes from Shewanella sp. c952, assembly GCF_019654975.1. Taxonomy (GTDB): domain Bacteria; phylum Pseudomonadota; class Gammaproteobacteria; order Enterobacterales; family Shewanellaceae; genus Shewanella. The sequence continues at coordinate 80,488 of NZ_BPEW01000022.1, forward strand.
GGGCGGCGGGCAGCGTGTTTACCTTGGCGTTGATTGGCGTATTTAGTAGCTGGATGATCCCCAGTATTCCCTCAAGTAATAAAGTAAAACCCAAGTTTTCGATCATCAAAGCGACGGCAACAAGCATTGCGAAAGTACGAAAAAGTCGAGACATATGGATCGCGATACTGGCTATTAGCTGGTTTTGGTTTGTTGGCGCGAGCTATTTAACGCAGATCCCAAATTTTGCCCGGATAACACTTCATTCTGACCCGACCGTGGTGTCATTATTGCTGCTGCTCTTTTCAATTGGCATAGGCATAGGCTCTTTTGTGTGTGAGCGATTGTCATGTAAGCAAGTTGAACTGGGGATCGCACCTTTAGGTTTGATAGTACTTGGTGTATTTGGCATCGATCTGTATGTCGCTTTACCAATCTTAGCGGCTCCAACTGCTGTATTTGATGTCGTCACATTTGTCAGCGATGCCATCCACTACCGTTTGATGTTTGATCTATTGATGATAGGTGTTGGCGGCGGTTTGTTTATTGTGCCGCTATATACCTTCATTCAAGCGCGTGCAGATGAAAACGAATGTGCGCAGGCCATCGCCAGTAACAATATCGTCAACGCACTGTTTATGGTGACTTCGGCAGTTTTTGCCATGTTGGTGTTAAACGGACTGCAATGGAAAATCGAACAATTATTCCTCCTGATCGCCTGTGGTAATTTGCTAGTACTGTTGGTGTTGCTACTAAGTTGGTCAGAATTTGCGATGAGTGCATTTAGCTATGTATTACGGCGGATCCTTAATCGGCAGAACATCAACAATACTGATGAACTCGTTGCTTTAAAGCAGGACAGAACCGTGCCTGTTATCGTTGAAATAGAGCGATTCGAACTCTCTACGCTGCTTGTCATTGATGGTTTGTTTAATCGACCTGTTTATATCGCAACTCCACAGCCTGATACTCAACAAAATCGCCTAGAGAGGTACTTTATCAATAAACGACAATGGGACGGTGCAATGCAGCCCTTGTCAGTGCTGGTGTGTGCTAAAGGGGCTGCATTGCCAGAATCAATAAAGCACGCTCGATGGGTTAAATGCAGTATTAAGCACAGAAAAAAGTCGTGGTTAAGAGGGGAGATTGAAGTGAACTTAACGATATAGCCGGTTAAGAAGAGAGTCATAACCGGCTAAAGGGGGAGACGTTAGTTAGCATCTAACCATTGATGCACTGCGGCATGATCACCTTTAAACAAAATCCGTTCAGTTTTCTTATCTATCTGGTATTGATACATAGGGTCGTAATATTTGCTTAACAGTAGCTCAATCCATTCAAGATGAGCGCTAGTATCACCACGACTTTGCTGAATGTTGAGTGCATTGGTGATAATCGCTTGGAATTCATCGTGCTGTTTACCGCCAAGACGTTTCTTTATCCCGGTGATACTCAGTGCTAAATATTCTGCAAATGCTGCAAAACCGGCTTCTTCACCAAGACGCTCAATATAACCGCTATGCATCTTATGCACATACTCATTAAGTAGGCGAGTTAATCTAGCCTCCATCGGTTCTTCTAACACGACGACATTTGCCGCTTGCATCCCTTTGTAGAATGCTTGTGGTAATGCAGAGCGTCCAATGAGGAAGCTCTCATCTTCGAGCAGCAGGTGTTTAGCGTTGCTATCTTGATGTTTCAGGAGGGCAACCGCTAATGCATTCTCAAAGTTTATCTGGGTCGGCTGCGGCTCATGGTAACGGCCAAAGCTCGAACCACGATGATGGGCAATACCTTCGAGATCTACGCCGTCATTACGAGCGAGCAAAAAGTCAGTCTTACCACTGCCAGTGATCCCGCTGAGGATTAACATGGGTTTCTGGCTCGCTGCGTTATCGATAGTTTCAATTAAAAACTGACGCATCGCTTTATAGCCGCCTTCAATAAAGGGGATATTGATACCGGCTTCTTTTAACCACTGTTGAGTTAATTTAGAGCGTAAGCCACCTCGAAAGCAATAAAGGTACGCATCTGGATGCTGAGTAAAATAGCGTTGCCAAGCGTCAAGTCTTTGCTGTTTTACCTCGCCGGTAACAAGTGAATGACCTAAGGCTATAGCAGCTTGTTGTCCTTTTTGTTTGTAGCAAGTACCGACTAACTTACGCTCTTCATCTTCCATTAACGGATAGTTACTACTGGCAGGAAATGCCCCTTTAGTAAATTCAACAGGTGCTCGCGCATCCATTATTGGATGATCACTGACAAGAATTCGTCGGTACTCACTTGCGCTCACCATGTTGACGGGCATTAGATAAGCTCCACTGTGGTTGCTGATTGCTCTACTAGCTCACCAATGCAGATAGGTTCGACACCATTGTCTGATAGTAATTGCTGCAATTCAGCTTCGCCCTCAGCAGAGACCGAGATCAACAAGCCGCCACTAGTTTGCGGATCGCAGATAATCGCTTTTTGCTGTTCAGTTAACACGGGCAAGTGTTCACCATAGCTATCGAAGTTTCTGTGGGTTCCGCCTGGGATACAGCCCATCTCAAGGTATTGCTGAGCATTGGGAAGTAGTGGCAGCAAACTGATATCGATTTTTGCGCCAAGCTCTGCGCCATGACACATCTCTAAAAGGTGTCCAGCTAAGCCGAAACCAGTAACATCAGTTAGTGCGTTTACCTGTGAGATTTTAGCGATATTAGGGCCCAAAATGTTTAACTGGCACATCGCATCTGCTGCTATATTGAGATCGACATCAGCAAGCTTTTTCTGTTTTTGCGCAGTGGTTAAAATACCAATACCAAGAGGCTTGGTTAGGTAAAGTTTATCGCCAACTTTAGCCGTATTGTTCTGTTTAAGCTCATCCAGTGGAATTTGCCCAGTGACTGCTAAGCCAAAAATAGGCTCAGGAGAATCGATACTGTGACCACCGGCCAGTATTATCCCTGCATCGGCGCAGGCTTGTCTGCCACCATCAACAACTTGTTGTGCCACTTCAGCAGGTAGCTTATCGACTGGCCAGCCCAAAATGGCGATAGCCATCATAGGTGTGCCGCCCATGGCATAGATATCACTGATCGCATTGGTTGCTGCTATGCGTCCAAAAGTAAAAGGGTCATCAACGATAGGCATAAAAAAGTCGGTGGTGCTAATAATGCCTGTGGTGTCGTTAAGTTTGTAAACCGCAGCATCATCTCGGGTTTGGTTTCCCACAAGCAGTTTAGGATCGTCAAATACCGGTAGTTGAGTCGCGAGTATAGTACCAAGTACCTTAGGGGAAATCTTGCAGCCACAACCTGCGCCATGACTATACTCGGTAAGTTTAATTTGTTGATCTGACATGAGCTTAAAACGCCCTAAAAATGCTAATTAGCCGATCATCATAGACCCATCATCTAATGACTTCAATGGAGTGGTTAGTGAAGTTGAAGTCTATTAGCAAACTAGTGGTGCATTTGTTGAATTTACTTAGCATTAAGCGAGATGAATATAGAAGAAAAAGCCACTCATGAGAGTGGCTGATGTTGTTTTAGCAATGGTATTAGGTATTGGGTATTAGCTAAAGCTTGCGGTCAGACTATGCCAGTTTTTCTTTTGCTGCTTGAATCGAAGTTTAAGCTCTTTGACCTCTGCCATAAGATCTCGATCCGCGAGCTGTTTACGCTTAGCCTCTAGCAGTGCTTTCTTGGCATCGTAATATTCAGCTAAATGAGTTTTCAGCATTTCATACTCAGCTTGTAGCTTTTCAATAATCTCTTCACTGTTAGGAAGATGAGCGACTCTATTTTGAGTGCGTTTAAGCTGCATCTGTAAGCGAGCGCTTTCGATACGCTCTTGTGGCACGACTCGGCGGCTATTAGTGAGCCCGACTAACGCTAAACCATCGATTAACCACTTGGTTGGATCATACTGCCACCAGTGAATGCCATTGCGGTAGTCATTCTCAAATATATGGTGGTAGTTATGGTATCCCTCGCCATAAGTTAACAGTGCTATAAATCCATTATCACGGGCAGTATTTTTATCTGTATACGGTTGGGAACCCCATATATGAGCTAATGAATTAATGAAGAAAGTACAGTGATGTACCACCACTAGGCGTAATAGTCCTGCTAGCAGTAGCATGCCAAGAATGTCACCATTCAACCAACCTAGCAAAATAGGCAGACCGAAGTTCATGATAATAAGCAGAGGTAGGTAGTATTTGTGCTGCCACATCACAATTTTATCATTCTGTAGATCGCGTACATTTTTGTAATCATGGTATCGCTGAGATTGATATTCACGCAGCATCCAGCCTATATGGCTATACCAAAACCCCATTTTCGCTGAGTAAGGGTCTTTGTCGTTATTATCGACATGCTTGTGGTGAACTCGATGATCTGAAGACCAATGCAGTGCACTGTTTTGTAGTGCCAATGCGCCGCCAAGGGCATAGAGAAAGCGCACTGAAGCATGGGCTTTATATGTGCGATGAGACCAGAGTCTATGGTAGCCACCGGTGATCGATAAGCCACTGGCAAAGGCAAGAACGACAAAGGCAATCCACTCAATAGCTTCAAAGCCATAAACGATCCCATACCAAGGTACTAATAATACAGCGCAGGCAAATGTGATGGTAAAAAGGCTCACATTCATCCAAATAATTGGAGGTTTTTTCATTATTTTTTATAATCTCTAGTTGAGCGTACAGCTGTACGCTAATTTAACTTGGATAGAGATTTGGGTCAAGTTTGTTGATGCTGCGTTTTAAGTAAAAAAGCGTTATTATTCGAAACATAACTTTTGTAAGTAGGTTCAGTATGGGCATTAGAGCACAACAAAAAGAGAAGACACGACGCGCGCTAGTTGATGCAGCGTTTAATCAGTTGAGTGCTGAGCGTAGCTTTTCTAGCTTGAGTTTGCGCGAAGTTGCGCGCGAGGCCAATATTGCACCGACCTCATTCTATCGACATTTTAAAGATATGAATGAGTTGGGTTTAACGATGGTGGATGAAGGTGGACTTACGCTCAGGCAGATGATGCGTAAAGGACGCCAGCGTGCAGAAGCGGGCGGCAGCGTTATCCGTATCTCTGTTGAAACCTTTATGGAAGTACTTGAATCTAACCCTAACGTATTCCGTATCCTGCTGCATGAGCGTTCTGGCACCTCTGCGCCATTTCGTGGTGCAGTAGCAAGAGAGATTGAGCATTTCATCTCTGAATTAGCGCATTACACAGAGGCAACCGCTAATCGAGCACCAGATCTAGCACATGCCCAAGCAGAAGCGCTGGTGACTTTAGTATTCAATGCGGGTGCTGCGGCGTTGGATATGAAACGTATAGATCGTAAGGCCTTAGCAGACCGACTAGTGATCCAATTGCATATGATCGCTAAAGGTGCCGATGCTCTGCAGAATAAAAGAGAGCAGAAGTAGCAGACTAAATAACAAAAACGGCATCCAATTGGATGCCGTTTTTGTTGGACTCATTGGGCTCTATTTCTTCTCAAGAAATACACCAGACTCCATGTGATCGGTATACGGGAACTGATCAAACAATGCAAAACGAGTGATGCTATGGGTCTTACTCAACTCTTTTAAGTTATCTAGCAAGGTATTAGGGTTACATGAGATATAAACAATACGCTCATAACCTTGCACTAGTTTAACGGTATTCTCGTCTAAACCAGCACGTGGCGGATCGACAAAGATGGTGTTGCAGTTATAGCTATCAAGATCGATACCTTCTAAACGTCGGTAGCTACGTTTCTTTGCCATGGCGTCGGTGAAGTCTTCTGCTGACATACGAATAATTTGCAGATTTTCAACGTTATTCATTTTGATATTGTACTGTGCAGATTCTACTGACGGCTTAGCGAGTTCAGTCGCCAATACTCGTTCAAAGTTTTGCGCCAGTGCAATTGAGAAATTACCATTGCCGCAATAGAGCTCTAATAAGTCGCCAGTGCTATTTTTAGTGACATCAATCGCCCACTCAAGCATTTTGACTGAAACTTTACCATTAGGCTGGGTAAAGCTATTTTCGATCTGATGATACTGCAGTTGCTTACCAGCTACGTTAAGTGATTCAACGACGAAGTCTTTATCAAAGATCAGTTTTTGTTTGCGAGCGCGGCCAATCAAATTGACATTGAATTGGCTACTCAGTGTTTGCTTTAAGATTTTGGCTTGCTCTTCCCATTCAGCATCTAGCTGCTTATGGTAAAGCAAGGATACTAAGATCTCTCCACTTAGCGTAGATAGAAAATCTATTTGAAACAGGCGATGACGCAAGATAGTGTTGGGCTTTAATAGCTCAACCAGCACAGGCATCATTTTGTTGATCAGCTCACTTGCAGGTAGAAACTGATCGCAACGCACTTTGCTATCAAGCTCTTTATCGAACATGTAATAGTAGAGGTCTTCCCCTTCATGCCACATTCTAAATTCAGCACGCATACGATAGTGGGCTGTTTCAGAGCTAAATGATTCAAGTTCCGGCGTGTCAAAATCAGTAAATAACTGCTTTAGCTTGACGCGCTTCGCTTCGAGTTGCACATCATAGGTTGAAGGATCCATTGCTGCTAAATTCATATTTTGATCACCGTGAGCTTTAAATTAGGGGCGGAATATTATACTAGATAGCAGGGATGTCCAGTTTCTCCCATTCGATTTAACCTAGCTTGTGGGGAAATTTTAAAGCAAAATAGCTAATTCGGCCTTAACTAAGGCTAATTGCGCAGCTATATAACAGCATTTATATGATAGTGGAGAACGCTTTGTCTGGACCTATTCTTATTTTTGACTCTGGAATTGGTGGGTTATCGATTCTGGACGAGATCAGAAAAGTAATGCCTCAGCAAAACTGCTGCTATTTATTCGATAATGCGCGACTACCATATGGTGAATTAGAAGAGTCGGAACTCATTAGTGGATGCGTATCGCTTATCACCGAACAGGCAAAGCGTATCAATGCCAGCATTGTGGTGGTTGCATGTAACTCGGCCAGCACACTAGTGTTACCAATATTAAGGCAGCAGTTATCAATTCCTGTTGTCGGTGTTGTCCCGGCTATTAAACCTGCAGCAAAAATATCTAAGCGCAGGCACATCGGTTTACTGGCTACCCCCGGTACAATCAAACGTCCCTATACCAAAGAGTTAATCGATGCATTTGCAGAAGATTGTCGAGTGGAGCTGTTCGGTTCATCTGAATTGGTCATGCTTGCGGAAGCAAAGTTGGCGGGAGTTGCAGTCGACATGCGAAGGCTTGAGTTATTGCTAGCCCCAATCCGAATGTCTGAACTTGATACCTTAGTGCTAGGTTGTACACACTTTCCAATTTTGGCAGCAGAGATTAAACAGCTATTAGGGCAAAGCGTTATCTTGCTAGATTCTGGTAGAGCAGTGGCTGACAGAGTGCTAAATTTACTTAAAGCGAATGGTCTAATAAAAACGGAAAGCAACAGGGTGGTAGATTATAGTGCGGTATTTACGACGGGCGAGATTGCGAAGGGATTGAAAGAAAGGTTAGTTGAAGAGGGGTTCACGAGTATAGAACCACACTCCTCAACTAACTTACGTTAGCTAGCTTACGCTTGGCTTTCTGTTTTATCTGAATCTTGAGACTTAGCTTCACGAACCTTCAATGTTCTTTCTTGAAAATCATATTCGTTTAACTTAGACATCGCTTTCTTAGCACCCGCTTCTGACATTTCGATAAAGCCAAAGCCTTTACGACGACCGGTCTTACGATCTCGCACCAAGCGAACTGAGTTCACGGGACCATACTCACCAAATAATGCTTTTACTTCACCTTCATGAACACGGTAAGGCAAGTTACCTACATATAAGGTCATAGTTGGACCGGTATAAGGTTCGTTGCTACTAGCTGTAACAGACGATCCTGATTTTGATTGAATTGAAAAGATAACGCTTGCGATGATTGCACCAGTAAAGAAAGCAATGGCAGCGTTTAGATCTGGAGCGATCTGAAAAATAGCTAATGCACCTATAATGGCAACGGCTAAAACGATAAAGAATGACTTCTGCATATATATAATCTCTGAAGTGTAAATGAATGAATCGATAACTAACTGTTAATAACTTGCATATGGTAATGAATTATTGAGCAATACACTAGTGCGTTGCTGAAAAAATGAACTTTATCTTAATCTCAAACCTATAAAGGCCAATTAATCAGCATTGAAAGTACGATAATCCCCCATAATTTGGCTGTTTGGTGAAAAGATCGACATGCGATCGTTTTCTTATTAAAAAGCGCTTGCGCTTACTCAAGATCTCCCTATAATGCGCAACCACTGACACGGCACAGCAGGCCAACTAACTAAACAAAAGCTTAGGTAGTACGGGACTTGCAGCGGTGTTAGAGAGTTAAAAACCTTCGGGGATTTGATTCAGGTGACAAACGCTTTAAGGGCTTCGGGTAGTGCTTCTTTTCACGAGAGTGATTAAGAAATCATCGCTTGAAAAACTTCTTAAAATAAGCGCTTGACGCCGCCACTGGAGAGTGTAGAATACGCCTCCTCAAGCCAACGACCTAGCGTCTTCGGCGAAGTATGAAAGATGACTTCACGC
>NZ_BPEW01000023.1 GCF_019654975.1 Shewanella sp. c952
TAAAAACGAGGCTATAAAAACTCAAAGACCTTAACCACTTATAAAGAGTACAAGTTATGCTAAAAAAATTCTCTATAGCGGTGCTAATACTCATCGCGCTGCCCTTTATTATCGCGCTCTTTGTACAGAAAGAGTATTCGGTAATCACTAATATCAGCATAGATAAACCTGTGGCAGAAGTGTTTGATTATGTGAAGCATCTAAAGAATCAAGACAACTTTAGTGTCTGGGCACAGATGGACCCTGATATGGTTAAAAGCTACCGCGGCACTGATGGAACCGTAGGTTTCGTATCTCGTTGGGAAAGCCAATTAGAAGATGTAGGTGTTGGTGAGCAGGAGATAATGCGCATTGATGAAGGCAAGCGGATTGATTTTGAGTTGCGATTCTTTTCGCCTTTTGAGTCAACCGATCCTGCTTTCATGAGCACCGAAGCCATAGGTGCTAACCAAACATTGGTGCAGTGGGGTTTTGATGGCCATTTAGATTACCCAATGAACCTGATGTTCCTGTTTCTAGATTTCGAAACCATGATTGGCAATGATCTTAATCAAGGGCTTGAGCAGTTAAAGCAACAGCTTGAATCACAGTAAGCTTAGCTTGCATAGGTAAACTGAAACGGTTAAAAATCGATAATAATAACGATAAGCTAGGAAATAATATGACAGAAGCCCATCATCCGTTAACGGACTTTATCGAATATCCTGAGCATGAAATGCTTGTGCGCGCAGAGCAAAATTATCAAGACGTTAAACGTCGTCACTCGATTCGTAAGTTCTCTGATCGAGCTGTTCCTCGAGAGATCATTGAAAAATGTATTTTAGCGGCGGGAACAGCCCCTAACGGTGCTAACCACCAACCTTGGCACTTTGTCGCCATTAACAGCTCAGAAATTAAAGCGCAGATCCGCCATGAGGCTGAAGCGCTTGAGCAGGCGTTTTATGCCGGCCGAGCCGGTGAAGAGTGGTTAGATGCGCTAAAGCCTTTAGGCACTAATGCCAGCAAGCCCTATCTTGAACATGCACCTTGGCTGATTGCGATTTTTAGTAAGAAGCGCAGCGAAGAAGAGGGGGAGCAGAAGACTAACTATTATGTGCATGAGTCGGTAGGGATCGCGACAGGTTTTTTGATCCAAGCATTGCACAATGCGGGACTAGGAACGCTTACTCATACTCCCAAACCAATGTCTTTTCTCAGTAAAGTATGTGGCAGAGACAGTGCTAATGAGAGGCCCTATATGCTGATTATAGCGGGTTATCCAAGTGAGGATGCCACGGTGCCAGAACATGCACTACAAAAGAAGGCACTGGCAGAGATCTGCGACTTTCTCTAAAGGTAAAAAGCTAAAAGAAAGAGCATAGCGTCAATCGACAGTATGCTCTTTTTTTATGGCTTGTTAAGTTAGCGCTTAAAGCGAAGCGTGTGGCCCAAATACCTCGTAGTGAATGCGCTCAGCTTCGACGCCTAGCTCGATTAACTGTTGCTTAGCAAACTGCATAAAAGCAACGGGTCCACACAGGTAATAATCGCCATGTTCAATCGGCAGTGCATCTCTCAGTGTGGCAAAGTTCATAAAGCCTTGGTGGATGTAGCTAACATTAGCAACCTCATTTGATTGAGCAATGTCGCGATACCAAGTGTGATGCTGCAAATCTAAACTTAACCCTAGCGTTTCCACTCGTTGGTTAAATGAGTGCTGCTCTACGCCTTCACAGGCATGCAGGTAGAATACTGGTTTAGCAAAAGATTTCGCCGCCAACATCTCCAACATTGATTGCATCGGCGTCACCCCTACACCGGCAGAAATAAGTACTACTGGGGCTTCACGCTCCTCGTAGTGAAAATCACCAGCAGGTGGATAGACATCAAGACTGTCGCCAACATTCATGTGGTCATGTAGATAATTCGATACTACTCCAGGCGTTGCTTGTGCTTCACGCTTAACTGAGATGCGGTACTGCTTGCCATTAGGTTTATCCGATAGCGAGTACTGACGCATTTCACGATATTCATGTTCAGCAGGCTCTACACAAATCCCAAGGTATTGGCCAGGTTCAAAATCAATAATGGCTTGGCCATCAACAGGAGTTAAAACAAAGCTTGTTACCAGTTCTGACTCTTTGTTTTTGTCGGTAATAGTAAACTGTCGCGCACCTTGCCAGCCGCCAGTTTCATTGGCACTTCTATGGTAAAGCATACCTTCACGCTCGATAAAGATCCCAGCGAGTACACCGTAAGCAGCGCCCCAAGCTTCTTCGACTTCAGGAGTAAAAGCATCTGGTGCTAATTCTCTTAGGGTCTCAAGCAGGTGATGACCAACGATTGGATAATGCTCTGGCTGAATATTAAAGCTGGTGTGTTTATGGGCGATGCGCTCAACGGCACCAGTTAATGCACCCAAGTTATCAATATTTTTAGCATAGGCTGCAACGGCATTGAAAAGTGCAGCGGGCTGACCGCCAGAATGCTGGTGGCTTAAGTTGAAGATATGTTTTAGCTCTGGATTGTGGCTAAACATACGTTTATAAAAGTGCTCAGTGATGGCAGTACCAGCAGACTCTAATAGTGGAATGGTGCTCTTAACTATGCTGATATGTTTTTCAGATAACATCTAAATATCCTTAATCAATTTTTGTGCTCGAAAGCGGCACTGTTAGGGTGTAATTTCTGGTTGTAATTTGTCGAATCTATTCTGATTCGACGCTAAAAATTGGCTTTAGTTCGGCCTTGGGCGCATAAGTATTAAGCTGTAGTGCCAGATGAATAAACTGAAGGCGACTACCCAACAAGTTGCACTGATATCCCAAGCCAAAATAGGCTGCTGGGCTAACGGTAAAATAACTCGTGCTAAAGCACCTGCAAGAATAAGCATGAAGGCGATATTGATTGAAAAATGAGGCTTTAATGGTCGACCGGTATGACCTAATGAGACACGGGCAATCATCGCGAGGATCATCGCGCCTAAGGTGCCTACCGTGATTAAGTGCAGTGCATCGGCAAAACGCAGCGCATCAATGTGGTAGCTCGTACCTAAGGCGATTAACCCTAATGCTAATGCTAAGTATGAACCGTGCAGTGACCATAGTAGTGGCACTTTCAAGGTTGCTAGGCTATTCCAGTTGAGTAAACGCAGTAGGTGCATAACACCGGCTAATATCAATAACGTTGCAGGGGTGAAAGGAAGCTCGATGAAGTAACCGCTGAAAAAGACCGCTAAACCGAGTAGAGAAACCCAAGGTAACCATTTGTCGAGTTGAGGTGTTGATTTTACCTTGGCATTTTCAGCGCCCCTGCCGGTAAAGAAGGGGATCACACGGCCACCAATAATGCCGACTAACAGGCAAAACAGTAAAATAGCGCAGCGAGAAAGGTGCATCGCCAACTCTGTATAGCCATTTATATCTGCCAGCAAAAAGCCGATATTAAATGACATCATTGCTGTTAGTAATGGAATGAATTGATAGTTGCGGTTACTTTTAGCTTTAATCACCATATTGGCTAGATAGCCAATTGAGATAAGCCACCAAGATGCTTGCAGTGCGACCGCTGCTAGCTGCAATTTTGGGTCGTTCGACCAAAGTAAGCCACGTACCGCTAGCCAGATTAGTGTTAGCGCGATTAGTGGTAAACCATTTATGCTACGGCGGTTAGTCCAGGTCTGGGCTGCTGTGAGCAAAAAGCCAACCGCAATGGTCGCCGCAAAACCAAATAACATTTCATGGATATGCCAAACAACGGGGCTCAGACCTGTTGTTGCTAGGCTAGGCAGCTGACCATGTAAAAAGAGTAGCCAAGCTGCAATGCTTAGCACTGATGATAATGTGGCTGCTAAAAACCAAGGTCTAAAAGCTAGCTCCCATAAAGGCATATCGCTGAGCTTACTCAACAATGAATCAGGTTTTACTAGTACTGCCTCGACTTCACCGCTGGCTGAGAGTACTTGTTTGGTCTTGGGAGAGCTAATCGTTTGCATCAGTATTGTTGTCCAAATGGTGGTCATAAACGGTAATTGCTATCAAAAAATTATTTTGTGGGGCAGTTGCGCTACAACTGCAAGTGCCCCATGCCATCGAGCCCTACGCAGCGCATCACATAGCCAATTTTTACTGCGGTCGCAAACAGTATCAAACCGATGTGGCTGGCAACTTGTGCCCACAATGAAAAACTGTCTGCATAGGAATAACCGACTAAAATGCACAACAGTAAGCCAATAATCGCAATCAACATGGTGCTATTACCGCCAATCAGTGCATGGGAATAAAATCGATTCGATGCCACACCAAGTTGCACTAACTTACGTTGCTTGACTGTTGATGTAGCAGAAAGCTGAATGTTTTGTTGTTGAGTTAACTCGTCGACTAAATCTTCGTGAGAGTAGGGCATTGATTGTGTTGTTATCATTAGTTTGCTCCATTTGCTCTGCTACAGTGTGTTTGAACTAGAGTATTGCGATAACCGTGCCAACATTCACGGTAGTGATAATTACTAGTATTCAGCCGTTTAGCTGAACCCTTGTAGTCATAATGACTACACTGCCGTGAAGTCATTATGACTCTATGGTGTTCTTTTGAAGCTAGGCGGTCAGCGTGATAAGCTAGAGACAGTTTTAATTGATTAGGTTTACCATTCTTGTGAGTGAAATATCTTCTGCTGCCTTGGTTCAACTCGCCCTAGATCTCACCAATAGCCTGACAAATCATGACAGGTTTGAGCGCTTACTTAATACTGTGCGCCATGCTGTTAATTGTGACGCTGTGGTGCTGTTACATGTGCAAGGTGAGTATTTGAAGCCGCTAGCACTACAAGGCCTGACTAAAGAGACTTTAGGGCGTCGATTTGAGATCGCCGCTCATCCAAGGTTCGAGCTGATATCTGCATCGCAAGCACCAGTTCGCTTTGCTGCAGACAGTAAGTTAGCGGATCCCTATGATGGCCTCCTGCTTTCTCATGAAGGTGACCTCCCAGTGCATGCATGTATGGGGCTACCACTGCTATCTGATGACAAACTGATCGGTATTTTGACTTTAGACAGTATGGTTCCCAATGTATTCGATGAGATCCCTAAGCGTACGCTAGACATCATTGCTGCAATGTCAGCAGCCACCTTAAACACTGCGATATTGTTGCAACAGCTTGAACAGCTTTCTAAACATAATCAGCAGGTTGTTGCTGAGCTGACCCACGAAGCATTAGTTAAAGACGGTGGCGAGCTTATCGGTAACAGCGAGATCATGGTGAAACTCAAGCGTGAAATTGAGATGGTCGCAGCCTCAAATTTTTCCATTTTAATAGAAGGTGAAACTGGCGTAGGTAAGGAGCTGGTGGCAAGAACTCTACATCGGCAATCTAGCCGAAGTGAAGGGCCTTTGGTTTATGTTAACTGCGCTGCTCTACCTGAAAGCCTAATTGAGAGTGAGCTGTTTGGTCACGTTAAGGGAGCATTTACAGGCGCTGATCGAAATCGAACAGGTAAGTTCAGCCTAGCGAGCGGCGGCACCATATTTTTAGATGAAATTGGCGAGTTACCACTGGCGGTGCAAAGTAAGTTACTTAGAGCGCTGCAGAATCAAGAGATCCAAGTTGTCGGTAAAGACGATGTTGAATATGTTGATGTACGGATTCTTGCTGCAACCAATAGACAATTGAAAGTAGAAGTGGAGCAGGGGCGTTTTCGCGCCGATCTGTATCACCGTCTGAGTGTGTATCCCGTTATTGTACCGCCATTAAGGCAGCGTGAAGGCGACATCAGTTTACTTAGTGGCTACTTTATTGAATTGACGCGGCGAAAGCTTGGCATGAGCCAATTGACCTTAAATCCCAGCGCGATAAAAATGCTAAACCAATATGACTGGCCCGGCAATGTACGCGAGCTAGAGCACGTTATTAGTCGAGCTGCGTTACGAGCTCGAAGTGAGAGCACTGCAGCTATAGTGCGTATAGGGCTCACCCATTTGGCCTTATTGTTACCGAGTACTCCTCAAGAGGATAGTCGCAAAGGACAAGCTGCAGACTCTGCACTGCAAATCGAGGTATTAGCGAATGGAAACCTTAAACAGCAGACAGATGAGTTTCAGCGACAACGTATTTTGCAAATCTTGACACAGCATCATGGCAATTGGTCGGTAACCGCCAAAGAGTTGCAGATGGATCGTGCTAATTTAAATCGTTTAGCGAAACGTTTGGGGATTCGAGTGAGCAAGAGTATTGTGATTGAAGTTGGTGAGGCTGGGGCGGACAATGGATAAAGCTAATATTTTTGAAAACTTGGCCTCAGACCTTACAGAGGAGCAGTTCGAGCCGTTAAGGATAGTACAGATAGTGTTTTGCTCGAACGTATCATCTCCAGCTCTGTCGTGATTCTTGCTAGGAAAATCGATACGATCAAGTTCATTAAGTCGGCAATGCAGAAAGCGAAGGAAAAGGTAAGGGTAAAGTCATGGATAAAGCTAATATTTTTGAAAACTTGGCTAAAGACCTTACTGAGGAGCAGTTCGAGCCGTTAAGGATAGTACAGATAGTGTCTTGCTCGAACGTATCATCTCCAGCTCTCTCGTGATTCTTGCTAGGAAAATCGATACGAGCAAGTTCATTAAGTCGGTAATGCAGAAAGCGAAGGAAAAGGTAAGGATAAAGTCATGGATAAAGCTAATATTTTTGAAAACTTGGCTAAAGACCTTACTGAGGAGCAGTTCGAGCCACTAGTAAACACAGACAATGTTTTAGTCGAGCGCATCATCTCTAAAGCCCACGTGACTCCAGCCGGACAATGGTATGATCAGGAGCGTAGCGAGTGGGTGATGGTGATGAAAGGCGCGGCCAAACTAGAGTTTGAAACTGGCGAGCTGTTGAGCTTAAAGCAAGGCGATCATGTCAATATTGGCGCCCATGTAAAGCATCGAGTCGCTTGGACTTGCGAGCAAACAGAAACAATTTGGTTGGCGGTTCATTACTAATTATAAGTCGTTACCAGCCGCTATAGATAGTTAATCAACAGGGAAAATAGTCACTATGCAACATGATAAATGGACGTGTATTAAGTGTAACAATAGAGAGTTCGAAACCGGTGAAATTCGTGTGTCAGGTGGCTTTTGGTCACGTATTTTTGATATGCAGAACAAGCGTTACTACGCGGTGACTTGTAGCAACTGCAGCTATACCGAATTTTATAAAGGAAAATCATCTGCCTTAGGTAATGCCTTCGATCTGTTTACTTAAGTAGCTCCGTACTCATATTGTTGAATTAATGAGCAGCTAATCAGTCGCTTAACTCCCTCCAAGCAAATGAGTCAACATCATTGATATTGATCGGCCATTGAAGTTCTTCTGCAATGGCTAGTATTCCTGAGTATATTAGCTAACGCCAAATGTGAGATTTTGCTATAATATTTGCCCAAAATAATAGTGTTTTCCTTTTTGAGTGATTTTTTTATGAGCAATGTTGGCATCTTCAGACCTAATGAAAAGCCTGCTGGTGAGCCTTTGGCACCGCTAGAAACCAACTCTAATCGTCTTGAGTTGCTAGCGCCGGCTAAAAATGCTGACTTTGGTATTGAAGCTATTCGCCATGGTGCCGATGCTGTATATATCGGTGGCCCCTCTTTTGGTGCTCGAGCAACAGCTGGCAATAGTGTTGAAGACATTGCCCGCTTATGTACTTTTGCTCATCAATATCGCGCGCAAGTGTTCGTCGCGGTTAACACCATCTTAATGGATGATGAACTTGAAGCAGCGCAGACGCTTATTTGGCAACTTTATGAAGCTGGTGCGGATGCATTGATTGTGCAAGACATGGGGGTTTTACAGCTAGATCTTCCTCCTATTGCGCTGCATGCCAGTACTCAGATGGATAATCGTAGTCCCGAAAAAGTCGCATTTTTAGAGCAGGTTGGTTTCTCGCAGGTTGTGCTTGCCCGTGAACTTGGTTTAAGCCAAATTCGCGAGGTTGCCGCCAAAACCAATATGCAGATTGAGTTCTTTATTCATGGTGCGCTATGTGTCGCCTACAGTGGTCTGTGTAACTTAAGCCACTCTTTTAGTAACCGCAGTGCCAATCGCGGTGAATGTTCTCAATTGTGCCGCTTGCCTGCAGATCTGAAAACTCGCCAAGGTGAAGTATTAGCGCAAAATGAACACTTACTGTCACTTAAAGACAATAATCAAACTGATAATTTAGAAGATCTGATCGATGCTGGTGTACGCTCGTTTAAGATCGAAGGTCGTCTTAAAGATCTTAGTTACGTTAAAAACGTTACAGCTCACTACCGCCAAGCATTGGATAAGATCATTGCTAAGCGCCCAGAGTTTAGCGCTTCATCTCATGGTCGTTGTGAACATACTTTTACGCCAGATCCTGAGAAAACCTTTAACCGCGGTAAAACCGACTATTTTGTCCATGAACGTAACCAAGGAATGAACGACTTCCGCTCGCCTAAATACATAGGTGAAGAGGTGGCAGTGGTTAAGCGTATTGGTAAGGACTTTATTGAAGTTACCTCAGAGAACAGCTTCAATAACGGTGATGGTTTGTGCTTTTTTCCAAGCAACTATGCCGAAGCTAAGCAGTCTGATGACAAGCTAAAAGGCTTGCGGGTTAATCGTGCTGAGGGGCTTAAGCTGTTTGTATTGCGTATGCCAAAAGAGCTTAAAGAGGGCATGATCATATACCGTAACCATAACCAAGCTTTTGAATCGGTATTAGCTAAGGAATCTGCCAAGCGAATTATTGGCGTCGATATTACTCTTGCCGATAGTGATGATGGTGTGGCATTGACGATGACCGATATCTACGGCCACAGCGCAACGCAGACATTAGTTTGCCAAAAAACAGCTGCTACGGATGTTGAAAAGGCATTGAAAGGGCTACGTAAGCAACTCGGTAAGCTCGGCAGCACGGACTTTAATGCCCAGAAAATTAATATAGAGACTGCTCAGGCATGGTTTATTCCTACTTCAGTATTAAACGGGTTACGCCGCGATACCGTAGCGGCATTAGAACTTGCCCGAGTCAATGATTACCAGCGCCCTAAAGCGTGGAAATACAATCAGGATGCCGTCTATCCCGTTAAGCACCTAAGTTACTTGGGCAATGTGGCTAATGATAAAGCCAAAGCCTTTTATCAGCGCCATGGTGTTATCGAAATTCAAGATACCTATGAGAAAAATGGCGTTACTGAAGATGTGCCATTAATGGTCACTAAGCACTGCTTACGCTTTAACTTCAACCTTTGTCCAAAGGAAGTGCCCAATATTAAGGCCGATCCTATGGTGCTAGAGATAGGCAAAGATGTGTTGAAGCTGGTATTCGATTGCCAGAAGTGCGAAATGATGGTGGTTGGCGAGAATAGGCAAGTCCCTAACTCTGTGAAAATTTAATCAGTTAAAAGAATCGCCATATGGCGATTTTTTTATGCCTAAGGTAAGTTAACGGTTGGCATTGGATTTAGACCTCTTTGGCCTAAGCGCTAAAGAGGGCAGCAACATCAATATTAAGGAAAATAGCATGGGATTATTAGATTCGCTGATGGGTAATGCCTCTGAGGTTAACCTTGAAGAGTTAACGCAGGAGCTTAGCCCGATAATGGCTGACAATGAGTCGTTGGCTTTGGCCTATAAAGTGGTTAGGGATATGTTTGTATTTACCAACAAGCGCCTTATCTTAATTGATAAACAGGGAGTGACTGGCAAGAAGGTCAGCTATCATTCGGTGCCTTATAAAGCGATAACCCATTTTGAAGTGGAAACCGCGGGTCGGTTTGATATGGATGCTGAGCTAAAGTTATGGATTTCGGGGCAAAAAGATCCACTGGTTAAAGAGTTAAAGCGCGGCACTGATGTGGTCGGCATTCAAAAGACCATCGCAAACTTTTCACTTTAAGTTCGGTACTGCTTAAGTAAGTCACGCTTGCGAACAGCAGATAGCCGTAGTTTGTTAGCTGCGGTTGTTCCAACGCCAGCTTGGCTTGCTGAGTATGTCTTGACCAATAATCTCCGTTTGCCCTAACTGCTTATCCAGCTCTATTAAATTGCAATCTTCAAACTGATTCAGTGAGTTAATTAATCGATTGGCATGGGAGACGACCCATAACTGACAGCGCTCGGAGGCTTTAACGATTAAGCGAGAAAGCGCTGGCAGTAGATCGGGGTGCAAACTCGTTTCAGGCTCATTAAGTACCATCAATTCTGGCGGACGTGGAGTCAGCAATGCTGCGACCAGTAAGAGGTAGCGTAAGGTTCCGTCTGATAGTTCAGCAGCATTAAGTGGCCTTAACAAACCTTGTTGATGAAACTTAAGGCTCAACATGCCATTTGACTCATATTCAATGACCACATGAGCGCCCGGAAACGCGTCGCTTAAAGCGGTATCGAACGCTTCTCTATCGCCCACTTCAAAAATGGTTTGAATCGCCGAGGCTAGGTCTCTGCCATCATGGTGCAGAACCGGCGTTCGAGTGCCTAGCTGTGGCTTACGTGCGGGAGCCTCACTGTCACTGCGGAAGTGATCGTAAAAGCGCCAGGCTCGAATGTTATCTCTTAGGCGGATCACCTCTGGTGTTCGCTCAGGATCGGCAAGCTCAGTAAAGATACTATCGCTATGCTGCATATGTACATTCAAGGTTTGCCAGCCTGCTGAACTTGCCTTTTCGGCGCGGCTTTTGACTAAGGCAGAGCGGCGCTCAACTAACACTGTCGATGGGCGATAAACATTACCAACCCAAATAGCCTCGCGCTTAATTTGCGGATCTAAGCCAAATAAAGTGGTGGAGTCGGGCTTAGGTAAGCCAAGCTCAATTAAATAACTGAATTCGTCGCTGGCAAAGCCAAGCTTTAACCGTTTTACCTCTTGTCTAACGGTCGGCTCAACCGGTGTTTCCCCTGCAAGCATCGCACGCGAAAGTGTTTCAGGCCCGGCCCAAAAGCTAGAGTCTAATCCACCTTCTAGTGCAAGTGCGTTGACGACTCCACCTTGAGCTGTTTGAGCCAATAGCCTTAGCGCTTTGTAAAGGTTGGATTTACCACTGCCATTGGCCCCTGTCACCAGGTTTAGCTGTGCCAGTGGTATGGTGACATCACGTAAAGAGCGATAGTTTTTAATGGCAAGTGCGGTTAGCATTTTGTTGTGAATAGTCCTTATGTTCTGAGTTATTCTTTGAGGGTTATCAGCGGAGTTAATGGGCTGGATTGATTTTGGCTGTTAGCACGTGATCTTGCCAGCGTCCGGCTATTTTTAAATAGGATTTCGCCAACCCTTCCTGCTCAAATCCTAATTGTTCTAGCAATGCAGCACTGCGCTGATTGCTTGTCATATGATTTGCCATCACTCGATGTAAATCTAGCTCATTAAACACATAAGTTAATGCTGCTTGCAGTACTTCGTGCATATAGCCCTGACCTTGATACTTCGCCGAGACAGAGTAACCCAAATTACAGGCCTGAAAAATACCTCTTACAATATTGGTAAAGTTACAGACAGCGATAACCTCTTGAGATGCCTTGTCTAGCGCAACCAATTTTAATGCTGAGCCGTTTTCAAATTGGTTTACGTTTTCTGCAAGCTGCCGTTGCCAGTGTTCTAGGCTATAAAAACTATCGTTTCTTGTAGGCTCCCAAGCGCTTAAATGCTCTCTATTTAGGTTGTAATAATCGAGCATCAGCTGAGCATTTTCAGGGGGCAAAACAACCAAGTTAGTTCTTGTTGTTTCTATGAAAGGCGTATCAATATCGATAGGTCTATCCATGACTATATTTCCAATTATAGTGGCTACGATTTTATTGCTGTTATCAGCTAAGAGGCTGTATTTATACTAAGACTTCATTAAGCACTCTTTGCCAGTTTTGTCCCATGATCTTATCGCGTTGGTTACTCGTAAAGCCTGCCTTACCCAACGCCAAGTCAATACGCTCCATACGATCGATATGGTTCAGTTCAGGGATCACTACATGTTCCGGTTCAACATCGTAACCGAGGACATTTTTCTCACGCAGACTGTGCCACCAACTAAGGTATTGTTTTACCCCTTCGGCGTTATTGTTGTTCAGTTCAAGTAAGTTCTTTTGGCCACGCAGTGGGTAATCATTGGCAATGGCGACGGCATCTATTCCACCAACATTAGCGACATGTTTAAGGTGGTTAATATAATGCTCAACCGTAGGCACTTTATCGTTGGTAAGCCAAAAGCTCATCATAAATACCCCAAATAGTCCGCCGGTATCACTAATGGCTTTAATCACTTCATCTGGGCTGCAACGTGCATGATTCACTATGGCACGCACTGCACCATGGCTTTGTACGATTGGCGAGTTGCTTATTTTTGCAGTGTCGAGCGCAGCTTGCGGACTTGAGTGGCTGACATCCACCAGAATGTTTTTCTGGTTGAGTTTTTCAATGAGCGTCTCACCCGCTTTGGTTAACGGTAGGTTTAAACCTCCGTTAGCATCATTATCAAGTGCTCCACCACTAAACCGATTACCGTAATGGTGAGTGAGTTGCAGGGCTCGCAGGCCTTTAGCGTGGAATTCATCAACTTGATCTAAGTTATTGTTGATACTGGTTTCTACGCAATCGGCTCCTTGGATCTGAAAGAATACTGCGGTGCGTTCGGTCTGCTTTGCGCGTTTAATGTCACTGCCTGAGAGCCCTAAAACTAGCTTGTCTTTGTTGCTTTCTACTCGGGTTTTAGCTTCTGCGATACTCTTGATACAGGCTTTATAGGTGCGCTTGTAGTTAGTGGTGCCATCGGGCTGTTTAATCGCCTCAATGGCAGATATGTCACAAAGATAAGCATCAACTTTTGAAGTGTTAAGGTCGGCTAAGTCATCAGGAAGAAAGCAAAGTCCATCAACATATAGCCGCTGTTCATTCTGCGCTAACGCAGAAAAAGAGCCGAGTTGGCTTAATATCGTGCCAGCGGTAATACCTTTAATTAGTTGGCGTCTGTTGATTAATTTTTGCATGTTTATTCTTTGCCTTCATTAGATTAGCGACAGTTTTTATAATCAACATACTATACCCGTATCACTTCAAAAAAGATGTTTTTGATGATGAGTAACGTTTCCTTAGCGAGTTAAACCTCAGCAATATTGCTCACTATTAATTCAACGCTGTTAGCGTATTTTGGGCTTGTTTAGCGGGCGTGTGCGACTATTCGACAGCTTGACATTGGTTAGTTCTTCAGTGAGTATCGAGGCCAAATTGAAGTGAATTAAATAATATACGAAGGCTTATAAATTAGGGGCTGTTGATCTTTCGAGCTTAGTTTTTGTTCGAATTCAATTATTTTAGTACAAGGCTTGAGCGATGAAGCTTAGCTGGCTAAGCGAAAAGCTCGTAACGCACTCTAGTCATAAAAGAATAAAAGAATTGAAACGAACCCAAAGGGCCGCGTTTCTTGGCTATTTTTACTGTGTTGTAGACTATTTGTGGAGAATAACTAAACGGCATAGCCTCCGCCTTGTCAAAATAGCCAATAAACTGCGGCAAAAACAACAGTGAAAGATCAACAGCCCCTAAAGTCTAATATAAAAAATAAATGTAAATTGAGGAAATGGCTATGTTGCATCGTGCATTAATGCTCGCTCTATTGTTGGTATTGCCAGCGTCGGCTCAGGCTGAGAACTATTCTATTGGCACCGGTGGCCAAAGTGGGATCTACTATCCATTCGGTGGGGCCTTAGCCAAAGTTTGGTCTGATAAGGTTCCTGAAGTAAACGTAAAAGCAGAAGTAACAGCTGCATCAGTAGAGAACACGATTAAAGTGGTCCGTGGTGACATGATTGCCGGAATAGCAATGGGCAACGTGGTACTTGATGCTTATAAAGGTGAAGGCAAATTTAGAAGTGCCATGCCTGTAAATACCTTGTTCGCGCTGTATCCGAACTTGGTTCATGCCATCAGTTTGAAAAAGTCTGGTATCAACTCTTTGGCCGATCTTAAAGGTAAGCGTATCTCTTTGGGCGCGCCAGCGAGCGGCACTGCGGTAACTTCTGCTGCGTTACTGGAATCTATTGGTATTGATGTAAAAAAAGATATTAAAGCGGTTTATCTGAACTACTCAGAGACCACTAATGCGTTAGCTAACGGCCAGATAGATGCGGGTTTCATTGTTGGCGGCCAAGGAGTTGGCGCTGTCACTCAAGTAGCACTGACTCATAAAGTTAATATTATTCCTGTCTCAGCTGCTGAGAGCGCGGCATTTATTGAGAAGAATCCAGCATATAGCAACTACACCATACCGAGTGATGTTTATAACAACGTCGGCGCAGTGCCGACACTCAGTGTGTGGAATGTGATTGTAGTGAGCGCTAAGATGAGTGATGAGATGGCATTCAACCTTACAAAAGCAGCCTTTGAAAACATGAGCGAAGTACAAAAAGTGGTGAAAGTGGCTGAAGCTACAACCCCTGATAATGCCGGTCGTTTAGAAGGTGTGCCATTGCACCCTGGCGCGCAAAAGTACCTAGACTCGTTGGCTAAATAGTTTACTTTCCAGTAAACGACTTTTTGACGTCGACTATCTGCGACAGTTAATCAATGACTGTTAAAACCATTAATAAAGGCAGCTTTGGGTTGCCTTTATTTTATTTAGCTTATATCCCAAATGCCCGCAATCTATCACCGATTGAACATGAGTGGCGGAGCATTTGAGAGTAGATAATTTGAGGACATGCTATGAGCCCTCTTCAACAAAATAGTGACGCGGATGCGACAACTGAAGCGCCTGTTGTAATGCCACTTCCCCATGAATCGACCGTTAAGTATCTCGGTTACGTGATTCTTGCCATCGCGGTGGCACTGTCATCATTTCAAATATGGCAGGGGATCACCTCAACCATTTCGGCTACCTACTTTCGTCCAGTGCACTTGTGCTGGGTATTGGTATTGATCTTTTTACATTACCCATTGATAAGTAATCGATATAACAAGGGGTATATGCTCGGTCGCGTGACCGATCTACTGTTGTGTGGACTGACCGTTTTTGCCGGATATCGGATGCTGATCTTCGACTACAACGATATTGACCACCTGTTGTATGGCTTAGGTAATATCGACCTAGCGGCTGGTTGCGCCTTGCTACTGTTATTATTGGAAGGGTGTCGCCGGACTGTAGGTTGGGTGATGGTGATGATTGCCGGGCTATTTTTAGCTTACAGTGCATTTGGTGATATGTTGCCGGGCGCGTTAGCAACTAAAGCCTACTCGTTGCAGGAGCTTATTCAGTTCCAGATCTTCTCTGCGAATGGGGTATTTGGTTCCGCCTTGGGGATTGCCGCGACCACGGTGTTCATTTTTGTACTATTTGGTGCTTTTCTTGAGGTCACTGGTGCAGGCAAGTTCTTTATCGATTTGGCTTTCTCTATTGCAGGGAAATATCGTGGTGGGCCTGCCAAGGCTGCGGTTTTAGCATCTGCGGGTTTAGGCTCCATATCCGGCTCCGCTATTGCCAATACAGTGACCACTGGCTCGGTAACGATTCCGATGATGAAAAAGCTTGGCTATACGCCAGAGCAGTCGGCTGGCATTGAAGCTGCTGCATCAACGGGTGGGCAGATTATGCCGCCAATTATGGGGGCGGGCGCTTTTGTTATGGCGCAATTCACTGGGGTGCCCTATAGCGATATTATGCTGGCATCAATCGCACCCGCTATTCTCTACTTTTTCTGTACCTTGTTGTATGTGCATCTAATGGCTTGTAAGTTAAATCTGCAAGCAGCTAGTCGCACAGAGGCTGTTATCGAGGTAATGAAACAAGGAGCGCATCATCTTATTCCACTGGTGATTATCACTGTGCTATTGATGATGGCTTACTCACCATTGTTGGTTGGTGTTGCCGGCTGCGCCGCGATACTACTTACCGCCGCTTTACGTAAACATAGCCGCATAGGCCTTAGAAAATTTATCTCGGGAATGAAAAATGGCGCGCTAATGGCGCTGCCTATTTCTGTGGCGTGTGGCGCTGCAGGCATTATCGTTGGGGTGGTTGGACAGACAGGCATTGGGCTGCAGTTTACCCAGTTTGTGATGGACTTCTCTGGCGGTTATATGTTGGTGGCCTTGGGCTTAATCAGTATCGTCGCCTTAGTATTAGGCATGGGTTTACCAGTAACTGCTGCTTACATCGTATTGGCCGTGATGGCTGTACCGATGTTGGGCGACTTTGGCTTGCCGCTGCTCACTGCGCATCTAATCGTATTTTGGTTATCGCAGACATCTAACGTGACACCACCGATTGCACTAGCGGCATTTGCAGGGGCTGGGGTGGCAAATGCCAATCCTATGAAATCCTCTGTTGAAGCGTTTAAGTTAGCTGGAGGCCTGTTTATGATCCCGATAATGATGGCTTATACCGACTTACTTAACCCCGATGCTGGTGTGATGGCTTTCGCCTTTGCGATACTGCAAACAGCCACGATTATATTGGCGTTAGCAATTGCGATTGAAGGTTATCTGCTACGTGCTTTATCAGGCGTAGAGCGTATTACTGCTTTTGCAGCAGTGCCACTGGTGCTGTTCAATCCATTTGGTGCGGGCTTTGTGGGCATGTTGATTATATTGGGCTTGTTGGTCAAACAGTGGAAAACCACGGCAAAAGTAGCTGTTTAGCATGTTATCACCAGCCAAGTGTAGACTTGGCTGGTACTGGATTTAGTCGATGAAGCTTGGCGTTACTTGCTATCAACAGCACCTGCTTTAATCGCTTGTGCTAACGCCAGTAAACCATTGGTACGAGATGGGCTTAGCTGACCTTGTAAGCCAAGCTGAGTAAAATAATCATCTGCATCGAATGCGTTAATTTCTGCACTCGTTTTGCCATTACAGGCAATCAATAATAGTGTGACCAACCCTTTAACTATGCGAGCATCGCTGTCTGCGAGGTAGTAATGCTTGCCATCTATTTCACTGTGATACAACCAGGCATCACTTTCGCAGCCTCTAACCTGAGCGCTTTCAACACGGTATTCATCGCCAAGTTTAGTTAAGGTTTTACCTAGCAACATAATATGGCGATAACGTTCTTGCCAGTTGTTTGCTTGTTGAAACAGCGTTAACGTTGCTTGAGTCGATTGGCTGAACTCTAATGCTAAAAAATCTGCTGTTGAAGGTTGGATTGACTGACTCATACTCGACCTAAGATTAATGTAATGGTGATTGATAAATATAGTTGTACAGGGCATTAACTGACTTATGTAACCGTCAGCTTTTGATTTAAAGCAGCCTAGCATCTGGTCGCTATAACAGCAGCTCTTTCACTGACTTCATTGCGGTTATAAAGCTGTCGATATCGGCTTTATTGCTATAAACCCCAATGGAGGCACGGCAACAGCCATTTAGTTGTAATATCTGCATGAGTGGCATGGCGCAGTGGTGGCCGCAGCGAACCGCGATCCCCTGTTGATCAAGCAAGATCCCCACGTCTTGATGATGTTCTCCAGCTAGATTAAAGGCGACGGCACCAAGGTTATCGCTATGAGCGCCGTATAGCTCTACATCACCTAAGTCTAGCAGTGAGTCTTGTAAGTAAATCAATAAAGTTTGTTCGGCTTCTCGCAGTTGCGCTTTAGGCAACGTATTAAGGAAGTCGATTGCAGCACCTAAGCCGATAACTTCAGCAATTGGCGGTGTGCCAGCTTCTAGCCTGTTAGGCAGCTGATTAAATACAGTGCCGCTAAAACTGACGGTTTTTATCATCTCTCCGCCAGTCATTAATGGGGTGAGATTATCCAGTGGCTCAAAGCGGCCATAGAGCACGCCGATCCCTGTTGGACCATACATCTTATGCCCTGAGAATACATAAAAGTCACAATCTATCGCTTGAACATCAACATCCATGTGGGCGATGGCTTGTGCACCATCGACTAATGTTATAGCGCCCACTTGCTTGGCTTTAGCCACAAGCTCGGCTACTGGATTGACTGTGCCTAGCACGTTCGACACATGACTGAGAGCGACAATCACTGGGCGCTCATTTAATAGTGCATCGAAGGCTGTAATATCTAAGCGGCAATCGTCGGTCAAAGGAATCGGTTTAACAATTGCGCCAGTGCGCTGTGCCAACTCTTGCCACGGCACGATATTAGCGTGATGCGCTGCGCTATCAATTAAAATCAGCTCGCCTGGCTTTAACTGTGAGGTAAGGCCGTGTGCGACGATATTTATCGACTCAGTGGTGCCGTGGGTAAAAATGATCTCTTCGCGGCGCTCAGCACAAATCAACTGGCGAAGCTTGTCGCGCACTGCTTCATATTGAGTGGTTGCTCGGGCTGATAGTTGATGCGCTGCGCGGTGCACGTTGGCATTATCGAATTGATAGTAGTGATTCATGGCATCAATCACTTGTTGCGGTTTCTGGCTGGTGGCGGCGGTGTCTAAATAACACAGCGGGTAGCCGTCATTAGACTGAGCAAGCGCAGGGAACTGTGACCGTAACGTTGAGAGATCCATTAATTTGACCTGTGGAATAGAATGCGCGCAGATCTTGTAAGATCTGCGCCTTTAATGCAAGCCTATTTATATCGGTTATTTACTAAGGGCAAGGCAAGCGATATAGCTGTGCCAGCTCATTAAGACGCAGGTGCAACTCTGGTGAGATACTGCAATGAATGCTATCGATATTCTCTTTTAGCTGTTCAAGGTTGGTGGCGCCGATAATATTTGAGCCAACAAATTTTTGCTGATTAACGAAGGCCAGTGCCATTTGTGCTGGGCTGATGTTGAATTCTTTAGCTAGCTCAACGTAAGCATTGGTCGCCTCAAGCGCCATTTCAGATCCTGTATAGCGAGCAAAGCGCTTAAACAGGGTCATTCTGGCACCTTTAGGCCATTGGTCATTGAGATACTTCCCCGAAAGTGCACCAAATGCGAGAGGGGAGTAGGCAAGTAATGGCACCTCTTCGCGATGGCTTATCTCAGCCATACCGACCTCATAGCTGCGGTTGAGCAAGTTATAGGGGTTTTGCACTGAGACAATCTTCGGCAAGCCATGTTTCTCAGCCAGCTGTAAGTACTTCATAAAGCCCCAAGGGGTTTCATTGGAGATGCCGATATAACGGATCTTACCTGCGGTGACCAAATCGGCTAATGCCTCAAGGGTTTCAATAATCGGCGTTTGCTGCTCGTTGTCATCTTGTTGGGTATAGCTCAACTCGCCAAAGAAGTTAGTATTACGATCGGGCCAGTGGATCTGATAAAGATCGATGGTGTCTAGCTGCAAACGCGCTAATGATGAATCGACAGCTTGATGAATATTGCGCCAGTCTAATGCCATATTGGGGCGAATATAATCGCTCTTACCACCGGGGCCAGAAACCTTGCTGGCGATGATGAGGTTATCGCGGTTCCCGCGCTGCTTAAGGTAGTTGCCGAGGATCGTTTCAGTGGCCCCTTGAGTTTCTGCTTTAGGAGGAACTGGATACATTTCTGCAGTATCGATGAAGTTAACGCCTTCAGCAATGGCATAATCAAGTTGCTCAAACGCTTCGGCTTGAGTATTTTGCTCGCCCCATGTCATAGTGCCTAAACATATCTCACTGACGTCTAAGCTTGAGTGTGGCAGACGTTTATATTCCATAATGCAACTCACTTAATTTAAAAAACGACCTAATCTTGAGGCTAACAAGTTTTCAGCATAAAAACGATATGCTTAATGGCTTAAATTTATATAATTTTGCTCAGTTTTAGTAACATTGTGATTTCGCATGCATCGTGCCCAGTACTGCCAAGTGGTGCATCTAAATGTTTGAAAGACAGTGACTCATAGAGCTTTATTGCTTCAGTTAAATTAGCCGTGGTTTCTAGATAGCAAGCGTCATAATCTTGCTCAGTGGCAAAATCGATAGCTTGCAGCGCTAATCGTCTAGCAAAGCCTTTACCTCGCAGAGCCTGAGAAAAATACATCTTTTGCAGTTCACATACGCCAGGTTGATTATTCAGTGGTGCGATGCCGCCCCCTCCAAGGATCTGTCCGTCCAGCTCAATCACCCAATAACAAGCATTGCTGTGTTGATAGACTTTGCTGAGACTATCGAGAGTAGGATCTGATACTCCGTAACCTTTGTCGGCAGTGAGCCCATACTCTGCTGAAACGTCGCGTATTATTTGCGCCATTGCTGCATTGTCTGTTGCGGCTATCTCTCTGATGCAATAACCAACTTGCGCTTTAGATTGCATAACGGCTTTATTGTATTGACTCAGTGATTGCTCAATTTGTGAGATCTGTGCCGTTGGTAGCTGCGCCATAATCTCATTGAACTGCTGGTTCTGTTGGTTATCAAGCTTAACCAGTTGCTTTTTGCCGCTGGCGGTTAATTGTGCCACTAAACTGCGGTTATCTTTGGGATTGGCTGTGGTTTTAGCAAACCCCTTCTCAACTAAATGGCTCACTGCGCGGCTGGCATTAGATTTATCAATGTTGAGTAATTCAGCTAATTGCTTAATCGAGTAGTTGTTCTGGCCTAACTCTATCATTGTGTGAGCTTGCACGGGTGACAAGGGTTGGTTACCACAGGCAGCATCGAGCAAACCTAATTGGCGAATAAGTTGTCTTGATAAGCGGCGTAATTGTGAAGCTTGGCAGAGAGGCTGAGGCATAGTGAAATTATTTAGACTCATTTAGTTGCGACTTACATCTAACTTACGAGGCCTACTAAATAAAATCAAGTGGATCTTAACTATTGGAACTTAAGTATTAAGTTAACTACTAAAATTTGCTTGGTCAATAGGTACTTCAGATAGACCAAGCTTTATTTTTAAAGGCTAAAAAGTTCAGGGTTCAGCATAGGCGCCATTGCAAGAATAATAGCTTGGGTATAAATACTCTGGCGAGTTGCATGGCCATGGGTCAGTAATGCTATTGTACCACCTTGCTGCTTAATGTTGACGGTATTAAACATGCTGTCCATGACGTTACCTAACTCTTCACCTTGGGTTAAAGCTTGGTATACCTGCATAGGTAGCGGCAGTAATGCACTGCGGCCGACACTGACCTGCTGGTTATGGGCGATGGCGATATGCGCGAATGTAGCAGGACCATGGTCAAATAGGTCGACACCGCCTTCCATCGCAAGAAAGTAATCGGCTTGGTAGTTTTCCATGCAGTACTTAACTCGGTTTACAGCGCCTGCTTGGGTTTCAGCTTCTGTCATGGGCTGATCGGCCACAAGCGAGGGCGCATGTACACCTTCACACTCGATAGTCACTTCAGGGAAGAGCGTGCTTAATGCCTCTTTTGCTGCACCAACTTTTACCGGATTTTTTGAGCCAACGATGATTCGAACTGCTTGTGTCATAGGGAGGTACTTTTCTATTTAGGTATAGTTGAAATTATTTCACATAAAGCGGGTCATTGGTGATTAATTTCAGCTGTTTTTACCAGGCTTATTTTTGCTGTAAATAGCAGCGTTTTCTATTTCTAATTAGTAGGTTAATAAATAGGCCAAAACTATTTTTCTATATTAATCATTAGATTGACTAATGCTTGGGTTTTTCGAAGCTAAAAATGGCGTGATCTATATCAAATTAACACTGCTGAGTGCTGGCTCGAGTCTCAAAAAGTGCGATTTTTAGAGCTATGTCCGCCACTCATTTTTGTCTCCGGCGGAGTTTATATCAGCATTTAATGAATTGGGTGAAATTGGTGTTAAATCTAGGTTCAATTCAGTTATCAAACTGCAATAAAAATGAAAATTCATTACATGAAATAAGCGATGTAGCTCCCAATATGCGTATATTATGAAATTCAATTACAAAATATGTGTCCAGATCAATTTATCCCCGCTGCATTAGGATTACCTTAACCGCGAAATTTACTCCTTAGATACAAATCTACAGGTGTTAAAAAACACCTTAAAGGTAAAGCTAATGCAAAAAGACGCGATAAGTGCACAAGAAGTGACCCAGGATGATGTAGCGACGACTAAGTCGTTACCGTGGACACGACAAGATACGACTTGGATGTTGAGTTTGTTTGGTACCGCAGTAGGTGCTGGCATTCTATTTTTACCGATTAACGCTGGAATGGGCGGCTTTTGGCCTCTTGTACTCATGGCAGCAATTATTGGCCCAATGACTTACCTTGCTCACCGTGGCTTATCACGTTTTGTATGTTCTTCACAAAAACCAGGTAGTGATATTACTGATGTAGTCGAAGAGCACTTTGGTGTAGGCGCTGGTAAAGCGATCACCATGCTGTATTTCTTCGCTATCTATCCAATTGTTTTGATCTATGGTGTGGGCATTACTAACACTGTTGATAGCTTTATTGTTAACCAGCTTGGCATGGCGTCGCCTCCACGCTTCTTGCTTTCTGGTGCACTTATCATTGCGATGATGTCAGTGATGGTAGCGGGCGAGAAATTCATGCTTAAAGTGACTCAGCTTTTGGTATACCCATTAGTTGCTATCTTGGCATTTATGTCTTTTTACCTTATTCCTGACTGGAAAATGGATGCGTTAAACGTTGTACCAAGCACGGGTGCTTTCTTGGGCACTGTTTGGTTGACGATTCCTGTACTTATCTTTGCATTTAACCATTCACCTGCAATCTCACAGTTCTCTGTGGCACTTAAGCGTGAACATGGCCAAAATGCAGCGCGTAAAGCTGACTCTATTTTACGTAACACCACTATGATGCTAGTGGGCTTTGTGATGTTATTTGTATTCTCTTGTGTATTGTCACTATCTCCAGCACAACTTGCTGAAGCAAAAGCGAATAACTTACCAATCCTTTCTTACCTAGCTAACGTACATGATAGCGGCTTTGTCAGTTACTTTGGTCCTATCATCGCGTTTGTTGCCATCATCTCTTCTTTCTTTGGCCATTACATGGGCGCAACTGAAGGCATGAAGGGCATTATTAGCAAGCAGCTTCGTTCAAGCAACAAAGAAATATCAGACAAGAAGTTAAACAAATTTATCTTAGGCTTTATGTTCTTCACCATCTGGGCAGTAGCGGTAATCAACCCAAGCATCTTGGGAATGATTGAAGCATTAGGTGGCCCAATCATTGCGGCAATTCTTTATCTTATGCCTATGTACGCGATTCATAAAGTACCTGCTTTAGCGCCATATCGTGGCCGAGTGAGCAACATCTTTGTTGTGATTGCCGGTCTGCTTTCTATGACCGCTATCCTGTTTGGACTGCTGTCTTAACTGAGCGTTACTCTCGGGTGTTTATTGCTATCTCTAATGGCTTTAAACCCCGATGATTAAAATAAAATGTTTGACCCAGGGCTGAAAAATCTTTTAGCCCTTCCTCTGTTTTCGAGGTAATTCTATGTTTAGCGCATTTGATATTTTTAAGATAGGAGTGGGCCCGTCGAGCTCTCACACTGTCGGGCCGATGAAGGCCGCCAAAGAGTTTATCGACGACCTACATGAAGCAAACCAGTTTGAAAAAGTCACTCGCTTAAGCGTTGAGATTTTTGGCTCTCTGTCACTCACTGGCAAAGGGCACCATACTGATATCGCCATTATTATGGGCTTAGGTGGCAACACACCTGAAAGCGTCGATATCGAAGCTATTCCGCATTTTATTAGCGAGGTAGAGCAAACTGAAAAGTTAGCGATGGGCAAAGAGCTGCGACTGGTCGACTTTGGACGTGATGCGGTTATTTTCCATAATTACGCATTACCTATGCATGAAAACGGCATGATGTTACACGCTTACGCAGGTGACGAGAAAATCATGAGCAACACCTACTACTCGATAGGTGGTGGCTTTATTGTCGAAGAAGCGCAGTTTGGTAAAGCGGTCGAAAATCCAGTTACCGTGCCTTACCCGTTTAATTATGCTGACGAATTGCTGGCAACGAGTAATGAAACCGGGATGAGCATCAGCACCATCATGTTCAAAAACGAGTTGGCATTTAATAGTGAAGCCGATATCTACCAAGGTTTTGCGGATGTATGGCGCACCATGCATGCAGCTATTGAAAAAGGATGTCAGACCGAAGGCGTATTGTCTGGACCGTTGCGGGTTCCGCGTCGAGCGCCTGCGCTGCACCGCCAGCTATTAACAGGCGAACGCTTATCACAAGATCCAATGGAAATTGTTGATTGGATTAATGTGTTTGCCATGGCTGTTAGTGAAGAAAATGCTGCCGGTGGCCGAGTGGTGACTTCGCCAACGAATGGCGCAGCAGGCATTATTCCTGCTGTGTTGGCATACTACGACAAGTTTATTAAACCTGTTGGACCACAAGAATATACCCGCTTCTTCTTAGCCGCTGCTGCGATTGGCTCCCTCTATAAGCGTAACGCTTCTATATCTGGTGCTGAAGTGGGTTGCCAGGGCGAGGTTGGTGTGGCGTGTTCTATGGCTGCTGCAGGTCTTGCTGAGATTATGGGCGGCAATGCTGCACAAGTTTGTATGGCAGCAGAGATTGGAATGGAGCATAACTTGGGCCTGACGTGCGATCCCGTTGCTGGTCAAGTGCAAGTACCTTGTATTGAACGTAATGCGATAGCAGCCGTTAAAGCGATTAACTCGTCGCGTATGGCGATGCGTCGTAATTGCCAACCTAAAGTGAGCTTAGATAAAGTGATCGCGACCATGTATGAAACAGGCAAAGATATGCATGTTAAGTACCGCGAGACGAGCCAAGGTGGTTTAGCTATTAAGGTGACCAGTATTTGCGGCTAAAGCTGTATTTATTGCTAAAAGGCCATCAGTTGATGGCCTTTTTTATGGATGTCGATCCTGAATTAGCTACTTCTCTTCGTACATTAGATAGTAACTTTGATCCATACCTAGTGCGCTGTATGTTTGCTGCGCTTTGGTATTTTCCTGCTCAACATAGAGCCTGAAGCTGGCTGCACCGCCATGTTGCGCAGCGATATCTTTAACCTCTTGATAGAGTTTTTTGTAGATCCCTTGGCGACGATTTTCAGGACGAATATAAACGCTCTGGATCCAATAATAATCTTTGGCACGCCAGTCACTCCACTCAAAAGTCACCATTAACGAACCCGCGATCTCACCATTCACTTCAGCAACTAAGTAAAAACCTTTCTCTGGCGAGTTAAGTAGCGTGTTTACGCCTTGGTGCAGCACATCGCTATCGAGTGAAAGCCCCTCGGTTTCTAGTGCCATTGCTTGGTTGAAATCTATTAGTGCCTGAAGATCAGTTAACTGGGCTTTGCGAATGAGCATGTTTATTCCTCTTTTTGGCTAACTCTAACATGCGTGTTCGTTAAAGCGCCGAATTTTTTTAACCAATTTTGGCTATTTGCATTCGACTAAAGTCTAACTCTGCTACACTTTTTCTATAGCTTACGAACGGTAAGAACATCATGAAAAACCCTCCTAAACCTGATGAATGCAAAGATAATAGCGAATATAAACATAGAGTTGATGCTAGATGTTCTATCAATCATCGCCGCCATTTCGTCGTTACAATTCTCACCTTTGGTCTTTGGGGGCTAGTTTGGTGGTGGCTTATTTTGCGTTCTGAAGGTAAGCAAAAACAGATCTTTAGTGGTTTTGATGATGCTTATTGGAGCTACTTAATTGAACGAGATCAACCGCCAGCTGCACTTCATAAGATGAGCTTTGCTAAAAATGAAGAAACCTCAAAATTCGAGGCCTAATATTGCGAATTATTCATTGTAGTGGCTATTTTTGTAGTGAGTAGTTGGCTGACGGGATCTGCGTGATACAGATCATCTCTCCTGTTTAGTGCCTATGCTAAACTGCCGCGTTATTTTTTAAGCAAGTATCTGCTTGTGTCCTCTTTCTCCAACAGTAGCAAGGTTTAAATATGTCAAAACAACAAACTTCACTTTTTAAAAAAGTGTGGTCAAGCTGGATGTCTGTGCCACTGTGGCTACAGATCATGATTGGTATGCTACTAGGGATCTTAACCGGTATCGGTTTTGGGGAACAAGCAACGGTACTAAAACCGATCGGCACCTTGTTTGTAAATACCATTAAGATGTTGATTGTGCCTTTGGTATTTTGCTCGCTGATAGTGGGCGTTACCTCGATGCAAGATACTGCCAAGATGGGGCGTATCGGCTTTAAATCTTTTGCCTTCTATTTGGGCACTACCTCAATTGCCATTACTGTCGGCCTAGCCGTTGGACATTTTCTACAGCCTGGTAAAGGGTTGGATATGGTAGCAGAACCCGCTGAGCAAGTGGTTAAAGCAGCACCGTCAGTGATGGAAACCTTAATTAATATTGTGCCAACAAACCCTATCGCAGCATTGGCCAGTGGCCAAATTTTGCAAGTGATTGTGTTTGCAGTGGCGCTAGGTGTTGCTCTGGTACTGATTGGTGACCATGGTAAGCCCGCAATCAAAGTCTTTGAAAGCCTTGCTGAAGCTATGTATAAGCTGACTGACATGGTGATGAAATTGGCACCGTACGGTGTATTTGGTCTAATGGCATGGGTAGCTGGTGAGTACGGTATTGGTATGCTGATGCCCCTCATTAAAGTGATTGTGGCAGTATATATTGGTTGCTTCCTGCATATTGTAGGCTTCTATAGCATAGTGTTGACAGTATTTGCCAAACTTAACCCAATACAATTCTTTAAAGGGATCAGCAACGCTATTGCTGTGGCTTTTACTACCTCAAGCTCGGCGGGTACGTTACCTGCGAGTATGAAGTGCGCTAATGAGTATTTAGGGGTCAATAAGAAGATCTCTAGTTTTGTATTACCGCTTGGTACGACCATCAATATGGACGGTACTGCGTTATACCAAGGTGTGACGGCACTGTTTGTAGCACAAGCTTTTGGTATCGATTTAAGCTGGGTTGATTACATCACTATTATCTTAACTGCCACGCTTGCCTCAATTGGCACTGCGGGTGTACCTGGGGCTGGTCTGGTGATGCTCACCTTAGTGTTGACTACCGTTGGTTTACCGCTAGAGGGTGTAGCACTGATTGCTGGTATCGACCGAGTGCTGGATATGGCACGAACCGTAGTTAATGTTTCTGGCGATTTGGTGGCGACAACAGTGATAGCCAAATCTGAAGGCGAGCTTAATGTTGAGCATTATAATGCTGGTACGGAAGAGAGCGCTGAAATAGCTGAAAAGTTAAAATCATAACGGCAGCCGTTTGATAGTAAAAAAACCGCCAAGTTTGGCGGTTTTTTTTATGTGTCATCTGTTACTGCTTATACCCAGTTTGCAGTATTGGTTACTGCTTGCTGAGCACCATCAAGGTGTTATTATCAGCATCTTGTAGTAACAATTTTCCTTTACTCATTTTAGCTTGGCTAACTTCAGGCATAGCCTTCATTACGCGTTGCTCTTGCGCCATCAATGCATCTACACAGGCTTTCATGGTGTTACCAGCAGGCTGTAACTGAATAGATTGACCGGATAAAACGTAACTGCCAAAGAAGTTATTGCAACTATTATTACCGGTTAACTTACCTTCTGCTTCGAAAGTGAGCTGTGCTGGGCTATAGTCGATAACAGGTTGACCGTTTGCGGCCTCAATATGCCAAGTACCTTCAATGGCTAAATCCTCGATTTGGGCTTGCGGAGATGATTGGCATGCGGATAAACCCAATAGCAAACTTGCTACGAAAAAGGATTGTTTTATCATGTTACGGATCCAAAGTGATTAATATCGTTATATTGTGAGTATTTTAGCTCAAAATCAACCTAAAGAAGGCGTTTGTTAGTGCAAAAAAATGTAATTAATTACCTAAAAATGTTGCATTGGGTAGGCTTAAGCATGTTGTTGTGCGCTGTTGGCTTATATTTCTTTACCGAGTTAACACAACAGGTCACAGGAATGATGATTGTCGCCAGTTTGGCAGGATTAGGCATGGTAATGATGTCGCCATTTCCCATTGCACTATTTCTGCAATGGGCTCAGGCTCAAAATCAGGGTCAATAGGCTTTAGCCATCAAAGATTGACGACATCGTTCGAGGTCATCCTCTGCAGCTTGCTGCATCGGTATCAGTGACTGTTGTGCATCGGGAGTAAAAAAGCTCATGCCGACAACAATGCTTAATTTACCTGCTTCTTTGGCTATTTGCTTACGCAGGCGTGTCACTAAAGTCTCTAAATTTGATTCACTGTCTACAAACGCTAAGATCATAAATCTATTTTCATCAACACGCGCAGACATATCTGCTTCACGTAAACTCTCGGCAATAATCCGCGCAAGCAGTCGAGCCTTTTGTGATGTGGATAGTGGAACTGTGCGCATGAGTGGATTATCGACCATTTCGATGAGCACTATGCCAGCGTGAGAACCAAAACGCCTGCTTAGGCTTAACTGTCTTGGTGCCATAAGGCCAAACCCATAGGGATTGAGCATTTGAGTTGTTTCATCTTGAAATGATAGCCTTTGCACTTGTTGCATTAAGTAAACTTGCTTTAGCTCACCTTGCAATAATGAGCGTACAGACTCAATTACAGTCAGTGATGCTGATGTTGCTTGAGTTGTGTTTGGATCGCAAATGAGGATACAGCCGAAGACTCGACCATCTGGCCAAGTTAACTGTATGCTCAGTACTTGCTCAAAGCTAGCAAAGACTTCCCCCAGTTCATTGGGATTCAGTTCGCTTGAGCCAAAGCTACTGCTTGAATTTACCGCGTTCAAAAGTGGAGAATTACTCAACACCGTGCCAGCTTTTAGAGCCGTATCGTGATACTTCTTACTGCAAACTATTTGAGCATCTTGTGCCGAAAACTGCATAACAAGACAAGTTTTAGCACGATAAAGGTCGTTGAGTAGATCGACCTGTTGTTGCCATCTTGGCAAGCTAACTGCAGATTGTTCCTGATCTCGCAGCCAAACATTATGATCGATATTTTGAGCTAACATGGGTAAAACTCACTTGTGATTAATTATGCTGATAAA
Source organism: Shewanella sp. c952 (assembly GCF_019654975.1). GTDB lineage: Bacteria > Pseudomonadota > Gammaproteobacteria > Enterobacterales > Shewanellaceae > Shewanella. The sequence continues at coordinate 28,825 of NZ_BPEW01000023.1, forward strand.
TCAGCATATAAAATATTTTTAATAGGACGACTATACTGTTTTTTTTAGGTTGTTGAAATGTAAACAACTAAAGATTTGATGTTAATCATGCTTAAATGGTGCTCATCGGATCACTCTAAATGTTCTTTGTATATTTGCTGCGATTTATAGCCATATTTTCGTCGGTGAAGTTGTTATAATAGCGCTATTGATTAGGGCTTTTACTCCAGAAAATAATGATGAATAGCATTAAAATCCGTTTAGCCACTGTGCAAGACGTTGCCACTTTAGCAAGGCTTGAGTCAACACAATTGCAAGATGAATTAGTCGTTGAACAACGCAATAACAGCTTGTCGGGTCAATCATTCAGCAAAGTAGATTTGACGTGTTTAGTCACTCAGCATTGGGTCGTCGTCGCTGAACTTGATGGTGATATTATTGGTTACGTTATCGCGGGGCGTTGGAGCTTCTTCAAACAGTGGCCAATATACCGAAACTTGCTTAATCGTTTGCCAAGAATTGACTACGAAAAAGCCAAGCTTACTGAAAAAAACTGCTGTCAATACGGACCTATTTGGATTGCTAGCGAACATCGCGGCCAAGGTATATTTGAAGCATTAGTGCTGTTTGTCAGAAAAGCGGTCGCCAAGGAATTACCCTACATGCTGACTTTTATTGCTGAAGAAAATGCAGGCTCTTTTGCCGCACATACTCGTAAGGGCGGCATGCAAGTGGTCGATTTTATTAGCTTTGATGAGCGTGATTATTACTTACTAGTATTAGCCACTAGTGACTCTTTTTTCTAAGGACTGTTATGTTGTCTGAATCTGTAGCATCAATTTTCTCCCCCTATCTGCAATTGAATTTGTCGGCCTTTGATAACCTTAAGCTAGTCGTGGCGGTTTTAACGGATAAAGCTGAAGAGTGCCATGCCTTAGAAGCTGAGGTGACCGTTGAGGGTAAGACTCAAACGGCATTCTTGGTGCGCTGGCATAAACATTTTATCTATTGTGGCCGTACGAACTCTTATGGCAATAAGATTGACGAAGTGGCTGACTTGGACTCGATTAACCCTGAGTCGATAGCTGTGCTGCAACCACCGATATTGTCGATGCAACAAGTTGAGTTTATGTGCATGGAGAATGCACATTTTGACCATTGTTAGGCATGCTTGCTGCTGCAAACGTTTTAGCTTTTTAAGGTACCAAACTGGGCTTGGGCTTTAAGTTAGGCTGGGTCTAACAATTAACGTCGTGGAATTCCATCTCACAGCTCGCCAAAAGGGAAACAGCAGCAATCCCCTCTTGGCTAATTTCTTACAAAAGAAGTCCCGTGCTGCCCCGATGAAGTTACATATAAGTACAGGCCTCATGCTGAAGGATAAATAGCTAACGCTTCCGATGGGGCATCTGATGTGAATGGATTCACGAATGCCGTGATGGCATGGTCAATGATTGTCGACATCATATAGACATTTTCGATATCCATATGAGGTAGATGCCAAATAACGGCCAGCACCGCGAAAGCTATGCCGACATCTGATAGGCAGGATGCCTGAATGTCTTGAAGTGCATGGGTGCACGAGAAAGACCATGTCTGGACTTACGCGATTTATTCCAACGCATTTCGCCAATTTCGATGGGGAATTGGTGTTTTCTGTTAGTTCTGAAGATTAAAGTTTACTCTGACCCACTTGGTTCCTAGAGCGTTTAAGCTGACCTTCATTTATGTACGTTACAGTTACCAGTTAGCTCTGTCTCAACAATGTTTGATGAAGAGTGACACTTGATGTAGAACAGAGTATTTTTACGCCGCTATACCTTAGTGAGTATCGATACTGGCATCATGAAAGTTGCTGTAATGGTTTTTATCTTTAAATTTTTCGAAGCTTGCATACTTCGCCTGGAAAACAACATATGAGTAGTACATCGACACATAAACCTCGGCCATTGGTTGACCTGTTAGTGAGCATAGCGATACCCGCTTTTATTCTTATGAAGCTAAGTGGTGAAGAACAGCTAGGGGCCAGTGGTGGATTAATATTGGCGTTAAGCTTTCCACTGGGGTGGGGCATATTTGAGCTGATAAAATATAAGAAGTTTAATTTTATTGCTTTGCTTGGGTTAGCTAATGTGCTGTTGACCGGTGGTATTGGTTTACTGGAGCTTGACCTTAAGTGGTTGGCAATCAAAGAAGCGGCCATTCCAGCCGCTATCGGTATTGCGGTACTTATTTCGACCTTTACCTCTAAGCCATTAATTAAAGCCATCATATTTAACCCTGCAGTGATGGATGTTGACAAGATCATCAAGCGACTGCAGCAGAATAATTGCGTGGCCGCATTTGAGCAGCGACTCATGAAGGCCACGTACTTGGTTGCGGGCTCGTTCGCCTTCTCCGCCGTTATGAATTATGTACTGGCTAAATGGATCGTCACTAGCCCAACAGGTACCTCAGAGTTTAATGAACAGTTGGGACAATTGACCTTATACAGTTACCCGATGATAGCCTTGCCGTCTATGTTGATGATGATGGGGATATTTTATTATTTATGGCGAACTATCCATGATTTAACCGGGCTTAAGTTGGAAGAAGTTTTGGCCAACCAGTAATGGTTGTTGTGGGATTGGTTCCCACACCCTAGGTTCAATCAAGCGGAGCTTGATTGAGTCCTTCTAGGCCGTAAGGCCTCAAATAAAACGAAAGCTATCGTCCAGTAGCACCAGTTAACCCCATTAAAACAAGTTCCCTCTCAGAACCCTGATACTTCAAAAACAACTGCGCAATATCATTGGGCGCTGATGATACGGCGCTAAACCCATGTTGCGCATAAAACCCTTCTAAATGCGCCAAGGCAAAAATGTAAGTTTTGCCATCACAGAGAACGGGTGACAGTTCGCGCATCAACTGATGTCCTACACCTTGGCCGCGAAAATCAGGATGTACCAACATACCTGTAAGAATCGATAATTGGCCGATTGGCCGGATGCGAACACAGGCAGCTATCTCACCTAAGTTGTCAGCATTAGTGTCAGTTTGGGTTAGCACACAGACTGACTCTTTCTGTAACACCCGAGCATAGGGCATATGTTGGCGATAGAACTTCTTCACCTCGCTGCGATCATCAGGCGCTAACCAAGTTAATTGCACTTTAATACTCATTGTTGTTGCTGGAAGCTGAAATTATGGCATTAAAAAACCGCCCTTAGGCGGTTTTTATTAGCGTTGGACAAACAACACTGAATTAATCGGTAAAGCTTAAAGACCTGCGTCAGCGCGTAGGGCTTCTGCTTTGTCTGTTGCTTCCCATGGGAACTCGTTACGACCAAAGTGACCATATGCAGCAGTCGATTGGTAGATTGGGCGAGCTAGGTTTAACATCTCTGTTAGACCGTATGGGCGTAGGTCGAAGTGACGACGTACTAGATCAATCAGTAACTCTTCAGCCACTTTAGCTGTGCCGAATGTTTCGATACTGATAGATGTTGGCTCTGCAACACCAATAGCGTAAGACACTTGTAGCTCACAACGATCAGCAAGACCTGCAGCAACAATGTTCTTAGCCACGTAACGTGCAGCGTATGCCGCACTACGGTCAACTTTCGATGGATCTTTACCAGAGAAAGCACCGCCACCGTGACGAGCCATGCCGCCGTAAGTATCAACGATGATCTTACGACCAGTTAGACCACAATCGCCTACAGGGCCACCGATAACAAAACGGCCTGTTGGGTTGATGAAGTATTTAGTGTCTTTAGATAACCACTTAGCCGGCAATACAGGCTTAATGATGGTTTCCATAACACCTTCAATCAGATCCGCTTGACTAACGTCTTCACGATGCTGAGTTGAAAGGACTACTGCGTCGATACCAGCAATGCTGCCATCGTTGTTGTAAGCAAAAGTCACCTGACTTTTCGCATCTGGACGCAACCACGGAAGGGTCTTGTCTTTACGAACTTCAGATTGACGCTTAACCAGCTTGTGCGAGTAGGTGATAGGTGCAGGCATCAATACGTCAGTTTCGTTATTTGCATAACCAAACATTAGGCCTTGGTCGCCAGCACCCTGTTCTTTAGGGTCTGCACGGTCAACACCTTGGTTGATATCTGGAGACTGTTTACCAATGGCATTAAGTACTGCACAAGAGTCAGCATCAAAACCCATATCTGAATGGGTGTAACCGATTTCACGTACGGTCTTACGGGTGATCTCTTCGATATCAACCCAAGCTGAGGTGGTGACTTCGCCGCCAACCATAACCATGCCAGTTTTGACATAAGTTTCGCATGCTACGCGTGCTTTTGGATCTTGCTCCAAAATTGCGTCTAGTACCGCATCAGAAATCTGATCGGCGATTTTATCTGGGTGACCTTCTGAGACCGACTCAGAGGTGAACAAGTGCTTTGCCATGATGGAAAATCTCGTCTTTAAACAATTTGAATGTGTAGAAGTATCTACATCTAGACGGCTATCTTAGTGGAAAACAGCTTGGATGACACCCTTTTCACTTAATTTTGTGCAGTAATCCACGCTATTAAATCCTTAATATATGCAAGGATAATGACTGTGGTTTTCACTAAGTTGCTGATAAGGATATTTTTAACTGCTTTGGTACACTCACTTGTTCTGATAAAAAAATGATCAAGCAATTGCCATTATTGCCGAGTTAGCAGACGAATATTTTATTTTGGCTTAGCTAAATTGGTCCGCAAGTAAGTTAAGGTGTTGTTAAATATGGTTAGAGTGTCATAGCTAATGAATAATATGTTTCGATAATTTTTCATATCAGGCGAATTAAATTTGCGTCCTACTGCCTAGTAGGCGAAAATATGGCTCCAAAATTTGCTGTAGAGAAGGGATAAGCAGATTTAAAGCTGCAGCCCTTCACTAGATCTAAGCCTCAATACCTCAACACGACGCAGGAGAGAGCATGTCATCTCGTAAAGAACTCGCTAACGCAATCCGTGCATTAACCATGGATGCCGTTCAAAAAGCCAATTCTGGTCACCCAGGTGCACCAATGGGGATGGCTGACATCGCTGAAGTGCTATGGAATGATTTCCTAAAGCACAACCCAAACAACCCTGAGTGGGTTGATCGTGACCGTTTTATCTTGTCAAACGGCCATGGTTCTATGCTTATATACTCTCTGCTTCACCTTACGGGTTATGCATTGCCAATCGAGGAGTTGAAAAACTTCCGCCAGCTTCACTCTAAAACGCCTGGTCACCCAGAATATGGTTACACACCAGGTGTTGAAACTACCACAGGACCTTTAGGTGCTGGTATCAGTAACGCTGTCGGTATGGCGATTGCTGAAAAGACATTGGCTGCACAGTTCAACCAACCTGGCCATGACATTGTTGATCACTTCACATACTGCTTCCTAGGCGATGGCTGTTTGATGGAAGGTATCTCTCATGAAGCTTGTTCATTAGCGGGTACGCTGGGTCTTGGTAAGCTAGTGGCTTTCTGGGATGACAACGGTATCTCTATCGATGGTCACGTTGAAGGCTGGTTTACTGATGATACGCCTAAGCGTTTCGAATCTTACGGCTGGCACGTAATTGCTAACGTAGATGGTCACGACAGCGACGCTATCCGCGCTGCTATCGAAGAAGCGAAGTCAGTGACTGACAAGCCAACAATGATCTGTTGTAAAACGACCATTGGTTTTGGTTCACCAAACAAGTCTGGCAGCCATGATTGTCACGGCGCGCCACTGGGTGATGCTGAAATTGCAGCTGCACGTGAATTCCTAGGTTGGGAACACGGTGCATTTGAAATTCCTGAAACCGTTTATAAAGGTTGGGATGCTAAAGATTCTGGCGCTTCAAATGAAGCTAGCTGGAACGAAAAGTTTGCTGCATACACTGCTGCTTTCCCTGAACTTGCTGCTGAATATAAGCGTCGTGTTATCACTGGCGAACTGCCTGCAGAATTTGAAGAAAAGGCTCAAGCCTTTATTCAAGAGTGCCAAGATAAAGCTGAAGGCATTGCTAGCCGTAAAGCATCACAAAATGCTATCGGTGCATTCGGTGCCATCTTACCTGAAATGCTAGGTGGCTCTGCTGACCTTGCGGGTTCTAACTTAACATTGTGGTCAGGTTCTAAGGGTATTCAAGAAGACCCAGCGGGTAACTACATCTACTACGGTGTACGTGAATTCGGCATGAGCGGTATCATGAACGGTGCATCACTGCATGGTGGTTTCATCAACTACGGCGCAACTTTCATGATGTTCATGGAATACGCACGTAACGCAGTCCGTATGTCAGCATTGATGGGCATTCAAAACATCTTCGTTTACACCCATGATTCAATTGGCCAAGGTGAAGATGGTCCAACTCACCAGCCTGTTGAGCAACTTGCTAACTTGCGTATGACACCAAACATGAACGTATGGCGTCCATGTGATGCAGCTGAAACAGCGGTATCTTGGAAGAACGCGATTGAACGTCGTGACGCACCAACATCACTTATCTTTAGCCGCCAAGGTCTAAAAGCTCAAGCGCGCACCGCTGAGCAGTTAGCGAATGTTGCTAAAGGTGGTTATGTACTGAGTGATTGCGCTGGCACACCTGAGCTAATTCTTATTGCTACGGGCAGTGAAGTTCAACTGGCCATGGATTCTGCTGCTGCACTAACAGAGCAAGGTCAGAAAGTACGTGTTGTTTCTATGCCGTCAACTAACGAGTTCGACAAGCAAGATGCAGCCTACAAAGAATCTGTATTGCCAAGCAGTGTGATTAAGCGTGTTGCTATTGAAGCAGCTCACGTTGATTTCTGGCATAAGTATGTTGGTTTCGGCGGCGCTGTTGTTGGTATGACTACCTTTGGTGAGTCAGCACCTGGCGGCGACTTGATGAAGCACTTCGGCTTTACTGTTGAAAATGTTGTAGCAACCGCTAACGGTCTATAATCAGTTTTAGCATTTAAAGCAGTAGATGCAATGGCTCACTTGTCTGTCGACCAGTGCGTTCATTGCATCTAATGATTGCGCTATGATCTAACGGCTTACCAATCGAGGTAGGCCGTTGTTGTATCAAAGTAATAAGGTAAATGAGTTAATGATAAGAGTCGCTATTAACGGTTACGGCCGTATTGGTCGTTCAATTCTTCGTGCAGTTTATGAGTCTGCAAAACGCGATCGAATTCAAATCGTGGCGATTAATGAGTTGGCAAAGCCTGAAGCGATGCTACATTTAACCCAGTACGATACCACCCATGGCCGTTTTCATACTCAAGTTAAGCTTGATGAACAGCATATGATCATCGGTGATGACGCAATTAAGCTGTTGCATGAATCCAATCCTGCTAACTTGCCCTGGCAAGAGATGGATATTGATATTGTGTTTGAAGCGACAGGTGTGATTAACGACAGACAAGCGTGTGAAGCACATATTAGAGCGGGGGCGAAACAAGTCCTTATTAGTAACCCATCATCACATGATGTGGATGCGACGATTGTTTACGGCGTTAACCAAGACCTGCTTAAGGCTGAACATACTATTGTTTCAAATGCCTCCTGTACCACCAACTGCATCGTGCCAGTGATTGACGTATTAGATAAACATTTTCAAGTTAAGAGTGGCGCCATTACTACGATTCACTCGGCGATGAATGATCAACAAGTGATTGATGCTTACCATGATGATTTACGCCGTACCCGCGCTGCTGGGCAGTCAATTATTCCGGTTGATACTAAGCTTGCCCGTGGTATTGAGCGTATATTGCCGCACATGAAAGATAAGTTTGAAGCTATTTCGGTGCGTGTGCCGACGATTAACGTTACTGCTATCGACCTCTCCGTTACGCTAGATAAGCGCGTCGATATCGAACAAGTTAATAAGGTGCTTAAACAGGCAACCGAAGGCTCATTTTCCGGTGTCGTTGGCTATACTAATGAGCCATTAGTATCGTGTGATTTTAACCACGATCCGCGTTCAAGCATTGTCGATGGTACTCAAACTCGAGTCAGTGATGGTCATTTAGTTAAGCTATTACTCTGGTGTGATAATGAGTGGGGGTTCGCTAACCGTATGCTCGATACCAGCTTAGAGATGATAAAGGCTAGAAGGGCTTAGAAACGGGCTCTTTTGTCGGTCGGCATTTAAGGTGCCAAAGGTTTATAGCAAGACCAAAAAGTCAGCAAAACGGTTTGTGCTAAGAATAAGTGTACAAGCTTGAAACATACAAGATGACTAGCTTCAAGTTCAGCTCGATTGATTGAATTGAACCAACAAAGAATAAACCTGATGGCTTGGTGAATTGTCCCAGCGGTCAGGTAACACAGTTTCGTTTTAACTTTTAACTTTTAACTTTAACTTAAATCGTAAGGAAGCATGAAAATGTCGATTCTTAATATGCAAGACCTAGAGCTTCAAGGTAAGCGTGTGCTTATTCGTGAAGATCTAAACGTACCTGTTAGCGACGGCGTTGTAACAAGTGACGCACGTCTACGCGCATCACTGCCAACGATTAAACTGGCACTTGAAAAAGGCGCAGCGGTTATGGTGATGTCTCACCTAGGCCGTCCTACAGAAGGTGAGTTTAACGCTGAGTTCTCAATGCAGCCAGTGGTTAACTATCTTGCTAAAGCACTTGATTGCCCAGTGCGTCTAGCGGGTGAATACCTTGATGGTGTTGAAGTCGCTGTTGGTGAAGTGGTTGTTTTTGAAAACGTCCGTTTCAATGTCGGCGAGAAGAAAAACGATGAAGCGCTAGCGAAGAAAATGGCTGCACTTTGTGATGTATACGTGATGGATGCATTTGGTACGGCTCACCGTGCTCAAGCGTCAACTCATGGTGTTGGTCTACACGCACCAATCGCTTGTGCGGGTCCTTTACTTGCTGGTGAACTTGCAGCACTGGGTAAAGCGCTTGATAACCCAGCCCGTCCAATGGTGGCGATTGTTGGCGGCTCTAAAGTATCAACTAAGCTGACTGTTCTAGAAAGCCTATCAACCAAAGTTGATCAACTGGTTGTTGGTGGCGGTATTGCCAATACATTCGTGGCAGCAGCTGGACACAACGTCGGTAAGTCGCTATATGAAGCTGACTTGATTGATGAAGCTAAGCGCCTTGTTGCGGCAGCGCAAAGCGGTGGCGGCGATATTCCGGTACCAACTGATGTCGTTGTTGCTAGCGAGTTTAGCCCAACAGCTACTGCAACCTTGAAGGACGTTAGTGCTGTTTCAGATACCGATATGATTTTTGATATTGGCCCAGATAGTGCTGAAGCATTAGCTGAAATCATCAAAAATGCTGGCACTGTTGTTTGGAATGGACCAGTAGGCGTATTTGAGTTTGATCAGTTTGGTGAAGGCACTAAGCGTATCGCGCAAGCTATCGCTGAATCAAATGCCTTCTCTATTGCTGGCGGCGGTGACACGTTGGCAGCGGTTGATAAGTACGATATCGCTGATAAGGTGTCATACATCTCAACGGGTGGTGGGGCTTTCCTTGAGTTTTTGGAAGGCAAAGAGCTTCCTGCTGTGGCAATGCTTGAGAGTCGCGGTCAGTAATTGCCCCTGATTTCGCTATAGCATACAAAAAAATTACCAAACTGTATGTTGGCGGGCTTTAAATCGACATTTGTCGGGGTTACACTAGCCGCCAACAATACAGTGCTTAGCGCTGTAGCTTAAAAGTATAACAATTATAAAAAATAACCAGTAACCGTTATTGAGTTTAAAGCAAGAATGCTGATGACTTGATGACATAAAAATCAATCCAAACGATAGCGACCTCGGTGAGTCAAATCACCCTATTATTGGAGTAAAAAATGGCCTTAATTTCCCTACGTCAAATGTTAGATCACGCAGCAGAGCATGGATATGGCGTACCTGCGTTTAACGTAAACAACCTTGAGCAGATGCGTGCAATTATGCAAGCTGCTGAAGCAACTGACAGCCCTGTGATCGTACAAGCATCAGCTGGTGCGCGTAAGTATGCTCGTCCACAGTTTCTTAAGTATCTAATGGCTGCTGCTCTAGAGCAGTATCCTGATATTCCGGTTTGTATTCACCAAGACCACGGTACCGATCCTGATATTTGTCAGCGCTCTATTCAATTAGGCATGTCATCAGTAATGATGGATGGCTCTTTGATGGCGGATGGCAAAACACCTGCATCTTATGACTACAACGTCGATGTAACTCGTCGTACAGTGGCATTTGCTCACGCATGTGGCGTATCTGTTGAAGGTGAAATTGGTTGTCTAGGTAGCCTAGAAACCGGTGAAGCTGGCGAAGAAGATGGTATTGGCGCTGCTGGTATCCTAAGCATGGATCAAATGCTAACCACACCTGAAGAAGCGGCTCGTTTTGTTGCTGACACTCATGTAGATGCTCTAGCGATTGCAATTGGTACTAGCCATGGTGCGTACAAGTTTAGCCGTAAACCTACCGGTGATGTGTTGCGTATTGACCGTATTAAAGAGATCCACGCCCGTATTCCTAACACCCACTTAGTGATGCACGGTTCATCTTCTGTGCCACAAGAGTGGTTAGAGATCATCAATCAATACGGTGGTGCTATCCCTGAGACTTATGGCGTACCGCTAGAAGAGATCGTTGAAGGTATTAAGCACGGCGTACGTAAAGTAAACATCGATACTGACTTACGTTTAGCGTCAACAGGTGCGGTACGTAAATTCCTTGCTGAAAACCCAACAGAATTTGACCCACGTAAATTCTTGAAGGCGTCAATGGAAGCAATGGCAGATATCTGTACTACTCGTTACGAAGCATTTGGTTGTGCGGGTATGGGCTCGAAAATTAAGCCTAAGTCACTACAAGCTATGTACAAGGCATACCAGTCAGGCGAACTTGATCCGCAAATCAAGTAAATTTCACTGAGCAGTTAAGCTGCTATGTATAAAAATACCTGCCGAGAGCAGGTATTTTTTTGTCTATTGCCGATGGGTTTTAGCTTGGGTTATAAAATAAGGCAGATTGTTATAAGTCAGGTTTTCATTTGCGAGTACTAAATGTTAAGATCGCGCCGATTTTTAGGGATTTAAGTAAACGGAGTAATACAAAAATGAAAACAATGTTGACTGCTATTGCAGTTCTATTGGCGGCTCCTTTTGCTGCCCACGCGGGTGCTGACTTTGTCGAGGGTGATAAGACTTTCGCTGGTGAAGCTGAACTAGGTGCTACTTTAACGACGGGTAATACAGATACATCGTCTATCAAAGGGCGTTTAAACCTAATGCAAGAACTGGGTAATTGGGAAAACCAATACCTATTTGAAGGACTTTATAAAGAAGATACTGGCGACGTAACTGCTAAGCGTTACTATGCGGGTATCCAAGGTGATTATAAGTTCGATGAAAAGAGCTATATGTATATCACTGCGAACTATGAAGCAGACCCATTTACTGGTTTTGACTTCAAGTCTGTAGTCTCTGCCGGTTATGGTTATAAATTTATCGACAGTAATGATATGTACTTAAGTGCTGAAGTCGGTCCTGGTTACATTTATAAGAAACTTGATGACGAGCAGTCGGCGTTATTGGGCTATGATAACGAAGACAGCGTTGTTGCTCACGGTGCGATGAATTTTAGCTACGATATCAGCGAATCATCTAAGTTTACCCAGCTGTTTATCGCTGACTATGGCGATAGCTTAGAAGGGCGCTCTGAAACGGCTATCACCGCGAATATTGTTGGTGCCTTAGCAATGAAATTTGCGGTTATTGTGCGTTATAACAGCGAACCGTTAGATGACAAGAAGAGCACTGATACAGAAACTAATATGACTTTGTTGTACGCGTTCTAGTTTTTGAACCGCCAGTAACATTTGATATTTTTCAATAAAGGCACCTTTTAAAGGTGCCTTTATGTTAATAGTTGTTTGGTGCGGTAGCATGTGTGTTTCATCTTTTAGTGATTGCACTGGTTAGGCAATCTCAGTGCTACATGTATTTCATTTTGTATCTCCCCTACAATTTTTTATCATTCCATTAATGTGCTAAGGCTCACGAAAGTGCGATAGAGTCGAGGATTGCATGTTTTTATCACGGACTCGACTAGCGATAATCAGTACACTGGCAAGCCATAAAATAGTATGAGTTGTAAATGTGTTTATAGGTCCAGTCCGGTTTGATGTTGAGCTTAGGCAGTTGGTGAATACCGAATCTGCACAAGCACTCAAATTGTCCAATATTGAGTTTCTAGTGATCAATGAACTGATCTCATTTAGAGGCCAGGTGGTATCGACTGAATCAATGTGCACCTTACTATTGCCTAAAGTTGTTACTGCTCAAGACATCACCATAGCAATTACTAATATCAAAGCATTTTTAGGCGCCAATACCGCCTCTATGATTGAAGTCGTGACTAATCAAGGCTATTTGCTGCACGTTAAATCCAGAAGACTGCAGATGCACAGTAGCCCCTATGCAGCGTTTTCAATTAAACAGTTTTCATTGTTGCTGTTACTTGGAGTGATGCTGGTTATTTTTTTGGCGACTCATTTTAAAACCACTGAGAATATTCGTTTTTCACTTCCGGAGCAGATCTTACTTGATGGTAAGTCTTCGGTGTTAGTGCCTATCTATAACTCTGATGCAGAGCTTGATAGCTATCAAAGTAAGTTTAGAGAAGTCGCAATTAAGCTCGAGCAGTGTGAAGCACAAATGTGGGACAAGATCTACACCTCAGCCTCTCCTTCAGGGGATATGCTACATTTTGTGATGCAAGCTGAAAACGATAAAGTTATGAATTTTGAAAACCTAAAAGTACTCAATGTTGGTGATAGTTGGAATTTCATCAACGACTCGTGGTTGCAGGAGTACGGTCTCTGTGAATAATCCATTGCAGCGAGAGCTTTTTATTGGTTTCCGTTCAACGCCAATTCTTATCACACTGATTTTTATACTCGGTTTGTGTATGGCATTAGACTACTTTGTAGAACCAAATGAAGATGTAAAACTGGTCTGTTCTTCCAACAGTTATGATCATGATCATACTGGCTCACAGCATGCAGGTTTAAGGTTTGAGATAGAAAGGATCGGTAGCGCTGTGGAACTGAAGATGACCTACCTTAATCAGCAGAAAGATATAGTGGCGGTATCGGGTGTTGGTACGTTAGTCGAGGTTTCGGCGCCTGTACTGACCTACGAAGTTCAGCTAGATTCTGCCGCGTTAAAAAGTGATTTACTGCAAGAGGTGGATGAGCCACATATGCAGGAAACGGTACGATTAGTGAAAAAGTCTATTACTAGTGGCGCTGCAGGTCAGGGGGAAGCTTTTTACATTAAAGTGCTAGAAATGGACAAGACTACAGGCTTTGTTACCATCCAGTTGAACGAACGCAACGCGTTATGGGCGTGTAAGATCCAGTAGTCGACCGAAGCACTGCTAGCACTGCCGCTGATGGGGTTAGCTTTTTAGGGTAAAGATTGCGGCTATACTTTAACTCTTAAGCTCCAGCTGCCTTCCCTTGGATATAAATACTTACTCATATCACAACGATTTCAGTAGCAAACCACTAGCAAACAGGCTCCCAGCAGATATTAAACTCGTTCATGGTTAGGGGCTGTTGATCTTTCACGGTTGTTTTTGTTGGGTTCGTTTCAATTCTTTTATTCTTTTATGACTAGAGTGCGTTACGAGCTTTTCGCTTAGCCAGCTAAGCATCATCGCTCAAGCCTTGTACTAAAATAATTGAATTCGAACAAAAACTAAGCTCGAAAGATCAACAGCCCCTAGCGATTCCTGTTTTATGTTAGTTTAAATAAGTAGTATGCAAGCTGTCTGTGATCAGGGTTAAAGCTAATTTTCCTCGTTAAGTTAGACTATAATGATTAGGTCGATGTGTTTGTTTTGAAATGCATTTAAAGGATATATGTGGCTAAAATTAGAGTTAAGCAAGAAGAATCACTATCAATCAAATTTCTACACCAGATGGAAGTGGGTGATAACCGTCGATTAGATCTGTATTTTTTCTTGCCGAAAGAGATGGGGATCAATCCACAAAGTTTAAATGAGGAGGAGTATTACCACTCCTCAATCACTGGGCGTCGTTCTTATTACTCCTCTGGGTTGCATTTGCCATTAGTGCAAAGCCGTTTTGTTAGCCAAAAGAAACGCACAGTTGAAGAGTTTCGACTTTATTTAAATCTATTTGCTTATCAATTCTCTGTTGCAATAGAAACTGACAGTAAAGAACTAGCTCAGGTCGAAGATCTCGTTCAATTTTATACCTCACTTGAAGAGTTAGCTGCGCAGGTTATTCACCTGCTCAAGCGTTTTAGACGTAATGAACCCAGCGATGAGAAATGGAAATCTTATTTCGAAAATGCGGATAATTACCTCTCTTGGTTGTGCGAGCAGCGATTACTCAAGCTTTTGGCCCATGCACCTCGAAGTAGTGATTATACCGAGGTTACAGAGAGTGTAGTTGCACTGTGTCGTGCAGAGGCGGATTATCGTAAAGAACACAAGTATAACTCTTCCAAGACGTTAGAAGATGCCAATCGCATCGCCAACAAGATGCACTTGTTAAGACGATTGATCCAGCAAGGGGTGGTACTTAAAGAGGAGCTTAAGCCATTAGGTATAGGGCTTAAGAAGATGACCACAGGCATTGCAACAGCGATGGTCATGCTGGTGGTGTCTACTTTAATTATTAAAGCACAAGGTGTGTTTAGTGGCTTAACCATTGCGTTAGTACTAACCCTGGCGGTTATCTATGGTTTTCGAGAGATCTTTAAAGATGATATCCGTAATGCACTATGGCGGCTTATTCAACGTGGACGGCCTCGTTGGAGTCGATTATTAACAGATACAACCAGTAAACTATCAATAGGTAAGCAGCTTGTATGGCTCGACTTTATGAAGAAAAAGGAGTTGCCGCCTCAGGTTAATCAGATCTTAAAGAAACGCCATAGCCAGAATAAAGTGGACGCTGAGATTTTGCATTATGGGATCCACTCTCGGGTTTCGGCCAAGGGTTTTTTAGCCGGCTATTCACAAATTCAAGAACAGGTTAACTTTAGCTTTGTCCCTTTTGCCAGAAACTTAGAGCGTGGTAAGGCCAAAATTTATAAAGAGAATGAAGGTAAGATTAGCAATGAGTCTGTAGAGCGACGTTATCAAGTTAATCTTATTTTGGTACTCAAAGAGGGCAAGGACGAGCCCCAGTACGCCCGTTATAAGATAACCATGAATCGCTCAACCATTATTGAGATCACTGAAAGTGACCTGCCATCAGGCATGAGAAATATGGATGAAACGCCTTTTGAAGATGAGTTATTAACCCCTAGCGCCACAGAAAGCGTAGAGGTCAAAACTAATTAACTAAGGCTCTTGATAGTTAGAAAATCTGCCTGGTAAAAGCTTGGCAGATATTTTGCTCATCAGTTTGCTTCGCTCGCTTTAAAGCAACCTCTGCATTACTCAGGAACTGCTCTAGTATTTGACCGCCTTGATAAGCTGCGATTCCTATACAGATCCCGTCACCTAAGCCATTACTCTTGAGTTTAGACAAAGTATCGATAGCAAAATAGTGCGCTTGGTCTGAGTCTGTATCGGGTAACATGATGATCAGTTTACCTAGTTGCCAACGTGACATTTGATATCGGTTGGGTAACTCACGCAATAGCTGACTTTCAACCTCTTTTTGACGGCTCTCTAACTGACCTATATCACTCATGTGACTTAGCATACCTTCGGCTGCAATATCGAGTAGCATCAGGCTTGAGAAATCTTTTTTCTCTTGGCTCATATTATTAAAGTACCGCTCAAGATCGCGACGATCGTTAAAGATAGTGCTGCGATGTGGTACTGAGCTACCAGGCTCTGTGCCATGGGCTTTTAACTTGGCGTGCTCAAAAGTGCAGACAATGTATTCTATATCGTCTGAGGCATCCAAATGTCCCTTTAAGGTGGCAAGCATACAGTCATCACTGGCACGGTTATTGGCAGATAATATTTGTCCCTGCCAAGTCCTTTTGAGGATAAGTTGCTGTGAGATCTGTGGCCATTGGTTTTTGAAGTCTTTGGTCAATAAGTCGGTAATCTGTAAGCTACGGCTGTCCTTTACTTGCATTAAAGAATTGAATGCAGCGTTAGATTTGATGATGACCCCTTTGGCGTCAGACAGTACCGTTGCCATCGGATTATCATTAAGCAGTTGATTTAATCTTGCTTCTTCCTGACTATGTTTTAGCTCGCCAATATCTTCAAACGTCACCAAGGTATAGTTCTGCTTATTATCTATATCGTACTCAAGGCGCAGGCTAACAGACAGTTGTGTATATTCAGAAGCCTCTGTATCAAGCTCTCCACGCCACTCTTTATCTACAGCAAGTAGATTCTCAAGTTCTTGATACTGCTCGTCATCCATATGCAGGATACGTTGCAAGCTACGGTCGGACAGTTCATCTATTTCGAGTGATAACAGTTTTGCAGCCATGGTGTTGGCGCTGAGTACTCGGCCGAGTTCATTGGCAATAATGTAGCCAGAATCGGTATTAAATAGGCGATTGGCGAGATCAATACTAAAGTCTCGAGAACGGTGTACGAGACGGTATGCATGGGTCAAATAGATAACAACGCAGGCGAGAAGAGTCAGAAATATCGCGCCGCCCATCAAAATATTACGCCACTGTTCAAACTTGGCGGCAATATCATCGTTCTTTACATAAGAGAGTAAGAAGTACTCCCTGCGGGTTTCATACTGAGTCGTTAGCTCGACTTTAAGATACACAAAGGTGGCATCGTCACCGTGGAACTGGCCAAAATTACTAGTGGCCATTTTGCGCCAAAGGGCTGGATATGATTGCTTGAGGCTGCCGCCCATGGTTTCTGGTAATCGACCGGTAGTCGGGGATTCAAGTGCGCCAGAGTAAAGCAGCCCTTGGGTATCAAGCATCATTAGCGGTGCTTGTTTGCTTGAGTAAGCGGGCTTGATGTTTTTTAACATACGCGACATTGAGTTATAGGCGACCAAATAACCTCTTACTGTTTGATCTGGGTTTTCAAGCCATGCAAGCTGATAGAGATAGGGCTCTAACTTGCCATTGATCGGGCTAAACTCAAGCGGAGAGGTATAGATTTCATGGCCCCCCATATTGCGTGAACTGCCTAACAGCGACGGCGGTAGAGCGTTGTGACCAAACTCTTCGTCTGTGGCAAATTTTAGCTGACCTTGGGGGTCATAAAGTGCAATCCCTAATAGCTCTGGAATATTATCAACGACAATATCCCAGTTGTTTTGCAGTTTTACTTGATTAGCCTCAGTCGGTAAATCCAGATAACTGCTAAGTAACTCAGAGGTGGCAAACATTTGTGTTCTAAATTGTTGAAACGAGACTTTATCCGCAATCAGTGTACCAACCGCTTGTAGCTCACTGTAGCGCTGGGTGGCCCAGTCTTCTTGCAGGCGTCTTTCGCCAAGAGTAATGACAATATTGGTAAGAACAACAACCGAAATCAATAGAATGCAGATCTGACTAGCAGCAGCAAAAATTCGTTGTTGGGACCATTGGATCCCTTGTGCATTGATAAGTAGCGGTAATTTTCGCGTCAACATGAATAGCTATTTCGATGGTTGTTATAGCCGCTATATTATACCAATTTGGCTATATATGTAATCAATTCAGTGTTGTTACATCATTAGCATTTGTAGCGGCTAAGCGTTGTTTACAACAAGGCTATAGGTTGCTTTGAGGCAAGTTAGCCGACAATCCCTAGCTCTCTTTGTTTGAACTTAGCACCTGCTACTTCAACTATTTTGCGGCAAGCTTCAATATCAACCTCAGCAAGCCCATTTATCGCCGATACCTGAACATCTGCAATGTAGTGTGGCGCCAACTTAATAAACTCAAGTAGGGCAGCATAAGCACCTTTTAGTTTGGGTTGGCAATGTACTTGATAAGCGGCATCAGTATCAGCATTGAGTGAAATAGACAGGCTGTCTACGCACTTTGCTAGTTCAGGTAAAATATTGCGGCGGTGAAATAGATTACCGAGCCCATCAGTATTGACTCTCACTTTGCCACCACGGGCTTTAATTTCGCTAGCAACACTTAAAAGCGTGGCTAAGTTGAGGGTTGGTTCACCATAGCCGCAAAATACATATTCATCGAAAGTTGACGTGTCTCCCAGCAGTGCGATCACCTCCTCAGCGCTTGGTTGATTTTCAAGAGCAAGTTGATATTGGTGAACTTGTTTACTGCCGTTGTGCTTAGGGCAAAACTGACATCGCAGAGTGCATCTACCGGTGATATTTAAGTAGCGACTATTGCGAATATCGTAAACAAGTGTGGCAGCTGATTGGGTCATATTGATGGTCACTAGCAAGAGAGGTGTTTAGCATAGCGAATGGCGCGTACTAATTCTGTTCGCCAGATCGAGTATTATACCAATTCCATTAAAGATGTGATCAATTCAGAGCTTTCTCAGGACTTTCAATTCAAGGCGCATTGTGGAAGAAATGGTTATTCCCTTTTAAGATAATGCAACGCAGCAGTGAATGTCCTGAAAAGCTCACTGTGTGCGGGTTTTAAATCCCTTAATACGGCGCATGTGGCTTTCGATATAGAATAACTATTAACTAAAACCCACTTGCTTGTCTAAAGTGATTTAAATTCCCGCTGAATGACCAACTCTTTAATGGAATTGGTATTAGTATTTTTGTTTAGCCATAAAAAAGGAGGCCAATGGCCTCCTTTATATAAAGAATGAGCGACTCATTAGTTTGAGGGTTGCTCTACTTCAACAATTGCTTCCGTTTCTGCTTTAGGTTGCCACCACCATTGGTAGAAACGGCTTGATACCCGTTTTATATCATCAAGAATAATATAAAGCAGTGGCACCAAGATCAATGTAACCACGGTGGAGAACAAAATACCAAATGCTAGAGAGGCTGCCATCGGGATGACAATTTGAGCTTGTAAGCTCTTCTCTAACAAGATAGGGACTAAGCCAACAAAAGTGGTGAGTGAGGTTAAGATAATCGCTCTAAAGCGATAACAACCAGAATCCACAGCCGCTTTAATGATTGAATGTCCCTCAGCACGAGCACGGTTAACAAAATCAACCAAGATCAACGAGTCATTCACCACCACACCCGCAAGCGCCACAATGCCACATAAGCTCAAAATACTCATGTTAAGGCCTAAGATGAAGTGGCCAAATAGTGCGCCAATCATACCGAATGGGATCACTGACATGATAATCAATGGCTGGCTATATGATTTTAGCGGGATAGCCATCAGAGCATAGATTGTAAATAGCGCAAAGAAGAAGCCTTGTAGCAAGCTAACTAATGCACTTTGCTCATCAGCGCTGCCACCATCTAATGCAGTCGATATGCTTGGGTATTTCTGCGACAGCATCGGCAAGAAATCAGCTTGGATTTCTGACACAACTTTTGATGGCTCAACTTTGTTGGTGTTAGCATTGGCGGTAATTGTGATTGCACGTCGACCATCGACTCGAGTAATTGATGAGTAAGAATCACCAAGTTCAAGCTGGGCAACATTTGCAAAAGGAACTGCAACACCCGTAGGAGTGCGGATCAGCATATTCTCTAAGTGGCCAACGGTGCGACGCTGCTCAAGAGGGTAGCGCACCATTACTTTCACTTCCTCTTTATTACGTAAGATCCGCTGAGCTTCATAGCCGTAAAAACCATATCGCACCTGACGGGCAAGATCAGACAGGGTCAATCCTAGCGCTTCGGCTTCAGGTTTGATCTTTAGTTTGATCTCTTGGCTGCCAGAGGAGAAGTTGTCGGCAATATCATAAACGCCTTCGTAACTTCTCAGCTTCTGTTTTAGCTCCGCTGAAGCTAAAGACAGTTGTGCAAGGTTACTTGAGGTTAGCCTGAAGGAGATGTCGCCACCGGCGTCATTGGTACTGGCATTAATATTGAGTTTTTTAACTGCTAGCAGTTCAGGTAGCTTTGCTCGCCATGCGGTTGCGATAGTCTCACCATCGACATCGCGCTCTTCACCTTTGGTGAGTTCAGCAAAAATAAACGAAGAGGTGCGTGAACTCATGTTGATGAAACTATGTTTCACCACTGGGTAACCTAGCTCAGCTTCCATATCATCATTCATGCGATACAGCGCTTCTTCAACCTCTTGCACAACTTTAAGGGTATTTTCCTCTGAGCTGCCCTCATCCATCTCAATATTTACCTGAATGAAATCAGATGGAATATCTGGGAAGAATACCCAACGAACCTGACCACTGACGACCAATGCGATAGACAGAATCAGTACCCCAGTAAACACGGCGACCGTGTTATATCGCTGCTTGATGCAACGCTCTAAAAATGCACGGTAGTTGTTATGAATGAAGTACTGCACTTTGTCATTCAGGCCTGCTTTAAGCTTGCCAAAGTAGCCCAGCTTAGCGCGAGGTTTAGGTGGCTTCATATGAGCAAGATGCGCAGGCAGAATAAGCTTTGATTCAACCAGTGAAAATGCCAAACAGAGCACGACAACCATGCCGATAGATTTCCAGATAATCCCTTGTGGACCGGAAACCATCAACATCGGCATAAAGGCGGCTATGGTGGTTAATACCCCAAAGGTTGCTGGCATGGCGACTTTCTTGGCGCCTCTAACCACATTATCCAGTGAGTGACCATGCCGCTCTATTTCACTATAGGCACTCTCGCCAATGACAATGGCGTCATCCACCACGATCCCTAGCACCAGAATAAATGCAAATAGCGTAAGCAGGTTAATCGACAGCGAGAAAGGCTCGATCGGCATGACTAACATCGCGCCTAAGAAACAAACGGGTAGGCCTACCATGACCCAGAAAGCGAGTTTGATTTCTAGGAACAGTGCCAAAATGAAGAACACCAGTAAAGCACCATAAAACATGTTGGATAACATCATGTTTAATCGGCCTTTGAGATAATGGGTTAAGTCGCCCCAAGTATCGAGTTTGGCGCCTGTAGGCAGATCTGCTCGCTTGGTCTCAATATAGCTTTTGACTTGGGCAGAAATATCCAGTGCGTTTTGATCGTCAACACTGAGTATTTCGATAATCGCTGCAGGCTGACCATTAAAACGGGTGTACTCTAAACGCTCTTCAAAACCATCATTGATGTTAGCCACTTCAGGCAACATGACACGGCTACCATCGGGGCGGGTACTAACGACTATTTGTGAAAAGTCTTCACCGGTGTAGGCCTGACCTTTAGTGCGCAGCAGGATATCGCCATCTTTTGCACGAATAGAGCCACCAGGTAAATCAATAGAGGAGTTTTGTACAGCAGTCGCGACCTGAGAGAAGGTAAGGCCGTATTCACGCAGCTTATCTTCAGACAGCTCAATGCTTATTTCATAATCGCGCACGCCAGTCACTTGGGCCCGGGTCACTGCAGGTAGAGCAGTCACTTCGTCGCGAATAGTTTTTGCTAACTCCTTCATATCTTCAAGAGTTTGATCACCATAGACGGAGATCCAAATAACGTTATTTTCAGGCTTAATACGGACGATATTGGGCTTTTCGATATTCACCGGGAAGGTCGAGATAGCATCTATAGCCAGTTTGACTTCATCGAGGATATCTTGCGGATCATGGCTATCTTCAACTTCAATACTAACAGAGCCAACGCCTTCACTCGCGATTGAGGTAACCTTCTTTATGCCATTAATATCTTGGATCGCTTCCTCAATCTTAATATTAATTCCCTCTTCAATCTCTTGGGGCGCTGCGCCAGGGTATGCGACGGAGATATTGAGGTAGTTAAGTTCAAAAGTTGGGAAGATCTCTTTATTAATAATAACCGTGCTAAATAGCCCGCCTATTAATAGGATCCACATTAATAGGTTTGCTGCGACGTTATTCTTAGCAAACCAAGCGATAATACCTTTTTCAGTGGCCATTATTGGTCACCTGCGTTTGCGAGCTGCTCTTCGGTTGTCGCTTCATCAGCACTTTCGATTGTTGAGCTGCTGTCATCACCTAAAATTTTCACGAGTTGGCCATCTTCAGGGTTACTGAGATTAGTCACGGAGATGCGCTCGCCGCTAGCTAAGCTGTCTTTGATATAGACGTTTTCTAGATCTGTACGGACAATATTAACTTCTCGTACTTCAACACTGCTTGCATCTGTGATCAAAGTGACTTTGCCATGGCGCACTAAGTGGCGTGGTAGTTTAACAATACCGTCGACAGTACGGCCTTTGATGATAGCAGTGACAAAGCTGCCGTATTTAAGTGGTAGTTGTCCTTCAACCTTAGCGCTGCGAAGGTAAGGATCTTTTACCTCTGCAACCAAGTAGACCATGCGGTTTTCTGCATCGATCACACCTTCGCTGCGAATGATTTTGCCCGTCCAAGTAACTACTTTACCTGCGAGGTCGGCGCTCAAGGTCACTTCAGTGTCTGGGTTATCTACCGATTCCAAGTAGGCTAAATCGTTATTCGACAGTGGTAGGCGGATCTCGGCGACACGAGTGTCGTAAAGCTCACCGAGGTTTGTACCTAAAGTCACATACTGACCTAAATCAACATTGCGGGCTTTTATAATGCCATCAAAGGGAGCGCGTATTATGGTTCGTTCAAGATTACGTTCAGCTCGTGCCAAGGCTGCTTGCTGGAATTTAACGTTGGCTTGCTCTTGCTTAAGTTGGGGTAAACGTAAGCCTAACTCTGGTGGAATACCGCCGTCATACCCTTTCCAGTCATTCTTGGCCACTTCGCCTTTAGCTTGTTCCTCTTCGAGAGCAGCTTTGGCTTGAGCGAGTGAAGCTTGCGCTTGCATTAAGTCAGCTTCGTAATCCGAAGGTTCAATGACTGCCAGCTCTTCGCCTTTTTTGACAACGCCGCCAGCAACAAACTTATTTGAAATGTTTAGCATGCGACCTTGTACTTCAGTCACTAGCTGAGTTTTATATTTAGGGCTAACAACGCCGTATGAGGGGAGATTGAGAGAGACCGTTTGCTGTTGAACTTTCATGATGTCAACAATTGGGATCGGTGCTTCATCTGCTTTTTGCTCAGGTGCTTCTTTAGTGCTAATAAGTACTTGTGCAGCAACAATAAAGAGAATAAGAATAAATAATGGGGAAGCCCTTCGAATTATTTTTTTTATCATTATAGTTTCGCTTTTCCATGTAATGCGTTTCCTAACGGCTAAATTACCAGACTAAGCGTTGAGGTGATACGATTTTTTGTAAATAAAATGTTTCAATTTATGGCGTTAGCGATAGGATTTTAAAAGTGTGTCTAGTGAAGCGGGATAAGCGCATAAAAGAATTCGCGCTGGAAAATGCTGCAGGAAACAAAAAAGGATCACCTGAGGTGATCCTTTTAATAGAGATGAGAAGTCATTCTTATACTGCGTAGTATGAAATGTTACTTCTTTTTCTTCTTGTTTTTCTTACTGAATGTTTTGCCAGTGTCTTTAACTTTTTTCTTCCCTGGCGGCTTAGCCTCTTTGTTCTTCGGGCGAAGATCTTTAACAAAGCGACGCTTAAGCGGCTGCTCAATGTAGCGTTCAATCTTACCAACTACACGAATATCATGGGCTTCGACCAAAGATATTGCGGTTCCTTTAGCGCCGGCACGACCGGTACGTCCGATACGATGAACATAGGTATCTGCAGAGCGTGGCATGTCGAAGTTGATCACATGAGTGATATCGTCAACATCAATACCACGGGCGGCAACATCGGTTGCTAGCAGCACATTGACTTCACCTTTAGTGAATCGGCCGAGTGCTTGGAAACGAGCTTTTTGCTCCATATCACCGCGCATAAAGCTGCAAGTGATCCCTTGCTTTTGCAACAGGCCGTCTAGGCTTGCTACTGCCTCACGTGTTTTGACAAACACGATCGCACGCTCTACTTCTTCTTGCTGCAAAATAGCGCATAGCAGGGCAAATTTATGTTCTCTATCATCAGCGATATGGACCCACTGGTGGATCTTAGCCTTTTCGCTGCGTGGCGCTTCAGCTTCGAGCTTCACTGGGTTGTTTAACAGCTGGTGAGAAAAGCGACCAACGTCGCTGCCTTCAAGCGTTGCTGAGAACAACATGGTTTGCTTACGGCCAACAGACTCGATTGCGATAGTTTCAACTACGGCAGAAAAACCCATGTCCAGCATGCGGTCAGCTTCATCGATGACGAGTACTTCAACCTCTTCCGCATTGAATAGACCTTTATCTAGGTATTCCATCAAACGGCCTGGTGTGGCAACTAAGATATCGACGTTTTTCTTTAACGCTTCTTCTTGAGGTGCGTAGGGTACGCCGCCGGTGATGATGCTGATATCGAGATCTAAATCTGTCGCCAAGTGAGATGCATAGCGGTGGATTTGACTGGCAAGCTCACGCGTTGGTGTTAGCACTAATACTCGAGCTTGGCCGCCGAAGCGACGTGGGAAGTCAATAATATGCTGCAGTGCTGGTAATAAGAAGCTCGCAGTTTTCCCTGTTCCTGTTGGTGCGCGAGCAAGAATATCTCTTTGCTCCATCGCTACAGGTATTGTTTGTTGTTGTATCGTAGTGGGCTTGTTGTGGCCCATTGCTTTCAGTGACTCTAACAAACAAGGGTCAAGCTGGAGATCTTCAAATTGCATGCGTGGCATCTCAATAAATAACAGCCGAACATTATAAAGGTTTCAACCCAGACTTGAAACGATTAGATCGCCAGATCGCTACAGCTTTAAATAAAAACTTTTGCTCAACTGTATAAAGTCATCGCTGTAGTGGCCATCGGCTTTACGGATCACCAAGTTTGAGACTGAGTGGCTTGTAGCTTGATTGGCAAAGTTTGAACGACAAGGTGTGATGAGTAGTAATTGTCGATTGGGGCTTTTACCCTCAACACTGGCAACCAATACCGTATGTTGGCAGGTGAGCTGGTGTTGCTCAAGTTGCTGCAATAGCTGATTTGCGCCAGCAAGCGGCAATATAAGGCTCGCCTGACCTGTAGGGCTTAATAACGAACTGATAGCCGCCAATAGCTCGTCAAAACTTAAGCTATCGGTATGGCGGGCAGTCGCTCTTAAAGCACTGCTAGATTGGGGGCCATTATCAAAATAGGGTGGGTTACAGATGATGTGATCAAAGCTGTGCCTTGTGGCTAATGTGCAATATTGCTGAATTGAACAGGTTAACAACGTCAAGCGATCAGCCCAAGAGCTTAGGCTGAAGTTATTCTGGCAATCAAGCGCCGCACTCTCATCAAGTTCTATAGCGGTGATATTTGCCATGCTGCGCTGGGCGGCCATTAAACTCAGTAAGCCACTACCTGCGCCGATGTCGAGAATATTTTTGCTAGCAGATAAAGGAGCCCAGGCGCCAAGTAGCACGCCATCGGTGCTGACAGGCATACCGCAGCGGCGATCATCGATATGAAATTGTTTAAAGCTAAAAGGCATGAATTTTACAGGCTTTGGGTCAGTGAAATTATTGTACGCTAATTCAGTGCGGTCAGTAACAGGCATATTTGCTTGCATCTCTGCAATTTTTAAACGCTGAAGGTAAGTGTTTACTCGCGATTGAGAGCTTGCTAGAGCAGCAATTGAATGTTTCTTGCTTACATGACAAATGCGTTGAATGTAAGTTATGGAATCAAGCTGTTACTTGATTGTTATCATTTGTATCGAGTGTGGCGATTATTAGGTGTCGATTCTTGTTAAATAGCTGTGACTCTGATAATAGTATGGCCCTCCTAGTAGGTTCAGAGCCTATTTTTAGGGACGGTAAACCAGTTTTATAGCAATTTCAGTGTTCATTAATTCGCTGCTGTTCATAAACTCGCCAAGCTTAGGTCGTATTTACCACTGGGTTGTGTAAACCAAATATTACACACTAGATTTTGTCATTCTAAAGTGGTGCCATTGAGGCCTGATGACATGAAATTGTTAATTATAAAAATTATTGATGGGGCATAAAGTGCAAAATAATCAAATGAGTATTGCAGATACGTTAGGGTTAGGTTTCATGACCTTCGCGTTTTTCTTAGGGGCGGGTAACCTTATTTTCCCTCCTCTTGCAGGTTTTCTTGCTGGCGAGAATATGACATTAGCTATGCTTGGCTTTCTTGTCACCGCAGTAGGCTTACCGCTGATAACTTTGATTGCTGTTGCGAAAGCAAATGGCAAGATTATGGATCTGTTGCCTCCTATCGCTGCAACCACTCTAGCAGTGGCTATTTTCATTATCATTGGCCCAGCTTTTGCTGCGCCAAGAACAGGATTGGTAGCATTTGAAGTAGGCTTTAAGCCATTTTTAGAAAATGCTGATGCGACCTTTGTGCTTGCTGGTATTACCTTCACCACGGCTCAACTTATCTATACGCTGGTCTTTTTTGGCATATCCATGGTATTTGCACTGTACCCAGGAAAGCTACTAGATAACGTAGGTAAGGTATTAACGCCTATTCTTATTTTATTGCTTGTCGGTCTAGCGGCAACGGTAATGATCCTTCCAGGTAGCCCTGTTGAAGCGGCAGTTGGCGACTACCAAACCAATCCGTTAACCAAAGGGATTTTGGAAGGCTACAACACTATGGATACCTTAGCCTCGCTCATCTTCGGTATTTTAATTATCGACATTTTACGCAAGAAAGGTATTACTGAGCCTAAAGCACAGACAGGCTATTTAGTGAAAGCTGCGCTTATTGCTGCAGCGGGTCTAGCATTTGTTTATATCGCGCTATTTTACTTAGGTGCTACAGCGGGTGATTTGGCCACAGGTGCTGAGAATGGTGGTGTAATTTTAACTAACTATGTCACCCATGAGTTTGGTACGACGGGTTTGGTGTTATTAGCAACTGTTGTAACACTCGCTTGTTTAACCACAGCGGTCGGCCTTATTAGTGCCTGTAGTGAGTTCTTTAATGAGCTATTACCTAAGATCTCATACCGCCGTTTTGTGGTGCTATTAAGTGTTATTTGCGCAACGATTGCAAACGTTGGTCTTTCTCAGCTTATTAGTATCAGTATTCCAGTATTGATGACGGTTTACCCTGTAGCGATTGCTTTGGTTGCGGTAACGTTCTTAACTGAACGCTTTGCAAAACCTGAAGCCGCTCATCGAATCGTGCTTAGCGTGGCGTTGTTCTTCGGCATTATTGATGGCATCAAAGCAGCCGGTGTAGATGTGAGCATATTTAATTTTATGCCTTTGCACGCTGAAGGTATGGCTTGGTTACTTCCTACTGCGATTGCAATTGCTGCTTGTTTAATGATGAAGAAACAGCAAGCGACAGTGGCAGTTAGCTAAGCCAAATAGCTGCTATGCTCAGGTGAGATAGCATCTGTGAGCTTGATAACATATGATAACGGCGATGAATTTATGATTCATCGCCGTTTTTATATCTGATTTAAGGAAGCCACTTTAGGTGCCTGCTGAATATATCCCCGACAGTGAAATTGATCTGTTTCTCGACCATTTATGGTCAACCAAGGGCTTAAGCGATAATACCTTGAGTGCCTACCGTACAGATCTGCGCCATTTTGATCGCCACCAACAGTTAAAAGGTTTGAAGCTGGTTGAAAGCAGTCAATTGGATGTCAGAGACTATCTTGCTGTGCGTTTTGACAAAGGCTTTGCTAAAACCAGCAGTGCACGGATGATGAGCAGTCTGCGACGCTTCTTTGGCTATTTGGTGGTAAATAAGCAGATTAACACTGACCCGATGGCTTTACTCGAATCACCCAAATTGGCACGAAAGTTACCTGACTCATTAAGCGAGGATGATATCGATAGGCTATTGTCTGAGCCACAAACTGATGATCCTATTGAGTGCCGTGACAAAGCCATGCTTGAGCTGCTGTATGCTACAGGTCTTCGGGTGTCAGAGCTTGTTGGTTTAACCATGGAGCAACTTAGTTTACGCCAAGGATTAGTGCGTATCGTGGGTAAGGGCGGCAAAGAGCGTTTAGTGCCTCTTGGTGAGCTTGCGGTTAGTGAAGTTGAAAACTATCTCAAGTTTGCCAGAGTGGAGTTACTTAAAGGTAAGCAAAGTGACGTGTTATTTCCTTCAAAACGCGCACAACAGATGACGCGGCAGACATTTTGGCATCGAATCAAACTCTATGCATTGCGAGCGAATATTAGTACTGAGCTTTCACCCCATACCTTAAGGCATGCTTTTGCTACACATTTGCTTAATCATGGTGCCGATCTACGAGTGGTACAGCTGCTTCTAGGTCACAGCGATCTATCAACTACGCAGATCTACACCCATGTTGCCACGGCTCGCTTAGCTAGCCTGCATTCAGAGCATCATCCACGCGGTTAAGCCTTAATACTGACGATTTAGTTGAGATGATGAAAATCTTTAGTTCAGAGTTCTAGCAATAACTTGATAGATTTCACGTCTGTATGATTTCGTTACAGCAAAAAGTTTGCTTTAGTTAGCATGAGACTGTAACTTTTCAGCTCCAGACTAGGTCTAATCCTTATACCCTTTAATAGACAGTAACGTAGAATAGGATATCCAATGAAGTTCACCCGAGCATTTTCTTTGATCATTGCAATGGTCATAGCCCCTGCAGCCCTTGCCGGGTCAAACACCCAAAGTGATGACACTGCGGCGATAAAACAGAAGTTGTCTGATACATTAAGCGTAGATGTTATGTCGCTGAAAGAGTCGCAAATCCCAGGTTTGTATGAGGCCTTAACTAACCGTGGTGTGCTATATATCAGTAAAGATGGCACTAAGCTGTTGCATGGTACTCTTTATGATTTAGATAAAGGCATGAAGAACCTAACCGAAGCTGCGATGTCAGGTCCGCGTATTGACATGATGAAGCCACTTGAGAAGAACATGTTGGTTTACAAAGCCAAGAATGAAAAACATGTTGTCACAGTGTTTACTGATGTTGATTGTGGATACTGCCGCAAGCTACATAATCAAATGGATGAATATAACGATCTGGGTATCACAGTTAGATACCTAGCATTCCCACGAGCAGGTATTCCATCAGCTAATGCTGACGAGATGGAAGCTGTTTGGTGCGCTGCAGATCCTCTTAAAGCGATGACAGATGCTAAGTCAGGTAAGGCAGTAAAATTGGCTAAGTGTGATGCGAAAATTGCAGAGCAATATAACCTTGGGCAAACCTTTGGTATTAACGGAACGCCTGCAATCGTGCTTGAAGATGGCAGCTTGATCCCGGGTTACCAACCGCCAAAAGATTTGTTAAGAGTGCTAGATGCTGCAGCCGCAGAGTAATTATTAATTAGTAAAACAGGTGAGCCTCGGCTCACCTTTTTTATGCCTGCTAAAAAGAGTGAAGAGCAAGCCTTTGCTAGCAGTCTTTGCTATGCTGGCAAGACTCATTGTTTAAAGGTAGTTAGCCCTGTGATCCATAAGATAGTTCGCCGCTCAAAAATCGATGATAGCCATTTACCTAACTCTCTATCTCCACTGTTAAAACAGATATATGCCAGCCGTGGTGTGAGTGCAAATGAATGTGAATTGAGCTTAGGTAAACTACTGCGACCCAATACCATGTTGGGAGTGACCCAAGCCGCAGAAATTGTCGCAGATGCAATAGCAGCGCAAAAGTCGATTCTGATCATGGGTGACTTTGATGCTGATGGCGCCACATCGACCAGCGTGTGTATGTTGGCGCTGAAAATGATGGGCGCTAACAATATCGATTACTTGATCCCCAATCGATTTGACTACGGTTATGGCCTCAGTCCCGAAATTGTTGCGGTAGCGGCGCAGAAAAAGGCCGAAGTGATTATCACAGTCGATAATGGTATTTCATCAATTGAGGGTGTTGCCGCAGCAAAAGCGCTGGGGATGACCGTTGTTATCACCGACCATCATCTGCCAGGCCAGTCTATACCTGATGCTGACGCGATTGTTAACCCTAACCAGCATGGCTGTGAATTTGCCAGTAAATCGATTGCTGGGGTTGGCGTTGCCTTTTATTTGATGTCAGCACTTCGGGCAGAATTAAGACAACGCGACTGGTATCAGCAGCAAGGTATCAATGAACCAAATCTAGGTCACTTACTCGATATCGTAGCCTTAGGCACTGTGGCCGACGTGGTATCGCTTGATACCAATAACCGCATCTTGGTTGAAGCGGGACTGCAACGAGTGAAGGCGGGTCGCTGCCGCGTTGGGATCACCGCGTTATTGGAAGTGGCCAAACGCACTCCATCACGTATTGTAGCCTCAGATTTTGGTTTTGCTGTTGGCCCAAGGCTTAATGCTGCAGGTCGTTTGGATGAGATGGCATTAGGTGTTGAAACGCTATTATGTGAAGACATTATGTTGGCACGCAGAATGGCATCTGAGCTCGACAGCTTAAATGCAGAGCGGCGCGATCTAGAAACGGAGATGCAACAAGAAGCACTTAAGAGCCTCGAAAGTGTTGAGCTAAATGAAACAGAACTGCCTTGGGGAATTGCACTATTTCAAGCCGATTGGCATCAAGGTGTTATTGGGATTTTAGCATCGAGAATTAAAGATAAGTATCATCGTCCGGTTATCGCATTTGCCGACGCTGGAGATGGCCAAATAAAAGGTTCAGCTCGCTCAATCAAAGGCTTGCACATGCGTGACCTTTTAGAGCTCATCAACAGTCGCCATCCTGGGCTTATTCTTAAGTTTGGTGGTCACGCGATGGCGGCAGGGCTATCAATAAAAGCCGGGCAGTTTGCATTGTTTGCTGATGCATACGATAAAGCGATTCGAGAAACCTTGGCGCCAGAGTTACTGACTGGTGAGTTGGTTTCCGATGGAGAGCTGACGCCAGAGCAATTTACCTTGCCGTTAGCAGCAGAGCTTCGCGCAGCAGGCCCTTGGGGGCAAAACTTCCCAGAGCCACTGTTTGATGGTCACTTTAGGATCATCCAACAACGAATTGTGGGTGAGAAGCACCTTAAATTGGTGTTAGAGACTGAATGTGGTCAAGTAATGCTGGATGCTATCGCATTTAATGTCGACTTAAAAACCTGGCCAGACGCAACCATTCAACATGCTGAGATTGTTTATAAGCTGGATGTGAATGAGTTTAGAGGTAATCAAACCTTGCAGTTGATGGTGGATCAGATAGCGCCAATGTAGTGTTTGGGCTGGGAAATCAGCTTTTAGCTTTAAAGTTAAAGTTAAAGTTAAAGTCAAAATCTAGATCAAAGTCGTGGCGCTTCGCCCACACCAGACCAAAAAGGGGAAAGCGCTTGCCCCCCTTTTGGATATCCCTCAGCGCCCCGGCGAAATTTAAAGAGCAAAATTTCCAACGGGGGAGATTTGATTCTGGACGTTTGGTTATTGTATTTAAGCCACGGTGTTTACTGCGAGATAGCTATTGCTGATAACTCAAATGCTGATAGTTTGCGCTTTTCAAACTCAGTGTGGTCCGGCTGAGGCCTTCGGTTTCAGCGCCAATTCTGTTCCTTACAGAATTTGGCATTTCCTCCTTCCTTGGAGGTCAGACGGCGCAAAACGAGCCTCAGTTGCGTCTGCACATACGCTGACCGCAGGTCATTGGAACCACTTTGGTCAGCAGCTAACGCATTTATGCCCCAAAGTTAGCTAACTTTAGGTTAAACGTGGATTGCGTATTCTCATGTAGGTTGAAATGGTGCTGTATATTCATACAGTTATAACTGAAAGTGAGTAAAAACGGCCATTATGGCGCAAATAAAGATGCCAAAAACTGTCCTGCTAGGCATCGATAATTTTTTAATATTTCACAAAACCTATAAAAATCAGGCTGATGGAAAATGTAAAAAAGTGATACACGGACCCATTGAACACCCTAGGCTCTCTTTCCCCGCGCTCAACAAGGCCGTTTATGTCGCCTGAACTTAGACATTATCTATTTACATCAATGCCTTAGTAGTGATAGCTTGTTAAAAAATTAACGAGTTGCTAAGAACGTTATCGAGCGACTAATGAATAAGCTGTTAGGCGAATAGCGCATCACACTGAGTATCTTTGATGGAATTAAAGTATGGCGTATAGAATATACAGAAGGGAAAGTATAAAGGCAGGCGCTTGGTATTTTTCAGTTTCATGTAAACATTGTGAAAAGCCCATTTACCTTTTTGATGATAAATCTAAAGGAAATCGTTCCTTTTTAACGGGGCTAAAAATCGATGATGATATAAGTACTACTTGCCCAAGCTGCATTCATGATGACTTATACTCACCAAATTTGGTTTACCCAATAATGTCGGAAGAAAATATTCCGGCAAGTTACCCTAAAAGAAACCAAATATCCAAAGCTTCTCGTAAACCTTTAAATCGTTCATACCCTAATGCAAAAGTTACAATGGGAGTTGGTTATATTGAAGATAGGCCTAAAGCTGCAGCTTTAGTTGGAAGAATTGTTACCGCTTGGGCAGATATTGATATTCAGTGTGTCAGACTCCTAGGTGAGTTAATGGGGGCAAATATACCTGCAGCCGCAGCTGTATTTGGATCAATTAGAAATAGTCGCAGTCAACACGATGCATTAAGAGCTGCAGCAGTTACCGTTCTAAATAAGCCTGATTTACTCTTATTTAATGCTTATATCAAAAGGAAAGAGGCGCTCGAAAAAGAACGAAATGATCTTGCTCATGGCTGCTTCGGTGTGTCACTCTCGATACCAGATCATATCGTGTGGGTATCTCAATCAGATTTTTTGGCGTTTACAGCTGCACATCAAGCTAATGGCGAATCTTTTGATCTGTTTTCTAAACAATATGTTTATGAGCTTGGAACTCTGGAAAGAATAGCTCAGGAAATATCTGAACTATATACGCAAATAGGTTTCTTTACAGGTTACCTTTCAGCTAGGAGCGATGGTGCGCAAGGTGAAGCTTTTAGAGGCAATAGATATGCGGAACTTTGTGAGCAAGACCATATTAAACAAGCTGTTGCTGTGTTAAAAAATCAAGCAAAAAAAAAGCGTAGGTAAAATTCGCCTAACAAGTCGTTTAAAAGGACAAAAAACAGTTGGCTTTTGCTCCTTCGTCGCTAATTTTAGCCAACTGTTTTATTGCCTCTTAACGAGGCGTTAGGTAAAACGAAAGTATGGCGTTTCTTCTACTTTTTATTTATATCTGTTTGGTTTGTGGTGTAGTGTTTTATGCGAAAAAACGTAAAGCATATAGCCATTTCAGATACTCAATAAGTGAATTGGGTGAGTTAGGCTCTGAATATGAAAAGCAGGTTTCATATTTTGTATTTTTACCCGTAGGACTGGGTTGCTTGATTGTTTCTTTTGTTACTTATACCAGTAATTATCCTGCTGCATTTTTATCTGGTGCTATTGGCTTGAGTTATCTCCTAAGTGCATTTTTTCCGTGCGATCCAGGAACACCTTTATTAGGAACTTGGAAAAACTCCATACATAATATTATTGGTGGTGCTTGTTATGCTGCGATGGCATATCAATTAAATGAATTAATGGACAGCGAAGCAACATGGTTTATTGAATTAACTTTTACATTGCTTTGTACTTTCCTATTAATATTTCTCGTTGGATTCCCTAAAGGTTTTATTGGTCTAGCTCAAAGGTTGGCTGAAACAAGTATATTTTTAAGTACGGCTTTGTTACTTTTGGTGTAAGTTAGTTACCTAACAAGCGCATTAAGCATGGGACTGCTAACAGCTTGCTCAGTTCCGCTTCGCTTCACATTTTAGCAAGCTATTATCAGCCCCTTATGCGGGCGTTAATGCATGTCTGTTTGCCATACTTTCCCTAATTTAATTCATCAATCCGAGAGTTTTAGCTCTAACTCACTTTTGTCCAAAAACGTGTTTCACTTCTCATGACCTAAAACACAAAGCATTAAAAAAGCCAGTTGAATTAACAACTGGCTTTTATTTTGTCTAGCAATGCTAGACAAGTCGCTTTCGCTAAAGCAAATTATTCGCCTTGATCAACGCCTGCGCGGTTGATTAAGAACTGAGTCAATAATGGTACAGGGCGACCTGTAGAACCTTTATTAGCACCGCTGTTCCAAGCTGTACCAGCCACATCAATATGTGCCCAGTTATACTTCTTAGCAAAACGAGATAAGAAACAAGCTGCAGTAATAGAACCTGCTGGACGACCACCTAAGTTAGTCATATCAGCAAATGGGCTCTCTAAGTGCTCTTGGTACTCATCCCATAATGGCATGCGCCATGCGCGGTCACCACTTTGCTCACCAGCATTAAGTAGCTCATGTGCAAGCGGGTTATGACCAGAGAACAGACCTGATGCGTGCTTACCCAGTGCAATAACACATGCGCCGGTTAAGGTTGCTGTATCAACCACTAATTCTGGGTCAAAGCGCTCAACATAGGTCAACACATCACATAAAACTAAACGGCCTTCAGCATCAGTGTTTAACACTTCAACCGTTTGACCTGACATAGTGGTTAAGATGTCGCCTGGACGATATGCATTACTCGATGGCATGTTTTCACAGCCGGCAAGTACGCCGATGACGTTGATGGGTAGCTGCATGTCACACAATGCTTTCATCGCACCGATAACACCTGCTGCGCCGCCCATGTCGTATTTCATCTCATCCATGCCTTCGCCTGGTTTAAGTGAAATACCACCTGAATCGAAGGTTAGCCCTTTACCGACAAGTACAATTGGTTTCTGAGTATTATCAACTGCGCCCTTATATTCCATGATAGTCATAACTGATTCGTTATCACTACCACGGCCTACTGCTAGGTATGAATTCATTCCTAGTTTTTCCATCTGCTCTTCACCAACCGTTGTTACTGTGAGGTTCTCAGTATTTTCGGCAATTTGACGAGCTTGTGATGCAAGGTAAGCGGGGTTACAGATGTTTGGCGGCATGTTTGCCACGTCGCGACAAAGGTGCATACCGGCTGATACAGCCATGCCATGCTCTATCGCGCGTTCGCCAACAGTTAGCTCGCGGCGAGTTGGTACGTTAAACACCAACTTACGTAGTGGACGACGAGTTTCACCTTTACGTGTCTTAAGCGCATCAAAACTGTATAAGCTGTTTTGTGTACTTTCGACCGCTTCACGTACTTTCCAGTATGTATCGCGACCTTTAACGTGTAATTCGGTAAGAAAACAAACTGCTTCCATTGAACCGGTTTCATTTAGGGTGTTAATCGTCTTTGTGATAATTTGCTTGTATTGGCGTTCATCAAGTTCACGCTCTTTACCACAACCGACTAAAAGTACACGTTCGCTTAAAACGTTAGGCACATGATGCAGTAACAACATCTGTCCTGGCTTACCTTCCAAATCGCCACGACGAAGTAGGTTACTGATGTAACCTTCACTGATCTTATCTAACTGTTCGGCGATACCGGACAAGCGTCTTGGCTCGTATACACCTACGACGATACAAGCTGAGCGTTGCTTCTCTGGGCTGCCGCTCTTTACGCTAAACTCCATGAGCTCTCCTAGATTCTTAAAGACAAATTTTATTATTTATTAGATAATGTCTGCTTGTGCCCAAAAAGGGCCTGAATATGGCACACCCTAAAATAGATTTTTCAGGTGTTTTCCCTGGCCATGTTATGCAATTGTTGGTTACAAAACTACTAAAAGTAGACAGTTTACATGAAAGTTGTATTGATACCAGCATAATTCAAAGTTTAGAGACAGGATCCTACCTGTGATTGTATTTAGATACTTGATTCGAGAAGTTTTAAAGGCCCAAATAGCAGTGCTTTTGGTGCTGTTAGCTATTTTTATTAGCCAACATTTCGTGCGTGTGCTTGCTGACGCCTCTGATGGCGAGTTTCCTGCTTCCCTAGTGATGACATTGCTAGGGCTCAACATGCCGTTTCTAATTGTTTTAGTGCTGCCACTCAGCCTATTTTTAGGTATTTTGCTGGCTCATGGCCGCATGTACTCAGAAAATGAGATGGTTATTTTGCACGGTGTGGGCATTAGTGAATGGTATATCACCCGAGTCACTTTGCTGCTTGCTGTGGTTAACATGGTTTTTACAGGCTTTTTGTCCATTTATGTTACCCCTTGGGCAGAAGAGCGGCAAAACCAGGTGTTGGAGCATGCCCAATCTGAGGCGGGGATTGCCGCATTAACCCAAGGTCGCTTTCAAACCAGCCCTAATGGCCGCGCAGTGTTATTTGTCGAACGCATTGGCCGAGATAATAAACTTGATAAAGTATTTGTTGCCCAGCTTCCCGATCCTGACGACGAGACAGGCTTAGCGAATGTTGTGGTCGCACGGTCTGGCAAGGTGGTTGAAGATGCTACAGGCGGGCAAAGATTGCAGCTTGAAGATGGGGTGCAATATCAGGGAAGTCCAAAACGCATTGATTATCAGGTAGTCGAATTTGGCGGCTATCAGATGGAAATTAAAGAGCAAGAGGCGGGAGAGCGCAGGCGTAAGCTTTCGGCACTGCCCATTGACCAATTGATGGATATTGATACGCCAGAAGCGACTGCTGAGTTTCATTGGCGCCTAGCGATACCGTTAGCGATTCCTTTGATGACTTTGATTGCAGTGCCTATGGCGCGAGTTAATAACCGTCAAGGCAAGTTCGCTAAGATGTTCCCAGCGATTTTACTTTATTTAGGCTACTTCGGATTGATGGTTGCGGGTCGAAAATCGTTAGAGGATGGGGTGGTGCCTGAGATTCTCGGGATGTGGTGGATCCATGCCTCCGCCCTGTTAATAGGCCTGCTCTTACTCGGTAAAGAGCGGCCGACAGGGGCGAAACTTTCTGGTGTGTTTAAGCGCAAAAAGGCGGCTCGCACATGAGAATTCTAGACCTCTATATCGCTAAGGTTCTTATCAGCAGTTCCTCTTTGTCACTGCTTATTTTGACTGGTTTATCGGGCATTATTAAGTGGGTTGATCAGTTAAGACTCGTAGGACGAGGCACCTATAGCATGATGGATGCGGGGATCTATGTACTGTTTTTGATCCCCCGTGATATCGAAATGTTTTTTCCTATGGCTGTGCTGCTTGGCGCGCTTACCGGCATGGGAATGTTGGCATCAAACTCTGAATTGGTGGTGATGCAGTCATCCGGTTTATCACGCTTACAAATTGCACTGTCGGCAATGAAAACTGCGATACCTTTGATGATTTTGGTGATGTTACTGTCGGAGTATGTTGCGCCCGTCGCCGAGGTTCGTGCGAAAGAGATCCAGCGAACGCAGATCTCTGGCGGTAGCCTAATTGAATCTAGTCGTGGAGTTTGGGCAAAAGATGGCGATCTGTTTGTTAATATTGGCGGTATTGTCGATAGCAATAATTTACGCGATATCACTTTGTACGAATTTAGCGATACTACTAACCTTACCAGTACTGTCCATGCCGAAACCGCTAAATATATGGGCAAATTTTGGCAGCTCTATGACGTTAGAAGAACCTCATTAAAGAGCGAACAAGTGGTGTTGACCAACCTCGATGAAGACAAATGGATATCGTCGTTGACGCCCGAGAAATTAAGTGTGGTATCGGTTAAACCTGAGTCGTTATCTATTGAAGGGCTGTTGGATTACTTAGATTACCTTGATAATAACAATCAAGCGTCATCCCGCTATGAATTGGCTTTATGGCGCAAATTAATGCAGCCTGTCACTATCGCTGTGATGATGTTAGTAGCGCTATCTTTTGTATTTGGTCCGTTAAGAACGGTGACCATGGGCGCGCGAGTGCTGCTAGGGGTCGTGGCTGGTTTTAGTTTCTATATTTGCAGTGAAGTCTTCGGTCCATTAAGTATCGTTTATGGCCTACCAGCGTTTATTAGCGCCGGAATGCCTGCACTAATATTTAGCGCCGGCGCGCTTTACTATATCCGTAAATAAAGGCCAAATCTGTAGAAGGTTGGCAACAAAAAAGCCAATATACTTGCGAGCAAGTTTATTGGCTTTTTCTATTCTGCCTAACGCCTAACGCCTAACGCCTAACGCCTAATCGCATATAAGCGATTAAACGCCTCGCCAATTACGCATCTGATTAGCTTCTTTAGACAATACCACCACTTCAGAGCGGGTCATCATATCTTGCAATGCAAGCTTGTCACCGTTAATCAATATCCACAAATTACCTATGCCGAGTAATGACCAGATAAGTCTCGCTGCAGCTGTTACCATACTAAGGTTCTGACCATTCGGATGCTGGATTTTAAGTCTCCATGCTCGCATCCCTAAAGTTTGGCCACCGTAGCTCCAAAAGCTGATATAGAACAAACCTACACATAGTGCAATCCAGAACTGGTAGATCCCTTTATACAAAGGGATGGCATTAAGTGCATCAGACACATGTTCATAACCTGTTATGTCGACTAGCCCGCCAGAGACCAGTGCGGTGAAAATGCCAAAACCGATCGCGCCTGCGATCATATAAACGGCTACCGCGAGTAGCAAGTCATACACAATTGCACCACAGCGTTTGAAAAAACCGGCGCGTGGAAAGTTAGCATGATCGCTGTTGGGCATAGAGTTTGCTGTCATTAATATCACTCAATTTGTTGGTTGCGAGGCAGTGTTGTTAACGGATTAACGCGCTTTAGGATCATCTTTAATGTAATAGATATCGCTAAAACCAAATCTAGCAAACTCTTTATTACGGAAATCTCTTACCGCTGATGAGCCTTTAGATGTCATCTCAACTTGCTGTTCCATCATGTGGTAGCGAGTTAAATCAACGCCTTCTTCAGCCGCAACAGCTTCATAGATGTCATGGAATTTGTCGTAGGCAAAGTTAATCTCTTTGGCTTTGCCTTTGAACTTATAGGTGATTCTTACGGCCATGTTAGTCTTCTCTTTTGAAATTGCGCATATGATAGCAAATCTAGGCTATAAGGTATAAACCATATAACAGGCATCCGCAGGGTAATCGCTAAGATCCTTATCGATCTTTTGCACTGTAAAGCCTTGTTGTTGCCAGTAGCTATCTGCACCTTGCACGGCAACTAAGCTAATGCTGCTGTATTTATCTTGCACTGCAAATTGTTTCAAGCGATCGAGGACCAATCGTCCTGCGCCTTTTCCTTGAGCCTTAGCTGACAGCGCAATATCGTGCAGATACAGCGTATCGCTTGCAGTGATGCTGTCTAGCTCTTGTTCTAAGGTGGGTGGATTATTGATTATCCACGGATGAGCCAAGCAATAGCCTACAACTTGTTGGTTAAGTTCGAGGCTAAAACATGACTGCGGTGATGCTAACCATTTGCTCTGTAGCACCGCTAATGACTCCGGCTCGATCTGTGGATAGCATTCAAGCTGGATCTCAAGAATACTCGGCCAGTCACTTGTTTCAATTTGGCGTAACTTCATTAATTTGTCCCTGTAAGTAGGCATGCCTAAACGGAGTATCTTTGTATTAGATGCTGCTTGAAATGCTCAGGGTTAAGCGTTTCTCCAGTGGCTTGTTTTACCAGTTCATCGGTGGTCAATAAACTGCCTTTCGACCAAATATTATGTTCAAGCCAACCCATTACCGATGATAATTTTCCGTTCGCGACAAGTGATTCCATAGAACCTAATTGCTGTTCCATCGCGACTCTGAATTGAGCGGCATACATAGCGCCTAAGGTATAGCTAGGGAAATAGCCCATTTCACCAACAGCCCAGTGAATATCTTGCATGCAGCCGTTCTGGTAGTCACCATCGGTGTTGATACCTAAAAGGGATTGCATCTGCGCGGACCAAAAATCAGGTAGGTCGGCTACAGCAAGTTGATTGCTGACGAGGGCTTTCTCTGCTTCAAAGCGCAGTAAAATATGGCAAGGGTAGGTGACTTCATCTGCATCGACCCTGATATGACCGGGTTTGACTCTGGAATAGATATTTAGCAACTGCTGGTGGCTTAAGTTGCTGTCTAACCGTTGCTGCAACATAGGTTGTAGTTGCTGTAGAAAAGCACTACCGCGCCCAAGTTGCATCTCGCAGAACAGACTTTGGCTTTCGTGGATTGCCATTGAGCGCGCTACGCCAGCGGGCTGACCGCGCCATTTTAGCGGTAAGCCTTGTTCATATTTGGCATGACCAGTTTCATGCACAACACCCATTAAGCCGCTGGTAAAGTCAGCTTCATCATAACGAGTTGTTAGCCGTACATCGCTAGCTACGCCGCCACAAAACGGATGACTACTGGTATCGAGCCTACCGTGATTAAAGTCAAACTGTAAAAGCTCCATCACATCACGGCTTAATAGCGCTTGAGCTTCACTACTGGCGTGAGGAATGCTAAAACGAGCTTGGTGTTGCTGTTTATCTTGAACTTGTTCAATTAATTGCGGCAACCAGCTTTTTAAGCCGCCAAATATTTGCTCAAGCCTTGCGGATGTCATCCCTGGCTCAAACTTATCCAGTAGCGCATCATAAGGAGAGATATTGAGCGCTTCAGCGCGAATCTGTGCTTCCTCTTTTGCGAGTGCGAGCACATGCTCTAGGTTAGGCCTAAATCCTTGCCAATCGTTTTGATTACGTTGTTCTCGCCAAGCCTGCTCACACTTGTATGCGGCTTTGGTTTTAGCTTCAACAAGGCTTCCAGGAACGATATTTGCTTGTTGATACTGGTAACGGATCTCTCGGAGGTTGGCCTGCTGTTGCGGATTTAACGCTTCTAGCTCTGCAGCTGCAATAGTGTGCTCTAGCATGGGCGCCGTTTTCAATGAGTGAATATACTTGGCAAGTTCAGCCATGGCTGCGCCTCGAGCTTCACCGCCACCAATAGGCATCATTGCTGCTTGATCCCAATCACCGAGTGCGCTCAAATGCTCAAAATGACTAATGCTTTGAAAGTGGTGACTAAGCAATTGATAGTGCTTGTTGCTAGGCTGGTTCATAAAGGTCAACTAAAGATGATTAATCTCGCTATGCTAGCATGAACTTTAACGGCAAATAAGCGTACTAAATCGATTATTGATATTGCATTAGCAGCTATTAAAAAGGAGATAATAATGAGTAAAGCTCAGGGACAATGTTTTATTGCGGCAGGTTTAATGCTGTGCAGTTTTAACCTCATGGCGGGCAGCGATGCGTTTAAGTCGGGTGCTGTCTTACCCCAATACGGCAAAATTGCCGATATTGAGACAAGCTTAGTCATTCCAAAAGAGATGAAATTCAAAGTGGTGTTTGATATGAGCAAAGCCGCTGAGCCAGGCAAAGTAAACCGTAGTTTGGATACGCTGGCACGTTTTATCAATATGCATGTCAGCAACGGTGTCGCACTCGACGATATCGAGCTGATGATGGTAGTGCATGGCAGTGCCGTTAAAGATTTTACTCAAGAAAAACTCTATCAATCAACTCAAGGTCAGCCTAACGCCAATGCAGAGTTGATAAGCCAACTATCAAAGCTCGGGGTTAGGTTTAATTTGTGCGGGCAAAGCGCGGCTTATTATGATGTTTCGCTAAATCAGCTGCTGCCTGATGTAGATATGGCATTATCAGCGATGACAGCCCACGCCATTGCAGCAAAAGAGGGCTACAGCTTGAATCCTTTTTAAGCTGTGAATTTTTAGTTTGGCTACAGGGCAAAGTTTGGTATGCTGAATACTGCATAAATTATTTTAAATTATGCAGTTAGCCACATTGCAAGGCAGCGAAGCTTTGCGCCGCATAGGATCATGCGGATAAATTGTGTTCATGGAGGATTTAATGGTTTCATTTCTGTTAAGCCAAGAAAACTTACCTTATGCCATCTCGTTATGTATTGTTGGCATACTCGGCATTGTTGAAAGCTTATCTCTTGTCATTGGTGCCAGCTTTTTAGGGCTACTCGATGACTGGGCGCCTAATGATACAGGCAATGATGTCGGCGGTGTCACAGGACTCGCTGGTTGGTTGTGTATTAGTCGTCTGCCACTGCTTATTTGG
The DNA here is from genome assembly GCF_019654975.1 of Shewanella sp. c952. GTDB lineage: Bacteria > Pseudomonadota > Gammaproteobacteria > Enterobacterales > Shewanellaceae > Shewanella. Next base: position 70,554 of record NZ_BPEW01000023.1, read on the forward strand.
TTTGTATTGGCACTAGTGAGCTTCGCCATTGCAGGTTTATCTGTAAATTACTTCTCTCTTAGCTGGTTTAATAGCTTGCTAACTCAATCTGTTTCTTTGCCTATTTCACTGATGTTGATGGCTGTTAGTTGCCATTTCCTCGGTGGAAAACTGGCCAATATTTTACCAAAGAATGAATCATCAGCTGTTTCAGTCGAAGACCTCAATGGCTGTGTCGGTACTTTAACTATAGGTAAAGCCGTTTTAGGAAACCCTAGCGAAGCATTAGTTAAAGACGACTATATGCAAAAACATTATGTATTAGTGGAGCCCGATGAAGACGGCGTAGAGTTTTTAACCGGGACACAAGTGGTGCTGCTTAAAAGAAAAGGCCGAGTCTGGAGTGCTGCCAAATTAGAAACTTAAGCTCATATTGAATAAATACGTTTAATAAATTTAACCTAAATAATGAAGGAACATTATAGATGGAACCAGTACAAGATATAGCAGCAGGATTTGGTGGTAGCTTTGCTTTAATAATCGCAGGCTCAGTTTTTGTCGGTATGTTGGTAATTGGGATGATTTTTGCCAAATTGTATTGCCGTGCTACTAAAGAGATGGCGTTTGTTAGAACAGGCTTTGGCGGTGAGAAGATAATCAAAGATGGCGGCGCCATCGTTCTGCCCGTTCTGCATGAAACCACAGTGGTCAATATGAATACATTACGTATTGAAGTGGAAAAAACACAAAAAGATGCCTTGATTACCCGAGACCGCATGCGTGTTGATGTTAAAGCTGACTTTTACCTGCGAGTTGCTCCTAATGTGGAGGGGATCTCGATGGCGGCGCAAACTCTTGGAACCAGAACAACACGGGTCGAAGAGCTTAAAAAGTTGATGGAGAGTAAGTTTGTCGATGTACTGCGAGCCGTAGCAGCAGAGATGAGCATGACCGAAATGCACGAGCAACGTGCTGACTTTGTGCAGCGAGTGCAGAATAATGTGGCTAACGATCTTGAGAAAAACGGTCTTGAGCTTGAATCGGTATCGCTAACTGGATTCGATCAAACTGACCTGCAGTTTTTCAATGAGAACAATGCCTTCGATGCTGAAGGTCGCGCGCGCCTAGCTAAGATCATTGAAGAGAAGCGTAAAGAGACCAATGACATTGAGCAGGAAAACCGAATTAAAATAGAGCAACGTAATCTAGAAGCGGAAAAACAGTCGCTTGAAATTGAAAAGACGGAAGAGGAAGCAAGGCTCGTGCAACAACAGGCATTAGAGTTTAAGCGTGCAGAACAAAAAGCGGAGATTTTAAAACAACAAGAGCAAAAAACGCGGGAAGAGCGTGAGGCTGAAATTGCTAAAGAGCGTGCTGTAGAGACTGCTGAGATTGAGAAAACTAAAGATATCGAAACCCGCGAAATTGAAAAACGTAAAGCGATTGAGCAATCTCGTATTCAACAACAGCGAGATATTGAGGTTGCTGAACAAGATAAGCAGATAGCCGTTGCTGCTAAATCTGAAGAGGAGTCAGCTGCTCGCGCAAAAGCCGCAGATGCTGAAAAACTCAAGGTAGAGAAAGAAGAGGCCGTGATCACTACCCGCCAGGTCGCTGAAGCTAACCGCCGTAAAGAGATTGAAGTGATTGATGCGCGTAAAGAAGCTGAGCGTGAGGCGGTGGGTGTCACCGTTGAAGCGGAAGCAGAAAAGCGCGCGGCTGAAGATAGATCAAGTGCTATCCTCATTGAAGCAAAAGCTGCTGCAGATGCGAAGAAGTTAAGCGCTGAAGCCGATGAAAAAGTCTATGCGGTTGATGCCGCTGGTAAGCAAGCACTGCATGAAGCTGAAAACGTATTGAGTGATGAACAGATTGCCCTGCAACGCTCGCTGGCTATTTTGGCCTCATTGCCTGAAATTATCAAAGAGTCTGTTAAGCCGCTCGAAAACATAGAGGGCATTAAGATCCTGCAAGGTTACGGCGCTGGTAACAGTAATGGTACTGGTGCAGCAGAAACGGCAGGCCAACCAGGGGGCATTGCAGAGCAAGTCACTACCGCCGCATTAAATTATCGTGCTAACGGCCCTGTTGTTGATGCTATGCTGCAAGAGCTTGGACTGGTTGATGCAAAAACTGGCAATTTAAGTGAGTTGCTAAAAGGTAATAATAACCTCACCGAGCAAGCGCTTAATATTCCTAAGGTTGAGCTCGATACACTCGATGGTCACAGTCACAAGCAAACCACAGCAGCGGATCTCAACTAAATTCTCTGCCATTTAACAAGAGCGCCTTTCGGGGCGCTTTTTTGTGTCTAAAGCTAATGAGTATTTTGTAATTCAGGGGGTAACCAGCTTTATAACTTGGCTGATAACGTCGATTTTTATCTTACTTTACCAGAGTCATATCCAGCCTCAGCAGCAATTCTAAAAGCGCATCTAACGGCTAATTACTCGCTAATACTTTAGTGCTAGGAAGATATTCTAAAAAAATATGTTGAATTTTTACTCATTAAATTCACCTTTTTAGTTCACATACGGCATCGAAGAATATTAGTTAATTATCTGAAAAAAATAATTATAAGTTAGCTTTAGAAGTATTTTTTATATGGAGGTTTTATTCATATCGGTATGTACTTACAAAGTTTACAATTGTTAACGTATTGTTACATTTGATGGCTTGTGCTAGGTTTTTAAGTTCCATTTAGTTGGTATTACTGCCATCTAAGGGATTTGTAGTTAAAGAATCTAATAATTAATTGGGCCATAAAAGAGCCTTATGCAAACCTTTCTGGAGCAACACTATATGAAATTGACAAGAATTGCAGCGACCTTAATAGCACTATCTGTTGGCGCCTCTGGGGCAGCAATAGCAGATGAGCGATATGTTATTCAAGTGGATAACAGTAAAAAAGGCGTTGTAAAAGCCTTAGCAAAGAAGATGGGCGGACAATTAAAGCTTGATGGTGATGGCTTTATTGCTGCGACATTTTCAGGAAAAGATCTCGCTCAAGTGAAAGGTTTGCTTAACAACCCACATATTCAGCTTGTCGAAGTGGATCAACGCCGCTCGTTAATGTCTTTCAGTGATGACGTTGGCAACCCTATGACGCAGCAAATAACTCCTTACGCCGTTTATCAATCTAATGTAAATGATATTGGATTTGATAATGCAGCAGGTATGAAAGTTTGTATCATTGATTCTGGTTTAGATGCTTCGAATCCAGATTTTGAATGGGGCAATATTAGCGGTGACAATGACAGCGGTACTGGCAACTGGAATGAAAATGGTGGCCCACATGGTACGCATGTGGCCGGTACGGTTGGCGCTGCAGATAATAACGTAGGTGTTGTGGGCATGGCTCCTGGCGTAGATATGCACATTATTAAAGTATTTAATGCAGAGGGTTGGGGTTATTCATCCGATCTAGCTCATGCTGCTAACTTATGTAGTGCCGCGGGCGCCAATATTATCAGTATGAGCCTAGGTGGCGGTGGTTCAAACTCTACAGAATCAAATGCATTCCAGTCTTTCACTGATGCAGGTGGCCTTGTCGTTGCCGCAGCGGGTAATGATGGTAACAGTGTTCGCTCATACCCTGCTGGTTATCCTTCAGTGATGATGGTTGGCGCCAATGATGCAAATAACGACATTGCAGATTTCTCACAATTTCCAACGTGTACGACAGGTCGTGGTAAAAAGCAGAAAACAGATACCAGTATCTGTGTTGAGATCGCCGCTGGCGGTGTCGATACCCTATCAACCTATCCAGCGGGTATGGCAACAGCATCCAACATGAGTGCTGATGGCGTAGCGTACTCTAGTTCTGCAATGGAAAATGCCGGCTCTATTTCTGGAAGCGTGTATTACATGGGCACCGCTGAAACGACTGATGGCGGTGCAAACGGTATGGTTTGTATGATTGACCGTGGCGTTATCTCTTTCCATGACAAAGTGCTTAATTGTGAAAACTCAGGTGGTGTCGGCGCGGTTATTATCAATAATGAACCGGGTATGCTTTATGGAACATTAGGCGATACCAACGCTACGACTATCCCTGCTGTTGGCGCAGCATTTGAAGACAAAGCAGCGCTCATTGCGGCTGCGAATGCTGATATTGCCATAGGCACTTCTGATTACGGCTTTATGAGCGGTACTTCGATGGCAACACCTGCAGTATCGGGTATTGCAGCAAGAGTATGGTCTAACCATACAGAATGTACCGGCAGCGAAATTCGCGCAGCATTGAATGCTTCAGCAATGGACAGTGGTGCAAGTGGGCATGATGTTTACTTTGGTCACGGTATTGCAGATGCAGCAGCGGCTGATGCTTACTTAACGGCTAATGGTTGTGCTGGTGGTGATAACGGTGGTGACCCAGGCACTGGCGATGGTCTAGCTGTTACGACTGACCATTTTAAGCAACGTGGTGTAAAAACAGTTGAGCTTAGCTTTAGTGGCGCAGCAGGCAGTACAGTCGATGTTTATCGTGATGGCAACTTTGTTGGTTCATCAGCAAGTAATACGATTTATACCGATACTATTAGCACTAAAGGTGGTGGTACATACACCTATAAAGCATGTGATGCAGGAACGACTACTTGTAGCGCCAATGTTAGCGTAACATTCTAAAAGCAATTGCAATGCAATAGATAATACCAATTGCATTAAGTATTTGACCCGTTCAGAGCCCCTCAGTCTTTTCAATTCAAAGCGCATTGGTAAAGAAATGGTTATTCCCTTTTAAGCCAATGCAAAGCAGAAGTGGAAAGATTGAGGGGCTCACGTAGTGCGGGTTTCAAAACACTTTATGCTTCGCTATGAGATTTGGATATAGAATAACTATTAGCTCAAATCCCACTACTTGCCTACAGCGCTTTGAATTCCCGCTGAATGGTCAAACTTTTAATGCAATTGGTATAACAAAGGCCTGCATTTAGCAGGCCTTTTTACTTAATAGCGTTAGATTAATCCACTAATGGCTGTAACAGCGCCAATGCAGGTTGCAAATTTTTCGGCCAGATTTGATAAGCCTTATGGTGCTTAATCAATGAGGCCTTTTTGTTACCAGCGCTAAGTATTAGATCATGTTTATAAGCCACAGCGGCAAAGGCGGGCTCTGGTGCGCGTACATAAAGGGTAATGGGTTTTAACAGTTCATTGCCATCAATGCGTTGCTGAAATTGATCTTCTGGTATGATCAAACTCGAGTGACCATCACTAGCGAGCTTTAGCTTTTTAGTCACTTCTTGATCGGTAATGATAAGCCAATCGTCGGCTTCAAGTTCAGCTAGCATCGCTTTTAAAGATGCGGCTAGTCCTTGCTGTTTACCGCCAATGTAGCTGTACTGCTGGCTAATCTTTTGTAGTAAAAGTTTAAGTTCTGCAGCAGCGCCCATGCTACGAGCCTGTCTTATCCAAAAGGTAAGATCATCGGCTATCAATTTAGAAAAGCGACGTTCTTTAAGGGCGGTTACCATCCAGCTACATAAAAAATGACTCTCAGCGGCGGGGGTTTTAGCACTGCTGCTTTTTGCTGCATAATCGGAAAGTGCAGCAAGACCTGCGTTAGCAAAGTCTAAAAGGGCTTGGTTATAACTGGTATCGGACATGAGATCTCCGCCGTGGAAAGTAAGTGAGGATACGGCGGAGAGATTATAGCTAATCCCGTCTTTAACAGCTACGCCGAAGCGCAGCTGCAAGCGATTATTTGAGTGCCAGTTTTGCCGCGGTAGTAATTAGCTCAGGTGCTGGGCGCACTCTAAAGTTTGGATTTACATATTGGAAATGCACTAGGCCGCTAGCATCGCTGATATAAACGGCTGGAACAGGTAATACTAAGCGCTGTTCGCCAGACGGCGTTTGCCACAGCTTATTTTCAAGCTTCATCTTGCTGGTGTAACGCGCAGTGGTTTTGGCGCTAGTGAAATAGGCTAGGCCAAAGGCTTTACTGGTGTCTAAGTTGGCATCTGACAATAGGGTATAACTGAGGTCTTGTTTGGTCATTGAAGCTTTTAGTTTCTCAGGGGTATCTGGAGAGATGCCTATCAGCTGAAAACCCATCTCAAGTAGTTGTGGCTCAATTGCCTGCAATTGACCCATTTGAGAATTACAAAACGGGCACCAGCCGCCGCGATAGAAAAAGATAATGCTTGGCTTGCCTGCTGTGAGCTTGGCGATATCAACACTGTTGCCATTGAGATCTTTTAGTGAAGCTGAGGGAATGGTTTGTCCGTTCATTAACGGCATCACATTCAATTCATCGAGTGCAATAGGTTTAGCAAAAATAGGCAAACTGAACAGCAGTATAGTCAGTGAAACGAAGGTCTTTTTTAACATTATTTTGGCCTTTGAATGTAGAAGAAGTTATTCACCTAATAATAGACCTGTGAAATGTGATTTAACTTTCAATGTCTGTTGCTAGGGGCTGTTGATCTTTCACGGTTGTTTTTGCCGCAGTTTATTGGCTATTTTGACAAGGCGGAGGCTATGCCGTTTAGTTATTCTCCACAAATAGTCTACAACACAGTAAAAATAGCCAAGAAAC
>NZ_BPEW01000024.1 GCF_019654975.1 Shewanella sp. c952
CATTCATGGCATTTACTCGTGGTAATTTTTGTTTGGCGATAAATTTGATCACCAAATGCCATGAATGTTCCTTATTATTTTTCCTATCTCATTATTTCTATTTGTCTTTTTGTGGGGATTCGTCAGACACTGACCCCACTTATTAAGACCTCACCGCTATCTATGTCCCAGAGCCTGAAGGTGAAGCCATCAGGGATTTATCTCGGGCACAAGAAACGGCGATGAAGGACTTAAAATATGCCAAATACCAACTAAAAGCACTGCAACTCAGAAGCAACATCAGCTACAGAGGCACTGCTAACTGGTCACTTAAACATTTACGTTGGCTCACTGAGCTTATCTTGCCACATCCTAGTCAACAGATTGTCTTGCAAGAATACTTACAAACCATTATTGAGCGTATGGCGGCCCAATTGTCTTGTACCTATACCTATCGATTAATATTGTATATATTCGCCTCTGTAAAGCACTCGAAACATACATAAAGGGATTTATATGAAATACATCTATATACTATCAATTGCTTGCCTTACGTTTTTGTCAGCCTGCACATCAACCTCTAACCCCAGCGATGAAAAAAGTTCCTTCCATATAAACTCTGCTAGCATAAAAATTATTTCAGAAGATAAAGCTGAAGGGAAAAAACCAGCATTTATAGCTATTATAAATAATATAAGAGATAAGAATATGGAGGATTACAAGAAAAAATATAATAACTTAAGGCCTGGTTTTTACAGCGTAAACTTTACTTACCTCATAGCCACAAAAGATCAATATTTATTAGAAAACAATGATAAAGAGGGTTACACCTCTTTATCTTTCTATGCCCAGAAAGGTCGTCTTTACATTATAAAACCTATAGTTACGTCTTCAGGAAAGATCATTTGGAGTGTAGAGGATAATTTTAGCGAAATTCAAAGCTCAATAGTCCCAAGTATTAAGCTAAACCATGACTTTAACCCACTAATAATGATAAAACCCAAGTACCCATCATTTGCAATAAAGGAAAACATTACGAGTAAGTGCACACTTACATTTGACCTAAAGGATACTGAATCTGGTGCTAAACCAACTAATATCCAAGTTAAATCATGCCCCAACAAGGAGCTATTCTTAGCAGGTAGCATAGAAAACCTACAACGATGGTTATACTCTAACGTTAAAAAAATTGCACAGAAAAAAGGCAGTTCAACAACAGGGCTAGAGGTAACGTTCAATTATAGTTTTTAGATATAAAACATAAGCCAGCCATTGTGTATCAATGCGACTAGAGCAATGACAATAAGCAGTGTCTTCAGGACTAATGAGGATTAGTAATAGTTGGCTTAAATGTGTAGCGAAACGGAACCTAAAACATCGAGACAGCCATGGTTAATGGCCTAAATGATGACCTGCTACTATGCTTGATTTGAGCATTTAACAAGGAGGTTGCATGCCAAGGCCAAGACGAACCCACATTAGTTTGGAAGATACCGCTTATTATCATTGTTGCAGTCGTGTAGTGCGGCGGGCCTTTCTGTGTGGTAATGACAAATATACAGGTAAGAACTATGATCACCGCCGTGATTGGGTTGAAAAGCAAATATTGAAGCTAACAGAGGTATTTTCGATAGATGTTGCGGCCTATGCTGTGATGAGTAATCACCTTCATCTTGTGCTGCACGTTGACGTAGGACAGGTTAATGCCTGGTCAGATAGAGATGTGGTGTTGCAATGGCATAAGCTATTTAATGGCACAGTGCTAACACAGAAATTTGCCAAGGGCGAAGTGATTGAAGAGTATGCTGTTACCCAGCTTAAACATCTAATAGCGACCTATCGCTCAAGGCTAAGTGATATTAGTTGGTTTATGCGGTGCCTCAATGAGCCTATTGCGAGACAAGCCAACCTAGAAGACAATTGCACAGGCCATTTCTGGGAAGGGCGGTTTAAGTCTCAAGCTTTACTGGATGAGGCTGCAGTATTGGCTTGCATGGCCTATGTGGAGCTCAACCCGATTCGAGCTCAAATGGCTAGTACACCCGAGCAATCAGATTTCACTAGTATCAAGCTCAGAGTGAAAGCTGCACTATCAGGTGAACAACCCAAAAGTCTTTTATCGTTTGTTGGTAATGAACGCGCTAATCAACCCAAAGGTATAGTTTTCTCACTGCAAGACTACCTTGTATTGGTAGATGAGACAGGCCGAGCCATTCGAGATGACAAACATGGGGCCATCGATTCAAAGGCTAGTGGCATACTTGACCGGCTAAATATCCCGACAGCAAACTGGATAAAAATCGTCACTGAATTTGGCCAACTGTTTCATGGTCCTGTAGGCACATTGCAAGAGTTTAGTCACTACTGTGAGCATTTGAATAAACGAAGGCGACACTTCTCAAGTAGTTGTCGGTATATTCCCACCAGCTAAATTCAAATCGTCACTTACCACATCGTTCCTCAGTCAAATTGACAGAGTTAACCTTCCTTACCGAAAAACTAACTATACGTGTCTGTTTTACGTTCTTAGGGCCTACTTCGCATAGCCTATTAGTGTGTTGGGCGAAGATTAGAGGCGAGGAACCAAGCCGTCATAGATATACTTGGTGAGAGTCTGCTATGTTTTTGATTAATAATGGCTGGCTAATGTATTTTTCAAGTTGAAAATAAAAGAAAAATGGATTTAGTACTTCAAAACACTCAAGCAATAGTAGCTGAGCAGCAAAGGGTTAAATTAGAGAAAAATAAAGAAGATGAGCTAGCCAAATATTGCGCTATGGTTATGTATAAAGACTATAGATGCAAATAGCATTAATCCAAAATTAGAATCATTGAGACTAGTGCTGCTATAAAGCTCTATATAATAGACCCTTACGTTGATATGCAAAGACCATCATTAATATGGCTACACGCAAGCATAATATGCATTGAGTCATTATGACTAACTTGTTTTGGGACAAAACCTTGTTAGAGTTAAAGCGCTTGGGGGTTGAGTTTCATTAGGGAAAGTATGGCAAAAGGATATGCGGTAACGCCTTACTAATGGGCGCATAAATGCTTGGCTAAAATTAGCGACGAAGGAGCGCAAGCCAAGCGTTTGCGTCCTTTTGAGTAACTTGTTATACAGCAACTAACTCTGAGCTTTAGTTTTTTGAAAGAAAAAGCATGCCGTGACTACAACAACCCCAGCAACAACAGAATATAAAGGCATTTCAAAAAAGAACATATTCATGGTTCGTTGACCATCATGTTCTGTTTTTGATGCCCATAATAAACCAGTAAGACACAGAGCCAACCAAGGTAAAACAGCAATACTGAGTCGTAACAGAAAACTGCCAAGTGCGAACTTAAACTGAAACCAAATAGCAATTGCAGGGATTACTAAAAGCCCGCCAAACCAAAACAAGGCACCACCTAGCTCGAAGTAGTAACCAGATAAAATAGCTATAGTTGAAATGGCTAAATTAATACTATTTTGTTTGAATATTTCGCTCATAGTTCCTTGCTGTATAACGCCCCATTAAGAGGCAAAAAATAGTTGGTTAAAATAAGCGACGCAGGAGCAAAAACCAACTGTTTTTTGTCCTGCTTTAATGACTTGTTATATGCCGGATGCCACCGCCCGTACTTTGCAACTATGATACAACTTTTTATCTAGAACCTTACCACTTGGCAATGCTATGGCAATAGTTGCAGAGGTATTTAGAATTACATCTTTATTGGTTGGGCTTGTTATATGAAACTCAATTCTGTCTTTATCGAGTTCTAAAACCTCAGCGCAAACCAAACAACTTTTACCGTAAATTTCGTCAGCGTATACAGCTACTTTACCAAGGGATTTATCTAAAAGAGGTTTATCAATATCCAATTCTATTTCGTTAACGCATAGTTCAATAGCTTTTGCGAAATTACAAAATAAACATATTGAAATAAGTGCTAAAAGTTGAATTCTACGCATAGTTCCCTTAGGCATATAACAGTATATTAGGCTGAATTCCGAATAAGAACGGTCTTAATAAGAACAGGTCGCCAGTATTTTAATCACTCAAGACTAACAGTAAAACCTTGTATCAACAATGAGTTGTAACATAGAAAGAACTGATTCCTAGTTTCACTGCCTGAGTGAAACAAAGAACTGCCATCATTGCATAAAGTGCAATGTTCACGCTGGAAGAAAAGTCACTAGGCTCCAGCCTATATGATAATTCGGGGGCAGGTCTTGGATCTTGCATCCTACATTAGCTTTTATAAGCCCAAAGCTTTAATTGTGCTACTGACCAGTTTTATCAGTGAAAATGATTTTGACGCATTTCCGCGTTAAGCTTCAAACCGCAAGGGTATAAATTTAAACACCAGTTAACCAGTGTAGATACGGCTGAAGCCGTCGAAAACATGGCCAATTCTGTTCCATACATAATTTGGCATTCCCCCCGTCCATGGAGGTCTGATGTTTTCGCTGAGCTTACATGGACGTACTTGAAGCGTGCTTCAGCAGTGTCTGCACATACCCCGCTGGAGGCGATTAATAGCCATGAGCCTACAAATTCAAACAGGTTGCTTGGTAACACCAGTTAAAAATGCAATTAGTCTTCATTCAAAGGCCAACCAATCTTGGCGCAAAAGTGAGGCTGCATTAAGCTAACTTGATCCCAACGTTCTAATACCTGCAAATCTGCTGATAAAGCCCAACCATAGTGAGCATAGCAACCATTTTTAGCTGAACCTAAGCTGAACACCAGTCAGATTGCTACACAAGATGCGAGTTTCAGCAGCATGCTTTTGATAGAGTGAGATCAATTGCACAAAGCCAACGGGAAGTATTATGCCAAAGCGTTCAAAAGCTGAAACTAAGCACACTATCGAGCAGATCTTAATTGAAGCGCAGAAGCAGATCCTAGAAATGGGTTATGACGTTATGTCCTACTCAAGCTTGTCTGAAGCAACTGGCATCAGCCGTACCGGTATTAGCCATCATTTCCCTCATAAGTCGGACTTCTTAATCCAACTCGAACCCAAATTTGCAAGTTTACTTATGGAACACTTAGATTTTAGTTGCCGTGATGCATTGCGAACCTCTTGGCTTAGAGCGCTAGAGTCGCCAACATTTAGCGGTATCGTTAAGCTGTTTTTCTCTATCTGCGGTTCTAGCCAGTTGGATTCTGCGCAATATAAAACATTAGGTTCGCTTAACGCTAAGGCATCTGCGGAGCTTGGTGAGCATGGGCCATCAATGATTGATATGTTACTGGGGCGAAGTGCAGTGTTGTTGTTTAGTCAGAAGCAGCTTGTGTAGGGGGTTACTGAATAAGGCTATTTCTGCTCTCTTAGTACGATACTTGGATTAAAATTAATCTCACCTTCATCATCTATTGTTGCGAGTTTATTGTCTTGGCTGGCAACGGCAGTGCTGCAATTATTCGCATTACGAACAAACAAAAGTTGGTAGCCCAATTTCGCTAAGGTATAAAAGGCAAATCGCTGCGCATTAGTGAGTTTTATCCAGTGGCTATTAGTATCAATTAGCGTCTCTTTTCTGTTTTCGATAAAAGGTGACGTTAGCTCCATAGCTGCTGTGTGTAGCATTTAAATTCACTTATATTGACTAAAGTTTCGATTGCCAATCTTGATGCATAAATGAACGATAAGCAAGTGGAATTTATCGTTTTAGTTGATGATGAGAATGGTCGCTATATTCTTGTATATTGAGTACCAAATACTATTGAATACAGCTCTAAAAAACACTTACAGGTTATAGCGAGCAAAGTTGTTTTTGTATATGCTTGCGGCGTTCTAGATTTTAAGAGTTATGAATTAAATATTCAGCATCAAGGAGTAATGCAAGAAATGGATGTCAAACCTCAGGTCAGCGCTGCTGCAGAACCTATAAAGCGCTTCCCCAAATTAGATAATCAAGAGTTAGTAAAGACTAGTTTCTGGATTAGCCAAGTATTTATGATCATTGCCACCATTGTCGGTGTCTACCTCGCGGCTCAAGAAGGCTTATCACAAGCTATCGTTTTTGATGAATTATCTAACAAACAGAATAATTATTATCTGCGACATGCGCTTTATGATGAAGTGAATGACAACGTGACCATTATCAATGAATACGCAGATACAGTAGCAAAAAGCTCTCCTTATGATTTAAAGAGTATTCACCCCAATATGGCCACCTTTGTTTGGGAGAATATGCGTTACTCCGCCAATACGCTAGAAACGCCAACACAGATCTTAACCGAGACGCGGCGTTTTTATATGGCATCTGCCGATATTATTTCCAAAATGGAAACGCGATTTTACGGTGCCAAATTTGGCGCAAAAAAACTTAAAGAGTTAACCAAAGGGGTATCTGAATCAACCCTGCCAATGTTAAAAGATAACTACCAAGCATTAGCTATTGAGCTAAAAGCTGCTGATATTACTGTCGAATAAGGATATAAAATGACAATCATCTGCCCAGGCTGTAACAGCCAAGCGATGCGAGTGTTTGACTTTCATGGTCAAGAAGTGGATAGCTGTACTCAATGCGGCGGAATTTGGTTTGATAGTGGTGAGCTCAATGGCGCGCTGTCTGTCGCTGATAATGGCAATAGCAATGTTGGCATCGAAAACGCTTTAGGTGAGAATCTAGGTGTATCATCTCGAAAATGCAGCCACTGCCAATGTAATATGCAGCACTATTATTTGATGGACGACTTTCAGATAGAGGTCGATGTCTGCCACTCTTGCACTGGTGTTTGGATTGATGAGCATGAACGTGAAAAGGTAGTGCAATCTCCTAGAGTAAGAGCGGCATTAGAGCTACTTAATCAGAAAACCAGCGTTAAAACTTGGCTGTTTCAATTTCTATTGCAGATGCCTATTGAGTATAACCTCAAAACCAAGACTAAGCCGTGGGTTACTTATGCTTTGCTGGCGTTAAATATCATCATCTTCTTTGCTTATGGTTATAGCGAACCGGCAACAGTGTGGGTGTTCGATCATTTTGCGATGCAGCCTTCGTTAGTGATGCAAGGTCAGCAGGTGATGCCGTTGCTAAGCCATATGTTCTTGCATGGCGATATTATCCATCTGCTAGGTAATATGTATTTTCTCTATGTGGTGGGTGACAATTTAGAGGATGCAATTGGTCATTCACGCTTTTTGGCTGTGTATCTTCTATGTGGTTTTGCCGCTGCATTCGCGCAAATAGCGTCAGACCCAACTTCAGCTATCTTTATGGTTGGTGCAAGTGGTGCTATAGCAGGGTTATTTGGCATGTACCTGTTGTGGTTTAGGCATGCCAGCCTCACCTTTATGTTTGTTATCTACCAAAAGAAGTTATCGCCAATGGTATTTTTTGCTATTTGGTTATTGATAAACCTTTTTGGCGCATGGGCGGCCGAGGGCGGAGTTGCTTATTGGGCGCACATTGGTGGCTTTATCGCAGGCCTCATAATCGGTTTATCGCTTAAAGCACGGGTTATGTCTGCTAATCCTATTTTGGCACTGCTTAACTCGCCTGAAGTGAAGGTTTCTCGGTAAAAGGCAAAGCTTATAAAGAGAAAAAGGCCGCATTATGCGGCCTTTTTTAATTATAAAAAACGTTTAGAAATGCCATTGCAGGTAGAGTGATTGATAGTTACTGCCACCACTAATGCGGCCAAAAGCTGAGCTTGATTCAAAAATGCCGGAGCGGTGATGGATACTGTAACCAAACCAGAGGTTTTCCATATCGCGTGAATTGAAAATATCACCGACATTGACATCTAAAGAGAAATCTAAGTAGTTAAGTAGCTTCGATGGTTTGTAATCTTTCTCTGCAAGCTCGCTCGATTCTATATAGGTCACGCTACTGGCATAAGATAAACCTTCGGCGACACCAAGCCTGAAACGCGGCCCAATTTGGAAGGTGTAATAGGCCTTAATTGCGATAATGGCTTCGGCAATATCATTCTGAACTTCTGAGTCATGATGCCAGACTATCCCAGGGGTTAAATACATTTCGATGGGCAGAGTAAACAAGGTATCGGTTAACTGTGTGCCATAAAATGCCGAGGTCATCTGGTTGTTGTAAGGATCGGTTTTGGTCTGCCACTTGAGTATGGCATTCAGATTTGATGGCGTTGCCCAACCGTGGGCTATACGCAGGTATTCAGTCGGCTTTTCCTGTTTAGTTATGACAGGTTTAGCTGAGTAACTCTTTTTCTTTGACTCGGGGAAAAAGCCGAAACCAAAGAAGGACTCATACTGAAAACGGTTGTTAATAGTGGGCAGGTTATAAACATCATCTTCTAAGCGGCCAACACCGAATTGGCCGAGTAGATATAGATTACTAATCACATGGTAACGTGCTTTAACACCGGCATTAAAGCTCACGCCACCGCCAACATCATATTGATCTAAGCCGTAATAGAACTGATTAAAGTCAGCACTTTTCCATTGGAACTCGGCGTAGGGTATTAAGCGCCAGTCTTCAGACTCCCAAAGGTATTGGGTTCGGCTATAACCATAGCTGCGCTTGTGCGAATCAGATAAAAAGGCCAAGTCGACATCCCACTGATCTTTAACAAAGCGGTACTGTAGTCCGAAATCGAAAGCTTGAGATTGGGTGTCATTTTGCAACTCTTGCGGGATATCAACAAAACGGAAGCGGGTATAAAGGTTTACTTGATGGTTATCGTTTTTCCAAATATGCCCTGCGGCTTCCATACCGTTTATGTAGAAATAGTCATTTTGAAAATAGATAAGTGGCAGTGTGTCATACACCTCATCTTTTTCGGTGGCATAAGGAATATCACCGCGGCGCATACCAATACCTATGCCCCAGTTATCACTCCATTGATATGTTGCTGGTTGCTGGGCAGCTTCATTAGTCACTGGAGCGGTTTTAACTGGCTCATCATTGGCCTGAACAGCACTTAAAGGGGTGAGCAGCATCAAGCTGACAGAGAGCGTGGAAATGAAATTTGGTTTCATATTATTCTTCTTATTTAAAAAGCATGGACTTTACTCTGTGTTATTGATTTTACTCAGGGAACGACCATTAATGGCAATCAATGCCTCGCCTACATGGATGTAGGTGCTTAGGTTCAGCATGGCGCAATTAACCTGCGATTAAAGCCTATTAAATTCCCACTGAATCCTGCAGCTTCAGGTAGCACGGGTATAAGCGCAGTATCTGTTTTATGCAGTATAAGTAAAATTGACTTTCAAGTCTGATTTTATACATAAGTTTAACAAATCAAGATAAATTTATGATTAAAAAAAAGACCGCGAATGCGGTCTTTTTAGATTTGTATATTGCCTTAGTCAGCTTCTTTCAAGCTTTGAGTTAACTCAACAATGGCTTTTTTACCATCGCCAAACAACATGACTGAGTTATCCATTGCAAAAAGCGGGTTAGGCAAGCCAGCAAAACCAGGGCTAAGTGAACGCTTGACGACTACGACCGTTCTAGCTTTGTCGACGTTAAGAATTGGCATACCATAAATTGGGCTACCTTTATCTTCGCGTGCCATTGGGTTGGTAACATCATTGGCACCAATCACAATCGCTACGTCAGTCTGCTCAAACTGCGGGTTAATCTCGTCCATCTCGATTAACTGCTCGTAAGGCACTTCAGCTTCTGCTAGTAACACGTTCATGTGCCCAGGCATACGACCTGCGACTGGGTGGATAGCGTAAAGCACATTGGTGCCACGCGCTTCCAATACTGACGCTAGTTCGCGCACTGCATGTTGTGCTTGCGCCATGGCTAAACCGTAACCTGGCACAATCACAACGCGCTCAGCGGTTTCTAGTAGCATGGCAACTTCTTCAGGTGATGAAGAGGTGACTTTACCGGCATAGACTTCATCTGCATCGACCGTTTCGCCGCCTTCTGCCATCACGCCAAATAGCACGTTAAATAGTGAGCGGTTCATCGCTTTACACATGATCTGCGTCAGAATAATACCTGATGCGCCAACCAGTGAACCCGATATAATCAATACTGTATTGCCGGTAATAAAACCAGTGGTCGCCGCTGCAATACCTGAGTATGAGTTAAGCAGTGCAATAACAACTGGCATGTCTGCGCCGCCAATAGGGATGACTAACAATAAACCGAGTACCAGAGATACAGCAACCAGTGCGTAGATAAGGTTGATGTTGCTTGGATCCATCACAATAGCAATGGCTAAACCAACAGCGCTTATCAGTAGCAAAGCATTGAAGATTTTATTGCCTGGCACCTTTATCGGGTTACCTGAGATAAGCTCCTGCAGCTTAGCAAAGGCGATAAATGAACCTGAAAGCGTCACTGCACCAATAATCACTGTTGCGCTAATGGATACGAGTGCAACGGTGTGAGTGGCTGACTCTGGGTCAAGGAAGTTAGCGAGTGCAATAAAAAGTGACGCGCCGCCACCAAAACCGTTTAGCATCGCAACCATTTGTGGCATTGAAGTCACTTGGATCTTGGTCGCCATAACGGCACCAATGGTACCACCGAGTAACACACCGGCAATGATCCACTCATAGCTTAAAATGCTTTGATCTAACAAGGTGACTACTACAGCGATGAACATACCCAGTGCTGAAAGTTGGTTACCTCGTACTGCCGTACGGGGCTTGGTTAGGCCTTTTATCCCTAAGATAAATAAGCTCGCAGCCACCAAATAGGCGAGATAAATAATCGTCGTACTCATAGTGGCTTATTTCCTTTTGAACATAGCTAGCATGCGGTTAGTAACCATGTAGCCACCAACAACATTAATTGTGGCAAGTACCACGGCGATAAAACCAAACACATTGACCCAAATTCCAGCGCCAGAACCTGCTGACAACAGTGCGCCCACTAACGAGATCCCTGAGATCGCATTTGAGCCCGACATCAATGGTGTATGCAGTGTTGGCGGTACTTTGGTGATCATCTCGACGCCGAGGAAAACCGCGACCATAAATAGGGTCAGTAAAAGTAAAATTTCCATTTATTTAGCCTCCGGTGTAGCAGCTTCAGGTGTTGGTTCCTGCGCTGGTAGTCCTAAAAGATCGCGTAGACGCGCACTTGCCACTTCGCCTTTGTGCGCCACAACAGTGTCATTAACAATCTCATCGTCGAAGTCGAGATGTAATACACCATCGTTGTCGACAATCAGTTTAAGTAGGTTTTCAATGTTAGTGCCGTACATTTGGCTAGCATGATTAGCCGCGCTGCCAGGCACATTTGATGGACCTAGAATGGTCACACCTTTGTAAACCACCTCTTTATCAACTTCTGTTAGTTCACAGTTACCGCCAGTTTCAGCGGCAAGATCAACGATGATAGTGCCACTTTTCATGCCATCAACCATCTCTTTAGTGATCAAGATAGGTGCTTTTCGGCCTGGAATAGCAGCCGTGGTGATAACGATATCTTGCTGGGCTAAAACGTTGGCCATTGCTTGCTGTTGACGTTTTAAGAAGTCATCACTTTGCTCGGCGGCATAACCACCTTTGGTTTCGGTATTCTCAGTTTCTAAATCGAGCTCTACCGGTTTGGCACCGACTGAGATGATCTGCTCACGGGCTGCAGGGCGAATATCATAAGCTTCAACTACCGCGCCTAAACGCTTGGCGGTTGCACAAGCTTGAAGGCCTGCAACGCCGACACCCATAATGAAAGCGCGTGCAGGTTTGAGGGTACCTGCTGCTGTCATCATCATTGGGAATAAACGTGGTGCTTTATGGGCAGCCAGTAGCACAGCTTTATAACCTGCAATCGTGGCCATTGACGAGAGGATGTCCATGCTTTGCGCACGCGTAATACGCGGTACAAGCTCAAGTGCAATCGCTGTAGCACCTGTCTCTGCAATGGCTTGAGCATTCTCTGGTTGCGCCAGAGGATCCATCATACCGATGACAATCTGCTCTGGTTTAATGCTGGTTTTGAGCTCTGCAAGCTGCTCGCCTTTGGCGTTAACAACAGTAATTACATCGGCATCACCTAAGACTTGTTCGCGGGAGGCGACTGTTGCGCCTGCTGCGATATAATCTTCATCGGTAAACCCGGCTTTACTTCCTGCATTGGTTTCAACCAGCACTTGCACATTCTTTTTTAGGAGTCGGGCCACATTGGCTGGAATAAGTGCAACTCGACTTTCTCCTGCGTGACTTTCTTTGGGGATACCTAACTTCACAAAGGTTAACCTCTCAGTTGAGGACATTCGTAGGGACAGATGTCATTTTTTATTTGTAAGGCTGCATATTGTGGCGACTCTGAATTTAGACACAAGTGCATATTTTTCAATATCGTGTTTCTGGTACTGGTCAGACTGAAAATTTTGCGCTAGGCCACACTTTTAGATAGAAGTTTGCTGTCATCAAGCCCACCAAAAGTGAATTCATTCAAATGTCAGTTACTTTTGTAGCTTAATTTTCGAGCTTTGTATATTCCAAAATGGAATTAAAAATCATCTTTTATTCTTTTTTACTTTTCAAGTGAGAGGCTAAGCTTGCCAACATTATACTGATACTGGGCCGTCCTAATGTTGTTAAAAGAGCTTTCATCACTCGCATCACCTTTGTCTTCTGGGCAGGTCGATAAGTTAAAACAGCTAACTGCTGAACTGAGTGCCGTTCAACTTGCGTGGGTAAGTGGTTATCTCGCTGCTACATCAGAGCAAGGAACATCCGCTGTACCACAAGCGAGTGCAGAGCAAACGATTACCATTTTATATGGTAGCCAGACTGGAAACGGTCGTGGTGTTGCCACTGAGCTTGCTGAGAAAGCACAAGCGCAAGGTTATGCCGTTAACTTGGTTTCAATGGGCGATTACAAAGCACGTCAGTTAAAGCAAGAAACACTGCTGCTGTTGGTTGTTAGCACACACGGTGAAGGTGATGCACCAGACGATGCTATTGAACTGCATAAATTCTTGTCATCGAAGCGTGCACCTAAGTTAGATAACCTTAATTACTCTATATTGGCATTAGGCGATTCAAGCTATGAGTTTTTCTGCCAGACAGGTAAAGACTTTGATGCTCGCTTAGCAGCGCTCGGTGCGACTGCTATTTCACCGCTTATTGAGTGTGATGTTGATTACGAAGAGTCTGCAGCAACTTGGCAAGAGAGCGTACTGGAGGCCGTTAAGCCATTAATCAGCAGTGCGGGCGCTAGCGTGGTTTCAATCGGCGGCACATCATCTGCAACAGCAAGCTTTACTAAGCAAAAGCCTTACACCGCTGAATTGTTAGCAAGCCAAAAGCTAACCGGCCGTGACTCCGACCGCGATGTACGCCACGTTGAAATTGAACTGGGTGAATCGGGTATTAGTTATCAAGCGGGTGATGCACTTGGTGTGTGGTTTACCAACAGCGAGCAGCTGGTTAATGAATTACTTGAAAGCTTGAGCCTTAACGGTGATGAGCAAGTGACCTTAGGCAGCGACAGTTTAAGTTTGCGTGAAGCACTGCTGAATAAGAAAGAGCTAACGCAACTTTACCCAGGACTGGTAACAGGCTGGGCAGAGCTCAGTCAAAGTCAGGCATTGCTTGACCTCAGTAGCGACAAAGCGCTGGTTCGTGAATATATCAATAATAACCAAGTGGCTGATTTAGTGCGTCAACATCCCGCAACCGTGAATGCTGAGCAGCTAGTAGGCTTGCTTCGTGGTATCACGCCAAGACTCTACTCCATTGCCTCTAGCCAAGCTGAAGTGGAATCTGAAGTGCACCTGACGGTCGCACTTGTTGAAGATGAGCGTGATGGTGTTGCCCGTTTTGGCGGCGCTTCTCAGTTCCTCGCAAGTGCAGAAGAGGGACAACAGCTACAAGTTTATGTTGAACCGAACAATCACTTCCGTTTACCTGAAAACCCAGAAACACCAGTCATCATGGTTGGCCCAGGAACCGGCGTGGCACCGTTTAGAGCATTTATGCAGCAGCGCTCAGCTGACGGGATAGCAGGCAACGCATGGCTGATATTTGGTAACCCTCACTTTGAGCAAGATTTCTTGTATCAAACAGAGTGGCAGCAGTATCTGCAAAGCGGTGAGCTTTCGCGCATCGATTTAGCTTTCTCTCGTGATCAAGAACATAAAGTGTATGTACAACATAAGATTGCTGAGCAGGGTGAAGCTTTGTGGCAGTGGTTAGAAAATGGTGCGCATTTCTATATTTGTGGTGACGCAGAGCGCATGGCGAAAGATGTACACCAAGCACTGTTAGATGTAGCGGTGAAGTTTGGTGGAAAAACCATTGAGCAAGCTGAAGAGTACCTTGAGACCTTGCGAGCAGCAAAGCGTTACCAAAAAGACGTTTATTGATCTCTATTTGAGCAAACAGAACGCATTGATGAGGCGCTGGTAACTGATTTACCAGCAGCAAATATAAAAGAATAATAGAGAGTATCTTGCTATGAGTGAGAAGAAGTTAGCAGTAAACGAATATTTAAAGACCGACAGTGACTATCTACGTGGCACCATTCAAGAAGGTTTAGACACTGCGGTAACGGGTGCGTTTAGCGAAGGTGATCAACAGTTAATTAAGTTTCATGGGTTCTATCAACAAGATGACCGTGATCTGCGTAATGAACGTAAAGAGCAAAAGCTAGAGCCATTATATAGCTTTATGTTGCGCGCTCGCGTTGCTGGTGGCGTGTGTTCGCCACAGCAATGGTTAGCGGTCGACGATATTGCTTCAAACCTAACCAGTTCAAACAGCATTCGTTTAACGACGCGTCAAACCTTTCAATATCATGGTATTCCAAAGCGTAACTTGAAGACCATTATTCAAGATCTTGACCGTGAAGCATTGGATTCGATTGCAGCTTGTGGTGATGTAAACCGCAACGTGATGTGTAACCCAAATCCGGTTGAGTCAAAGTTACATCAGCAAGCTTATGCTTACGCCAAGCAGTTGTCTGACAACATGCTGCCGCACACAAAAGCTTACGCTGAGATCTGGTTAGATGATGAGAAGTTAGTCACCACAGAAGGTGAAGAGGTTGAGCCTGTTTACGGTAAGACTTATCTACCTCGAAAATTTAAGATGGCTGTCGCAGTACCGCCAGATAACGATGTTGATGTTTACACCAATGATTTAGGCTTTGTGGCTGTTGCCGAAGCGGGCGAGTTAGTTGGTTTTAATATGGTTGCTGGTGGCGGTATGGGATCGACTCATGGCGAAATTGCCACTTTCCCACGTTTAGCTGATGACTTTGGTTACATCAAAGCCGAAGATACCCTTAAGTTTGCCGAAGCTGTGATGACCGTACAACGTGACTGGGGTAACCGAGAGAATCGTAAGCTGTCTCGCCTTAAGTACACGATTGTTAAGCACGGCTATGACGCGTTTAAAGCGGAAGTCGAAAAGCGCACTGGTATTAAGTTTCAGCCAAAGCGAGACGTCGTTATCGGTGACCGCGGAGACCGTTATGGTTGGAAGCAGGGCGTTGATGATAACTGGCACTTAACTCTATTTATTGAAGGTGGGCGTGTTAAAGACTTGCCTGGCCAACCGCTACAAACAGGGCTAAGAGAGATTGCAAAAATTCACCAAGGTGATTTCCGCATGACCTCTAATCAAAATATTATCGTTGCTGGCGTACCTGCAGCAGATAAAGACAAAATTGAAGCGCTAGCAAGACAACACGGGTTGATGGGTAAGCTTATTACTGAAACTCGCGGTCACTCAATTGCCTGTGTTGCACTGCCAACATGTGCCCTTGCAATGGCAGAGGCCGAGCGTTACTTCCCTGATTTCTTAACCAAAGTGGAAGCACTACAGGATAAGCATGGTTTCTTGGATCAAGGTATTGTGATCCGCATGACAGGTTGCCCTAACGGTTGTGCGCGTCCATTCGCCGCTGAAATAGGTTTAGTCGGTAAGGCACCAGGTCGTTACAATCTTTATCTAGGTGCCAGCTTTGAAGGGACACGATTAAATAAACTGTATCGCGAGAATATTCAGGAAGCTGAAATCCTTGCTGAGTTAGATAGCCTGTTTGCGCTTTATGTTTCAGAGCGTGAAGTCGGTGAGACATTTGGTAACTACACCGTTCGTAGCGGTGTTGTAACCGCAGTGATAGATGCTGCTAAGGATTTCCATGGCTGAGCTACAGATTGATTCTGTTATCTCTAAAGAGGCGCTGAAAGCTTTGCTTTCAGCGCCAGTAGTAGAGCAGCGTATTGAGCTAAAAAGGGTAAACGCATTTCTAGATGAGCTAACGCCGCAGCAGCGAGTTAGTTGGGCGCTTGAATATTTACCTGGTAAGGCAGCACTGTCGTCTAGCTTTGGTATTCAAGCCGCCGTCATGTTGCATATGGTCAGTAGTAAACAGTCCGACGTACCAGTGATTTTAACTGATACCGGTTACCTGTTTAGCCAAACGTATAAGTTCATCGATGAGCTGACTGAGCGGTTAACGCTTAATCTTAAAGTTTATGCATCGCCGTTGAGTGCTGCCTGGCAAGAAGCTAAGTTTGGTTTTTTATGGTTGCAAGGTATTGATGGACTGGATCGCTATAACCAGATCAACAAAGTTGAACCTATGCAGCGTGCGCTGAAAGAGTTAGAAGTGGGGACTTGGTTTGCAGGGCTTAGACGCTCGCAGTCGAGCACTCGCGAAGCACTACAAGTGCTCGCTATTCATGGTAAGCGGTATAAGGTGCTGCCTATTATTGAATGGGGTAACAAGCAGGTACATGAATACCTTACCGAGTTTGACCTACCGTACCATCCGTTATGGGATCAAGGTTATGTCTCTGTCGGTGATACTCATTCGAGCAAACCGCTAGAGTTGGGTATGACCGAAGAGGAGACAAGGTTTAACGGTATAAAACGTGAATGTGGCCTGCACTACGATATTTAGTCATCTAGTTGAAGAGGGCCTTTTATGGTCGACTTAAGTGGTACAGCAGTACACTTTAGTATCTTTGCTCTGTGTGTGTTGAACACTAGGTAATACTTTAACGTTATGAAATAAAAGGACTTTAGTTGGTTTGGGTTCTTTTGTTTTAATATTTGTACATTTTTACTCACAAGGTTATGCACAGCAGTTTTTTTTAGTCTATAGTTCATCGTTCCCGTAGATGGTTTTAGGAGCTGTTCCGTATCAAACCTAATTAGGTTTAGTGGCATTTAGTCTTCCACTGAATGATTTTTATAGTCGAGATAATTGTATATTCTCCTATTTGAACATTCATCTAAATGTCGCAGACGGAGCCGTCAGTAACCCAACAAACCAAGCTCAGTTAGCGCAAATTCAGCGCTTTAATTGAGTGCTTAGATTGGCTTGCTAGCGCCTGCTTATCCGAAGCGAGTTATCCCCCAGATAGTCTGATGTGGCTATCTGGGGCTTATCCTTTCCCTAGTCACCTTTTTCAACAAATCCTTTAATCAAAGACCCTCGTCGAAATCATAGTGTGTAGCGATAACACGACTCATTGCGCTAACGATTAATACCAATTGCATTAAGTATTTGACCCGTTCATAGCCCTTCAGTCTTTTCAATTCAAAGCGCATTGGTAAGGAAATGGTTATTCCCTTTTAAGTCAATGCAAAGCAGAAGTGGAAAGACTGAGGGGGTCACGTAGTGCGGCTGAGGTAAAAAAATGGCAAAATGCTGTATGCTTCGTTATGGGATTTGGATGTACGACTAAATGGATTTAGGAGGTTGAGCGAAGCAGGATGCCAGAGCCGAGAATAACTATTAGCTCAAATCCCACTGCTTGCCTGCAGCGTTTTGAATTCCCGCTGAATGGTCAAACTTTTAATACAATTGGTATGTAAACGCGGAGTGAGTTTGGTCGAAGTCAGCTGTAAATTAGTATTGAATCAAACGGCTAGTAGATAGAATTCGCCGTGTAATGCTGTACTATAAACCAAGAATTTTATTCGACTGTCGTTGCTTGATGATTTTTGCGCGATGGTGACAAGATAGAACAATCGCATAAAAGATGTGGATTGATGGAATTATTAAATGGAGTTTTTAAATGAATAAGATGTTAGTTGCTGCGTTAGTAGCTGTGGGTGCGGGTGGATATTGGTACAGTCAACAAGCTGCTGATGTCTCCGCGAGTGATAACGCAGTTATGGCATATATTCCAGCTGACACGCCGCTATTTTCGGCGCAGTTACAGCCTTTCCCGATTAAGTCTTATATCAACTCCTTATCTGATGCTTATAAGCAATCTGGCGCTAACTCCTTGGGCGAGTGGGAAGCAGAAGAAGATCCTAGAGCGAAGTTTTTCCTTAGTTTAACCAAGTCCTATTTAGCCGCAATGCAAGATGGCGAAACGTTTATTAGTACTTTTGGCTTAGCTGAAAATATTCGTAGCTACTTTTACACCTTAGGTGCATTACCAGTACTTAAAATAGAAGTGGCCAATGCTGATGCGATATGGGCGCTACTGGATAAAGCAGAAGGCGAAAGCGGTTTAGCTCATGTAGCAGGGCAACTGAAAGGGGTTAACTATCGCAGTTATCCGCTGACAGAAGCGGCAGATGAGGAACAGATTAACTTGGTGGTTGCAGTTAACAACTCTATGTTAACCATGACCATAGATACCTCGTTTAGTGAAGCGGCTTTGCTTGAAACGGCACTTGGAGTCACGCCAGTTGAGCGCTCTATTGTTGATGCAAAGATTATTGAAGATATCATAGCAAAGCATGGATTCACCGATGAGGGTATTAGCTATATCAATCATCAAGAAATTATCACAGCGCTCACCAGTACCGATGGTAATCAACTGGCTCGCCAACTGACAAAGTTATTTGCGATGGCAGATGAAGATCCGTTTGCAGAACTTCGATCTGCCACCTGTAGCCAAGAGTTATCATCCATTGCAACTAATTGGCCACGCACTGTAGCGGGTTATGACGAACTCGCAATCACTGATAGCGAAAGCTCGCTAAGCTACAGAATGGTTTTCGAAAGCAACAACCAAGTAATGCTTGATGCCTATCAAAAGATGCGCGGTTATATTCCTGCCTATGTGCAAGATATCGATAACAGTGTATTTAGCTTTGGGTTGGGGATTGACGTTAACCAAATGGTGCCTTCATTACAGGGTATTTGGGATGAGATGCTAACCCCACAATACCAATGTGCGCCACTGCAAGAGATGCAAGTACAGATGAGTCAACAAAGCCCTGCAATGCTTGGCATGATGACGGGGATGGCTAATGGCGTTAAAGGCGTAGGTCTGTCGATTATTGATTATAAAATTAGTGAAGATGTTGATGCTCCAGAGATTGAAAGCTTAGATGCGGTTGTGACACTGTCGGCTGATAACCCAGCGATGTTATTTAATATGGTTAAACCATTTGCCCCTGAATTGGCTGATATTCAATTGCCAACAGACGGCAGTGCTGTGGTACTAAACGATGTACTACCTATGCCACCAGAGATGAATATTACCGCTAAAATGGCCGTTAAAGGCAATCATTTGGTGTTGTACTTTGGTGATAAAGGCGAAGCTGTTGCCGATAAACTGACAAGTGAAACCGTAGCAAATAATGGCTTACTGGCAATGTCTGTGGATTATATGAAGATGTTTGCGCCATTGTTGACCTTTATTGAGCTAACCGGCGAGCCTGTTCCTGAAGAGTTTAAGTCGATGAAAGATTATGATATGCGCGTCAAAGTTGCGCTTGATGTGGATGACAAAGGCATCATTATCGATTCATCGGTGAACTCAAGAGCGACTAAGTAAAATTTAATATCCCGAGAAAGTATGTCGACAAATGCCAGTTCTTGATAGCTGGCATTTTTATTTTTAGAGCGAGCTTAGGAGAGAAAAAGTGATTATTGCAGGGCTTTTCTTAAAAGCGAACGAAGCTAGAATCGTGACCCTAACAGGGGAGCGTGCTAGTCATAGCTTAATCGCCCCCAAAGTAACAAAATTTAGTTTGCTTAAAAACCCAACCCAAGCTGATGTTGTCGTCTTTATCGAACAAGTAAATACACATATCACCAGCAATGGTATTGATAAAGTTGTACTGAACCGGCGCGCAACAACAGGACAGGGTGCAGGTGGAGCTGGCACATTTTTAATGGAAGGTGCGATGCTTGCAAGTTGTAATGCACAGATTGAGTTCATTCACCCTGCGACATTACGCGCATCCGACAAAAAGCACAGCGAATTGAAATCATGTCGACCAAAGACTGTAGATTTAGGCAAGGCTTACGATTTAGCATTTGAGTGCTTATCTTAAAATAGCTCTCGACTGTAGGTGATCTTTTTAGTTTGTAATGCGTATCTTTATGGGTATAAGTGCTATAACAATTAAAGGCGACACAGGGAATATTAGGTGAAAACTATGATCAAACAATTATCAAAGATACTTTTAGCCGCAGCGCTAGTACTGCCGCTGTCGGCAGCAGCAACCGATTTAAAGGTTGGTGATACCGCACCAAATTTCAAGTTACAAGCAACTGACGGGCACTTTTATCAGCTAAGCGATTACAAAGGCAAGCAAACTTTGGTACTGGCTTGGTACCCAATGGCTAACACCCATGGCTGTACGCTTGAATGTAAATCTCTGGTTCAAAAAGGTCATCTCATTCGTGAGTACAATGCGGTCTATATGATGGCCAGTGTTGATGAGCTAGAAGATAACCAAGCATTTGCTAAAGAGCAAAAAGCGGACTTCCCCATGTTAAGCGATCCAACTAAAGAAACAGCTAAAGCTTATGATGTGCTTAATTTTGTACGGGTAGCGAGTCGGGTTACTTTTTACATTGGCGAAGACGGGAAAATATTAAAGATAGATGACGACATTAATGCTGAAAGCGCAGCTGAAGATATCGCTGCAACCTTAAAGGCATTGAATATCGACAAGGCTGAAGATGAGCTTGAAAATAATAGCGAGACAGCGCAAGTCGAATAATCTTTTTGATTAGCTAAAAACAAAAAAGCCACAGGCCTGAAAGTCTGTGGCTTTTTTACGGTAGCTCATATTGAGCTAGCGCTAATTATTTTACTGTTTTAACGCCTTCTGGCGTACCCACTAGCAGCACATCAGCGCCGCGCATGGCAAATAAACCATTAGTGACCACACCGACAATAGCGTTGATCTGCTCTTCAAGCTCTTTTGGGTTCATGATTTTCATGTTGTAGACATCTAAGATGATATTACCGTTGTCTGTCACTACGCCTTCACGGTATACAGGATCGCCGCCAAGTTTAACTAGCTGACGCGCTACGTATGAACGCGCCATTGGAATAACTTCAACAGGCAGTGGGAACTCACCGAGAATGTCGACCTGCTTAGTGTTATCAACGATACAGATAAACTTATCAGCAACAGCAGCGACAATTTTTTCGCGAGTTAGCGCAGCACCGCCGCCTTTGATCATATCCATGTGGCCGTTAATTTCGTCAGCGCCATCAACATAAACTGACAGGTCATCAACACTGTTAAGATCATATACTGGAATACCAAGAGCTTTCATTTTCTCGGTAGAAGCTTCAGAGCTTGATACGGCGCCGTCAATATCTGCTTTCATGGTCGCAAGGGCATCAATAAAGTGATTGACCGTTGAGCCTGTTCCCACACCAACAATGCTATCTTTTTCAACATATTGTAGTGCAGCCCATCCTGCGGCTTTTTTCATTTCATCTTGAGTCATAACGAAATCCTTTTTAAAGGCGAAAATTAAAAATATGGCGTTAGTATACGCTTTAAACGGCTAAAGCGTGTCTGAAATTTGTGTTTAAAGTGACAAGCTTGGCATATCATGATTAGCTTGGCTTAAAGCGATAACTAGGGTTGATTACTTTAGTTCAGTGTTAGCACGCTCAAGTAATTTTTTAGATGGAATTTTTGCACTGTTACAGACTTTAAAATGTGCTGACAGTGCTAGTGAATTAAAGGAGTCACTATGGCAGGGGCAAGCCTATTAACCTTGTTAGATGATATAGCCACCATTTTGGATGATGTGGCGGCGATGAGTAAAATTGCTGCGCGTAAAACCGCTGGTGTGTTAGGGGATGATTTAGCACTGAATGCCCAGCAAGTTACTGGTGTTTCAGCAGATAGAGAACTGCCCGTTGTCTGGGCTGTGGCAGTGGGTTCATTTAAAAACAAGTGCATATTAGTTCCGGCAGCTATGTTGATTAGCGCATTTATTCCTTGGGCGGTAACGCCCTTGCTGATGTTTGGCGGCTTATTCCTTTGCTATGAAGGCTTCGAGAAGATTTACCATAGTTACCAAATAAAACAGCAAGGCCAAGCAGCCGCAGAAGCCTTACCCGAAGAGGTGATTGGCGATCTTAAAGAGTATGAGCAGAGAAAAGTAAAAGGTGCCATTAGAACTGACTTTGTACTCTCTGCTGAGATCATAGCCATCACGCTCGGTATTGTGGCCGATAAAAGCTTAACCACGCAGTTTTTCACCTTAAGCGTGATTGCTATCGTCATGACCATTGGTGTATATGGTCTGGTGGCGGGGATTGTGAAAATTGACGATGCAGGCTTGTATTTAAGTCAGCG
This sequence comes from Shewanella sp. c952, assembly GCF_019654975.1. Taxonomy (GTDB): domain Bacteria; phylum Pseudomonadota; class Gammaproteobacteria; order Enterobacterales; family Shewanellaceae; genus Shewanella. The sequence continues at coordinate 22,420 of NZ_BPEW01000024.1, forward strand.
TCAGGGCGAAAGCATAGCTGCCCGTTTCAAGCGTCGATTTGGTTTCATGTTACTCAACTCTGCGCCCTACTTAATGAAAACCTTATCTGTAGTCGGCACCATCGCCATGTTTATGGTTGGCGGTGGGATCTTAACTCATGGTCTGCACTGGGTTAGCGAACGCATAGGCCAAGCTGCTGTTTATATTGAAAGCGTATCAGTTGTTGGCCCTGTATTATCATTTGTTACACCGAGTATTTTAAACTCTGTTTTTGGCGTTATTGCTGGGGCATTGGCAGTGATAATGATGCAACTATTTCTCAAGCTAAAAGGTGATAAGCCTGCCAGCCATTAAACCCAGTCGGGAGCATTCGTTGGACAATAATGCACAGCAAAATGAAACAACAACTTTTAAAGCTAAAGTGGCGAGTTTCAACTTGTTCAATTATATCGAACCGCCGCTTGCTTACTATGATTTTGAGAATATCTATAGTGGTGAACAGTGGGCTAAGAAACAGCTTTGGTTAGCCAACTTCCTTGCTGAGAATCAGCCTGATATTATTGGCTTTCAAGAAGTTTTCTCTGCAGAGGCTTTAGCGATACAGGCTCGCCAAGCCGGGCTTGAGCATTTTGCTGTCGTTGATGAACCGAGTATTGTTGATGATTTTATCTGCCGTGATCCTGTGGTTGCTATCGCTTCTAAATTTGCCTTTGAAGAGGTGCAGGCAATTGATGTTGATAGCGATTACGCCAAAGCATTGGGGTTAGAAGAGTCATTTAAATACAGTCGTATGCCTCTTAGGGTCACCGTTGTGTTGCCAGACATTGGCCACTGCGATATCTATGTCGTTCACCTTAAATCTAAAAGAGCATCATTAGATGAATTGCCGCCAGCGCAAAGCCTGACTGCAAAAAATAGTGGAAAAGCGAACTTTGGTGAGTTACTTGGACGTAATGTTCTTGGCCAATGGGCATCAGGTATTCAAAGGGGCACTGAAGCGACGTTGTTATTTCATACTATGATGCAGCGGCGAATTGAAACCCAGAATGCGATGATATTATTGGGGGACTTTAATGACTCTTTGAATCATCAACCGCTGTCTTTGTTATTGACGCAAGAGTTACGATTCGAAAGAGAGGGCAGTGGGGAATTAGCAAGCTATCCTCTATCTGATGCTTATCAGCTGTATCGCCAGCGAGAGGCAGAAGTGAATGCTGAAAATATTTTAAATGAAAATTCGATAGCTTCTCAAAGGCAAGCTACCCATTATTATGGCGCTCAAGGAAACGTACTCGATTATATTTTATTGTCTCAAGATTTTAACCCCCATTTTCATACCAGCACCGCAGAAGTTACCGATTACCAGACTGAAGATCGCCATCTGATTAACCCTCAGTATGAACGGGATAGTCATAGTACCGATCATGCGCCTGTGCTGTGCACAATCCGTTCTCGGCGATAACCTTATAGTGTTATCAAGTGCTATCTAGTGCTATCTAGTGTTATCTAGTGTTATCAAGTGTTATCAAGTGTTATCAAGTGTTATCAAGTGTTATCCGTTTCAGTACGGAATTCCTTTACTCAATGATGCTATTGATTGTTCTAATTCCTTTTAATGGAATCACAAGAAATACTGCACTGGTTTGTATGGTATTTCTGCACTCTATAGAGTTTATTTTTCTTAGGGGGATTTGCTAATCTAAAAATCGTTTTATTGAGTTTAACATTCCTTTCTTAGCCTGAGTTAACAAATGCTTTACCTAATTGTCACGAATGTGTAATAGTTGCTGATTACCATCCAGACTCATTAGACCTCGTACCACTAAAGCAAAACAAAATAAAATTAAGGGAATAATAATAATGAAACGACCTTTCTCTCGAAGAGATTTTCTTGCTATGTCTGCCAAAGGCGTAGGCGCAGCAGTAGTATCATACGGCCTGATGGGCTGCAGCAGCGATGATGACGAAGACGTTATAGCAGCGGAATTTTTACACGGTGTAGCCAGTGGTGACCCAAGCCATGATGCGATTATTTTGTGGAGTCGTGTGTCACCGATGTCCGCTGGTGATGTCAAAGTATCCTGGGAAGTTGCCACCGATAGTACTTTTAGTCAGGTGATTACTAATGGTGAGATGGTCACCAATAGTGATCGAGATTACACGGTAAAAATTGATGCGACTGGGCTAGAAGCTGGAACTCAATATTTCTATCGTTTTAAGGCTGGTAGCAATATGTCTCCCCCTGGTATGGCTAAAACCTTACCTCAGGGCGCGCTCGCGCAAGCAAAATTCGCCGTTCTGTCATGTGCTAACTTCCCCGCTGGCTACTTTAATGTCTATGAGATGGCATCGAGAATGGATGATTTGGATGCAGTTATTCATCTCGGTGACTATATCTACGAATATGCTCGTGGCGAATATGCCAGTGAGCGTGCGGCGGAGCTTGGGCGTGAAGTATTACCTGAAGGCGAGCTATTTAGCTTAGCTGATTACCGAACTCGCTACGGGCAATACCGCAGTGATTTGAGTTTACAGAAACTACATGCCAAAACCGCCTTTATTACCGTTTGGGATGATCATGAAGTAGCTAATGATAGCTGGCGTGAAGGGGCTGAGAATCACAACGACAATGAAGGTGATTTTGATACGCGTAAAGAGGGCGCGTTGCAGGCTTATTTCGAGTGGTTACCTATTCGTCCGTGGCGAGAAGGGAATCACGAAGAGATCTACCGCAGCTTCCAATTTGGTGATCTTGTCGACCTGCACATGTTAGATACAAGACTACTAGGTAGAGATAAACCGCTTGAATACCCAGACTATATGGATCCTGCTACGGGGGGACTAGATAGTGCGCGCTTTATGGCTGATGTTACCGACACCAATAGAACTATGCTTGGGCAAGAACAGCAAACGTGGTTACAGTCGACGCTATTGACCTCAACCGCTAAATGGCAAGTGCTTGGGCAACAAGTTCTTATGGGGCAGATGATGCTTCCTGCTGCGATAGCAACACAGCAATTGTCTATTCCTGAGTTTGGTCAATTAGCCGCGCTGGCAGGTTTTGCTGCCAGAGCGCAAGCGGGCGATCCGACGTTGACCGCTGATGAGCTTAAATATCTGCAGTTTTATGGCGATAAGCTAACCCCTGAAGCAATGGCTCTGTTGCAACTGCCTTCTATTCCTTACAACTTAGATGCTTGGGATGGATATGCCTATGAGCGTGAAGTTATTTTGGCAACCGCAAAGTCATTGGCTAAAAACCTTGTCGTGATAGCGGGTGATACTCATAACGCTTGGGCCAATGAACTCAAAGATGCGGTTGGCGATGCAGTTGGGGTAGAGTTTGCAACAAGTTCAGTATCATCACCAGGGCTTGAGTATTACTTAGGAATCGATGCTAAAGATATACCCGCGACAGAAGAGGCTATTCTAGGGCTTGTAGATAGCCTTAAATACGCTAATTTGATGAACCGCGGTATGTTGACGTTAACCTTCACACACGATGAGGTTCGCAGTGATTGGCGCTATGTTGATACCATTATGACTCGTGGATTTGTGGAAGATATAGCGCGTAATCATTCACTCGTCACTAAAGCGGGCACACCTAGCTTAGAAGAGTTGAGTTAGGTAAAAGTGTCTTAAAAAACAGTATAGATATTTAATAAACGGCTGCCATCTGGTGGCCGTTTTTTTGGGTAAATGTTCACGGTAACGGCTCTAGCGTAAAGGGTGAAGTGACCTCGTTATGCTGCAATGAACGCTATCACCAGAAGAGCATGTGACTCACCGCTATAACTAGGGGCTGTTTATCTTTTGAGCTTGATTTTTGTTCAATTTTTTACCGTAAGGCTTAAGCGATGATGTTTAGCGAGCTAAGTGAAAAGCGCGTACGGATTCTAGTCATAAAAGAATAAAAGCATTGAAACGAACCCGAAGGGCCGCGCTTCTTGGCTACTTTTACTGTGTTACAGCTTATTTGTGGAGAATGACTAAACCGCATAATCTCTGCCTTGTTAAAATAGCCAATAAACTGCGGCAAAAATAACCATCAAAGATCAACTGCCCTTAATATAAATCTATTTTATCGTGGCAATGTTTAGAGTACTTATTCAATTTGATTGGCATAAGCCACAACTTTGCGCCATTTTTGCAGCATTAGTACGGTTTTTAGTATAAAATTCGCCTCCAAAATCGGGTGGGTGCCTACACTTTAAACAGTTGCGCTAGGACTACGCTAGCGAGAGCCTATTTCAGAGCTTGGAATAGTGGCTAATAACTGCATTTTTGAGACCCAAAATAAGATAACTATACCAAGATGGGGACGGTCAGATGTCAGATAAACGCTTTATCACGGCGCAAGAATTACTAGAAGATTCTTTTCGCTTAGCAGCACAGGTTTATGAAAGTGGATTTCGTCCACAATTTATTGTGGGTATATGGCGTGGTGGTGCGCCTATTGGGATCGCTGTGCAAGAGTTTTTTGACTTTAAAAAAGTAGAAACTGACCACATTGCCGTTCGTACTTCTTCTTACTATGGTATTAACCAGCAGAGCAAGCAGATTAAAGTACATGGCTTACATTATATCGTTGAGAATGCTAACGCAGACGATGGCTTATTGATTGTTGATGACGTGTTTGATTCAGGTCGCAGTGTTCACGCGCTTAAAGATAAGTTAAGTGACTTAATGCGTTTGAACATGCCAAAAGATGTACGTATCGCTTGCCCATACTACAAGCCTAAAAACACTGCTGTACCGCTAACACCTGATTACTTTATTCACGAGTCTGAAGAGTGGTTGGTGTTCCCCCATGAAGTAGCAGGACTTTCAGCAGAAGAACTTGCTGAAGGGAAAGGCGATTTGAAAAATATTAAAGACTTATTCGTTTAATTGATAAACTGAATAAGAAAGCCACCGTTAAGGTGGCTTTTTGTTATCTAGGGATGCTTTATAGCGAGGCTATAGCTTATCAGTGACTCATCTTTGATTTTATCAGTAAACATTTCTGCTCCTGCCCAATAGCCTCTTTTAGCGCTCTATCGGTTCCATCAGTGAGCTGAGTGTTGCTTTGCAGATTTTGCAATGCACTCTCATTAGCGTAGCTACAGTTTGTTGGGATGAGGTATTTGGCATAACTGCGCATAAATATCGGTCCTTTCTCACTGTCGAGCTTAGCTAGTGTTGCTAAACGTTGCTCTGTCGTAACCGCGCTTAGTGCTTTTTGTTCACTAGGGTAAAGGTTTTCAATGATGCTACGCTGCTTAGAAAAAGGCAGGTTGGTTTGCTGTTGGATGCGGGTCAACCACTGACGCTTTTTCAGCGCATCAGGTCGAGACACTTCGGCTGCAAGAGCTGATTTTTGTCCTGCATCACTGCTGTCTACATCGCGCTCTTTTCGCAACCAATACATGGCACTTGGATGATCGTAGCGATTTAAATGCGCTATCATCAACCAACGAAGATCTTGATCCAGCACTAAGCCCTTAATGCTGGCTTTATCGCTGAGTAGCGCATCGATATGATTGAGTGCATCTTTACTGCGTGCAAAACTGACATAGTTTTCAAACCAGCGACGCTGAAAGTCTCTGCTATCGCTTTTTATCATCACTTTTCGCAGGCTCATCTGTTCAATGGCTCTAACGGCTTGTTTGGCAAAACGTTGATTGCTCGGATCCATCTTGTCGAGATAAACCCGAGTTTTAGATAAACTCTTCAGCACTTGTCCTACAATGGTTTGGTCTGCTTCTCCCGGTAAATTGATCAGCACGGCACCGATATAATCGTTCAGTGAGAGGTTGCCGTCTTCAACGCTATCCCACAAGCTTTGCCAAAGCATCGAACGTAGCAATGGATCTTTTACAAGACGCAAATTTTGTTTTGCGGTCTTGAAAGATACGGGATCAAGATTGACCTTTACGAAACCCCAATCTTGATAGTTAGGGTAGACAAGGTCAGGGCAGTGTAAGCCAATTAAACGAGTGACCTTAGTTGTGGCACCTTTATAGGTCACTGGCATACTAATATTATGATGTAGACGATTACGCCCTTGAGTAAACAAGCCTATTTGGACCCGTTGTTCACGCAAGGTCGATAGAGTACTGCTAGGGGCTGACTGCGTCAGGTTAAACTGTGTAATGCGGCCATTTTCACAGCTGAAATCGGCTTTAATGCTATTCCCCCCAGATTCATAAAGCCATTGTTGACTCCAAGTGGTGAGATTTTTCTTGGCTGCATTGCCTAGACTTTTAATAAAATCATTGAGTTCGGCATTTTGGTAGCTGTATTGCAACAGGTAATCTTGTACACCTTTCTGAAAAGCTTTCTCGCCTAACAGATGGTTTAGTTGGTTTAGTGTTGAGGCACCTTTTGAGTAGGTGATCGCATCTATATTATCAAAAGCGTTTTGCGAACTAGCGACGGGAACCTCGATAGGGTGGGTGCTAGCTTGGCTATCTAAGTGATAAGCACTTTGCTTGTTATTGGCGTAAAAGGTACGCCATGCATGGCTAAATTCAGTGGCTTCTGCAGTAGCTAAAGTCCCCATAAATGATGCGAAGCTTTCATTGAGCCATAGGCCGTTCCACCACTTCATAGTGACTAAGTTGCCAAACCATTGATGAGCCATTTCATGCATAATGACACTGGCTAAACGCTGTTTCTGCGCGGCAGTCATTTCGCTATTAAACAGAAAACGACTTTCGCTGAAGGTAATTGCTGCAGCATTTTCCATGGCGCCATAGAGGAAGTCTGGTACCAACACTTGATCGTATTTTTTAAACGGGTAGGCAATGCCGAAATAGTCGTCGAAAAACTCAAGCCCTTGTTGAGTATAAGTAAACCAGTCTTGGGGTGTGACTTGCTCTGCGACAGATTGACGCGCAAATAAGCGTAGTGGATAGGGGCCGCTGTCATCGGTCCACTGATGGTAAGGGCCTGCATGCATCGAGAAGTTATAAGGACTCAACTTAGGAGATTGTGGGAATTGCCATTGGCGAGTATCACCAAGCTCTGTAATTGAAGACTCACGCATGGCACTAATGACTGTCCACTCTTTGGGCGCGATGACCGATAAGGTAAAGTTAGCTTTTAGATCTGGTTGGTCAAAAACGGCAAACATTTGCTGCGCTGCAGCAGGTTCAAAATGAGAATATAGATAAACCTTGCCATCGACTGGATCGACAAAGCGATGCAAACCTTCGCCGTTGGTGCTGTGTTCGCGACTAAATTGCACTTCAACGGTGTTGTTACCAGTACTCAATAAGCCTGGATTTAAAGTGATATAACTGCCGTTATAGTTTGGGTACACCTTTTTACCATTAATACTAAAATGGCTAATGGTAGCTTGGTTAAGATCGAGTGTGAGCGCTTTGCTGGTGTCACTTAGGTTGAAGTTAACAATCGTAGTTGCTGAAAATCGACTTTCGCCAGTTAAGCTAAAGGCCAAGTCATATTTTACATCTGTGATTCTAGCAGAGCGCTGCATGGCAGACTGTTGGCTAATGTATGGTGTGCCGTCTCGCGCTGATATTGGCTCTCGAGGTGTCGAGTTGCATGCACTTAGCATGATAGAGAGTAGAGCAACCAGTACAGTATAAAACAGCTTCAAAACAGCATCCTTTTAATAAGCGATTTGGATAAGCTGCATACGGTACCCTATTTCTGCTGTGCGCAGAAGGTTAAATAAAAAAGCCAGCGAGATGCTGGCTTTTATTACTTAGTTAGCGAGTGCTGACTTAAATTACATTCCTAAGAATGATTTAGACTTAACTTTACGGATCTCTTTTTCGTCTGACCATTCAATCAGGCCTGTTTCTAGATCCATTAAACGCATAGTCATTTTGTAGTAAACATCTTTAGTGCTGCCATCTTGTTTTACGATGCTAGATAGGTTGCCGTATAACATGTACTGTGCACCGATTTGACGACCAAAGCTTATTGCCGTTGATGGGTCAACCATGCCTGAATTGTTTTGGTAATCTAGCTGCTTACGTACAGAGTCAACTTTGGTCATATCAATAAAGCGGAATTTGCCAGAACGAAGCAGCTTGTTGCTGATTGAGTCAGTGACTGATTCAGTATCGATATGCTCAGAGGTTTTGTTTTTAATCTTATCAACAAAGATAATTGGGCGATCATTAGCGGTAATCGCTACAACTGGTGGAAAGGTCAGCATGCTATCAACCATTTTAGCTGAAATAGCTTGCAGGTCGGTAGAGCCGAAGTTTTCATTGACGGTTTCCACTTCAGTGGCATCACCGTACTCAACTTTTGACTGACACGCTGACAAGCCGATAACTGCCGCGAGAATAAAAATAACTTTTAAATGTTTCATAGTAAGTTCCATACAAGTGATTGCTAAATGATTATTGAATAAAAACGGGTGTAATTGCCAGTATCAATGACCCAAATAAGTGTGGTGCGGCCAGTTTCAACTTTAATTGTATTTGCTGCAGCATTGTCGAGCTTAACCGAATAGCTGCCAGCTTTAACATAACTTCGGGCAATTTGTGCTTGCTCAGGCAAGGTCAACCAACTGCGTCTATCGGCTTGCTCTGATATAACGTTAAAGATCTGCATAGCAATTGAGGCGTAATCAGTTTGATTATTACGACGTTTGCTATCACTTTCAACACTTCGAGCCATTTCCGACTTGGCATAAACTCGGGCTGCTTGTCTCACAAGCGCAGCCGGAAGATCCTCTTTGAGCGCGGTAATGGCCAATGAGTCTATATTGGCAATGGGCGCTGCTACAAGCACTGTCCCAAGTCCTTGTATGCGACCGGGCTTGACTGATTGCTTGGTTGGGAAGTAAGTCGCCAGCGAAGCGGTTTGCCAATTACCGTGAATGGTAAAGGGCACTGTGAGGCTTTGTTTCTCTGGTACAAACCCCCGCTCGATCATGACGATAACTTGTCCTTCATCTTTTTTCGGAACGACGGCGTCACCCCAACGCTTTTTAAATTCGTCATACTGTGGCATTGAGAGTTGCTTAGCTAATCTGACTAAGTCTCTTTGTAAGTATGGATTATTGGGTGAGATCTGTGCAGCTTTACGATAATCAATATAGGCGTCATTGGGTTCGCCTAAGATCTCATGCAGCATGCCAGTTGTATAATAACTATAGGCATTTAAAAATGAACTGGTGGTGCTGCCAGCGGCCTTGCCAAGTTTATTGACTTCAGCATCGATGGTGCCATTTGCCATTGCTTGCACAGATTTATTGGATTTTTGATAACGAGCCTGTTCAGAACTCTGCAGCTCATTACTGCGACGCACCTCGACTAATGCACCTTCTGCATCACCACTAAAGAGATAGTTAAGTGCTTGGTATTGATGCAGCATGACCCTCTCATAACCGGGGCCGCGGTAGGGGATAACATTATCATTGATGAAGATACTGCTAGCCGTTGCTCCTGCATCGCTCAGGCTGAGCTTTGCTTTATCATCAAACACTCGGTAGGCATTTGCAGCCTGCTGATAGAATGTTTTACTGCCCTCAAAGTCGCCTGCTATCTGAGCCGAACGTCCAGCCTCTTGCGCATACAACAGGCCGTCTGCGCTGGTGACTTCAGACTCAACAATTTTTGCCGCTTGTAGCGGCGTTGCTGAATTAAGCTGCGCTTTTACCGGTGCAATCTGGGACGGGTAATTGATGAATACGCTGTTAAATGCACACCCACTGAGGCTTAGCATCATAGTCGTTAGCAGCAAGATACTTTTCATGCTAACGCCTCGGTAATGTCTGCTACTAGCATTGGCTTCCTTGTGTGCTTACTTGGGAAATAGATGTGAGCGCTAAAATGCATTATAAATGATAAAAGAATTCAGACATGCAAATTTATATAAACTTACAAATTTCATCCATATACAGCTATATATACCATATCGAATCTGAACCGAAGATGAATGCAAATAAACCCCTTATCACTTAAATATAGCAAGGGTTACTGCTGAACAGAAAACTTCGCTGATTAACTTAGTGCATTTAATAATGTGGCGGTGGTGTTTCGTCAGCTTGGGTCGCCATATTGCTGGGTTCTACAGATTGAAGTTTGCTTAATAATAAACGCAGTTGCTCTTGTTGCAGTGCTACGACATCGTTTAGTTTTATGACTTGCTGGTTGAGCTCTTCGATAGTGCCATCTTGGAATGCCAACTTCATCTCTAGCTCTTCAACTCGGTGTTCTATGTTATCCACGTTAACCTCTGATGGATTGGCAAGCACTCAGTGTACTTGCTTATGATGATCTTAATTAGCGCTGGAGTATACAACGCCTAGCAATGTTTGGGGATAGCAGCGCTTGCAACTTGTTGAACAATATTGCGCAATAAGCGAAGGTTGGCAGCTAACAGTAGGCTAAAAGTAAACAAAAGCAGTTTAAGCAACGATTGTAATAAATATACGATGAACTTGCTTCGCCCTTCGTTGTCTTCTTAATGAATCTTTGTTCATACTAGTGTGTCAGTCATTCAGGCTAAAGACAGCTAGAGTATGTAATATATTAATCTGTATTGAAAAAGTGGCTTAAATCACAGCCGTGCCGCTTTTGTCCAATCAGATTGGAATAACCTATTTAACTAGTATAAAGTGGTTCGCCTAATAAAAGTAAAGGTTATAGTAACCACGTGTAGATGCTGAGGAAGCTTTAAATGAAATCTCTTTATAAATATTCACTAGTGGCTTTGGCCGTTGTTGGTCTTACTGCTTGTAATCAAGAGCAAGCAGCCGTAGCTGCTCCAGCTTCTGTAGAATTGAAAACCGAAGCGCAAAAAGAAGCCTACAGCGTTGGCGCATCAATTGGTACTTATATGGCTGGCCATATCAAGGAGCAAGAAGAGTTAGGTCTAGCAGTTGATAGAGACCTTATCGTGACCGGTTTCAGCGAAGGTCTAAACAGCGAGCTTAAGCTGACTCAAGAAGAGATGCAGACTGTATTGCAGACCCTTGATGAAAAGCTAAATGAGAAACGCCAAGCACAAGCTGCAATTCTTGCAGAAAAGAGCTTAGCGGAAAGCACTGCTTATTTGGAAACAAACAAAGCCAAAGAAGGTGTGACGACGACTGAGTCTGGTTTACAGTACGAAGTATTGACTGAAGGCACTGGTGAGAAGCCTGTTGCTGCTGACACTGTTAAAGTCCATTATGTTGGTACACTAACAGATGGTACTGAGTTCGATAGCTCAGTGGCGCGTGGCGAGCCTGCGACGTTCCCACTTAACCGTGTTATTCCTGGTTGGACTGAAGGTGTACAGCTAATGTCTGTGGGTTCTAAGTTTAAGTTCGTGATCCCTGCTAACTTAGCATATGGCGATCGTGACACTGCAACGATCCCTGCTAACTCAACGTTGGTATTTGAAGTTGAGCTATTAGATATTGAAAAAGCCGATGCTGCTGCAGAAGCAAGTGCTGCACACGCGCATTAATCTCTATTGAGATAGAAAAAAGGACGCTTAGGCGTCCTTTTTTAATGGCTGATTATACCAATCAATATAAGAAGTTGATCTACTCAGAGCGTTTTTGGCGAACTAATTCAAGGCAGGCTAATCCAAAGTGAGTAATGACATAATGGTTGTTCCCTAATAAGTTTGTTCAACGCAGAAGTAGTAAGCCAAAAACACTCCTACAGGCGAGTTTTAGCGGCTCTGATGCTGCGTTAATGAACTTGAACGTAGAATAACTATGCTCTTCATTCATTGCCTTACCTCAAAGCCGTTAAACTCTCGCTGAGCGATCAAATCTTTATACTGATTGGTATTACTGCTCTTTCTTGGGGGGAAATTGCGCCAAAATTTTACTAACTGTGGCATTGGTCTCTTGGGCTTTTTTTTCACCGCCATCATCGAAGCTGAATTTGTCGCTACCTCGCCAAATAAGCTGCTTTGTCTGTGGGTCGAGAATATCAATTTGGATGGTTTGAATTTTAGCCGTATCACTGCCTACAGGTACATCAACGCTGGTACCGATACTGCCGCCACTTGAGCTGCCCCATGAGCCGGCGCCTAGGCCAATAGAAAAACCGGAATCCTTCGGTTTATCATCAATTCTAAATCCATAAGTGACTAGAAAGTCTGCCTTATCATCTTGTTGAACAAAGCCCTGAGTTGTAAGGGCTGTTGCAATCGATTGTTGTATTCTGGCGGCGCTTAGAGGATCCGTCGTTTGTGCTGGGTTAATCTGGCTAAAACTCTTTAGCGGAGCAAAGTTATAGTTAAGATCATAATCATTTTTGGGGGGTGAGCTGCATCCAAGCTGGGCTAATAGCGGTATTGATATTGCGCAGGTGAATAGAATACGTTTTAGTTTGTTCATGCTCGAACCTCTTATTTTAGGTGGCAACGCCTTTGTCTTACTAGCCTACAACTTTGAATCACTTCGCGCGATGACTGTATTAGGTTAAAAGTTAAGTATAGTCATTTTAGTTAGATTGGCAGTGGCAATTTTGCTGATGCAATTGGTATTAATCCTTACATAGTATATGTTTAGGGTATGGAACAGTTAGAGTTTTTTGAAATCCCCAGTCCCTGTATTGGTGTTTGCCAAAGTGATGCGAGGGGATACTGTAAAGGATGTTTACGTAATCGAGACGAACGGTTTAAGTGGCTCGAGTTTTCTGATGCGCAAAAATTTGATGTTATTAGGTTATGTAAGCAGCGTAAGCGTCGCCGCCAACTTGCAATGTTAAAAGCGAGAAAGGCACAATTGGTTGAAGAAAGAGCGAAGGCAAACCCGAGTTTAGATTTTCAGGAACTGCCAGAAGAATCACTCGACTCAAAGGATTTCAAATTAGATTAATGGGTTGTCAGTTACGTCTATTGTAGTGCTATTTTTTGTGCCAAATAAGTGTGAATTGGGTGAAACCTGGCTGACTTTTTAGCGTAACTTTCCCCTGATGTCGATCCATGATCCGCTTAATAATTGCTAAACCCAATCCATGACCTTTATTGCCATTTGTACTGGTTTCACTGCGGTAAAAGGGTTCAAAAATTTTCAGCTGATCCTGCGCTAATATCCCTTCGCCATCATCAGTCACAGATAATAAAATCTGTTCTCCTTCAACACTTATTTCCACTGTTATTTTATCAACGCAAAAGCGCTGGGCGTTGGTAATTAGGTTCTGTAATGCTCGCTCAATCAAAGACGGTTCGGCCATGATTTGCGCCGCAGTTTCTGTTTCAATTAACTCTATAGGCGTTGAATGGTGTGTCTGTAAACGGCTAATAGTTTGTTTAGCAAGGCTGTTTAATTCACAACGCTCAAACTGCAGTCCCTCTCTTTGGGTTTCTAAACTCGCGTAGGTAAGCAGCTCTTGCAGTAAGTTTTCCATCTCCTTGATATCGAGCTGCATCTCATCGAGAAAATCTTGTCGGCGCTGGGGATCTGATTCCGGCAGGCAATATTGTGGGATCAATGCTAGGGCGAATTTAAGGCGGGCAAGCGGCGTTCGGATTTCATGGGACACTGCATTCGACAGGTGTTTTTGATTTTCAATCAATGCACTTATATGCGCAGCCATATCATTAAACGTGGTTGCTAGCGGTAATACTTGTGAGCGCTTAGTCAGCTTAATGCGGGTATTCCATTTGGCTTGGCCAAATTCCTTGGTTGCATTACGCAGTGTTTTCAAATCTTTAGATAGTGGCCAGACCCAGATAAGGGCGACAAAAGCTAAGGACAAATAAAAGAATATATTATAAAGACCCCTTAAGCTGGCATCAGGGTCGAGCTCTATTGGCCCCGCCATTAGGATATGCTCGCCGACCGCAATAAATTGTAGCTCATGGTTGATATCATAGGGGGTGGCGATCACGGCATCATTTTGCACCATTTGATCTTCTGAGAATGCAACTTGATCGGCATCGAGTAATGCTAGCGGGAATTTGGGATTGTTATTGATGCTTTTGAGCATCTCATGCCGCTCAGTGTGTGGCAGCTTGCTTAGCACTTGCGCTAAAGCAACTAAAGGTGCGTCTAGCGCACCTTCTTGATCGACATTCTTTTTCCAAAGACTATCGAGCGTCCAACCTATACCCAGAAAGCCTAGGCTTAACAATAGATATAAGCTTAAAAATAGACGCTTCATTTGTGGCTAACTTGAAAGTTAGTTATTCCATGCTTCCGGTGCGAATAGATATCCCTGTCCCCAAACCGTTTTAATCCTAAAAGGTGTTTCGATGTTGTCACCCAGTTTCTTTCTCAAGCGCGAAATACGCACATCTATCTTTCTATCTTTACCGTCAAAGTCGATGTTTAGCAAGTACTGATAGATATACTGGCGGCTCATGACTTGACCAGCTTGAGAAGCGAGTAACCATAATAGTTCAAACTCATGGCTGGTAAGATCAACTTCCGTCTCGCCTAAGCGAATGGCTTGAGTGTGTGGGTCGATACTTAGTTTACCAAAGCTTAAACAGTGAGATTCAACTTGAGGTGGCTTAGCTTGACGACGCAGCAAGTTATTAATTCTGGCAACTAACAGAGCTGGATCGACCGGTTTGACCACATAATCATCTGCACCTAGTTCTAGGCCTTTAATTTGGTCTTCGTTTGAACCTAATGCGCTCATCAATAAGATAGGACCAGCAAAGTAGTCTGGAAGCTTCTCACAAAGTGTTAAGCCATCCATGCCTGGCAGCATTATATCTAACAGAATAATGTCAGGTTTATAGTTGATGAGGCGGGTTAAGACTGTATCTCCGCGACGCTCGACTTCGACGTGCATTCCATGCGATTTTAAGTAGTCTACGATCAAGTTGGCCAGACGAATGTCATCTTCTACGAGTAGGACTCTATGCGTAGATTGAGAGTTGGTCATTAGAATAAACTCCATGGGTTGCGGTAGCGACGCCTAACCTGAGGCGACGAAGCTTGAGTAACTTTTAATTTTACACCCGCAAGCGTCTCGTGGGTATCTTTGTCTATCATGACAAACTGAATATCTTTGTTTGCACTGATATTTACCGCTAAAGAGTTAACGTCTGGTGAACTGTTGCACCATTTCTTTAGTTCTTTGTAATCAGAAAGGATACAAATGGGGCGGTCGTGCAACAATTCCCACCCAAGTACAACTTCAGTATTGCAGGTTTCTTCATCTGCACTGGTAATACAAATCTCGGGAGATAGGCTTAGGCTTGCTGCCAATGGCTCATCTTCATCTTCATCAGCGACAGCGTAGCCGCTCAATACTGAGCAGAAAATAAAACAGAGAAATAATTTTTTAGTTAGCGATAGCACTGATATTAAAACCTGTATGCTGCGCCTACAAAATAGGTAGTTGTGTAATCTTTCTCGACTAGAGGACTATCAACAATTGCGTCGGCAATGTCGGTATAGCGGGCAACCAGCAGTAAATTCCAATTCTCAGTTAACACATATTGTCCTGTAAATTCGATACTTTGATTCAAAGCTGACTCCGCTTGATACTTCTCGCTCCAATAAGGGCTTTCACTCGGTCTGATACCATAGTAATAGTCAACGACTTGTTCGCTCTTCCAGTCTAACACTGCAGCAAACTCAAAATTCCAACTCTCTAGCGGAATATTGTACAACCATTTTAGCTGAGCTTCTGTTCCGTTGTGCACATTAAAAAGATCATGTGCAACAGAGGCTTTAACTATACCAAACCTTGTGTAAAGAAAAGCCTCTGCTCCGCCAAGATAGGTAAAGTTTCTATTTGTTAATTCACTGGTGTCGATTTCTGGTTCGCTACTAGCGGCCATTATAGTCGGACCTTTGGTCGTTGCACGTTCGACACTATTTCCTTTTAACAGAAAAATATTAGAGGGATCCCAACGATAGAAGAAAGCGCGATCAGTACTAAAGGTGCCGACTAAATTGATTGTGTAATTCTCACCTTCAGTGAGAGTGTAACCAATATTACCGTTATCAAAAAACCATTGGTCACCGTAGTAAGCAATGGTAGGAATGGCATAAAGAGGAATATCATCAAAATCTTTAAGCGGATTAGATTTCTCACCATAGCCAAGTGCAATACCAATATCCCAACGACCCACTTCAATGCAGTCGCTGTTGTTATCGCAGCCTTCACTGCTGTTGCTAGCATGGGCTGTGGTTGTTAAGAAGCTAATGCTTAAGATTAGCGCCAATAAATAATGCATATATTGATATCGACTTATGATTACAAAATTAACAAAAGAGAATATAGAGTATCACTATTTGCTAATGGCAGCATGGGGTTAAAGTGGATTTGTTGCAAAGTGATACAGGTCACAAAGTGCTCAATCGAAGACTCAAGTTTGCGCCACTGTAAGTGTGATTATTTCGGACCAGCCAAATTCAGTTGGACATAAAAATCTTAGGCTGCTGAATAAGCTAAAGTTTACTCATTATTGAATGGTTAGGTTAAAAAACATGTCCGCCTTTAATCTAACGCTTTAGCTAAGGGTTTGCCTTTATTAAGCATGCTAATACTCATCACACTATGCAACTCAGCTGAACATTATTTTTTAAGCTGAGTTGCGTTAATTTGAGCCCGCTCACGCTTCGCTGTTACTTTTACTCGCGACAAATGCAATGGCTTCTTCATCTAGACTACGCTTGGAAAGGTAGCTGACGCTTTTAGCCTGATTGAGTAAAAAGCCTTGTTCAGTCTCTTTGATTGCAACGATATCTTGCCAAAGAATGGTGCCTTTGACATAGAAAGAATCATTAGAGATCCCCTTAGTATCAATCGTTAAAGTCACTTCATTATTGGCCGCCTTACTCATCATCTGGCGCAGCAGCCACCATGGTTTTTTGTAACGAATGTTGAGTGCCTCTAAAACCCCTAAGGCGATTAAAAACCAAGAGGCATAGGCATTGATACCAGTCAGCAGTAATAGCACACCAATAAGAGTAAAGATGATTGCCTTTCGATATGCACGTATCGATGTATCGGTAGTGACGGATTCATCAAAGCACTCGCTAAAGTGACTTTTATCTAAAGTGTACTGTGTGGTGTAGCTGTATTTAGAGTTCATTAGGGCTCATTCGTTTGATGCTTGGGTGCCAGTGCAACTAGCAATTGGCTTAAGTTTGCATATAGTTGATTAACTCAGGCTTAATCGCGCTATATTGAAGCAAAGCGTGATAATGATAAAGGGATTAAAACCGACTATGGCAACGATACCGAAAGATTTTGTTAATTATAAATCAACGCCGCTATTTGATAAGGACACTGTGCCGAAGATGTTCCTGCACCTGCATAACACTAAAGCGGGAGTATATGGGAAGATCCATGTACTGCGTGGCACACTTAAGTTTTACGGCTTTAAAGATAGGCGAGCAGAGGTTGAAAATGAACTCATTATTGAAGTCGGGCAAACCGCTATCTCGCCACCACAGTATTGGCATAAAGTTGAGTTAATGACGGCTGACACCCAGTTTCGGGTCGATTTTTGGGCACAAGCTGGATCTGCTATTGTTGCAGAAAATCAAAGTGAAAGAGACGCCTAGCCAATCGCAGTACTGCAAAGTTATGGCTGTGCTCAGCTAGAAGTTTACTTCTGTTAGTGGCTGACGGGCTTTATCGCTAAAATGTCACACTTTAATTGATCGATGATGACCGATGAGGTGTGACCTTTTAAATCACTGATAAAGCCGTGATGTTCACCCGCACCAATCACTAACAAATTGGCATTACACCGGTTAGCGATGACAGGGATGACGTGATCGGGAAGCCCCTGTTCAAGGTGTAGATGGTCACTTTCTAGCTGGTAGGCTCTTGCTGAGTCAACCAAATGCCCCCAATGCTGACTTCTTTGCTGTTCATCGCTAATGAAGTTTGCCTCACGTTTGATGGACATGCTCCAGTTTTCCAGCTGGTAACAATTTAGCAGATGGATGTCATTTTCCAGCAGGCTAGCTAATTGCTGGCTATCTTCTAGCAAGTCCTGATTCAATTCTCTATGAGCAATGTTAGAAGCGGCCGTTTCTAATGCGGTTAAAATGTGCCCCTGCTTTTGCCATGACTTGTTACCGACGATTAAAATAGGTAGGTTACTTTCTCGCAGCAGGTGGTCCTCGCAGCTGGGCACAAATTCACTGACTATAGTGTTGTGGTGCTGATTATTCATCACCACTAAATCATAGTCACAGGCATTGGTCTCATTAAGAATCGCAATGTGGTCTTTGGTGTTTTTAATTTGCTTAACCTCGACTTCGACACCTAGGCGTTGATACTTACTGAGTAGCTTATTGACAAATAACATTGGGTCGAGCGCATTATCGGGGATTAATCCTAAGCGGTTGAGAAAGTTGTTATAAGGTTTTTCCACTTTTAAGGCGGTGACCTTAGCTTTGGTTTTACAGGCAAGTTGCAGCGCTTTGTTCAAGGCAAATTGGGCGACGGAATTATTGTCGACTAACGCTAATGTATGGTGGTAGGAGATCATAGTGAAATACTCCATTTTCCTTTCACTCTATTTCGAACAACTGTAGTCGAAAGCCCAGTAAAAACACGGCTTAGCTAATATCGAATTACGCTTAAAGCTTGCCTTGTAAGTGCTTTTCAATCTAATTACGATAACGCGCTGAATTCCTTCGTATCAACTATGCATCCTTTTCACTCATTCAAATAATTTCAAAATAAATAAATGAGTAAATGTAATGTTAATTAACTTTAACCTGGCATTAACATGGTGGTTAGGTAACATTTTGTGGTCATCAAGGAGTAGTGATATGCCAGCAACCGACATAGTAAAAATAGAGCCACTGACAGCTAAACCTGCCTGTTTTGAGCTAAATGATCTGCTGCAAATGCAGGTTGAATTTGCGCTAATAAAATCAGTGTCGCAATCGAAGACGTTAGCAGCGATGTTATTTATCGGTATTACCTTTTTTAGTGCTTTTGGGCTTTTTCTGCTTCACATGGCACCGAGCTAGTAGACACATGCTATTCAACGGAACTGCAGCAGCAGTTAATTAATTTAACCCCAACCACTATCTGTGAGGCTAAGGAGAGGCGATGTTTGTATTTGCAATGGAACTTGCGTTTTGGGTTGTGTGGGATTTAGTACTCTCGTTTATCTTGTATTTTACTGGCGCCGTAGTGATCCGTATTTTCACCTTTGGTAAAACCTGCTACCCCTTAGCACCAACCAGCTTTTTTCAGCGTCGAAAAGTGCAGAAAAGGGATCCGTTTAATAGCGCTTTCATCGTTGGTTTTCTATTCTATGCTTTGTTGTTTGCTGCTGCGATTTGGCTTGCGTAGAACTGCTTTTAGGATCCGCTTAGTCATAAGTTGAAGTTCAAACATCTGTTTACATTCTGTGCATTCAACAGTAGCTTAGCGTTAAATAACAGTTACTAGCAGAATCAAATGACAATTAGAAAAACAATTTTGATCACTGGGGCCAGTTCCGGCCTTGGCCGTGGTATGGCCCTCGAGTTTGCCCATAAAGGCCGAAATTTGGCATTGTGTGCCCGTCGAATAGACAGGCTTGAAGCTTTAAAAACCGAGCTTGAAACGATTAACCCGTCTATCAAAGTCTCAATAAAAACTCTCGATGTCATCAATCATCAACAAGTATTCGAAGTGTTCGAAGCCTTTAACAAAGAGCTGGGTAGTATCGACAGGATTATCATTAATGCTGGTATGGGCAAAGGAGCGTCTATCGGTACCGGTCACTTTGAGGCAAACAAGCAAACCGCTGAGACCAATTTTGTTGCATTAATTGCTCAAGCAGAAGCGGCGATGCAGATTTTTAGAGCGCAGAACGCAGGTCATTTAGTGACTATCTCTTCGGTGAGTGCTGTGCGCGGTTTTAGACGGGCAATGACTGTCTATGCGGCGACTAAAGCTGCGGTGACTTCATTGACTGAAGGGATCCGCATTGATGTGATGTACACGCCAATTAGCGTCAGCTGTATTCACCCTGGGTTTATTCGTAGCGAAATCAACGACCATGTCGAGAAGGTGCCTTTTATCGTCGATACCGACGTTGGCTGTCGCGCCATGGTTAAAGCGATAGAGGCCGAAAAAGCCAATAGTTTTGTACCGAGCTGGCCATGGGCAGTATTGCACTGGATACTGCGAGTTGCGCCCAGTTCGTGGGTCAAAAAAATGAGTTGATCAGGCTCACTGTTGTGACGTCACATCGCTGCGGTTATCAGTAGCGATTTCGCTCGCTTGGCACATCACTAAGGTATTGTACAAATTCTACTTCATAACCATCTGGGTCAATATAATAGGCATTGCGGCGATAGGGATCTTCTGCGCCATCTTTATCGACGGGATGGCCAATGGCGGCTAGTCGTGCAATGACGCCGTCAAGATCGTCCACCACAAAAGCAAAATGAGCCAGCCCAACTTGATGACCACTTAAGTCGCGGTTATTGCCAACGCCATCATCGTTAAAGGTTAAGTACTGGTAGTCATCGCCAAAGTGAACCCAGTTTCGGTCCACTCCATACCACTGACTGACACCACCGCCACGGGTTTTCCAGTGAGGGAAAATAGCTTGATAAAAGGCCAGTGTTGTTGGGATATCTTTTACCACCAAATTTAAATGTTCTAGATGCATCATAATGTGCTCCTTGCTGTTGCTCTTGGGTTAACTTGGGTGTTACATGCCGTAACTGTACTCTTGTTGTTTAGGGTAGGGCTTATTTTGATGATTACTGCGTATAACGGTTAAAGCCTCGCTGTATTGCGCCAACATGTACAAGCAGTAGTCGATGCGTTCACGTAATTGCTTATCACGATCATCAACGGCTTGTTCAGTATTTAATACCTGCTCGACATTACGAATAATGAGGTGATCAGGTGTTGCAACCAGCTTATTGTTTTTTAGCGCATTCATTCTCAATTCTGCAATGGGGTAGGCACCGCTAATCCCGCTTACTACTGAGACCAACAACGCCGGTTTGTGCGCTGTATCTTGGTTATTACACATCAACAAGAAATTCTTTATCAGTGGCGATGCCATTCCGCCCCATTCTGGGGTGATAAGTATTAGTGCATCTGCACGTTTTACCTGTTGTGAGATAAACGGCCAGCGACTGCCATCGGTCGTTTTACTCTCGGGATCGCCATCCCAAAAAGGCAGTTGATATTGGCAAAGCTCAATGTGTTTCACTTTATGACTCGGTGGAATCTGTTGCATTAAGTATTGAGCAACTTTGGCGCTTTGGGAGTCCTTTCTTTGGCTTCCGCTAACAATAACTAATTCCATTTAAGTAAACCTTTTTGTTTATTAAGTTTTAAGTAAAGTAATATCTTTACATAATAAAGTAAAGATAAAAGTTTACTTAAAAGCTGGTTCAGTAATAATGTGCACTAAGCGTTAAGGGGAAACTATGAAGACCAGCGACAAAATATTGCAGATGTTAAAGACCCAAGGGGAGTTGACCGCTAAAGTCATCGCCACCGAGCTCGGCTTAACAACCATGGGAGTGCGTCAGCACCTGCAAAGCTTAGAAGACAATAGCGATGTGGTATTTGAAGATAAAAAGGCCTCTCGCGGTAGGCCGACACGTTATTGGTCATTAACAGCAAAAAGTAATAGCCATTTCTCTGATCGTCATGAAGAGCTTACGGTGCAGCTGATCGATTCTGTAAAAACGATTTTTGGCGATCAAGGCTTAGAGCAACTTATTGCCCATAGAGAGGATGCTTCTTTTAAACTTTATCAAGCAGCCTTGGTTGATGCTAAAGATCTAGCGGCCAAGTTAGCAGCACTTGCTAAACTGCGCACTGAGGAGGGTTATATGGCCAGTGTCGAAAGCACAGACGGTGTCTATTGGCTACTCGAAAATCATTGCCCCATTTGCGCCGCAGCGTCTTCATGCCTTAACTTTTGCCGTTCTGAGCTACAACTGTTCCAAAATCTATTACAACTCGATGCTAGCATTAGCCGAGAAGAGCATATTATCGAAGGTGCCAGGCGTTGTGCTTATAAAATTGTGCCGTTAAACGGATAACAGTATGGAATCTAAACGAGCACGATTAGATAGGTTTATTAGCGCAACCAAAGGGATAAATCGCAAGCATGTCAGAATACTACTGGCTAAAGGCCTAGTTAAAGTTGATGGTGAGATAGCCAGAGATATCGATCAGATTGTTGACGAATTTTCCCATATCACGCTAGAGGGCGAAGTCCTGCAAGCAAATGAACCAACCTACCTGATGCTGCATAAGCCTGTAGGTGTGGTCAGTGCAACAGTGGATGACAAGCACAAAACGGTAATCGAGCTGCTCACTCATCCAGACAAACAGCAGTTACATATTGTCGGTCGGTTAGATCTCAATACCTCAGGCTTACTGCTGCTAACCAATGATGGCCGTTGGTCAAAACGACTGATGTCACCACAACATAAAGTCGCTAAGCTGTATCGGGTTAGCCTACAAAACCCAATCGATGAAAGTTATATCAAGGCTTTTAACGACGGGATGTATTTTGAATTTGAAGATATCACTACCTTACCTGCCAAGCTTGAAATTATTGATAGCCATACCGCCTTGGTAAGCTTGATGGAAGGACGCTATCATCAAATAAAACGGATGTTTGGCCGCTTTCGCAACCCTGTTATCGGGTTGCATCGTATTTCTGTAGGTGAAATAGTGCTCGACCCTCAACTATTAGCAGGTCAAAGCAGAGTGCTCTCAACCGCAGAAGTTTGCTGCTAAGCATGCGTCTTTATTGTGCATCTGTGAATGCTGGGGTGAGCAACTTGCTTGGCTATCTAAATGTAATCTTAAGTAGATCAAGCCGTAAGTCGGTTGCAGCTTTATAGTTACGCACTGTCATTGGCAGTTTAACTAGTTAAACTCTCTAGCTGCGTGCTTTTTTGTGTTGATATCTGCTGCTTTTTCGCACTGTGACCCAAGCCAAGGTATTGAACTTTAACTTGGCGGTAACAGTGTCGAGCATGCTTTCCTGCCTGTCGCTATGCTATACCTATAACTAAGTATTCAATTAGACGTTATACATCATGTTAAATGACTCTCTAAAAAAGCTTTCTGAGTTAGATATTTTCTGCCTTATCGTGTTTAAGACTTTGTATGAGAATGGTCATGCAAATTCGACAGCAACAGCCTTGCAAGTATCAGCCCCTAAAGTGAGTCGCTGCTTAACTCAACTGCGTATTACGTTTAACGATGAGCTTTTTTACCGCCGGCAACAAGGGTTAAAGCCCACTCCCTTAGCCGAGGCTTTATATGAACCTATCTGCAGTTTCTACCGAGCAGTTAACCATCTTGAGCAAGTTGCCTTTGACGAAGATGAAATAGCTCAAATACCGTCACTCAATATCGCAGTTACTCAGAGCATCATGAGTAGCTTAGCAGTGGCAATTAGTGAACATGCAGATCAAGAGGCAATGGGGAAAATTCGCTTACACTGCTGGGATAGCCATACTGCAGAGCAGATCCATAATGGTGAGCTGGATTTTGGTATCGGGTTTGACACTTCAAATGCTTCAGAGTTGGAGTGTGAGTTAGTGGGAACGCTCGATAGTGTGCATGTTGCAGCGAGAGTGCAGCATCCTATTTGGCAGTACATGCCTAATATCACCTTAGAACAGATAGCGCAGCAACCATTTTTATACCTCGAAAGTAAGGGGTTTAATGATAAAATTGATCCACTAGAAATGTATTGCCGTAATGCAAGAATTGAGCTTAAGAGTGTAGATAAAGTTGCCGGTCGAGAGGCATGGTTTTGCCATCTGATGACCATGGGAAGTATCGCGTTTTTACCTGCGGTAGAGGCCGGTGTTTGTAATAGTATCCCCACTTTGAGAACTGAAGCACTGCCTAAAGAGCAAGTGAGTCTATTGCACGGTGACATGTTGTCACCCCAATATTTCATTGTCGAGAAAGAGGCCAGAAACCGCCGTTACACGATAGGTCAAAGAGAAATCCTTATTCAAATAGTTGCAGATTTACTCCACTCTTATTAGCCACTTCAGGCACGCACCCCTCGTTAATTTCAATTATTGATATTGCCAATTTCAGTAATTGAAATTTCATTAATTGAATCTTTAAATTCTAATCACAAGCTGTAAACAAAATTGTTTCACATATCTCGCATTCTTCTATATTCAATTTACTGCGTTTGCAGAAAAATAATACCTATAAAGGGATAAGATGATGAGAACACATAAGAAGTCTTTATTGGCGATGGCATTAATCACTGCCATTGGCTTAACAGGTTGTAGTGATGGTGACGATGGCAAAGATGGTGCGCCGGGTGAACCAGGTATTCCAGGTACTCCAGGAAATCCGGCTGGAATTACAGTCGATACGGTTGGCAGTGCTGCTGACTTTGTATTAACGCTAGCGCCTGCAGATATAGTTGTCGTGGGAAGTGATGACTTTTCGATTAAGTTTATGGTGACAGGTAAAGATAGCAAAGGCGAAGATAAACCATTTACCGGTCTAGAAAAAGTCGCTCTGTACGTGATGAATCAGGCTGCAAACTCTACCGATACTGGCGCTCCTATATTATGGGAAAATAATGCACTCGCTAATGAGTTTGGCTCAAGCATGTACTGTACCCCAACAGGTAAGGCAACCGCTCGTGGCGGCGCAGAAGTTGATGCATGTACCTTAGTTGAAGATGAAGCTAATCCTGGTACTTATATGGGAACTTGGGAGCATGATGGAAATGCTCCTGTAGTACTAGCTGACGGCGACGCTAATGATTTATTCCGCGTCATGGTGCGTACCTATGATGTTGTCGATAGCACGGGCACCGGAATCTCTGACAAATTACTGTCAACCCCGGTCGATTTTATTCCAGCGACGGGTGAGTTAGCTATTTCGCAAAAGGACTCTGTTTCTAATGCGGCTTGTATCAAGTGTCACAGTCAACTCGACGGTTATGCAGTCACAGATATTCGCATTGCTAACATTGGTGCCCACCATAACTACCAAAAAGTTGAAAACTGCGTAGCGTGTCATAACCCCGCTTATGCAGGCGGCGAAGCGGATCCTGAGAAAGGTTGGAACGCTAACTGGAACGCGATGATCCATACATTGCACGCCGGTCATCATCTTGATCTTGAGGGAGAAGCAAAAGAAGAGTTTGGTGAAATAGGTTTTCCATCAGAGCTAAATGAATGTACCACTTGTCATGACAATGGCACCCAGTGGAACGACAACGTTTATGCTGAAGCCTGTGTCTCTTGTCACACTGAAGTTAACTTTGAAACGGGTGAGGGCCACTTAGGCATTGTACCTGAGAGCGATGCGGCATGTTCTGGCTGTCATGGTGCTGGAAGCTTAAGCCCTGTAGAGGCGCATAAAGTGGGCGGCAGAGATGAACTAGCTGACAAGTTTGTTATCGACATTCAATCGACTGAAGTCGCAGCCGCTGTTACTGATGGTATGAGCACATTGGTCGTTACTTCAAAAGTGATGATGAATGGTGTTGCGCTTGATGCAACAACCTACGCAGCGATTACTGACTATATGACTAATAGCGGGCGTGGTTTCCTTATTGGCGCATTGGATGCAGATACTGGTGCCGTTGCTCATGGTTATGGCGCTGATGGTAGCTTCAAAATGGGCTTTACTGGCGGCGTAATGGGAGCTGGTGGCATTTTAGTTAATCAAGCTGAATTTGCTACTGACTTATTAGCAGGTCCTATATATGCGACAGCTGAAGTACAGTTATGTGGTATTGATGCTGAAATCGTTGAGTGTTCAAATAGCAACACAATTGCTGTTGCCAACCAAGCTGAGACGAAGTATTTCAATTTAACAGCTGATGAAGCTCCGATTGAAATGCGTATTGCAGATGCTGACCGTACAACTGTAAATGAAGCTAAGTGTAATGCTTGTCATGGAAACCTTACTTATCCAAAAGGCAGCCATGGTACGACAGAGTTTACCCAATGTAGAGCATGTCATAGCGAGAACTTAGGCGGGTCGCCAAGTTACCATCCAATCGTAACTTATAAGACAGATGAAGTTGATGCTGATGGGAATGCGATTTGGGGGGAAGTTGAAGGATTAAACTTTGCTAACCGTGACTTAGTAACAGTCGCTCACCGTTTCCATAGTGGTCACTGGGATGGTGAACCTGCGGTTTATCGTGATGCAGATGGTAATCTAAATGGTTACCCAGCTGTTGAAACTAACTGCCAAGCATGTCACAAAGACGACAGCACGCTATTTGCTGCTGACGGTGGATTGACTTCTGGTAAACGTTCTGTTGAAACTGATACAGGCTTTATATCTCCTATTGCAGAAGCTTGTCGTAGCTGTCACGTAGAAGCATCAGCGTTAGCTCACTTTAAGAGTAATGGTGCGTATGTTCAAGATGAGCCTGGCTCAATTAAGAACCTACCGATTGAGTCTTGCTCAACTTGTCACGCTGAAGGTAAGACTTACGGCGTTGACGTAATGCATATGGGAGGCGCCCACTAACTTAAAATTATAAAAGTATCACCTACTATGAGATCCCTGCTTCTCATAGTCATTGAACCTCTTGGGAGCCTTCGGGCTCCCCTTTTTTTGATACAAATCATCTTTTAGCTCGAATAGAGTCCGATGTGCCACTTTGTGAGCCAGCGCAATATTTAACCTCAATGCATAACCAATAACATCATTTGCTAAAGTGCTAATTCTGCATGCGTGTGACGGTGGTCACTTTGTTGTGGGAATTGTGACGTTGCTCTTGGCGGCCTTTCTTCGTTTGAGGCTTTAGCAATGATTAGCCTTAAGTTTATGAATATTAATATTAAATGTGGATAATTATGTTTAGGAGTGCATATTTGAGTGGCATTGAGAATGATTGATTGGTGTTATTGGTTACTCTAGAATCCGCGGCGCTAAGATTAACCATTGTTAATCTAGTGCGGTTAACCATAACCGCTACCTATTTGATTGGCCAATTCCTGTAGGGGAACTCAATGTCTACACAGCACACCAATTCTTTAGCAAATCCAGCGCCGCTTGGCTTAATGGGTTTCGGTATGACTACCGTTTTGCTTAATATCCATAACGCTGGCTTTTTCCCTATCGACTCTATGATTTTAGCGATGGGCATATTTTATGGCGGTATTGGACAAGTATTAGTGGGCATGATGTGTTTCAAACGTGGCGATACCTTTGGTACGACAGCGTTTACCTCTTACGGTTTGTTCTGGTTAACACTCGTTGCGCTTATTGTTATGCCAAAAATGGGGTTAGCCGCAAGTCCTGCAAGCTTTATGGGTTGGTATTTAGCGTTATGGGGCATGTTCACTGGCTTTATGTTTATCGGTTCAATGCGCTACCCACTGGCTAAGCAGATCGTATTTGGCTCATTAACCATACTGTTTTTCCTGTTGGCTGCACGTGACTTTACTGGCAGCGAACTGATTGGCACTATTGCTGGCTTTGAAGGTATTTTCTGTGGTTTAAGTGCTATTTATTTTGCCATGGCGCAAGTACTTAACGCTGAGTATGGCCGAGTTATTCTTCCTGTTGGCAAAGTAAGATTTGCTGCAAGCACAACTGCGGTAACTGAGGCGACGCCATCGTTAAAAGCGGCGTAAGTTTATCGGGCTAGAAAACAAAAAAGCTGACATTCATGTCAGCTTTTTTAGTTTTAAACAGAGCTCACATAAGTAAGTTCACATAAGCGAGCTCAGCTTAACTCTGTTGTAGTTTGTACAACCATTTACCATACAGATAGATACCCACAGCTGAAATCGTACCGATTGCCGCAATGATGTACCACGCCATACCAATGTTATGGGTGTTATACAGTAAGGTCGTTAATTCTTGCGCAGGCTCACCTGTGAAAGCCACCAAAGTGGTAAAGGCTTCACCTTGAGGAATGGCACTAATTTCAGTGGCACTCATACCACGCTCAGCTAATGCTTCTAAAGAGAATATCTCTTTTGAGGCATACATTTCATACAGTTTAGGGCCAAAGAAGCCTTCAAGTGTCCAGCCAATACCTTGAGGAAGCATAACAAAACCAAGATACATGGCCTTTTTACCCTCAGGGGCGATGTTACCCATAAACTCGTTCTTTTTCGGGCTAATCATCATTTCGCCGAATGAGAACATCGCAATCGCCAGTACGATCATCCAAGCTGCGTTCGTTGCACCAATCAGTACAAAGGCAAAAATACTCAGCAAGCAACCACCTAGCATGGCAGTTGTAATGCGGTACTTGGCCGTTAATGCTGCCACTAAGAAACAGGTAGTCATGATCATACCGGCGTTAAGGTTAAGCATGCCTTCTGGCATCACCTTAGTACCGCTATTATCTAAGCCTAACCAGAACTGGAAGAAACCATTAGAGGTGCCTTCAGGGCCAAATAGTGAAGTCACAATGACACTTGTATCGACCCATTCAGCAATATGAATAGGTAGAACATCAAACAGTGAGTTGAATAGAAACCAGAAACCGGCGAATACCAACATGTAATAGATAACCACAGGCTTTTTCAGTTCATTAAGCGCATCACGCCATAATGCAACTTGCTTAATTTCACCGGATTTTACTTTGCGGTTACGCTCCAAACGTTCCTCTTTACCAGGCTCTTTATAGGCCAGTAAAAACAGGAAGTTAAATGAGATAATCGCAGCACAAGCATAGAAGACGTTGTCCCAAGAAAGCTGACGCATATGCACAGCAACCAGTGGTCCTAAGAAACCACCAATGTTAACTACTTGGTAAAATATACCCCAGGCCATCGAGGTGTTTTGCCGCCCAGTAGAAAGCACCAATGTGCCTTGAATACCTGGCTTAAATACCCCTGTGCCCGCAGCGAGCAGCATTGCGCCGAAAAGAAAACCATAGAAGCTTGGGAAAAAAGCCATCACCAAGTAGCCAGAGATCTTAATCAGCGTTGATGCGAAAATAGTTTCTTTATAACCGACCCGGTCTGAAATACCGCCAGTGAATACCGGAATAAAGGTCTGCATCATCGCCCAAAGGCCGATAATGATACCGTAGTCACTTAAGGTGATCCCAAGGCCGCCTTCAGATACTGGCGCTTTTGCATACAAGCCCGCACTGGCTTTAACACCATAATAGGCGATACGCTCGACCAGCTCCATGCCGCCGACAATCCAAAATATGTAGCTTAAGCTGGCAATCGAGGCCCACATTCCCAGCTGTTTGACTTCCCGTAGGTCGTTATCTGCGTAAGCATCTTTTGACTCGCTCATAACTTTCCTTTCATTGTTTTAATTATTTATATTTATTATTGCTTTCGTTTTTAAGAAGCATATTTATGTTGGTTTTGGGTAGATTGAACGTAAGAATCTTTACCAAAACGCTGCAAGCTTGTGATTGCAGTCGACACTTTACCTAATTTGATGGCAAACACCAATGCGTTAGTCGCAGTTTGAGAGGAACTCATGCTGTTGAATAATAGGGAGTGGTACAGAGAGGATGGATAGCTAAAGCGAATAGCGGTATATCTTGAACATTAATGCAGCGGGGCCGGGCAGATTTCAGTGGTCTTTATACTGTTTGCGATTAACCGATAATTGAGGCGAACAATGGCGCCATGATCACCATAGCAATACCTGTAAATATCATTGTGAGACTGGCAATAACCCCCTCTTGTCTGCCGATTTCACTGGCTTTTGCTGCGCCCGCACCATGAGCTGAGGCGCCCAGAGCCACTCCTTTTGCAACAGCACTGCGAATGTTAGCGATTCTAAATAAGGGCTCGCAAATAAGCATCCCCATAATGCCAGTGAGCAAAACCAGCATGGCAGTAAGCTCAGGTATACCGCCAAATGCCGTAGTAGCTTCTATCGCAAATGGAGTAGAAACTGAACGTACCATTAAGCTATTTGAAAGCTCTGTCGGCATGCTTGTTAGCTGCATCAATAACCAAGAGGTGACCAACCCAAGTAAAAGCCCAACAATTACACCAACGCTTAAAGTAATAGGGTATTGCTTTATCAGTTGGCGCTCGCGGTAAATAGGCACTGCAAAGGCGATAGTTGCAGGTGCTAACAATGCTGCGAGCCAGTGGGTATATTGAAAGTAACTCGCAAGCGGAATGTTTAATACCACCACAGTGACTAAAATAACCAACGGAGCTAATAAAATTGGGGCAAACCATACCCGTTGCTTGCGGCGGTACAGGGCTTTACTGCCATAGTAGCTCACTAAGGTTAATAGCAAACAAAGTAGCGCAATCAGAGTCAGGTTCATGATGCAGTTCCTGAAAGTGTCTCGTTGACGAGTAATGATGTGCGCTGTGCTTGCTGATGCTTACGTTGTTTCTGTAGCTTAAGCTTGCGTTCAAAATTAAATAGTCTATCTACGGTAAACGCTGTGCCAAGTAATACTAAGCAGCTTGCCGCCAGCATTGAGCTTAAGAGTGTGACGCCGTATTGCTCCAGTATATCTTCGTACTTGAGTACGGCGACTACCGGTGGAATGAAAAACAACAGTAGATCGCCAATTAACCATGCTGCGCCGCTGTTGACCGCTTTTTCTGGAATGACTTTACCGCAGAGTAGTAATAGCAGTATGGCGAGTCCTATCACGCTGCCAGGGAGTGGAGAGTGTAACCAGCTAGCAAGCTGCTGACAGCTATAAGCAAATAAGCAAAAAAAGCTAACTTGGGTTAGCAGCAAGAAGAGTTTACTGAGTTTAGACTGGATAGCGCAGAAGCTAAGGGGCATAACGAACCTGATTTTGAATGCTGGTTAGAACTGACTAAAGCTTACTCCTGAATGGTTAATTAAAAAAATGAATGTTATTGATTGAATGCATTCCAAAATGGAATTTATGATGCTAAATAAATTGCTGACAGACCATCAAAAAGCCCCAGGTTAATGGGGCTCAATCTGTTAATAATTATTGCTACATGAAGCAAGGGCTACTTGGTGACGACCCAAAGTGCATGCAGTAAACCTGGGATAAAGAAAAGTAGACACAAAATGATATTGATAAGCAGATCTTTACCTACGCCACTTTTTAGAAATACTGCCACAGGCGGTAGTAGAATTGCGATGATGATCAGTAACAGTTTATTGGTATCCATAAAGTATCTTCCTTAAATTATTGGTCATTTTTGACGATATTCAATTCTCATAATTACTACTATAAACTTAATTCAAATTGTTGATTATGTAAACGTCATGCCAGTGCACATTGGCTCAGTCACTGGCTAAGACGTTTTTAAGCCTTGTAACAAGCTACTGTATACAAGCTTGTTATAGCGGCCAAGCTTGCTGGCCATCTACAGCAACAGACTGCAGATCAAGGCTTAAGCAGTAGTCACCTGGAGCATAAACGAACACCTGTTTTTCAATCATATTAAAACCAAATGATGCGGTCTGCTCTTTTGCTGCAGGCGTTGTGGCTAGCCCCCACATTTGGTAAAGATCACGGTAATCAAGTTGGCTTGAGTAGCTCATGGCAATCAGCAGAAAATCATTATTCGATATTGTTTTAGCTGCTTCGAGACTAAATTGATTAAAGCCCAAGTTCGCTTTTTGCTGCTGCCATAGCTCATCAGAGCTTTTGGCTCGCTCAAACTCCCGCAGTAAAATGTGCAGCCGTGCTAACAGATGCCATCCATTTTCAAGAGAACCATTTTTTTGTGCCGCCACCATCATTTGTAGCATGGTGGCCATGCCGTTTGACCAGCTAGTGAGATTTGCTGCTTGCATATAGGCAAAAGGATCAGCTTGATTCATGCTGGCCTGAAGCACTGCAAACTCATCATCAATATTCAATCCTTGGCACTGTGGCAGCTTACCTAACTCAGTGTATGCACGTGACTTTGTGTAGTAAGAGTATGGGTTAGTCGATGCGTGACCTTCATGACCATCAAAACGTAGGCGGGCTTTTTCAAGTCCATGGCCAAGCTCGTGAATATCGCCGTGTCCAGTAGGGCTGAATGACCAGCTGGCATCGTAAGGGTTACCCGAACAACCTGAGCCACAGGTCGGCTGGTCAGCATTCATGTGCTTGACGGTATCAATCGTATCGATTTGCCAGCCTTTACTGTTAGCAAAATCAGTTATCTCACTAACCTCATCAATGAAAGGCCCCTTGAATCCTGCAAGCAGGTGAGGGTAGTTATGTACCTGAGTTATGATAGCGCCTGCCATCTTTTCTGGTGTGCTCCATAAGGCTTCACGGCTCATTGTTTGCTGCATTTTATCGAGTCTAGAATGCACTTCAAAATGCTTAGTCGCCAGTTCTGCCCAATCATATTGATTGGCGGCGAGATCTTGCATGAATTTGTTACCATCGTCTCCTTCACGCCAGTATGGGTGTTGACCCACGTGCTGGAAATTCAATGACACTGGCAGATCTGTTTGATCAAATTTAACTTGCAACGGGCCACCGTATGGGCTGGTGAACTTAATACTCTCGCCCGCTTTTAGCTCTATTTGAGTTGATTGCAGATATTTAGCTCGGTTATACCCGTTAGCAGCAAACTCATGGGTTGAGCCTGAACGCTGGGTATTAATAAACAGCCAAGTGCGCACAGCGCTGTTGTCG
Organism: Shewanella sp. c952; assembly: GCF_019654975.1. GTDB lineage: Bacteria > Pseudomonadota > Gammaproteobacteria > Enterobacterales > Shewanellaceae > Shewanella. The sequence continues at coordinate 54,824 of NZ_BPEW01000024.1, forward strand.
CTACGGCTAACTGTTACAGTTTGTCCGGGCAGCGCATATACACCAGTAGAACGAAAGCCCTTCTTACTCGACAGCGAAACGGCTTTGTCGGTTGCACTGATATGACTAAAGTCTGTGCGGCTAAAATTGCCTAGATCTTGTGGCAGCAGATTGATATCACGGTAGTGGTAAACGCTGTGGTCTGCAAAGTAAGCTTGCAAGAACTGCAGATTATCGGTGCTACTCACGTCCATCGGGTATTGGATAGCATGGCGATAGCTATCGCCAGTTAACACCAACAGTTTATAAAGGTTGAAACCTTCTTTATTAAACATATCAATATGCTGACTGTCTAGGTTACGTATATTACTGCGGATTGTTTGCAGTGCGCCTTGGTATTGGCTACTAAAGTTAGTGTCACAGGTATCTGCACAGTTGGCCAAATTAAAGTCGATATTACCGCTATCGAATAAGCTTAACCACAGATGCTCATCTTCAAGAGGGCTGTGAGCTGCTAGCATGCTGGTGGCGGAAGACCAATAGGCTTTGTCCTGAGAGAAATAGTTTCCTGGACCGCCGGGGCCTTGCATAGCAAACCCCATTGGATTAAGCACTGTTTGAGTCAGTGGCACACTATTCCAGCTGTGTAGATGCATATAGAGTAGTGGCTGCTTTGCAGTTTGAATTTGGCTAATCAGTGGCGCGACCGTTTCGATTGAGAACTGCTGTGCTGATCCTGTGATAACCAGTTGAGCTTCGCTTAAACAGCCGCTAAGTTCGGTTTCATTATCACAACTGGCGACTTGCCACTCAGGATAGTTGGTTGTGAGCCAGCTTTTAATTCGGTTTACACTGTTACCATTGATTAAGAATAAGCGTACTTGTTTTGTTTGGTTAAGCTGGCTTAGATCTTGGTCTAACATCCAAGCTAACAACCGCTTAAAGCTTGGTTCAAAACTGGCATTGTTACCCTGTTGTAGGCTAGAGATAATATCAATGCCAAATGCGGCATTTCGTTGGCCAGATTGCTCGCTAGTGGCGGCAAAAGTAAGGCCTTTATTGCCAGTCACAAGCGCAAAGGCTTTATTGTCAGGATAAAGGTGCTCGCTGCCAGCAAGCTGGATCATCTGTGAGTGGCGACCTTGATCATACTCAATCGCATCATTTTGATAGATAGCCTTAACTAATTCTTGTCCATCTGCGCGGTACTGGCTGATATGGTTTAGGCCACGCTTTATCATTTGTGGTGTCAGTTCTGTGACTAGGCTTGCATCACCGCTGGCCATTGCTGCACTGATTTTGTCATTGAGCTGTAAGCTAATCGAGTCGCTGCTGCTTTGATTGCTGCTGTCAGTGACAGTTAAAGAAAGTGTTATTTGACTATCAACCTCAAGCGCTGAAGCGTCGACAACTACGCCGTCTATTGAAGCGTTAACCAGTGAAACTGCAGGACCCGCTGTTTGAGACCACTCAAAACTGGAGTCTCCAGTGGCATGCACATTAACCTCTGCCGCAACTGCAATTAATTTGTCATTCCATGCGCTTTTAGTATCACCTAACTCAACCTCAGGAGCTTGCGCGGTTGGTGGTGTTGTGCCACCGCCAGTGTCTGGTGAGCTTGAATCGTCAGAGCCGCCACAGGCGGATAAGCCTATAAGTAAGCAGCTTGGTAGTAGCCAGTTTTTCATTATTATTAACACCCATATCAATTTTATTACATTGTCCTTGATAAAAAGTGATATAGCAAAATATTTAATTAAAACAAAGGGTAAGTCAAAGTTTTGGCTGTTGCTATTAAATTGGCGAAGGTGAGTGTTTGTTCTAATCGGTTGAAAATAGGCAATAAAAAAGGCAACCCGAAGATTGCCTTTTTTGCATTGCATTAGCCGATTGAAATCAGCGGGTAAGGCTTAGCCTTCCAGTTTAGCAAGCTCAGTTTTTTGCTCGGTAAGCTTTTCAATATCACGTTGATATTCGGCTTGCTTAGCACGCTCTTTTTCAATCACGGCTGCAGGCGCTTTAGCCACAAAACCTTGGTTCGATAACTTACCTTCAATACGCTTAAACTCACCAGCGGCTTTTTCAAGTAGCTTGTCGATACGCGCTACTTCTTTAGCTACATCGATAAGACCTGCCATTGGGATTAGTAGCTCCATGTTGCCCACTAACTGTGTGGTCGACATTGGCGCTGTTTCACCGTCTGCTAGAATTGTCATAGACTCAAGTTTAGCTAGGGTCTTGAAGAAGGTTTGGTTAGCTTCAATGCGTGCCTTATCTTGCTCACTCACACCGCGAAGTAGCGCGTTAAGTGGCTTAGATGGCGCAATGTTCAACTCGGCGCGAATGTTACGTACCGCAGTAATCACCTGCTTAACCCACTCAAGATCTTCCATCGCTTGAGTGTCAACTTTATCAGCTTGGTACTCAGGGAAAGCGGCAAGCATTAAAGTGTCACCTTCAACACCTGCAAGCGGTTTAACGCGCTGCCAGATAGTTTCAGTCAGGTAAGGCATCATTGGGTGCATCAGGCGCTGCATTTGCTCAAGTACGTTTACCAATGTATGGCGTGTACCACGTAGCTGCGCGTCAGTGCCATTTTGCATTACTGGTTTAGTTAACTCTAGGTACCAGTCACAGAACTGGTTCCAAGTGAACTCATAGATAGTATTCGCTGCAAGGTCGAAACGGTAGTTTGCCATGTGCTCGTCATAGGTTTTAACGGTTTCGTTAAATAGACCGATGATCCAGCGATCAGCAATCGACAGCTCCATTTCACCCGGCTTGCCATCAACAAGAATTTGGCCACAATCTAATGCTTCGCCAACAGCATCATCAGCCGCGTCTTCTGTTTGCACTTCGGTGTTCATCAACACGTAGCGAGATGCGTTCCAGATTTTGTTACAGAAGCTGCGGTAACCGTCTAGGCGTTTCATGTCCCAGTTGATATCGCGGCCAGTAGACGCCATAGACGCTAGAGTAAAGCGCAGGGCATCAGTACCGTGTGCTTCAATACCGTCGCTAAACTCTTTACGAGTGCTTTTTTCAATCTTCGCCGCCATTTTAGGCTGCATCATGTTGCCGGTACGTTTTTCAACTAGCGACTCAAGATCGATACCGTCAATCATATCTAATGGATCAAGTACGTTACCCTTAGATTTCGACATCTTATTGCCGACTTCATCACGGATAAGGCCGGTGACATAAACGGTTTTAAATGGCACCTGCGGCTTACCGTTTTCATCTTTGATGAAATGCATGGTCATCATGATCATGCGGGCAACCCAGAAGAAGATGATGTCAAAACCAGTGACCAGTACATCTGTTGGATGGAACGCTTTAAGCTCAGCGGTGTCTTTTGGCCAGCCAAGGGTAGAGAATGTCCACAACGCAGAGCTAAACCATGTATCGAGTACATCGTTGTCTTGGCGTAGTACTACTGAGTCAGCAAGTTTGTGCTTAGCACGTACTTCATCTTCATCGCGACCAACGTAAACTTTACCTGCTTCGTCATACCAAGCTGGAATGCGGTGTCCCCACCAAAGCTGACGTGAAATACACCAGTCGTTAATGTCACGCATCCACGAGTTATACATGTTCTCGTACTGCTGTGGCACAAACTTAATGTCGCCGTTATCAACCGCTTCCATAGCGGTTTTCGCCATAGGTGCAACCGATACATACCATTGGTCTGTTAATAGTGGCTCAATGACCACGCCAGAGCGATCGCCATAAGGCACTTTCAATCCGTGTGGATCGATTTTGCCAAGTAGACCTAAGGTTTCAAGTTCAGCCACAACCGCTTTACGCGCTTCAAAACGATCTAGACCGGCATAACGCTCAGGTAGCGTGCCGTCTAATTCATTGTTTGCTGTACCGTCAGTGTTTACCACTTCAGCAGATGAGCGGATAGCCGCATCAAAAGTCAAAATGTTGTACATAGGCAGTTCGTGGCGCTTACCGACTTCATAATCGTTAAAGTCATGTGCAGGGGTGATTTTCACACAACCTGTACCGAACTCCATATCGACGTAATCGTCGGCAACAATCGGAATAAGACGGTTTACAATCGGTAGGTGGATGAACTTACCGATAAGTGAAGCGTAACGCTCATCTTCTGGATGCACTGCTACCGCGCTATCACCTAACATGGTCTCAGGACGTGTGGTAGCGATCTCTAAGTAATCTTTACCATCGCTGGTTAATGCACCTTCGGCGAGCGGGTAGCGAAAATGCCACATGCTGCCTTGCTTCTCTTTGTTCTCAACTTCTAAGTCTGAGATAGCAGTATGCAGAGCGGGATCCCAGTTTACTAAACGCTTTCCACGGTAGATAAGGTCGTCTTCATAAAGGCGGACAAACACTTCCTGTACCGCTTCAGACATACCTTCGTCCATAGTGAAACGCTCACGATCCCAATCAACTGACGCGCCGAGACGACGTAGCTGTTTAGTGATGGTGCCACCAGACTCATTCTTCCAATCCCAGATGCGATCGATAAAGTTTTCACGACCTAAGTCATGACGGTTTAAACCTTCTTCAGCAGCAACTTTACGCTCAACCAACATCTGCGTGGCAATACCTGCATGGTCAGTACCGACCTGCCAAAGGGTGTTCTTACCCTTCATGCGCTGGTAACGGGTCAAGGTATCCATAATGGTATCTTGGAAAGCGTGGCCCATATGCAAGCTACCCGTCACGTTTGGTGGCGGGATCATGATGCAATAGTTGCCTTGAGACTCGTCGCCGTGTGGCTTGAAGTAACCTTTCTCTTCCCAGTTTTGGTAAAGAGACTGTTCGATAGACTGCGGGTTATATGTTTTTTCCATGGGAGCGTGCTTATCTCAAACTAAAATTAATTGGTTGTATTGCTCAAGTCTTGGGTCGTTAACGCTATCCCAAGAGTGCGATATTGCCGGTAGCGATCGCGTGCAATCGCTTTATGGCCGTCGTCGTTGGCAACGAAGTCGATAATCTGCACAAAGTTTACCGCAAATTGCGGCACTTGGTCTGCAAGATTAATCAGAACATGACGATTTTTGTTGGCCCCAAGCCGATCAAAGCCTATTTCAACTGGGGCGCCGCCAGTCGGCCCTTCACCTTTAAGGTTATGGGGCACGAAAGATTGCGGTGCTAACTGCCATAACAGTTCATCGATGGCATAAGCTTGTTCTTTGTCAGCGCAGTGAATATAGACCCATTGCTGATTGATAAACGCTTGTCGAGCCAATTCACAGGCAAAATGGTATACCTGTTGTAACGCCAATAATGGCTCATGGCGCTGGGTACTTTTGCCATTAGGCATCAGGTAAAACAGAGTCTGCGACATCGTTTATTCTTTGGGCCTTTCTTTGGGCCTAAGTGTACTTGGCTTTTGGACTGACGAAAGAGGGGATTTTACACTAAAAGTAGCTTAGAGATCAGCCCCTTTTTGGCCAGCTAGGTAATATTGATTGGTGGTTTCTGTTAAGACTTGCCCAAGTGGTCGCTTTATTGCTGAAACAGTTGCAGTTTATTGGCCGAGAAAGTGGAGGTGCTTTGCCCACACCCGAGCAAGGAGGACTGCTCGTCCTTATCAAGAACATCCTTGTTCAACAGCCAGTTCGCCATCCATGGCTCTCGCTCAGAGAGTCCATGGTAATGGGCTTCGCCCTTGCATCCACCATGACGCCCCGACGAAGTTGTAAAACCTCACTTATTTTCGATAATCTCTATCGCCTCATATTCGCCGTCCTTGGCTCACCTAAGGCTATCTCGGCATCCATGCCTCAACCACGAGATAATCTTCAATAACCTCGGCAACTTCGATGGGGAATCGGTGTACTCAACTAATTGTGTTTTAATAACCCTGTCTAGATGCGGATGAAACCGCAGAGTGGCCATGACCAATTCTGTTCCATAAAAAATGTGGCATCCCCTCTGCCCTTGGAGGCCAAATGTATGTAAGCGAGCCTTTGGAATACCGTAGGTCATTGGAACCACAAATACTTAAAGCTTCGCTTAAACGATGAGATGTCGGCTAGATTTTTTGCTTTTCCTGCTTTTCCTGCTTTTCCTGCTTTTATCGTCTTAGCTTTTCCCGGCTTTAAATCGTTCTCAGTCCCAAATCCCTGATACAAAAAAGCCACCAATAAAAAGGTGGCTTTAAGTAAATTGAATTGCGCCCCGCATTCTATTTATGAAGAGTCCGACTACGTCGGTATTCTGGGACGAAAATTGAGAATACAGTAAATTTTAGGTACAAAAAAGCCATCACTTTTCAGTGATGGCTTTCAGTAAATTGAATTGCTCCCCGCACTCTATTTATAGAGAGTCCGACTACGTCGGTATTCTGGGGACTGAGTAAACAACTAATATTTTAGATACAAAAAAGCCACTTTGTAACCAAAGTGGCTTTCAGTAAATTGAATTGCTCCCCAGAATACCGACCGCTGGCGTAGCCCTTGAACCGTAGGTTCAAGGCGGGTAAACGAATACCTCCTAAGGCTTCTCGATACGAGCCGAGCTTGCACAATGTCAGTAAAACGTTCACCCTGGGTTTGTAGATATCGGCACAGGGACATTGCCAGCTAGCGCGTATCCCAGGGAGCAAAACTTGCATTCGTAAGCAGGTCAATTGACCTTAAAATGGCTTACGACAATAATTCTTTCATCGCTAAATTTGCTATCGCAAAAATTCAGTACAGCTGATTATAACCTGTTTAATCACTTTTCGTAGAGCGTTCAACTAACGCATCTTCTAAAGTTGACTGCAGCAAACCGATTTTTTCATCCATCTGCTTGTTATAATCTTGATTCTTCTGCTGTTCTTCTAACAGCTCATAACCAGTATTTAATGCTGCCATAATCGCAATTTCTTCACGGCTGATGTTGTTAGTGCGCGCTTTTAGCGACATTAACTGTTTTTCAAGATTATGTGCGACGTGCCTAAGTGCTGTCTCTTGCCCATCTGGACAAGCGATAGAGTAGGTGCGCCCCATAAGGGTAATTTCAATCGCCTTGTTACCCATTCCTAAAGGAATCCTTAAACCGTGTACTTGAGCGGACTATATCGGTCTAAAAAGCAAAGTGCAACACGATATCCAACTAATCAGGAATAGTTTAGATTAATTGTTGTTTAGATAGCCATTAGCGTACAAACATGAAGCGCTTTGGGCGCTAGTGCTAGTTGAGCTGTTACTTAAGTTACCGCTGGAAATCACCATTTATCACCTGTTAGTTGCAATTGTATATACAGCAACTGATCTTGATTGCTGTTTTTGTGGCTAAACCGACAAACTTTTCACGACTTTATGGTGGCAACTCTTGGTCGAAACAGCCACTTCTGCTAGCATGAGACCAGTAAATCTTGTCACTGGAAACGACTTTATGGCGACTCTACCAACGCTGCGCATGGATAACCTACTTGCGGCACTTAATGAAGCTGAAATTGGTCAGCACCCTGTTGAAGTTCACGGCGCATTAGTGGGCTTAATTTGTGGGGGTGTAGAACAATCCTCTAAAGGCTGGACTCTGCCGCTATTAGAGTTGATGAATGATGGTCAAGCATTGCCACCGAAACTGCAAACGATGGTCGAAGAGCTTTATCAAGATGCAGTGACTCGTCTTTCTGACACTGACTTTGGTTTTAGCCCTATGCTTCCTGAAGAGGAAGAAACGTTGGCAAAGCGTGTTGAAGCGCTATCGCTATGGGTACAGAGTTTCCTTACTGGCATCGCCATTATTCAACCTAAATTGAATAAAGCCTCAAAAGATGTTCGTGAAGTGATTCAAGATCTATCAGAAATCGCGCAAGTTGAATTCGATGTGGCTGAAGACGAAGAGTCAGAAGCGGCGCTTATCGAGTTGATGGAGTTCACCCGCATGGCCGCATTGCTCTGCTACTCCGAGTTTGGACCAGCGATAGAAGACGACAAACCAATTGACCTTGGTGTGTTGCACTAAACATTTGTCATTCAAACCGCCATCGCATTTATGCCATGGCGGTTTTGCTTTCTAGCTAGCATTACATCAGTTATCGGGTTAAACATTCCATGACTAACACCACTACAGTCGAACAGGTCGATATTGCTATTGTCGGCGGTGCAATGGCTGGCGCCACCTTAGCGCTCGGGCTGGCACATATTGCCAAGCAAGCGGGTCGCCCGCTAAAAATTGCCTTGATTGAAGCGCATCGGCCTAATGATGAACATCCTGGTTTTGATGCCCGCTCAATCGCGATTTCTCACGGCTCTATTTTTCAGCTGAAAAAATTGCAAATATGGCCACATATTGCAGCGCTTGCCAGCGAAATCAACCATATCCATATCTCCGAACGTGGCAATTTTGGCATGACGGAGCTAAGCAGTGACGACTTTCAACTGCCTTATTTAGGTCAAGTGGTTGAGCTAGAAGCGGTTGGTCAACAACTGTTTAGTCAGCTTGAAAAGAGTGATGTTCAGTTATATTGCCCAGCTAGCTTGAGTGAGGTTGAGGCGCAAAGCAGTCAACAACTGCTTACCTTAAATAGCGGCCAGAAAATTGCTGCTAAGCTGCTGGTGGCCGCCGATGGACTCAACTCCAAAGTACGTCACGCCTTTAAACAACCATTAGAGCAGGTCGATTTTCAGCAAAGCGCTATCATTACTAATATCCATACTGAGCAGCCACACCAAGACTGGGCCTATGAGCGTTTCACCCAAAGCGGGCCCTTAGCATTGCTACCAATGGCTGACAGAAACGCAGAGCACAGATTATCGATGGTATGGGCATTGTCGCCGAGCGAAGCCGAGCAGATGCTCGCAGCGCCTAAAGCCGAGTTTATCGAAAAGTTACAGGCGACCTTTGGTTACCGAGCTGGGCGCTTTATCGATATTGGTGAGCGCTTTAGTTATCCGTTGATGTTGTCGTATATGAAACGGCCTATCTACCACCGCACCGTGTTTTTAGGCAACGCAGCGCAAACGTTGCACCCTATAGCAGGGCAGGGCTTTAACTTAGGCCTACGTGATGTGGTGAGTTTGCTGCAAGTGATAGAGCAAGCACTCACTAACGCCGATGGCAGCGAGCTTGATGTGGGGATTAATCAAATTACCCATGACTACCTAGCTCGTCGTAACGCCGACAGAGACAGCACCATGAATAGTATTGAGTTCTTAGTGCGCGGCTTCTCTAATGATCACTGGCCGTTAGTGCTCGGGCGTAACATAGGTTTGCGTTTGCTGTCGTGGTTTCCGCCACTTAAAGCGCCTGTAGCTCGTAAAGCTATGGGCTGGACAGTTAGCTAGAATAGTTCGCTAAACAATTAGCTGAGCAAGTCAGCTTTATTGATTTTTAACATTGCTATAAAGAGTAAGGGTAAAAGATGTTAAGCACACAAACTTATGATGTCGCCATTGTTGGCGGCGGTATGGTTGGGTTAGCGACCGCCATTGGCTTGGCAATGAAAGGCGTGAGTGTGGTTGTTATCGACGCAGGCCAAACCCATGCCGTATCCGGTGCGCCTAAACTCAGAGTGAGTGCAATTAATAAAGCCAGTCAGCACTTACTAACTAATCTCGGTGCTTGGCCCTATCTTGCGGCGAGTCGCATAAGCCCTTACCAAAAGATGCAAGTTTGGGACAAAGACAGCCTAGGTAAAATTGATTTCGATGCTCAATCACTCAGCGAAACTCATCTTGGTGCGATTATCGAGAACGACGCTATTGCCTTTGCACTTGCCGAACGCGCAACTGAGTTCGATGAGCTAACCTATATCGAAAACCAACGACTAGAGCGTATCGCCTTTGGCGAGCGAGAAGCTTGGCTAACTTTAGACAATGGCGACAGCATTAGCGCCGCATTAGTGGTTGCTGCTGATGGCGCTAATTCATGGGTGCGTGAGCAGTGTAAGATCCCAATGACCTTCTGGGACTATAACCACCACGCTGTGGTTGCAACCATTCGCACCGAACTGCCCCATAACGATACAGCAAGGCAAGTATTCGACAGTGAAGGGCCGCTGGCCTTCCTGCCTTTATATGAAAAAGATCTCTGCTCTATTGTTTGGTCAGTATCGCCAGACAAAGCCAAAGAGCTACAAGCATTAGATAAGCAACAGTTTGAACGGGCACTAACCGCTGCCTTCGACGGCCGTTTAGGTATGTGCTCGCTAGAAAGCGCTCGCCAAGCGTTTCCGTTACGTATGCGTTATGCGCGCCACTTTGCTCGTCACCGTTTGGTACTAGCGGGCGATGCGGCGCACACCATTCATCCATTAGCTGGGCAAGGGGTTAACTTAGGTTTTCTCGATGCAGCCAGCATAGTGCAAACGGTGAGTGAGCTTAAAGAGCAGGGCAAAGATATTGGCGATTATCGCCATTTGCGTAATCTTGAGCGCTGGCGTAAAGCTGAAGCACTGGAGATGATAAGCGCAATGGAGGGCTTTAAAAGGCTGTTTGAAGGCAGTAACCCGATCAAAAAAGCCATTCGTGATATCGGTCTAAATCTGGTCGACAATTTTGCGCCATTGAAAACACTGTTTATTCAACAGGCGCTCGGCAACAAGAAAAGCCTGCCTGAGCTATGTAAAAGTGAACAAGATTAACATTTAGCTGTTTTAGCTAAAGATGAATAACTCTTTAATTTCATAGGCTTGTTATTTTATCTAAGCAAAGCAGCATTTTAGTGTAAATAAATTACATGTATAACATGAGAAAAACTAATGACGAAACTGTTCGGATTAGAAAATTCTTTTGTATACAAAGGCAATACTCAAGGTATAATTTCGCCGCATTTTAATACGACCAAATTGATCTGGTGACTAGCACCCTACACCAGTTGCAGACTTGAATACCCCAAAGAAGGGATAAAAATGGCTAACAAAACTGTACTTTTTAACAAGCACCTAGAATCAAATGGCAAGATGGTAGATTTCCACGGTTGGGATATGCCACTTAACTACGGTTCTCAAATCGAAGAGCACCACGCTGTGCGTCAAGACGCAGGTATGTTCGACGTTTCTCACATGACAGTTGTTGATGTGATTGGTGATGACGCTTGTGCCTTTTTACGTAAGTTGCTAGCCAACGACGTAGCCAAGCTAAAAGTACCAGGCAAAGCGTTATACGGCGGCATGCTTGACCACAATGGCGGCGTCATCGACGACCTTATTACCTATTACCTTTCTGATACTGAATACCGCATCGTAGTTAACTCTGCGACTCGCGAAAAAGACTTAGCTTGGATCAATGAGCAAGTTAAAGGTTTCAGTGTTGAAGTGACAGAGCGTCCTGAACTGGCGATGATCGCCGTTCAAGGTCCTAACGCTAAAGCAAAAGCAGCAACTGTATTCAACGACGCGCAAAATGCTGCAGTTGAAGGCATGAAGCCATTCTTTGGCGTACAAGCTGGCTCACTATTTATCGCAACGACAGGCTACACTGGCGAAACAGGTTACGAAGTTATCGTGCCAGAAGCAGAAGCAGAAGCATTATGGCAAGCTTTCCTAGACGCAGGCGTTAAGCCATGTGGCCTAGGCGCACGTGACACACTCCGTCTTGAGGCGGGCATGAACCTTTACGGCCTAGATATGGACGAAAGCGTTAACCCACTAGCAGCAAACATGGGCTGGACGGTTGCTTGGGCACCAGAAGATCGTGACTTCAACGGTCGTAAAGCACTCGAAGCGATTAAAGCCGCTGGCGCAGACAAGTTAGTCGGCCTAATCATGGACGCTAAAGGCGTTATCCGTCACGGCATGTCAGTATTCTTTACCGACAGCGACGGTGTTGAGCAGCAAGGTACAATTACGAGTGGTACATTCTCGCCAACACTAGGCTACTCAATCGCAATGGCACGTGTACCAAACACTATTGGTGACGTGGCAGAAGTTGAAATGCGTAAGAAGCGTGTCGCGGTTAAAGTGATTGCACCTTCGTTTGTACGCAACGGTAAACAAGCATTCTAATTTTTCTGGATTAATACTGGTTACTTCGGCCTACTTTGTCGTCGTCAGTGCTCATTGATGCTTATCAACTGCGCGCTGACTCCTAAAATTAGACCGAACTACCTGCGTATTAACAGTAGAAAAGTGTGCTGAGATGAGTTGTTATCATCGACAGCACATAATGTTTTCTGGATTAATACTGGTTATTTCAGCCTACTAGCAATTTAGAATGAACTGGCTAAGGTATTAATCATAGAAAAAAGCATAAAGCTGGCTTGCTTTGATTGATGGATAGAGCAAGTCAGCGTAAAATTTGTGGTTACATCGCGCATGAGTAGTAACGTTGACGTATACGTCACTTTATACCCTAGACGGTTAGCGTTAATATCAACGGTAAGCATGAACCGCTGCGCCTAAGCGCAAAACTGATAAAAGCCTTATAAATCAGTGTAACGTCTTATAATATTACAGAATTAGAACAATCGAATAAGGATTAAGACCAATGAGCAATATCCCAGCAGAACTAAAATATGCTTCTTCTCACGAGTGGGTTCGTAAAGAAGAAGACGGTAGCTACACAGTAGGTATCAGTGAGCACGCTCAAGAGCTATTGGGTGACATGGTGTTCGTTGAACTTCCAGAAGTTGGCGACGACGTTAACGCTGGTGAAGACTGCGCAGTAGCAGAGTCTGTAAAAGCAGCATCTGACATCTACTCACCACTAACAGGTGAAGTATTGGCAGTTAACGAAGCACTAGAAGATTCTCCAGAGCTAGTTAACAGCGATGCATTTGGTGATGGTTGGTTCTTCCGCGTGATGCCTTCTGACACCGCTGAGCTAGAAAATCTGCTTGATGCCGAAGGTTATCAAGCGGTTATCGACGACGAGTAAGTCGCGATAATCAACAAAGCCCCACTCTGCTAAAGGTTGGGGCTTTGTTCGTTATATAGCATGTCACTCTTTACATACTTAGACATGCCACAGAACAATCGAATTCTAAACAACGAGACCGGTAGCTCCGCCCCCTACAGGCTGGATACTGGCAAAAATGGAACTAGGTTACTCATGACCAAAGAAACCCTTACGCAGTTAGAGCAGCACGAATTATTTCTTAGCCGCCATATCGGTCCAGGTGCCGAGCAGCAGCAAGAGATGCTGAATTTTGTGGGTGCAGAATCGTTAGCAGACTTGACCGGACAAATCGTTCCAGAGTCTATTCTGATTAATCGTGACCTCGCCGTTGGCGATTCATGTGGTGAAGCTGAAGGCATGGCTTATATCCGTCAAATTGCGGATAAAAACAAAGTCTTCAAAAGCTACATAGGTATGGGTTATCACGGTACTGAAGTACCGACAGTTATCCAGCGTAACGTGCTTGAAAATCCAGGTTGGTACACGGCGTACACGCCATACCAACCAGAGATTGCTCAAGGTCGCCTTGAAGCTATCTTGAACTTCCAGCAGCTTTCTATGGATCTCACCGGTCTTGACCTTGCGTCTTCATCACTGCTTGATGAAGCGACCGCTGCCGCCGAAGCGATGGCGCTGTCTAAGCGTGTTTCTAAAGCTAAAAAAGCTAACATCTACTTTGTTGCAGATGACGTATTCCCACAAACATTAGACGTGATAAAAACGCGCGCTGAATGCTTTGGTATGGAAGTCGTTGTTGGTCCTGCAGCTGAGGCAGTTAACTACGAGCTATTTGGTGCCTTGTTCCAGTACACCAATCGCCACGGTCAAATTGTTGATCACAGCGAATTGTTTACCAAGTTACATGAGAAAAAGGCCGTTGTGTCAGTCGCCGCCGATATCATGTCGCTAGTGATGCTTAAGTCTCCAGGTTCTATGGGCGCCGATGTTGTATTTGGTAACTCACAGCGCTTTGGTGTACCAATGGGCTTTGGTGGTCCTCACGCTGCATTCTTCGTAACTCGTGACGCCCACAAACGCTCACTACCAGGCCGTATTATCGGTGTATCACAAGATACTCGTGGTAACCGCGCCCTGCGTATGGCAATGCAAACTCGTGAGCAACATATCCGCCGCGAAAAAGCTAACTCAAACATCTGTACTGCACAGGTGTTACTTGCCAACATGGCATCGTTCTACGCAGTCTTCCACGGCCCACAAGGCCTTAAGGTGATTGCAGAGCGTATTCACCGTTTAGCTGACATTCTTGCAGCAGGCCTAACGGCTAAAGGCGCAGAGTTGGTTAACAACACTTGGTTCGACACTATCTCTATCAAAGGGCTAGATGTTGCCGCTGTAGTTGCGCGTTCAGAAGCTGCTGGTCTTAACCTGCGTATCGATAGCGATGGCATTGTTGGCGTTAGCGTCAGCGAAACTACGCTACGTACTGACGTTGCAGAGCTATTTGACGTTATCTTGGGCGCAGGCCATGGTCTAGATGTGGCTGCACTTGATGCAGCAATCGTTGCCAACGGCAGCACATCAGTGCCAGCTGAACTTGTTCGCACCGACGCCATCTTGACGCACCCAACGTTTAATCGCTACCAAAGCGAAACCGAGATGATGCGTTACATCAAGCGTCTCGAGAACAAAGATTTAGCCTTGAACCACTCAATGATTTCACTCGGTTCATGCACCATGAAGCTAAACGCAGCCACCGAGATGATGCCTATCACTTGGCCTCAGTTTGGTAACATGCACCCATTCTGCCCACTTGACCAAGCACAAGGTTACGCTCAACTGCTTGAAGAGCTATCGACTTGGTTGGTGGATATTACAGGTTACGACGCAGTATCCTTGCAGCCTAACTCTGGTGCACAAGGTGAATACGCCGGTCTACTTGCGATTAAGCAATACCATGAGTCACGTGGCGATGCGCACAGAAATATCTGTTTGATCCCACAATCAGCGCACGGTACAAACCCAGCGTCAGCGCAACTTGCTGGCATGAAAATCGTGGTTACCGCGTGTGATAAAGCCGGTAACATCGACATGGATGACCTGCGTGCTAAAGCGGCAGAAGTTGCCGACAACCTATCATGCATCATGGTCACTTACCCATCGACTCACGGTGTGTATGAAGAAACCATTGCAGACATCTGCGACGTAATTCATGAACACGGCGGTCAAGTTTACCTTGATGGCGCCAACATGAACGCACAGGTAGGCCTAACATCACCTGGCTTTATCGGCGCTGACGTATCGCACCTTAACTTGCACAAAACCTTCGCTATTCCACATGGCGGCGGCGGACCAGGTATGGGCCCAATCGGTGTTAAAAAGCACCTTGCGCCATTCCTATCTGGCCACACTGTAGTTAAGCATGGCCTAGAGTCAGACAACAACGGTGCCGTCTCTGCAGCGCCATACGGTAGCGCAGGGATCTTGCCTATCACTTGGATGTACATCAAGTTACTCGGTAAGAAAGGTCTGCGTGAGTCTACGCAAGTGGCACTGCTTAACGCTAACTACATGATGAAGAAACTGTCTGAGCATTACCCAGTTCTTTATACAGGCCGAAATGACCGTGTTGCCCATGAGTGCATCATCGATTTACGTCCACTTAAAGAGTCATCAGGTGTGACTGAGATGGATATCGCTAAGCGTCTTAACGATTACGGCTTCCATGCGCCAACCATGAGCTTCCCTGTTGCGGGAACCTTAATGATTGAGCCTACAGAGTCTGAGTCTAAAGTTGAGCTCGACAGATTCATCGAGGCAATGGTGTCTATTCGCGGCGAAGTTGCCAAGGTAGAAGCCGGTGAGTGGCCAGCGGACAACAACCCGCTACACAATGCACCACATACTCTTGCAGACATCATGGACCCAGCGTTTGATTCACGTCCTTACAGCCGTGAAGAAGCCGTGTTCCCAACGGCAGCGGTTAAGTTGAATAAGTTCTGGCCAACGGTTAATCGTATTGATGATGTGTTTGGGGACAGAAATTTATTCTGTGCTTGTGTGCCAATCAGTGACTACGAATAAATGACTACTTAACCTCGGTAATACGGCTTCAGCCTCAGGTTTTCGCTGCTCATTGACAATAGTCAACTCCGCGGCGAAAACCATCGGCTTCCTTGTTTTACCGTCGGCAGTAACGTCATTTGTATGAAACGCACCCTTAGTGGTGCGTTTTTTATTGGTTTTTTATGGCCTAAGGCCACTAAAGTCGTGGCGCTTCGCCCACACCTGACCAAAAAGGGGAAAGCGCTTGCCCCCCTTTTGGATATCCCTCAGCGCCCCAGACGAAGTTGTTTCCCTCGTACTTATTCGAAATCGCCTAACGCTTCCGATGGGACATCCTGTCCCGCGAAAGCTATGACCACGTCCGTGTGGGCATTACGGCTATTTCTTCAACGTACTTCGGCAACTTCGATGGGGAATAGGTGTGTTCTGTAAGTCTACGTTGAAAGTTTATTCGACAGTGGTTGCATCATGCGATATTAGCCAGCAGAATCACCCTCATAATGCTTGAATTTAACCAGAACAAAGTGACGATAAAAACAGATGATCCAGACTGATATGCAACAGCAACTTCCTATTACTATTTTGGCTGATAGCCGTTTTTCCAGTTCGCTTAAACCTTTGTTGACTCAACTGGAAATGTGGATCAATTTCCAAACCTTAAAAGCGGATTGGTTTGGTGATGAAGCCTGTATCTTGTCGTTTGAGTTTACCTTGGTTAGAACGATTGAAGAGCGAGCTCAAGATTTCAAATCAGAAAACTGGGTCGTAAAGTCAGGTTATGCTTACTCTTATGACTGCAAGAGCTTAAAAACGACTGCTTTTATTGCGGTTGCTGACTTGCTTGAGTCTGGTGTAGGAATAGAGCTGGGGATAAAGGCGCGGTTAGTGGCTGTGGCTAATGGTGTAGGGGCAGAGCATGGGTTATTGGGGCTGTCATTGTAAGGAGTTGATAATTGCTAGCTGTTGCTAGCTACAGCGGCGTTGAACATCGGCTTCAGTGCTTGTTGACAGGAGTCAACTCCGCGCTAGAGCCTTCGGTTCGTCTTGCATTAGCATCGCCAGCGACGCAATTATGGAGCAGTTAGCTTTATTTTAGTGTAGGAGCGGCTATAGCCGCGAAGTGGTTAAAGCAAACCCTTTGTGGCTCGGTTTTTTGTATGCGTATTAAGAAACCTGCTTTAGGGGGATAGCTAATGAATAATCATCCCTTTTAGTGAATCGGCTTGAGTGCAGCAAAATGCAGATGTTTTCAAAAGCGCTGGCATATAAGTGATTGCAACAAATGTAAAAACTAGGTTACTGTTTGATTTGATAAGGAAGCGTATGTTGATCTGTAGGCTTATGCATTTGCAACGACACTAGGGGAGAAGTGTGGGTTCGTTTATATTAAATACGTAAAAATTATAACATTTAAATTAGTGCAGCCTACCCAAGTAAATCTTCACTAACTTGTAATGAGCGCGTCCCCTTTCGTTATTCCATTAAGTTTAATTCAAACTAGATAACCTTTCTCTTAATGCTAATTATGGACAAAACAATTTATACGGAGATGTAATGAGAAATATTTGCTTAATGTTGGTAGTTTTATTGACTCCTGCAATTGCAGCGGCTCAAGATGTAATATCAAAAACCGAGTTTACAGCTAAATTTATCGAGCAAGCCAGAGCTAGTGTTCCTAGTACTGAGTATACAATTGTTGCTGATTTACAAATAACTTCAGATGATAAAAATGGATATCAAAGTCATATACACTTAGGTAGCTCTTATGATACTTATCTCGCAGGGGATCGGGATTTGGAGTTGGTGATTTTAGATCGAGTTGCAACAGAAAAAACTATTCGCCATGCTTTTGAAAATAAGAAAGTGACAACCATTCTTCCTGTGATTAAAAATGTACATTATATCAATGCTGTTAAAGAGCAAATGTTAAAGGCAGGTCAAAGCGAATCAGAAGTGCCATTATACTTTGAAAAAATAAATGATGATTTGTACTTACTATTTGTTTTTGATACAGAAAGTAGTATGCGATATGTATCACCAGCAGATGTCAAAAACCTTGATCTAACAGAGCAAATTAGAGACATAGCCGCCCAGAATATTACTTCTTACTTTAATCGGGTTGATGCAAAATTTGAAGCGCTAGACAATGAAGAGGTCGGGCGTGTGATCAGGTTTAAAGCTGACACGAATTACGAAGCATCGATATTAACTGCATTAGAGTTTATTCGAACCGACGAAATGAACTTTATAGGAGAAGCTGTTGTATTCGTTCCCGGCAGGAATATGGTACTTTTTGCAGACTCTGGCGATATAAAGTCACTTGCAAAAGCCGCACATATAGCACAGAAAGGGTTCAAAGAGCTTGGCTACCCAATTTCTCCTTTCGGTTATATCCTTAGAGAAGGAAAATGGTATAGATTGTAATAATTGGTGGAGGCGGGCTGTGTAATAATAAGTGGGGGATCCGTCAGGGTCAGAGCCCTTTATCGTAGATGAATAACTTTAGTATACTCTGACCCTACTTTTCGTAGGGATAGAGCAGGGGATCAAGCAGCGGTTGGTGGATGTGGCTAATGGTGTTGGGGCTGAGCATGGGTTATTGGGGCTGTCATTGTAAGGAGCTGACAATTGCTGCTTAGGCTCGCTACTGAGACGTTGAGCCTTGGCTCCAGTGCTTGTTGGGTAAAAGTTTACTCTGCCCCTGAGGGATCCCCACGAATTTAATAGCATGCTTGTGGCTCCCGAACTAAGCCTTGTAGTGTTTTGATTGCTACCTGCCAATGCAATTTCAACAGCTTCATGTTCCTATCTTTGTATGCTCTCAAGCCTATGAATTGGTTTGAGAGTACGTTGCGGTGCTTTATTGAGTTAGCTTGATATTGCCAGTGTTTACCAGCAGCTTTCACCGCTAATCCTAAAAGATAAAGC
>NZ_BPEW01000025.1 GCF_019654975.1 Shewanella sp. c952
TCCGCAGCATAGCCATTCTGCCATCGCGCCATATTAAATTGGAGCGACATATCGGGTTCGAACCGATGACCTATACCTTGGCAAGGTATCGCTCTACCAACTGAGCTAATGTCGCATTTCAATTTAACCTGTAATCAAGTTCTTGCTTAGTTCGCTTCCCCTTGACTACGGAATGGCATTCTACCGATTTACTCTGCATAGTCAATCGAGAAAAATGCTTTTTATAACTGTTTGACGTTAAAAGCATCAAAGATAACGTTTTTTGTTCTTATTGATCGTTAGTTGCACAATATCAATGCCCTGCCGTGTTATTGAGTGCTTCTAAATAATACTAGAGTGCAAAATTTTCGTTTAGTAAAGGCTGACATATTCAAGTTATGTGTACAACTTTAGGCATATGATTTGAAATACGCTGCTTTTGCCGGGTGGAATGCTTTCAATATTCAGCTAAACGACTTTGAGAGTGCCAAAACCAATGCAGCCCCTTTATAATGCTGGCAATTTAGTGTCGGTCATAGAGCTGTGCTTGAGACCTAGGGCTGTTGTAATCCTTTGAAGTGAGTACTCAACTTAGCGTAAAATAAAAAACGCCTCTATACAGAGGCGTTTTAAATGTATACACGCTATCCAGACTTAACCAAGTGGTAATGACTGGTAGTTAAGACCTAACATTTTTTGCATCACGCCAACGACCTGGCAGCTATAGCCAAATTCATTGTCATACCAAACATAAAGAATAGTACGGTTACCGTCAGCAATGGTTGCTTGAGAATCAACAACACCTGCATAGCGAGAACCAACCAAATCACTAGACACGATCTCTGTAGATTCAGTGAAGTCGATTTGATTTTGCAGTTCAGACTGCAGCGCCATATCTTTTAGGTATTCATTCATTTCATGCTTATTAGTTTCACCATTAAGGTTTAAGCTAATAATTGCCATTGAAACGTTTGGTGTCGGAACACGAATCGCATTACCTGTTAACTTACCTTCAAGCACAGGTAATGCTTTAGAAACGGCTTTAGCTGCGCCAGTTTCAGTAATTACCATGTTCAAAGGTGCACTACGACCGCGACGATCAGCAGAGTGGTAGTTATCGATAAGGTTTTGGTCATTAGTGTAAGAGTGAATAGTCTCTACGTGACCATTAACAATGCCATATTTATCATTAACAGCTTTAAGTACCGGAGTAATGGCGTTAGTGGTACAGCTTGCTGCAGATACAATCGTATCTTCATCAAGAATGTCAGACTCGTTAACACCATAAACGATGTTCTTAATTGCGCCTTTAGCTGGAGCAGTTAAAAGTACTTTAGTTGCGCCCTTCGATTTAAGGTGCAACCCAAGTCCAGCTTCATCTTTCCATATACCCGTGTTATCTACCACTAGTGCGTTAGATATACCGTACTTTGTGTAATCAACTTCATCTGGAGAGTTTGCGTAGATGACTTGAATATAAGTACCGTTAGCAATGATTGCATTGTTTTCTTCGTCGACTTCTACTGAACCATTGAATGGGCCATGTACAGAGTCGCGACGAAGTAGGCTTGCGCGTTTTTCTAGGTCGCCCTTACGGCCACCACGAAGTACGATAGCACGAAGTCTAAGCTTATTGCTTACACCCGTTCTTTCAATTAACAAGCGAGCTAGAAGACGTCCAATACGGCCAAAACCGTAAAGAACAACATCTCTTGCTTCTTCAGTATCTTCTTGTGTAATAGCTGCTGACAATTCGCTGCTCATGTAAGCTTCGATTTGGCTCGCATCTTTATATTCACGCCAGTAATTAACAGCCAGTTTTCCAATGTCGACTTTACACTGTTTTACCGCTAACTTGCTTAAAGCTTCGATAAATGGAAAGCTTTCACGTAGTCTTAGTTTGTCACCGACATGACGGCGCACTAAACGGTGTGATTTAATGATTTCGATGGTAGAAGCGTTAAGTAATGGTTTACCGTATACGACAACCTCTACACCTTGGTTACGATATAACTTACCAAGTAAAGGCTGCATAGCCTCTGCCATTTCGAAACGTTCTTGCCAGCTTTGTAGGTGTTTATCAGCGCTCATTAACAGATCCTTTATCTCACTTTTCTGATTTTTTACCAGAAATGTTTGAGTAACAAAAAGAAAAGACCAATAATCTAGGTTATGTAGGGTGTCTTTCCCCGTTTGGTCGGCGCTATTGTAATGAAAACTGGCCTTTCAGGCTAGTCAGATATTTTATATAACGATGTAATTTAATTAGATAAAAACCAGCATGGAGCCTGTTTTGAGTAGAAAATTTGTAATGTTTACATCACTTCTAGGAATTACGGCCTTTTTTGGTCTATTTGGCTGCGAACCGACCTCAAATACACAGAAGATCTGTAACAAAAATCCTGAACTTTGTTCCGATCTACATAAAGATAGTTGGTGCAGATTCGAAAAAGGTGACCTTATCCGTAACAGATACCTGTTAATGACGACGGAATCACCAAAAGGCGAACAGCTTTTCGACCAATTATTGTACTTAGAAGATTACAACAAGTGCATTGAACTTGCTGCTGGAGTGCAGCATATTTTGCATCCTGAGCGCACAAACGATCGCGCTCGTGCTTTTGGGTTAAGCTCTCAGACACTGGCTCAACTGCAAGAAACAACCAAAAATAGCCAAGATCCACATTTGGCTTATTATCATTGGTCTAGGTTTAACGATATAGAAGCTGGAAAAGTACTATTCGACGCAGAGAAGAATGGTTTAATTAAAGATATTAGGCTTAAAGCGCAACTAGCGGCTCATTATTTAAAGAGCAACCCTAGTAAAGCGAAACGTTTGTACGCAGCAACATTATCAGGCGCCGACAAAGCCTCATTTGATCCAGATTGGTTGTTAGCTTTAGCTACCCTCTATAAAAACGAAAATCGCCCAGAGATGCACTATTTGCTATCAAAAACAAATATCATCATGACAGATGCTAATTTTGTAGAGGAGCAGATGTTAGCAATGATCCAAGGAAATAGGATATTGCAGGAAAAGTTAGATAAAGAAGCTGAAAATTTGGCTAATGTACTAGAATCTGGAATGTATGCGCAAAGTAAGCTAAAAATTGTCTTGGAGCAGGATTTAGACCAAGCAGTTAATTAAAAATGGCGCGTGTAGTTTGTATTCGGCAATATGTTTGCCAACTTACAAACATTTTCTTAATTTAGCTGAAAAATAGCGAAATACGCGATCCATGTAAAAAAATTACCTAAATTGTTAAGGGAATCGCGCCTATTTGGTCGATATTGCTTGACGGTAGCTGTCAGTTTGGTAATTTTACTACCAGATTCTATTTAAACTTTACCTGAGGGATATGAGATGACTATCCGAGTTGCAATTAACGGCTATGGCCGTATCGGCCGCAATGTTCTACGTGCTCTATATGAAAGCGAAAAGAACTACCCTATCAAAATTGTTGCGTTAAATGATCTAGGCGACGCTTCAATCAACGCTCACCTAACAAAGTATGATTCTGTTCATGGTCGCTTCAATGCAAAAGTTGAGCACGCTGACGATGCTATTTTTGTTAATGAAGATAAGATCCTTACATTCCAAGAGCGTGACCCATCGAAACTTCCATGGGATGAGCTCAATGTAGATGTTGTTTTCGAGTGTACAGGTATATTCACTTCTAAAGAGTCTGTGCAACCTCACCTAACTGCTGGCGCAAAGAAAGTCATTATCTCTGCACCAGGTAAGAATGTTGATGCAACGGTTGTTTACGGTGTTAACAATGACGAAATTACTGGCGACATGACTGTAATTTCTAATGCCTCTTGTACTACTAACTGTTTAGCACCATTTGCTAAGCCGTTAAATGATGAGATTGGTATTGAATCAGGTCTAATGACAACCATTCATGCTTACACTAACGATCAACGTTTATCAGATGTTTACCATACTGATTTGCGCCGTGCTCGTGCTGCTGCAATGTCAATGATCCCAACACGTACTGGCGCTGCTGCTGCAGTGGGCCTCGTTGTACCAGAACTTGCTGGTAAGTTTGATGGTTTAGCAGTACGTGTACCAACAGTAAACGTATCACTGGTCGATCTTTCTTTCGTAGCTGCTCGCGACACGACAGTCGAAGAGATTAACGCTATCATTGAAAAAGCAGCTTCTGTTGCGCCACTGAGTGAAGTTCTAGCTGTAAACCATGAACCTTTGGTTTCTATCGACTTTAACCATAACCCGTACTCGTCTAACTTTGATGCGACTCAAACTCGCGTTAATGGACGTCTAGTTAAAGTTATGGCTTGGTATGACAACGAATGGGGTTTCAGCAACCGCATGCTAGATAACGCTGTTGCGTTAATGTCTGCAAAGTAAATTTGCTAATACCATAAAATAAAAAAGCCCAGCAATGCTGGGCTTTTTTGTATCTAGCTATGCAACCAATAGCGCTAATAACCTATATAGAGCTATTCAAGTAATTTCAGTTGGCCGTTAGCAATAATGACTGTGGGCTCTGCAAGTAATAATAGGGTTATCATTAAGTTTACACGCCGTAGTTAGATAGAGAGCAAAGTCTGCGCCGCGCCATTGTATAAACCGATAAATGGCCTTATCTAAGACCACTAAACTCTCGTTGAGCGATCTAATCTTTATACTCATCGGTATTAGATCAATATTAGTGTTTTGATTGCACTTTTGGGTTCATGCAAAGGTAGTCGTCTATCATTTCAATATTTTGGTCGATATAACCCAATAATATCTTTTGTTCAACTTCACCTATCTCAGCACTCAAAATTGCTCGATGTAGCTCAAGCGCTTCAGATTTGTGACTTAGTAATGTCATTGAAGAGATAAGATTACTCTCTAGACATCGCTTAAGTAATGCTCGCTGTGTAAGCTTAATTGATGTTTGGACTGAGTCACATAAAACGGATAGTTTTTCATCAATGATTATCTGCGCTGCTAGACCTGCGTGTTGCCTGTTTAGTTGTCTACTTGAATACATCTAACACCTCTATAAAATAAGATTTTCACTTTCTATAAGAGATTATATTTCTTGTTAGCTGTACCTAGGCTTAATCAGGTGAGTGTACATAACTGTATGTATCTACGTTAATATTCTAGCTGCGCTTTATACGTACCACTTTGAACACATCGATTTCAAAACCTGCTATGCCTTCTGTTGCGCTATAGTAAGTCATGTTGACTCGGGCACCTTTTAAGCACTTATATTTTTTTCGGCGTTTAAACTTAAACGGGGTATCGCAATCTTCTATCATGACCGTATGCAGCACCCAGTCTTCTTTCTCTCGTTGAACATGAGATAAAACAGAAACATTTTCAGAGTGAACGAGTTGCTGGTGTTGATTTAGCATCTTGTCTACAGGTGTTTTCACGAACTTCGTCCTAATAAAAAAATCAGTCTATAAAGGTAGCACAACCAGCGGGAACTGTATTGAGCTAGCTAAAGAAATCGGTCTCTTAACCAGCCATAATGGTAATAGCCCCACTGTCCTACCCGTCTTAGTTGCGGTAATGGGAATTTAGGTAGCGGTAGTTGATAAAGTGGTAAAGCTGGAACTTGTCTTCCGGCTATTTGTTCAGCTAGCCTGAACGCTGCTTGTGAGCTGAAAGATACCCCTGAACCACAATACCCCATACTATAGCCTACGCCGTTAGAGGCATATACATGTGGCATGTCATCGAGTGCTGCGGCGATCCAACCAGTCCAATTATAAGCGACAGCCTTATTCTGCAGCGCTGGAAAACACTTATCAAGCGCAAACTTTAATCGTTTCTGGTAAATAGGCTTATGTGCATCTTTGCCTTGAATCGCCCCTCTGCCACCGAAAAGTAGCCTGTTATCTGGCAACAAGCGGTAATAATACTTAAGAATGCGGGTATCCATTGTCACCTGATGGGTATTGAGGCCACAGCTATGCAGCTCTTGTTCCGATAATGGCTCGGTAACAATCACATTGCTGAGTATCGGTAAGTAACGATTATCAATATTTGAACTGAACGACTTTGGTGTATAGGCGTTTCCTGCGGTGATGACCTTGTTAGCCGTGATTTCCCCTTTAGAGGTTATCAGACGGTGTTTATTACCTTCTGTAAGCCATTCGGTTACGCAGGTGTTTTCATAAAGGTCAACGCCCTTTCCTAGCACCATTGATTTATAACCTAGCAATAATTTTAACGGGTTAACACCAAAACCATCAGCTAATCTTAACGCACCATAGGCTTGTTGATGATCCATGAATTCAGTTTTAAAGCGGCTAGCCGTTATAAACTCAGCATCTTCTCCAAGTTCTTTCTTTATAAACCCAGCAGCGCTTTGCAGCTGATCTAGTGCTTTTTTGTTATGCGCTACTTTTAAATAACCTTTTTGTTGCGGTTCGCAATCAATATTAAACTCGTTGATCAGCCCATCGACTCTAGATACCGCTTCGCTAAACTCATTGTAAATGCCCTTAGCGGTGTCGAGATCCCATCTCGATGCCATCTGCTTATAGCCCAGTCTTCCTGAGCCCTTTAATACAAAACCTGCATTTCTTGCTGATGCACCAAAGCCGACTTGGTTGGCTTCCAACACACAGACATCAATGTTGTGCTCAGTTGCTAGATAATAAGCACTCAACAAACCGGTATAGCCGCCGCCTATTACCGCGACATCAACACTTCGATTACCCGGCAACATTGGACTCGCTACGCCTAATGATGCGGTGCTTGCCCAGTATGAGTGGCAAGGCTTTAGGTTTGCAGGCGTACTGTTATAAAGTGGGTCAAATAGTTCACTATTCATAAAAAGCTTATAATTTTAGTTAAAGGTCAGTAACATTTCACTGGCGGTACATGTGCAGTTTGAACCGCATATCACGCAAATATAATCGGGGTGGTCACTGGTATCATTCCATCGATTTGGATGATCTTTGATGAGTATGCCACCTGCTTTACTAAAGTAACGCACAGCTGAGTTATTTGGGCTTTGTTTCCATAGATGGCTTATCCCAGCTCGCGCCCCCTGACGCTTTAGCGCTGCCACTGAAGACTGCAACAGCAATCCGCCTAAGCCTTTACCTCGAGCCTCTTCTGCGACCGTATTGCATTTAAAGTAACCGACATGCTCGGTTGGAACTGACCATTCGTCTGGTGAGCACCATTTATCTATATCCCATTGCTCGGCAGCATAGGTCAGCCTAAAACCGAGTAATTTGCCAGATTCTAATGCAACAAAGCTACTATTAATGCCGTTTTTGGAGCCTTTTTCAACAATCATTGATAAAGAACTGCGGTCTAAGTAACCTTCACCATGAACCAAATTACCCAGGTTAATCACTTCGTCAAAGTAAGTATCTGTAATTTCAAAAATCATATTCTATTATTTTTATCCTAAAACGGTGAATCGGCACAATAGCATATTCATAACCAAATTCTGAATCGGTGAAAGAATCGTCGAGTTCAATTTTAAAAAAAGCGCAGTTTATGGATGTTCTGCTCGTACCTTTTGGTTTCCGATTAGGTGTAGGGAGTATATTAAATTCGCTGACGTTTTAATCTATTGTGCAGCTAGGTTTGTACTTATATGTCCATTTCCATTATGTTATTAGAAAAAATTCAATGATTAAACATCATATGATAGTGAACAGGGATAAGTTAAGTGTCTAAAGATAAGCTTTTAGCGCCAACATTTAATGTGGCACGTTATATTATAAACATGAACAACCGAGTATATGATGGTTTACTTGCTTTCATTGGTAAACTTACCTTTGTTCAAAAGCTCTATCTTTTTGCCTTTATTTTATTATGTTTTAGCAAGAGTTTAGTCATTGTTGCAGCCATAACGGTTGTTGGATTACTCGCTGAATTCTGGCCGCTATTTGCTCGAGTATGGCACTCTCTAGCAGGAAAAGCAGTGTTACTACTTTTCTATGCCGTTATTGCTAACTTTGCGTTAGCAGGTGCCGCCTCGGTCGTTAATGAGGTTGTTGGCGTATCTTCGAGTCATTTTAGCTATACCCATAACTTCGCTATTTTGCTTTATCTGCCCGCATGGACATTGGCAATCAGCATTATTGCACTATTACTGCTTCAAATTTTTGTACCTTTCTACCTGTTTACTCTGTTGTTATTAAAACCGTTTGGTGTCGACGGCTTTAACCTTACTAATTTGCAACATTATCAGAAGTGGACGATGTTTTTTCGCCTCATTCTATCCAGTATTTTGCTTTATCACTTAGCACTTATAAGCGATGTAGATTCGGTTATAGAGGAAAACCTTGATAACCCCAAGTTGCTCAATATCCAACAGACATCAACCGAGGGAGCAGATCTTGAGAAGATTATTCTAGACTCTGTGGGTGAGAGTGAGGTCGATGCTCTAGAGCAAGAAAATACTGACGATAAAAGCGCTCCGACTAACAACGAGAAGCACGATTCAGGCAACTCGACGTTAGACTCCTTGGAGCAAGAGATTAAAACCAGTGTTAATAAATCATTGCGATTACGGGCGCTCTATTCTCAAAAAACAAGGGAATTAATTGCGCACTTTGCTTATCAATTAGAAGCAGATGGAAAGTCGCGCTGCGCTATTTCTGATAATGCTCATATTGTTGAACTTAATGATTATGAAATTCTAGAGATCAGCCCTGATATGTCGAAACCATATGGATATGATTTCGAGGTCAAAGTGTGCCAATCTCCGGCTTTTCCACTTTGACCCCAATGTTAAAGTCACCAGCAAGGGTTCAAATGATTAGAACGGCATATCCCGTTCAAAGGGTATAAAGTAAAAATTGTAAACCTTTGTTAATCGTTAGTATTTTGTGTTTAATGAAGACGCTAAACATAAGTTATATAGCGGTATAATATGCTGGCATTAAGAAGATTACTGCAATTAATTCGCTTTTGTAAGCCAATAAAGCGCTAGATCCTATAAGTAATAACCCAAAAAACCTTTTAGCAACAGGGTTAACTTAGTGTATCGAGTCTATTGTATAATTTTCTAAAACAACCCCATTAAAATAAGCAATGACGCAATGTCGTTGTAATAATAAGAGATGTATCCAGTGAATAAGAATAACAATTCATCCATATTACTGTGCGCAGTAATAGCTGGTTTAGCTTTGCCAGTCCAAGCCTCAGCGATAAAACAATCTAAAGGCGATTTTGAAGATAAGTTTCGACAGCTAGATGTGGACTTACCGACGCCAAACGTATATCGCAATGCTGCGGGAGAACCTGGTCATCAGTATTGGCAGCAGCAAGTCGATTATCACATTAAGGCCTCTCTAAATGAAGATAAAAGGCGTCTTGAAGCCGAGCAAACTGTCACTTACACCAACAACTCACCTGACACACTAAAATACCTTTGGCTTCAGTTAGATCAGAACTACTATAAAGCGGATTCTATCGCCACTCGGACGCGTACTTTCTCAAGTCCTTCTGAACTTGCTAGCAGTGTTAATGGTAAGCCAACTAAAATCAGTTTAAAAACATTACGTGGTCAACAGTTTTTAGCTGACAACGAAGTCGGATATCAAATAGGTGAAGTCACAGTCAATGGCACTCCTCTTCGAGTAACCATTGTCGGTACCAATATGAGAATCGATCTTCTCGAACCACTCAAACCGGGTAAAGACGTAGAGTTTGAATTCAACTACGCTTTTAACATTACCGATCAAAAAGCGGTTGGTGGTCGCAGTGGCTACGAGCACTTCCCCGACGATGAACGTGATGGCGGCAATGACATATTTCAACTTGCACAATGGTTTCCAAGATTACACGCCTACACAGATTATGAAGCTTGGACAAATAAAGCTTTCTTAGGCAGTGGTGAATTCACCTTGGAGTTCGGTGATTATGATGTTGAATTAACTGTGCCAGCCGACCATATTGTTGCGGCTACTGGAGAATTAGCCAATGCCAGTTCAGTATTAAACAAAACGCAGCGCAAACGTTTTGAAAAAGCCAAAACCAGCAAAAGACCGGTTTTCATTGTGACCGAAGCTGAAGCTTTAGAAAATGAGTCAGCGGCAACCAGTAAAACCAAAACATGGCACTTTGAAGCTGAAAATGTGCGCGATTTTGCATGGTCTTCCTCTAGAAAGTTTATGTGGGATGCTAAAGGTTACCAGCAACAATCTTCTGAACGCCCTTTAGTCATGGCAATGTCTTTTTATCCTAAGGAAGGTGGCGACCTTTGGAAAAAGTATTCAACAGAATCAATCATCCATACCATGGAGGTGTATTCAAAGTATTCTTTTGATTACCCATATCCCACAGCTCAATCTATTAATGGTCCCGTTGGTGGAATGGAATATCCAATGATCACCTTCAACGGGCCTCGCACCGAATTACAAGAAGATGGTAGCAGAACCTATACATTGTCAGAAAAGCGTTTTCTGATAGGTGTTGTTATCCATGAAATTGGCCATATTTACTTTCCGATGATCGTAAACTCAGACGAAAGGCAGTGGACATGGATGGACGAAGGGCTTAATAGCTTTTTAGACTCCGTTGCAAAAAGAGAATGGGAAACTGAATCTCATTGGGCTAGAGAGCCGCGCGACATTGTTGAATATATGAAATCTACAGTGCAAGTGCCGGTTATGACTCAGTCTGATAGTGTATTGAAACTCGGCCCTAATGCTTACACCAAACCCGCAGTCGCTTTAGATATTTTACGAGAAGTTGTTCTTGGACGAGAGCTTTTTGATTTTGCATTTAAAGAGTATGCCACTCGCTGGAAGTATAAACGCCCTACTCCATCTGACTTTTTTAGAACCATGGAAGAAGCATCTGGTGTTGACCTAGATTGGTTTTGGAGAGGCTGGTTTTACAGCACGGATCATGTTGATATCTCAATCGACAAAGTCTACAAGCTTAGAATGAATACTAAAAATCCAGATATTGATTTTGCTCGCGAACGTCAAATGGAGCAGGATAAGCCGACTCCTATCGCCATAGAGAGAAACAAAGAGCAAGGGCTTAAAACCTGGATAGATCTAAACCCGGATGTAACTGATTTTTATGAATCTAACGACGAATATACAGTTACTAACAAAGAGAGAAATAAATACAATAAGTTTATTAAGAAGTTAGAGCCATGGGAACGTGACGTCATAAAGAGAGCGATTAAAGAAGATAAAAATTATTATGTGCTTGAGTTTTCAAATCTAGGTGGGCTTGTGATGCCTATTTTACTGCAATTGACTTATGAAGATGGCAGTGTAGAAGCGCTAAATATTCCTGCAGAGATCTGGCGTAGAAGTCCAAAGTCAGTCAATAAACTCATCGTATCAGACAAAGTCCTAAAAGAAGTTGAAATTGATCCTAGCTGGCAAACAGCGGATGTTGATTTGAACAACAACTACTTCCCCCGCAGGATTATTCCATCAAGAATTGAAGCCTATAAAAAAGAGAAAAGTAAGGCAAAAGTTAAACGCGATATTATGCAGGATATTAAAACAGAACTTAAAACTGAAGAAGATGAAGAGTCTAATTCAGAAAAGGCTGGATAAGATATGAGATTAACAATAATTATTGCGGTTTTCATTGGGTTAATCTCACTTTCGGTAAGCGCACATCAGCAAAAAATGGCAACCACTACCGTTAGTTTTAACCACAGAGTTGATAATATAGAAGTAATGCACAAGTTTTATCTTCATGATGCTGAGCATGCGGTAAGGGATCTTTTTGATCCCAGTGCAGACATTTTAAGTAGCAAAGCAACCCAGAATAGCTTTGCGGAATATGTACAGACTCAGTTTGCAATTGAGATTAATGATTCCAAACAGCTACCACTTAAGTTTGTTGGATTAGAGCTTGATGGCAAGTATATTTGGATCTATCAAGAAACCGCAATTCCAAGCAATGTCACTGAACTGTCAATTTCAAACGGAGCGTTACAAGAATTGTGGCCAGCCCAGTTAAACTTGGTCAATATTGAAGGCAAAGGTGAGTTACAGTCTTTACTATTCAACGATAGCGATCAATGGCTTAGCGTGTCATTGGCCGAATAACATATTAAAGGGTTAACACTAAGAAAGTGTTAGCCCTTACGCTCACTTGGAGCAAATCAAACTTAATTCAGTACGACATAACCACGATTTACCATACAGTTTTTAACCACATTTTGTTGTTCAGCTTCAAATTTTGAAGCATCATTGCGGCGACTTCTGCCATTAGATAACACTCCTAGGCCAAGCCCTATTGCTGCACCTTGTTTGGCACCGTCAGTTCCTGAACCACCGGCGATAGCTTTACCCGCTGAACCAATTGCAGCTCCTTTTGCTGCACTGCCAACTGCACTGCTACTACTATCTGTTTTTTGAACTTGGGTAGATAATTCAGTACATTGGTGCAGATCATAGATATAATCTTTTTCATCCACTCCTGTTTTATCTACAATAATATTTGCCGTAACATTTGATGAAACCAGTAGTAAAATAACCATGAGCATGCTTTTATTCATTGGGTGCACCTTAGCTGTTCTAATTCAATAATTGACAAGTACGCTAACAGAATGCAAAAACACATTACACTCGTAAAAGTACCAGTATTATCAATTATGGTACAAAGGCTTAGATTAGGTTGTTAAATTGACACAAAATGCAGTGAAACTCGAAGAAAGATTGTCTACGCTTTTGGCAACGACTCAGTTTGAAAAAATTGAACTAATCCAATTACTTTGGTCAGGTTATGGCGAAATTGGCCGCTATGAAAATACAGATAAATCCAATCGTTATTACGGTCGCTTTATTGTAAAACATATCTCACCGCCGGCTAGCCAACAACACCCACGAGGATGGGATGGAGCAGCAGCACATCAACGAAAGCTAACCTCCTATAATGTTGAGGCGGAGTTTTATCAACATTGGGCCAATAGCATTAAACCGACTTGTGCTGTTCCCAAGTTTATTGCCCAGGAAAATCTAGATAATACATGTCCAAATTCTAAAATAATCGTTATGTCAGATTTAGATGCTGAGGGTTACCCAATCAGACTTTCAAATGCATCGGTTGACGTTGCAGGTACTTGTCTACAATGGCTGGCGAGATTTCATGCACTTAATTTACAGTCTAAAGTTACTGAGGATTGGCCGAAAAATCTATGGCCGATTGGCACTTACTGGTATTTAGATACTCGACTTACTGAGTATAACGCCATGGAGGAAAGTGAGCTTAAACGCTCCGCAGCGCTACTCGACGCGAAGCTTAATAACTGTCAGTTTAAGACCTTAGTCCATGGTGATGCAAAAATTGCAAACTTCTGTTTTTCTGATGATTTATCAGAAGTAGCTGCGGTAGATTTTCAATATGTAGGTGGCGGATGCGGTATGAAGGACGTTATTTATTTTCTGGGTAGTTGTCTAGATGAAACAACTCTTGAACAGCATTTCGACGCCTTAATCGATGTTTATTTTAACCACCTCAAGACAAGTATAGAAAAGTTAAACAGCAACTATTGTAGCAATCAAATTGAATCGGAATGGCGTGAACTGATCGATATAACATGGGCCGACTTTGAGCGGTTTCTTGCTGGTTGGGCGCCAACCCACACTAAGCGTACAGGCTTTAGCCAAAACCGGACAATGGCTGCACTTAACAAAATCCATAGTCGTTAAGCTTAAGCTGACCGATCTGCAGCAAAATTTTTCTGCAAACTAAAGTAAGTATTCTTTAACTATCTAGAGGCTACAACACAAAAGATAGTTAAAGTGACTTTATCTACAGGGTTAGCTTAAGTTGTTTCGCCCTCTTTGCTAGCATCAATCTTTAATTGCTCACACTCACTCAGCAAAAAATCTAACGCTTGATC
This sequence comes from Shewanella sp. c952, assembly GCF_019654975.1. Lineage (GTDB taxonomy): Bacteria > Pseudomonadota > Gammaproteobacteria > Enterobacterales > Shewanellaceae > Shewanella. The sequence continues at coordinate 13,803 of NZ_BPEW01000025.1, forward strand.
AAAACTGTCTAGTTGTTTTATCGACATAAAGGCTTTGAGTCTATGAATGAGATCATTGCTTAATTCTATGTGAGATTTCTTTTTGCGTTTTTTAATTTGTGCTAACTCCTTTCTGACCATGCGCCAGCCATAGTCGCTAAACATTTCATTTAAACAAAAATTTAGTTGTTCTAACTCTCTCCTTAGATCCGCACTTCGCTTTCGAGTCACTAATGAAAGTAACTCTGATATTTTTAGGAATTTTGTTTCTGACTCTGCACCACTTTCAAACCAATCTAGTCTCTTTAAAATTTGCTCTCTGGGTATGAGTCTAAAGATCAGCGGTAACGCTATAACGATTTCATCTCTTTGAAGCAGTAATAGCTTACGTCCCTTTGTCGGTTTATTACTATGGTATTTCCACTCTTGCTTCGTATTATTCATCAGCTTAGTCATTAATTTAAAAGTATGGTTAAACCATTTATATGTAGATAATATTGAATAACTCACAGATAAACAAGTGTTTGGCGCGACTCTTTTAGACTACCATTAAAATGGTATAACCATATTAATAATTTTCTTAATCCACTGAGAGTTGTGTTCTAAGTTTGGCAAGTTAACGCTCAAAACCAAATCGTGCTTTAGCGGCGCATATTCTTATATCTATTGCTTGTACCGTTCATTATTCCAGCTAAACCTGTTCATTTTTGTCGCGCTTGTATATAACTCAACCTCTACCAGTGATAATGACGATTATCACTGGTAGAGATTGTTATAAATCAATACACTATCTTGCTCATATTGGCGCTAAATTCATAAATTAACGATATAGAAAGAGGTAATCTAGGAAATGAGTCGAAAACATATTAGCCCCATTTCCAATAAAGTACCGAGCAATAACAGCGACAATGGCTTTTACCAAGAAGCTGAACTTCCTATTTCGATGCTTAATGATTTTGAAAGTGCAGCCAAAGAAACCCGCTATGAAATTTCTGAAAACACTCGGAGAGTTTATCGTTCAAGCTTTGGCATTTTTAAAGCTTATTGTGAAACTCATGGGCTAAGCTCAAACCCTGCCGATCCCAGAACGGTTATTTCTTTTATCGGTCATCAAAAAGATTTTTATCAAGCAAAGAGTGGCCACCAGCTATCGACTCAAACGATCAATAGTCGATTAGCTGCAATTCGCTTTCATCATATTCAATCTGGTACCCCCTCGCCAACTGAACACCCTTTGGTTATCCGAGTTATGCGCGGACTTATGCGCAATCACAATCGAATAGTTTCGGACTATGATCAGCAACCGATCATGTACGATGAACTGGAAATATTGATCCAAGCTATTGAAAGCCAAAGTCAGGCTCTGACTAAAAAACGTGACAAAGCAATTATCTTATTAGGTTTTCAAGGTGGTTTTAGACGTTCAGAATTAGCTAATATAAAAGTAAATCATTTGAGCTTTTTAAGAGACAAACTCAAAGTTAGGCTGCCCTACTCTAAAAGTAATCAGCAAGGTCAAAGAGAGTGGAAAGTGCTGCCAAAAGATGAAATATTTTCAGCTTACGAACCTTTAAAAGATTGGATTGATGCCGCAAAAATAAAAGAGGGCCACTTATTTAGATCACTAACTCGAGATGGCAGATATATTAGAGACTATCAAGTACTAGATGCTAACTCAGGCAAAGGTTTCTTACGCGGTGATGATATTTATCAATTAGTAAAGCGTTATTGTAATAAGGCTGATTTAGATCCTAAGTTTTATGGTGCACACAGTTTAAGAAGCGGTTGTGTAACGCAACTACATGAAAATAATAAAGATCACCTATACATTATGGGGCGAACAGGCCATACCGATCCTAGATCGCTAAATCATTATTTGAAACCTAACGATTAGAGGCCTCAGCAGTATTAATATTGTTGATTACCGAAAACTATTATTATTTAAAATAAAAAGGGCACTCTCTTAGAGCGCCCTTTTATTATTTAATACACTATACATTTATTATATATAACGTATTTAGTCTTTATAGTTCACAGTTGTAGATTCAAATGGTGACTGTTCTAAAACCACTTTTTCTTCAGCATAATCGATAAAAGAAAGCGCATCTGTATTACAGATATCAGTACCATTATCATCACAACTTGGTGCGTTATCTGCGTATACAACGCTGTAAGTATTTTCAGTTGAATTATAGGTCAAGTGATCAACTTTATAAGCTTTATAACCTGTCGCGGTTTTAACAAGATCAATTCGGTCAGTCGCTTGCAGTTGAGCATCACCTAATGCATTCCAACCATCATTACCGCTAGCATTATAGTTATTGACGATGACGACGTAGTCAGTGTTGCCGCTAATAGGCTCCCATCGAGGTTCAGATTCAGTGCCAGTGTTGATATCAATTGAACTGATATTGCCACTGGTATTTTTAACCTCTTCGGTGAAGGTATAACGCATACCGCCTACATATGGGAATTTACCGGCATGGCTTCCAACAGGAAGTGTCGCATCAATAGTAGAAGTTAATAGGTCCGTTAGTACCTCACCATTGATCGTTAATACCGATAAATAATTAGAAAATGGCAGTAGTTCTAAGCTTGCATGCCCTTCCCTAAATTCACCAGAAGCAATATCAGTTCGTACGCCACCAGCACCAACTAATCCAATCTGCACTTTTTTACCAATCACTGAATTTACATCAGCTTGGTTTGCCCAATAGACCATACCTTCAGCGATTAATGGCGCGACATCAGAACCGTGTTTGTCTGTTCCTGCATCACCAGGGCGACGCTCATGATTTATCTCTTGTGGTGCATTGGCTACGACTTCACCATAGGCTTCTTCTAGTGCAGGTTTATAGGTCGCATCAATATGAACGCGCATATCGTTATTCTCATCGACATCATCAATAAGTGCAGTCTCATCAATGAAGCTTTCTACTTTTTCATGATCGGCGCCAGTAAGCAGATCGCTTTCTTCACGTTTGCCATCTCGATAAAACTCCTCGTTAGTCAATAGCGTATTTTGACCCGCACAAGACAACAGTTCACCTTCACTGTCAAACTTTACATCAACCTTACCAATAGCTTGTGCGTATTGGCCCGCTTGGACGATACAAGTTTGCCCGACTTCATCTTTTTGCTTTACCAGTTGGGCATACACACCATTATCGCCATGACCTAAGTCAGTAAAATCTCCTAATAATGTATGGGAGTGGCCACCAACAATAACATCTATGTCAGTAGTACCTTCAGCAAGCGCAATATCTCTGGCATTGCCAATATGAGATAACACTACAATTTTATTTACGCCTTGGGCTTTAAGTGCAGTAACAGTCACTTGAGTAAATGCGATTTCGTTTTCAAATTTAACGTCACCAGTACCCGTTGCTATAGTTGGCATATCTTCTAAAACAACACCAACAACGGCAACTATTTGCTCATTGTCGTTTGCTTCAGAAACTTCATTGATTTTACGTTTGGTTGCACCGTCAAATGCAAATAACTGGTATGGTTTTAGGTTTTTTGAACCACTCAATGCTGAATCAAAACCAGCATCCATATTGTTAGCCAGTAGTGGGAAATTAACATTATCGATAAAGCTAGCAAGTTTACTCGTATCTAAATCAAACTCGTGATTTCCTAATGCCATTGCATCTAATCCCATTTGGGAAAGTAAATCTGCGTTCGCCGTGCCTTCGTTCAATTTGAAGTAGGCTGTACCCTGCCATGCATCACCACCGTGCAAGAATAGTAATGGTTGGCTAGTCTCTTCTTTAATCTCATTTGCTGCTTCAAGTAATCTTGGATAACCACCAAACTCATTAAAAACAACTTCACCATCCTTACCCATAGTAAAGCTAGACTTTACCGGATCAAAGTTTGAGTGTGTATCATTGATGTGGGCAATGGTAAGGTTAAAACCTTTATCCCCTTGGTTTGTGTCATCATCGTTTGAACAAGCAGATAACGCCGCTAGTAAGGCTACTGCTATTACTGTTTTTTGTAGTTTCATTATACTTTCTTCTTTTATATAGGACCCGCTGACAAAATAGCAGAAGTTCACAGGAGAAACCACACTGGTTAACGCCTTGTAAAATCAACATATACAACAACTTAACTACAGTTGGTGTTAGCCTTATATCAGCAATAAGTATAAACAGTTAACAGTAGAGTTAGTTTAGGAATATAAAATCTGAAAGGTGCATTTGTTGATTCATTTAGTCGATTGACTCGCTGCCTTAAAATTTTAAAAGCGGCTAACTGTTATTTTTTTGTTTTAAATGCAGTATTAATTAGTTGCATGTTTGAAGGTGATAAAATAGCAACCAATACCAAAATGAGCTGAAAATGTTAAATAAAAAAGCCAGCATATAAGCTGGCTTTATTCGAAACGGTTTACTTTAGAATTGCTTTAGGTAACTAGCAACACTTGCTTGTTCACGTTGTTTTAGACTTACACAATTACGAACACTCTCATCTAACTTGGCAAGCGTTCGTTTAAACTCTGGGTTAGCCTTCAATTTAGGCGCAAAAAACTTATCGGTGGTTTCAAGCGAGCTTAACTCGCAGCCCGACCCCGTATAATATGGAATATTTGCTACCGCAAATGGAGGCAGTTTTTCTTTTATCGTTGAGTAATTAGCATAAACCCAATTTCTAAAGCGTAATCGTCGTGCTTCAGTATAAGATTGCCCAGATAAAACATATCTCAAATCTGGGGCATTGATCTTATCTGTCAGTGAATAAGCTAGCATATCATCTTGCAGCTTTTCTGTAGGAGCATAACCCAACGCGTTCATTAAACGAGTTCGTTTCTGTGGATCTTTAGTCTTCTCAAACTCACTCTTTACCAGATTTAGCAACTGCTCATCGCCGTAATACACTGCTACGGTAAGATAAGTACCGATTAGATAAGGATCGACTTGATCGTTGCCTGCAATGTAGGCCTTGGCTTGTTTAGTGGCTGTTGCAATAATATCTTTGTCTTTGGCTTCAAACGCCAATAAGTTGATCAGTGTTGGACGAAGCTTGCTAATCGCGGTCTTTTCATTAGCTTTAGCTGCTACGCCGTATTTCTCAATCGCACTACTTGCACGCTTAGAGATAAAGTTCGCCCATTGTGCCTTGTTGCTTTCATCTATAAATGTACGTTTTTGAGACTGAAGATAACCTAAAGCAGTTGAAACTATTTCTGGATGTTGGTCGTCAATAAACTCACCGAGGATATTAAGTAGTTCACCACCAGAAACAAAACCAGCATCAAGTAATGCGTCAGCAGACGAGATTAACGCTTTGCGCTCTCGTGGAGTTAACTGTGTTTTAGCATTAGCGAGCAGAGTTTGCATCTGCGCTTCATCCAATAACCAGCGATAATAACCCATTGCATCTGAATCCGGGTAGATCCAATCTGGCGCAAAATCTAGCGCTATGGTCTGGCTCTGTTTCGTTAACAAAATCGTTTTATGTTTAACCTTGTCACCTTTGCCAAACTTGATAGAAACAGGCACTGTCCAAGTTTGAGCTTTAGCCTCTGTTCCTGCAGTTACAAATCGGCTTTGTGTTAAGGTCAACTTATTGCCTTTAAGATCCACTTTTATTAAAGGATAAGAAGACTGCTCAATAAACGTGCCTAATACCGCACCCACATCCTTACCAGAAGATTTAGACAGCGCATTCCATAAATCGTCCGCCTGAGTATTCTCAAAAGCATGATCTTTAATGTACTGACGAATACCCGCCTTAAACTCTTTTTCACCGATATAGTTTTCTACCATATCAAGCACGGCTTCACCCTTGCTATAAGCTAGACCTAAACCGTCCATGATATCCGCTTCAGTTTTAATAGGCTTACGGATAGGCTTTGTTGAAACCCTTGCATCCATCGCCATCACATAGTTTTTTGAAAGAGAAAGGTCAGATTCAAACTCTGGGTGAATTTGATGGGTAATTTTTGCAGCCATCCAGCTAGCGAATGCTTCGTTTAACCAAAGATCATTCCACCACTGCATGGTCACTAAGTTGCCATACCATTGGTGTGCTAGCTCATGAGCAATTATCGATACAGCTCGCTCTTTACTATTTTGGCTGGCATTTTTTTCATCAACTAACAGAATATCTTCTCTGTAAGTAACTAGGCCGGCATTTTCCATTGCACCGAAAGGAAACTCAGGTACAGCTACGGTATCCAGTTTTTCATATGGGTAATCGACACCAAAGTAATCTTCTAAAGCCGACAATACTTCAGGCATTTTCTTAGCGGCGTACTGTGCTAACTCAATTTTGCCCTTGGTGGTAATAACCCTACCTGGGACTTTCATACCTTTAACTTCTATCTCTTCAAATTGCCCTATAGCAAATGCAACGAGGTAAGACGACAAAGGTTTAGTTTGTTTAAAGACATGAGTGGTTAAACCATTCTTTTCATTTGCAGATAGTTCTGGCGTATTGCTATAAACTTTTTCAGTACTCGGCGCGGTAATCGTCACTTGATACGGGATCTTGTAGCCTGGCTCATCGAAGCTTGGAAATGCTCGGCGTGCATCACTCATTTCAAACTGAGTGAACAGATACGGCTGTCCACCATCAATAGTCTTATAAAGACCAACCGATTGCCTATTATAGGGCGCGGTAAAGTCCATAGAAAGATGGTATTTACCAGGTTCAATGACATGCTTACAATCAAACAAAACAACGCCAGTGTCTTGCATAGTTGCTGCCATTTGACAGTCTTTGGCACCCGCTAACAAGATATTGCTGGCAGTATATTCTAAGCCGTTTAGCTGCAGTTGTTGAGTGGGCTCTTTAACAATAAGTTCTATTGAAGTACTGCCTGAGAAAGTATCTTTTTGTGGGTCTAGGTTAAGCTTCACCGACTGCGTGATAGGCTCGGCAACTTTACTTAATACGTATTCGTTAGAATGAGCATTAAAGCTAGTTACACTAGACAGTGTGACCAAAGAGGCCGTGACGACTCTATACATGTAAATTCCTATTTTCTTGTTTTGCGCTAAATCGAGCTTCCATGCTTTAGTTTGCATCGATTTATGGCTAAGAGAGTAGCGATACTCGCGTAAAAATGGTTAGAATCTTTACAAGCGGTAACGCTTTACCCAAGTAAGATAACAAATATTTAACAGCAGCGGGAGCAACAACATACGGTGTGTTAAAGCATGTTGTAACAATTCATGACTAGCACTAAGAGAGTAGTATAAAGTAATTCAATATAGGTTAAATAACGTGCGACTAATGTCAGAAGGCCATAATTCCTGTCAAAAAGGGCATGGGCTAAAACCAAGCACTTTTACAGCTGTAATCGGGTGTTCAAATTCTAGACGGGTTGCATGTAACATTAATCGCGGTGCTAGCTGGTGCGAATAAGAGGAACCATAAAGATCACAGCCTATAATGGGGTATCCAATATATTGGCTATGGATCCTAAGCTGATGAGTACGCCCAGTTTCTGGGGTCAGCTCGACTCGGGTAACCGTTATAGCTTTGCTTAAGCTGTCTGCTTGATAGTCTTCTTTAGCCAAAACATTGTAAACAGAGCGAGCGGACTTGCCCTCCTCCTCACATAACTTCATCAATGGAAAATTAGGTTTATCTTTAGCAATAGCGGCACTTATTATCCCTGTAGTTTCACTCAACTCCCCCAGTAGTAAAGCGGTGTAACGTTTTAATACCATACGTTCGCTAAACTGGCGACACAGTAGTGCATTAGTCTGCTTATTTAACGCGATGACCATTATGCCCGAAGTACCAAAGTCCAATCGGTGCACTAAAGAGCAACCCGGAAAATCTTTTACTAAACGGTAATGAACTGAATCAAGGTTTAGCGGATTTTTGCCCGATAATGACAATAAACCAGAAGGCTTGTTGATTAGCAGTAGGTATTCATCTTGATAAAGAATGGTTATTTCTTCAAAACAAGTAGGAGCAATAAAATCATCAACCACAGGGGGCATATGTGAAACCGTATATACGACAGAGTTGGCAGCAATCATACAGCATGCGTAGCAATTCAACGACTGAAGTAACGGTATATGAGGTAAATCTTCATTGCTATAACGCACTTTAGCACTAACAGAGTAGCGAGAAACCTCAATATAAAAACCAGTCAGAAAGACGCATAAAAAGTCATTATAAAAAGTATATCCCCGTGATATTTTTAACTTACATGCATACCCAACCAGAAGTATGAATAAAAACAATAAGTGATACTGCCAAATTAATGGCTAAAACGGCATGTTTAACAAAATGCTAAGTCGAATGCGCTTCCCTGCGCATTCTATGGGGTTAATTGATTTGCAGGGCTTTAGAAATCAATTCTAAAACCAATGCTAGCAATGGTATCGTCAAAATCTGAATATTGCTTAACATCAAATTGACCGATCTCAGTGTGAATACGTGTCGATTTGCTCAATCGATATTCAGCGCCTACTGCCCACTGTGAAACTTCAGGAACATCGGTTGCGGCTTCAGCCAGTGCGTCATAAACTCGTCCGGCGATTTTACCTGTTCCAGAATCGTCCTGACCGTATTGGACTTTTAGCAATAGCTTATCGATTTGGTATTTTGCGCTAATAATAAAGCCATCACCATCTCTTTGCTGCCAGTTAGTTTTGTTAGGATTAACCAGTTCAGAGCTTTGGTAAATCGTCCCCAACATTAAGTTACCCGCTTTATATTGAGCAACAGCTCGCACACCTTTGATATCTTCTACGCCATCGGTATAAGCGGCAGCTAAGTACAAATTACTACTCTTAAAATGCTTATCACCATAAGTCACTGCGACTTGGTAATTACCATTGTCACGACGAATATCATCTTCGGCATAATAGTTATCTTCCATAATATAGCTGGCGCCAAACTGGATGTTGTTCCATTTTTGGGTTCTATATAACAATGAATCTCCCCAGCGCTTATCACCAGCAAATAGGCGATCGTGTTTCATCGAATACATATCCATGGCGTCAGCTGTTCCTTTAGCCATTTTAAATACAGGATCAATTCGACCTGCAGCTAGCTGTCCATAGACGCTGTGTTTTATACCTAAAAATGTTGGTCGAGCAGAAAATGGATTACTGCCTTTATCTTGGGAGGCGCCATTAACACCGACTTCAATCTGGTAGAAAACACTAAAGTCATCCGATAGCGCGGCATCTCCTTTAACCCCTAATCGACTCCAGTTATTCTCTAACACGGTTCCGCTTTTGCCATTGTGTGTTGCACTGCCACTGTCAGAGTTGGTAATCGAATAATCGATGCGGCCATAGAATTTGTAAGCATCTGCCATTACGCTTGGTGAGGTTAAAACAGCGACTGCAACTAAAGCTAGTTTCATTGTTTTCATCATCGTTTCTCTTTAATTATGTAATTTGGTAGACATCTTGTTCCTACTGCTCTGGGTCAGTTAAGAACAACAATTTCATTCATCTAGATTTTTTTATGCTCAACGATCACGTTGTCCTGGCGCATCTGTTGGTAGAGAATGTCTGCTTGCTTTAGATAATGCTCCCAAGCATCAGAACGCTTAGTAAATCCGGTAGCCGCATAGCTTCCGGTATCGCCTGTTGCAGGTAAGTCATCAATTAGGAACAGTGAACCACCTTGCTGAAGGTGATCGTTTAGCGCATCGATCATGACATTAAAACCAATTCTTGACGGTTCTACATAATTGATAGATTCATATTTTGATTGGCGGTAGAATTTCTTTAATGAAGCATCATTTATTTGTATTTTCTCATCAGCAAAAACTTCGTCGTAATGAGCTTTAGTGATCTGCTTGCTATTCTTGTCTACAACTATACGTAAGATCGCAGTGACCCCAGTCCACTTGCCTTTTTGATCAAGCAGCTTTTCGGCATGCTGATAGAATAACTGCTCTGTGCCCTCTCCATTAATTTGAGCATGTATTTTAGCCGTGAGCGGTACCATTGATTGCTGGATACTATTGGATGCACCAGCAACAACATCGATACCGGCATACTTTAAGCGGTTAGGCTCTTTTAATTTATTGCGTAACACAGGGTCAAAATCAGGGTTCAATTCAAAAGTTAACTTGTCTTGTTCAACCATTAACTTTTCCATGGTGAGCGCTGACTGTACCCAAGCCGTTCCCTTTTTCTTACCCATAGAAAAGTTATATTCAGACATGCGTTTAGGTACGTTTTGGTAAAGGCGAGTGTAATAGTTCGGGCGGCCGCTCTCATTAAATTCTGCAAATATCACGTCTTTGGCGTTATTACTGCCTGTTACAATAGCAACACTGCCCATATGCCCCTGACGAAAGCGAGCTTCTTGATAATAGTAATCACCTTTTAGCAATCCTAATTGTGGTTGAATAGACCATTGCAACTTAAAGTTGTCATCACCAGTGGCTTCTTTCGCGGCTACTGATACATATTCTGGTGTAGAACCGTCAACTCTAGGGAGGCTATTAATGGCTTTTAGAATGCCATTGGATGAGTAAGTCGCTCCTGATACGGCATCTATTCCTTCTTGACCATTGTTGGCGACCACTTTTGGTAATAGGCGCTCGGCGTTTAAATACAGTGATTCAGTTTCTTTCTGTGACTTAGTTTTAATATCAACTATGTGGCCATTCTTCACTTCTACGGTGAGCGTAATAATACTCTTCTTGCCTTTAGCTGAAACATCATGTATTCCATCTACATACTTTCCATGGGGCGTTGTATTACTACAGCCCACCAATGTCATTGTCATAATAGCTGCGGCACTAAACACTAGTTTACGATTAAAATTCATATTAAAACCTTCAAATGTTATTTCATTGCCAACAGCATAAAAGGTTATATGTTTTCGACAATTGCGGAAAACCGCAATAAAATAAGTTTAATTTCATTTATTTGATCGAGATAACATTTGTAACATTGTTTTATTAAAAATTTGATAAATCATGCTAACAATTAAAAGGGAATATGAACTATATAAAATCAAGGTTGTAAAGTGAAAGTATATATATTACCCCTACTATTATTATCTTCGTATACTCAAGCTGCTTTACTAACACAGCCAGAAGCGCCTGAGTTTAAAGTTATTACTGTCGACACTCAGGGAGAGCCGTACCGCTGTGAGGGAAACTCACTAATAACAGCAACGCACAATGGTTTAAATCTTACGACCCTAAAATATTTTGGCACCTCAATAAGTATTGATATATATGGAGAAGACAGTTCGAAAGCCGTTATGTGCAATGCTTTGAATGTAATACAAAAATATCACTACCTTGCATCAAATTATAGCACTTACCCTCATGTTACTAATGTTAAATCTATCAATAACTCTCCAAATCAAATACACGTAATAGAACCAGAGTTAACTGAGCTCATTCAAGCGAGTATTGAATGGCATGACAAATCAGACGGCTACTTTAACATTGCACTATCACCCGTCATTGATCTTTGGCGAGGATATAGAGCTCAGTGCAAAGGCGAAACTAAGCGTTTACAACAATGTAAAACACCAACAGAATCAGAACTAAAAAATGCAGCTAAATTCACTGATATCAATATGATAAAGCTAAACAGTAAGAACAATACGATACAAATGCAATCAGGCATGAGTATTGATTTAGGAGGTATTGCTAAAGGCTGGATGGCTGAAATGGTATATAGACAGCTTAAAAAAGATGGAGTCAAAAACTTCATGATTAATGCTGGTGGTAACATAAGGCATTATGGCATCCATCCACAAGGACGAGCGTTCACAACCGCTATAGAAAACCCAATATGTAAGAAATATAACAACTTGCTATCACACTGCCAAAGTCTCTCTGAGCAATATCATGAAATTATTACCGGTAAGAATTTAGCAATAGTATCTAGTGGTAATTATCTACGCTATTATCGTGCTAATGGTAAAGAATATCACCATTTAATCAACCCAAAAACATTAAAGCCTAAGAGCAGTGGTATATCAACGACGGTTGTCATGAATAACAATCAGATATATGCCGATATTATATCGACTATGTTGTTTCTTATGCCTTACCAACAATCGCTTGATTATGCTAATAGTCACCCAGCCATTGAAGCCGTTTGGTATTTAACCGACGACGGAAAGAAAATGGAAAGTAATAAACTTAATAATTATCGTATTTAAAGTAACGTTTAAAATCAATATAAATTTAAAATAGTCACGGATGACTTTCAATTTTTATATAGTGGTTTTCCGCATAACTAACATAAGTGTGAGAGGTTTCAATTAAAACCACTATTTTTAGCAAATTTTTCTATATTGCGCCATAATGCAGATACCGTCCCCCGCTAGCTATTTTAATGAAATCTAAACTTTATCTATTAGCTATCTTTGCTTATTTCATTTTTTCCCCGCTTAGCTATGCTGCCGATGCTAAAGTCTTACGGATAGGTGTATTAGCGTTTGCACTCACAGAAGCGGTGCTCTCTCGTTGGCAGCCAACAATTGACCGCTTAGAAGCTGATCTAGGTACACCAGTCCAATTAGTTGCCTTAACACCTACAGAGCTAGATCAAGCAGTAGAGCAAAAAACAGTAGATTTCATTATTACCAATGCATTAACAGCGGTCAGTTATAAAAGAGAACACGGCACCAGTAGCCTATTAACACTAGTACCTTTGATGTCAAACAACCCAGCATTTGCAGTGGGTTCTGCATTAGTCACTCGTAAAGAGCTTGAAATAAACAGCCTGACGGACCTTAGCAGGCTAAAAGTAATTTCTACAGATCGTAAAGCGTTTGGCGGCTTTCAAATATTAGCAGGAGAAATGGCACAACAAGGTCTCAATCCTTTCGATGATTTTAAGCAGTTACATTTTGTTGGCTTTCCACAAAAAAAACTGCTCTCACTAATAGAAACGGGTGATGCCGATATTGCTATTTTACCTACCTGCGTATTAGAAAACGCAATTAAACATCATGAAGTCTCTGCTGGTACACTAAAAGTGGTGTTAGTAAAACCAATAGCAGAGCTAAAATGTCAAAGTTCAAGCAGATTATACCCTTATTACTCTTTCTCAAAATTAGGTCAAACCGATCACCAGCTCGCCACTAAAGTCATTAAATCCCTACTTTCTATTCAAGCAACGGACAATGCAGCTACTATGGGCCAATATGATTCTTGGTCAGCGACAGTTAATGATAGCGATGTCTTTAAGCTACTGAGACAATTGCAACAATGGCCATTTGTTACAAACTGGACCTCCATTTTTAAATCCGCTCTTCCTTGGATTTTTGCTAGTTTTATTATACTGTTACTCGGCTATTTACATCATTTAAGAGTCAAAAGACTGGTCGTTTTACGAACTCGAGACTTAAAATCAGAAGTTTTTCAGCATCAGAAGACCCAAGACGCTTTATTTGTCCAAACAGAACAGTTCTATAAAGCCCAAAGAGTGCTTTTAACGGGTGAGATGGCGTCAGGTATTGCTCACGAACTTAATCAACCACTCGCTGGGATCCGCTATCTGACACAAGGTTGTATCTACCGCTTGTCTGCTGAACAGTCAGATCTTAAAGACGCTATGACCAAGGCGATACAGCAGGTTGATCGTGCCCAAGTAACGATTAAACGTTTCAAAAATTTTTGTCATCAGCCAAGTGTAATGAGCCATTGCAATATCAACGTAATCCTTGACGATACATTAAGTCTGATGGCAGCAGATTTCTCAAAAATACAATTGAAACCTCACTTAGCGACTGAAAATATAGTTATAAATGGTGATACAAGTCTATTGCAGCAGGTTTTTGTAAATATAATACGTAACGCGCTCGATGCTATGGAAGACGTTGCAAATCCTGAATTATCAATAATCATGGAAACAGTTGAAGGACAGGCAAAAATTGAATTTGTCGATAATGGTAAAGGACTGTCACCACAAGCATTAGAGCGACTTTTCTTTCCATTTGAAACGTCAAAAAAGAATGGATTAGGCTTAGGTATGATCATTTGTAAGCGAATTATTGAAGAGCATCATGGCAAGATCAGTGCCTGCAATAATCAAGATCTAGGTTTAACGTTAACTATCACCCTACCGCTGGAGTAATACAACTTTGTGTAGATTGTATTTGGTCGACGATGATCAGGATGTACTCGACTCTCTAACTTGGATGTTAACCGGTTTGGGATACCAGCCCAAGGGCTTTCTGTCAGCTGATAACTTTCTTAATAGCGTGGACTTAACACACCCAGGAATTGCAATTTTGGATGTACAAATGCCAGGTATGGACGGCAGTGCATTGTTGAGCCACATAACCAGCCTTCATAGCCCGATAGCGGTAATTATGTTGAGTGGTCATGGCAGTATTGCTATGGCAGTACAAGCTATTCAAAAAGGTGCTCTCGATTTTCTTGAAAAGCCTGTTGATGGCGATAAGCTCCAACAATTACTTGAAAGAGCTAAAATTCAAACAGCGCAAAATCAGCAACGAAACATAGATCGTCAAAGCTTAGAAAGTAAGCTTGCAACGTTAACACCTAGAGAATATGAAGTGATGGAAAAGGTGTTGGAAGGAAAACTCAATAAAGTGATAGCAGCTGAACTTAACGTCGCACAGAGAACGCTCGAGTTACATCGTCAAAAAGTAATGCTAAAGATGCAAGTTAGCAATGTAGCAGAACTTGCGTATCTGATGGGGAGAAGTTCAGAGTACTAGCTTATCGCTGATTATCGTTACTCATGTTGTGCTTTAAGCTATTCGGCTCCCAGGGATCCGTTTTATATTTGCCCATGTAGCGCAAAATTCCCAACCTCTGTCTTTACACACTAACCCGGCACTGTAACGACTTTTGGCAATTAAGCTTGAATTACCTTTAACTGTATTGAAGTCATACTTAGCGCTACTAAAAGCACCTAAATGGACTCCGCTTAACGCGACTACAGAGAATAAAATAGATAGGCTACAAAGTGCATGTGTATGGCAGAACTGATTAAGCATAGTGTTGCTGTGTTGCGTCATAGTCTGCCTCCTCATTTGCATATCGAAGTTTAAGGATATCGTAAACCATAATAAATTCAATATATTGATTTTAAAGACAGATATTTCTATCTGTAATGGCAATCAATCGTTCACTAATGACAGTGCATATGCTTGTTGAAAACGGTGCTGAAGTTCACCAATTATAGCGCTATCGCGACTATTGCGACTTCTTCCGTGTAGTGAAGATTCAACAAACAACTCAAACCAAGCTTCTAATACGCCGCCATTTGATGGTTCTCCTGCGGCACTTAAAGCAAGTGCTGCAACCTCAGCAGTACCGAGTTGAAACGCTCGGGCTCCTTTCCTTAACGCATAGCTAGCAGTGAATTCTGGCGTAAATGAAAGTAGTGGCAGCTTATGCAGATAACTACTTTTACGGAACATCTTTATCGCTTCGCGCCAACTGCCGTCGAGTACAATAAACAAAGGGCACTTGCCATTCGGTAGTTTAGTTTTATCAACTTGGCTTACTACCGTTTGATTTTCTACTGCATATTCTGATGGAAAAATAACAAAAGCTTGATATTTAGGGTCGGTTATTATCGACAACATTTTTTTGTTTGGCTCATTTCTTGACCAAATGAATGCATGAGTATCGGGGATTATATCGGCAATAAGTCGACCACTATTACTTGGCTTTAAGACTTCATCGTCGTACATGATAAGCATAAAAGATAGCTCACTGCAGACTTGTAAACGGTTTTGGCAAGTACAAAACTGTTCTGCTAGTAAGCAAGATTGACAGCGTACGACGTTTTTACCTCTAGCTGTAAATGGCTTAGAGGATATGGCTTTTCTGTATTCATATAAACGATGAACCGCATGTTTTGGCAAAGTCATGTATAAAAATCTATCCAGTTATCATTGGCGCTCAAAAGAAAAAAGCCTACTCATAGGCAGGCTTTTATCAGTATAAGTGTATCTTAATTAGAGTATACGTCTTAACAGGAAATCTGCTTTTAACCGTTTAATACGCTTCATTATTTTTCGTACCGGTGCAGGATAGTTATGCAAAGTTTCTATTTGTGAGTAATGATACAACCTTTCTGTATGCTCAAGAATGTGCGCTTGTTCCTCTTCGAACTTTTGCTTCCAGCTTTCATTGTCATCTTGGATTAACAGACCGTTTTCTAAATCTAACGCCCAAGCTCTTGGATTTAGGTTACTACCGGTAATGAGGTGACGTTTGCCATCAGCACTCACCCCTTTTAAATGGTAACTGTTGCGTCCATCTTTCCAGAGGTGGATATTAAGTTGGCCGTTTTCGATCGCCCATTGCTGTCGTTTAGCGAATTTTCGGAGCGATTGCTCGTACATATAAGGCAATGCACCAATGGTTGAGAACTCCTCTTCAGGCGGTATGTAGAAATCATTAGAGGTCTTGTCGCCCACAACGATATCGATACGTTTGCCATTGCGTAAATGCTTAGCTAGCGCCCTGACTAAAATATAGGGGGGATTAAAATAGGGAGTGCAGATAAAAAGCGCATCTTCTGACTCCTCTACCATCGCTACCACAACTTTATTCAATTGGTTCTTCTTACGTCCCAAACCAACAAGAGGCGTGACACGATTACCAATTTTCGTTGAAGTGAACTTATACTCCGCTTTAGACAAACGATGCTTTAAACTACTGACTTCAACTTTAGTCGGTAAACGTTCTGCATCTTTTGGCTGAGTTAATGAACTGACAGCAACATCATTAACCAAGTAGGTCATGATCATCTCACGCATACTGCGTGCTAGTTCAGCAGACTCAATCACATGATAACGATCAAAACGGTATTTATCATTTTGATGAAGATAGATATTATTGAGACTGGCGCCACTAAAGATAACGGCGTCGTCGACAATGAAGCCTTTTAAGTGAAGCACGCCCATAAATTCACGAGATTTCACTGGTACGCCAAGTATATCTATTTGGTGTTCAGCTGCTTCGTTGACTTTGCGGTACATGAAGTAGTTACCGCTATCACCTTTGTGACCGATCAAGCCACGTCGAGCTCGATGAAAGTCAACCAACACTTTAATATCAATCTCGGGGTTACGCTGCTTGGCAGCCATTAAAGCACTGAGTACTTCCCTGCCCGCTTCATCATCTTCAAGATAAAGTGCGGCGATGTAAACCGAATGCGTGGCGCTTTCAATACGCTTTAACAGCTCAGCTCTTAACGCTTTTGGCGTTAATAACCACTGCAAGGATTCAGATTGTAGCGGTATACCACCTAGCTGACTCAGCAAGGCTCTCTCCTTAATAATGCTTACCATCTTTATAATAAGTGCTGGGCGTTAACTCTCTAAACATAACAACGGTATGTTTAAGCTCCGGATAAGCACAAGTAACGGCTTCTCGAATAGCCCTTTCGGCACGATGGTGTGTTTCGGGATCTTTAGGGAACCATAACACTTCGATTTGAGCCATCTCGCTTACGCTTTGTCCGCGTCTATAGCTTTGACTATTAACCCAATCGATAATGAATGATTCAGCCTTTGCCTGACAAATTTCAGCAAGAACGTCGATCAGCGTATCGCTTAAGTTAGCAACAATGCTTTGCGACATTCCATAAACTCTAATATGCGGCATCAAGAATCCTCTTAGATAAGGGCATAGAAATTACCGATTTAAGCTGCTTTCGGCAAGTATTTTCTACTGAATAGCGTTGTAGCACGCATAAAACAGCATCTATACGGCTGTTTAGGTATATTTTTAGCCAAACCTAGTACTTAAAGGTGATGGGCAGTAGCCTCATAATTGTTCTATCAATGACTAATTAACTCAGTGATCACAGCATCTTTAATGTTCTTTTGATACTATTAAAACTTACTTTCAACCATCGAGATCATGATGAATTTTAAATCTTTATTGACTCTTTTAGCAGTTTTGTTAGGCGCTTGGGCTATATTTCACTTTAAAGCGCAGTTAGGGTTACTCATGTTGCCACTTTTCTTTGGTTTAGTGCTATTTGTAACTTTAAAGCTTTATCGTTTAATGGAAAAAGATGATGCAGATAAGCCCGACTAACCTTTTTCGCTTTTACCTAAGGAAACCCTATTGAACCTCAGAAATATTGTAACGTCGGCCATACTGTTAACGTTATCAACTAACGTTGTAGCCAGTGATATCAAGCTCATATTGCCAGATACCACCGCTCTTACGGCAATTAAGTACAGCAATCATCAAAACAACAGTAAGTTGGATCAGAATTCTGACAAATTGTTTATTCCTGCTAGTACGATGAAACTGCTTACGGCCGTTGCAGCTTCCGCTTCGCTGGGTGATGAATTTAAATATCAAACTAAAGTGCTTGCCAAGACGCCGATACAGGACGGTAAGATTGACGGCGACGTTTACATCGTATTCTCTGGCGATCCAACACTATCTTCCGAAGATATTAAGAGCTTGTTTTCTCAACTGCAGCAACAGGGATTAACGCTCATTACAGGTAACATTTATCTTGTAGGTGAAGAGTATGAGTTACAACATGCTCCGGGCCGAGTATGGGATGATTTAGGGATCTGTTACTCAGCGCCAGTATCCAGTTTCATTATTAATGACAACTGTTTTAAAGCGCAATTTTTACCTAAGCTTGCAGATGATGCTGGAGAGGTTAAGATTGTTGGCAGCGAACCTGTGGCCATAGAAAGTAGAGCCATATTTGATAAAAGCTTGCAACAACCGATATGCGATTTAACTTTGGCTCGCCTTGAAAACAACCATTTTAGGTTAGATGGCTGTTATCCAGGTAGCAAGCCTTTAAAGCTAAACATAGCCATTACCGATCCCGCTCGCTTTGCTAAAGATAAACTGACTCAAATCGTCAATAAAAGTAAAATTGCCCTGCGCGGTCAGGTATTACTGGCTAATCAACGTCCTGCTTCGTCTCTGTTAATCGCTGAGCATCAATCTGCGCCATTAACAGATTTAATTGCTACTATGTTATTAAAATCAGATAACTTAATCGCTGACAGTCTTCTAAAGCGCTTAGGACAGCAAGTCTACGGCGCTCCTGGAACATTTTCTAATGGTAGCGCTGCGATGAAGCTTATTCTTATCCAACAAGGGATTGATTTATCAGGCGCTCATATAGTCGATGGCTCAGGTCTGTCCCGCTATAACTTGCTAAGTGCAAATCAACTCGCTGAAGTGTTAGCGTTAGTTAGAGATAATTCTGCCTATAGGCACATTATAAACTCACTGCCAGTCGCAGGGGAAAGCGGCACACTGAAATATCGAAAAGGATACCTAAACGTTTCCCTTAAAGGAAAGGTGTTGGCAAAGACAGGATCAATGTTAGGCGTATCAAATATGGCGGGCTTTATTAAGGATGGCGATAAAATAGCAGCGACATTCGTTGTTTTACAAAATGGTGTCAGCCCTGAAAAAGAGCCGGCAGCAAAGCCAAGTTTTGATGTATCTATACTACAACAGCTTATCGCGCGGTAAATTTCTCCAGCCCTTCTTCTCGCCATTTAATCGTTGCATATTCAATGGATACTAAAAGCCAGCGTTCAATTAATTTGAATGCTGGCTTTTACAGGTTCTATGACTTATCGCTTTAGCGACTATTTAAAATAGTGACTCATCAATCTCCATGACAGAGGCATCACCCGCAGCGACTTGTGATAAATGGTAGTCCGCTTTTCCTATCAACTTGTCAAAATAGAAACGACTTAAGTGCTGCTTTTGCTGCTTAAATTTACTGTCTTCATGATCATGTGCCGCATTTGTCATTGCTAGCCAAAAATAACCATAAAGGCTATAACCGAATGCATCAAGGTAATCTACGGCACAGGCATTGATTAACGCCGGCTGAGCTAGTTTAACTTCATTCACACCATTCGCTACATTGATGAGTTTTTCAAACAGCTTCAATACTGTTGCTTTATCATCAGCTGATACATTGTCAAATTGTGCAATATTCGCGGTCTGCTCAGCGACAAATTCTGTTAAAGCGCTAAGATTGTCGCCAGTCACCTTACGGCCCAAGAAATCAATTGCCTGTATGCCATTGGTTCCTTCATAGATCTGAGCTATACGAGTATCACGTACAAGTTGCTCAATACCTGTCTCTCGAATATATCCGTGACCGCCAAATACTTGCTGCGCCATAATCGCTGCATCTAAACCTCGATCACTTAAAAATGCTTTTGAAACTGGCGTGAGTAGACCGACATAACGACTGGCTTTAGCTTTCTGTTCAGCATTATCCGAGTATTTCGCTAAATCTAATTGCTGACCGGTATAAACAGAGAGTGCCCGTCCAGCTTCAGTTAACGTTCTTACCGTTAACAACATACGTCTGACATCACCGTGTACAAGGATAGGATCACTGGTCGCTCCCGTTGGCGAGCCGCCTGCTGCAACACCCTGCACTCGCTCTTTCGCGTAATCAGCTGCCATTTGATAGGCCGCTTGCGAAGTGCCTAAGCCTTGGATGCCAATGGCTAGTCGTTCATAATTCATCATGGTAAACATGCAAACCAAACCGCGGTTCGGCTTACCAATGAGATAACCTTCTGCATCATCAAAATTCATTACACAGGTAGCTGAACCCTTAAGACCCATCTTATGTTCAATAGATCCCACAGTAACGCCGTTACTATCGCCTAGGCTATTGTCATCATTGACTTTGATCTTTGGTACAAGGAACAGCGATATGCCATTGGTATTTGGCAGCTTTGCCAGTACTAAATGGATGACGTTTTCAGTTAGATCATGATCGCCACCAGTAATAAAGATTTTACTACCAGTAATGTTGTAACTGCCATTCTCATTTGGAACCGCTTTGGTGCGTATATTGCGCAGGTCAGAGCCCGCTTGTGGCTCTGTCATATCCATCGCTCCAGCCCATTCTCCGCTATACATCATCGGCAAATACTGCTGTTTAATCTCTTCAGTACCATGAGCGTGAATAGCCAAGGCTGCACCGGCGGTTAACGAGCCATACAAGGTAAAAGCATTACATGCACTGTAAGCCATCTCATCCACCAAAACACCGAGCATCTTCGGCATTCCCATACCACCGAGTTCAGGATCACCACATAGACCGACCCAACCGCCTTCCGCGTACTGGTCATATACCGCTTTATAACCATCAGGTGTGATCACCTTATCAGCTTCATGACGAACACCTTGCTCATCACCGCTACGGTTTATAGGATGGATAAGTTCTCTACTGATTTTGTCTGCTTCATCTAAAATCGCAGCGGCTGTATCCATATCCACAGACTCTGCCATTGCAGGTAACTCGGACCAGGTTTTAGGTGCATCAAATACGTTTTCAAGTAGAAAGCGCATCTCTGCTAATGGGGCGTTGTAGGGATTCATATAATGCTCTTAAACGATAGATTTAAACAGTTGTTTCAATCTATCAGATATAGCAGAAAAAGGAAGTAAATTATTAACAGGTGCTGTTTATTTAGCCAAGTCAGCACCTAGTCAACTCACTGTGACCTTATCCTTTATTTACTATTATTAGTCCTCCTCTAATCTGCGCTTGGTGTATGTAATACAATCAGAGAACCATTCACTGATTCTTCTCCGAAAATCAACATTCTTGGCTGACGTTAATCAATTCTATAGGTCCTTAAACTCGTAGTTTCACCAGTATCATTACTGCATCACTATCTCTATGCTTCTGCGTGAGTTAACCATCTCAAGAATTTATCGATACAATAACGGACAATGAATGAACCTAACCCAACGAATTAGCCTCCTTGGTCTTACAGCTTTATTATACTCAGCACCGGTCATATCATCAGAACAACAAACAGAAAAGCATTTAGATGACCCGACTCGTATCATGACAAAAGTCGGTGCCGGCTACGACGGAGAGTTAACGTTTAATGGTTCTATCGGATTGGACGAAACAAGGATGTTACGTGGACAGATTAATGCTGACGGCAGTCAATGGCAGTTAGGTGGTTCATGGTTATTTGAAAAAGGCATTCTAAATGCTTATCTAAATGGCCATGAAGAGCGCAATACCTACAATTTAGGCACCTATGTCTCGTTATCATTAATGGGCATTGATACCGGCAAGTGGATGGTGTTTCCAATGGCGGGGGTTAGTTTTGTAGACGGTAAGAAAGACAACGACAATAGTACCGGAGCCTATTTAGGTGCATTTGCCATTCGTCCAATAGATGCTCAGTGGTCGCTGGTCACTTATGCGGGTGGATCAATAGGCTCTAATAACTACTCGAGCTATTGGCTCGGTGCAGGCGCTAGTTATAAAATCACTTCTAAACACAGTGTCAGACTTATGGGATCTTATTCAGAAGATAATTATCGTACCGATAACAAACTCAGCTTGTCTTATAGCTACGAGCTTTAGCTAAACTGACGGTTCGTCAGGATAAAAATGCCGACAGAAACTCTTTTCAGAATCTCAAAAAAAACCGCAGTGACAAAACACTGCGGTTAGTTTATTAACTAAACATAGTTACCACATTAGGTCATCAGGAATAACGTAATCAGCGTAAGGGTCGTCTTCTTCAACGACTTCAACGTTATCTTCTTGCGCCCATAAATAGCCAACCCAGGTTGGTACTAGTAGGTTTACACGCTCTACAAGTTTATGTGGCACTAAGTAACTAATATCTTCGTGTCTTACAATACCTAAGTGGCCTTTCAACAACTCACTTTGCATTTTCTTATCGACATAAAGAGAATAAATTTTCTTCTCGAAGGTAAAGTTAAATTTAATGTCTGCCTCTTTAGACGGAGTAATGGCAAATTTTTTAAATTCAGTGACGAGTCCGCGAACTAAACCTTTCTCTGAGGCTTCGTTAAATCGCTGTTCATTTAACTGCTTATCTTTTTCGATTTGCGCTAGCTTCTTGGCTGCGATCTCTTTCTTTAGCGCCTCGCTACCGTCATCGACTTTTGCTTTTTTGTCGCGACGTTTTTGAGTTTTAGTGTCTCTTACTTTCTGCTTACTAACCAAACCAGCTTTAAGCAGCTGTTCCTGAAAAGGGTTTGCCATATCTAATATTCTCTAATTCAACTTTGTTTTTGTTTCGCTAATTGACCAATTTCGGCAATTGCTGCGCCGGCTCCACCGAGAGACCAGCCACCGTCTACCGGTAAAACGGCACCAGTTATATAGGAAGCCATATCGGAGGCTAAAAACAACGCAGCATTAGCGATGTCTTCGCAACGACCATTGCGCCTCAATGGTACACCTTTTGCGACATGATCCTGTAACTCTTGTGTTGGTGCTAATCGATCGAATCCCTCCGTCCCAGCAATAGGCCCCGGTACAATTGAGTTAATTCGAATGCCTTTATAGCCCCACTCGATTGCAAGGGTTTTAGTTAACATATCGACGCCGGCTTTAGCTGCACAAACATGTACTTGCATCGGCATTGGCACAAAAGCTTGAGGCGCTGAAATCTGAATAATCGCACCGCCTTTGTCTTTCAATAAAGGTAAAGCTTGCTTTAATACCTGGAAGCTACCGAGTAGGTCTATATCCATGACAGACTTAAAGCCATTTTCAGATAATTTCTCCGCGGTCGCTGGAAAGTTACCCGCGGCCCCACTGACTAGCACATCTATAGTACCAAAAGCTGCCGCGATATATTCAAAACCGAGTGATAAAGCGTCTAAATCTCTTACGTCAAAACAAGCGCCGATATGATGAGCGTCAGGGTTTTCGATGGTTAGTTTTTCCACCGCGGCATCGACTTTATCTTTGCTTCTACTCGCGACAGCGACGTTTGCGCCAGCCTTTGCGAAACTTAAAGCT
This sequence comes from Shewanella sp. c952, assembly GCF_019654975.1. Lineage (GTDB taxonomy): Bacteria > Pseudomonadota > Gammaproteobacteria > Enterobacterales > Shewanellaceae > Shewanella. The sequence goes on from NZ_BPEW01000025.1 coordinate 37,514, forward strand.
ATACCAAGATTGATACCGCTAGTGCCGCCAACGACAACGACGTTTTTCCCCTGATAATCAAACATAAAGTGCACTCCGGTTGCTATATAAAATTAAAATCAGTTCACTGATTTCTAACTTATAGCAGTACACTTTATTTTTAAAGCGTTTAATCTAAACGTTTATGCAATTGATTGATGTATCTCTTGCAAAGCCTTCAGCGGATCTAACGCTTTAGTGATCGGTCGACCAATAACTAAGTAATCAGACCCGGCAGCTAGAGCCTGTGGTGGCGTCATAACTCGGTGCTGATCACCTTTTTCACTCCCAACAGGTCTTATCCCTGGGGTGATCAATTTAAATTCTTGGCCAAATTCTGCTTTTAATAAACTTGCTTCTTGCGCAGAGCAAACCACACCATCTAGTTCGGCGCGTTGAGTTAATGCCGCTAAACGCAATACATGTTCTGATGCGGGTACGTTTATGCCAAGTAATTGCAGCTCATCATCACTCATTGAGGTCAAGACAGTTACAGCAATCAGTAACGGTGCTTTATCACCATATTGCTCAAGCGCTCTTTTAGCCGCTTCCATCATCGCCAGTCCACCAGAAGCATGAACGTTTGTCATCCAAACGCCTAACTCAGCAGCAGCTGAAACGGCTTTAGCAACCGTATTAGGGATATCGTGAAATTTTAAATCTAAAAACAGATCAAAGCCGCGGCTATGAATATCGGTTACGATTTGAGGGCCAAATAAGGTAAACATTTCTTTACCTATTTTAAGACGGCACATATCAGGGTCAAGCTTATCTATTAGCTGCAAAGCATCGTTTCTATTGTCGTAATCTAGTGCTACCAAAATAGGTTTGTTCGTCATTTTTTCTCCAATCACTTTGCGTTTTAAATACTATTAATATGTTTTTAGGGCGGCAAGAGAACAACTACTCTCCGTCTAGCCCCCTTACTCTTTTTATACTTCCCCAATTCTTACAAGAGGGGCAATGCCAATACAATCTATGCGATGGAAAGCCACATTCGCTGCAGCGATATCCAGGGCGAAATTTAATTTGCTGTTCAACCAATTGCTCTAACATTGATAAACTTTTTTTAGCTTGACCATCTTCGGCTTGCTTAACATGCATCTTCATCAGATGCTGAAAGCTCTTCATTGTAGGGTGCCTTATCAAACCTTCTAGAATAAGTTTCTCAGCATCTTTCTCATTTCCTTGAGAAATCATGTGCTGAGCTAAAGTCACTGCGATACTTGCGCCAGCGCCCTTCTCTATCGCTTCTCTAAGAAGTTCTTGATAGCCAATATTGTCATCGGTGAGTAAGTAAACTTGCTTAGCAATGGGCAGGCTGTCAGGAAAGAGCTCTACATCGGTATTGAGTAGTTTCTCTATAGATTGCTTGCAGGACTTAAAATCTTCAAGCTTCAGGTACAGTTCTGCTAATGTAAGCAGCGCCCTTCCACAACTTGGATCAATTTTATTCGCTGATAGTAACCGTTTTAACTTTATGGCATCGTCAGTTGACTCTGCCGCAAGTTCACAATAGAAATGAGCACTGTCGTGTTTGAGCACTTGCTGACGTTTACGTTTAAGCTTCTTAATGATATCAATCGCTTTTTGCCAGTCTTTGGTGACTTGATAAATGGCAATAAGCTGAGTTTCAGCCTCTTCGCTATGATCTTCCTGATTCACAAGATTAATAAAAATCTCTTCTGCGCGATCATAAAATCCAGCTGCGAGATAGTCTTTACCCAATTCCATCATCGCAATATCTCTTTGCTCTGTGGTTAGGCTAGGTCTAGCGATGAGGTTCTGGTGGATTCGAATCGAGCGGTCCACTTCTCCGCGCTTTCTAAAAAGGGAACCTAAAGAAAGGTGAGTATCAATGGTTTCGTCATCGACATCCAACATTGATATAAATAGGTCAACCGCTTTGTCAGATTCATTAGACAGTAGAAAATTTAAGCCAGTGAAGTAATCTCTACTGAGCTGTTTTCTTTGATTTGTCTGTTTCTGTCTGACACTTCTGCGCCCCATGTACCAGCCATATCCGGCGGCAATAGGTAGCAACAGAAAGAGAATTTCTAACATATTACGCGTCTACTTCCTTTGTCGCACTTTCAGTCACTGCGTTAGCCTTGTCGGCCATTAGAGTGTCATTAGCAGCAACTTGCTTCTTTAAACGCCTTATAGAAAGCTTAAGTCCGGCGATATGGTACATAGCAAACACCCAGCTCACTAAAAAGCCAGCTAAAAAAACACATGCAAGCACAACGGGCAATCTAAACTCACCCTGAGCAACAAAATAGCTAATGCTTACAACCTGTTCGTTACGGGCACCGAAGATAAGCGCTATGAAAAAAAATGCGGCGACTAAAACGGCAATAATGAATGACTTCACGTTAAGCTCCATACACGTGGTGGTAAGCTTTGATTATCTAAGAAAAAGAGTGAACTAGCTAGTGTTACCTAAGTTTTAGATATAAAAAAGCCTCCCAAGGGAGGCTTTTAATACAGTGTAAATTACGCGTTGACCGCGTCAACACGTTCGCGCAGTTCTTTGCCTGGCTTAAAGTGCGGTACGTACTTGCCTTCCAAGTCGACTGAGGTACCAGTCTTTGGATTACGGCCAGTGCGCGGTGCACGATAATGAAGTGAGAAACTACCAAAGCCTCGGATTTCGATACGATCTCCACCCTCTAATGTATCAGCCATTTGCTCCAACATTTCTTTAATAGCGCTTTCCACTTCCTTCGCAGACAGCTGCGACTGCCTAGTGGCAAGTTTTTCGATCAGTTCGGATTTTGTCATCCTATACCCTCTATTATCAAGCCAAACACAGTCACCTTTTAGGGGTGCATGCACCCCTGAACTTCAAGGCGATTATTTACGAGCTGCTTTGAACGCTTCAGCCATCGCACTGCTCATGACAGCGTCTTCCTGCTTGTTCAAGCTAGCCATTGCTTCTTTCTCTTCAGCTTCATCCTTAGCACGGATAGAAAGGCTGATGGTGCGGTTCTTACGATCTACACCCATGAACTTAGACTCGACTTTGTCACCTACAGAGTAAACTGTTGATGCATCTTCGATGCGCTCACGAGAGATATCTGAAACGCGAAGGTAACCTTCAACAGTCTCAGCTAGTTCAATTGTAACACCTTTTGCGTCAACTGCAGTAACAACACCATTTACAACAACACCTTTCTTCTTATCAGCAAGGTATGCATTGAATGGATCGTCTTCAGTTTGCTTAACGCCTAAGCTGATACGCTCGCGCTCTGGGTCAACAGAAAGAACAACTGCGTTGATTTCGTCGCCTTTCTTGTATTCAGCAACTGCGTCTTCGCCAGTACCATTCCAAGAGATATCAGAAAGGTGAACTAGACCGTCGATGCCGCCGTCAAGACCGATGAAGATACCGAAGTCAGTGATTGACTTGATCTTACCAGAAACCTTGTCGCCCTTGTTGAAACGCTCTGCGAAGTCATCCCATGGGTTAGTCTTACATTGCTTAAGACCAAGAGAAATACGACGACGCTCTTCATCGATGTCTAGAACTAGAACTTCTACTTCATCACCTAGGTTAACAACCTTTGATGGGTGGATGTTCTTGTTAGTCCAATCCATTTCAGAAACGTGAACAAGACCTTCAACGCCTTCTTCGATTTCAACGAAACAACCGTAGTCAGTTAGGTTAGTAACGCGACCAGTCAAACGTGTGTTTTCTGGGTAGCGCTTGCTGATTTCTAACCATGGATCTTCGCCAAGTTGCTTAAGACCTAGTGATACACGTGTGCGCTCACGGTCGTACTTAAGAACTTTAACGTTGATTTCGTCACCAACATTAACGATTTCTGATGGGTGCTTAACACGCTTCCAAGCCATATCAGTGATATGTAGAAGACCGTCAACACCACCAAGATCAACGAATGCACCGTAGTCAGTAAGGTTCTTAACGATACCTTTAACTGATTGACCTTCTTGAAGGTTCTCAAGAAGAGCATCACGCTCTGCGCTGCTTTCAGATTCGATAACTGCACGACGAGAAACAACAACGTTGTTGCGCTTCTGGTCAAGCTTGATAACTTTGAATTCTAATTCTTTGTTTTCTAGGTGAGCTGTATCGCGAACTGGGCGAACGTCAACTAGAGAACCAGGTAGGAATGCACGGATACCGTTTAATTCAACAGTGAAACCGCCTTTAACCTTACCATTGATGATACCGATTACAGTTTCAGCATCTTCGTACGCTTTTTCTAGAACGATCCAAGCTTCGTGACGCTTAGCTTTTTCGCGAGACAATTGAGTCTCACCGAAGCCATCTTCAACAGAGTCAAGAGCAACGTGCACGGTATCGCCAACAGAAATTTCAAGTTCGCCAGAAGCGTTCTTGAACTGTTCAGCTGGGATTGGGCTTTCAGACTTAAGACCTGCGTCAACAAGTACAGTACCGTTTTCGATGCGTACAACTACACCAGTTACGATAGAACCTGGACGGAACTCCAAAGTTTCAAGGGATTGTTCAAATAGATCAGCAAAAGATTCAGTCATGTTTAAGTTACTTTCTTTAATAAACCACAGCCCATCCTGGACGCGGAGTCAGTATAATAATTTGCCTCATCCTTGGAGCAAATAGTTAAATACCTGCTTACGCAGGTACTTGAAAACTTTTATGAATATGAGTCAGCGCCATGGCTAACACATCTTCGATAGAAATGTTCGTCGTATCGATTACAAGTGCGTCTTCGGCTGGTACCAAAGGAGCGACACTGCGATTCATATCGCGGTCGTCACGCTCTTTTATCTCTGACAAAAGCTGATCGATTTTAACATCGAAGCCATTGTCCTGCAACTGATTATAGCGTCTTTGCGCCCTTTCCTCTGCACTAGCAGTCAAAAAAAGTTTTGCTGGCGTTGCAGGGAAAACAACCGTTCCCATATCACGACCATCAGCAATCAATCCTGGTACTTCAGCAAAAGCACGCTGACGACGCAGCAATGCTTCTCTAACACGCGGGAAAGCCGCTACTTTTGATGCAGCATTTGAGCACTCTTGGCTGCGTATCGTTGTTGATACGTCTTCGCCTTCCAGCACCACTTTAATGCCTTTGCTTTCATTACCTGTAATAAATTGCACGTCCAAATGTGCAGCTAGTAATGTTAGCGATTCTTCATTATCAAGTTCTACGTTGTGATGAATAGCAGCTAATGCTAATACGCGATAAATTGCACCACTATCTAACAACTTGTAACCTAACTTCTCAGCAAGTAATTGACTAATAGTACCTTTTCCCGCACCGCTAGGGCCGTCAACAGTGACAACAGGAGCCCGTTCTAACATAAAATCCTCCACAAGAAATTCAATCTTCCTTGATATAACCGAAAATGAGCGCGCGCATTATAAACCATGTAACGCGAGAAAGCGGCATCTAATTCAAATAAACGGAGATCTCATTAAGATATGGTTCAGATTTATGACAAAAACCTGAACCATATAACCTAATGTACTAGAGGAGGTATTTTAGTTTGCAAGCGCGTTAAACTGATTAAAGTAATCAGGGAAAGTTTTAGAGGTACACTCAGGTTCATTAATCGTTATGCCACAATCAGCAAAGGCCAACATTGAAAAGCACATCGCCATTCGATGATCGTTATAAGTATCAATATTTGCGGTATGCGGTTTGGCTGGCGGCGTCACACTAATGTAGTCATGACCTTCATCAACTATAGCTCCTACCTTACGTAATTCAGTCGCCATCGCCGCTAAGCGATCGGTTTCTTTAATGCGCCAGTTATAAATATTACGAATATGCGTTGTACCAGTTGCAAACAGCGCCGCTGTCGCAATCGTCATCGCGGCGTCCGGAATGTGGTTCATATCAAGATCAACAGCGTTTAATTTCGAGCCACGAGCAATAATGTAGTCATCGCCCCACTCTATGTCTGCGCCCATCTGCGCCAATACATCAGCAAACTTTACATCACCTTGAATACTGAGTTTGCCTACACCGGTCACTTTGACTTCGCCGCCCTTAATTGCACCTGCCGCAAGAAAGTAAGATGCTGATGACGCATCACCTTCTACCAATAGTTTTCCAGGACTGGTATAGCGTTGGCCAGTTTTGATTTCAAAAGAGGTGTAACTATTATTGGTAACGTTAACACCAAACTGCGCCATTAACGCTAAAGTAATATCAATGTAAGGCTTAGATACTAGTTCGCCCTTAATGTTAATATTGACATCACCTTTCGCTAGCGGTGCAACCATTAGCAAAGCTGTTAAGAACTGACTAGAGAGATCACCCGCTATTTCAACATCACCACCGCTCAAGCCCGTAGCATTAATGGTTAATGGCGGAAAGCCATCATTTTTTAAGTAGCTAACATCGGCGCCAAGTTGGCGTAATGAGTCAACCAGATCGCCAATGGGACGTTCTTCCATTCGAGGTTCACCGGTTAAGGTAAACTCTCCATTGCCTAATGTAAGTGCAGCGCAAAGTGGCCGCATAGCAGTGCCTGCATTGCCCAAAAATAATGTTTGTGCAACATCGCTGTTAAGCGTGCCAGCGAGTCCATCAACTTCACAAACCGTGTTGTTATTTGATAAGCGATAGTTCACGCCTAATTGCTTGAGTGATGCCAACATATAGCGGATATCGTCAGAATCGAGCAAGTTTGTTAATGTCGTGGTCCCTTCGGCTAACGTTGCAAGTAACAGCGCGCGGTTAGAAATGCTTTTAGATCCTGGGATATTAATGGTCCCGTTTACTTTTTCGATAGGCTCTAAACGTAATTGATTCATTGATAACTTCTTTAAATTACTGCAGGAGTCAAACTCACCTGCGGGTTAACAGTAGACGTTCATGCTAAATGCTTGTTAGGTCACCACGACAAAATGACAGCTGTTTAGCGATTGTTTGAACTTCGTAGTTACAAATTTACTGATTGCTGCGAAGTATTCAACACTTTTTTGCTAAAAACTTACCTTTAAGCCCTAAAAGTTATTCAAGTGGTAGAAATAGACATTTATCAGGGGTGAAAATGACACGTTTGCTCAAAAATAAACGTATTGGAATATATTATTGCCAATTTTTATCCAAACGAAATTCATGATAATCACTATTAAATAACTACAAATTTACGTTACCCTAGGTAATATAAGAATAACTAAATAAATTGGCATTATTTGCTATAGAAAGTAGGCCAATAAACAAAGAGGTAGATGGAGCTATGTTCAACAAACTGACCGCTATGCCTGCAGATCCAATTTTAGGATTACTGACTAAATACCGTGAAGATAATCATACACAGAAAGTTGATCTAGGTGTCGGGGTATATAAAGACGAATCAGGTCACACCCCTATTCTGACTTGTGTAAAGAAAGCTGAGAAGTATCGTTTAGACACTGAGTCAACAAAAGTTTACATCGGCCCAACAGGTTCTGCTGACTTTAATCGTCTAATGTCTGAACTGGCTTTTGGTGCAGAAAACCGTGCAATTCTAGCTAACAGAGTACGTACAGTGTCCACTCCAGGCGGCACTGGAGCACTTAGAGTCGCTGCGGATTTTATTAAGCGCTGTAATCCAAACTCTGTGCTTTGGGTTAGCGATCCAACATGGGCAAACCATACAGGCTTATTTGAAGCGGCGGGGATCACTGTTAAAACCTACCCTTATTATGATTACGACACTAAATCACTGAAATTTGCAGAAATGAAAGCCGCACTGTCAGAAATTGGCAGCGATGATGTGGTACTGCTACATGCTTGTTGTCATAACCCAAGTGGTATGGATCTCAACCAACAACAATGGGACGAGGTTATCGAGCTTACTGCAGAGCAAGGCTTTACACCACTGATTGATATGGCCTATCAAGGCTTTGGAGAAGGTGTTGATGAAGATGCGTATGGCGTTCGGAAAATGGCTGCGACAGTCAACAACATGATCTTATGCAGCTCTTGCTCTAAGAATTTCGGTCTTTACCGAGAACGTATTGGCGCCTGTAGCATTATAGGTAAAGATGCAGCCGCCAGTGATGTTGCTTTCTCCGTCTTACTTTATGTTGTGCGTTGTATCTATTCGATGCCGCCAGCACACGGTGCAGCAATAGTGGAAACGATTCTAGGTTCAAATGAGCTAAAACAAGAGTGGTTAGACGAGTTAACGGTAATGCGCGATCGCATTAACGGCAATCGTGCAATGTTAGTTAATAAGCTCAAAGAGATTGGCGTTACTAGTAACTTTGACTTCATCACTGAGCAAAAAGGCATGTTCTCGTTCTTAGGGATCACGCCAGAGCAAGTCGCACAGCTTCAAAGTGAATACAGTGTTTATATGGTCGACTCCAGCCGTATAAGCATTGCGGGCATAGGTACTGGAAATGTTGATTACTTAGCAAAATCAATTGCTAAAGTGCTCTAAGCTTTAAAGTGCCAGTAAAAAGCCGCTTTTGATAGCGGCTTTTTAATTTACTCATCAGCTATGTTTTTTAGCAAAGTTTTGCATGAAACTCACTAATTCAATGACGCCTTCAATCGGCATGGCATTGTAAATACTCGCGCGCATTCCGCCTACACTACGGTGCCCTTTCAGTGCTACCAAGCCAGCCTGTTTAGCTTCTTCCAAAAATTGGTTATCAAGCTCAGCATTAACAAGCTGGAAAGTTACATTCATACGAGAGCGATTCTCGTTAGCAACGCCACTAGTATAGAAATCAAGGTCATCTATGCACTGGTACAGACGCTTAGCTTTCTCAATATTAATTTTTTCAACGGACTCAACGCCACCACTCGCTTTTAACCATGCAAAAACTTCTGCTGCTAAGTACCATGCAAATGTCGGCGGAGTGTTATACATAGAGCCATGTTTTACCGCCAGTTTATAATCCATGATGGAAGACTGCGGCAAACTCGGTAGCGCCAGCATATCATCGCGTACAATGACAATACTCAAGCCTGATGGCCCTATATTTTTTTGTGCTCCAGCATAAATGAGGCCAAATTGATTTACATCTATTTTTCGCGACAAAATATTTGATGACATATCAGCGATAACTGGCCATGGGCTATTAATCGTGTCAAAGATCTCAATACCGTCCACAGTCTCGTTCGGGCAGTAATGTAGGTACCGGTAATCTTTATCGATATTTGAAAACGAAGGTAAAGAAACGCTGTTTAAGCCATTACTCTTTTCGACGATATTCATGGTATCGATACTGTCTTCACCAGCCAGCTTTTTAGCTTCTTCTACTGCAGCTGAAGACCAACTGCCGTCAACTAGATAAAGTGCTCGGCCTTTATTGCCAAGAAAGTTATTGGCGATAGCCGAAAACTGACCTCGACCACCGCCATGCATAAAGAGCACATGATAGTTTGCCGGAATGTCCATTAACTCGCGTAAATTCGCTTCAGCTTGAGTGGTTAGCGCTATGAACTCTTTACTACGGTGACTAATCTCCATCACCGAAGTACCCATATTATTCCAATTTAACAACTCACTCTGTGCTTTTTGCATAACAGCTTGAGGTAACATGGCAGGTCCAGCACAGAAATTAAAAGTAGCGCTCACAGATTTTGTCCTTCTATTGTGATCAATAAAATAATCGACTCGATGTAAAACTTTTCCGAGTATAGCGTAACTGTTTGGATGCTAAAATGAAAAAAACATTTAGTGCTTAGCTATTATTAAAATACAAATTTTTATTAACTATCATTCGTACAACGAGTAATATTACCCTTTTCCTCGGCAACGAGCCGTTAAAGTATTACGCTGTTTTCTTTACGTACAGAAATCTTCTTTAGCACAGCGTAATTTGGCACATTGGAACTGTAAATGTTTTTTAAATCGACTTTTATTATTGGTACATTCTCTTTAGCAGCGCTGTTACCGTTTGATCAAGCAAGCGCCACGTCTTCAAATTATGCTTCCCTCTCTGATAATTTTGCAACGGATTTTAAACGAGAGTTGAAAAGCGAAAAGGTACCAGGTGGCGCCTTTGTTATTGTAGAAAATGACACGCTATTAAAATTGTCCACTTACGGTAAGCGCCGTAAAAATGGTAAATATAACATCAATGCTGACACTGTATTTAGGTTAGCCTCCGTTTCTAAAACCTTCGCGGGAACCTTAGCAGGTCTTTTAGTTGAAGAGCATAAACTCGATTGGCGCCAACCTATAGTCAGCTTTCTACCAAAGTTCACTCTTGCTGAACGGCAAAGTGCTCAGCAAATTAGCTTAGGCCATATCATTGGACACAGCACTGGCTTATGGCCAAACAGTTATGACAACTTAATCAATGCAAATGTCAAAATGCCGAAAATTATTGATAAGTTTGCTGAGCTAACACCTATGTGTAAACCGGGAGTCTGCTATGGCTATCAAAACGTAGCGTTTTCTTTTATTCAAACGGCAATTGAAAAGCAATCCAAACAAAGCTACCAACAGATGCTTCAGCAAAGGATATTTACCCCATTAGACATGAGTTCTGCATCGCTAGGGTATGACGCATTTCAACAAACCGTCAATCGTGCGGAGCCGCATGTAAAAACAAAGTCTGGTTTTAAGCGAGTTAAAGTAAAGCCAAACTACTACCAACTCGCACCAGCTGCAGGCGTGAACGCTAGCATTACAGATATGTCTAAATGGTTAATGGCAAATTTGGGGCAAAACCCAGAAGTGCTCTCTGCAAACGTGATTATGGATTTAACCACTCCAGGTATTAAAACCACTAAAGAGTTACGTCGTAGAGATTGGCGTAAACATCTGGACAGCGCGCATTACGGTAAAGGCTGGCGGGTGTACCAATTCGAAGGAAGGCAGTTGATTTATCACGCTGGTTGGGTCGCCGGCTACGTGGCTGAAATTTCATACTCACCAGAGCTTAACATTGGTATGGCAATGTTACTTAATGGCGAATCTAGGGTAGCAACTAAACTCAGTGCTGAATTTTGGCAAGACGCATTTTTAATCGCTGATAAACTTAAGAAGTAATGTTCTCCTTACGAAGCGATTTAGTTATTGATGTGTGCTCGCCAATATAGAGTTTGGCTTTAGCAACAAGTAAGCTAAAACTGCTTAGCCAATATGGCTAAAACACTACTTCTACTTCTACTTCTACTTCTACTTCTAGCAAAGTTTTATACACACTAGAAATCAGTTACGTTTATTAGCAGCAATAAAAAAGGATGCCCATAGCATCCTTTTTTACTTCGTATTAATAACTACGATTAAGCTTCAGTGTCTGGCTCGTCGTTTTCTGCAGTATCAGCAGCTTCTGCACTTTGTGTTTCAGTTTCTGCTGTTGGCTCTGAGATGATAGGGTTACCCTCTTCATCAAGCTCAACTTCATCGTCCTGAATTTCATCAATGCGTTGTAAACCGACAACCTTCTCATCTTCCGCAGTGCGAATGATAGTCACACCTTGAGTATTACGACCAATACTCGATACTCCAGTTGCAGGAGTTCGAACTAAAGTTCCTTTGTCACTGATAAGCATGATTTCATCATTATCGCCAACTTGTACAGCACCAACTACAGCACCATTACGTTCGCTCACTTTGATAGAAACAACGCCTTTTGTACCACGACTCTTAGCTGGGTACTCAGAAAGTGCAGTTCGCTTACCATAACCATTTTCGGTTACCGTCAAGATTGCGCCATCTTCTTTAGGCACAATTAGCGATACAACAGTTTGGCCATCTTCAAGCTTAATACCACGAACACCGGTAGCGGTACGGCCCATCGCACGTAGTGCAATCACCTCTTCACCAGTTTCTGGGTCAATCTTCACTTCGCCAGTTTCTGCATTACGTGCTTTTTCGTTAAAGCGTACTACTTTACCTTCGTTAGAGAACAACATGATGTCGTCATTACCATCGGTAATATCAACGCCAATCAGTTGGTCACCATCTTTCAAGTTAACTGCAATAATGCCGTTAGCACGAGGGTTGCTGTACGCTGTTAACGCTGTTTTCTTAACCGTTCCGTGAGAAGTTGCCATAATGATATATTTATCATCGGCATATTCACGTACTGGTAAAATAGCGGTAATGCGCTCACCTTCAGATAGAGGTAATAAGTTTACAATAGGACGCCCACGAGCTGTACGGCTCGCAAGTGGCAATTGATAAACCTTCAGCCAATACATTTTGCCGAAGTCAGAGAAACATAAAATAGTATCGTGAGTATTCGCTACCAATAGTTTTTCGACGAAATCTTCATCTTTAACTTTAGTCGCAGCTTTACCCTTACCACCACGGCGCTGCGCCTGATAGTCTGTAAGCGCTTGATATTTTGCATAACCAAGATGAGAAAGTGTAACTACAACGTCCTCTTCGTTGATGAGATCTTCAAGACTCATATCAACTTCATTGGCATTGATAACAGTGCGACGTTCATCGCCAAAGTTTTCAAGCACTTCATGAAGCTCTTCAGTAATCACTTCCATCAAGCGTTGCGGGCTACTTAATATAAGTAGCAATGCAGCGATAACTTCTAGCAACTCTTCATATTCTGCGATGATCTTGTCATGTTCAAGACCTGTAAGACGGTGCAAACGAAGCTCAAGAATTGCTTGCGCTTGTTGTTCTGTCAGGAAGTACTTGTCATCACGAATACCAAACTCTGGATCTAACCACTCTGGACGCGCTGCATCGTCACCTGCTTTTTCAAGCATGCCTTTAACATGTCCAAGTTCCCAACCTTGTGCAACCAATTTAACCTTGGCTTCAGCGGGTGTTGGCGATGCTTTAATGAGCGCAATAATAGGGTCAATATTTGCCAGAGCTACCGCTAGAGCTTCCAATGTATGGGCTCTTTCGCGGGCTTTACGCAGTTCAAATACAGTACGACGAGTCACAACTTCGCGGCGGTGAAGAATAAAGCACTCGAGCATCTCTTTCAGGTTAAATAGTTTTGGCTGACCGTTAGTCAACGCAACCATGTTAATACCAAAAGAGCACTGCATCTGTGTTTGAGCGTATAAGTTGTTTAGTACAACTTCACCCACTTCACCACGCTTGATCTCAATGACTATACGCATACCGTCTTTATCAGACTCGTCACGTAGGCCACTGATCCCTTCTATCTTTTTATCTTTAACAAGCTCAGCCATCTTCTCGATAAGGCGGGCTTTGTTAACTTGATATGGAATTTCGTGAACAATAATACGTTCACGCCCATTGTCTTCAGTTTCCACATCTGCACGGGCGCGCATAACAGCACGACCTCGACCCGTTTTATAAGCGTCGATGATGCCCTTACGACCATTAATAATCGCTGCGGTAGGAAAATCTGGTCCTGGAATATGTTCCATTAACTGTTCGATAGACAACGCTGGGTCTTCGATAAGCGCCAAACAACCGGCAATCACTTCAGTAATGTTGTGAGGAGGTATATTTGTTGCCATACCAACGGCAATACCTGATGAACCATTAACCAGTAATGTCGGTATGCGAGTAGGTAAAACAGCTGGGATAAACTCTGTACCATCATAGTTAGGTACAAAATCAACCGTCTCTTTCTCAAGATCTGCTAATAACTGATGCGCAACTTTGTCCATACGGATTTCTGTATAACGCATTGCAGCTGCAGCATCGCCATCGACTGAACCGAAGTTACCTTGGCCGTCGATAAGTGGATATCTCATTGAGAATGGCTGCGCTAAACGAACGATCGTGTCGTATACAGCAGTGTCACCATGTGGGTGATACTTACCAATTACGTCACCGACAACACGAGCCGATTTCTTATATGGCTTGTTCCAGTCGTTTTTCAATTCGTTCATCGCGAATAAGACGCGACGATGAACAGGCTTTAAGCCATCACGAACATCGGGCAGTGCCCGGCCTACAATTACACTCATAGCGTAATCGAGGTAAGAATTCTTTAATTCGTCTTCAATATTAATTGGTGTTATAGATGAAGCCAGATCAGTCATAAACTGCTCGATCCCCTGAAATTTAGCATGCAATTCTCACTCATAAGAACGGCCATGCTTGAAAACGTGATTTGGCATTCTAACACAGTTATTTGGTGGCGCTAGACCCAATACAGCATTCATTTTAAATAAGCACAAAAACGCAATACTATTGATTAAAATCAAGGCATAAGTGCATTTTATAGCCACTTCGAGTAGATCTTAGAAAACCAAGCGATATCCGCTTTGTTTATTGCCGCTAATCATTATAATGAAGCACAAAAGACGAATTAATCGATCTGAGGTAATTACAGTGCAAAACAACAATAATGTCGATCCTGAAGAGATTGCAAAATTTGAAAAAATGGCAGCGACTTGGTGGGATCTAAATGGTGAATTCAAGCCCCTGCACAATCTTAATCCGCTGCGCCTCAATTATATCGATCAAACAGCTGGCGGTATCTTTGGTAAAAAGGTACTCGATGTCGGCTGTGGTGGCGGGATTTTATCTGAAAGCATGGCGCGTATTGGTGCTGATGTAACGGGCTTAGATATGGGTGAAGAACCGCTTGATGTTGCTCGTCTGCATGCATTAGACACGGGTGTTTCAATAAACTATATAAAAAACACCGCAGAAAACCATCGTGATCAGCACCGACAACAATATGATGTCATTACCTGTATGGAGATGCTTGAACATGTACCTGACCCAAGCTCAGTGATCCAAGCTTGCGCTGATATGGTAAAACCTGGCGGCTATGTTTTTTTCTCCACTATTAATAGAAACATTCGAGCCTATGTAGAAACCATCTTAGGTGCTGAATATTTATTAAAGATGCTGCCAGTCGGGACCCATGATCATAATAAGTTTATCAGGCCCTCGGAACTAATCGGCCTTGCTGATAATGCCGAGCTAATCTGCAACGATGCTGTAGGGATCACCTACAATCCAATTACTGATGTGTTTAAGTACACAAAAAGTTTAGAAGTCAATTATATGATAGCGACGACTAAAAATGACTGATTGTCACTTAACAAACAAGCGCCTCACCATTAAAGGGGTGCTTTTTGATCTTGATGGCACTTTAGCCGACACTGCACCAGATATGATTGAAGCGCTCAATATTAGCCTTGCACAGTTCGGTTTTGCTGCAGCTAATAGCAGTGAACTACGTTATCAAGCGTCACATGGTAGTTTAGCTTTAGTGCAAACCGCACTGCCTGAGCAAAACGAAGCGATGCATGCTCAAGTGCAATCAGCCCTGCTGAATAACTATCCCCAAGTAAACGGAAAGCACTGTCAGCTTTTCACTGGCTTAGAGATATTTTTAGAATTATTGTCAGAACACGACATTCCATTTGGGGTCGTCACCAATAAACCCGCCAGATTTACCCGACCACTGATGATTAAAATGGGTTTTGAAAAACGAATGCCTACCATCATAAGTGGCGACAGTACCTTGCATTCAAAGCCTCATACTGCACCGATGCAGCTTGCTGCGCAGCAATTATCTGTGCAACCTGAGCACATACTTTATCTTGGCGATGCAGAGCGAGACATGCAAGCAGCAAAGGCCAGCGGTATGCATGCAGGACTCGCTAAGTGGGGCTATATTGGCCCCAATGATGCAATAAATGACTGGCCAAGCGATATTAGTTTTGAAGATCCAAACTCTCTCACCGAGTGGTTGAAAAACCACCTGAGCATTTAAGCAACCAATCTCGTTTGCAAATGATGAAGATCGCTATGGGATCCAGCGATCTTCAACAAGTTTTTTAGCTGTTCAAATAATCTTCTTCGACGGAGAACTCAAATCAAAACAAGCTTCAAGGGTTAGCTATTACTAACCCTAATAATTATCCTCAAGATATCCACAACTTGTACCCATAATTCGTACTTGCAAAAATCCAATAACCTCACTATCTTGTACCTTAGAAATTTTAAAACACCATATATTGTGTGTGAGTGACAATCGTAGACACTAGTTAGCTGTTTGTGTCAACAGATTGGTTGCCACTGTTTTACAGTTTCATTTCGATGTTTACAGGGAAACGTACAGTGCGCCTTAATAGGTCACTTTCATCAATATAAGAACCAAGGTTTATCTTTAATGAATAGCAATATGACAGTCACAAAACGTAGTGGCGAACGTGAGACCATTGATCTTGACAAGATCCATCGTGTTATAGAATGGGCAGCGAAAGGACTCACCAATGTGTCAGTCTCTGAAGTTGAATTACGTTCTCACCTACAGTTTTTCGAAGGGATCCCTACTGAGGCGATCCATGAGACTATCATTAAAGCCGCTGCTGACTTAATCTCCCCAGAAGCGCCAGACTACCAATTTTTGGCAGCAAGACTCGCCATTTTCCACTTACGTAAGAAAGCATTCGGTCAATTTGAACCACCAAAACTTTTTGATCATGTGGTTAAACTCATTGAGTTAGGCAAATACGACGCACATATACTGGAAGATTATAGCCGCGAAGAGATCGACATTTTAGGCGGTTATATCGATCACTGGCGCGATATGAACTTTTCTTACGCTGCAGTTAAGCAGTTAGAAGGTAAGTATTTAGTTCAGAACCGTGTCACTCATGAAATTTATGAAAGCGCTCAGTTCCTTTATATCTTGGTTGCAGCATGTCTATTCGCAAAATATCCAAAAGAGACTCGTCTTAAATACATAAAAGATTTTTACGATGCGACCTCTACGTTCAAGATTTCGCTTCCTACGCCGATTATGGCGGGTGTTCGTACCCCTACTCGCCAATTTAGCTCATGTGTATTGATTGAGTGCGGTGACAGCTTAGATTCAATTAACGCGACATCATCTTCAATCGTTAAATATGTGTCACAGCGAGCAGGGATTGGCGTTAATGCAGGTCGTATTCGTGCATTAGGTAGTCCTATTCGCGGTGGAGAAGCATTCCATACAGGTTGCTTACCTTTTTATAAGTATTTCCAAACTGCAGTAAAATCTTGTTCGCAAGGTGGTGTTCGTGGCGGAGCTGCAACCCTGTTCTACCCTATTTGGCATTTAGAAGTTGAATCACTACTCGTGCTAAAGAACAACCGTGGTGTAGACGACAACCGTATCCGTCATTTAGATTACGGCGTTCAAATCAACAAGTTGATGTATCAACGCATGATCCAAGGTGGCATGATCAGCTTATTCAGCCCATCTGACGTTCCAGGTATGTATGATGCATTCTTTGAAGATCAAGATGAGTTTGAACGTCTTTATTTGAAGTATGAAGCAGACGAAAGTATTCGTAAGCAACAAATCAAAGCCGTCGAGCTGTTTTCATTAATGATGCAAGAGCGAGCTTCTACGGGTCGCATCTATATACAGAATGTCGACCACTGTAACACTCACAGTCCATTCGATTCTAAAGTGGCTCCGGTTCGCCAATCTAACTTATGTTTAGAGATTGCATTACCTACTAAGCCACTGAATAACATCAATGATCCTGATGGTGAAATTGCCCTTTGTACGCTTTCGGCGTTAAACCTAGGTGCAATTAAAAATCTAGAAGAACTTGAACCTTTAGCAGATCTTGCTGTTCGTGCACTGGACAACTTACTAGATTATCAAGATTACCCGATCATCTCTGCAGAAAAAGCATCGATGAACCGTCGTACGCTTGGTATCGGTGTTATTAACTTCGCTAACTACCTTGCTAAAGAAGGTGTTCGTTACTCTGACGGCTCAGCGAACAGCATTACCCATAAAACGTTCGAGGCGATTCAGTACTATTTGTTGAAAGCTTCAAACAATTTAGCAAAAGAGCAAGGCGCGTGCCCTTCGTTCCATGAAACAACTTACTCTAAGGGTATTTTGCCAATAGATACCTACAAGCGTGATCTTGATAAGATCTGTGATGAGCCATTACATATGGACTGGGAATCACTGCGCGAAGAGATTAAAACTCACGGCCTGCGTAACTCTACACTTTCAGCATTGATGCCATCAGAGACTTCATCTCAAATCTCTAACGCAACCAATGGTATTGAGCCTCCACGAGGTTTAATCAGCGTTAAAGCAAGTAAAGATGGCCAACTTAAACAAGTTGTTCCTGATTTTGATAAGTATCAGTACAGCTATGAGCTACTCTGGCAAATGCCGAACAATGACGGCTATATTCAGTTAGTTGGTTTGATGCAAAAGTTTGTTGATCAATCTATTTCGGCTAATACAAATTACGATCCGGGCCGTTTCCCTGATGGAAAAGTACCGATGAAGGTTCTGCTAAAGGATCTATTGACCGCATACAAATATGGTGTGAAAACACTTTACTATCACAATACCCGTGATGGAGCTTCAGATAGTCACGACGATATCACTGCCATTGAGGTAGAAGATGACAGTTGCGCTGGTGGCGCATGTAAGATCTAATCCTACGGATTTCATCACTCGTATTTAAACGTTAATTAAAGGGGGCTACGCCCCCATTATCGGAAGATAGAAAAATGGCCTACTCTACATTTTGTCAAACACCTAATAATGCAATGCTTGAGCCTATGTTTCTTGGGCAGTCTGTCAATGTTGCTCGTTATGATCAGCAGAAATATGAAGTTTTTGAAAAACTCATTGAAAAGCAGCTTTCATTTTTCTGGCGTCCAGAAGAAGTAGACGTAAGCAAAGATAAAATTGATTATGCCGCTTTGCCTGAGCATGAGAAGCATATCTTTATCTCAAACCTAAAATACCAAACACTACTTGATTCGATTCAGGGCCGCTCACCCAATGTTGCTTTCTTGCCATTGGTTTCACTGCCTGAACTTGAAACTTGGATTGAGACTTGGTCTTTTTCAGAAACGATTCATTCTCGTTCTTACACCCATATTATTCGTAACATCGTTAACGACCCATCTGTTGTTTTTGACGATATTGTCGAAAATGAAGAGATTTTAAAGCGTGCAACTGACATTGCAGCCTACTACGACAAGCTCATTAAATTGAGCCAAGCATTTCATTTGCATGGCGAAGGCAGCCATCAAATAGACGGTGAAGTCGTAGAAGTGACTAAGCGCGAAATTAAAAAGGCGCTCTATTTGTGTATGGTGTCGGTAAACGTACTCGAAGCGATTCGCTTCTATGTCAGCTTTGCTTGCTCATTTGCTTTTGCTGAACGTAATGTGATGGAAGGTAATGCTAAAATTATTCGCCTTATTGCCCGTGATGAAGCTTTGCACCTAAATAGTACCCAACATATTTTGAAGATTATGCATTTAGGTAAAGACGATCCTGAAATGGCAGAAATTGCAAAAGAGTGTGAACAAACTGCTATCGACATTTTTGTTAAAGCTGCTGAGCAAGAGAAAGAGTGGGCTAAATACCTGTTCAAAGACGGCTCTATGATTGGCTTAAATGAGCAAATCCTTTGTCAGTATGTTGAGTACATTACCAATGAGCGTATGAAAGCGGTTAATTTTGAATCGCCATATGCAGAGCAGAGCAACCCACTACCTTGGATGAAGAATTGGCTAGAGAGTGATGCGGTGCAGGTAGCGCCACAAGAAGTTGAAGTGTCATCTTATCTAGTTGGCCAAATTGATGCCTCTATTGATGAAGACGAGTTCTCTGACTTTGACCTTTAAAGCCGTCAGTTTTAGTCAAGCTAGTTTTAAAAAGGCTCCTATTGTCAGCCTGCAAGGTCAACCTGTGCTGTTGTTTAATCAACAGCACCTGACCTTGCTTGAGGCGCTAGAACAAAAAAAAGTGAGTACATTTTCAGAGTGCCGCAATGGCTTTTGTGGCCAATGTAAGACTAAAATTATTAGTGGTTCTGTCAGTTATATCACCGAACCACTGGTTACCTTAGAAGCCGACGAATGCCTGCCCTGCTGTTGTGTTCCTGATACTGACATCGATTTAGATCTATCTGTTGACGGCGCAGAGCTTGTTGGTAGAGCGATTAACACCAAGCAAGCTCAAACTTGTAACACATAATCAACGAAAACTGTTGTTTAATTGCAACCAGCATATACCCACCCGACTAAACACTTTAGGTTTCCGAGGCAAATTAACCACTCGTTGCACAATATACGAGTGCTTAAATTAATTTTGCCATACTCTTTTTATTTTTACATGATGCCCATCTAACATTAGCACCTTAGGCTAATATTAGATGGGGTTGATAATGACGCAAACTAAATAGAATTAATAGTTACGTTAGAGTGCAATTGCGAGTTCTGCGCCTTGGCGGATGGCGCGTTTAGCATCAAGCTCAGCGGCAACATCAACACCACCAATAAGATGCACAGGAATACCGGTTGACTTCATCTCGTCGACAAGTTCTGTGTTTGATACTTGGCCAGCACAGAGCACTACGTTATCAACAGCTAATATCTCTGGCTTGTCATCTACAGTTATGTGTAAACCTGCCTCATCAAATTTGTCATAGCTAACACCTGTTTTCATCGCGACTTGATGTTGTTTTAAAACAGAGCGATGGATCCAACCGGTAGTTTTACCTAATCCCTTACCCATCTTAGTCGTTTTACGTTGCAGTAAAACAACGTCACGGTGCTTATCGTCTAAAACGGGGTCTGTTAACCCTCCGGCATCTTTATACTCTTTGTCTATGCCCCACTGCTTTAACCACTTATTAGGGTTTAACGTTGACGACTCTTCCTCACAAAGATAATGAGCCATATCGAAACCAATACCACCGGCACCGATCAAAGCTACTTTCTGTCCTATTTGCACATCGCCGTTGAGCACTTGTTGGTAATCAACTACCTTGGGGTTATCAAAGCCCGGCAAATCAAGCGGTCTTGGTTTCACACCTGAAGACATAACTATTTCATCAAACTTTTCATCTCTTACAACACTGGCATCTAAACGAGTGTTTAACCGCAAATCCACCTTAAGTAGGTTGATTTGATTGAGGAAGTAGCGAATCGTTTCGTCAAACTCTTCTTTGCCTGGGATCTTTCTAGCTAAATTAAATTGACCGCCAACTTCAGATTTGGCTTCAAATAGTACGACTTCATGACCACGAGTAGCCGCATAAATGGAAAACGCCATACCAGCGGGACCCGCTCCCATTACTGCTATACGCTTTTTTACTTTCGCAGGAGTAAAGTTCAGTTCAGTTTCGTAGCAAGCCCGTGGATTGACTAAGCAGGTTGCTCGTTTTAAAGCAAAAGTATGATCTAGGCAGGCTTGGTTACATCCAATACAGGTATTTATCAGTTCCGGAGTGTTAGCCTCTGCTTTGTTAACAAATTCAGCGTCGGCTAAGAATGGCCTTGCCATAGAGACCATATCCGCTTGCCCTGAAGCGATTATAGACTCACCAATTTCAGGAGTATTAATACGGTTGGTCGCGATGAGAGGAATACTCATCTCTTTCATCAGCTTCTCGGTAACCCAAGCAAATGCACCACGCGGTACACTGGTCGCAATAGTCGGTACTCGCGCCTCATGCCAGCCAATACCTGTGTTGATAATTGTCACTCCAGCACTTTCTAATGATTTAGCAAGCTGAACGACTTCATCCCATGTAGAACCGTTATCAACTAAGTCCAGCATCGACAATCTAAAAATAATAATAAAGTCATTACCGACTTTAGCGCGGATCTGCTTCACGATCTCTATCGGAAACTGGGCTCTATTTTCAAAAGCGCCGCCCCATTTATCGTTACGCTTATTGGTGCGAGAGCTGACGAACTGGTTAATAAGGTAACCTTCACTCCCCATCACTTCAACGCCATCGTAACCTGCTTTTTTAGCTAATGCAGCGCTAGTGGCGTAGTCTTTAATGGTACCTTCTACCTGCCTTGTAGACATTTTAGAAGGTGTAAAAGGTGTAATCGGTGACTTGATTTTGCTCGGTGCTTGTGAAAATGGATGATAGCCGTATCGGCCAGCGTGCAGAAGCTGCATGCAGATCTTACCGCCAGCATCATGAACGGCTTTGGTCACTACTGTATGCTTTTTCACCTGCCATGGGAAACTTAATTGACAAGCGTTTGGTGCGAGCCTACCACGTAAATTGGGTGATATACCGCCGGTGACAATTAACCCCACTCCGCCCAGTGCACGCTCTTTATAAAACGCTGCCAGTTTCTCAAAGCCGCCCTTTTCTTCTTCTAAACCGGTATGCATTGAGCCCATCAATACGCGGTTTTTTAACTGGGTGAAACCCAGATCTAAGGGTTCTAATAAATGCGGAAACGACATTCAAACATCCTTTTTAAACAAGTGATTTAATTCAGCATACCTTGTGTCAGCAATAAGCTCAATAAGTGAGTGATCAGATTCCTTTACAATTGAGTTTTCCCTTCTATTGCATTTTCAGTTAGCATTATCCTAATTCGGATTTAAAGGAGTGGCTAATGCCCGCTAAACCCTCAGTTTTTAAAAGGATATTTCTGCTTTGCTGGAATATTGTTAATGGCACAAGAAAACTATTTTTAAACCTCATTTTTTTCGGTTTAATTATTGCGCTTATCGTCACCCTTAGCAGTGAAGAAACGTTAAAAGTTGAAGATGGTTCAGCGCTAGTACTTAATCTGTCTGGCACCATTGTTGACCAAAAACGTCGAGTTGATCCTATAGAAGCTGCCATGAAAAGCGGCAGTGCAAAAGATGGTAGCGGCGAAATACTATTATCTGATGTCATCGATGTCGTGAACAATGCCTCATCCGATGCAAGAATTAGCCAATTGGTACTCGATCTAGGCCAGCTACGCGGCACAGGCATGAGTAAACTGCAATCCATAGGCGATGCATTAAACAACTTTAAAGAAACAGGTAAACCGATCGTTGCGCATGCTAATTGGTTTGGACAAAATCAATACTTCTTAGCAAGTTATGCCGACAGCATCTATCTCAACCCACAAGGTAGTGTAGAGATAGAAGGCCTCGGTCGTTACCGCCAGTATTTTAAGTCGGCGTTAGATAAACTTAAAATCAAAGCGCATGTTTTTAGAGTTGGTACCTTTAAATCTGCTGTAGAACCGTTTATTCGTGATGACATGTCTGACGCGGCGAAAGAAGCCAACTTGGCACTTTTAAATGATTTATGGGAAAGTTACAGCACTACAGTTGGGCAAAACCGCGATATAGCCGCTAAGCAATTATCGTTATCTGCCAAAGAGTATTTGGCAGAACTCGACAAAGCTGACGGCCAATCCAGCCAGATGGCACTTAACCTGAACTGGGTTGATGAGCTAAAAACAGCTGAAGAGTTTCGCTTAAGTATGGTTGACGCTGTCGGAAAATCTGCTGATGGTGAATCCTTTAAACAAATTGATTTCTACGATTATCTTTCTGTCACTGCAAGTCATCCCCTTTTATTGGCTGATAATAAAATCGGTATTATTGTCGCCAAAGGCAAGATATTAAACGGCTCACAACCTGCCGGAGAGATTGGCGGCGAAAGTACGTCAGAGTTACTGCGTAAAGCTCGGTTTGATGATTCTATCAAGGCTGTAGTACTTCGAGTTGATAGCCCTGGCGGTAGTGCATTTGCATCAGAGCAGATCCGCCAAGAGGTGTTAGCATTGAAAGCCGCTAATAAACCAATTGTCGTCAGTATGGGCAGCTATGCAGCTTCTGGTGGTTATTGGATCTCTGCGAGTGCTGACTATATCTACGCCACTCCAACAACGTTAACGGGCTCGATTGGTATTTTTGGTATGGTTACTACCTTTGAAGACTCGCTCGCAAGTATTGGTGTGCACACTGATGGTGTCGCGACCTCTGATTGGGCAGGCTTTTCTGTCACTAAAGGGATGTCTCCTGAGATTGGTGCTGTTATTCAACGTCACATCGAGCGAGGTTATAAAGACTTTATATCTCTAGTCGCGACAGAGCGTGATATGAGCCTAGAGCAAGTGGACAGTATTGCACAAGGTAGAGTATGGACCGGTCGCAAAGCGCTTGAACTTGGTTTAGTTGATGGAATAGGCGATCTGCAAAACGCTGTAACTCATGCCGCGGAGCTAGCGCAAATTGATCATTTTGATACTGAAGTGATTCAACAAGAGTTATCACCACAAGAGCTATTTATCCAAGAGATGTTCGCATCAGCGGCAGTGTATATACCCAATAGCCTAACTCAAACCACCATGTTACAAAGGCTCATTGGCGAGTTTTCTAGTGTAGCTGAAACATTACAAACATTTGATGACCCTAATGGTGTCTATTTGTATTGTGATACCTGTACTGACTAACACTTCTATGTACAACGCTTAGCAAACTATTATTAAATAAAGCCCAGTTTTACTGGGCTTTATTCTATCTGCACCTTTATAATCACCCTATTGTGCTCAAAAACAAAAATAACATGACTAAACGCTGTATATACGTAGCCTACACAGGCGGAACCATTGGTATGCAAAAAACTAAACAGGGCTTTGCTCCTGTGGCGGGTTTTTTAACTGAATGTGTTAAAGCTATGCCTGAGTTTTACCATGAAGAGATGCCGGACTTTGTCATCAGCGAATACTCGCCGCTTATCGACTCTTCGGATATGGCCCCTACTGATTGGCAAATGATTGCTAATGATATAAAGGCTAACTACGACAAGTATGATGGCTTTGTTATTCTCCATGGTACCGATACCATGGCGTATACAGCATCTGCACTGTCTTTCATGTTACAAGGCTTGTCAAAACCAGTCATCGTTACCGGCTCGCAGATCCCATTAGCTCAGCTTCGCTCTGATGGCCAGACAAACTTGCTAAACGCACTTTATATTGCAGCAAACTATCCGGTTGCTGAGGTCTGTTTATTCTTCAACAATAAGCTATTTAGAGGCAACCGCACCACCAAAGCCCATGCCGATGGTTTTAATGCGTTTGCTTCACCTAACTTTCCATTACTATTGGAAGCCGGAATAAAGATCCGTTGGCATGCTGGTAAGCGAGCAGATGAAAACCCAAGTAAGCCATTGGAAGTGATTAATATTAGTCCTCAACCCATAGGTGTCGTTACTCTGTATCCGGGGATAAATACTGAAATTTTTGCCAATGTTTTACAACAACCGGTAAAAGCGCTGATACTATTAACCTTTGGCGTTGGCAACGCTCCGCAGACACCTGCATTACTTAAGACACTCAGAGATGCGCATGATCGTGGAATAGTGTTAGTAAACCTAACTCAGTGTCTACAAGGTAAAGTCAATATGGGCGGTTATGCAACAGGAAATGCTCTGGCGTCAGCAGGTGTTATCAGTGGTTATGATATGACCACTGAAGCAGCTCTGGCCAAGTTGCACTATTTGCTATCTACAGATCTGACACCTGAAGCTATCCGAGCAGCAATGGAGCAATCTATTGTCGGTGAATTAACCCAAGACTAAGCAAGTGTATATTTTAAATAAAGAAGCCGCTCCTGAAAGAGCGGCTTTTCTTTTATCGCTATGACTTAAAGCTCTTTTTCTTTAAATTCAGCAATTGAGTCGCCTTTAAACTGCTTTTTAAGTTCAGACTTAGACAACTCATTGACCTGCCCTTCACTATTAATAGTAAAGTGCTCAGTTTGGGTCAGCTTCCTGGCTTGATAAAGCATAACGACCTGCTGAGTTGAAGCACGCTGCTCTTGGGTCAATACCGTTCCATCTTCCCACTTACCAAGCTCTACAGCACTCAATAAACGCTCATAGACTTCGGTAGGCATCTCGTCGATGACTTTATTAATATCTGTCATACTTTTTTCCGTTTATGGAGCACGATTTGTACTCTAGTTATCAAGTAGCCAACAAAGCCTAAGGCAAATGCGCCGCCAGCAACCGTTGCACGGGCACCTTCAGCGGGCTCTCCTCCCCAGAACCAAGTCACTACACCGCCAATAAATAACGTAAGCGCGAGAAAGCTTTGGTTCATTAATTGGTTAGAGCGCTTAATGTGGCTAATAACCTGCAAGCTTTCATTATCAGCAGAAATATTTGCCTTACAATGCGAGCACTGTTTTGCCATGCTTGAAATACGCTCGCCACAGCTGGGGCATTTAACTAACGCCATTTATTCACCTCTGCCGTCATCATTCACTACTTCAATTTGTCTACGACTGCATTCATTGCAATGAGGGATGCCTCACCAAGATATATACAGCGTTCAGGTGACCAACCAGCCATAAGGTCTGGCATATTATCGTTGTCCTTAAAAGGCATTTCTAAGGTATTAGAGAGACAACCGAATGTATGAGCAACCCAATTAGAACCAACTGTTAGGTTTGCTTGGCCAGGCTGGTCTTTATCATAGCCAAACTCAGTTTGAAAATCTGGGCTCGCCAGTTGCAATGCATCGACGAACGCTTGCTGACGTTCAGCATCTTCTTTGGTGTAAGCCGGAACGCCTTCACAGCCAGCCAAGAATACGAAAGGTAACCCTTCATCGCCGTGAACATCATAAAAAAGATCAACGCCTGTCTCTTTCATTTTGTTAACGACGTAAAATACCTCTGGGCTTTTTTCTAATGAAGGTGACTGCCATTCACGGTTTAAGTTTGTACCTACCGCATTGGTTCGAAGGTGGCCACGAACACTTCCGTCAGGATTCATATTTGGAACGATGTAGAAGTTTGCTTTATCAAGCAATGATTTTGCTGTAGGACAATCGCTATCCAATAGGTTATTGATTAAGCCTTCAACTAACCACTCAGCCATCGTTTCACCTGGATGCTGACGCGCTGTGATCCAGATGTTAGCTTTTTCTTCATCACCATCACCGACTTTAATCAGCGTCATGTCGCGCTCATCTAATGTTAAGCCTAAATGCTCTAAACTAACCTGCGGATGTACTTGCACAGCAGCAAGCAGATCTTGATGACGTTCGTAGCTATAAGGTGCGAAATAAGCTATTTGGATAGCATCGCAATCTAAGTCTACTTCGATTGTTAATTTACCGTCTTGATAAGTGGTTGGCAGTCTAAACCAGCTCTGTCTGTCATAGGTCGCTACAGCTTGATAGTCGTCCCAGCCTTTAACATATGAAGCTTTATCCGCATTTATGATATTAAGTGTGTACTGAGTGCCAACTACACCGTCTAGTTTAAAGTTAAACCACTGGAAAAACTCACCACCTTCATCGGGACGTATGGCAAGTTGCACATCATCTTTATTGTCTGCGTTGATTACTTCTATGTTTCCGCCATCAAAATTCGCGCTAATACGCATAACACTTCCTTTTTACTGTTTAGGGCTGTGATCAGCTAGATATCAATCTTTGCGCTATAGAATAAACCAAAACGTGATAAGGAGCAGCCAAAAGCGTGCAATAACCGCTAAAAATCACGGTTCTGTAAGGTTTACGTTGCACTAACGTCCAATACAGAGCTTTACCCACAACCTTAAATTCCATACAATCGCTGCAATTCGTAGAGATAGAGGGAGTTAAGCCCTCATTAGAAATTGCATTCGTAAAAGAACGGAGAAAAAAATGACCCAAGCTAGACATTGTAACTTACTTATTCTGGGTTCAGGCCCTGCAGGCTATACAGCCGCAGTATACGCCGCTCGCGCCAACCTAAAGCCCGTAATGATCACGGGTATGCAGCAAGGTGGACAACTTACGACGACTACTGAAGTTGAAAATTGGCCTGGTGATGCAGATGATCTTACCGGTCCTGCTCTGATGGAGCGTATGCAGAAGCACGCTGAAAAGTTTGAAACAGAAATTATTTTTGATCACATCAATGAAGTTAACTTAAATGTGCGCCCTTTCCAGCTTAAAGGCGATAATGGCGAGTTTACTTGTGATGCATTGATTGTTTCAACAGGTGCATCTGCGATGTACTTAGGGTTAGATTCTGAAGAGGCTTTTAAAGGGCGCGGCGTTTCAGCTTGTGCTACTTGTGATGGTTTCTTCTACCGTAACCAAAAGGTTGCTGTAATTGGTGGCGGTAATACCGCTGTAGAAGAAGCACTTTATCTAAGCAATATCGCATCAGAAGTACACTTGATACACCGTCGTGATACTTTCCGTAGCGAAAAAATCCTTACGAAACGTTTAATGGATAAGGTGGAAAGCGGTAACATCATTTTGCATTTAGACAATACGCTTGAAGAAGTTGTTGGTGATGCAATGGGCGTTAATGGCCTTAAGATGAAAAGCACTAAAGATGGCAGCATCAAAGATCTCGAAGTTGCTGGCGTGTTCGTTGCTATCGGCCACAGTCCAAACACAGCGATGTTTGAAGGTCAATTAGAGATGAACAATGGCTACATTAAAGTCGAAAGTGGCTTAAATGGTAATGCAACACAAGCAAGCATTGAAGGCGTTTTTGCTGCAGGAGACGTAATGGATCAGCATTACCGTCAAGCAATTACCTCTGCCGGTACAGGTTGTATGGCAGCGCTGGATGCAGAGCGTTACTTAGACGCCAAGTAGACTAGCCTAAGCGTTACTGAAAGAGCAGGCTTTTTGCCTGTTTTTTTGTATCTGAAATCTGCACATTGATAAGTGCTACGCATCAACTGCCTTCGACCGGTAACTATTAACTATTAACTATTAACTATTAATCAAACATTATTTAAATTAATAGTTTACTCCATTGTTTTAACGAGCAAATTCCAGATACAAAAAAGGGAGCCCTAGGGCTCCCTTTTTACAAGAATCAAAGCTAATTACTTAGCTAAAGCTTCTTTTGCTTTTTCTACTAAAGTTGTAAATACAACTTTATCAAAAACAGCGATGTCAGCCAGGATCTTACGATCGATTTCAATAGAGGCTTTTTTCAAACCATTAATGAAACGGCTGTAAGACAGACCATTTTGACGAGAAGCCGCATTGATACGTGCAATCCAAAGTTGACGGAATTGACGTTTCTTCTGACGACGGTCACGGTAAGCATATTGACCAGCTTTAGTTACTGCTTGAACAGCAACACGGTAAGTACGAGAGCGAGCTCCGTAATAACCTTTGGCTAGTTTGAGTACTTTCTTGTGACGAGCACGAGCGGTTACACCACGCTTAACTCTAGGCATTGTTCATTGCTCCTTTAATTAAGCGTATGGTAGTTGACGTGCAATTGCTGGCACATCAGACTTAGCTACTTGACATTTTGCACGTAAGTGACGTTTACGCTTAGTGCTCTTCTTGGTCAAAATATGACGTAAATGGGCTTGCTTGCGTTTAAAACCATTAGCAGTTTTCTTAAAACGCTTCGCTACACCCTTGTCTGTTTTCATTTTAGGCATTGCTAAAACTCCGCATTGGGACAATTAATAAAACGCAAGGCGAGCAGAGACCTTAACAGACCCCTGCTACTTTTATGGTTGCCTTACTATTTCTTTTTCGGCGCAAGAACCATGACAGCTTGGCGACCTTCCATTTTAGGGAAAGACTCCACGACTGCAATTGCTTCCAAATCAGCTTTGATACGGTTCAAAAGATCCATACCTAGGCTTTGGTGAGCCATCTCACGACCACGGAAACGAAGCGTTACTTTCGCTTTGTCGCCGTCTTCTAGAAAACGAGTCAGGTTGCGTAGTTTTACCTGGTAGTCGTTTTCATCTGTACCGGGACGGAATTTAATTTCCTTCACCTGTACAATTTTCTGCTTCTTTTTTTGTTCCTTTTGAGCTTTCGCTTTATCAAAAAGGAACTTACCGTAGTCCATTACACGGCAAACCGGCGGCTCGGCATTAGGGCTAATTTCTACTAGATCAACACCCGCTTCGTCAGCAACTTCCTGTGCTTCTCTAATAGTTAAGATACCTAATTGCTCACCGTCAAGACCGTTCAAACGGACTTCTGATACACCAGTGATGAGCTCGTTTATTCTATTCGGGGCCGCCTGGCGCCCTGCTGTTTTTTTGATCTTTATGACCTAATCCTCCAACAAATTGAGACTACGGAGCGAAATTTCATTCTTGAGCTTAGTCGCAAATTCTTGGATTTGCATTTTACCTAAGTCAACACCATCTCGGGTGCGCACCGCGACTTCCTTATTTTCCATTTCTTGATCACCAACGACCAATAAATAAGGGACACGCCTTAACGTGTGCTCGCGTATTTTAAAGCCTATTTTCTCATTCCTCAAGTCTTTAGTTGCACGAATTCCATGTTCTTTGAATAAATTAACGACTTCATCCACATAATCAGACTGTTTATCGGTAATATTCATTACTATAACTTGCTGTGGAGCCAACCAAGTTGGGAATTTCCCAGCATACTCTTCTATAAGAATACCCAAGAAGCGCTCTAAAGAACCTAAAATCGCGCGGTGGATCATTACAGGAGTCTGACGACTATTGTCTTCAGCCACGTAAGTTGCACCTAAACGACCAGGTAATGCGTAATCTAATTGTACCGTTCCGCACTGCCATGCGCGATCTAAACAATCATGAAGTGTGAATTCAATCTTAGGCCCGTAAAACGCGCCCTCGCCTGGAAGAATTTCAAACTCGATGTCGTTAGATTTAAGCGCTTGCTTTAATGCTTCTTCCGCTCGGTCCCACATATCGTCATCGCCGATACGTTTTTCAGGACGAGTAGATAGCTTAACCACGATATTCTTGAATCCAAATGTTTCGTAGGTGTCATACACCATTTGAATACAAGCACTCACTTCCTGCTGAACTTGCTCTTCTGTACAGAAAACATGTGCATCATCTTGAGTAAAACCACGAACGCGCATCAAGCCATGTAATGAACCTGACGGCTCGTTACGATGACAACAACCAAATTCAGCCATGCGTAATGGTAAATCACGGTATGACTTAAGACCTTGGTTAAAGATTTGAACATGTCCAGGACAGTTCATAGGCTTAATGGCATATTCACGACTTTCTGAATTGGTAGTGAACATTCCATCGGCATACTTATCCCAATGACCTGAGCGTTCCCACAAGACCCGATCCATCATCAACGGACCTTTAACCTCTTGGTATGTGTACTGGCCAAGCTTTTGACGGATGAACTTTTCAAGTTCTAGGAACAAACTCCATCCATCATTGTGCCAAAACACCATACCTGGAGCTTCTTCTTGCATATGGTAAAGATCGAGTTGCTTACCAATTTTGCGATGGTCGCGCTTTGCAGCTTCTTCTAAACGGTTAAGATGCACTTTAAGTGCTTTCTTATCAGCCCAAGCTGTACCGTATATGCGTTGCAGCATTTTGTTATCAGAGTTACCACGCCAGTATGCGCCAGCAACACTCATCAACTTAAAGTTTTGACAAAACTTCATGTTCGGTACGTGCGGACCACGGCACATATCGACATATTCTTCGTGGTGATAAAGCGCAGGAGATGCATCTTTACTGATGTTCTCATCAAGAATTTCAATCTTGTAGCTCTCACCGCGAGCTTCAAAGGTATCACGCGCTTCTTGCCAGCTGACTACACGCTTATCGACCGCATAGTTAGTTTTAGCAAGTTGAGTCATGCGCTTTTGCAGCGCATCAATATCTTCCTGGGTTAATTTATGTTCTAAGTCGATGTCATAGTAAAAACCGTTGTCGATAACTGGACCAATCGCCATTTTAGCTTCAGGCCAAAGCTGTTTAAAAGCATGACCAAGCAAATGTGCACAAGAGTGGCGAAGGATCTCTACACCCTCATCGTCTTTAGCTGTGATGATTGACAGCTCAGAATCGGTATCAATGATATCGCAAGCATCTTTTAGCTCACCATTAACACGTCCAGCAATACAAGCTTTTGCAAGACCTGGACCAATATCGGCAGCAACATCTAAAGTAGAAACGGGTTGAGCAAACTCGCGTTTGCTTCCATCAGGAAGTGTAATTACAGGCATGATTGTTCCTTTTCCAGTGGTGACCCCCACGTAGGGCCACTTGGGTTTAATAAATAAGAGTTATAACGCCACTGAGACAAGACCGTACAGGAGTCTATGTTTTCCAACGCGTAAGCGCGTAATTCTAAGGGATAGCGCCTAGTTGATGCAAGTTTTACCTTTATATTAGTTTTTCTAATCCAAATAATAAGAAAAGGTCATAAAAGACGATAGGAAATATTAGCTAACTGTCACATAAACATCATTCTTTATCGCTAATCTAGCCGCGTCTAATCAAGGAGGACATTATGATAAACGTAATAATACTGACAGCGGCACTTTCTACTATTAGTGCTGACGTTAACCAACAGATGGCATCGGAAATGACAATAACAGATAAAACTACTTTAAAGATGGAGCTAGAACAGCAGATAAATGCCAACATGGCGACACTCACTGAGCAATTAGATAAAAACATTACAGAGAGTACATTCAATGTGGCTCTTAAGTTAAAACAAATACGGACTACTTATATAGTGCAAGAAAAATCGACATTTATCGTTGCTGAATGATCGATACTAGAATTTTGGCTGGCTAATTAAGTAATAGATTGTGTGGAGAATATTTATAAGGCGATAATGACAGCTAATTTACTAATCGTTTAGGGATCACGTCATGGACAAATGGGCACTCATCACCGGAGCAGCAAAACGGATTGGCTATTGTATTGCTAAGCAGTTGCATGCCGATGGGCTTAACATCATTGTTCACTACAGCAAATCCAGAAACGAAGCGATAGCGTTACAGTCAGAACTGAACCACATTAGGCCTAATTCTGCACAAATTATGCAGGCCGAACTGAACAATCAATTTGAACTAGAAAAATTTGTAGCTATGTTAAAGGTGAAATCTTTACCTATAAGTATATTAATAAATAATGCGGCTGAATTTTATCCTACTCCGTTAGGTAATACCGATTATCAAACAGCACAACAACTACTTGCAACAAACCTACTCGCGCCCTATTTACTCGCTGAGCAGTTAGCGCCTTTTCTAAAACAGCATAGCGGGTGCATCATCAACTTAATTGATATTCATGCTAGGCGCCCATTAAAAGATCATGGGCTATACTCTATTTCAAAGGCAGCACTTGAGATGGCAACGCTTTCTCTGGCACAAGAACTTGCACCTGACATCCGTGTAAATGGAGTCGCTCCAGGCGCAATACTCTGGCCAGAACTATCTAATGATGACTCTCAACAGCATGTCTTAGCTGAGATCCCTTTAGCAAAACTCGGTCAAGCTGAGGACATCGCTAAACTGGTATCTCACTTAGTGGGCGCACCCTATATCTCAGGACAGATAATTGCAGTAGATGGAGGGCGAAGCGCAGTCGGATTTACGGGAGCTTAATATGCGATTTAT
Organism: Shewanella sp. c952; assembly: GCF_019654975.1. Taxonomy (GTDB): domain Bacteria; phylum Pseudomonadota; class Gammaproteobacteria; order Enterobacterales; family Shewanellaceae; genus Shewanella. The sequence continues at coordinate 70,545 of NZ_BPEW01000025.1, forward strand.
TAACAAAACGATTTCATGCCCGCATTGCGGTCATCATCAACACCTCAATATAGATGCTACCGCTGGCGATCAAGAATACTATGAAGATTGTCGAGTGTGCTGTAACCCTATTCATATGCGAATGCACATCGATGAGTCACGTTTAAAAGTAGAGCTTTATATTGACTCTGATGACGAACAAATTTATTAGTCAATCCGCTATTTGAACATCAAACAGCGGAGAAACATTTTAGCTAGTTAGCAAAGCGCTTTGCTAACACCCTCTCGACGGTATCGACTATCGCCTGTGTTTGGCTGTCTATCTCTATGTTCAATTTGTCCCCTGCTGCATACTGTTCTAAATTGGTTAACTTCAGCGTTTCAGGGATCAAATGCAGCATAAAACTGGTCTCTGTCACTTCACCTACGGTCAAACTGCAACCATTAACGCCAATAAAACCTTTATAAAGGATATAGTTCATCCATTTTGGCTCAACAGATAAACAAATATCATAATGCGATTCAGTTTTGCTGACTGATTTTAACTCAGCTTGAGTGTGTACATGACCAGATAAAATATGCCCGCCAATCTCACTTCCAAACGTTAATGAACGTTCGATGTTAACCTGTGAACCAGATCTCAGATTTGCTAGGTTAGTTAGTTTGAGAGTCTCTTCCATTACATCGAAAAACACCCTATCATCTTCTATTCTTGTAACTGTTAAACAAACACCGTTATTTGCGACACTTGCCCCTAGTGAAAGTCCCTCGCGCAAATCCGGTCCAATAGCGATTTGTAACGTATTTAATCCTGGTTTTTTATCTATCGCTAACACTTCGCATGTTGCTTGAACTATACCTGTAAACATTTTATCTCTCGTAAGTATTAAGGGCTCACTCAATGAACCATTCTGGCTTTCAAGCCAAACGCTTAATTCAATTAGCACTACCAGTGCTAATTGCCCAAGTTACCCAAACCATGATGGGCTTTATCGACACAGTAATGGCTGGTCGTGTCAGTGCTGTTGATATGGCGGCGGTTGCTATTGGCTCTAGTCTTTGGTTGCCGGCACTGTTATTTGTGCAAGGCCTGCTTATGGCTTTTACGCCAGTATTTGCCCACCATCATGGCGCTGACAATCAAAAGGCAATACAACCATTAGCATTCCAAGCAGGATATATTGCCATAATAGGCAGCGCGGGTGTGATGTTCTTTCTCTCACTTGCCGACAATATTTTAGACCTAATGGATTTAGAACCAGAACTTGCAGCCCTCAGTGTAGGTTATCTCGATGGCTTTATGTGGGGCGTGCCGGCCTTTGTGTTATACCAAGTTCTCCGTGGATGTAGCGAAGGGATCTCTTACACGTTACCAACTATGGTCATCGGTTTTGTTGGCTTAGCCGTTAATATACCCGCTAACTACATCTTCATTTACGGGCACTTTGGTGTTCCGGCTATGGGGGGCGCTGGTTGTGGTATCGCTACGGCGTTGGTTTTCTGGGCAATGTTTATTGCAATGATTATCTATATGCAGGTTAACGCAAAATTTAAAGAACTCGCGCCCTTTAAGTCATTTCATCTACCAGATATAAAAGTCATGACCGATATGACAAAACATGGCTTTCCAATCGCCATGGCTCTTTTCTTCGAAGTAAGCTTATTTGCAATTATCGCCCTATTACTCGCACCGCTAGGCGCAACCGTTGTCGCGGGGCATCAGATTGCACTTAACTTTTCATCCATCGTGTTTATGCTGCCACTATCTATTGGTATCGCAGTATCAATACGTGTTGGATACTATTTGGGTCAGGATAAACCCGAGATATCTGCGATGATCACCCGACTAGGACTCATCATCTCTTTTTCTCTTGCAGTATTTACCGCCATTATTACGGTGCTATTTAGGCAAGAAATTGCTTTGCTATATAACGACGACCCTGAAGTTATCACTTTAGCTGTTAGTTTGATGCTCTTTGCTGCTATCTACCAGCTGTCCGATGCTGTACAGGTTGTAACGGCGGGTGCATTACGTGGTTATAAAGATACTAGAAGTGCTTTTTATATTACTTTAGTTGCTTATTGGGGCATTGGCATGACACTTGGCTATACATTGGCTAGAACCGACCTCATTGTGCCAGCTATGGGAGCCCAAGGATTTTGGATTGGACTGATAGCAGGACTGACTGCTGCTGCAATACTATTCGCTATGCGCTTGAGGTATATCCAAAAAAGAGGTGTTATCACCTCAACGATGTAAGATTTTTACTAATAGTTTGCTTAAAACGCCTAATCAACATACAAGTTGACCAGCAAAGCAGCATTTAATGCAAAAGATTGTTTTTTTACTTGCACCCATCCCGCATCGACCGTACTATAGCGCTCGTTCCAAGGCGTCAGCCAACAGAACAAGCAATATAAACAGTCGCGGGATGGAGCAGTATGGTAGCTCGTCGGGCTCATAACCCGAAGGTCGTTGGTTCAAATCCAGCTCCCGCAACCAATACAACCGTAGCTCAGTTGGTTAGAGCACTACCTTGACATGGTAGGGGTCGGTGGTTCGAATCCACTCGGTTGTACCACTTTGTTTATATTCAAATGTTTAAAATACAACCGTAGCTCAGTTGGTTAGAGCACTACCTTGACATGGTAGGGGTCGGTGGTTCGAATCCACTCGGTTGTACCAATTCTTATTAGTTGAATTCAAATACTAAGTTTTATCGAAACATCCGGACGCGGGATGGAGCAGTATGGTAGCTCGTCGGGCTCATAACCCGAAGGTCGTTGGTTCAAATCCAGCTCCCGCAACCAATTCTTTATTAGTAGAATTAAAACAACTATAGCGTTTACAAGGACGCGGGATGGAGCAGTATGGTAGCTCGTCGGGCTCATAACCCGAAGGTCGTTGGTTCAAATCCAGCTCCCGCAACCAATTCTTTATTAGTAGAATTAAAACAACTATAGCGTTTACATG
>NZ_BPEW01000026.1 GCF_019654975.1 Shewanella sp. c952
CGACAGATACCTCGACCCTGACCTTGACCGTCACCCCGGTGAACGATGATTTCAGCGATGATAATGAAACTCGCAGCATCGTCGAGGACAGCCCTGAAGTCAGCGGCAATGTGATTGATGGCAGCAGTGTCGATGGCGATCTCAGTATCACCACCTTCACCATTGCCGGCGACAACACCGTCTATAATGCCGATGGCAGTGACGTCACCCTCAACGGTGTCGGCACCTTTAGCCTGGGCAGCGATGGCCAGTACACCTTTACCCCTGCCGCCAACTATAACGGCAGCGTGCCGGTGATCACTTACACCTTAACCGATGGCTCGGGCGCGACAGATACCTCGACCCTGACCTTGACCGTCACCCCGGTGAACGATGATGTAACAATTACAGGAGTAACAAACTCTCGAGTCTCCGAAGAAGGCCTTGCAAACGGATTGGTTGATAATGTCGGTAATACTGATACGACGGATTTAGTCACTGCAACTGGCACGATTAGCATTCAAGACATAGACAGTGATACTTTAACCGTTTCACTTTCTGGGCCTGGAACAGCGCTAACTTCAGGCGGCTCAACTGTACAGTGGAGTTGGGATGCTGACTCGAATACGCTCACAGGCTACATAGGTACTATAGGTGAAGCCTCATACGTTGAAGTTATGTCTGTAGCGCTCACTGCTCCTGCTGGGAATTCGACTGGTGACTGGGGATATGGTGTTACGCTACTAGCTGCACTTGACCACCCAGACAAAACATCTGAAGATAACTTATCTTTAGATTTTGGTATAAATGTTGATGATGGAAATGGCAGCACAGCAGCAGGAAACTTTAATGTAATCATTGAGGATGATGCTCCAGAAATTCAAGACTCAGCTGCAGAAGTAGTAACGGATATTGATATCCCAGATAGCTTAACTGGCGAATTCTCCTTTACAAATCAAATGGGAAATACAGGTTCACTTGATTTTGATGGCTTCACAGTTACTGCACGAGGATTTACGTCAGCAACCGATTCGACCTTGATAGGCGCTAACCTTAATGGTTCGAGCAGCGGAATTGGTGTTAATAGTGCGGCTTCACCATACCACAACATCGCAAACGAAGTTGATTTCCGGAAGTTTGCCGATGGTTCTGAGGCCTCTGAAGAGATTGTTATAACGCTTGATCCTGGCACAGTTGCCTACGGTGTTAATATCGAATTTTCTAAGATGTACGGAGGAGAGCTTGAGGTAGGTATCGTTGAGTTTTATCGCGATGGTCAGTTGATTGCAACTCAAACTTTTTCTTCTGATGCGTCAGATGGCGATTACGCCAAACTATTTAACTCACTTCAAGGTGGGTTTGATCAGATAGTTATAAAGGCAACAGATAATGGCTTTGATGCAACCCATGGCGATAACAGTGATATCACTGTTAAGTCCATTGAATTCCTTGGCACCGATGCACAAGCAACTAGTTACGCTTCTGGTCAAGTTGATACTAACTGGGGAGCAGATGGAGAAGGTTCACTTGTTTTCAGCGGCACTGATGAATCAGCGCTGAAAACAGCAAGCGGCGAAGCTATTTTTATCTCTAAATTAGATAATACATTGCTAGGACAAACGGCTTCCGGAGAACTTATATTTAAAGTTGAGTTTACTCCTTCGACTGGGCAGTGGGAATTCTATCAATATCAAGCTATGCAGAATCCGTCAGATGGGCAAATAGACTTTAATGTCATTGCAACAGACTTTGATGGTGATAATACCGTTGGCCATTTTGCAGTGGTACCACACGTAGATTCAGCACCTACTGTAGTTGCAGCATCAGCACTCGGACAAGAAGATACAGAGTTGGTATTGACTTGGGATGACATGAATGTTGTTGATTCAGACACTCCAAAAGAGAATCTTTCAATCAAGCTAACAACGCTACCTAACTCTTTAAATGGCAGCTTGCAATACTACAACGGCTCTTTATGGGAAGCTGTAACACTTGGAATGGCTCTAACATCAACGATGTTCGATAACGGTCATGTTAAATTCATTCCAGCTAATGACCAAGCTGACGGTATTAATGGCGGTATCGGAAACCGCGGTGACGCTTTAGCAAAGTTTGATTTTGTTGCAACAGACGGAACAACCAACAGCCCAGAAAGTAGCTTAACGATTAATATTAGCGCAGTAGCAGATACGCCGCTACTAACCGCAAGTAGCGGTCCGATAGAACTTGTAGCCCTTGTTCCTGAAAGTGTATCTATACCAGCTGTAGCGGGAGTCTCAGATGACTTATTCGGTATTAATATTGAATCTGTTCTGTCTGGGCTACATGTTGTAGCAAGTACAGCCGATAATACGCTTATAACAGGCGAATTAGCTGTGACTAACTCCCTTCATGGAAACAGTGGTGATGATATTATCGTCGGCGGATTATTAGCGGACACAATGCACGGCAATGCCGGTGATGACACCTTTATCGGCGGTGGGGGCAACGACTCTATTTATGGCGGAACAGGAACTGATACCGCAATCTATACCGGAAATTTCGCAGATTATACTATCACCTTCCACAACGATCATGGTGGTAATGAACCGTACCTACTAGTCAATGACAGCAGAAATATTGATGCAACTTCGGTTAATGTCGCAACTCCGGATGCGGGCGATCATCTTTACCAGGTGGAGCGCTTAGTATTTGCTGATGGTGTTTATCAAGTTAATGCAGATGGTACGTTAACACAGGTAGAAGTGGTCGAAATCTCATTAGATATCAACGCAGCACTTACTGATATTGACGGCAGTGAAGGGTTATCTGCAGTTACAGTAACAGGTGTACCAGATGGTGTAGAGCTTTCTGCCGGTATATTTGATGCCAATACTGGCAAATGGAGCCTAACATCCGATGACTTAGTTAACTTAAAGCTCACTGTGGCAGAAGACTACACCGGAAATCTAGACTTTACACTTAACATCAGCGTGACGTCGACAGAGTTAAGTAATGGCGACTTCGCAACTGAAGAAGTTAGTCTAAACATCTCGTTAAGGGATTATACATTTAACAGTGGCACTGACGGCGACAATACTATTGTTGGTTCAGATGAAAACGATGTCATTGTCAGTGATACTACCGGATTACAAATCACACCGGGTGAAAATTATAACATTGCCTTTATGCTTGACTCCTCTGGTAGTATGGGTACAAAAGCAGTCGATACGGCTAAAGAGCAATTAATAGAAGTATTTAAGTCTCTACTCGCATCAGCATCTGGAACCCACTCAGGTGTCGTTAACCTTGCTGTTATCGACTTCTCAGGTTCCGCAGTACTAAGCTTGTCTGCCAATATTAAAGATCTTGATATAGCAAAACTAGAAAATGGTACGGATGCAGCCTGGAATGCCATTACTAATGGTGGCTATACCGATTATGTAAATGCATTTAATACGACGAAGAGTTGGTTTGAAAGTGCTGATGTGCTCGCAAATACCGGAAACAACATTACCTATTTCATCACCGATGGAAAGCATAATGGTAACGGTGTACCAGCAGAAGCATTTGAAAACTTGAAGAATATTGCAGAAGTAGAAGCGGTAGGGATCAAAAATACGATTAAAGAAGAGGACATCATCGACTACGATAGTGATGGTAATGTTCGGTTCAAAATCAGCGTCGATGATTTAGCTAATATAATCTTAGGTAATGAAAATATCTTAGAACCTGGTGATGACACGACGTCAGGCGAAGCTGGTAACGACATACTATTTGGTGACTTAGCGCAATTCACAGATAATGGCACTGACTACCAAGGACTTGCAGCGCTTAAAGCTATTGTAGCTAAAGAGACTGGCGTCGATGAAAATAGCCTTTCAATGCAAGAAATCCATAGTTTTATTACTAATAATACGACTTTGTTTGACAATGCAACAAGCAAAGACGGTGGAGATACTTTAAGTGGCGGTGAAGGCAACGACCTATTGTTTGGGCAAGGTGGTAACGATACATTGATTGGTGGTCTCGGCCAGGACACTATGATTGGCGGACTTGGCGATGACATCATGACAGGCAACGCTGGGGCAGACACTTTTGCCTGGACTACAGGCTCAGTCGATGGAACTGATACTACAGATCATATAACCGATTTTAACCTTGCGGAAGATAAGCTAGATCTTAGTGATATCCTTCAAGGTGATTCAATCAATGAACTATCTCAATACATTAGTTTTACAGATGAAAATGGCAGTACGTCAATCAATATTGATACCAACCACGATGGAGCATTTGACCAACATATTGTGCTTGATGGTGTTGATCTCATTACCATGTTCGGTTCAAACGAAGCCGATATTATTTCAGGTTTATTAGGTAACAACGGTGAAGGGCCTCTTATAGTAAGTACGTCAAGCGGAGATCCTTTTGCAGTCGCAGTTAATGCTCCCGATAGACTAAATGATGACCTTAACATGCAAGGATTTAATCACATACCTTAAGCAAGCACGACTGTGAAATGATGGCCTATGGAAAAATAGGTCATCATGACCGATACTAACAATACATAATAAAATCTTAAGGATAAGTCCCCAAGGTGCCAGCTTCAGCTTCTAAGAAAACTGATCAGTGGACGATATCGGCTTCTCAACGAGTTGTAGTCGATCCTCTACTAGACAGTTTAGTTTTGCTTACTGAATATTTCGGTAGCCCCTGCTCTAGCGACTCTTTAGCCGCAGGCCTTCCTATGCAAGGTCATGTGTTAACGCCGGAGTTATTGCCACAAGCAGCGGCCCGAGCAGGGTTGGCGGCGAAGCTTTCTCGTAAAGGTTTAAATGAGATAACCCCAATTCTGCTACCCAGCATATTGTTACTTAAGGACAAGAAAGCTTGCCTGCTTAGAGAGCTCGATATTGAGCAAGATAAAGCGATTATTCAGCTCCCGGAGACAGGGGGTGAAGAGACGTTATCGATTGAAGAGCTAGAAGCCATTTATGTGGGTTACCTGTTTCTTGTTAAGCAAGAATATCGTGGCGATATGGGCTTTGATGTCCACTTGCATGAGAATAAATCTCATTGGTTACTGCAGACACTTAAAGATTCTGCACCTATCTACCGAGATGCTTTAATTGCTTCGGTTTTAGTTAACCTATTCGCATTGGTATCACCGCTATTCATCATGAATGTATACGACAAAGTCGTGCCAAACCTGGCATTTGACTCGTTGTGGGTATTAGCCATTGGCGCAGGTATAGCCTATATATTTGATCTGATAATGCGCCAGTTACGCAGCTATTTAATTGATGTAGCCGGAAAGAAAGTTGATATTATTGTCTCATCAAAACTGTTCGCTAAAGCCGTTGGTATTCCATTAGAAAAACGCTCCCCAAGTGTCGGCGGTATGGCAAAACAACTCGGTGAATTTGACAGTATTAGGGATATTCTCACCTCAGCGACTATCACCACTTTAGTGGATCTTCCTTTTGCACTATTTTTCTTGACCATCATCTATTTAGTCGCAGGTGATCTAGCACTTATTCCATTAGTCGGCAGCTTCATCATTATTGGTTATACCCTGATTATGCAGCCAAAATTAAAAGCTGCTATTGAAGAAACCAATAAGTTCTCAGGCCTCAAACATGGCCATCTAATTGAGTCTTTATCATCACTGGAGTCGATAAAATCGAGCGGCGCAGAAGGGCTAGTGCAAAAGAGTTGGCAACAGATGATTGGCCATACTGCAAACTGGCAGTTGAAAGCGAAAAAAATCTCCACCTCAGTGACAAACGTTGCCACTTTCGTGGTGCAAACTTCAGTGATTTTTGTAGTTATTCTAGGTGTTTATCGCGTTGCTGATAATGAGATATCCATGGGTGGAATTATTGCAGCTGTGATCTTATCTAGCCGTGCCATATCACCAATGGCACAGTTGGCAGGCCTAATGACCCGCGGTAACCAAACTGCCAGTGCACTGCGCCAGTTAAACGAAATCATGACTCAAGAAGATGAGTTTGAAAACAAAGGTCACCTTGTCAGTCGTCAGCGCCTGCGCGGACAGATAAACGCTCATACTTTAGGCTTTAGCTATCCGAACTCTGAACGCCCAATACTGCATCCAATGTCATTAAAAATTGAGCCTGGAGAGCGAGTTGCCATCATTGGCCGTAATGGTTCAGGAAAAAGTACCTTAGCTAAAATTTTAGTCGGTCTTTTTCAGCCGAGTAAGGGCAGCATCACCTACGATGGTCTCGATTCAGCTCAAATACACCCAAGCGACCTTAGACGTAACTTTGGCTATCTACCACAAGATATCACCCTGTTTCATGGCAGCATTCGCGACAACATCCTTTTTGGAACTCGCCAAGTGACTGAGCATCAACTGATCAGAGCGGTTCAGCTATCAGGCGTTAACTTGTTTACCAACCTAGAATCTGAAGGGCTCGATCAACAAGTGGGAGAAGGTGGACGAGAACTTTCTCGTGGCCAACGACAAACCATAGCTTTAGCTCGCGCGACCTTAAACGATCCTCCTGTATTACTGATGGATGAACCCACAGCCAGTTTAGATGCTAGAGCTGAAAAACAGTTTATCCAAGCGATGCACAATGTCAGCCGAGACCGCACGCTACTGCTTATTACTCACAAAATGCACTTATTGAACTTGGTCGATCGCATTATTGTATTAGATCGTGGCCACATTGTTGCCGATGGACCAAAAGCTGACGTGCTTAAGAAACTGAATGAAGGGCTACTTGCTGGAGTAGTTAAAAAATGAGTAAACACCTCACTTCACATGATTTAGAGATGGTTGATGATGTCTATGGCGCAATGATGACCGATGCGCCAGCAAGTCACCGATTAACCATTTGGGCACTGGCATCACTGGCAGTTACTTTTTTAATTTGGGCCTATTTTGCTGAATTAGACCAAGTAACTACGGGGATGGGCAAAGTTATTCCCTCTTCGCAAATACAGGTCATACAGAGTTTAGATGGCGGCATATTGCAAGATATGTACGTGCAAGAAGGCTTGATAGTTACCAAAGGTCAGCCGCTTGCGCGTATTGATGCAACTCGGTTTCAATCTGACTATGCGCAGCAAGAGCAAGAGGTTAACAGTCTACTTGCCAATGTTATTCGACTAAAGACAGAGCTGAACAGTATTACCATTTCCAGCATTGGCGCTGATTGGCGTGAACAGGTAAAAATATTGCCTCAAACGTTGGTCTTTCCTCAGATATTAGAAACCAATGAGCCAGAGCTAACCAAAAGACAACGCGAAGAGTACCTCGGCCGTATTGATAACCTTAGTAACCAACTCGAGATCCAAGCTAGACAGATTCAGCAACGTAATCAAGAGATCCAAGAACTAGCCTCTAAAATTAGAACACTGACTACCAGTTTCCAGCTGGTTTCTAGAGAGCTAGAGCTTACAAGGCCACTTGCTGACAAAGGAATTGTACCTGAGGTTGAGCTGCTTAAACTGCAACGCGTGGTCAATGACATTCAAGGTGAGCTCTCTTCCTTAAGATTATTAAGACCAAAAGTAAAATCGACCATGGATGAAGCGATATTAAAACGTCGTGAATCTGTGCTTATTTTTGCCGCTGACACTCGTGCCCAGTTAAATGAAATGCAAACCAAACTATCGCGCATGAATGAAGCACAAGTAGGCGCCCAAGATAAGGTCAGTAAAGCAGAAATTGTCTCACCCGTTAATGGCACAATTAAGTCAGTGCATATCAATACTCTCGGCGGCGTTGTGCAGCCCGGTGTTGATATCATTGAGATAGTTCCATCCGAAGACAAACTACTGATCGAAACCAAGATTGTTCCAAAGGACATTGCTTTTCTACATCCTGGGCTACCAGCAGTAGTCAAAGTCACCGCTTATGACTTTACTCGCTATGGCGGGCTAGACGGCGTTGTAGAGCACATTAGTGCCGATACAACCCAAGATGAAGAGGGTAATAGTTTCTATATTGTAAAAGTTAGAACGGAGTTTTCTAGCTTAACAAAGGACGATGGCACGGAAATGCCTATCATACCAGGGATGTTGACCTCGGTTGATGTAATTACTGGGCAGAGATCCGTTTTAGAGTACATACTTAATCCAATATTACGGGCTAAAGATACCGCGCTCAGAGAGCGTTGAAGCCCAATAAAAAAACGACCTGGAGGGGTTAACATGGACACCAGCACAATACGGCAGGTAAAACGTAGTGCAATTGCACTCGCCGTTGGCGCGCTGATATTACCAGCAGCGGCTTATAGCCAAACGTTAGAACAAGCAGTAGCGCACACATTAGATACGAATCCTGAAATACGGATCGCATTTAACCGCTTTAAAGCGCGCGAAGAGCAAGTCAACCAAGCAGTAGCCGGTTATATGCCGACGGTAGATATCTCAGGAGGCTATGGTTGGGAACAAACCAATAGCCCATCGACTCGTCGTCGTGCAGGACAAGGCGAAGTCGATTCTGACGGCGTGATTGAGCTAGAAAGAGGCGAAGCAGGTTTTAGTATCAAGCAGATGCTTTTTGATGGTTTTTATACCAGCAGTGAAGTTGATAGATATAGTTTTGAAGCGAGTGCAGAGCAGTGGGCATTATTTGCTGCAGCCGAAGATATGGCACTGGACGTTGTTAAGGTTTACACCAATTATATTCGCAGTGAGCAAGTACTTACATTGGCCGAGAAAAACCTTGAAAGCCATAAAGATATTTATGATCAGATTAAACAGAGAACCGATTCTGGCTTAGGCTCGACCGCCGATCTATCACAGATCACCGGCCGTCTAGCCCGCGCTAACGCCAATGTTATCTCTGCGCGTAATAATTTCTACGATGCCAAGTCACAGTTTGTTCGTATCGTAGAGCAACAACCAGAAGATATGATTGTGCCTGTACCTGATGCCGATATGTTACCAGTCGACTTACAAACCAGTGTAATGATGGCACAAGAAAACCACCCTATTTTGAAGTCAGCTTCAAGTGATATTTTCGCTGCAGAAAATGAGCGAGAGTCAGCCCAATCGAATTACTACCCTAAGTTTACTTTAGAGCTAGATGGTAACTGGAATAATGATATTGATGGTGAAGATGGCGCTGGTACTTTTCAAAATGTAGGCGGTCACAACAACGATCTAGTCGCTATGATCAGGGTTAAATATAACCTGTTTGCAGGTGGTCGCGATTTAGCTCGAGAAAAAGAAGCGGCCTACAAAATAGGTGAAGCAAAAGAGATCCGTCAGCGAGCTCATAGACAAGTCGTTGAAGGTGTCAATCTTGCCTGGAACGCTTACGAGCTACTTACCCCGCAGAAGATGTACATTCGTGATCATGTCATTGCGGCCAAAGACACTCAAGTTGCTTATAGTCAACAGTTCAATTTAGGCCAACGTACATTGCTGGATCTGCTAGATACAGAAAATGAGCTATTTGAAGCACGAAAAGACTACTTAGAATCTGAGTATGATGAAATAGTGTCCCAGTATCGTGTTCTTAATGCCACTGGACAGCTGCTCGACTCATTAAGAGTCACACGTCCAGATGTATGGCAAGGTGAGCGTGATTACGAAGGAGGAGTACCGCAATGAGAACCCTAATTATATTATTGAGTTTCGCTATATTAGGTGGCTGCTCAATGCGTGACACTGTATCAATGGATACACCAACGAAGCAGGTGCATGACTTAAATGACATCGACCATGATGGTGTAATTGTAGCCAGAGAACGCTGCACAGAAACTGAACTCGGAGCGACGATCGATAACTACGGTTGCGGTAAAATCAAACCGATTAACGAGCGTCAAGAGCTAAAGATTTTGTTTGCCAATGACTCTTACTACATCGATCCTGTGTATTATACCCAGGTTGAAATTATCGCTACTTTTATGCAGAAATTCCCCAATACACAGGCCGTGATTGAAGGACATTGTAGTAAAACCGGTAGCCACGAGCATAACCAAGTGTTATCGCAAAACAGAGCAAATGCAGTAAGCGCTTTGCTGAGCGAACGCTTTGATATTGAATCGTCTCGATTAAGTGCTGTAGGATATAGTTTTGATCGCCCAATCGATCCCACTCATACCGCAGCAGCACATAAGGTGAACCGTCGAGTTATCGCTGAGCTAACTGGCGATGACACCACCGCTGATATGAAATGGCATATATATACTGTAGATGAAGTGGTTAAGTAGGAGACTCTCTAACGTCGTATGAATGGCAGGCTTTATAAATTACAAAAATTAAAAAAAGTCTGCCAATTCACTTTGACTGGATTGGCTTTATCTGTGTCCTCACTTTATCTGGATGCAGACCCAATACCGCAATTAGACGAAGCCCACATAACCCAAACCATAGAGTCTCAATATGGAGAACGGGCGGGTAAACGCATTAGGGCTTGGTTTAAAATAATTGATGAAGCTAAGGGGCTACAAGATAGCGATAAGATATTAATGGTTAATAATTTTTTTAACCTTTTTCATTTTGTCGATGATATAAAACTTTGGGGAAATAAGAATTATTGGGCAACGCCAATGGAATTTATTGGTGTTAGCGGTGGCGATTGCGAAGACTTCTCAATCGCAAAATATTTCACGCTACTGCAGCTTGGCGTTTCAGAAGATAAATTACGCATTACCATGGTTAAGGCCACGAGCGTTAACCAGTACCATATGGTGCTTGCGTATTATGAAACTCCCTCCTCTATTCCTCTCGTTTTAGATAATCTTGATAAATCTATAAAGCCAGCAACTCAGCGTAAAGATCTTATACCGGTATACAGTTTTAACGGTCGACAATTGTGGCTAAATAAAGAAAAAGGACGAGGCGTTCTGGCAGGCTCTTCATCGAAACTTGCGAAATGGAATGACCTAAAGCATCGTTTAGGTGTTGAACGACTAAAGCAACCTAAACTAAAACTGGAGTAGTTAACAAGATGACACTGTTTCGACAGATATACACACTTCTGTTTGCACTGTTTTTGCTAGTAGTAGCGAGTTTAGGTTATGTGCAGTTTACCGAGACTCAAAGCTTTCTTACTAAGCAGATGGAGTCTGACCTCAACAATACCAGTAACTCGCTCGGTATAATGCTGGTACCTGATTTAGAGGCTGGCGACATCGTTGGTGCAGAAACCTTAATCAATGTGATCTTTGAAGGCGGCTATTACCAAGAAGTAAAGCTAACTTGGTTAGTTGATGGTAAGCAACAAGTTTGGCAAAACCCATTGACTATCGAGGGCGTGCCGCAGTGGTTTATTGACCTTGATCTATTTAAAACCATTCGCCGGGAAAGCACGATTACAACAGGCTGGATCCAACTCGCTAGACTTGAGATTACCGCCCACCCAGGTTTTGGCTACCATGAGCTATGGCGCACCATGACCAATGCAATCATGGTTTTCTCAGTATTATTTTTAATCGCTATTATCCTCGCTCGCGTTGGCCTAACTTGGATTTTAAGACCACTACATGAAATTGCAGAGCATGCCAAAGAGATTGCCGATAGAAAATTTGGCCCTGATATGGCAGTTCCTAAAACTCGCGAATTAAAATCGGTGGTACAGGCTTTCAATAGCATGTCAGCTCAGCTTAAACAGATTTTCAGCTCTCTCGATGAAGAGGTCGGTGAACTCAGAAAGAAAAATCTTGTAGACCAAGTCTCAACCCTACCTAATCGCCAATATATGATGGGAAGACTTAGCGGTTGGTTAAGTGAGCCTAAAAATGGCGCATTAATCATGGCCAAAATGGATTGGCTAGAAGAAGTGCATAGCAAGTATGGCTATCAAGTTAGAGATGAGACCATCAAACTTTTATCACAGAAGATGAAGCAACATTTAGATGGCGTTAGCACTTCTGTTATTGCGCGTATTGCAGCCTATGAGTTTGCATTTTTGATTACGAGCTCTGAGCATGAGCAGACCAGTAAATATCTACAAACACTTATTCGTACCATTAACCAAGAGATCTCCAAAGCAGGCTGCAAGCCAAACGAAGGGTTTGCACTTGGTATTGCCGAGCGTAAAGGGCAAATGACGGTAAGTGACATTTTAGCGCAGGCTGATAATGCACTACAAAAGTCACTTCAAGAAAACAAAGTCTTCCACTGGTTTGAGACCAGTGAAAAACAGCTGTTCACCCGTGAGCAATGGCGAGAGCATTTAAGTAGCGCAATTAGTGCTGGTAAATTTAAGTTTAAATGGCAGCCAATATTGCTTAATGACAATGATGCGGTGTTACAAAGAGAGCTCTATTGTCAGCTCGAAATAGGTGACAAGAAAATATTCGCTGGTCAATTCATGCCCTACATTGAGCTATTGTCTTTAGGCAGCTTGCTCGATAAGTGCTTAATAGAGACCATCAGCAGCAAAGCACTGCTGGATCGTAATTTTGAACCTATCGCGATTAACCTGACTTTCGAAAGTATCAACGATACAGAGTTCCACCAGTGGCTTAACAAGTTACTGCGTTCATCAGTTTTAAGAGAACGCATCTGTTTTGATATCCCAGAAGCAGCTGTATATAGCAGCCCAGAAGCCTGTGAAGCTTTGTGTACAATCATTAGAGATAACGGTGCACATTTTGGCATTGATCATTTTGGTCGCCAATTTGGCTCAATGAGCTACTTACAGAACTTACGACCAAGTTACGTCAAACTCGACCAGTCTTTCGCCTATTATGATGAAAGTGAGCATAGTAGTGAATTATGCCGCGCGCTGATTAACGTGGCTAAAGGGCTGGATATCGAGGTGATAGTCACCGGCATTGAAGAGAAACAACAGCTCGAGCGCTTTGTTCCTTTAAAGACCAATGCCTATATGGGCTATGTTTCGCCACCCGTCGATATAGAGCTATAGAGAAAACAGCTTAAGTAAATAAATAAAGGCCTCATTAGAGGCCTTTTTTGAACAATAGCCTGCCTTCATCAAAACACAATCAACCACAAACAGATAATGATGAAGTCGAAACATGACTCATGTACAATCCAAGCAACACTTGTAAATACTTACCACTAAAAAGCTAGACTATTGCGTTAGTTTGCAACAAAGTTTAGATTTCTAGGCTAAGTTACTTTTTATTCGACAAGTATCCCAAGCATTATGCTGTTCAGTTGCAAACTGATAGGCCTGCTAAAGATTCTCACTAATAGTCGCTCGAAAAGTCTCTTTGATATAACACCAACAAATCCAATGGAATAATACTTTGCCTAGCCTTTCAAAGATTTCGGACCATATCGCTTTCTCAATAAGTCAGTTTACATTATGAATAGTGTCTTTTTGAATTCACCACGACATTTTATGAGAATACTTTTGCTCATACTAACGTTCGTGCCCACGACTGTATCAGCATCAGATATAGCTACCAGTGTAGCCGGAGGCGTTGATAACCGTCTTGAAAATGGAGGCTACTTTGAGCTAGGAGCGAGTGTATATAGCGTCAATAAAGTGGATATTCGACAGAGCGAACATCAAGCGGTACAACCCTCCTTATTAATCAGCGGAATGTACCAATATAACGGCCTTTTTGTTGAAATGGTTCATCAATCTCAAGATGGTATCAATCTAGGCTATAACTTTTGGAATTCAAAAAATTGGTCATTAGATCTGTTAGTCGCCAACCTCAAAAGTTCATGGGCTCGTCCTGAAGGCGTAGACCCTGCGACCCTTAATGAGGCAGAACGTAATAGTTATCTCATGTCCGAAGATTCAATTTATGTAGGAGCCGGCTTTCGTGCCACCCGCTATTGGGATGATCATTATGTATTTCAGTACCGAATCGTCAGCGACTATTACGATGACCAAGGGATACAGAGTTCAGCACGATTAGGAAAGTCTTGGCAAATACGCAACTGGAACTTTCACGCGTTAGGCAGCGTTGAATACTCATCAGCAACACTGAACCAGTACCTATTCGGTGTCAGCAGTGAAGAAGCAACAGCACTCTTTCCACAGTACCAACCTGAGAGTTCATTTAGTTACGGGGTAGAGCTCGGGGTCGCCTACCCAATTAGCGAAAGCTTTGTATTTCGAGCAATGTATCGTATCAACATGCTCTCAGACGAAGTCACCAATAGTCCTTTTAATCAAGCTGATCACGTGTCGTTTTTTAACGCATCGATCAGCTATGTATTCTAGGTGGCTTATGAATAGATTTTATTCCTGGTTACCGCTAATCTTATTTACAGCCCCATCGGTAGCCTCTGAGCATAAACCACCTATCGCTTTTACTGCGACACCAGAGCAATGTGTTGCTTTACACAAAGGGCAGATTTGCTATCAAGATGTGCTATTCCAATGGCAAACACCAGCGGTTGGTCGCTTCTGTTTAACGCTACCACAGAGCCAGCAACCGTTAACATGTTGGGACGGAAAAGCGCTGCAGCAATTTAAATACAGCTTCGAAAGTGACTCCACCACAACATTTTTATTAGTCAATCAAGATAACTTAAATGCGATTGCAGAGGTAAAGGTTGTAGTGACTTGGGTTTACAAAGCGCCAAAGCAAAGCCCGTCTGGCTGGAGACTATTTTAATAATGGCGAATGTGAAACACATATTGGTTGTCGAAGACGATAGCTCGCTGGCAGAGTGGATAAGTGATTACTTACTCGACCATGGATACAGTATTACTGTTGCAAATCAGGGCGATTATGCGCTAGCAATGATCGCAGAAGAGCAGCCTGATTTAGTGCTATTAGACGTCATGCTACCCGTTAAAAATGGTTTCGATGTCTGTAAAGAAGCCCGGGCTTTCTATACCGGGCCAATTCTATTTATGACCGCTTGTGTTGAAGATGGTGATGAAATTCAAGGGTTAGAGGTTGGTGCTGATGATTACCTGACTAAACCTATTCGCCCACAAGTTATGCTTGCTCGAATCAAAGCCCTACTGCGCCGCGCAACTGACGATAATATAAAACAACAACTGGTATTCGACTCTTTAACCCTAAATGCAGCGGCTAAATCTGTCACCATTGAACAACAAATCTTAGATCTAAATGCAAATGAGTTTGATGTTTTATGGTTGCTGGCACTGAAGGTGGGCACTGTCGTTAGCCGTACCGCTCTAATTGCCGAGCTAAGAGGGATTGAATATGACGGCTTTGATCGCTCTATCGATATTCGTATATCGCGCCTACGAAAAAAGCTACATGAAGCGAAAAATCAGCCCTATAAGATCAAAACCATTAGAGGTAAAGGTTATCTATTTTGCCGTGAAGATGAATCATAGCTATCGATATACTGTGACTAGGTCATAAAAATGAAAAAATTAATCATCTCACTCGTACTGGTCGTGCTTGCAGCCATTATCAGTCTAGGTTGGTCAATAAGTGAATTTGCCTCATTACAAAACCCTGATACTAATATACCGAGTACTAACGAACAGTTAGCCGCATTAAAATTAGTGGGCGTTACATTATCGCGTACCCTTGCTGGCGATGAAGCCCATCAACAAAAGTTTATCGACAACTGGAATCAACAGAACCAGCAGCAGATGTCACTGATCCCAGAGGCTGCATTTATGCTACCCCCCTCATTAAAACTACAATTTGATAATGAAAAGACCCTAGCGCTGGAGTCTGACGAGGGCATATCACTGCACTACCTAATACCTGATACTGACCAAGTGCTCAATATCAAAACCCAACTCACCTCACCTGAAGAAAAAAGCTTTGACCTCAATAAGCTTTATACCATGTTGTTTTATATTGGTGTCGTGGCGATATTATTAGTATGGGTATCACCGCTTATCAGGCAATTATTAACCCTAAGCAAAACAACTCAAGCATTTGGTATGGGAGAGTTACAACAGCGAATTGACGTCAGCAAAACATCCTATATTGGTACAATTGAAACTGAATTTAACCGGATGGCCGATCGCATCCAGCAGTTAATTGATGATAATAAATTACTTAGTAGAGCCGTATCTCACGACCTTAAAACCCCTATTGCACGTTTACGTTTCGGCATTGAAGCACTTGAGGAAACTCAAAATCAACAACTGCGGGTTAAGTACTTTAAGCGACTAAATTGCGATATTGATGCGATGGAGGAACTGGTTGCAACACTATTAAACTATGCACGCCTTGACCAAGCGAATATTCAGCCTGAATTGCAGCCAGTTGAACTTAATGCCTGGTTAGAAAGAAAACTAGTTGGACTAGCCGACAATCGCTTACAACTGCAATATATTCCCGCATCGCAATCTATAATGGTCAATACGGATCCTAAATATCTATCGATGCAACTTGCTAATTTACTCAGCAATGCAGAACGTTTTGGTCAGTCAAAAATTAAGGTTCGAGTAGAACTTGTGGATAACACGACTTGGCTACACGTTGAAGATGATGGCTACGGAATTGATGAAGCAGAAATCGAACAAGTGGTTAAGCCTTTTGTCCGAGGCCAGCAAAGTCGAGACAATGCAGGCCACGGTATGGGACTTGCCATCGTCAAACGCATTGGAGATTGGATGGGAACAGAGCTTATTATTAGCCGTTCTATTGAGCTTGGCGGGGCAAAAATATCATTAAAGTTTAAATAACCAATCACCGCTAACTCTCGCATTGCAGCAAAACATATAAGCGCCCTTGAGGGCGCTTATATGTCCACTGCTTAGCTATCAGAAGAGATATTACTCAGAATGTAGCTGGTATCGTAAATACGTACTCCTGAACTCGCTGGGTGCTGCTTAAGACCTGTGACCTCAACAACGGTAGATGTCTCTTTATCAATTGTAGCGCTACCCCATAAGATATCGCTAGTGGTAGTGCCTGCACCAAATTGGCCAACCGAGTCTCGGTTAGTTTGCTCATTAGTAAAGGTAAAATAGGGGTAACCTGCTTTTTGGCACAGCTCTGCAGATTTCAACATGACATACTTTCGTGTCAGCGCCCTATCAGTATTAGTATTGCCAACAAAACTTATCTGCCAACTATCTGCGGCAATTTGCATTGTTTCAAAGCCTTTGCCAAAGGTCCAAAAACTCTTTTCAGTATCGTAAGGGGTCGCACAGGCTGTTAAAGCAAGCGCCACGACCATACCCACCGACAGATTACGAAACGATTGCTTTCTGTGTAATCGGTTTATCATTAATTTCATCATATCCCTGCCTTATACCAATTACATTAAGTATTTGACCCGTTCAGAGCCCCTCAGTGTTTTCAATTCAAAGCGCATTGCAAAAGAAATGTTTATTCTCTTTTGAGCCAATACAAAGCAAAGGTGGAAAGACTGAGGTGCTCACTTAGTGCAGCTAAGGTAAAAAATTGGCAAAACTCTGTATGCTTCGCTATGGAATTTGGATATAGAATAACTATTTGCTCAAATCCCACTACTTGCCTACAGCGTTTTCAATTCCCGCTGAACGGTCAAACTTTTAATACAATTGGTATTAATCTTTAAAAACTATAATTAACACCTAAGGTCGTTACCCACTGGTTATTGCTGTCGATAAGCGGCGAGTCAGCCATATCGGAGCTTAGGCGTGAATAACCTGTTGCTTGGGTAATATCTAGATGCTCACTAATAGGAACCACCATTGCGTAACCTACCTTATAAGCAAATGCCCCATCAGCTTGATATACAGGACGATTAACTGTGGCATCAGATTTAGAGACCCCAGTGTAATAGTTCACGTAGTCTTTACTAAAGTAATGAACGCCTGCATAAGGCACGAAATCAGCAAAGCCAATATTCATCGGATGGTAATAGGTGACGTCAGCTTGGTAACCATCATAAACACCGGTTACATCATGTTGGAATTTTCCAGAGAGAGTACCTTGTCCTAGGTGAAGGTCGGCATTTAAGCCTAAATCTCCACTAATTTTACGATCTTTCATGCCTTTTAAAATATCAGCATCATCTGCGTCAAAAGCTGGGTTTGCAGTCGCAAAAATACTGAAGTTAATGGCACTATCATTTGAGCCAAAGAAGCGGTAATTCACACCCGCGAGATCAGCATTAAAGTCCTCGCCATGATAACCACCGTTAATATAGACACCTGTTTTATGGTCCTGCCCTTTATAAAACTCACTGCCTGTTGCGGCACCAGCACCCGCAAAAAACTGCCCTTGATGACTGTATATGTTGCCGTTGCGAATATAGGTATTACCGCCCTCTGCGAATGCGGCATTAGACAATAAGATAGCTGAGATAGCGAAATAGATTTTATTCATGGAGTTAGTCCTTTTACATCGTTCAAATGACAGTGAGCTCACTATATTTGATGTCGATTTAGGACTCTGTATCCAAATGTATCCTGAGAAACAATCTGCAGATACATCCTTGAGAAGCTGCTCCCCATTAAGGTATCCAGTCGTTAAAGTGGGACGCTTTTCTTTTTTAATCCAATCGAAAAACCTCTTGATTTCTCTAGAGGCTTTTCGAAAGTGGCCGGTCGTTAATGTTGGATTCAAATACTTTCTTTATAACGAACTAACAAAAAAGCCCTTCGATTACTCGAAGGGCTTAATGCAAAGTGGTCGGTCGTTAAAGCTGGATTCGAATCTCTTTTTCTCGCTAAAACGAAAAAAGCCTCTTGATTTCTCAAGAGGCTTTTCGAAAGTGGTCGGTGATAGAGGATTCGAACCTCTGACCCTCTGGTCCCAAACCAGATGCGCTACCGGGCTGCGCTAATCACCGTAAACTTTTTAAAGATATCGTTATCATGTTAATACATGATATCTCCTTAATGACTCGGAGACGACAATCTTTTGTCTTGCTAAATACCGAGTAAACTCGTTACTTATTAATGTGGTCGGTGATAGAGGATTCGAACCTCTGACCCTCTGGTCCCAAACCAGATGCGCTACCGGGCTGCGCTAATCACCGAGTCAATATTGATGTTTAAAGAGGGTCACCCTCTGCTCCGTTTCTTATCACAATCCTGATGCTTTACCAGGCTGCGCTAATCATCGAGCTTTTTACTTTAAAACTTCACAAGGAAAATGGGGTGACTGATGGGGCTCGAACCCACGACAACCGGAATCACAATCCGGGGCTCTACCAACTGAGCTACAATCACCACTGCTTATTTCCTACTAACAAAACCGCCGTATCCAATCTGGTGCACCCAGAAGGATTCGAACCCTCGGCCTCACCCTCCGGAGGGGTGCGCTCTATCCAGCTGAGCTATGGGTGCCTGCCTTGTTAGCGCCGCATATAATATGGATAAAACGTCCCCCCGTCTACAGTTGATTTGCTTTTTTTATCTGTTTGCTCAAGATTTGAGTGATTAGTATGCTTTTAAAGCATTGCTGTACAAAATAAAGCCTTGGATATAAAGATTTTTCATGTTATTTATATTGATTAGCTCAATTCCTGATCAGAATAAAAAATAGCGCTTGGCGGAAATGCATGTTTAGGGAAGAAACATCGCAGTCGACAGAAACTGTGAAATTAAATAAAAGGATTGCACGCTTAAAAGTATTGGCTCAAAAATACAAGCGCGCAGAGGTCACCCAAAATGCTCTGTTAGATATTTCTAACTTCGCAGCAAGCGTCAGCACACCTGAAGAGTTCTATTCATCGCTACATCAATCACTCAAAAAGCTAATTCCCGCTGACAACTTTTTTATTGCAACTCTTAATTCTGCAACTGCAAGAATTGAAGTGCCTTTTTTCGAAGATGAAAAAGATCTCCACCCTGAAGATTGCTACCCCAAGGAAGATCTATCCGACATGCTCTACAGTGGCTTGACCGGATACGTACTCAAAACCGAGCAGGCTTTAATTTGTAATAACGATACCTACGCAGAATTGGTCGCCTCTGGTGTCATCGTGCCAAGAGGCAGTGATTGCCATCAATGGGTTGGCGTGCCAATTAAAAGCGCAGAAAGCACTACAGGTGTGCTTGTGGTACAAAGTTATCATACCGATACCTATTACGGTGATATGGAATTAGAGCTGATGACATTCATTAGCCACCATATATCAGCAGTGATAGAGCGTTTGCAATATCAGGAGCAACTCGAACTTGCTATCGAGACGCGCACTAAAGAGCTGAGTATTGCTTACAACAAGCTAAAGTTAGAAGTCTATGAGAGACGAAGAGCCGAACGATTACAAAAATCTCTGTTTGAAATCGCCGACCTTGCTACTTCAAACATTGATAACCTTGAGTTTTACGAAGAGCTTCATCGTGTTATTAGCCATTTAATTCCAATTAATAATTGCTTTATCTCATTACTTAATGAAGAGCGAGACTCACTGAGTTTCCCCTACTTTGTATCGCAATTTGATCTACCATCACCTAAACCCCGAGCCATTAGCGACGGCTTGACGGAGTACATCTTACTTAATCGTAAGCCTAGGCTATTAGAGCGCAGTGATATCGATGCCCTTATTCAGTCTGGTGAGTTGTACTGTGAAGCACCTGAATTGAACGATACTCAAGAGATAAATCAATGGATAGGCTTACCGCTATTTATTCACGGTAAAGTTAGAGGTTCGCTAACGATTTACAGCTATAGCTATAGCCAAAACTATCAAGAGAAAGACCTAGAACTACTGACGTTTGTATCACAACATATTGCGACCGCCATCGAGAAAAAGCTGTCAGCTGAATCATTACAAATTAGCTACGAACAACTTGAAGAAAAGATCAACGAACGCACCCAGGCGCTAGCATGTGTCAATGGTGACCTTGAGAAAGAGATAACCCAACGTAAGCGTATCGAGCGTCAATTAGTCCATGATGCCAAGCATGATAACCTAACTGGTTTGCCTAATCGCGCCATGTTTATGGAACGCTTGTCACAATCAATTAAACACGTTCGCAGGCATACTCTCGACAAGTTCGCCGTACTGTTTATCGATAT
The DNA here is from genome assembly GCF_019654975.1 of Shewanella sp. c952. Classification (GTDB taxonomy): domain Bacteria; phylum Pseudomonadota; class Gammaproteobacteria; order Enterobacterales; family Shewanellaceae; genus Shewanella. Next base: position 20,784 of record NZ_BPEW01000026.1, read on the forward strand.
GGACAGATTTAAGCTGCTTAACGACACCTTAGGTCACCTTGAAGGCGACCGCTTCCTTATCGAAACAGCAAAGCGTCTTAAACTCTGTATTCGTAACAATGATATGTTAGCCCGTTTAGGCGGTGATGAATTTGTGATTTTACTCGATTCTGTTGGTAGCCAAAAAGATGCTGAAGATGTGGCTGAGCGGGTATTACTTGAGTTATCGCGTCCCTATACATTGGCCAATCAACAACTCAACTCTAGCGCAAGTATAGGTCTCGCCATGAGCGGACAAAACAACGCAGATACCAGTGAATCAATTTTGCGCAATGCTGACAGTGCTATGTATCAGGCAAAATCTAAAGGGAAAGGTTGCTACGTACTCTTTGACCAAGGTAATAATAAGCAGCATGTGCAGGAACTTGAGCTAGAGAACGAGCTAAAAATCGCCCTAGAGAACGGCGATCTACAGTTGAGTTATTTGCCGATAATGGAACTCGAGAACGAACGTGTAATAGCGTTTGAACCTAGGCTTTTTTGGCAGCACCCAACCTTAGGAAAAGTAAAACAAATGCAACTCAATAACATTGCAGAGCACTGCAATCTGCTTATTGAGCTTGATAACTACATGCTGGCAATGATTAACGACGGCTTTCACTCGCTAGAGCAGCGCTTTGGCGTGGACTTCCATATACAAGTCTCCATATCCAGCCAGCATTTGAACCACAAACATGCACTCAGAGCTTTAAAAAATAAGATAAAGCAATGCAGCTTTGATCTCACTAAACTTACCCTATTCTTCAACGAAAAAGAGTTTGTGCAAAACGCCAATAATCATATCAATGCTTTTGAGCAGCTCAATGGCCTCAACGTGCAACTCGGTATAGATGGTTACGGCAGTGCCCATAGTGCGATAAGCAGCTTAACCTTCTTACCCATTCAGTCGTTAAAGCTAGACTCTAGTTACGCCACTCATCTTGAGAGCGAACAACACCTAAAACTAATAAAAGCATATTACAGTGCAGCTAGAGCATTGGAGCTGGAAATATTTGCAGTAGGGGTTTCAACGAAAGCGCATTGCCAACAGCTATCAGATATCGGTTTTGAAAAGGGACAAGGAATCGCACTAGGAAAAGTATTTGAACTTGATAATTCAAGCAACCAGGTGTGCGCTTAACGCAGCAGCTTAAGCTGCTGCGAAACAACAGTAACTACTTTTTAAACATATCTCTTAGGTTAGCAATATTGCTCTTACCTGTTTGCTGTCGCTGCTCTGCACTTTGAACTGGTTTTCGATTTTCCCAAATCAGATCATCTTGTGGCAGCTCCTTTAAGAAGCGGCTTGGCTCACAGCGAATAGTCTCACCAAACTGGCGCCGCTCACGACAGATCACAAACCATAACTCTTTTTGAGCTCGAGTGATCCCAACGTAAGCTAGACGACGCTCTTCATCGACATTATCTTCATCAATACTACTTTGGTGCGGCAAAATACGCTCTTCAGCGCCGACCATAAACACGTAAGGGAACTCCAAGCCTTTTGATGCATGCAATGTCATCAGCTGCACTTGATCGCCACCTTCATCTTCACTATTACGCTCCATCATATCGCGCAACGTTAAACGAGCCACAACCTCGGGCAATGTCATTGCCTCATCCAGGTCGTCACCTTGCAGCATCTCAGTAACCCAACGGTACAGCTCTGAAATGTTCTTCATTCGCATCTCAGCTGCTTTGGCACTGGTGCTGGTCTCGTACAGGTAATCTTCGTAATTAATATTACGGATCAGCTGCTTTACAGCATCGACCGGATCACCACGCTCGGCGCAATCCCCCATCTCCACCACAAAACGGCCGAATTTATATAAAGACGCCATAGCTGCTGGAGGTAATTCATGGTTAAGATCCGTTTCAAAAATTGCAGCAAACATGGAGATCTGTTTTTGGTTTGAAAAGTTACCTAAACGCTCCAATGTGGCAGGGCCAATACCTCGCTTAGGCAAGTTTACAATTCGCAAAAAGGCATTATCGTCGTCCGGGTTCACCACCAAGCGCAGATAAGCCATGATATCTTTTATCTCTGCTCGGCCAAAAAATGAGGTGCCACCGCTGAGTTTGTAGGGAATACGGTTAGTCATCAACGCCCGCTCAAGTAGACGAGATTGATGGTTACCTCGATACAAGATGGCATATTCGCCATACTGAGTTCGACCAACAAATTTATGACGGATCATCTCTGCGATAACTCGCTCAGCTTCTTGCTCCTCGTTAGCCGCAATCAGCACTCGGATAGGCTCACCATAAGCCAGCTCACTAAACAGCGCTTTTTCATATACGTGCGGGTTATTAGCGATCAAGATATTAGCTGCACGCAAAATACGCTGACTAGAGCGATAGTTTTGCTCCAGCTTAATCAGTTTCAATTTAGGAAAATCTTTACCGAGTAACACCAAGTTTTGCGGTTTAGCGCCACGCCACGAGTATATAGACTGATCATCATCACCTACCACAGTAAAACGCGCTCGATCTCCTACCAGCAGCTTAACCATCTCATACTGACTGGTATTGGTATCTTGGTATTCATCCACCAGCATATATTGAATACGAGTCTGCCAGCGGGTTCTCACCTCTTCATTTTGCCTAAGCAGTAAAGTGGGCAGCAGAATAAGATCGTCAAAGTCCAATGCGTTGTAAGCTTTCATATGCTGAGCATAGCGATGATACAGCACCGCAAAAAGCTGCTGCTGTTCATCTTTGGCAATCTTTGATGCTTGCGCGGGGATCACCAAATCACCTTTCCAATTAGAAATTGTGGTGGCTAGCAATCGCAACAGATCCTTGTCTTCATCGAGCTCATCTAGAGTCAATTCTTTAAGCAAAGCCAAGGTATCTTGATCATCAAACAGTGAAAAGCCAGGCTTTAAACCCACCACTTTATGCTCGCGCTTAATAATCTCTAATCCAAGAGTATGAAAGGTCGAGATCCACAGGCCACGGGCTTCTTTGCGTCCCATAGACTGCGACACACGCTCTTTCATCTCACGTGCAGCTTTATTGGTAAACGTCACCGCAGCAATATTGCGCGCCTTATAGCCACACTTTTCCACCAGATAAGCGATCTTATTAATAATCACTCTGGTTTTGCCACTACCTGCACCAGCAAGCACTAAACAAGGGCCACTCACATAGTGAACCGCGTCATTTTGTCCGGGATTGAGCTTCATCTGTACTTAACAACCAAGATATTAAAAGGAAGGCACTAAAAAACGAATGATAGCAGAAAGCGCCTCTCTAAAAAAAGTTATCAGACTATTCCTCCAGCGATAGACTATATTTAAAAACGAACCTCAGCCATGCCAGTGTAAAGAGTCGCCTCGCCTACCATTAATTCTTGCTTATCCACAATTTGAACACTAGACTAATGAATGAACGTTCATTCATTAGTCTGTGGTTTTATGTCAAACAAACGCGATTTAATTTTAAGGGCCTCTGAGAAAATCATCGCCTCTAGCGGGATCCAGGGGCTTTCCATGCAGCAAGTTGCTAACGAAGCGGGTGTTGCTGCAGGTACTATCTACCGCTATTTTAAAGACAAAAACGAACTTATTTTAGAGCTTAGAAAAGATGTCTTAGCCCAAGTAGCAGCGCATTTACTTGCTGACCACCAGCAAGGGACATTAGAGCAACGCTTTAAGCGGATCTGGCTCAGGATGCACCACTTTGGCAAACAGCGTTCACCGACCAATTTAAGCTATGAGCAATATGCTCATCTGCCTGAGAGCAATACCGAAGAGATCCGCGCTCTTGAGTTCACTCTGTTTGCGCCGCTACATCAACTGTTTGAAGAGGGCAAAGCCGCTGGCGTTATGCAGCCTTTGAACTCCCGCGCCCTCTATGCACTATCTATGGAGCCTGCAATGACGCTTGCTCGCACCATACGCCGCGGACTCATTCAGTATGAAACTCATGAGATCGAACTCGTTTGCGATCTATGCTGGAAATCAATTTTACTCCCAACTCAATCTACTCACTAAAGGAGCTGTCAGGACATGAAAAAATGGACCCTGGTAATGTTAGTTATCGCTGTGCTGGCATTTGGATCTGTCATCGGATTCAATCTATTTGTTAAAGGCAAGATTGCCGATGCTATTGCTAATATGCCGGAAGCGATTGCTCCGGTAACTGCGATTACTGTTGCGCCCGATTCATGGCAGCCAACAATCAACGCCATTGGTTTTGTTGAGCCAAACCAAGGTGTCACTATTTCTAACGAATTAGCAGGTGTTGTTTCTGCAATTAAATTTGAAAATGGTAGCTCTGTCGAAACAGGCCAGATGCTGATTGAGCTTGATTCAAAGGTAGAGAAGGCTAACTTAAAGAGTAAGCAGGTACAGCTACCCGCTGCATCAGAAGATTTTAAACGCTTAACAAAACTCTATAAGCAAAACTCAGTTTCCAAACAAGATCTTGATAACAGCGAATCAAAATACCTCGCGTTAGTGGCCGATAGCGAAAGTTTAAGCGCAACCATTGGCCGCCGCGAAATCAAAGCCCCCTTTGCTGGTTTAGTTGGTATTCGAAATGTGAACTTAGGTGAGTATCTGCAAACAGGTACTGAGATAGTGCGTCTTGAAGATATCAGCACCATGAAGATCCGTTTTACTATTCCACAAACACAGCTGCCACGTATTGCCAAAGGCCAGCCAGTACATGTGTATGTTGATGCCTACCCGACTGAACCTTTTGAAGGGGTGATCTCAGCCATTGAACCTGCTGTTTTCTACCAAAGTGGTTTGATTCAAGTACAGGCACAAATTCCTAATACTGATTCAAAGCTACGTAGCGGTATGTTTGCCAAAGTTGATATACAGCTGCCAGAGCTTACAGAACAGATAGTACTGCCACAAACAGCCATTAGCTTTACCCTTTATGGTAACTCGGTTTATGTCATTGAAGACAAAGTTGAAGATGGCGAAAAAATTAAGCGAGTAAAGCAAATCAACGTCAATGTGCTTGAACGTGGCATAAACAATGCGCTAATCACAGGCGATATTAAAGCAGGTGACATGATAGTGACTTCAGGCCAAGTGCGCTTGAGTAACGGTAGCAAGGTGAGTATTAGCGAAAATGATGCGCTAACGCCTCCCGCCACACTGCCACAGCTATAAGCGGAGATAGAGCTATGCGCTTTACTGATATTTTTATCCGCAGGCCCGTGCTGGCTGCATCCATTAGCTTTCTAATTCTGCTACTAGGCTTTTACTCGCTTAACAGTATGCAGGTACGAGAGTATCCAGAGATGACCAACACCGTTGTAACGGTAACCACCAGTTACTACGGCGCCGACTCTAACTTGATCCAAGGCTTTATCACTCAACCGCTTGAACAGGCATTAGCCCAAGCGGACAACGTTGATTTTATGACCTCAGACAGCTTTCTGGGTAGCTCAAAAATCACCGTCTACATGAAGCTCAATACCGACCCCAACGGCGCCTTGGCAGATATCTTAGCCAAGGTAAACTCGGTGCGCTCTCAGCTGCCAAAAGAGGCTGAAGACCCAACCGTTGATATGTCGACGGGTTCGCAAACCTCAGTGCTGTATATCTCGTTCTTTAGCGACCAGATCAATTCAAGCCAAATTACCGACTACCTGGAACGTGTGGTTAAGCCTGAGTTATTTACCATTGATGGTGTCGCTAAAGTAAATCTCTATGGCGGTATTAAATACGCCATGCGGATCTGGTTAGATCCGGCGCGTATGGGCGCTTTTAACTTATCTTCCACCGATGTGATGAACGTACTGCAAGCCAACAACTATCAATCGGCTGTGGGCCAAGCAAATAACACTTTCACCCTGTTTAACGGCACCGCGGATACTCAAGTCGCTACCGTGGCAGAGCTAGAAAAACTGGTTATAGGCAGTAAAGACGGTTTAGTCATTCGCCTCGGTGATATTGCCGATGTCAGCCTAGAAAAAAGTCATGACGTTTACCGCGCCTTAGCCGATGGTCAAGAAGCTGTTGTCGTTGCCTTAGATGTCACGCCAACGGCTAACCCACTGGTGGTGGCTGCAGATGCGCGTAGCATGATGCCAGACATCACTCGTAACCTGCCAGTGTCGATGAAAGCGCGCGTCTTGTACGATTCATCACTAGCGATTGATGAATCTATCAATGAAGTTATAAAAACCATTGGCGAAGCCGCGCTAATTGTAATTGTGGTGATCACGCTATTTTTAGGCTCATTTAGAGCAGTAATCATCCCGATTGTAACCATTCCGCTGTCATTAATAGGTGTAGCCGTCATCATGCAGATGTTTGGCTTTACCCTTAACCTAATGACGCTATTGGCAATGGTACTAGCCATTGGTCTTGTGGTGGATGACGCGATCGTAGTGGTAGAAAACGTTGACCGGCATATCAAACTTGGCGAAACGCCCTTCAGGGCAGCCATTATCGGTACTCGAGAAATTGCAGTGCCAGTGATCTCAATGACCATTACCCTCGCTGCGGTATATGCGCCGATAGCACTAATGGGCGGGATTACAGGTTCGCTATTTAAAGAGTTTGCCTTAACGCTTGCCGGAGCCGTATTTATCTCAGGGATCGTGGCACTAACACTATCACCTATGATGTGCTCTAAAATCTTGAAAGCCCACTCACAGCCAAATCGATTTGAGCGTGGCGTTGAGCGCTTCCTCAATGGCTTAACCACTCGCTACAACCGTATGTTAACCGCAGTGCTGAACCATCGCCCTGTGATAGTGGCGTTTGCGGTCATTGTGTTTGTTTCACTGCCGGTAATGTTTAGCTTTATTCCGTCAGAGCTTGCCCCAAATGAAGACAAGAGTGTGGTGATGATGATGGGCACAGCGCCATCAAGCGCTAACCTAGATTACATTCAATCGAATATGTCTTTGGTTACTGACATGATCAGCGCCCAACCAGAGGCTGCTGCGTCACTTGCCTTTGTGGGTGTACCTAATGCAAACCAAGCCTTTGGTATTGCACCTTTAGTGCCTTGGAGTGAGCGCGATAAGAGCCAAAAGGAGATGCAAAAGCTACTGGGTAACAAAGTTAAGAGCGTGCCGGGAATGGCAGTGACAACCTTCCAAATGCCAGAGCTTCCAGGCGCGTCTAGCGGACTACCTATCCAGTTTGTAATAACCAGCTCTGCCTCGTTTGAGAGCCTATTTCAAATTGGTAGTGGTGTACTTGAAAAAGTGCAGCAAAGCCCGCTATTTGTCTACTCAGAGATAAACCTTAAATTTGACTCTGGCACCATGAAGATCCATATCAAGCGTGACTTAGCTGGTACTTATGGCGTCACCATGCAAGATATCGGCATGACACTAACGACCATGATGAGTGATGGTTACGTCAATCGTATCAACCTTGATGGCCGCTCTTATGAAGTGATCCCGCAGGTAGATCGTAAATACCGTGCTAATCCTGAGTCACTTGATGGTTACTATGTTACTGCTGCAGATGGCCGCTCTATTCCGCTATCCAGCTTGGTCGATATAGAGATGATCTCAGAGCCGCGCTCGCTGCCACACTTTAACCAGATGAATGCGATAACAGTGGGCGGCGTTGCCACTCCTGGAGTCGCCATTGGTGATGCAATTGCTTTCTTGCAGAACATTGGCGATAACGAACTGCCTAAAGGTTACAGCTATGATTTCTTAGGCGAAGCACGTCAATATGTCACCGAAGGTTCAGCGCTATACGCTACCTTTGCACTGGCATTGGCAATTATCTTCTTAGTGCTAGCCAGCCAGTTCGAAAGCCTTAGAGATCCATTAGTGATATTAGTCTCGGTGCCTCTAGCCATAAGCGGCGCATTAATCGCGCTAGGCTGGACCCATGTAATGGGGTTGTCGTCGATGAACATCTACACTCAGGTCGGCTTGATCACCTTGGTGGGTCTAATCACTAAACACGGGATCTTAATGTGTGAAGTGGCTAAAGAGGAGCAACTGCATAACGGTCTAAGCAAAGTGGATGCCATTAAGCATGCGGCAACTATTCGTCTACGCCCAATCTTGATGACCACAGCGGCAATGATCGCCGGCCTGATACCACTGCTGTTTGCAGTTGGCGCCGGTGCGGTAGCGCGTTTTAATATTGGACTTGTGATTGTATCTGGCCTTGCCATTGGTACTATTTTTACGCTGTTCGTATTGCCTGTTATCTACACTTACCTTGCCGAGAGACATGAACCTCTACCGGTATTTGATGAGGAATTGCAACCTCATACATAGTGTATTGCTAGCACAATAAAGACCCGCGCTTATTTAGCTTAAAAACTAGGTCAGCGCGGGTCTTTTGTTTCTGGGGTTATTATCAATCAATATAAAGTCAGCTTGGCAGCTGATTATTTTGGCAATCGCTAGCCCCTAAGGTACAATCAACACATATTGAAACAGGCACCCTAGCGGATATTAATGATGATCAACCCAAAGAAAATCGAAGATGTAGCAAAGCAGCTTAGCGAAAACCTACCTGCTGGTCTTAAGCAGTTTGCGGGTGAGTTTGAAGAGCGTAGCAAGCAAGTATTGCAAAATCAGTTACAGAAGCTAGATGTTGTTTCTCGCGAAGAGTTTGAAGTACAGCAACATGTATTGATCAAAACCCGCGAAAAGCTAGAAGCACTGCAAGCTCAAGTCGATGCACTTGAAGCAAAGCTTAACGCTGAAGACTAGTTTTTACACAATAAAAAAGCACCTTCACTGGTGCTTTTTTATTGGCTAATTTACCAACCTACGTCTTGATTGCATCATGCTTGGCAAACAAGATGACGCAACAAGCCAGTAGTGCTAAATCTTTAACAATGAACTGACCACTGCCCGTTAGTACAGGAAAACCCAAGCTGGTTTCATAGCCTGGCAAAGTGATAACAAAAGTCTGCGTTGCCGCAAACGTCAGTGCAGCGATGCTCAAACCAAAAACATATGCTTTACCAGACCAAGGTGCCAGTAAAATACCTATCACTGCCAGCAGTTCAACCACGCCGATAAAGTAAGAGCCATGCAGTACGCTAAACAATGAATAGATCCAGCTAAATAGCGGACTGGTACTCATCAACCCTTCAATACCGTCAGCCTCTATTTGGGTAAACTTCATGCCACCAATCCACACCATGACCAGCAAAATTCCCGCTAAAGTTAACTTAACCGCAAGCTTATTAACCCTTGTGTGGCCAGCATAGTAAGAGGTGATAAATAGCGATACAGCAACTATTCCTAAGTACTTTATCAGCCCTTGCCCAGCACCAATGGCCGGAAAGCCTCCTAAAGCATCAATCCAAACAGGGTGGCTGAACATCATCAATAACGGCACTGTTGCTAAGCCCGCATACACATAGATGATGATCTGGCTCCAACGATAACTTGGCACAATAAGCGCAGCTAAAGTGACAAGCTGCATAATGCCTAATACAGCAGACAACCAAGGCAGTTCAGGCAAGTTAACAGCCTGCAGTTGCTTAGAAAAATAACTAACATCGTCAGCAGTGAAGCGAGTAACCGCGGTAAGTAGCAAAAAACTACCCAATAACCAACGCGATATTAATACGCTGTTGGCAACAACTAAGGATTTAAGCGACGTAAACATTAAGCGGTTCCTATTCTCATTCAATACTGGTTTCAGCAATAGACCCGTACATTGTCAAAAGCCTTTCAAACATTTTGCACCTCAGTTAAAGAAGATTAATTTACACTTCATGCTGTTGGGCTAGCATGGTGCGCTATCAAGGATTAATCTTGCCGTGCTCAAATCTAAATGATTGCACCGCCACCATTTTGCTTATCGAGGCAGCTATTGAACCATTTACACCGTGACACTAAAGCCAGTACCAAACTCATGTTGATTGGCTGGGGCGTATTACTGGCTATCCCCGCCTGCTTATATACATTTTCAGTGACCATGTTCCCTCGTATTGAACTTGATGCAGCTTTCGCGCAGCTGCTTTACTGGATAACCAGCACAGGTACTGCGCCGTACGGGATTACCACCGGTATTGTTATTCTTATTGCTTGTTACCAAACACTAAACAGAGCCGAATTTTTAAAGCTAGTCATGGCGGTTTCCATCGCCATGGCAACCACTTTAAGTTTGAATCATTTCCTCAAGCCATACTTTGCCGAACCTAGACCCAATGCCGCACTGATGGCACAGGAGTCACTGCTTAATACCAATGAATTTTATCAACATAACAAAGCCGACAAGCGTGAGTTATTAACTCAATCCATTAAGCAGCTCAAACTTAGCCGCAGTGATATCAACCTAAGTCCTGCAATTGAGGGACATTGGCAGCACGAGGTGGGTTACGCCTTCCCTTCTGGTCACACACTTTTCGCCGTCACGCTTGCGCTCGTTGTTAGCTTTTATCTGCTGTTGGCTGGACAGACTTTATTGCCATTGGTGCTATTAAGTTGGGCCATCAGCATGGGGTTAAGTCGCATGTGGTTAGGCATGCATTGGTCACAAGATGTACTTGCGTCAACGGTCATTGGTGGCCTTATCGCCTTTGCGAGTATTGCCGTCATGCAGCAGGTGACATTAAGTAGCCACTGGCTGCGGAAACTATCGACAAACAATAGGTGAAATAGCACAACACCTTGAACTTCAATAGAATTTAGGTATCCTCCCTAGGACATTACTTTAATCCCAAGAGAGATCCCAATGGCTGAGCTTCAACTGGACAAGATTGATCTGCATATTCTTAAGCTGGTGCAGCAACATGGAAAGTTGTCTAACCAAGAGCTAGCTGAAAAAGTGGGTCTCTCGCCTTCGCCGTGCTCTCGCAGGGTGAAAGCATTGGAGGAAGCAGGCTATATAGCGGGTTATGCTACCTTGCTAAGTCCAGCACATTTTGACTTAGCACTGACCGCCTATATCCATGTACGCCTTGAAAAACACTCCAGCGAAACACTGGAAAATTTTGAAGCTACCGTGGCCTCATACGATGAAGTGCAAGAGTGTTGTCTGCTAACGGGTAGCGATGCTGATTACCAACTTAAAGTGCTGGTAAGAGATATGCCAGCCTTCAAAGTGTTCTTACTCGACAAGCTAACCACCAATGAAAAAATTGCCGGTGTGCATTCAAGCTTTGTGCTAAAACAGGTCAAAAACCAAACTCAAATTCCATTACCTCAGTCTGCTGACTAACAAGTCTCAATTACCGGCGTTATCCTCTGTAGCGACTATAATCTGTGGATTCGGTCGCACTTTGCTAATTAATTCAAAAATGATTAAATTGCGTAGCACTGATACTAAACATTACCCAGCGCATAATAAAATCGCAAAAACTGATAGATATAATCATTAATCTTGATTAAAGGCTTTTTTAAGCGCTTTATTATCGAATCTTAAGTATTTACCGAATAGTTTTTGCGTTGACCTATTGAGTTAAAGCTCTATTATGCGCGCTCTTTCAATGGTTCGAGATTAGGTATGAGTACAGTAAAACAGGGGCATTTCAGCTCTAGAATTGGCTTCATCATGGCTGCAGCAGGCAGCGCAGTTGGTGTGGGTAATATCTGGGGATTTCCAACCCAAGCAGCCACTCACGGTGGCGGCGCATTTCTACTGGTATACCTTGTTCTGATCTTACTGCTTGGCTATCCCATGCTATTAGCAGAGTTAATGATTGGTCGTCATGGGCAAACAAACCCCGCTGACGCTATGGCTAAAGTAGCCACTAGTCCAATGGCTAAAAAAATCGGTAAAACCATCGGCTTTATCTCTATCATCACCGCCACTTTAATCTGTACCTTCTACAGTATTTTGTCAGGCTGGTTCGTGAGTTTCGCGCTAGCGCCCGTGGCGCAAGTTAGTGGTCAGACTGATATTGCCGCTTGGCTAATGGATTTCTCACTATCGCGCAATCTTGTATTTACGCTTATCTTTATCGCTATGGTAATCCTAGTGATCCGCCAAGGCGTGCAGCAAGGTATTGAGCGCTGGTCAAAACGCCTTATGCCCATGCTGCTAATCATCTTAGTCGCTGGCGTGGGTTATATTTTAACTCAGCCGGGGGCTATGCAAGGTCTTGAAGTACTACTGGTTCCTGATTTTAGCCGTATCTTTGAGGCTGAGGTATTAGTTGGCGCGCTAGGACAAACCTTCTTCTCGCTCACCATCGGAACCGGTGCCATGATGGTTTACGGCGCTTATTTGAGTCAAAAAGAGGATCTAGGCAAGCTCACCGCTTATGTCACCTTAACCGATACTAGCGTCGCCTTTCTCGCCGCGTTGATGGTGATCCCTGCCATGTATGTAGCCCAACATAACGGCGTACAGATTTTTGCCGAAGATGGCAGCCTACTGAATTCAGATACCTTAGTGTTTACTGTATTGCCTGAGTTATTTAAAACCCTAGGTGGCGTGAGCCAGTATCTGTTAGCCATTATCTTCTTTATGTTGATGACCATTGCTGGACTTACTTCAGCAATCTCTATTGTTGAAGTACCCACCAGTTATATTGTCGAGAAGAGTAACTTAAGCCGTGATAAAGCAACCTTACTCGTCGGCGCAGTAATCGCCATTTTGTCAATGGTGGTGGTGTTTAACTTCAGCGCGCTATTTGGCTTTATGATCACCATGACCACTGAGCGAGCACAGCCACTCATCGCCTTAGGTATCGCAATCTTCTTGGGCTGGGTGTGGAATCGCAATAAGTTAATCAGCACCATTGCAGCCCAAGATGGCGTTAAAGCTGATAGCTGGTTTTGGAAACTATGGCCGGTGTATGTGAAGTTTGTCTGCCCGCTGTTGATTGTCGTGATCATCATGCAGTTGTTTAGCAAATAACGATTGCACATTGTTTCTATGGTTCCCCGCTATATGCGGGGATTTTTGTTTGCCGATACTATGGAGTTCATAAAGCTAGATTCTTTAGCGCTGTTAAAAGGTGAAATGACGAGTCACTTTGATATAAGCTAGATACCTATACGGGCATTATGTTTAGCAAAGGCTTAGTAAATGGAAATGACATTAATATATCTATTAATCATTCTTAGCGTGTTGTTCATTCTAAATAGTATTGCCACTTGTATTGTTTGGAATACCCATTTTGAAGTTAAAGAAAGGCGAATATATCAAACTATATTCATATGGTTAGTGCCAATAATTGGGGCATCTATGGCCATTTATATCAATCGAGAAGACGACTTCGCTAAAAAGCAACAGCCTCAAGTTGGCAATAACTCAAATATCACAGACTCCCAGGCAATCAGCTTCGGGAGTCACACCGGCGGTGGACGGTAATATCGACACATGAACAGGCCGCTCATTTATCCTGAGCGGCCTGTTATATTCTTGCTAGTTTAAGATGCAGCTGCAAACCAGTTTAAGCAGGCTGAACCAATACTTCATCCAACGCTTTAATGCACAGCGCAACATTTTCACGGCGGGCGGCATAACCCATCAAGCCGATTCGCCAAGCCTTGCCAGCCAATGCACCAAGGCCTGCACCAATCTCTAGGTTATAGTTTTCGAGTAGCTGCTTGCGCACTTTAGCATCATCGATACCTTCTGGAATATATACCGCGTTTAACTGCGGTAATCTATCAGCCTCGGCCACCACGAATTTAAGCCCAAGTCGCTGCAAACCATGACGCAATACTTGATGCATGTCCGCATGACGTTGCCATGCATGCTCCAACCCTTCAAGCGACAACAAGCGCAGCGATTCATGCAGCGCATACAATGCGTTTACTGGTGCAGTATGGTGATAGCTACGTTTACCGCCGCTCTCGCCGGTCCAGTAACCCATTACCAGTGTTTGATCGAGGAACCAGCTTTGCACAGGTGTCTTACGCGCTTTCATCTTCTCAACGGCTTTTGGTGAGAACGACACTGGCGACAAACCTGGCACACAAGAGAGACATTTCTGACTGCCAGAATAGATGGCATCAATGCCCCACTCATCCACTCTTAGCTCTACGCCACCTAGCGAAGTGACTGCGTCAACAATCGATATACAGCCGTGCTGCTTAGCGAGCGCACACAGTGCTTTAGCATCGGATAGTGCGCCAGTTGAGGTCTCGGCATGCACAAAGGCAAGGAACTTGGCATCTGGATTTTCAGCTAATGCATTGGCAACCGTATCAACATCTACCGCTTTCCCCCACTCGTTATCGACCATTACCGCAACGCCGCCGCAACGTTCGACGTTCTGGCGCATACGTTCACCGAACACACCATTACGGCAAACAATCACTTTTTCGCCCGGCTCAACCAGATTCACGAAACAGGTTTCCATGCCCGCACTGCCTGGTGCTGACACAGCTAATGTCATCTCATTTTTGGTTTGAAATGCATATTGGATCAGGGACTTTAACTCATCCATCATGCCTACAAATAACGGGTCTAGATGACCTATAGTCGGCTTTGCTTGGGCTGCGAGTACCTCTGGATAAACGTCTGAAGGCCCCGGTCCCATCAGCACTCTGCGCGGTGGATTAAACGGTTCGATATAGGGTGCTATTAACATTACATTTCCTTAGCAACAAATACTTTGCTGTGGTTAAGACTGAACTGCCGATTGATTTTGCCTAAACAAAAGCCCGTTGCTGGCTAGAGTATTGCTATCAATATTATTGTTATTTGGTATAAGACCATATTACAAAACAAGCAGTAAAACTATAGTCAAACAGTCTTAAGTGGCAGAATTAAGGGGATATTTGTCTGGTATAATATGACTAAGCAGTGAATGAGATTGATTAAGTCTTACCCAGTAGCAGCATAAATAAAAAAGGACGCTAATGCGCCCTTTCGTTGATGATCACCTATCAATCGCGATTATCTAGAAACAGCTTATAAGCAGGGCTCTTGGTTTCTTCTTGATAGACAAAGCCAAGCTCAGTCAAAAACTGCTGGAAAGCAAGGTTATCGCGCTCAGGTACTTCAAAGCCAGCTAGCACTCTGCCGTAGGCAGCCCCATGATTGCGGTAATGGAATAAACTGATATTCCACTTGCTCTGCAAGGTGGTTAAAAACTTAAATAAAGCGCCAGGATGCTCTGGAAACTCAAAGCTAAATAAACGCTCCTCTAATGGCTCTGGCGGATGGCCGCCGACCATGTAACGCACATGCAATTTTGCCGTTTCGTCTTGAGAAAGATCTTGCACCCCGAAGCCTTCAGACTCAAGATTGGCAACGATCTCATCAACTTCAGTTTGCCCCTCAGATAAACGAATACCCGCAAACACCACCGCTTTCTCGCGACTACTAAAGCGATAGTTGAACTCCGTCATCGCTCGCTTACCAAGCAGCTCGCAAAAACGTAGGAAGATCCCCGGACGCTCTGGCACTTTAACGGCTAAAATGGCTTCTTTTTGCTCGCCAAGTTCACAGCGCTCAGACACATAGCGCAAACCATGAAAATTCACGTTAGCACCGCTTAGAATCGCGGCAACCTTCTCGCCGTTACCATTATTACCAACGTACTTTTTAAGGCCCGCCAGTGACAATGCTCCCGAAGGTTCAGCAATTGCACGAGTATCTTCAAAAATATCTTTAACTGCTGCGCAAATTTCATCAGAGGTAACCGTAATCACATCATCAACATATTCACGCGCTAACCTAAACGGCTCAGCGCCAATCTGCTTAACCGCCACACCGTCGGCAAACAAACCCACTTGAGGCAGTACTACACGCTCTCCAGCATCGAGCGCAGCCTTTAAACAGGCTGAGTCTTCTGGCTCTACACCGATGATCTTAACTTGCGGCATCACTGCTTTATAATAAGCAGCAATCCCCGCGATTAAACCGCCGCCGCCAACAGGCACAAATACCACTTCAAGATCGCGCTGCTGCTGCACCATCTCTTGCGCCACAGTGCCTTGGCCAGCAATCACCGCTTCATCATCAAACGGCGCCACATACACGCGCCCTTCAGTCTTAGATAAATTTTGAGCAAAAGCATTGGCTTGGTCAAACGCTTGGCCATGCAATACCACTTCGCCGCCTAAGCGCCTAACCGCATCAACTTTAATGTCGGGAGTGGTTTCCGGCATCACAATAACCGCGCTAATACCACGAGCGGCAGCAGACATCGCGACCCCTTGCGCATGGTTACCCGCAGAGGCGCAAACCACGCCACACTCACACTCCTCTTTCGTTAGCTCGGCAATCTTGTTGTAAGCACCGCGTAGCTTAAAAGAGTGCACAGGCTGCAGATCTTCACGCTTTAAAAATACCTGACAACCTATACGCGCCGACAGCTTATTAAGGCTAGCAAGCGGGGTTACCTTAGCCACATCGTAAACAGAAGACAGTAGTATTTTCTGTAAATAATAATGAGCCAGATCCAGTTGTGATTGTGATGCTAAAGCCAACATAAACGCCCCTTAAATCGATTAGCCCAGTTTACTGGTATCGCGCACAGCACCTTTATCGGCACTGGTGGCAAGTAATGCATAAGCTTTAAGTGCCATCGACACTTGCCTAACACGTCCAAGTGGCTTCCAAGCATCTTTGCCTAATGCTTCCATTGCGGTGCGACGCGCAGCCAATTCAACATCGCTAACAGCCAACTTGATAGAGCGCGCTGGAATATCAATCTCAATTCTGTCACCAGTGTTAACCAATGCGATAGTACCGCCCGCTGCTGCTTCTGGCGAAACATGACCAATCGATAAGCCTGAGGTACCACCAGAGAAACGACCATCGGTAATAAGCGCACATTTAGTGCCTAAACCGCGTGATTTAAGGTAACTAGTTGGGTAAAGCATCTCTTGCATACCTGGGCCACCTTTAGGGCCTTCATAGCGAATGACCACTACATCACCTGCAACCACTTCACCACCTAAAATGCCAGCAACGGCATCGTCTTGGCTCTCATATACTCGCGCACTGCCGACAAAGATGTGGTTCTCCACTTCAACCCCAGCCGTTTTTACAATGCAACCATTGGCAGCGACGTTGCCAGATAATACGGCTAGGCCGCCTTCTTGGCTGAAAGCAAATTCGCGGGTACGGATACATCCCGCTTCACGGTCGACATCAACGCTATCCCAGCGGCAACTTTGGCTAAAGGCTTTGGTGGTTGGAATGCCTGCAGGGCCAGCTGAGAAGAACTTGTGTACCGCTTCATCTTTGCTTTGGGCAATATCGTATTTAGCCAACACTTCAGCCAAGTTTTTACCCGCTACGTGGTAAGCATCATTATGTAATAGACCAGCTCTATCAAGCTCGCCCAAAATACCCATCACGCCACCAGCACGGTGTACATCTTCCATATGGTATTTTGGCGTCGAGGGTGCAACTTTACACAGATGCGGCACAAGACGAGACAAACGGTCAATATCGTCCATGCTGAAATCAACTTCAGCTTCAATTGCCGCTGCAAGCAGATGCAATACCGTATTACTTGAGCCGCCCATGGCTATATCAAGGGTCATAGCATTTTCAAACGCATTAAAGTTAGCGATGTTACGCGGTAGTGCTGACTCATCATCGTCACGGTAGTAACGCGTTGCCAAGTCCATAATACGGCGACCCGCTTCTAAGAATAACTCGCGGCGATCTGCATGAGTCGCCAACATAGAGCCATTACCTGGTAGTGATAAACCAAGGGCTTCAGTTAAACAGTTCATTGAGTTTGCGGTGAACATACCTGAGCATGATCCACACGTTGGGCAAGCACTACGTTCAATCTGTTCACTGTCGGCATCTGATACTCGATCATCAGCGCCTGCTACCATGGCATCCACTAAGTCGAGTTTAATGATGTTGTCAGAAAGCTTGGTTTTGCCCGCTTCCATCGGTCCGCCAGAGACAAAAATCACTGGAATGTTCAGTCTTAAAGCAGCCATCAGCATGCCAGGAGTGATCTTGTCACAGTTAGAGATACATACCAGCGCATCGGCGCAGTGCGCATTAACCATGTACTCAACACTGTCAGCAATTAGCTCACGTGATGGCAGGCTGTAGAGCATACCGCCGTGCCCCATGGCGATACCGTCATCAACCGCAATGGTATTAAACTCTTTGGCGATACCGCCCGCTTCTTCAATTGCGCCCGCCACGAGTGAGCCCATATCTTTAAGATGCACATGGCCCGGTACAAACTGGGTAAACGAGTTAGAGATAGCAATAATTGGCTTACCAAAGTCATTATCTTTAACACCGGTAGCACGCCAAAGCGCACGCGCTCCCGCCATGTTACGACCTTCGGTACTGGTTGCTGAACGTAATTTTGGCATTGCTTTAATCCTTGTTTAGAGAAGGTTCTAGGTGCAAAACACCTGATTGTTACCTTCTATTTTTCAATTCATTGGCCTGAGATATCGTTCTCAGTTTTTATGTTTGACGTTAATCTTTTTCAGCTTTCATGTAGGTCGGTATTTATGCCGACAAACTATCGAGCAACCCCTTTTGTCGACGGGCTGAAGCCCGACCTACAAAACAATGTTTACCAATAGGTCGGTATTGAGGTGGCGAGCCATATATCAAACTCTTGATTAACGGGCTAAAGCCCGACCTACTACAAACAACATTTCTTAAGCGAAGCGGTTAGCTTTTTAAAGGCTCCAGCCAACCCCATTTATCTTCAGTTTCGCCATTGAATAAGCCAAAGAAACTTTGCTGAATTTGCTTGGTGATCTCACCTCGTTTACCGCAACCGACATCGATTCTATCAACGCTGCGCACTGGTACGAGCTCGGCCGCTGTACCAGTCATAAATATTTCGTCAGCCAAGTAAAGGAACTCGCGAGACATGTTCTCCTCTACGACTTCATAACCTTTATCACGCGCCAAGGTGATAATCGTATCGCGAGTTAATCCCATCAGAATAGCCGCTGTGGCCGGTGGTGTGTAGATCTTATTTTTCTTGATCACAAAAATATTGGCGCCAGCCGCTTCACTGACTAAACCATTGGTATCAAGTGCAATACCTTCATCAAAACCATTTCGCTTGGCTTCGGTAGAAACCTGTAGCGATGACAAGTAGTTTCCACCCGCCTTAGCACCAGTTGGAATGGTATTTGGCGCTAAACGATTCCATGATGTAACCGCAACATCAACACCCGCGTCCATGCTATCTTCACCTAGATAAGCACCCCATGGGAAGCCTGCAACCATGACATCGCACTGAGCATCTTTGGGAGGCGTAATGCCCATTCCAACATCACCGTAAAACGCCAGCGGTCGAATATAAGCACTGCTTAACCCGTTACCCAATACCGCATCGCTACATGCTTGCATCACTTCATCAAAGCTATATGGGATGGGCATACGGTAGATTTTGGCTGAATCAAATAAACGCTGCACATGTTCAGTTAAACGAAAACCTGCAGGTCCATTTGGCGTGTCGTAAACGCGGATCCCTTCAAATACTGATGTACCGTAATGCAGCGCATGAGACATGACATGAACCTTAGCATCACCCCAAGGCATCATTTCACCATTGAACCAGATTAACTCAGCTGTTTTAGCGGCCATATTCTTATCCCTTTGCAGATTCGGTTGTCATGTTTGTTTGACCTGCCAACACTTGGCAGTCAAGTACATCAATTAGTTTGTTTATTTGATTAGTGAGTAACTCAATGGCTCGGTCACTCTGCAGCGACATATCGATACTGCAGGTATTATTGTCATTGAGCTGCATCGCCAAATTAGTAATGTTAAAACCACGATGGCGGACGACACGTAACACGCGCTCTAACACTTCTGGTCGCTGCTGCACATTGATTGCGATTGCGTAATTGCTCATGTTTGCTTCTCCATCTCATCCATCATGTCTTGATTTGACGCACCGGGTGGTACTAACGGCCATACGTTGTGTGCATCATCTATCGATACATGCAACAAGAACGGCCCCTCACTGTTAAGCATTTCGTCTAAGCCTGCTTCGACTTCGCTGGCTTGGGTAATGTTTCGACCTGGAATATCAAAGGCGGATGCCATTTTGACAAAATCAGGGTTATCCGACAGATCCGTTTCGCTGTAACGCTCTTCAAAGAATAGCTGCTGCCACTGCTTAACCATGCCAAGCTTTTGGTTGTCCACCAGCAGTATTTTAACTGGCAAGCGCTTACGTTTAATGGTGGTAAGTTCCTGCACATTCATCATGAAAGAACCGTCACCCGACACCGCAACCACTGCCGCATTAGGACGAGCAACTTTAGCGCCAATCGCCGCAGGTAAACCAAAGCCCATAGTGCCAAGTCCGGCGCTTGAAAGGTGATCTTCTGGGCGTCTAAAGTACATGTGCTGGGCAACCCACATTTGGTGCTGACCCACATCACAGGCAACGACGCTATCTTGTGGTAATTTTTGTGCCAAACGGTTCAGCATCGCAGGCGCATAAATAAGCTCACCTGGACGGTCGTAACGCCATTGATGCTGTACTTTTAATGCGGCGACTTCTGCTTGCCAATCCGCTATCTGCATTGGTTGGCTTAGTGCAGGTAGGATCTGGCGCAAATCGCCTGCAATTGCTACCTCTGGCATTCTCAATTTACCTAGCTCAGCGGCATCAATGTCTAAGTGCAATACTTTGGCGTTTTCAGCAAATGACGCTAAACGCCCTGTCACCCGATCATCAAAACGCGCGCCAACAACAATCAATAAATCGCATTGCTGCACTGCTAAATTAGCCGCCTTTGAGCCATGCATCCCGAGCATCCCCAAGTAACCTGGAGTCTCATAGCTGATAGCGCCAAGCCCTTTTAATGTCGCAACAGATGGAATGCCAGTTGCCGCAATAAATTGTCTCAATGGCTCAACAGCACTGGCCATACCTACGCCGCCACCCACATACAGCATAGGCTGTTTAGATTGCTCCAGCAGTGCTTTTGCTGCGTCGATTTGGCTTGGAGTATGCTCTGGTTCAGGCAGTGCTGCTTGCAATGGTGTCTTGTACTCCATCAAAGCGATTTGAATATCTTTTGGGATATCAACCAATACTGGACCAGGTCGACCCGAAGCTGCAATTTCAAAGGCCTGATATAACGTCGGAACTAGCTCTTCAACACTCGTGACCATAAAGCTGTGTTTGGTGCAAGACAGTGACATACCGAGTACATCTATCTCTTGAAACGCATCAGTGCCGATAACGGCAGTTGATACCTGACCTGTGATTGCAACAACAGGCACTGAATCGAGCAATGCATCGGCAAGTGAGGTGATAAGGTTGGTTGCTCCAGGGCCCGAAGTGGCAAAGCAAACTCCCGTTTTGCCACTTGCTCTGGCGTAGCCTACTGCTGCAAATGCAGCACCTTGTTCGTGGCGGCTTAACAGATGCTCTACCGGGCTACCATAGAGGGCATCGTAAATAGGCATAATAGCGCCACCAGGATAACCAAACACTGTGGTCACACCATGTGCGGCTATCGCTTTTATTACTGCGTCGGCGCCCCGTATCATCTGCCCTTGTTCCATCTGCTCTTGCTCCACTACTCAATATTTCGATAACTCGGTGATAGCTTAATGGCGACCCGCAATCATTTTGGTCGGCCCTTAAACGAAACAACCCCCGTTCCTTTCGGAGCGGGGGTTGTTTGCAATCTTAAACCTAATTAGGTGTGTCGATTTAGCATGCGCGGCCCCCGCTGTGATTTAATAATCACGACGGTAATAATCACAATAATAATTTGGGCAGCTTGGTTAAACATACGCGACTTGTATTCCTAATAAGGTGTTTGCTTAAATTCGGTATTGGCCTTCATCAATCAGACCACCATTAAGATTTACCACAAAGCGAATAAAAAACACAATGAAAACTTTTGCATCATTAATCACATTCAAGCTTTAGCCTTAAAATTAGCGCTAGCAACTCGGTGTAATAATAATTGACTGCCGCCTCTCTTTATTGTCACTAAGGTGTTAATCGTTAATGTTTTATTGAAAACTTTATCTGTACTCTTAATGGGAGATATTTAAGCCTTGCCTGCAACGAATAAGCGTCACAGGCAAGTCACAAATAAATTAGCCTTCTTCGACGATACGTTGCATTTCAGTCATGTAACCACGAAGCTCTGCACCGATAAACTCAACGGCTGTACCGCGGATCTCTTCGTTAACTTCGATAAGACGCACGTTATCAACGCCATTGCCGCTATCTTTCAAGCCGCCACCAAGGAACTCAGACGACATGTTAGCAACATAGTCACGTAACATTGGCACTGCAGCGTGGTTGAATAGGTAACAACCGTACTCAGCAGTGTCCGAGATAACCACGTTCATTTCATACAAACGCTTACGGGCAATGGTGTTAGCAATTAGCGGCGTTTCATGCAAAGACTCGTAGTAAGCTGACTCTTCAACGATACCGGCAGCAACCATAGTGTCGAACGCTAGTTCAACACCAGCTTTGATCATGGCAACTAAGAAAATGCCTTTATCAAAGTATGTTTGCTCATCAATCTGCTCATCGGTTTGCGGCGCATTTTCGAAAGCAGTTTCGTTAGTTTCACTACGCCACTTAAGTAGGTTCGCATCATCGTTCGCCCAGTCTTCCATCATGGTTTTAGAGAACTCGCCACCGATGATATCGTCCATGTGCTTTTCGAATAGTGGGCGTAGAATTTCTTTCAATTCTTCAGCCATTTCAAACGCTTTAATTTTAGCTGGATTAGACAGTCTATCCATCATGTGGGTAATACCACCGTGCTTAAGCGCTTCGGTAGTGGTTTCCCAACCCTGTTGGATTAACTTGGCCGCATAGCCTGGCTCAACGCCGTCGGCAACCATCTTCTCGTAACCCAAAATGGCACCAGTTTGCAGCATGCCACAAAGAATGGTTTGCTCACCCATCAGGTCAGACTTAACTTCAGCGATGAAAGATGAGTGCAATACACCTGCACGATCACCACCCGTTGCGCTAGCGTAAGCTTTAGCAATATCGAAACCTTCACCCTTAGGATCGTTTTCTGGATGAACAGCAATCAGTGTTGGTACACCAAAGCCACGCTTGTACTCTTCGCGTACTTCAGTACCCGGGCACTTAGGTGCAACCATGATGACAGTGATATCTGGACGAACCTGCATACCCTCTTCAACAATGTTAAAGCCGTGCGAGTAAGACAATGTCGCACCTTGCTTCATCAATGGCATAACCGTGTTTACAGCGTTAGTGTGCTGCTTATCTGGTGTTAGGTTTAATACCAAATCAGCATCAGGAATTAGCTCTTCGATAGTGCCTACGCGGAAACCGTTGCCAGTTGCTTTCTGGTAAGATTCACGTTTCTCATTAATCGCTTGCTCACGTAGTGCAAAAGAGATGTTCAAGCCTGAGTCGCGCATGTTCAAACCTTGGTTTAAACCTTGTGCACCACAACCAAGGATGACAATATTCCAACCCTTGATATGATTACAGCCTTCACTGAACTCACTGCGATCCATAAAGCGGCATTGAGCCAGCTGTTCTAGTTGTTGACGCAAATTCAGAGAGTTAAAATAGTTAGCCATCTGATATACCACCTTGATTCTGGATATTTAAACGGGCTTGCTCAAGCGCGAGCTAAGCTGTGATTGAGATCACTATAGCGCAAGCTTTTCATTGCTTAAAATGATATATTCGGAACATGACGTTGCGTTTTGTGCAACATGGATATTCGACGCCGACCTAACAGTTACTCACTGTTAATGCTACTGACAGAGGATGAAAAATTTGGATATTCGCACCATCAAACTCTATTTACATCTGTCTGATAGTTTGCATTTTGCTCGCACCGCCCAAGCGATGCATGTGAGTCCGTCAACACTGAGCCGGGCCATGCAAAGGTTGGAAGAAGAAGTGGGTGCCCAGCTATTTCAGCGTGATAATCGCAGTGTCACTTTAACCAGTGCCGGCGTTGAATATCGTCACTTTGCCGAGCTGACACTCGACCATTGGAGCAAACTAAAAACCAAAATCGATCCTAAGCAAGACTTGCTCAGAGGACGGCTTAATCTATATTGCTCGGTCACCGCGGCTTATAGTCATCTCCCCGGTTTGCTCGACCGCTTTAGGCGTGAACATCCATTAGTTGAAATAGCCCTAACCACAGGTGATGCCGCTAATGCGGTTAATGAAATTCGTAATAACCGCGCTGATATTGCGATTGCCGCGCTGCCAGATCCCTTTCCTGAAAATCTGCATTTTGCCAAAATAGATGACGTGCCATTGTCGATTATCGCACCGACTTTTCGCTGCCAAGTACAAGAGTTGCTAACCGAATCTTACATCCCTTGGGACAGGCTACCCTTTATCGTGCCGGAGCATGGCCCCGGGCGTAAACGTATCGATAACTGGTTTAAAGCACTGGGTCTTACGCCTAATATCTATGCCCAAGTCTCTGGCCAAGAGGCGATAACCTCTATGGTGGCACTGGGTTGTGGCGTGAGCATTACCCCCGAAGTGGTGATTAATAACAGCCCGGTACGAGACCGCATTCAGTTGCTGGCCTCGCCAATTGCTATCCCGCCGTTTGAGCTAGGTTGTTGCTGTAGAGAAAAGCGGGTGCAAGAACCCGTGATCAGCGCATTTTTAGAAGCTATCTAGCTGAGAGCTTGTCATCATTGTTCGATTGAGCACGCACGCCATCAATCATTAGATTACGCAGCCAGCTATGGCTGGGATCTAAGTTAAAGTGTTTATGCCAAACCAGCACATAAGCGCCCGGTTCAACATGTACAGGCACATCCAGACAAACCAAGTCATGACCGGGTAGCATATGCATCACGTACTTTTTCGGCGCACATAAGATCAAGTCACTGTGCTGACACAGATCTAAAGCGCTATTAAAGTCTGTCATATTAACCGCTATATCACGCTGAAGATGCTCCAGTCGTAATACATCATCCAGTAGCCAATGCTCCAAGCCACCAAAGGTCACTTGCAAGTGACGATACTTTAAAAAAGTATCGAGATCCCAAGGCTCATTAAGTAGTGGATGCCCTTGCCGCACAAGGCAAACAGGATAATCACGGATAAGCTCAGCGTAACCTAGCTCGTCGGGGAGGTTGTTCATGTGCAGTAAAGAGCGTTTATCCCACTCACGGCAGATGATCCCCAGATCAATTTCGCAGCGCAGCAGTTTATCCATACTGTCAGTCGCCCAAGTTTGGCTATTAATGCTCACCTGTGGCGCTTGATTGAGTAAAGTTGGTACAAAATGCGGAAATACTAATGAGTAGGATGTTTCAACCAAATGCATACGGAACCTACGCTGACTATCAGCAGGCTCAAAGCTATTAGGCCGAGTGAACTGGTCAAGGCGTTGCAATACTTCACGCAGCTCTGGCGCTAACTGCAGAGCCCTAGGCGTGGCTTTTAAGCCATAAGCGGTGCGCTCAAACAGCTGATCATCAAAAGTCTCTCGCAGCTTACTTAACTGCTTACTCACTGCCGATTGGCTCAGGTGCAATCTCGATGCCGCCGCAGTAACACTTTGCTCCTCAAGCAGCACCTCTAACACTCGCAATAAATTGAAATCTAGCTGTTTCACCAATTACCTTCTCACCCACTAACACCGACTTGGCCTATGATAGTTTTTTTCAGAGGTTAGTGGGTCAGTTTTTGTAAATTAAACTAAGCATCATTAGTCTGCCGTCACAGCAACAATCCACGGCTCGAAACGGCTGCCCCAATTAACTTCAACCGAATAGCGCGGTGCAGTAATATCTCGATAGCCCAATCTCGATAAGCCTTTAAGCGGCTTGGTATCAGCCAGCGGTACCATAATGTGATTGACCAGCAATTGATTCAAAGACAAACCATAACTATCGCTATTTTGATGGTAATAAGGCTTGGTAAGCCCTTTGACAAAGATCATATTGTCTTGATCCGCAAACTCCGTGGCAAGCGACTGATAATCAGCAGCGGCTTTAACAAAAAACAGCCTGCTATTGATTAACTTCTCTTTTTTGAGCATCTCCAGAGCATCATTTTTTAGACGAGTATTGTCTTCATTTGGCTGTGTATTATAGCTGGCGAGCGCTTTTTGGTAACGTAGCTCAGCCTTAACAACTTCAGCGTCATGTAGGGCGCCATCAAACTCCAGAGCCCAATATAGCGGTTGCGACTGCACGCCATAATAGCCTTCATCGGGTAATTCAAACCCGAGGGCTAGCACTTGCTCTTTGCTTAAACGGCTCTCTTTAGCATTATAAGGCTGATAAGCCTCGTTCTCAGCCGAAGGGGAGCGCCATACAATCTGCAAAGACAACCCCGAATTCTCTTGTTGCGCGCTACTGTTATAGGGAAGCTGCAACTCTCTTTCGGTTAAAGTGACTGCTGCAGTGACCTCATTCAACCTGTTGTACGCTACGCCTGCAAGTGCCACAAGATTGCTGCCAATCAGCAGCAATAACCCCAGCAATAAGTACTTTTTCATGATGCGCCTCCTTGGCTAGGGTTATGTAAACTACTCGAACGAATGC
Source organism: Shewanella sp. c952 (assembly GCF_019654975.1). GTDB lineage: Bacteria > Pseudomonadota > Gammaproteobacteria > Enterobacterales > Shewanellaceae > Shewanella. Next base: position 47,144 of record NZ_BPEW01000026.1, read on the forward strand.
GCTTAAACACCATCAGCGCTAGCAATGCAGACAAACCTAGAATGAAGAAGAATATGTATTTCGGCATCCACTGCCACCACCAATCAAAGAACTTGGTATAGAGGAACAAGATAAAGAACACGTTGCCAGTATTAGTGACCGCCCCCCATTGGCGCTTAACCCCGAGCCAAATAGCGGCAGCTGAAATGACAAAGCCACTGACTTGATAGACACCTTCAACGACGTCAGCGTCCCAATCTAAATAACTAATATCGCCCCAATTCGACAAGATCAGCATAGGCAAGAACAGCATAATCATCGCCGTCACTCTATAGATGGACTCAAAACCTGTGAACGCTCTATGCGAGATAAACTGCGGCAAGGCGAAGATGATTAAGCTGGGTACAAAGAAGTTTTCCGGCCGCTCACCAAAGCTTATCCAATACATGCCCGACCAACTGCCCAGTTTCATGGCAATAAAGCCACTGAGACTAACAATACCGAAGAATAGCAATAAGCGCGCATTACAGGCGTAAGCTAATAAAAAGGCAAATGCAGACCAAACAGCAAACGCATTGGGTGACGGGGTAATATTAAAGATCTGCCCCAACATCGACAGATTAAGAACAAAACAGGCCAAGCTAACCAGTGCGGCGATCTTGGAGTAATAACTCCCCTGCTCGGTCTGCGCCAGCTTTAGCGCCAGCAAAAATAACAGTACTGGCGCCACCACTAAAATAGCGACCTGTACAGGCGTGTTAATGTAACCCCAGAACTGATAGAACAGAAAAAACAGGCTAGTGGCCATCGCCAGCGCACCTAGCATAGAGGCGATTTTCATCCCCAAAGACAGCTGCTTAGATTGGCTACTGATATCGACGTCGTAAACCTTGGCTAAACGTTGTAACAGCTGGTTATGGTAACCATCAAGCTGACTTTTTTGCTCAACGGATATTGCCATAACGTGGTCATGTTCTAACTGTTGCATCTCTTGCTGAAATGCATGGATCTGATCCACCCGTTGCTGCGCATCAGCTGCTGAAAGCGACTTCTCTTGCATAGTTGATTCTCCTTAATCACTGTTTATATTGCCGCAATGCAAGATAAACACAATAGGAAGTCATCATCTCGGGCTGCGATATCAACAGCAGCAGTAATAAAAAAGTGATTAACCAAAGTGGGATCAATATCACCCATTGGCGCGATAACCTCACCTATACTTTAGCGAAAGGTTGATTAGTCAACTTTGCAGGTGATGGGGTTCCACCGACTTAACCGCCAATTTGGCTGATGACTCCTACAGAATCGAAAACAGGTTAGCCTGAGATGACAACCAGCGTTGTCAGCGTATTTCTGTGGGACATGCCCAATCAGTCACTATCTCCGCTTTCTTGTTTTCCTAGCATTTATTTAGGAAAACACTATGCAATACTCTTCAGAAATTCAGTCTATGTGCCCTATCCAGCGGGGCGATTTACATCCGTCTGCTCCCATTCCTATTGAAGGGCGAATGCTCAACCCTAAAGACGTTATCGCCATTTCAGGCCTTAGCCATGGCGTGGGGGCCTGCGCACCGCAACAAGGCGCCGCTAAACTGACTTTAAACGTCAAGCAAGGGATTATCGAAGAAGCGCTAATTGAAACTATTGGCTGCTCAGGAATGACTCATTCAGCAGCGATGGCCGCCGAGATCATCACCGGAAAAACCATACTCGAAGCACTCAACACCGACTTAGTGTGCGACGCCATTAACGTGGCGATGCGTGAGATCTTTCTGCAGTTTGTTTATGGCCGCACTCAATCCGCGTTTTCAGAAGATGGGCTTGAGGTTGGTGCCGCACTTGAAGATTTAGGTAAAACTCAGCGCAGCCAAGTCGGCACGAGCTACTCCACTAACGCCAAAGGTGTGCGCTATATGGAGTTAGCAGAAGGTTATGTCACTCAGCTCGCACTCGACGGCGACGGTGAGGTTATTGGTTATCGCTACCTCAACTTAGGCAAAATGATGGCACTAATGAATGAGGGCACTGCGCCAGATACCGCCGCAACCGAAGCCACCGGCACTTATGGCCGTTTTAATGATGCCGTAACCACTGTCAACCCACGTCAAGCCTAATAGAGGAGCTAGCCATGAACACTCAAATCGAAACCTTACTGACTGAAATGAAGCTAAGCTCTATTGCAGAAGCTAATGACTTTTGCCTACAACATCATATTGATGCGCCAAAAATGGTACTAGAGACCCAACCTATTGCCTTTGATAATGCCTGTGATGCCTACACCCTAGGCACAGCATTAGCACTGCATAGAGCCTTGGCCAGCAACGATAATTCAGCCACACTCGCTGCCAGTAATATTGGTGAGGCACTACAAGCATTTTGTAAGACTGGCAGTGTCGCCGCCCAGCGCCAAGTCGGCTTAGGGCATGGGGCACTCGCCGCAAGATTGCTGAGCGAACAGACTCAATGCTTCTGCTTTTTAGCCGGACATGAATCCTTTGCCGCCGCCGAAGGAGCGATAAAAATTGCCCTCAACGCCAATAAATCTCGTCAATCACCGTTAAAGGTCATTCTCAACGGCTTAGGCAAAGATGCCGCCTACCTAATCTCCCGTATCAACGGCTTTACCTATGTACGCACCCAATTCGACTACCAAACAGGTCAACTTCATGAAGTCAGTCGTAAGCGTTTTTCCGAAAGCCAGCGAGGGGAGATCTTGTGCTTTGGTGCCGATGACGTACGCGAAGGTGTTGCTATCATGCATTACGCCGATGTGGATGTCAGCATTACTGGTAACTCCACTAACCCAACTCGCTTTCAGCATCCTGTCGCCGGGATCTATAAATCGGAGCGTATCAACCAAGCTAAGCCCTATTTCTCAGTTGCATCAGGCGGCGGCACAGGGCGCACGTTACATCCAGATAATGTTGCAGCAGGTCCCGCCTCATACGGCATGACTGACACTATGGGCAGAATGCACGCCGACGCGCAGTTTGCTGGTAGCTCATCAGTCCCCGCCCATGTGGCGATGATGGGCTTTATCGGTATGGGCAATAACCCTATGGTTGGTGCAAGTGTGGCGTTAGCCGTTGCCGTAGAGCAACAGTTGCATTGCTAAGTATGGCTAACGCTTAGAGTTAGTATCTTTTGTGGGGTTTGTGTTGTATTCAATTGGGTTATTGGGATTACTTAACAAAGGTGGTTCCAATGGCCTGCGGCCAGCGCATGTGCAGATACTGCTGAGGCACGCTTTACGCCATCCATGGCCGCTCTGCGGTTTCGTCCCTGAAACCGAAGACCTCAACCGTATCTACACTAGGTTAGAAAAAGCGCAAGCCTCCAGAAGTAGAATTCCTTTTAAGTAGATTCGACTCTGACTATTTATTCTACTGCTAGTTGTCACATTGACTAGCAGACATATCATTTTCTGAACGACCGCATTCTGTTTTATGCGTACCGTTATGATAATTAGATAGTCGTGTCCATTCGCCATCACTATCATGTTGGGTCATAACTTGAGCGGGTAAAGCAGCATCATCGCTATATACATTGTTAACTCGAATCCAATAATCAGCACCATGAGATTCTTCACTATAAAAGTTCGAATCAATCACGCCACGAACCGGGATCAGATCTTCAGATGTTATGCTATCTGTGACTCCTACTAAATGCGCAAAGCCACTGTCATTCCCTTCATTGAATACATGCTCGGTATAGCTTATCAGCTGATTGTCTTGATAATCTTTTGTCACTAGCGATTGTGTAACATTACTGATGATGGGGGAATAAAGGCATGACTCCCAGTCTCCAACTGTTGAATAAACAGTATTCCTTACCCCTGATGATTCCGCAGAGATGGTTTCAAGCCATTCACTTAAAGCGCAAGAGTAACCACCAATATTTTTCTCTAATGTCAAAGTACTCTCAATATTAACCCCATCTTTTTGAGTCGTAACCATGCTGTTTTTATCGTGTAAATCTAGTTTGGTTTCTAAATCATCTGACATGACATAAGTATTAGAGTTGAAGTTACCATTTGATACTTGAACCAACTCATAACGATACCATTTATCATCATAAGCACCATGGCCGCTATCCCATTGTCCAAGAAAGAACTCCACCCAAGCTAGGTCAGCACCTGGATTTTGCTTCAAAATAGCAAGCGTTTCTTGGTATGATTTTTGTAATCCGGGAACGAGTTCTTTTGCCAGTAGATGTAATTCACTATCGCCCGAAGCAATGTAGTCGCTATAAAGCTCATCAACCGTAATATTGTAGCGATTAGCAACACGCCACTCCTGTTCAACTAAGCGCTTGCTGATATCAGCTCGCAGCGCTTGGTCTTGAAGAAGGGTGTCACATGTCAAAGTAGTACTTTGATTCTCATGTAACTCCTGCTCAACTTGGTTCCAAACCACCGAAGTTAACGGTGTTAAGTTTAATAAACCCTGATCGGTACTCAGTGCAAACTGTGGCGGGTAAACCATAGAGTAAGCTTCTTCAATTGGAGTATCTGGATAGTCAGAATCTACAGCCCCAACAGGCACGTCGACGACTAATGGGACATATTGGGCACACTCTTGATACTTTTCAGGGACATTGAGATCGAATTCGCCCTGCTCTGCAGTCACAACACTAGGTTCATTACTGTCCAGTTGACCATTAAAGTTCAAGTCTAGATATACAGTTGCACCAGTGATATAGCCATCAATGGCCTTACCATTCAAGTTCATGTTGGGCACATTATTGCTGCCGCTATCGCTACCACCACAGCCCAATAAAGTGGCGATAATTGAACTAAATATGAATATTTTTGTACTATTTTCCATCTTGCTGCATCTCATCTTAAAAGTTTTATTCTCTATGTCTTCTTTGAATTGGTTACAATCGCGCTAACAGCTCTTCATCAAATCACGCGTGATATTCGATAGTGAACCAAGTGTCACAATTCGGTATTTAAAGCTAAAGCTTCACGACGCAGAACGACCATAAGCGACAACTTTGCACTCCAAAATCGTCGCGACAATAGCATCAAAACACAATCTAGATAAAACACCTTCGTCCACAAAATAGGCTTGGACCTCACTTTTATTTACTTCTGCTTAATTGTTCTACATCAAACCATTAATAAGCCGTAAAAACCCAAGCACACTATGTAAAACCATGCTCAACAATTCATGAGTAAGCACCTCGTATTGCAACTCATCATTTACATTTATTGTCATTGAAGTTGTATCACGTTGAATTCCCGCGGACAGCTGCCACATAGCTCGGGAAATTAATGCTTTAACACAGGATTAGAAAGGTGAAGTTGAGGTAATGGATAAATATCTAAGGAAATAAAACAGTGCAATTTGTACCTGACAAAACTTTTATTTGAAAAGTGATCCCGTATTTAGTCATAGCCGTATAGCCAGATAAGTGTTTATTAGTGTGGTGTTACAACCCCAAATTAGCAGCGTCAGTTGCTAGCCGCACTAATGATGGCTTACCAATCTCCAGATACCTTTCCCCTCGAGCCTCTGTTCGAGGGATTTTTTTTGCCTACAAGAAAGTGATTGTGAGCGAGGTGATTCTATAGCTGCATCAGGTGCAGTGGTTCCAATGGCTTACGGTCAGAGTAAACTTTCAAATCTAGCGGCCCTTATGCATCTCCAAAAATTAAACACCTACTTATTCCCAACTCAAAACTCTGCGTGAAACACCCATTCCCCATCGAAGTTGCCGAAGTACGTTGAAGAAATAGCCGTAATGTCCACACGGACGTGGGCATAGCTTTCGCGGGACAGGATGTCCCATCGGAAGCGTTAGGCTATTTCGAATAAGTACGAGGAAGACAACTTCGTCGGGGCGGCACGGGACTTCTTTTGTAAGAATTAGGCAAGAGGGGATTGCTGTTGATCCCCTTTTGGCCGGGTGTGGGATGGAATCCAACGACTTTGGTCAAACGGAGTTTGATAGTTAAAATCAGTGGTTCCAATGGCCTGCGGCCTGCGGCCAGCGCATATGCAGATACTGCTGAGGCACGCTTTACGCCATCCATGACCGCTCTGCGGTTTCATCCCTGAAACCGAAGGCCTCAACCGCATCTACACTGGATATAAAAGCGGCACCATCCGGCATCAGAATGATTCTTTAGTAAACTTTACTCTGGTTCCAATTCTTCAGAGTTTTCAACACAAGGTTAGTCACTGCTCTCACTTGCAATTGTGCAAGAGACGGCCTTAATTTTTCACGTGAAAATTAACACATTTACAGCAAATAGATAGTGATGCTAGCGTAGCCTCAAATACAGTAACGTCAGTAAGAACAGCATTTTAAATCGCAAGTTTTGCTGTGATTTATTGCTATAAAATATTTCACCTTTCAGAGAATATTTATGTCCATTGAAGTTTGGTTATCTTTTGTTATCGCCTGTGCCGTACTCACACTTATTCCAGGGCCTTGTGTGTTACTAGTGATCAGTCAATCGTTAACCAAGGGAATAAGAGCAGCTTTGATGTGCATACTGGGCGATGTTATCGGCGGAATAATATTAATGGTGCTCTCCTTAGTTGGTGTAGGTGCCATCTTAGCAACCTCCGACACTCTCTTTATAATTTTTAAATGGTTGGGAGTGGGGTATATGGCTTACCTTGGCTATTGCCAGATAAAAGAGGCGAGAAAAAGTACCACAAACAACAATCTCATAGATGACCAAGCTCAAAATATAGATAGTATGAAAGCAGGCTTTATAGCCTCCTCGCTCAACCCCAAAGCCATCGCATTCTATATGGCATTCCTCCCACAATTTATGACTCCCGGAAGCAATCAAGTTTTACAGTTCGTAATACTAATAGCGACATCCTCAGTAGTTGTCGCTGTTATTTTAGCGGGCTATGCCCTACTCGCTGCAAGCGCAAGTCGATTTTTTCAGCGTAAGGAATCAGAAAAGTACTTAGGTTATGTAGGTGGCAGCTTTTTAATTAGCGGCAGTGCCTATATGGCAACAGCAGTGAAATGATCAAGCGCGGTTTATGTAGTATTTTTTCCCTGCTCAAATCTCTGCGTGAAAAACCCATTCCCCATCGAAGTTGCCGAAGTACGTTGAAGATTTTTTACAAATTTAAGGCCGTAATGCCCACACGGTTTTTCTCAGGCATCCAGCCTATCAGAGTCGGGCATAGCTTTCGCGGGACAGGATGTCCCATCGGAATCGTTAGGCTATTTCGAATAAGTACGAGGCCTGTACTCAACGCATGTAACTTCGTCCGGGCGGCACGGGACTTCTTTTGTAAGAATTAGACAAGAGGAGTTTGCTGTAGATCCCCTTTTGGCCGGGTGTGGGATGGAATCCCACGACATTAGTCAGGCGCAGCCTGATAAAAGCAAACCCAAAGTATGAATTTACTGCCAAAACCAACCCAAAAACCACCAAAATTCAAAACTTTGGCTAGGCTTAAGCAAACCTCCCCTTACTCATAAAACAAAAGGATTTGTTTATGGCACTCGCCTGTGTTGCAACCCGTGCAAGTAGCGGCGTCGACGCCCCTGCGGTTACCGTTGAAGTGCACCTCAGCAACGGCTTACCCGCATTCTCACTGGTAGGGTTGCCCGAGGCTTCGGTCAAAGAAGCCAAAGAGCGAGTTCGCAGCGCATTGATAAACGCAGGCTTCGAGTTCCCGATGCGCAGGATAACCGTCAACCTCGCCCCAGCTGATCTGCCAAAACAAGGGGGCCGCTATGATCTTCCTATCGCTATTGGCATTCTTGCCGCATCAAAACAGATCCCACCACAATCGATTGAGCAACATGAGTTCGTCGGCGAGTTAGCACTTTCAGGCCATGTGCGTGGTTGCCAAGGCATATTGCCAGTCATCGTTGCGGCAAGCCAAGTCAATAGCCGCTTAGTGCTGCCCATTGATAACCGCGCCGATGCTGAACTCGTTGGCTATCAACAAGTACTGTTTGCCACCCATTTACAATCTTTAGCTGCCTATCTCCATGGACAGTCAGAGTTGCCCGGTATTGACCTTGGCTTAGAGTGGATAACACCGGCTTCAAATAATGAAGCTAATACTCACTGCCTTAGCGAAGTGGTTGGCCAGCAACATGCAAAAATGGCGCTAGAGATTGCAGCCGCCGGCGGACATAACCTGATGATGCTCGGACCACCTGGCACAGGCAAAACCATGCTGGCTACGCGCATGATGCAGCTACTACCGCCACTTGATTATACCGAAGCGCTTGAGGTGGCTTCGATTCACTCTGTTGCTGGGCAGAACATGTTACCGCAGCAATTTTACCAGCGGCCTTTTAGAAGCCCACACCATACGAGTTCGGCAATATCATTGGTGGGTGGTGGCGCTATTCCCAAACCCGGGGAGATCTCCCTTGCCCATCGCGGTGTGTTGTTTCTTGATGAGGTGGCCGAGTTTCCACGCAAGGTACTAGACTGCTTACGTGAACCAATGGAGACCGGTGAGGTGAGCATCTCCCGCGCGGCAGCTAAACTCAATTTTTTGTGCCGCTTTCAATTAGTGGCGGCAATGAACCCGAGCCCATGTGGTGATGTCGATAACGCCAGAGCCAGTAATGAACAGATCCTGCGGTACCTTTCTAAGCTTTCAGGGCCATTTTTAGACCGTTTTGATTTAACCATTGATGTGCCTAAACTGCCACTTGGCGCTTTAAATAGCTGTGACACCCAAGCTGAAACTAGCGCTGTTATCGCCCAACGAGTACATGCTGCAAGAGAGATACAATTAGCCCGTTCAGGTACTCTCAATAGCGAACTGACTGGCAAGCAACTCAAAGAGGAAGGCAGATTTAATGCAGAAGATCTGTTGTTTCTAGAGGAGAGCGTCAATAAACTCGGTTTATCGGTACGTAGTTACCATCGACTGCAACGAGTAGCCCGCACCATCGCGGATCTACAACAGCAACAAGATGTATCTCGTCCACATATTGCCCAAGCACTAGGTTACCGCGCTATAGATCGGCTGCTGGCTAGCTTGAAGCAGTATTAAATTGAGTTAATAGAACACATTGTTCGCTGCTTTTAGCAGCAAAAATTAACATCTAGATTGAGACAAATCCCGACAACGAGTACTATAGGTCTCCGTTTTTTATCTTGGGGTTGTTAATGGGCGCGATAGTGTCACGCATTAAGGGAAGCTTAGCGTTCTTCTGTTACTTTATTAATACTATTTTTTGGGTTACTCCCATTTTAGTCGTTAGTATTTTTAAGCTAATCCCACTCAACTTCACGCGTACAGCTTGCACCTATTTTCTTGATTTTTGCGCCAGTTCTTGGATCCGCTGTAATGGCGTTATTGAAGATACTTTTCATCGAGTGACCATTGATGTGCAAGGTGATGCACAACTATCAACCAAAGAGTGGTACATGGTAATCGCAAACCATCAGTCTTGGGTCGATATTCTAATTTTACAGCGAGTGCTTAACGGCAAAATTCCATTTCTGAAGTTTTTCTTGAAGCAGCAACTGATTTTTGTGCCAATTTTAGGGCTGGCATGGTGGGCGCTCGATTTTCCTTTTATGCGCCGCTATAGCAATGCCCAACTGCGTAAAAATCCGAAACTACGTGGTAAAGACATAGAGATCACCCGTAAAGCCTGCGCTAAATTTAAAAATAAACCAGTCAGCGTAATGAATTTTGTCGAAGGCACACGCTTCCATCCAGGAAAGCATAAGAAGCAAAGCTCGCCCTTTACTCACTTGCTTAAACCTAAGGCTGGCGGTATGGCTTTTGCGTTATCGGCAATGGGCGACCACATTCATAAGCTCGTAAATGTGTCTATCTACTACCCAGGAAAAGTGCCAACTTATTGGGAGTTTATTAGTGGTCAAGTAGATGACATTAAGGTGCATATAGAGGTCAGTGAAATTGGTGAATCACTGCGTGGCGATTACATTAAAGATCGTGAATTTAAAATTGGGTTTCAGAATCAACTGAACCAGATTTGGCAACAAAAAGATCAGGTGCTTACCCAGTTAGCACAAGCAGATACAAGCAGCAAAGAGGCTTAAGCACAATGTTGAATTTTTTACCCGGCTCACTGTTATATTTTATGAGCACCGCTCTATTAATCATCAACACGGTTTTATGGGCCTCACTTATTTCTATTGGTGGGATAATTAAACTTGTGGTGCCTTTTACCGTAGGTCGCAACGCATTGACTCATTTGATGAATCGCTTTATGTGGGCTTGGGCAACCTGTAACGGTGGGATCCTCAACCTACTTGCTGATATCGAATGGGATATTGAAGGCTTAGAGAACCTTGATAAGAAAAGCTGGTACCTACTGATTAGCAATCATTTAAGTGGTTTTGACATTGCAGCACAAACCTATGTATTGCGTAACCATATCCCTATGCTTAAGTTCTTTTTAAAGCGCGAGCTGATGTACGTCCCTTTTCTTGGTTTAGGTTGCTGGGCACTTGATATGCCGTTTATGAGCCGAACCAGCCCGGCTAAATTAAAGAAAAACCCTAAGCTCAAAGGTAAGGACTTAGAAAGCACCCGCAAAGCCTGTGAGAAGTTCCGCTTTATGCCGACCTCAATCATTAACTATGTTGAAGGCAGCCGATTTACTGAAGAGAAACATCGACGTCAAGATTCACCTTACCGCTACTTGTTACGTCCTAAAGCTGGCGGTATCGCCTTTGCGTTATCGGCAATGGGCGAACAGTTTACCAACGTGCTTAACGTAACGGTGCTCTATCCTGAAGTGTTTAAAAAAGATGCCTTGTACGAAGTGATGCATGGCCGCTTGAGAAAAATTGTAGTGCGTGTGAAGGTGCTGCCTGTGCCTGAAGTAGACAATAAACGCTATTTTTCAGAGTCGAGTTACCGTGTTGAGTTCCAGCGCTGGTTGAATCAACTTTGGCTGGAAAAGGATGAAGAGATCCATCAGCTGATGATAAAACATGGTGCACCAACCGAACCGGCAAAAGAGACAGAAACAGCTAACTAACTGCTAGGTTGTTTTAACCAGTAACAGCGCACTCAATACAGTGCGCTTTTTTAATTCAACTCTCAAACTCAGACTCATTTTTATCATTACCCCGCCGCTTAAACTGCTTTACAAGCAGTTACTCACTGTCATCAATAATTCATCTAATGCTCGTCACTGAAAAAATTAAAAATATTTGCTCACATCATCAATAACTTGAATATTCAAAAAAGTAGCCCGTGATTGCGCTTAAGCTTGTCCGTTATCTCATAACTCATATTTCACGCATTCGAGGACTAGACACTTATACTTTAGGCTTATATATTGAGTCACCATTAACATCTTAATTACATATGTATGCTCGGAGTGCTAATTATGTCGTTCAACAGACTAAGGACTAACAATGGCTTTATGGTCTCTTTATTAGTATTATTTTCTTTAACTGCATGTAGTACTGCTCCCACAAGGCAAAGTAATCAACCTATTTTGCAGCTTAATAGCACGGATTTCGCTAAATATTGGGTGACAAAAGATAAGCTCATTGATTGGCGTAAGGCTCTACCAGCAGAGTTGCACAATGATTCCAAAGAAAATACCACTCAATATAAAGCATCATTTGTAGTCAACAGTCATGGTCAAATGACCCAGTTAGAGATTATTAATAGTGTAACTGGCGAGCTGTTAGAGCAAGCTGCTTTGGCGGAAATATCTAGCCAAGAGTTTTACCCTACCGCACAAAATAGTGCGCTGCAGGCAGTGCGGATAAATACCAGCTTTCGATTATAGTATTGGCTTTTAGAATGTTATTAAAAGCACAAAAAAGCTCCTTTAAGGAGCTTTTTTATGCCGAAAAGGAGAGATTATACTCGACGTTCTACCAATTTAACCCAACCATCAGGCCCCGCAATATGGCCTTTTTGGATCTCAGTCAATACTTTATAAATGCGCTTGGTATGCTCGCCAACATTGCCATCACCTACCGTAACCACACGATTATCTTCAAAGATATATGAGCCTACTGGTGATACCACTGCCGCAGTACCAAAGCCACCCGCTTCAATAATTTCGCCAGATTCTATATCAGCAATAAATTTATCTAACATCACTGTTTCTTGGCGAACTTCACAGCCTAGTATTTCACCTAAATCGAGAATAGATTGCGAGGTAATCGACTTCAAAATGGTGTCAGTAAACTTAGGGATGATAATGCTGCCATCTCTAAGCACATGGAAATGGTTCATCGCGCCCACTTCCTCAATCTGCTTGTTGTTAGCATCTAAATACAGTACTTGCGCTGCGCCATACTCTGCCGCCGCTTTACCCGCCTTAAGTGAAGCAGCATAGTTACCCGCCGCTTTCGATGCGCCAGTACCACCCGATACAGCGCGGTGGAAGCGTTCACTGATCAGCAGACGAATAGCCTTATCAAAACCATCAGTATAGTAAGGACCACTAGGGCTGAGCATCACACAGAAAGTGTATTGTTCACTGGGGCTCACAGATAATCGATCTTCAGTAGCAAATACAAAAGGACGAATATAGAGGCAGGCATCTTCCTGCATCGGGAACCATAAACGATCAACATCAATCAATGCGTTAATGGCTTCAATTTGTAACGTTTCAGGAATTGCAGGAATACAGATAATGTCTGCTGAGCGGTTTAAACGCTCGGCATTTTTATCGATTCGGAAGGTATAGATTTCGCCATCTTCATGCTGAAAGGCTTTAGCACCTTCAAACACTGATTGGCCATAATGCAACGCAATTGCTCCCGGCGCCACTTCAAACGGGCCGTATGGCACCACTCTTGGATCACACCACTGCCCATCACGGTAATCCATTAAAAACATATGGTCAGTTCTGAGGTTACCAAAGCCAACATTTGTGGTCGGTTTGAACTGCTCTGTACGGCGCTCTGACGCAGGTTTTAAATTATAGTTTATTTGCATTGCATACCACCTTGAATACTGACTGAGCAGCCTATGCAGTGGTCACAAAAAAGTCAAGTGAAACGCGGGCTGGCATCAATAATTTCAGTGCAAAAATGCAATTCAACTGCCATTGAAATTGACGACCCAACCAGCTTATTCTCACTCATATGGCAGGCTGACGACAATCGTTCAGTTTTCCAATGGCTAAACAGGTATCGCAACTGCGAATTTTTCCAGGGCCTTTATCTAGGAAGGCACTAATTCTGTTACTCAAGCCTTGCATCATCTCTTGGGTAATAGGCTTACGCCACTGATAGTGATTCATCAAGCGGCTGACATGGCGATAAGCCAAGATATCTTCGTTTGTAAAATACTGCTCATCCATCAATTTACTTTCATATGAGGATGTTGCCCCCGCAAGAAAGAAATACAGCGCTTGGCTTAAGTCTCTTATATCGGCATCAGTCGCCTTCAAATCACCATTGATGACCGCATCTTCTAATGGCCGTTTAATCCGACTCCAAAATAGATTAACTCTATTTCTTAATACCTCTATTTTATCTGAGCTGGCTAACTGCCAAAACATACTATTAATAGATACAAC
>NZ_BPEW01000027.1 GCF_019654975.1 Shewanella sp. c952
ATAGTGTCTGTAACAGATATCAACTGATACATCAGTATATTTAAAGCTGATGTCCACATCACTGTTCCGTTCGACCAATCTTGTTCATCTCGAAGATAAGCAATACCTACTTTCTCTAAATCGCCATAAGTCGCAGATCCAACTATAAATGCAAATTCAAATTTTTCTAGACCTCTCAGATCATTACTATTATCAAACGTCAATAAGCTTACAAATAGAAAGAAATCTGGTTTTTGGTATCTGTGATTATAAAAAGGTACTGTACAGTCATATCCTCTCTGAGGTTTAAAGTTTCGATCTTTTGTTTTAACATCAACTGTACAGCCCGAGTTATTCAGTACATAATCATACTCCCTACTATGTAACTTTTCTGTATAGGAAATGTTATTATTGTCCATCCAGTATTCGGTCACCACTTCGCCTAGACAACCTTTTAAATCGGCTTCGTCACCCAACCCTGAATTTTCCTTTTCACTTTGCAGTCTTGCCCGTGCTATGGCTTTTTCACGTAATTTAGGAGAAATCCTAACTCTTGTAATTGTACGATCCTTAGGATGTTGCAAATTCCGATTATAACTTTTAGTATCCATAAAATTCTCCTTCTAGTTACTTTCTAAACAATGCTTCACCGGCTTAGGAAATAAGAGAGAAAGGTCTTTCTTGTTCATTTTAAACAAAGGTCCCTTCTCACTAATTTTTGGCTTATTACCACCTTTACGTTTGATAAGATGATCCATAGTTATCGTACCCTCAGCTATTAATGGCATAAGCTGATTAACCATTGGATTTTTAGTGTGAGTAACGGATTTAAGTTTAAAGTACTCATGCCCATCTATTTCAATGCTTTCAGCATCAATCCAAAATGTTTCTTTGTGCTTTTCTAGTAGCCGACTACGCAATATGTCTGCAGGCCAATAAGCCACGTCACCAAACTCATTCTGAAATTCTATTAAGCAATCATTCTTCTCATCATAAATAAATTGTAATCCTTGGCTGTTAGGCTTTTTTGCTGAAATTGTACAATAGAGTTTAAAATCTTCTCCCCTTTGATAACCAAAGGTATCTAAAATTTCGGCACTACTTTTTAAGCGGCTAATTTTCCAATCCGCGACCTGAGCAAATAAGGTAGTTCTACTTCCTCCCCCCCTCCCGGATTTAAGTTCAATACCTTTATAGTCAGGCAATTTGCTACTATTGGGAGGGATACCTAGAGCATCCTCAATTGCCATCCCGATTGCTGTTGATCCTTTAAGTGTGGCTTTTATTAATCCACTTTTAGCAATATCTCTAAGCTTATTAAAAAGTTCGTTTGACACACTTTCATCTTGAGGTAAAAGTTCTTGTAAGTTAGTTAACTCATTACCATTCTCAGCCAATAAAAGAGTACTTAAATTTACCAGTACTAACTGTTCACCAGCAAATATCAATGCAACTTGATCGCCTGCTTTTGCAAACTTTCCAAGACCGCGAAACCACATTCTTGGATCTCCTTGCTTTGTAACTGGTCGATACAAACTAATTAAGGTGTCTTGGCAGCCCTCACTTCCAATAAATAAAGCTGTTTTCATTACTTTATGCTCTTGTCCTTGAGCTTGAGAGTCATAATCATGAAACCCTTCAATTCGAAAGAAATTCCTAACCGGATGAGTTGCATCTAAAATCGACTTATTTAAACCTGTTACAGTAGGTTCAAAAGTAACAAAATCAATCGAATTTGAAACTAATAACGTCTTGTTTTTTTGTATTTTTAGCTCATTAGCCATCAAATTGAAATCTTCATTTTGTGTAATAGGGACTTTATTTATTAACATCCTTGCTAAATCAGCAAAAGTTAGAGCACCATAGAATTTTGCAACAACTAGCTCAGCATCATAACTATGTAGTCCACAATTCACCTGTAGTAGGTCAGACTTGTCCTTAAAAGGTTTCAGCGGTAGGTATGACGACAACTGCATATTAATATTAACCCCTCATATCCGTTAAGATTAAACCAATAAAAACAAGCTTATATCACAAGGTTACTGTAAGCATGCTAAGACAGTCCAGAAGTAAAACTGATTTAATTGAAGCAATGAAGATCTAGTAACTTGGAATGTCCAACCCAACTTCACGATAATAGTTATTATCACTAAGTTGGCAAGCCATTGGTAAACCGTACATTTTATGACTTAAACTGGCTCAGCTTCAATGATAACCATAAGTTACAACCACTTCACGGCAGGCACAAAACTGGCTCAATAGGGTACTTAGGCTAACGCCACTAAATCGCGGTCAACTAAGAGCATTATGATAAGTGACAGATAAGCGAACGAGTATTAGTCATGATACAATTATAATTATTTAGATACACAAAATATACTAAGAAATCAGAATCAATTTAAAGATGAAAAAGTTCCCTAACTGAACCAAACAATTTATCAAATAGTGATAAATTCTAATCAAACGAATATTAAACCTTTTCATTTAGAATAAACATGAGTGAAAACCTATAAAATCTACCGTAACATCAATTTGAAAAGTAACTCATTTGATAGCACACTTGATATATCAAATTAGCTACAGAGCTATTTTTATTTTTAAGTACAGATTCGTTCATTTCTTTATAAAGCATCAACCTTATTTGTGATGACAAATAATAGAACCCTCTGCCTTTCTTATATGTAAATATCACACTATCACTGACACACTTTACAATAACACGCTTAAACTCCTCAAGATCAGCGTCGCTAACGGGCTTGTTTTTCATATTCCGTATAGCTTTAACTTCTTCATCACTAGTAGGGAGATAGCCAAAACCTATAGAATGTTTAATTCTAGAATATTGAAAAGAAGAACTTAATAACTTCGTAGAATTACATGCAAGGGTAAATAGATTTTTGTCATTAAATATTCGCATCCCCTCAGGAGAAACAAATGGCTCATTCGATTCAGACATTATTCCATATAACCTGTCAGCCCTACCATGCCCTAAGAAATATATATTTGCCCCAGATGGTAGTGAACTTATAATCTTAAGAACATCTTCAGGGCTTTCATTCTCAAACGTATAGACAGTAACCAAATCACAACCTATAGCCTCAATTGTGCGGTTATAAATATCACCTAAAAATTTTGTACTGTCATCTAAAGGATGAATGAAATATAGCATCCTACACATCCTGCAAATCAATCATATGTGCCACAGTTTGCTCGACAAGAGAGCTAACAAATTTCTTACCTGTATCAGTTTCTTTATCTACTTCATTACGAATATAATCTATAGTCTTACCATGAAACTGAGGGTATGTGTTATAAAACAACTTATCGCTATGACGGTCTAATTGGTCTAAAAACATTCTTTCAAAATCAAATTCATTTCCAATAGAGTTGCTCATCCTAACTATTGTTTCTATAAGTTTAGGTCGGTCAACTATCGCATCAACTTTTAATGATAAAAGCCTTTGAATATCAGACACCGCAACCTTAGTCAGTGAAGAGACCTCACCAGTATAGAATAGAATTCTTGCCTTTCTAATATTATTCTTATCCTGTTTGGCATGATTGATTAACTTCACTAGCAATTGATACCCATTCAAGTAATCATCAGAAAAATTAAAATCACAGGCAACAATATCAAACTCATAGTCCATATAACCTTGATTTTTTATGTATTCAATTATTACAGGCTCACTCAAATATTGCTTTCCATCTTTAACATTTTCTTTAAAAAAGTCATCTGAACTTACATCTACGACTACGGGATCAATACGTTTACCGTGTCGTTTTAAAGTTCTGTTAATAGAACTAATTTCATCAGAAACATCATTGTCGTCAATAAATAAAACTTTAAATGTATTCTTCATTATTTAAATTCCAACTGAAATGATGCACCTTTAAGCACTTTATTATTACCTACAAATGAGATATTAGCCTTCATTTGCTCCAAGCTTTGTCTTACATGATAAAGTCCGATTCCTGAGCCACCTGAACCAATATTTATTGGTGTATCTCTAGTTCCCAGCTCAAATAATGAATCAGGATTATTAACAAAGCGTTCTGACACACCAACACCATCATCTGAAAATATAACCCTCAACCTATTATTTAGTGTAGATTCGAAGCTTACATTTATCTTTGAAGCTCCCCATTTATCAGAGTTAGACATTAGGTTATCTAATACGACAGTAAGACCAAGCAAATCAATTCTTTTTATAACTGTGTCATGAAAGGCGCCATACTCTACTAGCATCCTACATGTGTAATCATCTGTTTGATCGTTTAAGTACTCCTCGATAAAGCGTGGAATATTAATATCTTGAACATCAGAATTACTATCAAACTCAGCCTTTGTAGCTAGCTGCGTCATCTTTAATGCTTTTTCTGAATTTGCTAATATTTTTGATAACTCAATAATTAGTTGATCTTTCTCTATATTGTCTTCCATGACATCTTCTATTAAGTTTGAAGATATTGTTTTAATTTTTGAATTTGTAAACTTTATAGTGTGTATCAACCCCTCTGCATCTGGACTAAGGTGCTTACGACTTTCAAGTAGATATTGGTTTTTCTCTCTTTCTATAAATAAATCTTCTCGTGCAAGCTCTACTTTTCGCTCAGCGAAATCTCTTTCTTCAATTGCAGCCTCTTTAGCCGCGGACTCACTATCTAAAATTTTCTTTACTATGCCTTTCTCGCTCGGCGATAAATCAGATAGTGTCTTATTCTCAGTTTTCTTAATAAAGTCTTTCTTATAATTATCAAGCTTTCCCTGATTTGTCCTTTTTATATTCTCAATAGCGGTCTGATTAAATTCATGCTCAACTACTTTGAAATTTGATTTCAATAGTTTTTCAAGTACATCTTTAACATTCTGGCTATCTAAAGAACTAGATTTGTATCTATCAGGGTCTCTTTTAACATCATCTAAAGTTACTACCTTTTTAAGCCCTAAGGAATCTATCAACCTATTCCAATTCAACCCGCCTACAACAAAGTTTTCCAACTGTCTCAAAATAAGTATTACAAAGCCATAGGCTTCTTTACCACTAGTTAAAGTGGTCTTTTCGTACTCATCAGATGTAACTAAATCAAGGTAAGCTTCATTGTGAGAAAGCCCCTCTCTACTTGTGATTACTGAAAATAGTTCTTCTTTATCTGAAATATCAATTCTACCGAAAATCTCTCTAGTACCTAAGTTACGGCTGCTACCTTGAGACTTTCTTTGATCCAGAGCCAACCAATCATTTTTTGGATTACCATATGGAGATATTCTAAAACCATTGTAGAACAAAAAAACAGAACCATAATCCACCGAACTTACACCTGTTTTTCTTTTAAAGTAAGCCTTAGAAACAGTATCAAGGTAATGAACGTCCGCCCTAACTCCTTTAAGGTTTTTATACAAATTTTCGGCTTTGTATGAATAAATGACTTCATCTTGGAAAAATAATTTTGTCGATATATACTTCCCTTCATCGTCAATAACAGAAAGTATACGTGTCGTTTTTAAGTTAAGCTTATCAAGAATACTGTTATTTACTTTGCCGCCATTAGCTTTAGGGAGAGCATCAGCTTCATCGTAAACTTTGTTAGATTTAATATATACTTCGAAATCACTATCTAATGAAGGGGAAAATTTTTCCAACTCACTCAATAATTTTTTTAATTTTTTACTTGACCAATTATTTCTTAAGTTTTGAATTTTAAGTACGGTTCCAGTATCAAAATCTTCTACTCCTAACTCTTCTATAAAAGTAGACTTGTCTAGTCTTTCTCCCTTAAGTCTAATTGTTGAAATCTCATCATCTATACTCTTACCTTCAAATAATGACCAATCGATAGGAAGTTTAATAAAGTTACCATCTTTCGATTTCGTATAAAGCAATAGATATTTACCTAACCTGTCACAGCTAAACCTACCTACCCCTTTATTGCCAGCATAACCTTTATTGGTGCCTTTTTTTTCTGAATACGCGATATTAAGCCACTTAGTATTAATATCACTCTCAGACATTCCTTTTCCGTAATCACTAATAATTAATTCAGAAATAATTTCTTTAGTAACTTTTCTTTCAGAACCTAGACTCTCGTCAGAGCCACTTGTAACTTCTTGAACTTTAGTTTGAAAAGAAATATTTACAGATGGAGAACCTGCATCTTTTGCATTTTTAACAAGTTCAATAATTGCAATACTGTCATCATTGATAAGCCCGCGACCCAATATATCTTTCATACCAGCGTTAGTTATAAATTGAGTATCAAATTTATCCATAATAAATCCATCAGCTAAAAAAATTCGGTTATTTCCCCTAGCTTTCCTAGGGATGTTTTTCAACTCTATCATACATTTACATTTGAAAAATAGGGGGGAAGCGGGTTTTGCAATTACGCCCCCCTTACTGCCTTTAAGCAATCTTTGTTGGAGCAGCTGGGATTGCTACCGTCTAACGCTTCTAACTACAAAAAATGTTTAGATCTTTTTCAGACTAAATATATTGGTCACCAGATTAAAGGCCTTAATACACAGCTCCAAAACCATGATAATTGTCATTACCATTAAGTTGGCGCCAATACATGACTAATCCTGTACCTCAGTGCTTGTGATAAGACCACTTTCAACTAAAATTGATGGTTCACCATCTTTTCCAGCCAAAGGTCTTGCTTAACGCACTACAGATTAGAGGTCATCCCAATGAAAAAAATAGTCTTGATTTCATGTGTGAGCAAAAAGGTCGAATATAGAACTACAGCAAGAGATCTCTACATTAGCACTCTTTTCAAACTAAACCTCCGATATGCTGAACAGCTAAGACCTGATAATATTTTTATTCTGTCAGCTAAGTATGGCCTCCTACCGTTAAGCAAAGAAGTTGAACCTTATGAGTTAACACTTAATACAATGAGTTCAAATGACATAAAAACATGGGCAGGTGGAGTATTACAGCAACTCTCAAACAGGTATAAAATGGATGCATGCCATTTCACTTTTTTAGCTGGAGAGAAATACAGGAAGCATTTGATTCCACACACACCACATGCCGATATTCCCCTTCAAGGGCTTCGTATCGGTGAGCAGCTTCAAAAACTAAAAGGCCTAATAGCATGAGTTGTGAATGTGAAGTGCTTCACCGTATAGCAAACAACCTAGAAAGATATTGCTTCCCATGTGATAGTGACAACATTCCCCGTAATGGAGTTTACTTTTTATTTCAAAGAGGCGAGAAATCTCACCAAGCCGATAGAGTTGTGCGGGTTGGTACTCATACTGGCGATAACCAACTGCAATCTAGACTGAAACAGCACTTCAATCAAGAAAATAAAGATAGAAGCATATTTAGAAAAAATATCGGTAGAGCTCTCCTCAGCAAAAGCAATGATACCTTCCTAAAGCATTGGGAACTTGATCTTACTACAAGGAAGGCAAAAGACGAGTACGGCCCTTTGATTGACTTCAACTACCAAAAAGCCATTGAACACCAAGTGAGTCTCTATATAAGAGAGAATTTTACTTTTTCAACATTTCCAATAGCAAGTAAAGAGGAGAGGCTAAATATAGAGTCAAAACTCATTTCAACACTATCGTGGTGCGAGGAGTGTAAACCCTCCTCCGATTGGCTAGGAAACTGCTCACCTAAAAGTAAGATTGTTCAGAGTGGGCTATGGTTGGTAAACGAACTATACAAAACCCCAATGACACCTAGTGAAATCGATAGCCTGTCTGAAAAAATTAAAGGCTGCTCTGCTCACAAAGGTTAGGACACAGCCTCATGATGCCACGGTAATAACGATTACAGTGAAGTTTGTAGTCCAGCACTTTACCAATCCAACTCATTTAAAGATTTAATATCGGATTTGCTTTTCCAATGCGTCTGCATCTTTCTATTCACAAATAAATTGTTGATATCTATATGTCGAAACTCACTTCTTGATTTACTGTCATCTCCACTAACACCCTTGCCATGCTTCGTTGTTACCGTGATGTAACCACAACTATGGAGCTTTCTCAGAGATTTTATCATCGACTCGTTTGTCATGATTATATGATGCTTCTTCAATTCCTCTCGCAGATTTTTAAAAGGCGCTTTACAATCATAAGAAGCACCATGCTTAATATATTCAAAATCAACTTTAGCTTTAGGCTGCTCTGACTTTGCAGTCCAAAAAAAAGCCCCTCCCAGCAGTTTTGTTGTCTCCCAAAGTATCAAGTGAAGATAACAAGCGATTCCGATATCAACTAGCGTCAAGAACGGATTTGAAACTAGATTTATATGGAAATAATCATTATCTGTTCGACTAACCATTTTAGGACTAAAGTCCTCAAATGGGTTTCCATAATTATCACGACTAATCAATTGAAATAATTTTCTTTTATCAGTAGTTGGATTCAACTCTATTACCATATCACGCTCCATCCCTTCTCCAGCTAATCGACTGCAGTCGATTAATCATTGAAAATAACCTTTAAAATACAACGTGTTATAGATACTTTACCACGAGAAAACACAAAATTAAAAATCACCCTTCAAAAAAAACCACTAACACCTTGATTTAATTATCAATATCCGACTTATAAAAAACAAAAACAGATCGTTTTTATCTCCTATTTGAAATATACAGAACTGACATAATTAGCACAACAAACAAGAAGAGATAACAATGAAATGGAGAGAGTTATGAGTTTAGAAACAATATCATACGAACACCGCGGAGTTAAATCCTACCATCATATACCAGTGGATACAAAAGAGATTCACTGCTTTAACATAGCAACTAAAAAAGCGATCGTTGAGTCTTCTCACATGAAGCGTAGAATTATGAAACGCAACAATGAAAACCAAAACCTACACCACTATCTAGACGTGGATAATTTAGAGGACTGTCAGCGATGGCCCGTGACTATAAGCTATGATGGAACCAAAGCGGAACTTGATGACTTCCTAATAACAGCTCCAGTAAAAGCGACCTTAGTTTTGCAAATGAATGAAGAATTATTCTTGATTTATCACCTACTGAATAATTGTTCTAAAGCGGATGCCCAGCTTCTTGCTGAAGCTCTCTCAAAAACTAACGATAAAGTATCTTCAATCTGTGGTTTCACTATCCCAGTTATTGGTAGCAAGCGTTACATTGGAGATAAAGTATTTGAGGTCACAATTATTCAATCTTCCTCTGAAATTATGAGTGCTTCAAAATTTGCAGATTCACTTTGTTTAGATGTGAACCTAAATCCCGCCGAAATCAAAAATAGCTCTACAAATAGACTACCTCTACCTATCGACTCTCTCCCTGAAATGCTAAAAGAGTTTTCAACCAATGCTTCAAATTCTATTGGTTGCGCTATCGACAATATCGTCATTCCAATTCTAGTAATGGTTGCCTCACTGATACATCATAAGCTGCATATCGCTCCAACGAAAAATAGCAATTTCCTCTTGGCAATCAACCTATGGGGTTTAGTTGTAATGGACTCTGGAGGTAAGAAATCACCGCCAATGCGATATATTTTAGACTTTTTAAGCCCACTTACAGCGATGGCCAATGTAGCCCATGAGAAAGAGATAGTTATAAATAAGTCTGCTCAAATAAAAACAAAATTGATGAATAGCGCAATAAATAAAGAAGCTAATAAGCTTTTATCCGAGATGACTTCATTACCCGCTGATTCAGATGAATACAATCAGCTGGATTTTAAAGTTAATCACATATTAAGCAAGATGAAGGACGAGCCAGAAGCTCCTACACTAAGGCGCTTGTCCGCCTCAACATTCACGCATGCAGCCTTTATACAAATGGTTCAACAGCACCCAAATGGTTTCCTGCTCTATCTAGACGAAATTTACTCTTTGGTTAAGAAAGTAAACCAAACTGGTAATGAAGAATTAAAAGGGCTCTTACTACAATTGTTCGATTCTTTTGGGATTTTCGATAGAGATACTAAAACGGGTAAATACAGCAAAACACATGATCGAACTATTTCAATTTTGGGAACATCCCAACCAGATAAACTAAATCCAATCTTGAAGCCGTTAGTAAGCAAAGGGGTGGACAATGATGGGTGGTTTAACCGTTTTCAACTTTTTGTATATGTACCTAACGAACATTGTAGTACAGCGATGCCATGCAAAATGGATGAATCGTTAGAAAAAATATTTCAAGAATTCATAACTAAACTCGATGACTTTAACTTTGGCTTCAAACCAGAACTACCTATGCGCGACAAGGTAGTTTCATTCAGCAAAAAGGCACAAAAAACATACGACAAATGGCTTTCTGAACATAATGAAAATATCGCAGAATTAGAAACATTATCAGGCAATGCTGTGCTAGTTAGTCAACTAAAAAAATATGATGCATTACTACCAAAGCTGGCTGTTTTATTTGAAATTTTTTCCAACTATGAAGATGATCATCAACATGAACCTTTTGACGCCGTCTATACCCCCTCGCTAGAAGCTGCCATAAAATTTATCGCTTATTTACGATCACATGCTCAATTCATTTTCGGAAAGGAAACACGTAGCACTCAAGTCAATGCTGCCACAATTAGCGAAAAGCTACATTTTTTTCGTGCAAAACGCTTTACGACAAATGACATAACCAACAGAGAGTGGGCAGGAATCGGTCGCGACAAGGTTATAGCTTCTGAGGCGCTGCATTATTTGTGGGAAAAAAAGTGGATCAAAAAACTAACATCTAAAACTAATTCAGAAGCTTGGCTGATAAACCCGAAAGTTTTTCAGGAACACACTGAAAAGTAATCATCAATATTTTGAGAAACAACACGCACTACACGCACTTCTGTTGTGCGTGGTTCTTTACACATGTACACCACCAAGTGAAGTGCGTGGTGATATTAAACACAGAGACACCTTTGTGTTACAGCTGAGCAAACAAGTATTTTTGTACTCATTAGCCATAACGTAGCCTGAACATGTATGGAAGTACCTGCTCTAGCTTCGCATTTGAGTACTTTAGCCACTATTAAGGTAATTACAGATGAAAACTCGAACCTGTTCTTCTAATAGCACTGTCACTAAGCCTATTACCTCTGCTACTAAGCTTAGCAAGGCTATGTATCAATTAAGATCTACTAGTAATAAGTATCCCTATTTTTTGATGCCACTTTCCGAACTACCTGATTTAGGGGACAAAGAACTACTTCTAGAATTATCTAGCAAGTACACCAATTTTTATCACTCATCAGGAAAGTTCACAGAACTAAGTGATGAAAGCATATCTAGTTTTGTACAGAATGATGAATACATTAGACACTCTCACAAGTTACTCAGCACCTTACTTGGAGATCCTTCTCAGCACCTAGAAGTTAGTATTGATGATTGCGCCTTTACCTTAGAGTTAAGTCAAAAGGTATGGGATCAAATGGGCGAGCAGAGCTCCAAGAAGCTTAATGGAAAACATACTGAATTAAAGAGTCTGGTAATGGAGGGGGCAAATGGGGAAGCATTTCTAAAGATCTTCCATAAATCGGGAGGAGAACTTGGCCACCTTTATCAATACCATTGGATATATCGTTTTAGTACTGGAGGAGAAATACGCTTCCATTATATGCCTGTGGATGACAGTTCAAGTAGCTGCAATGGAAAGCACAAAAGTAGCGAAACCATTCGCTCATCTAGAATATCATTCCGTCTATCATCACTCGGCATTAACAACCTTAAAATATTCCTTAGCTGGCTTAGAAGCTTATCCAAAGCAGCGTACGATAAAGCGGTTTTTCATGATGACTCAAAAACAAAAGGAACTACTAACGGGGCATACATAACCAGAATAGATTTTGAAGCGAAGTTTTATGGCCTTCCATTTCCTTTTTTAATGCTGAAAGACACTCATCACTCGGTCGAACACTTTGCCATATGTCCAAAAGATTCGAGTAAATCAATGGCTAGCTCAGGCTACTCTGGAGACCACGCTAACAACTCACACTTTATTTCTTATGATCCAGTACTTAAGTTGATCTATGAAGGAATTATTACGCTTGAAGAGGCTGCGTGCTTTGTCGCACTATGCAAGATTGAGCGGCGCTTGCTCCCTAGTAAAAATGGGAATGGTGGCTTACTCGTTACTGCTCTGGATAAAGTTAGCGCTAACTTTGAACGCCTATACATATACTCCCCAAAGGTGTTCAAGCACTTACCAGAGAAGTTAGCAGCTAAGCTTGCACGCTTTAAGTCTGATGCAGTCTGGGACCATTTAGGGAAACGAGAAACTAAGCAGTTAGAAAAAATGCTCAATGATCCTCAATTCAAAATTCCAATCAATGCCGATGAAATGAATTTGAAATGTTACCTGCTGGCTCAACAACTTCAACAAGTCATAATGAAGCCAACCCTGAATACGCACCAAATAGCTAAGGGGAATTTGAAGCCATCTAGAAAGGAGATTATACAGTCGATTAAATCTTGCCAAGATAGTTAATTTCAGCGTTAACTACTTGTGTGCTCAATCAATGACTTGCAATAAATCCCTCTAACTAACAGCTTAATTCATACTCTAGGGTGTGTTTTAAGCAGCCTTTGGAGGCCTGTTTTCTCGTCGTGTGTAGTGATACTGAAGAGCTCAAATATAACAGTTTTCACCGTAGCGAGGACAAATACAGCCCATTTCCGGTTAGTGTACGTTACCGTGAAGTTGGGGTATCAAGTATTTGGCTTAGTTCATCTAAGAGGCAATCTTTGAATGGCCAAGGTATACCTCCTTTCTTACATATCAATCTAAGATCAGGTTCAATTCTACTAAAGTGTCTTCTTATTGAAGCATTGGCGCTAGAGGCTAACAACCATGCTTGGTCTCTTTCTTTTAAAGATACAGCTTTGCTATGAAGCTTAGATTCTAACTGCAGCAACTCTGCAGATTTTTCATCGAGATCCCCTAATTGCTCCTCAACCGAAGCCAACGTTTCTAACTTACTATCTAGCTTATATTCTGCTTCATGTATCTTACTCAACAGAGATTTATGCTTCTCGTATAAGTCTTGAATAAAATCCTGTTCAAGTCGATCAAATTTCGCTTCATTTTGTTCATCAAGTTGCCTTAAGTGCTGATCTTCAAGTTGGTCCATAGTACTTGAGAAGGAAGAGCGGGCAGCTTCTATATTAGCTTGCTGTTCCGATCTGAATTTATCTACTTGAGTTGACACTTCAACCAGTTCATCCGTTACAGCCTTAACCCTCTTCTTGTAATCTGAATACAGATGCTCAAAAGAATCTACATACTCAGTTCTATGTTTAATCTCCCTATCAAGCTGGTCTTGCTCTCGTTGAAGCTGTTTATTTTTATCTATTAATTTCTTAGTGATTGCTCGCTCATGTCCTTGAAATAACTGAGCTATAGCACCAGCAGGTGCCACAGAGATCCAAAGCAGACAAGTTCTTTTGAGGTGACTCTCAATATGCTTATCAGAAATGACGTCTTCAAATAAAGTAAAATCACTAAAATCTATCTCGATGACCGAAGCATTCGCAGCCTTATATTCTGAGGCTTTCAGCCTATCCACCTCATGGGTGACTTTTACTTCAATTAGAATTCGTTCTCCATCACAATACCCCGTTACATCTGGTATGCGCTTTGTTGGCCTTAAACTTTTTTCGAGCTTAACATCATCAAAATTAATAGTGAGAGAGGTAGGGTTGGAGAAGCCTATTGGGACCGTGAGTTTTCTATGTCGGTCCAAGTACTTCTTAACTCTGAGGTGTATCTCACTTTCGCCACTCCATTGGCAATTCTTCTTATCTGATTCTTGGTGGTGTGCAAAATGCCATTGTTTGACCTTGCCCTGCTTTGCGGATAGTCGACCGTGGCAATCTATACAAACACATTCACAACCTAAACCATTTTCAACATCTTCAACTGAAACAAAGTTTCCTTCGTTGTTCAGTGCATATGTCATTTTTACAGCCTGAAACTGACTCATCTCCACATTTTCCCTAATGCTTTGAACATGAATAAATCAGCCCTAAAATTGAGCTTGTAGAGACTTTACCATTTTCCACTC
Source organism: Shewanella sp. c952 (assembly GCF_019654975.1). Classification (GTDB taxonomy): domain Bacteria; phylum Pseudomonadota; class Gammaproteobacteria; order Enterobacterales; family Shewanellaceae; genus Shewanella. The sequence goes on from NZ_BPEW01000027.1 coordinate 13,991, forward strand.
GCTGAACAATCATTTACACACTAGAACAACTGGTTTAACAATTTTACTTCACGAAAACTAACCGTCCAAAAGCACCACTAAAACCGCTCTCAACAACTTGATATAATAGTGTTATCAGCACGAAGCTCTTCGTGTTCTATCTAGGCTCCCCTTATGAATAATCAAACTCCAACGGCGTTGTTTTTGTCACGCCTTGCGCCCAGTGGGCGTAGACCATTGCGCTGTCAATTAAACACCGTACGCAAGCTGCTTAAGTGGAAAGGTGAAGTAGATTCACAGCCGTTTCACACGTTGAATTACGCTCAAATTGAATACGTGAAACGCCATAAGTTGGATGATGGGAAATCACCTCGGACGATTAACTTAGTACTGTTCGCACTTAAGGCTATCGTCAAGACAGGCTTCCTGATGGGAGTGGTCGAAGATATGCAATGGCGTCAAGTGCAGGCGATTAAGCACCTCCCCATCAACCCAAGCAGCCGAGGTAAGGCGTTATCATCCGACAGTGTTAGCCAATTAATTACCACCTGCTATTTGGATAAACGGTACATAGGTAAACGCGACTGTTGTATCTTGGCGCTGTTCCTAAGTACTGGCTTGAGACGCTTTGAGTTAGCCAACCTAACAGTCAGTGATATTAACCTTGATAAGCACACACTCACCGTTAAGTCCGGCAAGGGTAAAAAACCACGCAAGCAACCCATCCCAATCTGGGCGTTAACCTATATCGACAACTGGCTAAGGGTTAGGACGCATCAACAGGGTGACCTGTTTAATCCCATCTGGAACAATGTAATAAAACATGACCGCGGCCTTAGTAGTGCAGCCCTATACCAGATAGTAAAAGCACGTACCTTAGCCAACACAGGCATCGATATTTCACCACACGATTTACGCCGCACGTTCATTACCGAACTACTCAACCAGAAAGTCGATTTAAGCACCGCCAGTAAACTTGCAGGTCACGCCAATGTTACCACCACTCAGATTTATGATAAGCGCGATGAATCCGTAATGAGAGAGGCGATAGACCAACTGAACTATCAACTTAATGATCCGCAAGCCGGAGGTGAAGATGACTAGGCTTCATACACCGTTGGCCGAAGATAATTTGATATTAGAAGTATCACAAATACAGTCCCACCAAAGCAGTGCAACCGCCTATGCCTATAGCGCCCTCGCCTCTGGTTATGTCGATGATACTGACCTTCAGGAACTCAACAGCCGCATGATAAAAGTAGTGTGCGGCAAAGGTATCAGGTTAGGCGCAGGCAACAATCTCAACAATCTAAAGCAGCACCTCAAACAACAATGTCTTCAGGAAAATACCATTAACCTAGACCACAACTGCAAGTTACTTTCCCAAGGGTTAGGCTTGCCAAGTGACGGTTGGAAGGTAGTGAAATTTATTGCGGTGATGAATGTTAACCGTGGCCTATTTGACCTCATCAACAAGATATTACCGGAGGACAATTACGCCAATGCTATGTTCGCCTACACGTTAGATATATCAGAGGTTAAGCTGGTTGAAGTCCTAAAGGTGCTGGTGTCTACTGGGCTGTTTGACCAGTTCTTCGATAGTAGCCTCATTGATTTCATGAACCTACCGCAGGCTATCACTAGCTTACTGCTCGGTAACAAGGTGGATGAGTACATCAATCTTATTAAACCGTTCATACAATCCAAACCTAAATCAGAACTGAAGTTACGCCACTTTAGCCACCTTGAGTGTGACACCTTGCTGCAGTTCTTGGACAACAGTATCAACCAGTCCATGCAGGGGATTAACATCCTTCTCTACGGTTTGCCCGGCACAGGAAAGACCGAACTAGCCAAAGTACTGGCTGGTAAAACACACTCGCACCTTTTCGCCATTAAACCCATAGGCGATGAAGTGCCAGAAGAACGTGCTAGGTTCAAGAAGCAAGCCTTCAGCTCTAACCTAAGGCTGCAATACCTCACGCTGGTGCAACGGTTGGTCTCCGCTGATGAAAAGACCTTACTGCTCATTGATGAGTGTGAAGATATCTTTGAGCAAAGCCTTTCTCACCGAGGTTACGGCAAGGATATGTTGCATGAGCTGATGGAACAAAACACGATACCAACCCTTTGGATCACCAACCACATAGATGTTATTCCTCATAGCTGCATACGCCGCTTCACCTACGTTCTCAATGTCACTATTCCTGACAACCGCGTTATGGAAAGCTTGATGGACAACAGCTTCAAGGGGCTAAGGGTATCCAAGGTATTTAAACGCCAACTGGCTACGCAACCAGAACTAACACCAGCTCACATTACTAACGCGGCTTTCGTGACTCACAACACCATGCTGACAGGTAAGGCTGCCGAGCATAATATTGAAACAATGATAAAAAGTAGCTTAACGGCTTGCGGCCATAACACTCACACTCAGGGTTATAAGCCACAGTTACCCTTCTCTACCGAGTACCTCAACATCAAAGGGGGCAACCAATCAATTACCCAGCTAGAACAAACCTTAGGTAAAACATGTGATATCCGCACTCTGCTGCTGGGCCCTCCAGGCACAGGAAAAACAGCGGTCGTTGAGTACTTGGCTAGCACCTGTAACCGCGAGCTAGTAACGATTAGGTGCTCAGACGTACTCGGCAAGTACGTAGGCGAAAGTGAGAAAAATATCGCTCGAATTTTTCAAGAGGCCAAAGATAACAACTGCATCTTATTCTTTGATGAGGTAGACAGTTTACTCCTAGACCGTGGCGGCTTAGACGCAAGCTGGGAGATACAGCAAGTGAATGAACTGCTAACTCAGATGGAGTGTTTCAATCAGCCATTCTTTGCTGCTACGAATTACTCAGAACGTCTAGACAGAGCTGTGATGCGTCGATTTGATTTCAAGTTGTCATTTGATTATCTAGCAGAAAAACAAGCTCAGGAACTCTTCCAAAACGTTACAGCTAGCCATACGCTTTCGACTCAAACACTACACTCGCTAGACTCACTTAAACTGTTGACCCCCGGTGATTTTTCAATCTTAAAGCGTCGCCAAAAACTTCAAGACGTAAAACTTACAACAGAGGAGTGCTTAGCAATCCTAACCACCGAGAACAATAGTAAACCCAGCAACAGAACCATCGGCTTCAAGTACTAACGCACAAAGTAAGTAGCACCCGATTCAATACCATTATGCCTAACCCTGAATAGGGCTAGGCACCTATTCGTACACCTACAATTAAAGGTAATCATCATGCCAACATCATTATTGAGCTCACTCAAGGTCACCGCTCGCCCTGAAGACGGTAGCAGTAACCCGCTCGTCCAGCGTAGAGAAAAACTCCTCACCAAATTAGGTCAACAAAAGATATTGGCCACGGCTCTTATCGAACAAGAAGTGCATACCTTCTACCGCGAGAAATGGGTAAAAAATGAAGAGACAGGCGAGAAGGAAAAAGTAAAAGTACCGAAGAAAGTTAGCCCTTGGTTCTACAAGCGTAACAACCGCTACTACCTAGAAGTTCGTAGTAGCAACAGGCCACTGGAACTACAAAAAGGGATGCATGCCATTGAGGTAGGTGAAGAAGATGCGTTAGTGACAACAATTGAGACAATTATCCAAGCCGTGGTCGCTGGCGAACTAGACCCTTTGCTCACGAAAGGTAAAAAGCCGGGCGCTGCAAAGGAGAAAAATAACAGTAAAAACCAATAAGCAAACAGCCCCTCCCCTTAATCCCTAATGTTCAAAGCTTGAGCCTGATATGAGTCAGGCCAAGCTTTCACTTGCCTAACTAACGGACGTCACAATGACTATCAAAATAAAACACCAAGACCTTTGCTTACCTATTTCGCCAATGTTCGCCATGCACCTAGCTGAGCTAATCAGTAACCATCAAGCAGCCTCAGCCATTACCGTTAACTTCAGAGATCCAAACTACACAGCCGAACGCGGAGGTTTCCATCCGGTGGAGGTAAGGTTAGAGAAAGAAACGAATGCGGAGCATGGCGAGCAGTGGCGGATCTGCTACATCACCGACTTTAGCTATGTCGGTATTGGTTACATGGCTGAACTGACCAAAGAGCTAGACTTTGATTTTGATAGCGGTATTTTTCAAAACGCCTTGGGCATTCAACCAATAGAACAAGCAAGTGAAATACACCCAATATGGGAGCAAAACTTTCTTGCCTATAGCCTTGGGATTAAAGCTTATCAAGTTGAAGTTACGCCGGAGTAACGGTTACCTGTCAGATGATCTAGATAACTTCAATAAAATTGGTATTCTAGGCGTGTAATCTAACGCCTAGCTAAGGAACAACAATGGATCTATACAAACAAGAGTTTGGCCAACAATTTGAGCTTGGCTTCGACTTAACCCAGTACCCTTGGTTAGTAGACAAAAGTTGGCACAATGATGTATCACCAAGCTTTTACTTGAAAACTCCAACTGGCTTTATGGTTCTTTGGGTTGATTATGAAGATCCTAAGCAGAGAGAAGACAGTGAACAAGATAGGTATGTTGTGATGACAGCCGTTAACAGCGGTACAGATGAATCGCCAGAGGTTTATCATGATGAAGATAGCGAGAAAATATATTCATCAGAAGAGTTCATATCATTAAATACTTTGCTCTCAAGGCTAATAACCTCTAACACTAAAAACTCTTCGCATAATTGATAGTTCCTTGAAAGTAAGAGGCACTCCATGCCACTAGATATATATGCAAACTAACTAGTTGTACCATTTCGAAACTCAGTTTTTAATTTGCCCTGAATATAGCTAAATATTGAGGGGCATATTTGTATTGTGTGGCCGCAATTTGAGCAGTTAATCAAGCATCACAACATTAATTCTGCTGCAAGCGTGAAACACCTGGACAATCGCAATGTTGTTCAGTACTATGGCACTATTATAGATACTAGGTAGGTTAAAATTGAACCATATAGAACTCTTTTCAGGATGTGGCGGCCTTTCTCTAGGCCTAGAACAAAGCGGCTTTGAGCTGACTATGGCTAACGAACTTTCCCCTATGGCCGCAGAGTCATTTGCCTATAATTTTTTTAAAGAAAATCTTAAAACATTAGGCGAAGACGGCAAGCATGCTAAGAAGACACTTTGGCTAAACAGCAATCATGCTGAACTTAAGCCTCGTTTACGAGAGAACCCATTTACCTTTCCAGCATTCGATGAAGCCGGAACAAGTGATATCCCTAAAAATATATCAGACCTTAAAGGCAAGCTGGTAATTGGTAGCATTGTCGAACTCAATCGCCTACTAGATTCCAACGAAGAATTAACTAAGCAACTCAGAACCGCTTTTGGCTCTAAAGGTGGTTTAGATTTGGTATCTGGTGGCCCACCTTGTCAAAGTTTCAGCATGGCAGGTCTTCGTAAACAGGATTGTGATAAAAATACACTTCCATGGGAGTTTGCCAAGTTTGTTAAGCATACACAGCCTAAAATTGCGATGCTTGAGAATGTAACAGGAATTCTAAGAGCTTTTAATGATGATGAAGGCAACAGCTTTCATGCTTGGTATGAAGTAGCTAAGGTATTTGCTTCTATCGGTTACGTGCCATTATGCCTACATATAAATGCCCGGTTAGCAGGAATAGCTCAGAATAGACCTCGTTTCATTATGATTGCTATTAGATTTGATCATTATGAAATGATCGCAGATAACTTTGAAATTGACGATGCCAATACCCAGCTATTCTCGCCATCATTAGAGTTTTATCAATTGGTTCAACAATCAGGCAGTGAGTTACCATTCGGCCATTTAGATTACTTCGATGCAACTAAACCGATCCACCGTAGTTTATTTGAAAGCTCATTTCTAGCAGGATTAGTTAATGGTGAGATGGTTACCGTTCGTGAAGCACTGGATGATTTAAAGCAAAAACACCCTTCAAAGCCTTCTGGCTTTATAACTTCACTAAACGCAACTTTCAAGCATTTACCTAAGTGGTTAAAATCACCAAAAGGGTCTAAATGGCCAAACCATGAATACAGAAATAATGGTGAAGTGGTACAGCGCCGCTTTCGATTATACCAAGTAATTCAGACTATTAATGAACGTTGGGTCACTAAATCTATTTTTTCAGTGCTAAAAGGTGATGCTACTGAACTGGACGATGACGCATGGGCAGCATGTCGTGAATATAAGTACTTGCAGATAGATCATCAGCTACGAGCTTTTACTTCAAAGCAAGATTTTATTCAGTACCTCCGCGCACACCCGACTAAGAAGCAAACACAAAAAGCCTTAGTGGCAAACGCACCTGCTCCTGCAGCTCTATCTATACCTGATGATGCTTGCCATTATGATGAGCATGAGCTTAGAGTTCTAACAGTCCGAGAAATGGCACGAATACAATCATTCCCAGATAACTTTGTGTTCAGATCTAAAGTTACTACCGGAGGGCATTATCGTAAATTTGAGGTACCGCAATACACACAAGTTGGTAATGCTGTTCCGCCATTACTAGGCTTAAAGCTAGGGAATTGTATCTCACAGTTATTATAAAATAACTACAGACCGAATAGGGAAATAATATGTATATATCCAATATATTACGTGGTTAATTTATAGGTTTTATTAACAGTTATTACCGACAGGCAAACCCTATATCCAACAGCCTATCACCTTTGTCTCCCTATCATATCCCCACAGTGGGGATATGATAGGGGATCACTTAAACGGTCATAGCAGCTAATTAACAAGAGCAATCATTAAGCATTGGGTGTATACAGTAAAGCTTAGGCACTACAGATCAACGGGACATTCTCACTCTCACCAAACAGCTCATCTCGAAACTTTGGAGACCTCAACCTAAACGCATGTCCTTTATCAGCTCTGCCCTTTCCATCTATTTCATGACCACCACGCCAATCATAACGAACTATTCCTTGTTCTATAAGAGAAAGGAATTGTGTGAATATTGGGTTCCTAGTTAATTCTAGTTTGTTATAGTTAAAGTGATATTCTCCATCAATCAACATTTCATCAGCAATAACCCAAGCAGTATTCGGGTGTTTTTCAATTAATCTTGCTTGTAGCTTTTCAAACAACCAAATAGCTGTAATTTCTTTTTTGCTATCAACCACATGATATTGAACAACTTGCTCGGCATCATGATCAACCTCAAGGAATAGCCCCTGTGGATTAGGTGTATTGGAAACCGTAACAAAAAGATCTTTATATCCCTGTCGTTTTTCATGTTTACTTGGATATCCATATGTCAGCATCATATCCCGCACAGACTTTATAGGGCTTAAATCCCAATCAGGCACTTGGGAAAACAAAGTGTCGGCAGTTTTACTTCCGCTTCTTTTCGCCTTTAGTTCAACAATATTTTTGTAGTCTGCGCCCCCCCGGTTATTAATATCTAGTCCAAGCAAAAGCTCCAACGTATCTCCAACATCCTTCGGAGATTTCTTACTTGGACTACAACTTTTTTCCCACCTTCCACTAAACACTTTTATTTTATTTACAAGTTCTTGGACAATATCCACATTACTTGCAATAGGGCCGAATACGCTTTCTAAATAAGAATCTGTACAAACAGATTGAGTAAGAGGAATGATTACAGCAGTGTTTTCAAAGGTTGTTATATAGATTAGCGTATCCTGCTCTACACTTTTTTTAAAACCCCGAGGCCAGAATCTAGGGTCTCCCTTTTTATGAGGCTTTGCTTTAGGTCTATAAAAACTTGTCTTGACTAAATCATGACCATCATTATTGAGAACGATAACATCCTTATAATTTTTATCACCATCAACTGCCGTGTCATAATTAAAAATATTGTTATCATACAACATCTTACATATTGGCTTTGAAGCATCTATTGTGGACTTGTCCAACATCGTAAAAGTCAATCTAATCAAGTGATGACTGTTGCGTATATACTTCTGGATTTTTTTAATAAGTTCTTTTTCATTATCCTTAGGCAAGAAATTTTTATTAGAAACTTGTTCCTGATTACTGATAGTCATTTCACTCATATTATTATCGCTTTTATGTTTATTATTAAATAAAGTAAAGTCGTTGTAGCCTTGTAATGATGTGTGCTTCTCAACAACTCGCTTAATATTAGAGTCCGACGGTAAAGAATAGGAGGTGACACTTAATACTACTCTCCATAAATCTGCCCATGTTAGGGCATTGCTACTTGAGCAACGACTAATTCTGCTTGATAGCCATAGAGTCCAAAGTCACGGGCGACAATCTTTGCTTTTTTCTTAAAATCATTAAGGGGGTCCATCACGACTCCAAAGCTTTATATGTCATGAATATACATTAAGGTGTATTGCAGTGTTAGGTAACGACACAAATAAACACTTCTATACCACTAGCCCATCCACCACTGGCAACACATGCTTAAGCTCGGTCGATTTGTGGGTGTAATTACCCGTGATTCCAAGCGAGCTTATTTCATGTCCTACCACCTGTTGCACTAAGTTTACTTGTACACCAGCGTTCATCACCTTAGTAATAAATGTATGGCGGAAACTATGAAACGATCGGATATGACCTAACTCATTAGTTGAGTCGATCTCAAGGTTATGCAATTGCCTCGCAAACCACGCGGTCACTACCTCACTATTATTCACACTATCAAATACTCGCTCCTTACAGGACTCCACATAATCGATGAAGCCAGCATTGATTAGATCCATATGTAACGGTATTTTACGTTTAGCGTTGCCTGTTTTTAGCTTTTGGCTTTCGTGTACATCAGTGATTAGTAGGTAATGACGCTTAGTCGCAGTATCGAACTTCACGTCCTCTTTGCGAAGCTGAACTAACTCCCCACGCCTAGCACCGGTGTAGATGCCAAGATAAACAATCCACTTACGCCAAAGTTGTTTCTCATTATCAGCCGCTTTGAGGAATACTTGCAGTTCTAAATCATCAAACACGCCACGAGTTCTAGACTTAAACTCTCGCTTTATCGAGCAAGGAGAAGCATTGATATAGCCAATGGTGTCACCTTTAGCGTAAGCAAAAACACCCTGTAACCACTTGTAATAGTGGTGTACCGACTTAGTTGATGCTAAGTCCTTTTCAGGAACATCAACTTCTAGGCGCTCAGACCAAGACATTTTGCTGTATGGGCCGATATTCATCTTTGGCAATTCGAAGCAACGATCTATAAATCGACCAATGTCTTTTGGAGTATAAAGATCGATAGGCTTATCTTTGACCAATGCTTCCCAAACCACATATTTTCTCGTGTAGTCCGATTGCATTTTGTCTGATAGATTTTTTTTAGCTATTTTGTGTTGTAGGAATTCGGTGTAAACCTCAGAGAAAAGGGGTGCATCACTGATGGTCTCGGCACTCGGTGTCGGTGTATTGGCTTGTGGCTGGGCAGTTTGGACTAACGACGCTAATTCTCGCTCTCGCACACCATCTTCATTCGCAACGCTTTCGATTAGTGAGTTTTGGATCTGTGTAGAGGATTTGAGCTTACTCATTAGCACCTGAAACTCTATCGAATTTTCATTTACCGCAAAACCATGAGTAGCTAATGTATTTCTTGCCGTTGAGGCTAACCCTTGGTTATTAACCTCTTGTTCTTCTTCGGTGAAACGAACCAGCACGCTTGCCAAAAACTGTATAAAAGCAGATTTTTCAACACTAGATAAACCACCTACATATTCCACCAGTTTTTGATCTGACGAAATACTGCATCCATCTTCATATATTGACTTATAAGCATGGTGAAAGCTGTCAGGGAAACCTAATGGGCAATTATTGCCTAGTACCTTAAGTAGGTGGGCATTGTCATTATAAGACTGTTCTAACTCTGCAACGATAGAGTCAATGTGGTGCATCTTGAGCTGTTTTTGCATACTGACTTTAAATCCATTTACTAATCGACCAATCTCTTCAGTTTCATGCTTTTGGAAAGCCAGTACAAGCTTTTTCAGTTTAGCGGTCTCATTGCTTATTTTCTTCCATGAAACAATGGCTTCACTAAAGTCAGTTGATTGTAAACTCAAGGTGAATTGGAACTTCACTCGATGTCTTCGCAAGATAAAGCGGAAGTAATAAGTGTTGTTGCGCAGATATAGATGATTGAATCCATAAACGGCTTTCATGACAAGCACCTCACGATCTGAATCAGATTATGGAGTCGACTTTGAATAGATATATGTCTGAGATAGTAAGTAAGATTTTGACTTAGAAATGGAAAAGCGTGTAACAAGTGGTGTAACACACCGTGTAACAAGGGGGGGAGTTTGAGATAAGAAATCAGACAACTGCTTGCAGAACAAGCAGTTGTCTTCATCCAAAGAGTTTGCCGATAAGCCGGGTCCTGTCGTGGACAGTTATTCATCTAGGCCTGCAATCGCTCACAGGCTCAAGCGACCTACCCGGTCCCAACGCGAGCAGCGCCATACGGGACCCTATTTGGTCTTGCTTCGGGTAGAGTTTACCTTGCTACGGACTATTACTAGCCGCACGGTGCGCTCTTACCGCACCCTTTCACCCTTACCAACCGAAGTTGGCGGTCTTCTCTCTGCTGCACTTGTCGTCGGTTCACACCGCCCAGGCGTTACCTGGTACCCTGCTCTTTGAAGCCCGGACTTTCCTCCCCGTTCTTGCGAACGCGGCAACTGTCTAGCCAACTCGGCGCGGATTATAGCCTAAGCGAAAGCAACAAACCAAGGACTTTCACAAATAGCCTTACAACTAAAGCTTCCTATTAGAGACCGATCGCTAATCCGTGCTTATAAAGTGCATTCTTCTTGATGCCATAGATCTGCCCAGCAATGGCTGAAGCTTTCTTCAATGGTAGCTCTTCACACAGTAATTTTAAGGTGTCGATAACCACCGCTGAAAACTCTGATTCTTCATCACTACGGTATCCATGGCACATCAACACAATTTCACCGCGCTGTTGATTCGCATCATCTTTTACCGTTTGCAGCACTTCGGCAACAGAGCCTGACAGGAAGGTCTCAAAGGTTTTAGTCACTTCGCGTGCCATCACAATTTCGCGATCATCACCAAGTGCTGCGGCAATAGACTCTAAGCTGTGCACAATACGATGAGGAGATTCGTAAAAAATTAAAGTCCGAGGGTCTTCTTTAAGCGCTGCGAGCTTATCTAAACGGCCTTTTTCTTTTGAAGGTAAAAAACCTTCAAAAGAGAAGCGGTCTGACGGCAAACCTGAGGCGCTCAACGCTGTAATCGCTGCACAAGGACCAGGTAAAGGAACAACATCGAAACCTGCTTCACGTACCTGCTTTACCAAATGGTAACCGGGATCTGAAATAAGTGGCGTGCCAGCATCAGAAATAAGCGCGACCGCTTCACCATTACCCAACTTCTGAATGATCCACTGCGCTCTATCACGCTCGTTATGATCATGCAGTGCGGTTTTACGCGTCTCAATTCCAAAGTGGCTTAACAACTTACCACTGTGACGCGTATCCTCACAGGCGATGAGTGATACTTGATTAAGTACCTCAATTGCACGGCTACTAATATCTCCTAAATTCCCAATTGGCGTGGGAACAATATAAAGCGCGACCGACAGGTCCATATCTACCTCTGTATTGACTAATGGCAAGAGTTTTTAACAAGACTTTCGCCAAGCGTAAGAGCAGGTTAAACTAATGACAGCATCTTACCAGAGTGAAGACCTGTGTTAAAAAGACTGAATTCAACTAAATTTATCTCAATCGCGATTTTATCTGCCGTTTTGTTCGGTTGTGGTACCCCGACAACGCCAGTAAAGACTGAAAAAACAGAGGTTTCGTTGTCTGCAGTGACGCAGGCTTCATCGCAGTACTTAGCATTAGCTGCCAATGAAAAAAACCGCGAAACCCGCGATAAGTATGTTTTATTGGCTGCCCACGCACTGCTAAACGAAGGCAATGCCAACGCTGCAGATAAGACTTTGAAGTCAATTGCACAAGATATAACCCAAAAACCTGAGCTATTAGCAGAGCATAAATATCTATCTGCGCGGGTTTTAGAAGTTATTTCGACTTACAATCACGCTCTTGAAGTTCTCAATTACCCAAGCAATTGGCAGCTACCAAACTGGCAATGGGTCAGCTATTACCAATTCAAGGCGCGCTTATACCAGCAGATCAATCAGCCTATTGAACAGGTTCGCCAGCTAAGTTTGCTCAGTCAGTATTTACCTGCAACACAAGCTTTTGAAGTCAATGACGAAATCTGGCGCTCACTGCAGCCTATTAATGAGCAAACATTGCTAAGCTTTCGAGATGACCGCAGTAATCCTATTTTTGCAGGCTGGGTACAGTTAGCTTACATTGCCAAACACTATGCCATTAACCCTAATGATTTAGTCCGTCAATTGGGCAGCTGGCAGCAGTTAAACCCAACCCATCCTGCTGCAGCTAAACTGCCGACAGATCTTGAAAAAGCCCTCAACACTAAGCCCTATCAGCCTAAGAATATCGCCGTTCTATTACCACTAACAGGCTCTAGAGCCGTCGTGGCAAATGTGGTTAAACAAGGCATTATTGCCAACTATATGGCAACGGCAGATGACAGTGTTTCAGTAAAATTTTTTGATACTGCTCCAGGTGCTCAAGCAGCCTATCAGCAAGCTGTAACTGCTGGTGCTGAGTTTATTATTGGTCCACTGCTGCAATCTGAAGTAGAACAGTTACAGGATATGGCCGTAACCGCCACAACCACTGAGTCAGTAGAATTAAGTCCAACCGCAAGCAGGGGTATTACGCCTGCTACAACCCCAAACACTCAGGTTGCTAAAAGTATTCCACAGCTTTATTTAAACCATATTGATAACTTCACTCCGCAAGATGACAAGTTTTTCTTCGCACTGTCACCCACGGATGAAGCCATTGATGCCGCTCAGAGACTTTATAATGATGGTATTGAGCAGCCTCTACTGCTAGTCAGCAATGATGCTGTCGGCCACCGCATGGCTGAAAGCTTTAGCGAGGCTTGGCAACTGCTCACTCAAAAGCCTGCTGAAATCCATTACTATGATGCTGGTGACAAAATGAAAGTCACAGTACAAAAAGCATTAGGTGTTATCGACAGCAAAGAGCGTATAGCACGAATTAAGGCAATTTTGACACCTAAGATTGAGGCTGACTTTCGCTCTCGTCGCGACATTGATGCCATTTATATGATCTCGGCAAGTCGCGATCTGCTGCTATTAAAGCCATTTATCGACGTTAACTTCAGTGTCTTTGCCGAGCCAGTACCGCTATATACTACCAGCCGTAGCCGAGTTGGAAGCAACAGTCGTGAAACTGCCAGTGAGTTGAATAACCTTACAATTAGTGACATTCCATGGTTAATTAGCCCTAACACAGAAACACGTATGGTGAATGAGTTATGGCCGAAGTGGAGTAACAGTCGTAAACGGCTATACATTATGGGCTATGACGCATTAGATTTAGTCGGTAAACTTGCACAAATGCGAGCGCTACCGGGTTACCAGTTTTCTGGCCGAAGTGGTGTATTGTCAGTACAACCGGATGGCACAATTAACCGCCAACTGAGCTGGGGACGTTATCAGAGAGGTAACCTTCGTCCGCTATAATAGGCTTTTTAGCAAAATGTAAATTTGGCTTGAGCCTTAGCTATTAAAAGGCTTTTTGCGTTATATTCAAATACCGCCACAGGGAAGAGCGAATTTGAAAGAAAAAACAGCGGTTAAAGGACAAGCAGCTGAAGTCGCCGCGCGACAGTATTTGGAACAACATGGACTAAAGTTTGTCGAACAAAACGTACGCTATCGTTTTGGCGAAATAGACTTAGTGATGCGCGATGGCAAAGATTGGGTATTCGTTGAGGTAAAATATCGCACTCATACTCAATTTGGCGGTGCGTTGAATGCATTAAGCTCGGCGCAAACTAACCGTATCAGAAAGGCAGCTAGTCATTACATACAATTAAACCAAATCGATGCAATTTGTCGGTTTGATGTTATCGCAGCCGATCCCAGTGGTATAAATTGGATCCGCAGCGCGTTTTGACCCAAATTCATTTTAAATTGTGCGTAGATAGAAACGCGCAGGACTATAAAAAGGTAATCCCATGTTAGAGCGTATAAAAGACAGCTTTACAGAGTCTATCCAAACTAAAATTGATGCTTCAGAAGCATTACCAGAGTCGATTGCCAAAGCGGCAGAGATGATGGTGCAATGTTTGTTAGGTGGTAATAAGATTTTAGCCTGTGGTAATGGTGGTAGTGCTGGTGATGCACAACACTTTTCGGCTGAGCTGTTAAATCGTTATGAAATAGAGCGCCCACCTTTACCCGCTATTGCATTGAGCTGTGACACCTCAACGATTACCGCTATTGCTAACGATTATAGCTACGATGAAATCTACTCAAAACAGATTATGGCGTTAGGTCAGCCTGGTGATATTTTGCTAGCCATCTCAACCAGTGGTAACTCTGGTAACGTCATTAAGGCAATGGAAGCTGCACTGAGCCGTGATATGACGATCGTATCATTAACCGGCAAAGACGGTGGTGCAATGGCCGGCTTACTAAGCGTTAATGACGTTGAAATTCGTGTCCCTTCAAATGTGACAGCTCGCATTCAAGAAGTACACTTATTGGCTATTCATTGCCTATGTGACAACATCGATCGCACTCTGTTTCCTCAGGACGAACAAGCATGAGAAAGCTGCTTTCATTAGTTACTATCTTGTTGATGCTTCAGGGCTGCGCAGGAGCCGTAATGGTCGGCGCAGTTGGAGGCGCTATGATGGTCAACGATGAACGCAGCTTTCAAACACAGCTTGATGATACCAACGCAGATTTTAATATCTCTAGCGCGCTTTCGGCACATGAAGACTTGAAAAACCAAGCGAATGTGACCGGCGTGGTGATGAACTCTAACGTATTGATGATCGGGCAAGCGCCTAATTCAATGTTAAGGGACAAAGCCGTACGCACAGTGCAAGAGCTTAAAATCGGCGGTAAGATCCACAATCAAATTAGGATCGGTAACCCGACTTCATTTACCACCCGCAGCAACGATACTTGGATAACGACCAAGGTCAAAAGCCGCATGCTGAGTGAAGATGGACTGGATGTCACTAATATTAAAGTAGTGACCGAAAACGGCGAAGTATTCTTAATCGGCTTAGTTGCACGCCAACAAGCTGATCTTGCCGTTGACGTTACCCGCAATACCGCCGGTGTACGAAAAGTGATCAAGGTATTTGAGTACACAGATTCATAACCTTAAGTACACCCGTTAGCAGATCAAATCATAAAATCATCGCGCATTGTGCTCGATGATTTTTTTTGGGTTGCTGTTAACCATTATATGACTTAGCCATGGCAAGATAAGCGACGGCAATACAATAAATGCGGCACCGACCCAACTTAATGTATCTAACCATTCCTCGAACAACAACCAGCCAAAGAAGACACAAAAAAGCAGTCCACTATACTCAGCAATTGCGACCTGGCTTGCTTGTGCTCGGCGATATGCCAATACACAAAACCAATGATAAGCCAGTAAAAAGCTATTGCTCAGCGCTGCAATGGCCACCAGTTGCCAGCTAACGCCCTCTAATCCTTGCACTGCAACCATAACGGCCACCAGCGGAATACCCAGTGCGTTATACAGCATAAGTGTCACTGTTGGGTTCTCTGTGGTTGGTAGCTTGCGCAGTGCGAGTTGATTAATAGCAAAGGTTATTGCTGCGATAAGCACTGCGATACCAAACCAATTTATCTCACTTGGTCTTAACAAGATTAAGATCCCAATAAAGCCGAGAATAGTGGCGAGCCATTGCGATGGAGTGACTTTCTCCTTAAGCAGCACGCAGCCAAGCAAAACAATGATTAACGGCGCCGAGAAAAACAGTGAACTCACGGTTGCCATCGGTAATGCCATCAAGCCCATTATTAAGCACACAGCTCCTAAAGCCCCGGTGTTAGCCCTAAATAAGTGCAGTTTTAAGTACTTGGAAGTTGGGCATCGAGCTGCAAACCATAATGGTAGTAGCATCAAAACAGACAATACCTGACGAATGAGCAGAAACGTTGCAGCATTACTGCCCTCTGGCATCCATTTAATCGATACATCATACAGCGCACTAAATAGATTACCGAATATCAGTAATCCAATACCAATCATCACATTTGACTTCATTTTTAATTTCTAACCACTTAACTCAATATATGCGGATGATATAGCGCGCAAATCAGCACTAGAAATGATGTTTTTTATCAATACATGAATTAAATTAATACTATGAGCAATATCACTCATTAAGCTCATGTGAAAATCTATTCGTTTGCGACAATAAGGATCATCGATGAGAAAACTTCCGCCGTTGCGCGCGCTGCAAGTCTTTGAGGCTGCAGCAAGGCAGAGCCACTTCTCCAAGGCCGCCAACGAGCTGTGCATTACCCAGAGTGCTGTATCGCATCAAGTTAGGCTGCTCGAAGAACACTTTGGTGAGCGCTTATTTAAACGAGAAGGACGTCAATTAAGGCTAACGACCAAAGGCCAGCACCTTTATGAATCGCTAGAGCGGATTTTTAATGATCTAAGTGATTTGAGTAAACAAATAAGCGGTGATAGTAATGACCAATTGCGACTCGCGGTCTACAGCTCTTTTGCCATAAAGTGGTTAATTCCAAGACTTAATGAGTTCAGAAGGCAGCATCCAGAAATTAAGGTCCGTCTTGATATGATCACTGATGACCCTGAACTCAGTGACAACGTGGCTGATATGTTTATCACCGGGCAAAGTGGTCAACCTGGTTATTATCATCAATCGCTACATAAAGAGCGCTTGGTACCGGTGATCAGCCCCAGTTTATTATCCTCAGATGACCCAATATATGAACTCAGCTCACATCCACTGCTTACCGTCGATGAAGGGCCGCTAGGGCTCGACTGGGACCGCTGGTTTATTGCAAACGATATGATTTTACCGCCAGAACAACAGCAGCATATTTTTAGCCACGTATTACTGGCGATTGAAGCGTCAATTGCAGGTCAAGGGATCGCACTAGCATCAGACTTTATGGTGCAAGCGGATATAGAGAAAGGTGTACTCGTTGAGCTTGCATTGCCGGATATTTTAACTGGGTTTGAGTTCTACTTCAGTTGTAAGCTGCGACGTTTGAAAGAGCCTGCGATTAAAGCCTTTGCTGACTGGCTAACTAAGCAGTCTTAAGCCATAAAAAAAGCCAGCGTACAAGCTGGCTTTTATCTATTGTGGCTCTTTAACTTTAAACGATAAGGCCAATCTTTTCGTACACTTGCTTGATTGTCACTTCAGCTCTAGCTTGTGCTTTCTCTGCACCATCTTGCATCACTTGATTCAAGAATGTTTGATCAGCGCGGTACTCTTTAAAGCGTTGTTGAATTGGCTCAAGCATGCTCACAACGGCTTCACCGGTAGCAACTTTTAGATGACCATACATCTTGCCTTCAAACTCAGCCTCTAGTGCTGCGATTGATTGACCAGTACAGCCAGACATTAGGCTCAGAAGGTTGGAGACACCAGGCTTCTCTACGGTGTCGAATCGCACCATTGGTGGCTCTTGGCCATCCGTCATCGCCTTTTTGATCTTCTTCATAATCGCTTTTGGATCTTCCAACAACTCGATAACGTTATTACGGTTGTCATCAGACTTAGACATCTTCTTCAGCGGATCTTGCAGCGACATCACCTTAGCGCCATGCTCTGGGATAAACGGCTCCGGTACCACAAAGGTTTCGCCGTAAGCATTGTTAAAGCGAGTCGCGATATCACGAGTCAGCTCCAAATGCTGCTTCTGATCTTGACCTACTGGGATCTCATTTGCTTGATACAGTAAAATATCAGCAGCCATTAGCACTGGGTAACCAAACAAACCAACGTTAATGTTGTTGGCATGCTTTTGTGATTTGTCTTTAAACTGCGTCATGCGGTTTAGTTCACCCATCTGGGTGTAACAGTTCAATGCCCAACCTAACTGTGTATGCTGCGGCACTTGCGACTGAATAAATACCGTGCTCTTTTTAGGGTCGACACCACAGGCCAAATATAGCGCTAGAGTATCAAGACAAGCTTCACGTAATTTAACTGGATCTTGTCTCACGGTGATTGCATGCAGGTCAACGACGCAATAAAGGCAATCATGACTATCTTGCATGGCAACCCATTGACGTAACGCGCCCATATAGTTACCAATGGTAAGTGCACCTGAGGGCTGAGCACCACTTAGGACTACAGGTTTCGTTAGAGGGGTCGTCATTTTATTTATTGCTCCATTGCTTGTCGCGCTTATTTTAGTAACGCGGAAATTTCACTAAATTGTTCACATACGGCGGTCGGGCCGCTTAGGCCAATATCTTCACCGTAGTTGTAGCCATAGGTCAAGCCTATTGAACCGATAGCTGCAGCTTTTGCCGCTATTATGTCATTTTTTGAGTCGCCAACCATTAATAGCTGCTCAGGCTCAAGCTGCCACTGTTGCATAATATGCATTAACGGTAGCGGATCGGGTTTCATTTTGGCTAATGAATCACCGCCTAGTACTATCGAAAAATAGCTGTCTAGGTTAAACGCTTTAAGCAGTGGCACCGTAAATTCGAAAGGCTTATTGGTGACGATAGCCAGCTGATAACCCGCTGAGTGCAGCGCATTAAGTACTTGTTCGACGTTGTCGTATAAGCGACTATGCTGCTGCAAGTTTTGCTGATAAAAGTGCATAAACCTTGGCATACATGCAGTAAGCTTCGCGTCACTAACCTCGGTATTAAGCGCAAAGTTGAGTGCTCGGCGCATCAACATCTCAGCACCATTACCGACCCAGCTGCGTACTTGTGACTCGGTACTCAGCGGCAACTCTAGCTCTTGCAAAGTTGCATTGGTCGCAGCAGCAAGATCAGGAACGCTATCAATTAGCGTTCCATCTAAGTCAAATGCAACGGCTTTTATTTGACTAAAATCTTTCATTAGCTATGCCTCAACGCTAGCAAGTTCAGCACGCATTTCGTCGATAACCGCTTTGTAGTCTGGCTTATTGAAAATAGCAGAACCAGCAACAAACATATCTGCGCCTGCAGCAGCAATTTCAGCGATATTATCCACTTTAACGCCACCATCAACTTCAAGACGGATATCAAAACCACTGTCGTCAATCAGCTTACGTACCTGACGCAATTTGTCTAACGTTGACGGGATAAACGACTGTCCACCAAAACCAGGGTTTACTGACATCAACAAAATGACATCCAGTTTGTCCATCACGTGATCTAAATAATGTAATGGCGTACCAGGATTAAACACTAAGCCCGCTTTACAACCTGACTCTTTAATGAGTTGCAAACTACGATCTAGATGTTCGCTCGCTTCCGGATGGAAAGTGATGATTGAGGCGCCAGCTGCGGCAAAATCAGGGATTAAGCGATCAACAGGTTTAACCATTAAATGCACGTCAATATCTGCGGTTACACCGTAATCACGCAATGCTTTGCATACCATAGGACCTATGGTCAAATTTGGTACATAGTGGTTATCCATTACATCAAAATGGACAACATCGGCACCCGCGTTCAATACAGCATCAACGTCTTCACCTAGACGAGCGAAATCTGCAGACAAAATAGAGGGAGCAATCAAAAATGGACGCATATTAAAACCACCAGTATGTTTAAGAAGTGCACTATTCTACCTGCTGCAGTCCACGCTCTCTATAGCTGGGAGCCCATTTAGCTAAATTGGTAGGCTAAAATTTTTCATTGCAACAGTAAAAATGAATTTAAGTGTAAAAAATGTTTAAAATATGACCTTGTTTGCTATAATGTTGCGACTGCATGATAAATAGGAGGACGACATGAAAGGATTATTCAAGAAAACAGCGACTTTTAGAGCTGCTGCTACTCTTGCTGTCGTGACTGCAGCTTTAGGAACGATTAGCTTAACATCTCAATCAACTGAAACGGCCTCTAGTGCTGCTTGCGTCTGCGATACAGCAAACAGCAGTTATAACCCTGGCCTACCTGCAAGTCACCCAAGCAACCGCTGCGCTTCTCAGTCACACGACTTGAGCTGGAAGAGCTGGTTAACAGGTAAAAGCCAAACTAATCAGTTACATTTCATCGATCTTTTTGAGCTGTTATATGGCCATCAGAGTTCGCCAATCACTAGCGATAATTCTCCGATGAAGGGCGAATAACAACTCTTATGCTATATCGATGGTGGCAAGTACTCTTAAGTACCCTAGCTGCCTTTATTGGTGTGCAAACAGAGCAAAATCGGCTTAGAGACTTTCAAACTTCTTCTCCAATTCCCTACATAGTGATGGGTATTTTGCTCGCAGTGGTATTTGTATTAGGACTGATTTTTATTGTTAATCAGGTACTCGCCTAGACGTTAACGATTTAGTCTAGCAGACCCAAAATCAATCATTTTCACTATGATATGAATCATCATATAGCGCCATCAATTCATCGACCTTCTTGCGACTACTGCCCTTTTGGCTAATATTGCGCTGCACTTGAATAGAGTCAAATGTCGCGCCATGGTAAAGCTCTCTGGTCAGTGGGATATCATGATTACTGATCAAAACAGGAATACCACGTTCAATAGCAGTGTGGCGTGATTTTCTTGCCAGTAGTGCCTGATCGTCCAATGAGAAGCCAGCACCTACATAGGTGGTAAAGCTCGCCGTTGATGACAATGGTGCGTAAGGCGGATCGCAATAAACTACATCACCATCTTTAGTCATATCGATTGCCTGTTCGTAACCAATACAACGAAATTCGGCACGCTGCGCCTTTTCCGAAAAAGCACGGATTTCATTTTCTGGGAAGTAGGGTTTTTTATAGGAGCCAAAAGGTACGTTAAAGCCACCTTTACGGTTATAACGACACAAGCCATTAAAGCCATGACGGTTCATATAGAGAAAGTACACCGAACGCTTAAAGGGATCTTTCGTCTCATTAAAGCTGCTACGAACTTTATAGTAAGCATCTTTTTGATTCATCTCAGGGACGAACAATGCTTTAGCGGCTTTGATGTACTTTTCAGGTTCTGACTGCACTATCTTATACAAGTTAATCAGGTCTTGATTAATATCGCACAGCAGATAACGCTCAAAGTCAGTATTAAGAAAAACAGAACCCGCGCCTACAAATGGTTCAACGAGTCTATCGCCTTGAGGGAGGTGCTCTTTTAGAGCTTCAATCAGTTTAAATTTTCCGCCAGCCCACTTTAAGAAGGCCCTTTGTTTTTTAATCATTTAAATTGATTGAATACTAAGAAAAAGAGAGCTGATGATTGTACTCTGTTTATTAATTAATTTCACGAGTTGGAACACTATCTTGTAACTCATATTCAGTAAGATCTTGCCATTTTCGGATCCAAGGAGCAGAAATATTGCTGTTTGCCGTTAATTTCAACGATTGCTCTCTCGCTTGCTTTACCGTGGCGAACTCACCCAGCAGCACCACCCAACGGCTCTTATATCTAGCAACCTTAATCCCGTCCTGCTGTGCTACATTTTCTAACGTTCTCACTAAAGAGTCTAAGCGCTTTACACTGGCTAACTGCAATGTGTAACCCTGCCGGGGTCTTTGCAGCACCTTAACGCTATCAACAACATCCTTCTTCAAGTCCTTTGCCGCTGGAGTTTCAATTTCTTTGATTGAGAAGGTTTCAATATTTTGACTGGTAACAGAGTCAATAATCTCAGCCGCGTTATCAGCAGCCTCCACTGTAGGTTCATCGACATCGACCGCATCGGCATGAAGATCTTTGGTGGCTTGTTCAGCCGCTAGATCGCTAATAAGTGCTTCATCATTTTCGAATTCGTCATCTATCTGACGATGTTTTCCTAGCACGGTAAAATGTTCAGCTAGCAATTGCTCACCATAGTCGGCTAAAAAAGACGAAGTCAAAACGGGTTTACCCGCAAACACCACCTTCGTTGTTGGTTCGACTTCCGGCTCTGTCCTCATAAATAACCAGATAAGAAAAAACATAGCTAATGCAATAGCCACCGCTATCAGAGGACGTTTAAACTTGGATGAAGACTGCGCGTCCTCAGCATCCCCGTTTAATGCAAGTTCAAGTAGCAGAACAACTTCTTTCGGGGTGCCAGCTTGCATCTCTAATCTATTTTTGACGATATCTCTAGGAGTAAACGGCTGCGCTTCGCTGCGACTCAATAGCGTATAGTACAGACCTTCTCTTTCGACACTATCTATTGGCTCGATATCTAATGGTAATAACAGTTGCCTCTGATCCACTGGGAGTTGTTGCAAAACATCATTGAGAAACTCAACCGGCGAAGTCATCGTCACATTGACAGTCTTGCCCGCAAATGACATTTGGCTCAACACAATACACTCAGCCCAGATCTCAAGCGGTATGTAATGCGCATCATCCAATACGATACAACTCGCAGAAGGTAGTGCAGAGCTAGCCCTTAGCATTGTTTCAGGCAAGGGTAACTCATCATCAAATACTGGATCGGCTAACAATTGAACCAGTATCTTTCGACGAATTTCAGCACTGTCGCAATATTCAGGGCAAATAACCAGAGCGGAACTAAATTCTTCTAACTCAGTTAATAACGCAGTAACAAGCGTTGTTTTACCCGCTCCCTCTTCACCCGTTAATACAATGAGCTGCTGACCATAGAGACTAATATGCTGTAAGCGGTTTAAAAGAGCTTCTTGGCTAGGCAGTAATGTAGAACCCGTTAAAGACATTTAAGCTAATACTCCCACACTTGAATGCATAGAGCATGGCTGATAATGACACAGCAGAAATTGCCTATGCTGGATAAACATAGGGGCTTTAGCCATTAAAGAATTTGTAAAACTGAATTTAGCTTTCACCGAATACCTGCAGCATAGTTTATGCGCAGTCGATAACCTCTTGAAGTTGCTCATCAGTGACATTGCTGTAGATCCCCGCCTGACCTAAGCCTTCGGGTAATACTAAACGTAACTGTCCTTTAAGCACTTTTTTATCGCGGCGCATATGTTTAATGAACTGTTCAAAATTCATCGTTTCGGGTGCTGAAGTTGGTAGGTCGAATGCAGCGAATAACGCTGTAATACGACAAACAATTGACTCTTCAACTAGCCCAAGCTTGTTTGAGGTAATTGCAGCAAGGACTGTGCCAGCAGAAACAGCTTCGCCATGCAACCAAACGCCATAACCCATCTCAGCTTCAATGGCATGCCCAAAAGTATGCCCCAGGTTTAGCAGCGCTCTGACCGCTTGCTCTGTTTCATCCTTCTCGACGACATCTGCTTTAATTTCACAACAACGACCAATAGCATATTCAAGAGCTTGAATATCAAGCGCCTTTAATGCTTCAACATTGTCTTCCAACCAGCTGAAAAACTCTGCATCCCACATAATGCCGTATTTGATCACTTCTGCCATACCAGCAGCAAACTCTCTTTTAGGCAAAGTGCTTAAACAATCAGTATCTATCAGAACATATTTCGGCTGATAAAACGCGCCGATCATATTCTTACCCAGAGGGTGATTGACTGCCGTTTTGCCACCGACGGAGGAGTCAACTTGAGAGAGCAGCGTAGTCGGGAACTGAATAAAATCGATACCGCGTTGGTAACTCGCTGCAGCAAAGCCAGTCATGTCACCAATAACACCACCGCCCAACGCAATCAGTACCGTGTCGCGGCCCAAATTTTGTTGCAGCAAAGAGGTGAAAATTGAATCCATCTGGCTCAGCGTTTTGTATTGCTCGCCATCAGGTAAAATCACGGGTGTCACGCAGCTGAAATCGGACAGCATGGCTTGTACTTTTTCAAGATACAGTGGCGCTATCGTTTCATTGGTGACAATGAGGATATTCTTATTTTTAAGATAGCGAGCCAAAGGCTCGCCATTACTTAACAATTTCTGGCCAATTACGATTGGGTAACTACGTTCACCGAGTTCAACCAGAACTTGTTTAGTCATATCTTAAAAACCTAATTGCTCAATTATTTGGTTTGCAACAACTTTAGCGCTTTGCTCATCGGTTTTAACGATAACATCAGCGATCTCTTCGTAAAGAGGGTTGCGAACCTCTGCTAGGTTTTCTAGCACTTCTCTTGGATCATCTACTTGAAGTAGTGGACGTCGCTTATCTCTCTGCGTACGCGCTACTTGCTTGTCGATTGTGGTCTCTAGGTAGACAACAATCCCACGAGCAGAAAGGTTATTACGGATCTCTTTGCTCTGAATTGAACCACCACCAGTTGCTAACACGATACCTTGCTTTTCGGTTAAATCAGCAACAACTTGTGTCTCGCGAACGCGGAAACCTTCTTCGCCTTCGACATCAAAAACCCACGCAATGTCAGCGCCTGTACGGCTTTCAATTTCTTGATCTGAATCGTGGAACTCTAAGTGCAGCATCTGTGCCAGATGACGGCCTATAGTGCTTTTACCAGCCCCCATAGGGCCTACTAGGAAAATATTACGTTTTTCGGCCATTGGTATATATGTCTGAATCTTATTTGAAGTTTGCCTACGCCAACTCGAAAACGATGAGTTGACCTTAAATGTTACCTTGCTCTATTGAGACTTGACCGCTGATTATCTCAGCTAACCGCTATTGATGGCAAGCGAAGTAGCACATTTCTATCAAAAATCTATTTCACATTGCTAAAAGCCAGCGCTAAGCGCTGGCTTTTATTTACTTATTACGGTTAAAGCGCTTCGGAAACTATTTTAGGAGTGACAAAGATAAGCAGCTCTTGTCGCTCATTCTTATCTGATGTACTTCTAAACATAAATCCAAGGTAGGGAATATCACCTAAAAGCGGAACTTTACTTACACGACTAATTAATTGCTGCTGGTAAATACCACCCAATACGATGGTTTCACCATGATCCACCAGCACTTGAGTACCAATACGTTGGGTATCAATAGAGACTGCCTCACCCGTTGGCGTGGCAACCACTTTACCCTGTGAATCTTGAGTAATTTCTAAATCAAGAATAACTCGGTTATCAGGCGTTATTTGTGGGGTCACCCGTAGTGATAATACCGCTTTCTTAAATGTGACTGTCGTAGCACCACTTGAACTGGCCTCGACATAAGGGATCTCGACACCCTGTTCGATATAAGCCGCTTTTTGATTCGACGTCATGATACGCGGGCTGGCAATAATCTCACCTTTGTTTTCTTGCTCAAGCGCACTTAATTCAAGATCCAGCACAGTGCCATCAGCAAGCTTAGCAACAGAAAAAGCAATACTGGTTGCATTAACATGCGCTGCCGGCAAGTTAACGTTTAGCCTATCGCTAAGGCTAGGCAAAATACCAGCAGCAATATCATTAGCGCCTTCTAAACTGCCTGAAGTACCTTTGGTTCCTTGCTGGTCTGTTACCCCCCAACGCACACCGAGGTCTTCCGCTACGTCATCTTTAACCGTGACCATACGAGCTTCAATGAGTACCTGCTTAATTGGAATATCGAGCACCTCGATTAAACGATAGATGCTCTCAAGTGTTTCTTCAGTATCTTTGACCAACAGAGTATTGGTTCGTTCGTCGACAGCAACACTACCGCGACTCGACAATAAGCTAGAGTCCTCACCCTTTAGCAGAATGGCAATATCAGTGGCTTTCGCATAATTGATCTGCAAATATTCCGAGTAAAGCGGTGCAAGCTCTTTCACTTCCTGGCGATTTTTAAGCTCTTGGCTCTCTCTTATGGCAATCTCTTCACTTGGAGCAATCATCAAGATGTTACCCTCAATGCGCTTATCTAAACCTTTAGTTTGTAATATAAGATCAAGCGCTTGATCCCAAGGCACATCGTCGAGCCTTAAGGTAATGTCGCCTTCAACAGTATCACTAACAACCAAGTTGAAATTGTTGTAGTCAGCAATGATCTGCAATACCGTTCTAACCGCCATATTTTGAAAATTCAGTGACAGTGAGCGGCCATCATAGGTCTTCTCTTCTTTGGCAATATCAAGACGTTCAGCCTTTTCCATGCTCAAGATAAAAACGCGACCATCTTGTTGATAGTCATATTCGTAGCTGCCGTCAATATCGATAAGAAAACGACTGGTAAGATCTTCTTTAAACGTTTCAAAGCTGTTAACTGGAGTAGCAAAGTCATGTACATCCATGACGTAAAGCAGGTCAGAACGAATATCAGTATTATACAATTTAAGCTCAAGTTTAGAGCCTACCTGCTCTACGTTTGCAGCCACAGTGCTATTGTCTAATTTAACTAACAACTGACCACCACCATTCGCAGTGCGCTTAAAATCAATACTTTCAATGCCATTTACAAACGGATTATTGCCACCAGCATTACTATTAATGACTTCGTCATTGATAGTCAGTCGATATGTATTGCCAACAATCCGGCCTTGATAGGCCTTAACGTCTTCTAAACCTACAAATACTTGAAGACTGGCACCACTTTGCACCGTACTGACAGTTTCAACACCAACCGTTTCAATCGGCAATGTTTGTTTTTCTAGCCCTGAAATACTATCCGTAAACCCCAAAATGATCTGTGCCGGATCGGCATTTAAGTCTATTTCAGGTTCTTCAATCGGCTGTTCAAAAACCAACTGCAACTCTAGCTGATGATCAACTACCGCATGATATTTAACATCGATAAGCTTATTGGCTGCATTAGCAAGCGGAGCCATCCCTAATAGGAGCGCAAGGCTAAAAGTAACCTTCATAAAAGACGCGGCCATGTTGCAGGCGCGGTGCGTGATAGACAATCTCATGATTCCCTCTGTCATCCTTATCATTCTCCTGTAAGTTCCATGCTGCTAGAGCGTTCTGTCCAGCAACCAGAACCATCTGGGATCAACTCTATAATTTCGATTGTTTGCGGCGTTACTTTGGCTATTTTGCCATGATAAAGGCCCACATATTGGCCAGTTCCTAGGCGGTAAACACTGCCGTCACTCGTCTCGAGTAGGGCCCAAATAGTATCGACTTCACTTAATGTTCCACGCATCTTTAAGTTATCGAGTGCGTAAGTTTCTAAACGACCTTTTCGACGTTTTAAATCCGGTTGCAAACAATCCTTAGTGGTATCAATTACCTCCTCTGTCAACTCTCTTGACGGCGGCATGTAAGGGCTACGCATCAGGTCTGCTTGGTAATCAAAGTGCTCGAATTTGGGTGTCGCTTTAAGTGGCTTGATATGTGCTATATGTTGCGCTTTAGTTGTAGTGACAAATAGCTCAAGATCACTACGATCTCCAACACAACCGGTGAGCATAATAGCGAGGATTATGACAGAACAAGCTCTCATCATTTTGATGTCCCCTTTTCCGCTGGCAGCTCCGCACCCTCTTTAAAACGATAAGTCTTCGCAAGAATATCCATAGCGAGACCGCCACTGTCATCTCGATTAATCACAAAATCATGCAGGCTTACAATTCGAGGTAACTTTGCAACCCCACTGACAAGGTGTCCAAGTTGATGATAATCACCACTTACAGCAATTTTTATCGGAAATTCGATGTAAAACTCCCTGACTATTTCAGAGTCCCAATCTAGGCTATTGATTTTAAGGCCTGCATCGGTAGCCACAAATGTGATGTCATCGAGTAAGCCTGGCATCTCATTTTGAGAGGGTAACATTTTTAACAGTTCAGCAAACTGCACTTCCATTACCGCCAGCTGCTCACGATACAATTTCAGATTAGCGGCGAGTTGGTATTTTGACTTGAAGTCACTCTTTAACTGTTGCTCTTTTTGCTGCTCAGCATTGAGCGCATCAATCGCATCAGAGACAAACAGAAAATAACTACCAACGAATACACAAATGGCAAGCAGCGCTGCAAACACCACTTTGACCAATTTTGGCCAAGCACCTATGTTTTCAAAATCGATATCGTTAAATTGACTCAGATCGAGATTCATTTACTCGCCCCTTTAACCGCGCTCAAATCCGCGCTATCGCCATCGGTAATAGTGACCCTTAGCGTGAATCGTTGTAACTGCCTCAGCTCTTCGTTCTGCGCTACAATCGATTGCATATTGGGATCTTGTAGCCAATCAGATGTCTTAACTTTACGCATCATATTAGCGACATTATTATTTGATTCACTGCGACCTTCTATCCACAACATACTGCCTTTCTTTTCAATACTGGAAAGATAGATCCCTGCGGGTACGATTCGTACCAATTCATCTAGAACATGTGTCGGCAGATTTCTAGATTGCTGTAGCCCTAAAATAATCTCGGTACGGCGTTCAATATCTTTTTTGCGGGTTCTAATTTTGGTGATTTCTGCAATTTGTGCTTCAAGTAATTGAATTTCTGATTGTAAGTAGGCATTGCGGCTCTTTTGATCATCAGAAACAACATCTATTGCCATCAAAGAGAGATAAACAGCGAGACCTGAAACTAAGAAAACCAGTGCGAGTACACCGGTGTAGTCTCTTTTTTGCTTTTCGCGCGCTTCTTCGCGCCAAGGTAAGAGGTTTATGTTCGCCATTCAGCATAACTCCTTAGTGCTAATCCACATGCCAACATATATTTACCAATGTCAGGTTGGAGCTGTTGCTTAACGGCATCATCGGCGTGTAAGCAACCTTTAAACGGATCACCTATCACAGTATTCACACCCAATTCGTTAATCATCAGGTTTGTCATACCTTCAAGCTTGGCAGTTCCACCACACAATACGATATGGTCAACTCTGTCTTTGCCGCTAGAGGTACAATAGATTTGTAACGTGCGCTTTATCTGCTGAAGCAACTGAGTTTGAAAAGGCGATAACACTTCAAACATATAATTACGTGGCAAATCACCCGCAAGCTTAGCTTGTTCAGCTTGCTCATAAGTCATGCCATAAAAAGAGAGTATCGACTGAGTGAATTGCTCGCCGCCGAATGCCTGCTCTCGAACAAAAGTTGTTTCAGCATTTTCTACAATAGAAAAAGTCGTTATATTTGCACCAATATCGACGAGAGCAACCACTTTATTCTGCGCATCTTTTGGTAATTGCGCCGATATCATTTCAAAGGCTCGGCCTAACGCATAACCTTCAACATCGACAACTTTGACTTCAAGGTTTATTTCCTCAAGAGCATCTGTTCGGCTATCAATATTTTCAGAGCGACAAGCACTAAGTAGTACATCGACTTTACTTGGGTCCGTTTTATTGGCACTAAGCGTTTCAAAATCGATATTAACTTCGTCTAGGGAATAAGGAATAAGGTTATCAGCTTCGATTTCTATTTGAGCTTCCATCTCTTCTTCACTCAAAGAGGAATCCATATAGATAACTTTGGTCATAACAGCAGAACCAGATACGGCAACCGCTGCGAATTTTGTAGTTTTAGGAAGTGAGCGCTTAACCTGCTTCAGGGCCTCAGAAACGGCTTCCGTATCACGAATTTCATGATCGTTTACCGCCCCCTTTTTAAGCGGGATAGCAGCATGACTTAGTATTTTATATCCATCAGCAGTCTTACTCAGCAGAATAGCTTTGACTTCATGGGAACCAATATCAATCCCAACCATCTGCGGAGCCTGACGCTTCCATATATTTGAAAGCATAGTCCAACGTCACTTTATTATTATTTTCAAAAATAGATTAGCATACTAATCTACGCGTTATAGTTATTTGTACAAAATGTTTCTGGATTTTACAATTGCCATTTTATTGACTTTAAATAACTACTTATATCGCCCTATACTGTGTCAGACTAAAAACCTATATCATTTTTACTATCCACACTGATTTATAACAATACACAGACATAAATACTACCAACAGTTAAAATTTCAGTTTTTATAACTAACGTCACAGTTCTGACGGAGGTTGATTTTCAGCCGTATTTATTTTCAATAAGATCGCATTAAGCATAATTTAGCGTTGTAATTTCTATTTCACTCCTAGCGTGCATCGCTTTGTAATCAGTTACACCTTAAATACTCTCGTTTTCATAACTAAGTTTTGATAAGCAGAACGCACGTCTATTTACGCTTTTCTAGGTAATTTTGCAGCCAATCAAGCTAATTTGGTTAATCTAAACATTAATCCTTAGGCTTTTACTTCACCATTTCTTCAACGGCTTATATACTACTGGTCTTATTTACATTCATGGAATCTTCCTTTGAAGTGGTTAAAACGTTTAGTTATTGCTTTCTTTAGCCTTGGGCTACTTGGCATTGGTGCTATTGTGGCAGCATATTTTTACGTGCTTCCTGAGCTACCCGATGTCACTACGCTTAAGACGGTAAAACTGCAAACACCACTGAGAATTTATAGTAGTGACGGTAAACTGATCTCCCAATTTGGTGAGAAGCGTCGAATTCCAGTCCAATATGAAGATGTACCCGAACAACTCATCAATGCGGTACTCGATACCGAAGATGCGCGCTTTTTCGAGCACAAAGGTATCGACCCTATCGGTATTATCCGCGCAGCCGTTATTTTGGTTACGACAGGCAAAAAGAGTCAGGGCGCAAGTACCATCACCCAGCAAGTTGCCCGAGGTTTCTTTTTAACCCGAGACAAAACCTATATCCGTAAGACAAAAGAGATCTTTCTCGCCTTAAAAATTGAGAAAGCTCTCAATAAAGAGGAGATCTTAACTCTTTACCTTAACCGTTCTTTCCTTGGCAACCGTGCTTACGGTGTTGGCGCAGCGGCTCAAGTTTATTACGGTAAAGAGCTAAACGAACTGTCTCTTCCTGAAATGGCTATGATTGCAGGCTTACCGCAATCGCCCTCTGCGGCGAACCCCATTAGAAACTCAACCCGTGCCCTTAATCGTCGAAACTGGGTACTGAGCCGTATGCTTGAAAAACGCAACATCACTCAAGCGCAATATGATGAAGCCATTCAAGCACCGATTACTGCAAAGTACCATGGTGCTGTCATCGATTTATATGCCCCGTATATTTCTGAGATGGCACGCGATTACTTAGTTGAAAAGTACGGTGAAGAGCAAGCATATACTGGCGGCTACGACATCTACACTACCGTAGACTCTAAACTACAAATGGATGCGCAAAAAGCGTTACGCCATAACGTTTACGCTTATGACGAACGCCATGGCTACCGTGGACGCACCAAGGTACTTTGGACCGATGTTCAGCCTGATAGTGAAGATATCAAAGCCAAATTAAAGCAAACGGGTTCATTTCAAGGAATGCATCCGGCGGCAGTGCTTAGCGTTGAAGAGCAAACAGCCAAGGTGATGACTGCTAAAGGCGATATATACGAACTTCCTTGGGATGGCATTAAGTGGGCACGTAAATTCATCACTAATAAGCGACAGGGTAAAGCGCCTAAACTGGCTACTGAGGTATTAACTGCTGGCCAGCAAGTTTGGATCCGTAATAATGGCGAGATCTGGCAACTTAGCCAAGTTCCTTTGGTTGCCAGTGCGATTGTGTCGATAGATCCTCAAGATGGCGCAATTAGAAACCTTGTCGGCGGCTTTAGCTTTTATACCAGCCAATATAACCGTGTAACACAGGCAAAACGTCAGCTAGGCTCTAACATCAAGCCGTTTATCTATAGCGCGGCATTAGAGAAAGGCTACACCCTATCAACGCTGATCAACAACGCCCCAATTAATAAACCTGATACACGGCAAGGCACCGCTTGGCGCCCTAAAAACTCGCCAGATATCTATGGTGGCCCAACAAGGCTGCGTGTTGGCTTAGCTCAATCAATTAACGTCATGTCGGTTCGTGCCATGCGTTATAGCGGATTAGATGCAACCATCGCCCAACTAGTTAAGTTTGGCTTCGATCCAGCAGACCTACCTCGTAATGAATCTATCGCGCTGGGCTCACCATCGGTCACCCCATTGCAAGTGGTCACCGCCTTTTCAACCTTCGCTAACGGTGGCTACTTGGTCGAACCCTACTTTATCGAAAGAGTCGAGTCAGCCAATGGCGATCTAATTGAAACAGCCAATCCAACACTTGCTTGCACACCTACCGAACCGGAGCAGCCGTTAGTCGATGACCCTTTTGCGGCTATGGCTAACGAGTTACAAAGTGATGCAACAGCAGCGATAGATGTCACGGTATCGACCGCAGAACAATGTGGCAATGAGGATTCACGTTTTGCGCCGAAAATTATTTCAGAGCAAACCGCATTCCTTATTACCGAGTCACTCAAAAGTGTTATTTGGGGGGGTGGCGATTGGAGTAAAGGTACCGGTTGGAATGGTACTGCATGGCGCGCAGCACGAGTAGTAAAACGCCGTGATATTGCCGGTAAAACCGGTACCACTAACGAATCTCGTGATACTTGGTTCAGTGGCTTTAACCCTAAACTTGCCACTACAGTTTGGGTTGGTTTCGATGACCATGGCCAAGAGCTCGGCCGCACTAGCTGGAATGCTAACGGCGCCAAAGATCAGATATCACTTGCTGAAGCTGGCGCAAAAACAGCAGGACCTGCTTGGAATGAGTTTATGAAGGATGCACTGGAAGGCACGCCAGTAGAACCGACCAAAACACCTGAGGGAATAGTATCTGCACGTATCGATTTAGCCACCGGCAAGTTGAGCCGTAAAACGGACTATACCACTCGATTTGAGTACTTCATTGCGGGTACTGAGCCGACAGAATATGCGACTGAGCAAGAGGAAGACAACAGCGATATCTTTATCGATAAGTCTGAAGAAGATCTGTTTCAGTAATCAAGTCAATTAAAAAGGCGGCTATTTCTTTAGGAAATAGCCGCCTTTTTGTTATATCACAATCAATTAGTTATTGGCTTGTTTTCCCGCTAGTGCGGATTTAACTTGTGGTAACGATGTACCACCTAATGCTTCACGTTTAGCCAAGCAAGACTCAATAGTAAGACACTCATACACATCCGCTTCAATCATTGCGCTAAAGCTCTGCAGCTCTTCTAAAGGCAAATCTTCCAGTGGTGTTTGTTTCGCAATAGCGACAACAACGGCCTCTCCTACTACATGATGCGCTTCTCTAAACGGCATACCTTTAGCCACTAAGTAGTCAGCCAATTCAGTTGAGTTAGCATAGCCTTGCTGCGCAGCGCTTAATGTTCTTTCACGATTAACCTGCAAACCACTTAGCACTAATGCAGCCATTTCTAGACAGATAGCCCAGCTATCCATGACATCGAACAGCCCCTCTTTATCCTCTTGCATATCTTTATTGTAAGCCAGAGGCAGTGCTTTCATTGTGGTTAGAATACCGATTAAGCTGCCATAAACCCGACCAGTCTTGCCCCTAATCAGCTCAAGTGCATCAGGATTCTTCTTTTGTGGCATCAGTGATGAACCCGATGTCACTTCATCATCTAACTCGATGAAGCCCGCTTCACCACTATTAAAGAAGATAAGATCTTCAGCCATACGGCTTAAATGCATCATGCTAATCGAAGCGTCACTACAGATCTCAACCACATGATCTCTGTCTGATACGGTATCTAAGCTGTTAAGCGTTGGCGATGCGAAGCCGAGCGAATGTGCAAGTTTTACTCTGTCCATTGGATAAGCGGTACCCGCTAGCGCACCGGTCCCTAAAGGACAAGTATCTGCACGTTTCAAGGCATCCTCTAAACGGCTGATATCACGTTCAAACATCTCCACATATGCAAGACACCAATGGCCGAATAAAACCGGCTGCGCTCTTTGCAAATGAGTATAACCAGGCATAACAGCATCGATTTCGCGCTCAGCAAGCTCGATAAGTGCAGCTCTTAGTTTAGCCAATAGTTCGAGTTGCTCTTGCCCCTCTTTTTTACACCAAAGTTTAAGATCGGTCGCCACCTGATCGTTACGCGAACGACCGGTATGTAGTTTCTTACCTAAATCACCCACTTTAGCGATAAGAGATTGCTCAACAAAGCTATGAATATCTTCTGCACCTGAAGCGATAATCAACTCTGGGTTTTCTGCGGTTTCCGCTAACAGCTCGTTTAACGCAGCATGTAATTGGGTACACTCGTCAGTGGTTAATACCCCAACTTGAGTAATAGCAGTTGCCCACGCAATCGAGCCGACAATATCTTGCTCAATGAGTCGGTAATCTACAGGCAATGAGTCGTTAAAAAGTTTGAACAGTGCGCTGCTCTCTTGGCTAAATCTGCCGCCCCATAATGCCATGCTGGCTTCCTCTTAAATGCTGGGCGGACTAGTCGTCCGCCGTATAAATACTGAAATTAATGAGCTACTTTATTAACGTTACTTGTTGTGACCGTGTAATGCTCTGATGCGACTAGAAAGCGAATACAAACGGATAAAGCCTTCTGCATCTTTCTGGTTATAAACATCATCAGCGCCGAAAGTGGCAAACTCTTCAGAATATAAGCTGTTAGGTGAACGTTTTTTCACCGCGTTCGCTTGGCCTTTATAAAGCTTAATGACGACTTCACCATTAACCAGATCAGCAAGTGGTTTTGAAGCGCCTAGTAGTGACTCACAAAGCGGCGTGAACCAACGGCCATCATAAACAAGGTGTGCCATTTGAGCGCCAACTTGCTCACGCCAATCTCGGCTAGTTTTATCAAGTACCAACTCTTCAATTGCCCGCAGTGCAGCAAACATCACAGTGCCACCAGGGGTCTCGTAGCAGCCACGCGACTTCATGCCTACCAGTCTGTTTTCAGTGATATCAATTCTGCCGACGCCATGTGCGCCAGCAATCTCATTGAGTAACATCAGCGCCTTGTATGGCGATAGCGCTTCACCATTTACTTTGGTGATCTTGCCTTGCTCTAGCTCTAGTGCCACGTACTCAGGTGCATTCGGCGCATCTTCTGGTGCAACGGTCATGGTCCACACGCCTTGAGTCGGCTCGTTCCATGGATCTTCTAGCTCACCACCTTCATGGGAGATATGCCAAGCATTGGCATCACGGCTATAAATCTTAGTTGCTGAAGCGGTAGTTTCAATATTACGCACAGCAAGGTAATCAAGCAGATCTTCACGGCTGACCATTTCCCATTCACGCCAAGGTGCTATCACCTTAAGATCGGGGGCTAACGCCGCAAAACAACCTTCGAAACGCACTTGGTCATTCCCTTTACCTGTACAGCCATGACACACGGCATCTGCGCCAACTTTACGGGCAACTTCTACTTGAGCTTTAGCGATTATAGGTCTCGCCATTGAGGTTCCTAGCAGGTATGTGCCCTCATATATTGCGCCAGTTGCTATCGTTGGGTAGATATAGTCAGCCACCAGCTCTTCTTTCAAGTCGACGATGTAACACTCTGATGCACCGGATGCGATAGCCTTTTCATGCAGCCCTTCTAGTTCTTCAGCACCTTGACCAACATCGGCACAAAAAGCGACGATTTCACAATCATCGTAGGTTTCTTTAAGCCAAGGGATAATGGCTGATGTATCAAGGCCGCCGGAGTAAGCAAGCACTACCTTTTTCACATCTGTTTTCTTTAATTCTGCTGACATTTTTAATTCCTACTACATTATTTCTGGTTCAGTTCGTCTGCACGAACCAATACAAATTATTGACTAAATAGAGTGACAAGCACGGCGTTTTGCGCATGCATGCGATTCTCTGCTTGCTGCAGAATAAGTGAGCCTTCGCCATCTACAATCTCTGCTGTTGCTTCAACTTCTCTATAGGCTGGCAAGCAATGCATAAAGTGCTTAGCACCTGCACTTGCCATCAGTTCTGCATTGACTTGATAAGGCTTGAACTTGGCTTCAATCTCTTCCATTGATGCGCTATCACCCATCGAAATCCAGGTATCTGTATAGATAGCATCATGATCGGCTATCGCGCCGATATCGGAACTAAGTACTAATGTACCGCCATGTTTTGCTGCTAATGCTTGGGCTTCACACACAACGTTACCATCAGGGAAATGACCAGGAGGGCACAACACGGTGAGATGTGCACCTAAAATTGCCGCGCCGAACATCAATGAGTGGGTCACGTTATTGCCATCGCCCACGTAGGCAAGCTTTACCTTACTCACGTCATCATACTGCTCAGACAGAGTTAAGAAATCAGCTAAGCCCTGACAAGGATGATAAAGATCAGACAATGCATTTATCACAGGTACTGAGCCATGCTCTGCTAACTGCTCAATGGTTGAATGCAAGAAAGTCCGCGCTACGATGGCATCAGCCCAACAAGAGATATTGGCGGCAAAATCAGATACAGGTTCACGCTTGCCTAATGCCCCATTTTGCTGATCAAGATATAAACAGTGTCCACCCAACTTATTGATACCAATATCAAAGCTAACACGAGTTCTTAGTGAAGGCTTTTCAAATAGCATCACTACACTTTTACCATCGAGTGCTTTTCTGTAATCCGCCGGATTTGCTTTGATATTTTTTGCTAGCGCTAGCAAGTCTAAAAGCTGCTGTTGCGATAGATCTTTAATTGATAATAGATGCTTCATGAAACCGCTCCCTAAGGTTGAATCTGAGTACCAACGGCTTCACCGTTGCTTAATGCAATAAGTTGTTCAGCATGGCGCCAAGATGCGATTTGAACGGCTTGCCCCATCGATTCCGCAACTTCAAGAGCAGCTTCGACCTTAACTTTCATGCCTTTTTCAATCACACCAATCTTAGTCAATTCGTTAATTTCGGCACGATTCAAGCTGCTGATCAGTTGTCCTTTACCATCCAGCACACCTGAAACATCAGACAACAACACAAGATTACCGCCAACAAGCTTTGCAAGTGCGGTAGCGGCTTGATCCGCATTAACATTCAGCATTTCGCCTTGGATACTGATGGCTATGGAGCTCACAATAGGCATCCAACCTTTAGCTAATACAAACTCTAGGTAACTGGCATCATTTGGCTCAACCTCTCCCACAAATCCAAGCTGAGGGTCTTTAATGTTTGCTGTCATCATATCGGCATCAGCAAGACTCATACCTAAACAGGTGATACCGGCTTTGATTGCAGCAGCCTGCAGAATTTTATTCGAGGTACCAGCGAGTGCGCCGACGATGACAGGTACCTGCTCTGCTGGTGTCACTCTTAGCCCATCTAGTTTCTGCGTGACCATGTTATTTGCTTTTAGCTGCTCATCCACCAAACAGCCACCACCATGCACCATAATGAGTGGCTGACCATTGGCGATAATTTTTGCCGCAGTTTCCATTAAACGCGCCATGCCCATTTCACACTGTAACAGTGCTCCACCGACTTTCAGTACCATGACAGGTTTAGTATTAGACTTGGTATTCAGTTCTGTATTTAATGTTGCCATTTTAGTATCCAAAGCCGTTATTTTAACAATTCGTTAAAATGAATCTTTATGCATTGCAAGGCTTGACTCGCAGCGCCCTTCATTAAGTTGTCAATTGCGCTTGTGACCACGAGATAATTTGTTTCTGGGTCAAACTTCCAACCGATAAGACAGTTAGGGGTTTGCACCACATCATCAACTTTAGGAAATTGATTCTGTTTTACTGTTACAAGTGGCGCATTGTCATAACACTGATAAGCCGCTTCAATATCTTTAGCCGTGGTACCTTGAGCTAATTGCACCGTAATAGTGGCAAGTATGCCGCGTTTAAAATTGCCCAAATGAGGAGTAAAGATAACTTCTTGGCCTAGCTGGGTAGCAATTTCAGGTTGATGCCTATGCCCAAGTACGCCGTATGGCGTTAAGCTCACCTCACAAAAACTAGTATGCAGTTGCGCTTTTCTACCCGCCCCTGTCACACCGCTCACGGCGTTTATTACCGGCATGACATCAGTCAGCATATTAGCGAGCGGCTTAAGTGCTGTTAGTGATGCAGTTGGGTAGCAACCAGGTACCGCGATCATCTTACTGGTTGCTATTTTGTCTGCATTCCATTCCGCTAGGCCATAGACAGCATCAGCAAGCACTTGCGGATATTCATGAGTAAAACCATACCACTTAGGATATTTATCTAATGCTTCAAAGCGATAAGCGCCACTTAAGTCAAACACCGCTAGACCTTGCTGATAAAACCAAGCTGCTAGGTGTAAGCTCACTACATGGTCAGTCGCTAACACGACTGCGTCAGCCTGCTCAACAATTGCTGCTTTAGCATCATCGTTTAGTGGGCTTAAACAAAGATTAATATGGCTGTATGTAGGGTACAGCTCAGCAAGTGCTTTCCCTTTATCTAGGCTATTTTCAGAAACATAAAGGCCTTGAATGGTTAAGTCCATTTCAGCATTTATGAGAGAAGTGATCTGCGCACCGGTATAACCGCTAGCGCCAATAATGGCTATATTTTTCATAGTCTATGACTTTAAAACCTTTATCTTGAATTTAGATGACAAAACGAAAAAAAGAATGGGCACAACTTAAGCCCTGGCTGAACACCATTAAAGACAAGTTTATCGTCGCAGGAATTGGGTAGGATTGACCTTAATATTTAATAATTGAACTAGGTTAAACATATATACTCTCATTTAAAGGCCATCAAAATATGGTACTTATCTTAGCTGTTTGATAGACTAACACACAAAATTAATTATGCAATATATTTGAATATA
This sequence comes from Shewanella sp. c952, assembly GCF_019654975.1. Lineage (GTDB taxonomy): Bacteria > Pseudomonadota > Gammaproteobacteria > Enterobacterales > Shewanellaceae > Shewanella. Next base: position 52,393 of record NZ_BPEW01000027.1, read on the forward strand.
TATTTAGGTGTTTTTTAATGACTACACTACCGACTTTAAAAAGCAGCTTCACCCAGCTAATCGGCTCACCATCGATCAGCGCTTTAGAAGCTCAGCACGACATGAGTAATAAGGCCGTTATTGCACTACTGCATAATTGGTTTACAGATCTAGGCATGAACTGCCAAACACATGTTGTCGCGAACACCCGTGATAAACACAACTTTGTCGCCTCATATGGTAGCGGCCAAGGGGGACTGTTATTGGCAGGTCATACCGACACGGTGCCATTTGATGAGGGGCGTTGGAGTCAAGACCCTTTTCAACTGGTTGAGAAAAATGACCGCTGGTATGGTTTAGGCACCTGTGACATGAAAGGTTTTTTTGCTTTAGTGCTAGAAGCATTAAAAGAGCTGCCAATGGACAAGTTCAAGCGACCTTTGCATATATTGGCCAGCGCAGATGAAGAAACCACCATGAATGGTGCAAAAGCATTTGCTGCTGCCAAATCAATCAGCCCTGATTACGCCATTATTGGTGAGCCCACCAGCCTAAAGCCCGTTTATATGCATAAAGGACATTTTACTCAAGGCATAAGGGTAACAGGTCGAAGTGGTCACTCGTCAGATCCCGCTAAAGGGCTCAATGCCATTGAGATAATGCATATAGTCACCAGTCAGCTGCTTAAGCTTAAGCAGCATTTAGCCGAAAACTACCGTGAAGATGCTTTTAGTGTGCCATACCCTACCATGAACTTTGGCCATATCCACGGTGGCGATGCGGCTAATAGGATATGTGGTTGCTGCGATCTACATATCGACCTTAGGCCAATCCCAGGTCTAGGCCTAGAAGAGTTAGAGCTGATGGTGGCAAATTACCTAGAACCGGTTTCTAGCCAATATCCCGGCTGTATCAGTGTCGCACCTTTGTACCCAGGCTCGGAGCCCTTTGCCGATGATAAAGACAGTAGTTGGAGCAGGTTAGTGGCACAGCTTTCACAGAGTGAACCACAAGTGGTCAACTACGCCACTGAAGCTCCCTATATTAGTCAGCTAGGTTGTCAAACATTGGTGCTGGGGCCTGGAAGCATTGAACAAGCTCACCAACCCGATGAGTTTCTCGATCTGCACTACCTAGACAAAACAAAGAAGCTATTAAAAGAACTGATTTATCATGCTTGTATAAAATAATTCACCTTGTCAGATTAGATATTCAGTGCAAAGTCATTCTAAGCGCCATAATTAGTATGGTTAAAGTGAGGTAGAGCACATTCAGACACGGTAATCCGAACTAGATCATTGCCTAGAGTGCTGTCGCTAGGTATTGTGATCGATTAGCTTACAGATATGGAGCACGTATGGTTGATATGTATGCGTCGTTAAGGTCAAACGTTGGCACCTTAGGACAGATTTTAGGTGACACAATTCGTACCGATCTCGATGACACTTTTTTAGATAAAATCGAGCAGATCCGCCACCTCTCAAAAAGTTCACGCCAAGGCAACGATGCTGCCCGCGAAGAGATGCTGACTCTGCTATCGGCATTAAGCGATGATGAACTCGTGCCATTTGCCAAAGCCTTTAACCAGTTCCTAAACTTGGCAAACATTGCCGAGCAGTTCCACACAATCAGCCGCAATTGCGATGAGCTTGTATGTGTACCCGATCCAGTAGAGCAGCTTTTGGGCAGAATGCTCGGCGGTAATATCGATCAAGAAAAAATGCTTGAGTGTTTAAAGAGCCTCGATATTGACCTAGTACTCACAGCCCATCCAACAGAGATCTCAAGACGAACCTTGATTCAGAAGTATTCTGCCGTCGTCGACTCACTAGCCGCACTGGAAAATCCTCAGTTAACAGAACAAGAGAAAAAGCAACATCACCTACGTTTACGCCAGCTTATCGCGCAGATTTGGCATACCAATGAGATCCGTAATGAGCGGCCGACTCCAGTAGATGAAGCCCGTTGGGGATTAAGCACCATTGAAGTGTCATTGTGGCAAGCGATTCCTGACTTCTTGCGTCAACTCAACCAGCAAGTAGAAGAGCGTACCAATACTCAACTGCCCATTGATATCGCTCCAGTAAGATTCTCTAGCTGGATGGGCGGCGATCGCGACGGCAACCCTTTTGTGACTTCAGTCGTCACTCAAGAGGTGCTCGACCGTAATCGCCACTCCGCAGCCAGACTCTATCTTAAAGACGTTGTTCTTCTCGTTAACGACCTGTCTATGGAAAGCGCGAATGATGAGCTACTTGCCTATACCAACAACAGCAACGAGCCTTATCGTGATGTACTAAGAGACCTACGCGGCAAACTAAGAAATACCATCGATTACCTCAATGCCAGACTTGAAGGCCATAAGCCTGAGGTAGATTTAGCTGACATTATTTGGGATGAAAGAGATCTCAAAGAGCCGCTAATGATGCTCTATAGAAGCTTAAGTGATTGTGGCATGAGCCTTATTGCCAATGGTCTATTACTTGATATGCTGCGCCGAATAGCCTGTTTTGGTATCCATATGCTTAGGCTTGATGTTCGCCAGGATGCTCAGCGCCACGCAGATGTTATTGCGGAGCTGACACGATACTTGGGCATGGGCGACTATGCACATTGGGGTGAAGCAGAGAAGCAATCTTTCCTACTTAGAGAACTCACCAGTAAGCGACCGCTGATCCCGTCTACATGGCAGGGCAGTGATGAGGTTGCAGAAGTGCTGAGAACTTGCCGCCTCATTGCGACTCAGCCAGCGCGAGCTATGGGTTCCTACGTTATTTCGATGGCCAGCCAGCCCTCTGATGTTTTAACAGTATTGCTGTTACTCAAAGAAACGGGCTGCCCTCATCCAATGCGAGTCGTACCACTGTTTGAAACATTGGACGATCTTAATAATGCGTCTCAGTGTATGTCGTCGCTCTTTAGTATCGATTGGTATCGTGGCTATACCAAAGGCATACAGGAGGTGATGATCGGTTATTCCGATTCAGCTAAAGATGCAGGCGTGATGGCAGCGGCTTGGGCGCAGTACAGTGCACAAGAAAAACTGGTCGCTGTCAGCCAAGATGCCGATATCAAGCTCACCCTCTTCCATGGACGTGGCGGCACAATCGGCCGAGGAGGCGGGCCAGCGCATGAAGCGATTCTATCGCAACCACCGAGATCTGTAGATGGACGCATTCGTGTTACAGAACAAGGTGAGATGATCCGCTTTAAGTTTGGTTTGCCTAAGCTCGCGGTTCAAAGTCTTGCTCTATATACCTCAGCGGTGATGGAAGCAACACTGCTGCCACCACCAGAGCCTAAACCAGAGTGGCGCAGATGCATGGAGCAACTTGCCGATGAGTCAGTACTCGCTTACCGCGCTATCGTAAGAGAAGAAGCTGATTTCGTTTCCTACTTTAGAGCAGCAACGCCAGAAGTAGAACTCGGTAAACTGCCTTTAGGTAGCCGTCCAGCAAAACGCCGTATCGATGGCGGTATTGAAAGTCTGCGTGCTATTCCATGGATCTTTGCATGGTCACAAAACCGCTTAATGTTACCTGCATGGCTCGGAGCTGGTGAAGCGCTACAAGCTGCATCTTTGAGAGGCGATCTGCCCTTACTGCAAGAGATGGAGCAAGATTGGCCGTTCTTTAAAACCCGTATATCTATGCTTGAGATGGTATACGCAAAGGCGGAGCCTAATTTAGCCAAATACTACGAAACCAGCTTAGTCCCCAAAGAACTACATCACTTAGGCGTACAACTGCGTGAGCGGCTAGCGATTGGAGTCGATGCAGTACTTGAGCTCACTCAAGCGGAAAGCTTAATGTCTCACACTCCTTGGAATAGAGAATCTGTCGAGTTGAGAAACCCCTATATTGATCCGCTTAACTTTCTGCAAGCTGAGCTATTAGCGCGTACCCGCAGAGAAGAAGAGACCTCAAAGAATGTGGAGCTTGCTTTAATGCTCACTATTGCAGGTGTGGCCGCTGGAATGAGAAACACAGGCTAATGAAGATACTTAAAATTACACTTTGTGCACTATCGCTGCTACTCACGGGCTGTGTCAGTCAGTACAGCATTACTGAGAGTGAGCTGGAAGGCTACTTAAGTGATGAAATGCACTTTGAGATCAACCAAGGTAACCAGATCTTTGGTATTGAACTCAAAGTGAATGACATTGATGTTACTTTAGGTGCTAAGCCAAATACCATGTCCGTTATGGCGTCGACTCTTGTAAAGGTGCGTAATCCGATGCTGCCTATTAGTGCCGATTTGACTGCAGAGTTCGAAGCCGAGCCTTGGTATGATGCCAGTAATCAAAGTGTCTATCTGCGTAACCTTAATCTGGTAAAAGTAGAGTCTAAGCCAAAAGATATCGAGAAAGCGATTGGCTCTATTGCACCGCAGCTTATGGGATTTCTAACACAGTTCCTAGAAACTCAACCTGTGTATGTGCTTGATACAAAGGAATCCAATCAAGCGTTAATAGCAGAAATGACCAAGCGCATTGAAGTGAAGCCAGGAAAATTGGTTTTAGTATTTGACGAGTAAAGCTGAGCTAAACCGCTAAACATAAGGCAGTAATGATAAATTCATTACTGCCTTTTTTATTGAAGGTCGTTATTTTGAGAAGCGTTTAATCGATCCATAATCAACTATAACGGCTTCATCGAGTAGTTCTCGGCGCAGCATATCAAATGCTACCGCTGTACTTAAGCTACGCACTAAATCCCGAGAGCGTCGTGGCAATTTAATCATCTGGCTATAAACCCCGCTCTTAGTTGCTAATGCTATGGCGACAGTGCCTACAGGTTTATCCTCGGTACCGCCAGTAGGGCCAGCAATACCACTTGTCGCTAATGCATAATCACTATCTAAAATAGCTCTAGCGCCTGATGCCATCTCCTCGACAGTCGCTATAGATACCGCACCATGATCATCTAAGGTTTCCGGTTTTACCCCCAACAATTTAACCTTTGATTCATTACTGTAAGTAACCAGTCCTTGATCTAAGTAAGCTGAGCTTCCAGCATGTGAAATCAACTGACTTGCAATCATGCCGCCCGTACAGGACTCTGCAGCACTAAGGGTCTTCCCTGAATCAATCAACAAAGCATGGATCTCTTCAGCTAGGCTCTTTTTATTATTTGCTACTATCGCTGTACCTAATAGGAAACGGATCTGTGCTTCAATCTTATCCATCTCACTGATTGCTGCTTTACCACGTGCAAATAACTTAATTTCGATATGTGGCATAGAGCTTCGGTAGCCAATGGTGATCCCCTCAGGCAATACAATGGTTTCTAATGCATCTGCGAGAGACGACTCACCTTGCCCTAAGGTCAGATATTTACGCAGTGCAACATCACCCGCTATTTCAAACCTTTCATTAATAAAAGGAATAAACTGCTCTTTCACCATTTGTTTAAACTCAAAAGGAACACCTGGAGTAAAAAACAACCATGCTCGATTAAGCTTTACAGCAAACCCACAGGCTGTGCCTACAGAGTTATCTATCATGATGGCTGATTCAGGTATTAATGCTTGTTTAAGATTACTCTCAGCCATCACTCTACCGTTACGAGTAAACCAATCATCTAAGCGATCACGCCAGATTTTACTCTCCACCAAAGGCTCACCTTTAGCTAATGCCATCGCTTCCGAGGATAGATCATCACTAGTAGGCCCTAAACCACCGTTAACAACAATGACATCTGCCTCGGTGCTACGCTCTTTAAAAACAGCGACAAGATCTTCAAGCCTATCACCAACTGTAATTCTTCGTTGGCACTCTACTCCATGCTCCATTAGCGCATTAGCAAACCACGCAGCATTTGTATCAACTATCTGACCCGCTAATACTTCTTCACCTGTACAAATCATTTCTAGCTTCATTGGACAATCCCTAGCGATTAATTGCAGTTAAATTAGGAGAGCTAAGCGCTAATAGCAATAACCAATTACCATTATGTTTTCAATTCATGTGAAGTAGTGTTTACGCATAATCGATATGCTTAAATTAAAAGTGCCAAAAGTAGCCCAAATAACCTTATATCTAACAGGTAAAGAGAGGTAAAAGCAGAAAAATAGGCAAGTAAAGAAGCAGTTAAGCTACAGGCGTATAAAACCACTACGTCATAGCTGGCTTAGAGACTAAATAGGCGCCTGGAAATCGCCTACTCTTTATTATCCTCTAAGTGGACACGTGTGCATATTGGCCGCACAGCTATCATTGTCGCGCTAAAGACTATCGTCAAATGATTAACTGGCTCAAATCGCAAGCGTAAAAAAGCCCATTGCGTTAGCAACTGGCTTTCTCGTATTAGGCGCCTGGAAATCACCTACTCTTTATTATCCTCGAAGTGGACACATGGGCATATCGGCCACACCGCTATCAGTATCATGCAGAGCTCTACCTTCAAGTTATTAACCCGCTCAAATTACAGACGTAAAAAAGCCCGTTGCGTTAGCAACGGGCTTTCTCGTATTAGGCGCCTGGAAATGACCTACTCTCACATGGGGAAACCCCACACTACCATCGGCGATACTGTGTTTCACTTCTGAGTTCGGAATGGGATCAGGTGGGACCACAGCTCTATGGTTTCCAGACAAATTTGGCATTACTTTCAGCTTTTAAAAAGCTAAAGGTAAAAAGTTTGAAAAGCTGTTACTCACTATCGCAAGTAAATATAAATTATTGAGTTAAACACACATTAAGTGCTTCTAATCTTAGTCGTAGAACCTATTAGTCTACTCATAAAACCCATCAGGGTTGTATGGTTAAGCCTCACGAGTCATTAG